>DAIUEW010000001.1:0-750817 GCA_036844925.1 Candidatus Sulfotelmatobacter sp.
GCATCTTCCTTGGCGGCCTGGATAGCATCCAAATCGTCAAGAATTGGCGGACGCAAGACTAGGCGCGGCGTCACGATGGGCATTAAGTGGCGCGTAGAGCGGCTCAACTGCAATGGCAGCTGTCTGGGCGCAGGCATGGCCGCCGCGCGGGCACAGCCGACGGAGTTCGCAAAGTAGCCGAAAGTCGCGCAGCGTTTACCGATTCCGCGGCTCCCAGCGTGGTCAATGCGCTTCCTCTCGGAACCTCTCGTTAAAATCCTGGACGATCTCCCCGAATAACGACCACCGCTTGTCGAACGCGACGGCGAGCCCGCGTCTGGGTCCGGTTTATGGTAGACGTTTCGATAAGGCGAAGGTCACTACGAGAAAATCCTACGGTTTTCGCACCTACCGGGTACTCGAACTGGCCCTCTGTCACTCACTTGGCAAGCTGCCTGAGCCGGAATCAACCCACGATTTCTTCTGACGAGTCTTTTTTCAGGACGTTTTCTAAAGCTGTGAAGCGGTTCTTAGTAGCTCTTGTTAGTAGTCCAGCGCCCTCGTGCACGCGTCGTCCAGCTCACACGCGCCCCGCCCTCCTCATGCCCAGCCGGGGTAGGGGTGTAGCAATTTGCTCTCAATGCGGAGTACCCGGTCGATGCGTTGTGGGCTACCCTGCCCAATTGAAGCGGTGTACCAGATTCTCCAACAGCGAAGGTTGTTCGTCGCAGTAAGTATAAGTACGATGGTTCGAAGCAGTTGCAGTTTTGTGGTTCTACGACCAGGTAGTTTCCTCATGATGCAGAGTTCCCCGGGCACACCGCGACCTTCCCGTCGGCCTCAGAATCTGGAGCGCGAAGAATCTCAGCTTTGGCGATGGATTCTGTTGTTCATGGTTCTGCTGGCTGCGGGCTTTGCGGCGCTCGCTTGGGAGCGGCTGGAAACCCTGCCCTACCACCTCGGCCCCTTGGCGGTGGGTGTGCTGGTCCTATCCATACTTCTGGCGGTTTACGCCTACGGCCGCCGTCGGGAAGTGGGTGAGCTGAAACTCCTGTTGCAGAATTTGCAGGAGCATGTGGGCGCCGCTCCATCGGAAGAGCAACTCGACCAACTCAACGAAATGATTGCGCGCTCGCAGCGCAGCTTCAAGGAGCTTATCGACTCGTTCGAAGATGCAGCCTGCGCAGTATCGTTGGACGGGACCTTGCGCACGGTGAACAAGAGTGTCGCCGAACTTGTGGGACTTCCCTACGCTGCGATCGTAGGGCGGAAATTTTTCGAATTCGTCGAGGAACCAACCCGCGGCACTCTGGAAGGCGGGCTCGCGCGTTTTCTTGAGAAACGCCACTGGACGGGCACGGTTCGCTTGCGGTTGAAGGACAACACCCGGCCGTTTTACTTCGACTGCGTTCTCAACGCGATCGTGAAAGGCGGCGAGGTGGTGGGCGTCAGTGTGCTGGGACGCGATGTGACGGGCCAGCACGAGAAGGAACTCCGCTTCACCGAATTATTCGAGACCTTGCAGGAGGGGGCGTACTTCAGTACGCCGGAGGGAAGGCTGCTCGATGTCAATCCCGCCCTCGTGGGCATTCTGGGCTATTCGACAAAAGAAGAGCTGCTCGCGGTCGATCCCGGCAAGCTGAACGTGGATGTGGCGGAGCCCCCGGTGCTCGGACGCGCGTCTGACGATCGCGGCGGTGTGCGCGCCCGTGAGATCATGCTGAGGAAGAAGGACGGTAGTGCGGCAGCCTTGATGGAATCCTCACGAGCTGTGTGGGATGCCTCCGGAAAGCTGATCCGCTACCAGGGAACACTGGTCGACATCACAGAGAGACGCAAGCTTGAGCGGCAACTTGTAGAGCAGGAGGAATTTCGCCGGCGGTTGCTCGAAAGTTTCCCTGACCTCATTCTCGTGGTCGATCTACAAGAGCGCTACACCTTCGTGAGCTCGCGAGTGCGCGATCTACTCGGCTATCGATCGGAGGATCTGTTGGGCAAGCGGATCTCCGAATCCGAGGATCACTCGGCTGAACTGGCGGCCTTGTATCGCGATGTCGCTTCCGGGAAGATAAGCTTTGGATCCGCAGAGTACAGCGCACGCCACCGCGATGGAAGCTGGTGTACGATGCGCGCTTCCGCCAGCCCTTTTTTTGATGCCGATTCCAAGCTTGGCGGCGTCATCATTTCGGTACGCGATATCACCACCGAGAGGAAGCTCGAGCAGCAAATCGTACAGAGCGAGCGGCTGGCGGCGATGGGCGCGATGATTGGCGGGGTTGCCCACGAACTGAACAACCCCCTTACAAGCATTCTGGGAGTCAGCGAACTTCTGCAGGACAGTCAGACCACGGAAGCAGCTCGTAAGCAGATTGGCATCCTGCAGCAGCAGGCGCGCCGGGCCGCCGAGATCGTTCACAACCTCACCTACTTCTCGACTCCGCCGACGCCGGGGAAGACTCGCGTCAATCTCGCGGAGATTGTAGAACGCACGCTGAATCTGCACTCCTACTCGTTGCGGAAGAACAGCATCACGGTGGACTTTCTCCGCGACCCGGCGCTGCCCTATGTGGAGGGAGACCCGCACCAGTTGATGCAGGTCTTTCTGAATTTGATCTTGAATGCTGAGCACGCCGTTCGCGAAATCCGCGATCGCGGAACATTACGCATCCGCCTGAGTGATGGCGGGCAGTCGGTTTCTGCCAGTTTTCAGGACGATGGCCCCGGGATTCCTGCGGATATTCTTACGAACATCTTCGATCCGTTTTACACGACAAAGCGCCCCGGACGCGGAACCGGACTTGGCCTGAGCATTTGCAAATCGGTGATGAAGGAACACAACGGCACCATCGAAGCCGCCAACGCGCCAGGAGGAGGAGCGGTGTTCACAGTCACGCTGCGCAAGGCGGCGACGCAAGTCAGTGGCTAGTGGTCAGTGTCCAGCGGTCAGTGTCCAGTAAACCCTGGAACGGTTCTGTTCGCAACTGATCACGGGCCGCTGTCCTCTTCACTAATCTCTTTCCACTGCCATCGCTACTGCATTGCCGCCGCCGAGGCAAAGGGCAGCGATTCCACGCTTGACGCTTCTGCGGGTCATCTCGTAAATCAAAGTCACCAGCACTCGAGCGCCGCTAGCCCCAATGGGATGTCCGATGGCAACCGCTCCCCCATTCACGTTAACTTTATTTGCATCGAGCCCAAGTTCGCGGATCACGCCTAGAGCCTGCACCGAGAAGGCTTCGTTGAGTTCGTAAAGATCGACATCGTCTTTTTTCCAGCCGGTCTTCTCCCAGATCTTCTTCACAGCATCGACGGGCGCCATCATCACCCACTTCGGCTCGACGCCGCTGGTGGCCTGCGCCAGAATTCGAGCCATCGGCTGCGCGTGCAGTTCGCTCGCGCGCTTTGCGCTGGTGACCACCACTGCCGCCGCGCCGTCATTCACTCCGGGAGCATTGCCGGCGGTTACGGTGCCGTCTTTCTTGAAGGCCGGTTTCAAAGCGCGCAGCGTTTCCACGGTCGTATCCTCGCGCGGGGATTCATCTTTCTCGAAGAGCACCGGGACTGCGCCTTTCTTCTTCGCAGGAATCTCCACGGGCACGATCTGAGATTTGAATCTGCACTCTTTCATCGCGGCCAAGGCTTTGCGGTGCGAGTTCACGGCGAACTCATCCTGCTCCTCGCGGGTGATACCGTATTTTTCTGCGACATTCTCCCCGGTGACGCCCATGTGGTAGTCGTTGTAAACGTCCCAGAGGCCGTCGTGCACCATCGAGTCGATCACCTGCCCGTTGCCCAGGCGATATCCTTTGCGCGCTTGCGGGAGCAAATACGGAGCGTTGGTCATCGATTCCATTCCGCCTGCGACGACGATAGAACTGTTTCCGGTCTGCACCGCTTGCGCCGCGAGAGCAACCGCCTTCAATCCGGAGCCACAAACTTTGTTGATTGTCATGGCACCTGTTGCCGGCGACAATCCCGCGAAGATTGCCGCTTGCCGCGCGGGATTTTGCCCGAGTCCCGCAGGGAGCACGTTGCCCATAATGCATTCGTCGATCTGATCGGAGTTCAAACCTGCGCGCTTCACGGCCTCGCGAACCACCACTGCGCCCAGTTGCGGAGCGCTCAAATCGCTGAGACTGCCCTGGAATTTTCCTACCGCTGTACGACAACCGGAAATGATGACAACATCATCGAAAGCCGCCATTGATCATGCTCCCGCGAAGATTTCGCAACCATCCATTATAGATGCGCGATAACGGAAAGCGATGAACTTCTGCCGGTGGGATGTGCAGCGGTCCGGTCGCATTATCAGACAAGTTGGACGCCCGCGACCCGTCGAGGTAAGTTCCTCGTCGCTCGCGATTGAACGCTCGAAGCTTTTTTGATAGTGCACGCTTCGAAATTTCTTGGTTAACGATCGCTGATGTGTGACTTTGGTACAACACCGCACGCTACCGTGCGTTCATTTTTTTCTTGACTTCATTTTTCATTAACTCTATACAATCAATTAGTTGCAACAAAACATCCGTTGCAGATTTTTCCATGAACAATGGAAGGGAGAATAGAAACAATGGCAACCAAGAAAAAGGCAAAGAAGAAAAAGAAGCACTAAGAGGTCAGTACAAAGTGAAAAAAGGGGGACGCCGAAAGCGTCCCCTAAGTTTTTGTGCGGAAGTTTGTCGCGCAGTTCGTGATTGAACTGGCAAAGATCAGTCGAGCGGCTTGGCACTTCTTGCAAGATCTGCCTTGGCAATGCCCGAGGTAAGGCTCGGCGCTTGCTTTTCGCGCGCGGGGCATAATCCTCGAAAGGCGCAGAATGTGCAGTGGAAGCCGATCTTGGGCTCAAAATTTCTGTCGGCGATGTGACGAGCCACATCGCGTACCCGCTCCCGTGCCTCTTCCAATTGAAACTCTGTGCGTTTCGATACGACCGGAACATTCCCCTCGAGATTGTGAAACGCCAGTTCCCTTACGCGATATCCCCACTTCTCACGCGCGGCCATTGCGTAAATCGAAAGTTGCAAACTCTCGTCCGCGTCTTCCTGGGAGCGAGCTTTGCCGGTCTTGTAGTCCACGATGGCCACGCTGCCATCGGCTGAGCGATCGATACGATCGATTCGTCCGGCAACCTTCGTCCCCGCGATCTGCACTTCGAACCATTCTTCGGTGTGCAAAACCTCCGGCATGGAAACTGATCGCGTTTGCGCGAAGAAATCCTTCAATTGCTCGAGTCCCTGCTCCAGGTACAGCTCACGCTGATAGTCGTCCTGAATTCCGGACGCAGCTAAATCATCCCGGAAGAGTTGCAGCAATTCCCCGTCGCTCTTGGTCCGGTTAAGACGCACCGAGTCATAGTAGGTGCGAAGCACACGGTGCATGGCGGCGCCATACTGCATGGCGGCGTGGATGCGTCGCGAGAGTTTCCATTCACGTTCAAACTTGAACTGCAGCGGACACGTCTCGTAGGTCTCAACCGCCGTGGCACTCAGACGCGCGCCCAGCCCCTCGACTGGCGGAAGCGCAAGCCATGCGGGTAGGCGCGAGCTTTCGGGGTAAGACGAATCGGCGGCTGCTGCGATCTCAATCAATTCCGGCTGTGAAGCAAGCGCCTGCCGCGATCGCAGCCACGGTTGCAGTGTGTGGTTGGCGATGAGTTCGCGCATCAGGCCGGCCGGCGTTTTGTCGCGACCGATTCCCTGCTTCCCATAAATGTGAAGTGAATCCCTTGCCCGCGTCATTGCCACGTAGAACAGACGGCGCTCTTCCTGATCGTGAAGGGTTTTGTCATCCCCCGCCGCAGCGGAATCGGGATCGCGCAACTCCCTAGGAAATTCCACAAGGCTCTCGCGATAACCGGAGGGAAACGACGGACTGGTCGCCCGCAGGATGAAGACATGGGAGAATTCGAGGCCTTTGGCTCCGTGGGCGGTCATGAGTTTAACGGCGTCTTGATTGGCATTCGACGCCATCGGAATTACTCCGCAGGCCTCGCGAAAATATTCCAGGTACTCGATCCATTCGCCAAGTTCTCTGGTTTTTGTGGTTTTCTTTTTTTCCCATTCCTCCGCAAATTTCAACGCTGTCTGCAGAACCGCGGACTCGAGATCGAGCCGGAATTGTTTTCCAATCGACTCCAGAGCTGCGCGGGTTTTTGCATTCTTCCGGGTGACGTCATCCCGCGTGCGGCGCACGGATTCCAGCACGTCGCGACCGCCTGCAACGGTATCCAGCACCGAAGCCAGCGGGACTACCACGCCCTCCTTCGAATGGTTGGCAATCGCACGCAGCGCGTCACGCAACTGTTCAGGATCGACATCGAACTGCGGAAGCGCCGCTACACGAAAGAGACTGGCGTCGGATCCGAGATCGACCACCACTGCCACGCAGGCAAACAGATCCCGTACCTGCGGAGTATCGCTCACATCCATATTCTCGATCGAGAACGGGATTTGCCGCTCGGCTAATTCTTGCGCAACTTCATCGCGATGAATATGTGAGCGGTAGAGGATGCCAAAATCCTTCCACTTGCATCGCCGGCTGCGTTTGATCTCCTCGATGATGCGAACCACGTCCGGAGCCTCGGCATTCTTTCCGGCAAACGAAATCGCTTCCACGAGGAACGTCGGACAAGTTATCCCCTGCCTCTTCGCATCCTCTTCCCGCGCCGACTGCAGAGGAGCACGGCGGTAAGAAAGAGGCCCCCGCTCATTCGGCCCGAATACTGGAGGGTTCTTGTCAACGACGGCGAAGGCACATTGCAGAATTGGAGTGATCGAGCGACGGTTCTTGTCCAGCGCGACCAACTTCGTCTGCGGAAAATGCCGGCGGAAAAGTTGAAATGCCGCGCTCGAGGCTCCACGAAAACGGTAGATGGCCTGATCCGGGTCTCCAACACCGAAGACATTGGCTTCTCCACCTGCCAGCGCGGCCAGAATTTTGATCTGGGCGAAGTTGGCGTCCTGAAATTCGTCGACCAGAATGAAGCGCGCTCGCGAGCGCTCGCTGGCCAGCACCTTTTCGTCGCCTACAAGCAAGCCGTGCGCCCGTGTGATCATGTGGCTGAAAGTGCCCAGATTTTCTTCCAATAGCCAGCGCTCGGTGGTGGCGAAAACGCGGGAAATTTCGTGGCAGCGACCGATCACTTCAGCGTCGGACAGTTGATCCTTCGACTTAAGAACGCGGGGAACGGGTAATTCGCCGCGTTCCAGGCGCTCGACGTAGTCCGCATATTTTTCCGGCGTGACCAGTTCGTCGTGACAACGGCTGAGAAAACGCAGCAAGTCATCGAGAAACTGCCCCACGTTTGCGGCTCGAATGTAATGTTCCAGTCGAAGCTCATGAATTCTTTTGCGCAGATAAATCCAGAGATCTTTTTCGTCGAGTACGCCAAAGTCTTTGCGAGAGCGTTTCAGCAGGTCGAGGCAATAATCGTGAAAGGTGGCGGAATGAATTTTCTTGCCCAGAAGCGCGCTTACACGATTGCGCATCTCTCCGGCGGCAGCCACGGTATAGGTGAGTGCCAGGATTTCATCCGGCTTGGCGTGATCCTGCTGAACCAGGCGGGCGATGCGGTGGATGAGGACTGATGTTTTGCCTGTGCCGGCGCCGGCAACAACCAGCATCGGTCCGTGAACGTGGTCAATCGCTTCGCGCTGGCGATCGTCCGGAACGAATGCAGGAGGGTGAGTTTGTGGTTTGGAAACAGCCATTGCGGCTCAGGATATCACCACGGCGGACAGCGTGCGGCGGCGAGAACGGGCGCTGTGGAAATACAATGATAAATCCAGCGTCTGAAGGCAAGCGTTACTCCGGCGCTCAACGGCACGCGTGAATGCGTGCTGATACGAATCGTACTCAGACGCCGATTGTTAGAGTGAGTGCAACACGGAGGCTACAATCGCCGTTGCGGCGATCGCCGCGGTCTCGGCGCGGAGAATGGTATTGCCCAGCGAGGCAGAAATCCATCCGGCTTGATGAAACGACTGGAGTTCGTCTTCGCTCCATCCGCCTTCAGGGCCAAGTGCAAGAGTAATACCGTTGCCCTCATTTTCAAGGCCTGGCGTATCGAGCTTCACGACATCGCGGAGTAGAGTTTGCTCTTCCGATTCCGATAGCACGATCCGCAATGCAGCCGGAACATTCAGCGCCTCGGAAAGCTTGATCGGCACGGCCATTTCTGGAGACCCGGGGCGCCGCGATTGTTCCGCCGCTTGCTGGGCAATTCGCCGCCAACGCTCGGCCCTCTTTGTGGATGCGGCGGCCAGATGGGAGTCCGTTCGCCGTGCAATTACGGGGACGATCCGCGCCGCGCCTAGCTCAGTGCATTTCTCGATGGCCCACTCCATGCGATCGAATTTGAAGATGGCGAGGAGAAGAGTGATTTCGGGCATTTCTTGATCACAAAGTTCTTCGCCCAATTCAAACTCGACGCGGTCATTTGCGATGGCCGTAATCTTGCCGCGTCGCACGGCAGGGCCGGTGGCGATGTCGAACTCCTGGCCGACGCGAGCCCTGAGGACACGCATCAGATGATCTGCATGTCCTCCAAGCAGGGTGGCGCGATCTCCTGAGACTTCATCGGCAATCCAACGGCGGCGTGTCATGAGTTGGGAAACCGCGGAGCCTGAAGACGCGCACGATGATGCGGTGCTTATGATATGCCTGAAGGCATATCCTGATACGAACCCGAAGCCAATCTTTCATTCTGCGGTTAGCCGAACATTTTTAGCCGAACATGTCTTTTACTTTGCCGAGCAGTGATCGCATCATTGGCTGGTTGTCTACTTTCGCGGTGGTCTCCAATTCCTGAAGCAGTTCTTTCTGACGCTTGCTCAGCTTGGCCGGAATCAGCACGCGCACCTCGACGTAGAGATCGCCCTTGCCGTGTCCATTGAGCACGGGCACGCCCTTGTTGCGGATACGGAACGTTGTGCCGGGCTGGGTTCCGTCGGGTATCTTGAGGGCATGTTCGCCTTCGAGGGTGGGGACGCGGATTTCCGCACCCATCGCGGCTTGGGTCACGGAGACGGGTACCACGCAGTGAAGATCATTTCCCTCGCGCACAAAAAATGGATGCTCCTTCACGTGCAGCACAATGTATAAATCGCCCGCAGGACCGCCGTGAGGTCCGGCCTCGCCGGCGCCCGTAAAGCGAATGCGCGTGCCATCCTCAACGCCCGCCGGAATCTTCGCCTCCACTGCGTGTTGCCGCAGAATCCGGCCCTCGCCCTTGCACTTGGAACAAGGATCGGTAATTACGCTGCCGGTTCCCTGGCAGGCGGGACAAGTCCGCGCGATGCTAAAGAAGCCTTGCTGATAGCGTACCTGCCCGCGACCCGCGCACGAGCGGCAAGTCGTGGGGCCTTTGCCGGGCGCGGCGCCTGAGCCGTGACACCCCTCGCAGGCTTCGTGACGGCGCACCATCACGCGCGTCTCAGTGCCAAACGCAGCCTCCTCGAACTCGATGGTTAAATCCTCGCGCAAATCGGCGCCGCGCTGAATCCGGCTGCGTCGCCGTCCGCCGCCTGCGAAGGTATCTCCGAAGCCGAAGAATTCTCCGAAAATGTCGCCCAAGTCCTGAAAGGCCGAGGCGTCGAAGCCCGCGCCGGCGCTGGCACCGCCGACCCCGGCATGGCCGAAGCGATCGTAGAGAGAACGCTTTTCAGAGTCGGCCAATATTGTGTAGGCTTCAGTAACCTCCTTGAAGCGCTCTTCCGCGTCGGGGTTGTTCGGGTTTCGATCGGGATGCCATTGCATGGCAAGTTTGCGATAAGCGCTCTTCAGTTCAACTTCGCTTACAGTGCGGCTCACCCCAAGCACTTCGTAATAATCGCGTTTTGCGTTCGTGGCCAGAATAGGCGCCTTTCCTTAAGAAAACGATGTGGATTACGACTGGGTTGGAAACTTATCTCCCGGAGTTGCTAGCTACCTTCACCATTGCGGGTCGCAGCAGCCGATCCTTGAACTTGTAGCCGCGCTGCAGTTCCTCGATCACTTGATGATCTGGAGCATCGGTAGTCTGGACCATTTCGATGGCCTCGTGGAAGCGCGGATCGAAAGGTTCCCCTTTCGCCACGATGGGATGCACCGATAGCTTCGCGAGCGCAGCCTGCAGTTGCTTGTAGATGAGTTCGACTCCGCTGCGAAACTCTGTGCTATCCGATTGCACCTGTAACGCACGCTCCAGACTGTCTACTACCGGCAATAAAGTCTTTACCGCATCGGTTACGGCGTAATCGCGATATTCCTGCTGTTCCTTGCTCGCTCGGCGGCGTGCGTTTTCAAACTCTGCCTGGGCTCGCGCCAACCGATCGAGCAGCGAGTCGCGCTCGGCTTTAATTTTTTGCAATTCTGATTCCGGCGCAGACGAGTCCGCGCTCACCACCGTCTGCGTGGAGCTCTCACTCCCATCGCCCGACGGCAGTTCGTGCTCCAGATCCAGGCCTGCCTTTTGCGCTTCTGACTTTCCATTCACTTTACTCATACCAACTATGATTACTCCGATTCATTCAAGATTTTGTCGAAGAGGCGAGCAATGTAGGAGACCGCGGTCATCGTGTGCTGATAATCCATGCGGGTCGGTCCGATCACGGCCAGCGAACCGACCATATCACTACCCGACCGAGCCGGAGCGCCAATCAGGACGAAATTCTGCATCGAGGGTAGCGCATCATCCAATCCAATCACTACCCGCACCGCTTCCTGCTTCACGTCCAGGTATGCGCCGAGGAGTTGCGCAACTTTTTCTTTCTCCTCCAGAGTCTTCATCATCTCCTGCAGGCGCTTGTGATCTTCCTCGCCGGTTAACAGATTGGCAGCACCTTCCACGAAAACCGCCTGTGCGCCGGAATCAGAGGCGAGTGCGCCTTGCTTGTAAAGCTTCTCGATCGAATTCATCAGGCGGTCGTATTCGCTGCGCTCCTGTTCGATCCGCCGCGCGAGCTCGGCGCGCATCGACTCCATGGTCCATCCGCGAAAATTGTCGTTGATGTAGCGTGCCGCGAGATCAAGCTCATCCTGCGCGAGGTCGAGCCTTAGCACGCGATCGCGCACCAAGCCGGAGCGCGTCACCAAGACTGCCAGCACCTTTTGATCGCCGAGCCGCGAGAAGTACACATGCTCCAGAGCATTTCTGGTGCCGCCGGCGGCCACTGTAACTCCGACATTTCGCGAAATCAGAGAGAGCACATGGGAGGTGCGCTCCATGAATTCCTGCACGTCGCTGATTCCTGCCAGGGAGTCGGAAATCAAGCTCTCTTCCTGCGGCGCCAGTCGGGCATCTCCGGTGATCCGCTCCACGTAATAGCGATAGGCCTCAGGAGTTGGGACGCGCCCCGACGAAGTATGGCGCTGCTCAAGAAAACCGGCGTCGGAGAGGTCGGCCATGACGTTACGAATCGTCGCCGGACTTAATCCCTCGCGATTCGAGCGCGCCAGCGTGCGCGAACCCACCGGCTCGCCCGTGGAAATAAAGGTCTCCACGATCGCCGTCAGAACTTCGCGTTCCCGTTTACCGATATTAGGGTCAGAGGGCATGTAGTTCCAGCTAAGTATTTTAGATGCAAAAACTTAGCTTAGGACGCAAAGAGCGCTTCCTGCTTGGATTTTAGGAACGCGCCGTCGTCCTGTCAAGGACCGCACGGTGCCATCGATGTGGCAAGGAAGTGGCGGAAAATCCGGACGGGCAAGAGTTTGCGAGAATTGTTGATGAACTATCCGTTTAGCGCGATTGGACGACGCGAGCGACAGCGTCTTTCAGTTCGTCTGTTTTGAAACCGAAGGGGCCGGGCTTGCTTTTGTAAGTGATGCGACCGGTGGCGTCGATCACATACATTCGATCTGGCCATCCTGTGTACGCGTGCTCGGTTGAGTCGCCGAATTCGTCGAGAACCGCTGGGATTTCTATTCCCAGCTTTCGCACACAAGCCCCCGCGACAAAGGCGCGTTCCTCTTCACTTTTGGGGCTGGCAAAGACCACTTGGTCCTTGATGTTGCTCTGCATCTGCCAGACGTCGCTGGGATGCGCCTCGGTAATGTAGACAACCAGAAATGCGACCTGGCTTCCGTATTGTTCGTAGAGTTTGTTGAGGGCAGGAACCTCCCGCCGGAAGGGTGGTCAGGTGTAGCTGCCGAATACCAGCACAACCGGCCGCCGTTGCTCGGCAAACGCAGAAAGCCGAATGCGTTCGCTTTTGTCTAACTTGAGGAGTGAGAAGTCCGGCGCCGGGTCTCCAAGGTGCAGGGTTCCTGCGCGGGCGTGAGTCCACAGCGTTTCAAATGGGAAGAGTAAGAAGACCACCGGACCGGGCATTCTGGACATCACGCGCCCGAACGTCTCGGGCGTCTGATGCATGGCCCACCACACGTAGCCTCCGAAAGAAAAGTAGGCGATCATCAGGACGATAAAGATCCTGAGCAGGACCTTACGGACAGACGAGCCAGGCTTTATTCGGAGGCCAGATGTTCCCTTAGATCCTTCGTCATCGCGAGTCGCGGGTTCTCGGCTCGCGCAGCGCGGTACGTCCGAAGTTGTTGGATTATCTGAAATGATCGAACCCCGAAGTGACGTGATTATCCGGACCCAGGTCAACAGGATCAATAATATGAAAACACTATCTGGCCCGCAGCGCTCATCGTCACAGAGTTTTCTTCATCATGTTTACTGCACCATGTTTGCCACACCATCAAGGTGCTTTTGCGAACCATTCTTCGAACCACTCGAGAGTGCGAAGTGTGTAGTCACGGGCGTCTGCGGGCTTGATTAGCAAGTGTCCCTCGTCCGGATAGACGACTAACCTCGTTGGCACGTGCAGGGTAGTTAGCGCATGCCACCATTCGACCGATTGCTCCATCGGCACTTCACCGTCGCGGTCACCCACCAGAATCAAGGTCGGCGTCTTCACCGCTTTCACGAAGTGCATGGGATCGCTCTTCGCGTAGACCGCGGGATCGTCATACACCGATGCACCGAAAAATGGAATCATCCATTCGTCGATATCGTTGAGGCCGTAGTAGCTCAACCAGTCGGAGAGGCCGGCGCCCGCGACGGCAGCAGTGAAACGTTGCGTCTGAGTCTCGGCCCACATGGTCATATAGCCGCCGTAGCTGTGTCCGCGAATGCCGATGCGCCTCGTATCGATTGGATATTCCTTAGAAATGGCATCGACACCGGCCATGATGTCGCGAAAATCGCCGCCGCCGAAGTCCTTCACGTTGCCCTGCGTGAACGCCTCACCTTGTCCGTAGCTGCCGCGAGGATTTGGGCAGAGAGCGAAGTAGCCCATCGCCGATTGCGGACCCATCACACTCTCGTCCCAGTGCGAAGTGCACGCCCATGATGGTCCTCCATGCACGTTAACCACAAGCGGGTATGTCTTGCCGGTGGCAATGTTCGGGGGCAGCATCAACCATCCTTGAACCCGCGTGTCGCCGTTCATCCAGTGAACGTTTCGCATCTCGCCCCATGGCGCCTTGATCCCAGCGTTCAACTGGGTAAGCTGTTTCCATTTGCCGATGGGACCAGCCCAGACTTCCGGCGGGGCATTCGCCGATTGACGGGCAATTGCGGTCACTGATCCGTCGCGAGAGAATGAACCGCCGGCGACCCAGGCATCGGTGGTTACGGCGGTCAATTCTTCCCCAGTCCACAGAGACCGAACCCCGCCTGCGGTGAGGCTGACAGTAGCGAAGCCGGAGTTTCCATCTACATTTTGGGCGAAGGTGATCAAGTTGGGAGATGTCCAGGCAAGTGCGGAGGGAGATGTTTTGCTGTTCGGAGTGAGATTCCGTACGCCGCCTCCTGCGGTTGGGACGACGTGGATCTCACCGCCATTAAGGCCGGCATCGCTCATCAATCCTTCGATGAACGCCACGTTCTTGCCATCGGGGGAAACGCGCGGATTTGCCATTTGCAGCTCTGGTTTATAGATTTCGCGCATCTCGCCGCTTTGCGCATTCACCATGTAGAGACGGGCGACCCACCAATTCGCATCGCCATTACCATGCGCGGCAATGGCCGCCCAGCTTTGGCCGTCGGGAGTCCAATCGTACTCATAGACGTACATATCCACCGGCGTGACTTGCGAGAGATGGTCCGTTGCGAGGTCGACAGTTGCAATCCGCTCTTCGAAGATTTCCTCATCGATCACTCCAGCCAATGGCGTCATGGGCTGCAAAGGGCCCGCTACGCGCGGCATACCCTCGATGAAGAGCATAGCCAGCTTCGAACCGTCGGGAGAGAAGCGTAAGTCTTGCACGTAGCCTTTCAGCTCCGCATGCTTTGCCGACGAGCTGCCGTCGGCTGCCGCAGTCCAGACCTGAGCGGCGGGAACATCGCCCGGAAGGTCAGCGATGAAAGCGAGATGCTTACTGTCGCTCGACCAGGCTACACCACGGAGCGCAAGGTTGCCTGCAACAGCCATGGTTCGAGACGACCCTCCACTGGCAGGGATTACCGTGAGTCTTCCGTCAACTATATAGGCGACTCGACTGCCGTCCGGGGACAGCGCAACCTCGTCAATCTTTTTGGCGTGCGGCAGGGCATCGAGCACGGCTGCAGCGCACGACGGCGCGGCGGCTGCCTGCGCAAAAATGGAGGCGCAAACAATTGAAGATACGACGGCACATAACAACATTGAATATTGAAAGAACCGGCTCGGTCGCGGATTCATGGCCGAAGGAGTATACCTGACCAGAATCCGCGGTTGCATCTTCCGCCGCTTCCCATCTCCGCGTATTCTCAACATCGTATTCTCAACACCGTATCCTCAACACCCAGGCACCGAAAGCATTCGGAATGAAATCCAAACTTCACATCGCGGTGGTGGGGGCCGGTGCCTTTGGCGGCTGGACGGCGCTCCATTTCCTTGAGTGCGGATCTCGCGTCACTTTGCTTGACGCATGGGGGCCCGGCAACTCGCGTGCGTCGTCCGGCGGCGAGACGCGCATAATGCGCGCCACCTATGGCCCCGACCAGCCCTATACCGCGCTTGCCGCCCGATCCCTGAAGCTCTGGGAAAAATATGAACGACGATGGAAGAAGCGGTTCCTGCATCGCACCGGCGTTCTGTGGATGGTCAGCAGCATAGACGATGCCTACGAGCGTGGGTCGATGGACGCGCTCCGCGAAGCCAAGATCAAGTTTCAGGAACTCTCCACGCCTGAGATGATAAAACGCTGGCCGCAGATCAACTTCTGCGATGTACGCTGGGGAATCTTTGAACCCGAGTCCGGATACCTCGACGCCCGCGCCAGTTGCCAGGCCGTGGTCGATGCATTCGTCGCTGGGGGCGGTGAGTACCGGCTGGCCCAAGCCCTACACGGAGGCCTAGAATCTTCTATCCCCCACCTGAGACTGTCCGACGGCTCCAAGCTTAGAGCCGACTCTTACGTCTTCGCCTGCGGTCCCTGGCTTGGCAAATTGTTTCGCCGAACCATCGGCGATTTAATTCGTCCCACGAAGCAGGACATCTTTTTCTTCGGCGAGCCTCCTCGCCGCGCTCCTTACTTTACTGATGCCCACTTGCCCGTGTGGGGCGATCATGGCAAGCGATTTTTCTACGGCATCCCGGGCAGCGACCGCCGAGGGTTCAAAGTCGCCGACGATACGCGTGGCCGTGAATTCGATCCCACCTCCGGCGAGCGAGTTGTCAGCGCGGCGACCCTAAAGCGAGTCCGTGAGTACATGACTTTCCGCTTTCCCGCGATGAAGGATGCGCCGCTCATCGAGACGCGCGTCTGCCAATACGAGCAAACGCCCGACAGCCATTTCATCGTGGATCGCCATCCCCGGATGAATAACGTCTGGCTGATAGGCGGGGGCTCGGGGCACGGTTTCAAGCACGGGCCGGCGCTAGGAGAGACGATGGCTCAGTTGATTTTGAAAGATGAAGAGCCTCGCGCTGTTTGGCGACTGTCGCGGTTCTCGAGAGCAGAGACAAGCAAGTGAGCTTTTCCTCCGGCCAGCGTAAAATGAGACCGCCAGAACGGAGGTTTGCCAGTGACTTATCTGAGAGGATTGCTGTGCGGGGTGGCCTCTACATTTGCCGCTTTCCTTGGGCCGGGGCTTCTGAATGCTCTCAGGGAGATCGGCCAGCAAAAAGCAACAGGATTGGGTGCAGTTGCCGGGGGACTTTTGGAAAGTCTGCTTTCGCCTCAGTTCTGGATTCTTGCCCTTTTGTTTTTTTGTCTATTCTTCGCAGCCAGTCGGCTTAACAGCAAAATCCTGCGAGTCGTTCTATTCTGGACGCCAACTCTTGTCATTTCGACGTTAGGATTCGCGTTCGTTGCCTTTTTCGCATATTTCTGGATGCACTTCAGAAAAGGCTGAAAGCGAGCTCGGCTATTGAATCTGAATCACGCCGGCCGACTCGCCCGCCTTGATCTCTGTCACTCGCGCGACTACCTTCCGCGCAAATGCAAAGATCGACTTGGCATGCGGCGAATTCTCTCCCTCCAGCACAATCGGCTTCCCACCGTCTCCGGACTTGCGCACCTCAGGATCGAGTTCAATGCTTCCAAGAAATGGAACACTAAACTGCTTCGCCATATTCTCCGCTCCGCCGCGCGAGAAAATATCAATTTCGTGGTTGCAGTGCGGGCAGGTAAAGAAGCTCATGTTCTCGACCACGCCCACCAGATCGACTTTCATCTGCCGGAACATCTCGATTGCCTTGCGCGCATCTTGCAGCGAAACATCGGAAGGAGTCGAAACCACCACCGCTCCGGTTAGAGGCACCGACTGCACGAGCGACAGAGCAATGTCACCAGTTCCGGGCGGGAGATCGACCACCATGTAATCGAGATGGCCCCACTCCACCATTCCCAGGAATTGCTTCACAATCTGGTGCAGCATGGGACCGCGCCAGATGATGGGCTTATCCCCGGGATTAAGAAATCCTACCGAAATAACTTTTAGACCAAAAGCTTCGAGCGGCTCAATGCGGTTTTCGCCGGCCATCTTCGGCTGCGCGTTCACTCCCAGCATCAGCGGGACGTTCGGACCGTAAACATCCGCGTCGAGCAGGCCTACCTTGTGTCCCATCTTGGCCAAAGCCACAGCCAGGTTCACCGATAGGGTGGTCTTTCCAACGCCGCCCTTGCCCGAACCGACGGCAATGATGGCATCGACTCCCGGCAACGGTTGCGGCCCCGGCGCGCCCTGCCCGGGATGAGACGGCATATGTGCACTCAAAGGATCACACTCCAAGGATCAATCAGGATGGATCAAGCTCCTAGATTATACAAGGGAGAGACGATGTCCATTCGAGACGCCCCATGATCAGGCTTGGAGTTTGTAAGAATTGATAGGATTATTGGGGCGGCTACCAGAGGAGGTGCGCGATGGCCAGGCGGACTCGCATCATGTACATCGAATCGAAAGCGGACGGACTCGTCGGCCCAGCCCGCATTGGTCGAGTTACTTATAACAAGACGGGTTGCACGATCTCCTATGCCGGGAAACAGTTCCGAAGCTTGAAGGGGTCAGGATTCAAATCCAATTATCGGGAAATCCACACCGGCGACGAGTATTGGATATCTGGCCCGCGCCGAGACGGCACAGACCGCCTATACACAAGCAACATTCCAGTCGAGATTGATGAAGACGTGCGGGAGGAATACTGGACGGCCATCCGGAAAAAACCGGCGCTTAAGGCACGGCGACGGACCTAAGTTCGGGAACATCCCACCAGCACCCAGACTTTACAACCAAGCCTCAGTAACCTTCCCCTTCCAGCCGCACTTTCCCCCGAAACATGCGGAACAGCAGAGTGAAGTATCCCAGAGCAAGAATCATCCCCAGAATCCACCAAGTAAAGCCGACCGTCAGCCCGTGGTGACCCGCAGCCGTGTTGTAAATAGTCAGGCTGTAGGCCGGATTCGTGCTTGCCGGCAACACCACGGGATACAGCGCAAATGCAGCCCCCACCAGCATCCCCACGATGTAAAGAGCCGAGCCCACGAAGGCAAGTTTGTCCTGCCCTTTGCGGATGGCATAGACCATCACGCCGAGGCTCCCCAACACGAGCAAGGGAATCAAAAATCCGATGGCATGCTGCTTATAGTTATCGAGAACCGTCGGTTGCACGTAGCACGTTGCGACTAGGCCCACGATGGTCAAGAGCAGTTGCAGCGGCCACGCCCACAATGCGATGTTGCGGGTACGCTGATTCAACTCGCCATCTGTCTTAACCGCGATATATAACGAACCGTGCGCGGTCAGCGTAACCAGCGCGATCACGCCAGTAAGCAAGGTATACCAATCGAGAATTCCGGTATTCGCGCCCACACGGAAATTCGTCCAGAGCGGCTCGAAGAAATAGCCGTCTGCGCCCAAAGGCACGCCGCGCACCACGTTGCCCAGAGCCGCACCGAAGAAAATCGCCAGCAGCACACTCGATGCACAGAAGATCAAATCAAAGAAGCCCACCCAAACCGGATTCTCCAGGTGCGCGCGCAACTCAATGCCAATCCCGCGTAGCATCAGCAGCCACAGCACCATCATCAGCGGCAGGTAGAAGCCGCTGAAACTGGAGGCATAGAGCAACGGGAAGGCAAAGTAAAGCGTCCCGCCGGCCGCGAGCAGCCAGACTTCATTGCCATCCCACACGGGGCCGATGGCGCGCAGGATCTTCCGCCTCTCGTCGGTCGTCTTTCCAGCGATCAGGTAGATGGCCCCGGCCCCGAGGTCGAATCCGTCCAGCACCACGTAGGCCGCCACCATCACGGCCACGATCATGAACCATAAAGTTTCCATCGCGCTCCTCAGGGGCTAACGCCCTCTTATCTGAGTCCCATGACGCAAGCCTGGAAGGCCTGCTCCACCCGCTAGTGCCCAGAACTCATCTCAACCATCGGCCCATGTTCTATCTCACGATGCACCAGAAACAGAAACAATATCCCCAGCACCGTGTACATTCCGAGGAAGCCCAGCAGCGTAAACATCGCATTGCCCGCCGACACCATCTTCGAAAATCCATCCGCCGTGCGCATCAAGCCGTAAACTAGCCAGGGCTGCCGCCCCAGTTCCGCCGTCATCCACCCGGCGGTATTGGCGATGTAAGGGAAGGGCAGAGCCAGCAGCAGAATCCACAGCATCCAGCGCGCCGAGAACAACTTGTCTCGCCACAACAGCAAGGCTGCTATCGCCATCATGGCGATAAAGATCGTCCCCAACCCAACCATGATGTGATAGCTGTAATAGAGAAGCGCAATGTTCTCCGGCCACAGGTCCGAAGGGAACGCGTCGAGCCCCTGCACGTCAGCCGTCCACTCCCGGTACGTCAGAAAGCTGAGTGCGCTGGGAACCTCAATCGGATTATCGATCTTGTGCTCATCCACATTCGGCTGGCCCAGGATTATCAGCGGCGCTCCAGCCTGGCTGACGAACAGAGCCTCCATGGCTGCCAGTGTGACCGGTTGATGCAGAGCAATCATCCGTCCCTGGCCATCGCCGGTTGGAAACAACTGCAAGACGCTGAAGATCAAACCGGCGACAACGCCCACGCGTACGAAGATCCGCGCGTGCGCCTCAAACTTTCCCCAAAGCAGGTAGAACGCTCCCACTGACGCCATCACGAAGGCGCCCGTAATCACGGCCCCGCTCATGTTGTGCGCATACTGCCACCATGCCCAGGGATTGAGCACCAGTTCCCAGAAGCTCGACAGTTGCACCGAGCCGTCCGGAGCCCCAACGAAGCCCACGGGATGCTGCATCCAGGCATCGGTGGCAATGATGAAGAAGCCCGAGAGCCACGAGCCCAGAAACACGGCGACCGCCGACCACCAGTGCGTCCGCGGGCTGAGCCGTTTCTCTCCGTAAAGGAACAGGCCCAGAAACGCCGACTCCAGAAAGAACGCAAACATGCCCTCCATGGCCAGCGTTTGTCCGATCACGCCCCCGGCGAAGCGCGAGAAATGCGACCAGTTCGTGCCAAACTGAAATTCCATTGGGATTCCGGTCACCACACCCAGCACGAAGTTGATGCCGAAAATCCGCGCCCAGAAACGCGCCGCCTGATGGCAAGTCTCATCATTGCGGCGCAGGCCGAGCGTCTTGAGCACCACAATCAGCGGCGCCAGGCCCATCGTGAGTTGCGGAAAAAGATAGTGGAAGGTAACTGTAAAAGCGAAGTGAATGCGATGAACCAGGAGCGCACTATCCATGAAACTACCTCGGGCAAACGGAGTATGCTATCCGTTTCGCGGAGCGTTAGGATGTGACGCCGATCACATCTGCTGGAGGACTACCGTTTCGCTTTGCGCCGCCGTTCCAGTTCAGACCGCCGGATCTCGCGGCGACGGCCAGCATCCTCATAGCGGCGCTGCTGATCCTCTGTCTCGGGAATCACCGGCGCTACTTTCACGCGGTTGCCCTTGGCATCGACGGCCACAAATGTCAAGTGTGCCGACGCGACGTGCTGGGCTGTATCAGCAATGTAATTTTCTACAAATACTTTCACTCCTACTTCCATTGACGTTTGAAATACGCGGTTTACCGATGACCTCAGGATCACAAGGTCTCCCACCCGAACCGGGACGAGAAAATCAATGTGGTCGACCGATGCCGTCACCGCATAACTGCGCGAATGGCGGTGAGCTGCCATCGCTCCCGCGAGATCGATCCAATGCATCAACCGGCCGCCGAGCAGCGCGCCCAGCGGGTTGGCGTCATTCGGCAGAACAAGCTCCGCCATCTCCGATTGCGAATCCCGCACCGGACGCGGCATCAGCATCTCTTCGCTGCTCATAAGTCCTTTCGGTTCGCGCTTTGAGTCGAACAGTTCTTCCTCACTGGTGAATAATTCTTTCTCACTTGTGCGCCTTCAACCTGCCGTAACCTGCGTAACTTCCTGCTGATTTTTTCTCCCTTCGAGATACGATGCGAGAAAGCATTCCGCCATGCGCTGTAGTCGGCCATCGGGATGCGGCGTTGAGCAGCGAGCCTCATCCTCATGCGCATCGAACTCTAAAAATCCGTGCTCGGCTGGACGATGACCCCGCTCGCAAACGTAACGCACGTGAATGCGCCTTCGGCTCCCGTTTCCTGCGCCATTGCCGACGCTTCGCGCTCCAAAGCGAACTGAATCCCAAGCTCGGTGCTGAGGTAAGCGCGCACAACGCTCCGCGTAACCCAGGTTACAGAAGTCCCGCAATTCCTCCTGCGACGGAGCCTCACCCTCGTGGCCAGGAGCGGTGCAGTGGCCGCTCCACCCGCATCCCAGCGGCAGGCGCGACGCATGCAGCCAAGGGCCATTCTCCAGCCTCTCTATCGGCATAAAAAATGGACACGACACTACCCAGCCCTCCGCAGAACCCAAAAAAGTTAAGGACTGCTCATTCTACTCACCCAAGCTACTCACCTCAACCTCGCAAGCCAATCGCAAAACTCCCGCGATAAACCAACCTTTATAGTAACCTCATCTCAACTGAGAACCGAGAACTGGAAACTGCTTCTATGGACCGCATCGCCGCCCTCAATGACATCCTCACGCAGAATCCAAATGACACCTTCGCGCGCTATGGACTGGCGATGGAATACTCCACGCAGGGCGACCTCGATCGCGCGCTCGCGGAATTCTCCATTTTGCTGAAAACCAATCCCGACTATACTGCCGGCTATTTCATGGCAGCGCAGGCGCTCGCCCGGGCCGACCGAATTGCCGAAGCCAAGGCAATGCTCACGGATGGAATTGCCTCCGCGCATCGCGCCGGCAACCTGCATGCGCAATCGGAGATGGAAGCGATGTTGGTGGAGCTGGGATAGTTCCTACTTCGCCATGCGCTCCATGGCCCGCTCCACCAGTCCGGGAAAATGCTGATAAATCTTCACCGGCACATACATTGTCCAAGGCACGATTACCTCTCTCTTCTGCTTTCGATATCCCTGCAGCGTGGCGCGAGCCACACGTTCCGCGGTGATGCCGCGCACCGAATCCGGACGCACCTTCTTTTGTTCGTTCCCCAGAACCACATTCTCGCCGAACTGAGTCCGCACGTAGCCGGGACAAACCGTGAGCACGTGAATACCATCCTTTTTCAACTCCACCCCGGCAGCTTTTCCGATCGCGTTTAGCGCAAACTTGGTCGCGCTGTAACCGGCATGAAACGGCAGCGGAATGTGCCCTGCCACGCTCGATATGTTGATGATCGTTCCACCGCCCTGCTGGCGCATGACCGGAATCACCGCCTGCATCGCGGCAACGGCCCCAAAGAAATTGGTCTCGAACATTTCCCGGAATGCCGCCATCTCCATCTGCGCCACGGAATCCAGCAGGCCATGTCCGGCGTTGTTCACCCAAATATCGATCCTTTGGAAGTGATGCAACGTCAGGCCGAGTGCGCGATCGATATCTTCACGGTGCCGCACATCGCAAGTCATGGCAAGGGTAAGCTCGCTTTGGCCTATGCGCCCCCGGGCCGCTTCCACCCGCCCGGCATCGCGTGACAGCATCACCACTTTTGCACCTTGATCGGCAAAAATCTTCGCAATCGCTTCTCCAATTCCCATCGAAGCGCCGGTGACCACAACAACTTTTCCTGCGAGTTCCATGACCTGCTTTTATTCCGATGAGTCTCTGAAGTCAAACGCGGACGACAGTAAGGCCCGTCGCAGCGGCTGCCAATTTCCGTAGTTAGCCTCATCGGCTGACAAGGTCAACTACTCTGTTTCCCCGAGGTTTCCCCGAGACGATAAGCAGCCCGCGTACCATACAATGGGAAGGGTCGCGCTGGAGATCGCCTTGGACGCACTGATTCCTCTCTTTCCGCTCGATGTCGTTCTGTTCCCAGGCACACCGCTGCCGCTGCACATTTTCGAACCCCGTTACAAAGAAATGATCGCTGAATGCATCGCCCAGCAGCGCCCTTTCGGCGTGGTGCGCGCCGTCGAGGAGGGCCTTGCCGAAGTAGGCTGCACTGCTGAAATCGTTACGGTAGTAAAAGAGTATCCCGATGGCCGGTTGGATCTGGTCACAGAAGGCCGGAAGCGTTTCGAACTTCTGCGCGTCAGCCAGGAGCGCTCTTATCTGCAGGGCGAGATTCTCGTGATTGAGGACGAACCTGGCGCTCCGCCGCTGGAGGACATTACCCGCGCGATTCAGTTGCACTCTGAGCTACTTGCTATTGCCGGCGCTACACAAGATCTCTCGGGGGCCGATCCGTCGTCATTGTCTTTCCATCTGGCGGGCTCTCTACCCCTCGATCTGGATTTCAAACAGAAGCTGCTCTCCCTGCGCTCCGAAACGGAACGCCTATCCTTGCTAATTAATTATTTCGAAAGCATCCTCCCGAACATCCAGCGCGCCGCTCGCGCCCGCGAAAAAGCGGGCGGCAACGGGCATGTCCACTGAACCGTCGTTAGCCGCTGGTTCATTTGTGGTTCGCTCGAACGCCTTCGTCGCGAATTTTGCCGGCCAGCGACTAACAACAAACGGCTTCTTCTTCTCCGCGTATAATTCAGAAGAGTAGTCTTCCTGGGGGTTGTCATGAGTTTCCCGCGCACGCTGGGCGAATTGCGCCGCAGTGAATTTTCTGAAGAACATTTGCGCACCCGCCGCGTGAAGGATGAACTTCGGGACAATCTCATCACCCGCTTGCGTCACCACGACGATGCCAGCATTTTCCCCGGGATCGTTGGGTACGACGACACAGTGGTGCCGCAGATCGTGAATGCAGTTCTTTCGCGGCACAATTTTATTTTGCTCGGCCTGCGCGGACAGGCCAAAAGCCGCATCCTGCGTGCTCTCACCACGTTGCTCGATCCTCAGATGCCATATCTTACCGGCTGCGAGATCCGCGACAATCCATACGCGCCTATCTGCCGCCGCTGCCGCGAAGAAGCAGCGCGTCTTGGTGATAGTGCTCCCATTTCCTATCTCACTCCCGACGAGCGTTACGTGGAAAAACTCGCCACCCCGGATGTCACGATCGCCGACCTCATCGGTGACATCGATCCCATCAAGGCGGCCCGCGGCGGGCATGAACTCTCCAGCGAGTTCACGGTTCATTATGGCCTGTTGCCCCGCGCCAATCGCGGCATCTTCGCCGTTAACGAACTCCCCGACTTGGCGGGAAAAATTCAGGTTGGCCTGTTCAACATCATGCAGGAAGGCGACGTGCAGATTAAGGGATATCCGATTCGGCTGCCGCTCGACGTCGCGATCGTCTTCAGCGCGAATCCCGAAGACTATACGGCCCGCGGAAAAATTATTACGCCGCTGAAAGACCGCATCGGCTCCGAGATTCGCACGCACTATCCCGCAACTGTGGATGAAGGCATCGCCATCACCGCGCAGGAGGCCTGGACTCGCCGCAATGGCCACGCCATGCATCTGCCCACCTACATCCAGCAAGTGATCGAGCGCATCGCTTTCGCTGCACGCGAAGATAAGAAAATCGATAAGCGCTCCGGAGTTAGCCAACGCTTGCCAATCTCCGCAATGGAGAACGTAATCTCGAATGCGGAGCGCCGCGCGCTTCGCAACGACGAAAAACTCGTCGTGCCACGGATCAGTGACGTCTACGCTGCCTTGCCAGCCATTACTGGCAAACTCGAACTGGAATACGAAGGCGAGATGAAAGGCGCAGATTTCGTGGGCCGCGAATTAATTCGCTCCGCGATTGCCAAGACTTACGACGAATATTTCACTGGCGCGAATGTGCAGCAGATCGTGCAGTGGTTCGACCTGGGCGGCGAAATTCAGTTGTCGGATTCTGTCTCCGCCGTCGAAGCACTCGAAAACCTCAAAGAAATTCAGGGCTTGGTCGACAAACTCGGCCCGCTCGGCGTTTCACAGAAAGAAAGCCCGGAGCAACAAGTTTCGGCTGCGGAATTCATTTTAGAAGGGCTACACGCGCACAAACGTATCGGGCGGAACGAAGAACGCGTTTTCAAAGCTGGAGAGAAAAAGCCAGAACCGCAGCGCGAGAAGGCATTCGAGAAAGACGAGCCGCCGTACCGGCAGAGAAGACAGTTTAACTGAAGAGCAGTAGTCAGTGATCAGTGGCTAGTGGTCAGAAAGGCCACGGGTTCTCGAGTCTTGACTGGCAACTGACCACAGCTCACTGACCACTGCTTTTATGAAGCGTATCCGCTATTCCAAATACGTGCCCGATCCTGCCGGCGAGATGAGCCTGGAGGATTTGCTCAGCGCGCTCTCCGATTACCTGCTGCAGAGCGGCTTTCAGAGCGACATGTGGTACGAGATGCCCGAGGGCGAGCAGAGCCTCGACGACCTGCGCCGCGCCATCGAGCAAGCGCTGATGGAAGGCGATCAATTCGATGAGGAGATGCGAGAACGCCTGCAGCAAATGGCGATGGATGGCGAACTCGACGAACTCATCGAAAAGCTGATCGAGCGCATGCAGCAGGAAGACTACATTTCAATCGATCTACCACCAGACCCTTCCCGACCCTCCGGCGTGGGAGGTCAACTTGGCGAGAATGCTCCGCAAGCGAGATTCGAAATTACCGACAAGAGCCTCGACTTCCTCGGCTTCAAGTCGCTGCGAAACCTGCTAGGTTCGCTCGGCAAATCGAGCTTTGGACGCCACGACACGCGCGACCTGGCCACCGGCATCGAAGCCAGCGGCGCTTCCCGCACCTATGAATTCGGCGACACATTGAACCTCGACATCACCGCCACGCTGTCGAGCGCGATCCAGCGTGAAGGCCTGTGCCTGCCGCTTAACATCGAATACTCTGATCTGCAAGTGCACCAGTGCGAGTATCAGTCTTCCTGCGCCACCGTGCTGATGCTCGACTGCTCGCACTCGATGATTCTCTATGGCGAAGACCGCTTCACTCCGGCGAAAAAAGTTGCGATGGCGCTTTCGCATCTGATTCGCACGCAGTATCCGGGGGACTCGCTCTCCCTCGTGCTTTTTCACGACTCCGCCGAAGAGGTGCCTCTGTCGCAGCTCGCCCGCGTCAAGGTCGGACCGTATTACACCAACACGCGGGAAGGCCTGCGCATGGCGCAAAGAATTCTGCAACGCCAGCGCAAAGACATGAAGCAGATCGTCATGATTACGGACGGCAAACCATCTGCCCTTACGCTTGAAGACGGACGCATCTACAAAAACGCCTTCGGCCTCGATCCACTCGTTGTCAGCCAGACGCTCGAAGAAGTCTCAAAATGCAAGCGCGCTGGGGTGCTGATCAACACTTTCATGCTCGCGTCAGATTATGGGTTGGTGCAGTTCGTCCAGAAAGTCACCGAAATGTGCCGCGGAAAAGCCTACTTCACCACCCCTTACACGCTCGGCCAATATCTGCTCATGGATTATATGTCGAGAAAAACGAAGACGATCCACTGACGACTCTCGCACGGGATACGAATCATGGGGTGACAGCCGCCCTCGGCTGTCCGGCCGGGCGAAGCCCGGCAGCTGGTGATGCGGACCCGGTGAACGGCACCCCTCGCCGCGCGCCCCAATCTGCTGTTACTCTTTACTATTCATGGCAAATTGCATTCGATGCGGCCGTCAGCTTTCTGGTCTTACCCTCGGCAGGAAGATTTGTCCGTGGTGCGTGCAGCACGAAGCGGCGCAGCGTGGAGAACTGACTGACGACGCGCCGCAACCTGTCATGCGCAGGCCCTGGGTCCAGCGTGGCGAATCGGCTATCAGCCTGACTCATATCATCTTCGGCATCAACGTGGCAGTGTTTCTAGCCATGGCGTACGGATCCTCCAGCATTATGGACTTCCCGGCGGCCGAACTTGTCCGCTTTGGTGGCAACGTTGGCGCGCTCACGATTTCGGGCGAATGGTGGCGGCTGCTGACCAATGTGTTTGTTCATGGCGGAGTCATTCACATTGCGTTCAACATGTGGTGCCTGTGGAACCTAGGCCAGCTCTGCGAATCGCTATACGGACGCTGGACCTACGCCTGCATCTATCTCATTTGCGGCGTCGGAGCCAGTCTGGCGAGCGCAGGATGGCATCCTTACGTACCTAGCGTTGGAGCCTCAGGAGCCATTTTCGGTCTCGCGGGCGCGCTGCTGGCGGCTTTCAAGTTAGGAGAGTTCTCCGTACCGCGTGCGGCACTTTCAGGAACGCTGCGCAGCCTCGGCGCGTTTGTCGTTTACAACCTTATCTTCGGATTCGCAATCCCGGGGATCGACAACGCCGCGCACATCGGCGGACTGATCACGGGATTAATCGTGGGGGCGCTGATCGCACTCATCGCTCCGCAGCAGGAGCAAGCACCGCGACGCGCAGGCATCTTTCTCGTGATGATTCTCACGCTCGCAGGCTTCGCCATGCAGGTGGCTCATCACTATAACGTTCCGTTGCGTCTGGGACGCACTCCGTTCTCACGATCCGACAACTGATCCGCCCTTTTTTACTTTGGACGGCTAGCTTTTCAACTCCCCCACAGCCCGCCAAGCCTGGTTAATCGCCTCATCTGTATAGGCGGCAGCGCCAGCGTCCGAGTTGGCGATGGCAATTCGTCCAAAGGGCTTGCGCGCTACTTCGCACGGAGTTTCGCCGCCCTCGAGTACGAATGAATCGAACAGTGAGTTGTATTCGTAGGCGTAGCCGTGGGGCCAACGGTTCACTGTAATCGCGGCGATGTCGCGCGCAGGATCAAATCCGCCGGGCCCCAGCGTGCGCGCCAACTGCTCGCGGATATTGCGTTCCATGGTTTCGAACGTCGTAGTGAACAGCTCGATGCGACCAATGCGGTGCTGGTCCCGCGCGGGAAGGCCCGCCTGGCAGGGAGCCTTGCTCATATGCACGATGACCGGATCCTCCGGCGCGCGCGGGCAGCGATAGTCACCGATGCTCACCGGCAGATCGATGTCAACGCTGGTATGGTAGCCGCCAGGTGCGTAGATCGCATTCGCGCCAAGCTTTTGAAACGCCCTCCCGTTGTGCAACAGCACATTGCTGTAGAGAAGCGGAACTTTAGTCGCGAAGGCGAGCGCTTGCTTCTGAGCCTCCGGCAATTCCTCGCAGAAGTATGGGATCATCATATTCCAGCAGGCCAGGATGCAGTGTTTGGCTCTTACGGTATACGTCTTGCCGCTGCGGGCGTAGGCAATCTCGACCTCCGTAGTTCGCGCCGGATCACCTGCATGCCTTACTCGCACGACCGTGCTGTTCAATCGAAGACGCACGGACGATGTTTTGTCATCCAGCTTCTCGTAGTTCGCCTTGGCCGTAACCACATCAGTCGCGATGTTACCGGGCACGGCGCCTGGGATCAGCTTGCGCACCAGCAGGCGCGCGATGCTGGCATTGCCGTCGGGAAAGTGGAAGAAATATTTTCGTTCATTGCCTAACGCTTCAGGATTGCCCAGCATTCCGGTGAAGCCCGGGTACCCCGCTTCCCACGCGTCGAGCGCCGGAACCGCTTCGATTCCGACGCCAAACAGCGGTTGGGAAATGGTCTGGTAGAGACGAATCACGTCGCCGTGAATGCGCGCCAGTTCGGTGAGAAAGCGGGCATAACTGATGCGTGCCAGGCGCGCTTTTTTCTGTTCGGAGTTAAGAGCTGGGAGATAGTCTTTCTTTTCGCGGCACAAGCGAGCGAGGTCCTTGCGTGCCTGTTCTGCAATCGGCGCCTCGGCGATGAAGTGTTCCCAGGCATTGGGACCAGCGACGGCGAGGTCATAAGTTTCGCCCCCAGGAAACGGGCAGGGGTCGTCCACCAGTTTGTCGCTGCCAAAGGTCTCTTTGTCGAAGAAAATCTTGGGAACTCGCCCCGCGGAGCCGTAGAGATTGCGGTCGAGGTATTTTGGAAAGCTGGCGACGTCGATTCCCAATTCCTCGATCACGCTCTTCGCGACGGCACTGTAAGGTTGCGGGCTCTCGATCGAGTACGTCCCGCCATAGCCGATAAGCGTTCGGTTGCCGAGGCGGAACTCGTTGCGCTTGGCGTGGCCGCCGAAGTCGTCGTGGTTGTCGAGGATGAGAATACGCGCGTTCGCGCCGGCAGTTTTGCGATAGAAGTGCGCGGCGGAAAGGCCGCTGATGCCGCCGCCCACAATGACGAGGTCGTAACTCTCGCCGGTATCTTTTGGCGTGCCTGCTGCGTCCCAGAAGGTACCGTCGCGTAAGGAATGCGCCGTTTCGAACGAGCCGTCATGGCTGCCGCGCAGTCCCGTCAGCGCGGGAGGATAGTAGTTGGGCACCTTCTTGGGATCGCTACCGCCCCCGGCGAACAGACGCGACGGCATCAGGGCAGCGCCAACGGTTACGGCCACGCCGTTGAGAAAATCGCGGCGCGTGATGTTGCGCTTCATCCCCAGTTCGCGGTCGGTCAGATCGCTCATTGCCGTTATCAGTTCTCGGCTACAGATTTGTACGGATCTTCACGGATAATTGCTTAGTGTTTTCTTTTGATCCGTGTAGATTCGTGGCCAATTCGGCCCTCGGTTCTCAGCTTTCAGCTTTTTTCACTGCCAGTTCCGCTCCCTGAAAACCGATGCGGCTGTGCGCACCGTCGCAAAATGGTTTGTTCACCGAGCCACCGCAGCGGCAGAGAGAAAAGGCGGGTTTGCCAGTGAGGTCGTACGGGGTTCCATTTGCATCGACGAGTTCAATGGAACCTTCGGGTGCTTCGACACGGTAGGGGCCATTGGGACGGACGGTGATTTTCACTTGAGCCATTCGTTTGATTCCTCCAACCTTACGGGATTCTAGTAAGGATAAAAGATATCACCAGGCGGGGCCGGGTGTCGCCTGAGCATTTAATGCGAGTTCGAGGAGAGGCTGCGGCCCGATACACCTGGGCCGCTGGACATCTGGGGCCGTCCGATGGGCTGTGGTGGTGTGCCGGGCTGGGCTTTAGGCTGCCAGGGAGTTCGTCGAGACCAAGCTGCGGTAGAGTTCGAGATAGTCGTCGATCATGCGCTTGGTGGTGAAACGTTCGCGGGCGCGGGTGTAGGCACGATCCGAATAGGCTTGGCGCAGGGCGCGATCGGAGTCCAGCTGACTCAGGGTGTCAGCCAGACTACGGGCGTCGTTGGTACGGAAATAGAGCGCGGCATCGCCCCAAACTTCGCGGAAGGCAGGGATGTCATTGGCAACAATGGCGCAGCGGGAAAAGGCGGCGTCAAGAGCGGACATTCCGAGCGGCTCATAGCGCGCCGTGGCGGCGTAGATGGCGGCGCGGCTGTAGAGGGCGCGCAGTTGAGCCTCGGTCTGCGGGCCGCGGATGGCTACGGAACTCGTATCGGTCGCGACTTTCACGTCGGCACGGATAGGAACGCGGGGCATTGGTACGGTTTGCTCCGCACCGACAATGCACACCGAGAACGGCTGCGAATGTTGGGTGAGTAGGAAGACCTGCTTGCCGGCATCGACCAGCCGGCCCACCGAGAGCACGGAGTCGTCTTTGCTGACATAAGGATTGAAAAAGATAGGATTGCGTCCGGGATAGATTACGGCCTCGTGCCGGGGACGAGTGTAGTTGGAGCGAATGCTGTCGAGCATCCATGCCGAAGGTGCAACGAGAGCGCTCGCGGCCGCAATTCCGCGGACAAGGGTATCGCGATACCACTTGAGCCAGGGAGTAGGCCGTGGCGAGCAACCTTGGACAGCTTGCGTCCAACTGATGACATCACCGTGAGCCATTATCACGCGAGGAACTTCGACGGGTAGGTTGCCATGGCAAAACTGGTGCAGGTGAAGGATGTCCGGCCGCACTTCGCGCACGAAGCTGGCGAGGAACTGGGAGGATTCGAGCAAATCGTCTGGAGCTTCGTCCATCCACTCCAGGCGGAAAGCAGTCGGCCGATAGTCGAGGCCGTGAAGGAGTTCCATCCATGCAGTCTGCTCAGGCAGAGGGATCTCGCCGAAGCTGACCAGCGTAACCCGCACCCCACGCGTGACCAGTCCCGTGACCAGTTCGCGGGTGTAGGTCCAGGAGCCTGAGATAGTATCCGCCGTCACCAAGACGTGCACAAAACCCTCCCACGTATATGCCGGAAGCCGCAATAGTGGCCTGATCCGGCGTGTAGCGCAGGCCTATTCTAGTGCGAATGAGTGGACACGTCGACGGTTTTTTGCGACGGGAGGGATTATTTGGCTGAATCCTACTGGAAAGCGTGAAGAAGTAATCACTGGATCATAGGCAAAAGACCTTAAAATCGCCTCAGTGCACAGTGATCCTGACTCGCATGTCTCGAGCGAGATTGTCGATAAGTCGAATTTTCTCAACAGCTGGATCGGGAACGCCGGGAACAGCCATCGCCAGTTCGCAGGAAAGCAGCATGGCGGTGAGCGACTCGAACATCTGGCTATGAATCTGCTGCTCGACGGAACGGCGGGCTTGCGTTTCTTCGCGCTGGCGGCGGTGCAGGGCGGAGCGCACTTCACGCAGCAACCGCTGCATGCCACTGACTGCAAAGTTCACGTAGATCGGAAACGCCGTGCCCAGAAGGTCGAGAACATGATCGCTTTCGCCAGGTTCGTTCTCAAGAAGAAATTGATCCAGGACGACAACCGAATAAGACTGTTCGCGCAGCCGGGCCAGAGATTGCTGCAGGTTCTCAACCCAGTGGGTTTCGTCCCCGGTGGCTTCCTTGAGAGTGGCAGCGCACTCTTGGCCACGTGCTAAAGGTGTTATGAGAAGAATCATGCTCTTTCCATAGCACGCAAGGGACCACAAAGACTGTCTTGAAAGGACAGGGCTTAGCAAGCGCTATCGAGTGCTCCGTTCCCGTTACGGACCGCGCGGGTTCTACGTCAGTTCAGTATCGAACCTTTCAGGATCGAGTAGTTTCATGATTGAGGAGGGCGCGTCCAGAACTCCGCAGCGATCCAAGTTACTCCCACACTGCCCATAGGGTACATGGGGCGGGATCCCGATAGGGATGTAAGCTGCTTAGCTTTGCGCCGCGTAATCCTTCAGCTTGCGGTATAGCGTTGTCTTGCCAATGCCCAGCAGGCGAGCAGCTTGCAGCTTGTCTCCGTTGAGCTCCGCGATGGCGCTGAGGATGGTCTGCCTTTCCAGTTCCGCCATAGGAACAATCTTGCGTCCGTGTCCGTCGCCATTGGTGGCTGCAGCGACATGCGTGCCGCCAATGGCCGGGGGCAGGTCCGTGACATGGATTAAAGGGCCGCTGGTAAAGGCGAAGGTGCGCTCCAAACAGTTTTCCAGCTCGCGGACATTGCCCGGCCAGTCATAAGCCAACAGAACCTTGACGGCTTCGTCGGTGAGGACTTTTTCGTGCCCTGAGGCCCGCGAGCAGCGCTCCATGAAATGAGCGAGGAGCAATGGGATATCTTCGCGCCGTTCTCGCAACGGAGGGATCCGCAGGCTGAGAACGTTCAGGCGAAAATACAGATCGCGGCGAAAGGTACCCTCCGTTACCGCCTGCTCGAGGAGCCGGTTGGTGGCGGCAAGAATGCGGACATTGATAGGAATGCGGCGCGTGCTGCCCACAGGACGGATTTCCTTCTCCTGGATGGCGCGCAGAAGTTTGGCCTGGAGATCGACAGGAAGCTCGCCCACTTCATCCAGAAACACGGTGCCACCTTCAGCGATGGCCAACAGTCCGTCCTTGGATTGATTGGCTCCCGTGAATGCACCCTTCACATAGCCGAAGAGTTCGCTTTCGATCAGGGTAGGCACCAGCGAGCCGCAGTCGACGGGAATAAAGGGCTTGTCATGGAAGGTTCCCGAGTAATGAATGGAGCGCGCGACCATCTCCTTGCCGGTACCGCTTTCGCCAAGAATCAGCACAGGATGGGAGCTGCTGGCGGCTTTGGAGATGATGCGGTAGAGCTTCTCCATCTCGGGGGCTCGGCCGACGATCCCGCCGTATCCTTCCTTGGATTTGAGCTTCTCGCGCAGCATACGATTTTCGGTCTTCAACTTCAGATGGTTGGAGACCCGCTCCAATAAAATCTTGAGTTCGTCAACACTAAAGGGTTTGGTCATGTATTCGTAGGCGCCTTGCTTCATGGCTTGCACAGCCGACTGCACCGTGCCGCAGCCGGTTACCACGATGACCAGAGCCTCTGGACGCTGGCTCTTGATATGGCGGAGAGCCTCCAGGCCGCCGGCGCCGGGCAATCGGAGATCGAGCAAGATCGCGTCTATGCTTTGAGTTTGGAGGATGCGATAGGCATGTTCGGCGGAATCGGCGACGTAAGCCATGAAGCCCAGGGACAAGGCAACTTCGCGGCAAGCATCGCGAATCGAGCGTTCGTCGTCGACGATAAGAAGGTTCAGAAAATTCGCGGCCATAATCTGAGGAACCGGGAGAGTGGACGAAAGAGGTGCTACAGCTGCTGCAGTCATAAGATTGATTCCTTCTTGACTTCTTGAAATGGTCGACATGTTATGCCGGAAGCTGGATCGACCGAGTCCAGAGATTCGGGAGCGGCAAACTCCGCGGATCGTGGAAAAAAGACCATTGCGCGCGTGCCTTTCCCGGGTTCACTTTCGAAATGGATCATTCCGTGATTCGTGGTAACGATGCCGCGGACCGTGGTGAGCCCCAAGCCGCTGGCCTCCGTGGCGGGCTTTGTAGAGAAGAAGGGCTCAAAGAGACGATGGCGAGTCTCGGCGTTCATGCCAAGACCGTTGTCTGCCACCGTGAGCAGGACGCAGGGAAAGCCGGGAAGAAAGCTTGGCGAGATCATCCCGGCCACAGGACGGAATTCGCAATTGCTGGTCTCGACTGCGATGCGGCCGCCAGCGGGCAGCGCATCGCGAGCATTGAGCACCAGATTCAGCACGATTTGCTCAGCTTGTGCCCGGGCGATCTTGATCGCACCCAATTTCGGGTCAAGGCGCAGTTCGAGAACAATGTTGTCGCCAATCAGACGGGTCAGCAGATCCCGCATTGCCGCGGCAATTTCATTGAGGCTCACGAAACCCGGCGCAATCGCTTGCGGACGCGCACACACGAGTAACTGCTGCACCAGGCCGCTGGCTTGCACAATAGCGGAGCGTATCTCGTCGGCGTAGCGACGCCTGCGGTCGCGTGCGTCGAGGGTGGAAAGCAGCAGATCGCAGTAGAGCATCACGCCGGTCAGCAGGTTGTTGAAGTCATGCACAACACCCCCGGTCAGGCGACCAATCGCCTCCCACCGATGAGCCTGTAGCGAGCTTTCGCCGGGCAGAACCTCATCGTTTGCCGGCTCAGCAGCAGCTTGTTCAGAGATTAGCAGTGCATGGTCGGGCTCGCCGGCAAGACCGGTTTGACGCCATGCAGTCCATTTCGCGCCGGGTTCGCCAAGGCCTGTGACCGCAGCTTCGAGGACGAAAGCATTGCGTCTGGAATCGAGGACATCTCGCAGTAGCAAATCGGTTTGGTCGCGGTCCTGGGGACAAAGCAGTTCGCAGAAGCGCAGCAAACTCTTGTTCGCATCGCCTGGACTCAGGCCCCGCTCGAAGGCGGGGTTCATCTCGACAATCACTCCGTCGGAGTTACACCGGGCCACAGCCAGGGTAGAGTGCTCGAAGAAGGAGCGGAAGGCCGCCCCCGCATTCTCCGCCTGGGAGAGTCCTAGCCACGGAAATGGAGTTGCGGTATTCATACTGCTACTATGGCGCGTGGCGAATCCCGGAAGAAAGCCCGCGATGGGCGATCCGATACCTCGGTGTTCCCGAAATGGGACCGCCAAAGCAGACTTGGCAGAGACCCCTCTGACTTCTTGCCCACTATAGGAGGACCAATCTGATACTGCGAAGGGCACACGTCACTTCAAATCAGGAAGGTAATTATCCCTTGACATCACGTAAGTGATGTGGCATAGTAGTTGCATGAATCGCCGACAGACCATTCCGAAACATCTCCGCTATACGATCATGGACTTCAACCGCGAGTTCCCCGACGATGCGGCTTGCTTGGAGCATCTGAAGGAACAACGATTCCCCGGCGGAATTGCCCATTGTGAAAAGTGCAATCAAGACCGCAAACACTATCGCATCAATGGGCGTCCGGTATATTCGTGCGACCACTGCGGAACTCAGATTTCCCCGATGGCTGGAACGATCTTTGAGCACAGCAGCACTTCTTTGCGGCTCTGGTACTACGCCATGTATCTCATGGCTTCGACTCGTTGCGGGATCAGCGCAAAGCAGATTCAGCGTGAAACCGGAGTGACCTATAAAACCGCTTGGCGGATGTTTCGCCAGATTCGCTCGTTGCTGTCCGAAACTGACATGCAACTGGAGGGATCGGCGGTGGAAGTAGACGAAATGTATTACGGCGGAAAACGCAAAGGCACTCATGGTCGTCCAAGGCGCGGCGACAAGAAAAAGAGTCCGGTCGTCGGGGCAGTTGAGCGCAATGGCCGCGTCATCGCCCGCGCTACAGAGGATGTCACCATCAACACATTGCGCGGTTTCGTGAAAGAGTGCGTACTTCCCAAGAGCACAGTCTTTACCGACGAATATAGGTCATACAACGACCTTGACCAAATCCCCGGCATGAACTATGAGCACCGCCGAATCAATCACGAATCGAAAGTCTATGTGATGGGCGATGTTCACACGAACACCATCGAAGGTTTCTGGAGCCTAATCAAGCGCGGGATCGGCGGAGTCTACCACTCGATAAGCCAGAAATATTTACAGAGCTACTTGGATGAATATTCGTTTAGGTACAATCGAAGGGATCAGGGGAATTTGATTTTCAACGCTTTTTTGAAGCGCGTTTCGGAGCGGGCTGGGATGCCCGCTTCAGTACCTGCTCAAATGACGCCCGCGCCAACGGAGCCATTTTAGCCCGTACTTCTTTAGAAGGCCGCAAAATTCTATGACTCGCTCCGGGTTTATCGCTCTGGTTAGCTTCGCCGTTCACTAGCGTATGCCCGTCCTTCTGCCGTTTATTCTAGCACGGCAGAAACGACGGGAGTGTGTCAGATCGGCAACTCGGAGAATTTTCGAACGACATCTCTAACTTTGTTCAAAAGTACCGTCAGGACTGGGATAACCGACTCACCTTTCCACCCACCGATCTGTGTGAACGCTATATACGGGGCGAACTCGAACTGAGGCTTCACTGTCAGTGGAAAGCCATGCCGTTCTGTTTGTCCATAAAACGGCGAGATCGTAGAGGTAGTCAAGATGGAGAGGGGAATGCTGACGGTCAGGTTCCATGCACACACGATGAGAATCAATGTGTGATGTTTGTCTTCACGGTCAAGCTCGTGCAGGATGGCGAGTGGATCGTCCGTCGGATTCGGAGCCTTGTAAGGCTGGAGCTGTTTAATGAGAGCACGGGCATCGGGGGACTCAATTCCCTCTATGTTTCGACAGTAACGGGCGAGCTCCTTTTTCTTCGGCTCCTCAGTGAAGATTGGAAACGCGATTCCGGTCGGATCATCGAGCCGATGTTGTTCACTCGAAAGCATCCAGGCGACGTGTTCCAAACTGGAGCGCAGGTGGTGGATGATCTCCCCAGCGAGAACCCCGAATCGGAGAGGAATGCCGCGTTTGGTATGGAACTCAATAAGTTCCTTGGCCGCCTTCTGCTTATCGTCACTGAACCTACCTTCGGGGCATTTCTTCAGGAAAAAGTCGATCTCGGAATTGAGCTTTTGGATAGTCTCATCGGCCCGTTTTAGCTTTTCATAAACTCCTGCCAATTGTTCGGGACCGAGAAGTGTTGGAGCGCCACTGGTATCGTCTCACATGTCGCGCAGCGCCCTTTTTAGGGGTTGGGTTCCCGCCTTCGGTGGGTATCGTGGATTGTATTGAAGTCGTTGTGCAGGCATTCGACCTCGCTCTTGATCTCAGCGAGCAACCGGACGCCGGAGCCCACAGCAAAGCCAATCAATAACAGAAACAATCCGCTTAGTTCGTTAAGGTCTTTGAGAAGACTAGACATTTGAAAATCCTCGGATTTCACGGCATTAATTCGCATCCTCAGAAGGCTGAACATGCAGATGCATTTCCACGTATCTTTTCGCTAGTTGCTCGGGATCATCTGCGTCAGGAAGCTCAGCATGTAATGCAGCAATGGCTTGAAAAGCACCCTGAACCATCCCGTGATCTGTTTTTGCGTTCGCTATGGCTTTTTCGATCTGCGCTACAAACTTTCCTTCAAGCTGTTTGGAGATGGCTACCTTCAGAAGCGCGTTTTCGAGTTCGTAGGTCACCATTGCAAGAATGAGGTCGTTCGCCAACTCTTTATCTGGCTTCATGCTCCAGCAGTATACTACGTGATGTCAAGGGATAATTACCATCAGGAAAATTCTGTGGAAAACGCAGGAAGTGGGTCGTTTCTCTTAACTTAGCGAAAGATAAAGATTAAATGATCGCTATTCCGTGGTCGAACCGGGAGTTCCCCGATTGGCTGTGGGGCCCGGATCGTCGAAGATGACCGGAGCTGTCAATCGGAATGTCAGACGGCGACCCTTTTGGACCCGGATACTGTTTGACCGGATGTTGCTGGATCCAGAGGAAACGATCGAGGGCTGGATGGTTCCGCGGGCGAACAGACTGGAAGTTTGAAGTGCGACCGGCTTACCCGCGACCGTGATGGCGTCCAGGGTTAACTCGAAGTAGCCCATAGCCCGGGCTCGGTCGATCTCAGATTGAGCAGATTCAACGCGTCCTGTAACCCCGGTTCCCCGGTCAACTAGCGTGACTCCGTCAACGGCAATGGGAGCAGCGACGGCAGCGGCGAAAGCGTCCCCGGCGTGAACCTTGGAGGCGGACAATGAGCCGACCAGTTGCACAGTTAGCAGAGTTCCAGAGGGCAGGATCCGTGGATGCGATCCGTGAAACGGTACGACGCCGGCCGATTTCGGATTCGGCGGCACCGCCGGCCGCGTACTGTCGCTGCCTGACGTGGTCTGCGGATTTTCTGAATGAAACGGAAGGTTTTCTCCTCTGACCGCCGAGGTTCCGTCGGCACTGTGCAGAGGATCGCGGCCAGCGCATCCCTGGCTCAACATTACAGCGAAACAAAACGCAACCAAGGCAGAGCGGCGCTTGAGATCACAACGAAGCTTGGACATCGAGTACATCGTCGCCCGCTTTTCCGCTTCACTGTAAGTGGCAAGTTAAGTACCAGAATGATGTCAAGCAAATCAAACACTTACCAAATCGAGCGGAAGGCGATCCATGTAGAAGTTGCTTGGTTGGTGCAAGTTCGGGTTGCTTCCCGCGAGCCCGAGTAGAGATTCCATCCCGCCGTCGCGTCACCCCGTTTACGAAGTTCGAGCACAACGGGGGAAGTAGAAGAACGCAGGCTTCATTCCTGCGCGCGCCCTCTGCGCTCTACGCGAAAAAGAAAGCGCGGAGGACACATGCGTCCTCCGCGAGAGTTTTCCGCGCCTGGTGTGAGGCGCGTTACTGTTTGTTCATCTTCTTCTTCGGCGCCGGCCTGGCGGCTTTCTTTTTTACCTCGCCTTCCCTGCCGCCGATTAGCGTCAACGCATCCGTGGCGTTGAATGGGAACTGGCGGACTGAGGTTTGGCCGGTGGTGCTCAGAGTGACATCCACCCGGCGATTGCTTGCCATCCTGATCGTCACTATGTTCTTGAGAACCCTCTGCTTCTCTTCCGGAGTGAGTTCGGGATTACTCTCTACCTCACCCTGTACCTGTTCGGTGGTTAGGTTATCTTCCTTGCCAAACGCCTTGGTTTCGATATCCGCCTCGGGAACTCCCTGTCCGACGAGGAAGGCCTTCACGCGGTTGACACGGCGTTCAGTGAGCGCCTGGTTGTATTCCACGGTGCCACGATGATCGGCGTGGCCGCCAAGAATCAAGTGCGCCTCCGGCTTCAATTCCAAATAGGCTTTGAAGTCAGTGGCGAGCGCGATCAACGTTTTCTGTTGGCTCGGCAGCAGACCACCTTGGGGATTCGTGGGGCGGGGAGCGTCGGTTACAAAGTAAACGCTGTGCAGGTTGAGACGCGATTCCAGCACCTGGATCTGCGGATTCGGGGGTGGTGGGCTCTCGATCATCACCTGGGTTGAGGCTTGGGCGGTGAGCCCGCGCGAGTCGGTGCAGGTCGCGCCGATTGCAATCGTCGAACCTGGCGATCCGCCAGTGGTGTCGAGTGAGGCCGACGTCCCGCTGCCGGAAATGCTGCCGCTGCTCGACGTCCACGATGCGACAGTCACAGAAACGTTGTCGGGGCTGGTGCAGTTCGCCGACAAGCTCACCGTCCCTCCAGCCTGGAGGCTGGTCGGGTTGGCAGAGATTGACATCGTAGGCGGATTCTTCGGCGGAAGCGGCTTAATGGTGAAGTTCGCCGAGCAACTCGCTTCATTGTTTTTCTTCTCTTTTGGGTCTGTGACATGCGCAGTGACGGCATAACTGCCAGGAGCTGCGTTCGCTGTATCGATTTGCGCCGTTGTGTCTTTGCCGGTGATCTGGCCTCCATTGGCACTCCAGGCATAGGTGACGCTATGCTTGGGATTAAAGTTGCTGGCAGTAACGGTTGCTGTGATCGGTTCGCCTACCAAGACTTCGCTGGGCTGCACCGAACAAGCAGCAGCCGGGGCTACTGGCGGAGCTCCGCCGAAATTGAATACAAGACCGGTACGCAGGCGTATGCCTTCAAAGGAAGCCCGCCGAAGACTGGGAAAATCGGGCGACACAAAATCGGCATAGTTGTGACGTCCCCAGACGTTATCGACTTCAAACAAACGAAACGACAGCCACTTGCGGATAGGAAGATCCATTCCGCCGCCAAGGACGGCTCCGATTCCATTGCTTCCGTTCAGGCCCTCGACGTTCAGGCGATTCAATCCCAACATCGCGTGCAGAAAGAAATTCGCATTGTCGGTACGCCACATCACGCGAGGGCCGACCGAGGCTGTAGTTTCGTAATTGCTATCGCCCCAATTATGACCAAGATCAAACTCCAATCCAAAATGCGGATCGAGATTGTAAGTAAAAGCGGCGCCAAATCCTTTGGACATATCTGGCACTTTAAAGGCAACTGGATTGTTTGCGTCGCCGAAGGGCGTCGGGGTCCATCCGCCCGGATGCAACCACTCATATCCCACGAATAAGTCCCACTTGGGATTCGTGTCACTCTGCGCATACGCCGGACTTGCTACGAGAGATACCGATAGAACTATAAGAAGGCCCGCAATGATACGGACCTTTTCTAAACAACCGGATTCTGACATTCCTTCCTCCTAAGTGATTACGCGCCGGGACGCGATATGCTGACGCGCAAAAAATGCGGGATTAACAGCTGGGCCCACCCGGGAACCCGCAATTGTAACGCAGAGAAGAGTTGAAGCCAAAGAATCATTTCGCAAGGTGCCGCGTGAAATAACCACACTGAAAGCTTGTCTCAAAGTGATACGTCAGGCACTATCGTTGCTGGCACACACCCGGCCACGCGGCTGGTAGAACGGCCTCCAGAGCTTGCTCCATGGGAAGTTGGCCGCGTATGGTTGTACTCTCTGCGTTTGACACGCGTGTTGATGGCTCCGGGAGTTGAAGGAAACCGTTTTCTTAGGCAGGCAAGAACCAAGGAATGAGTCACGAAAAAGTATTGATCGTCGAGGACGAAGAAAACGAACGGACAGGCCTGGCTGAATTGGTTTCGTCCTGGGGGTATCGCGCCGAAACCGCGTGCGATGGGGTTGAAGGTCTGGAAAAAGCGGAGCAGTGGACTCCGTCCATAGTGATTACCGATCTCAAGATGCCCCGCATGGGAGGCATCGACCTGCTGCAACGGCTTGGGGAGCAGTCGCAAGCCATGGCGGTGATTCTGGTGACAGCGCAGGGAACGATCGATAGCGCGGTGCAAGCCATGCGCATGGGAGCCTACGACTACCTGACCAAGCCCATCGATACGAACCGGTTGCGCACGATGCTGCAAAACGCTTCCGCGCTGCTGGGCACGCGTGCTGAACTGGAGAGCGCTCGCCGTAAGCTACGAGATTCGGGTAACTTGGGACAACTTCGGGGTGGGTCGCGGAAAATGCAGGAGATTTTCCGGTTGATCGAGTTGGTCGCCCCCAGCACCGCTTCGGTGCTGATTACCGGAGCCAGCGGTACAGGTAAGGAGCTAGTGGCTCGCACTATTCATCAGCTGAGCCCTCGGCGCGATCGGCCATTTGTGGCGATCAACTGTGCGGCCATCCCCGAAACTCTGATTGAAAGCGAGATTTTCGGCCACGAAAAGGGAGCATTCACAGGCGCGCTGGAGCGCCGCACGGGCTGCTTCGAACTGGCGGAGGGAGGCACTATCCTGCTGGACGAGATCGGGGAAATGCCGGTGGCAACACAGGCAAAGCTGTTGCGCGTCCTTGAGGATCACAAACTCCGCCGCTTAGGCAGCAAAGTGGAGACGTCGGTGGACGTGCGCGTGCTTGCCGCCACCAATAAAGTTCCGGATGAGGCTGTGGCCAGCGGCGAATTGCGAAGCGATCTTTATTACCGGCTCAACGTCTTCAATATTCACATGCCACCTTTGCGGGAGCACAAGGAAGATATTGCCGATCTGGTGGATCTGCTTTTATCGGAAATGAGCACCAAGCACGGCCGAAAAGTCGCCGCCGTCAGCGAGGCGGTAATGAATTCGTTCAATAACTATTCGTGGCCGGGGAACGTTCGCGAACTTCGCAACACGATTGAACGCGCCGTGATCGTGTGCGACAGCGGAATGATCGAGACCAAGCATCTGCCTCCCGGATTCGGTCACGCCCCCCTGCGTACCGCCGCCAACGATCCCGATGCAGTACGTCTGGGAGTAGGAACGACCGTGGGAGAGGCAGAAAAAATGCTCATTCTGAAGACTCTGGAATCCACCAGCAATAACAAGACGCGGGCTGCAGAAATTCTCGGTATTAGCTTGAAAACCTTGCATAATAAGCTCAAGGAGTACGGCAGCAGCTCTTCGGATGCGGAGGCTGGCAAGGAGGAACAAGCGCAGTGAGCAGTTATCAGTGGTCAGTGGTCAGTTAGGATGAGGCGCGGATTTTTTCTTGAACAAATCTTGACGTGCTGCACTGCTTCAACGGACCACTAGCCACTGATCGCTGATCACGGAGCACTGACCACTGTTTTCCCATGCGACGCAAAGCCATTATCGTGCTCACCATCACCGTCATGGTGACTGTGATGGTGGCTGCCTTCTCGTATCTTTACATCTCGAGCTTGCTTCGGCAACGGATCACCAACGCCTACGAAAACGCCACCCTTCTGACCAAGCAGCTTGCCTCCTTCGCCAGCAACGATCTTCCAGACTTTACCAGTACGCGTGTGGATACAAATGATCCCGTAGCGATGCGGCGCGCCATCACCGAATTCTTGCCGATGGATACAAATCTTCTGAACAATCTCGAAACCGACCGTGATTATTGGCCGTACATCTACGACGTTTCGGTGATCGACGCGAAGGGCAAAGCGCTTTTGCACACGAACACGCAATTGGTAGGTAAGCCAGTTGCCGCACGGCCGGATTTCAACGCGGTCAAGACGGCTCGCTTCTGGGAGCAGCTTCGCGTGGTGTACAGCCCGCCGGCTGTCTACGACGTGAGCTGGCCGCTCGAACTGAACGGAGCGCCTTTCGGCACGATCCGCATCGGAGTTTCCACGGTCTTTCTGAAGAATGAAATCAATCCGTCGCTGGTACGCTCTGTCTTTTTCTCGATTGCTTCGATATTCGTTTCTGTGATGCTGGCGGCCGGCATATCGAATCTCGCTCTCGGACCGCTCAAAAAAATCAGCCTCAACCTGGACCACGTTACGTCAGGTTCGGCTGAGTATCTCTCCGGAGACGAGTCTGAACACGATGAGTTCGGATTGGTTACATTGAAGATTGCCAATCTGGGCCGGCAAATGCGAGACAGCCGGGAGATTTTTTCTGCGCTAAAAGACAACGTCGACCAACTGATGTCGACTTTACAGGACGGCTTGATGCTCTTCACGCGTGACTCTCGCGTGGTGCTGGTGAGCGCGCCGGTCGAACAATTCCTTGGCCGCCCTCGCAGAGAATTGCTGGGGAGAACCGCCGCAGAAATTTTCTTCCAGGACTCGAATCTGGGGACGCTGGTGCTTGATGCCTTCGAGCGAAAACGTCCTCTGGTGCAACGCGAGTTGATCACCGCAGCTGGCAGGAGGGTTCAGATCTCACTCGATTTCGTACAGGAAAAAAATACTCAAATCGGGGCTCTACTGATCATGCGCGATGCCGAGTCGGTTCGGCGCATCGGAGACGAAATCGAGACGTCCCGCCGACTATCGGCCAGCGGCCGCGTAACCGGCGGGGTTGCGCACGAAGTTAAGAATCCCATCAATGCCATCGTCCTCCACCTGCAACTTTTGCAGAATAAGCTGTCGCAGTTAGACCCAGATACACGGCGCCACATGGATATTATTGGAAACGAGATTCACCGGCTGGACCGCGTAGTGCAAACCCTGGTGGACTTCATGCGGGCGCGCGAGTTGCACCTTGTGGAAGTGGATTTCCGCCGCCTGCTCGATGATGTTGCCCAGCTGGCCGCCCCGGATGCGGAACAGCATGGCGTCATTATCGAGCGCGCACGATGGCATGAGCCGCTCCCGGTAAAGGTGGACCTCGATTTTATGAAACAAGCTCTTCTGAACGTGGTGGTTAATGGAATCCAAGCCATGCCTCAGGGAGGCCAGCTAACTATCTCTGCGCGCCGCAACGACGATATCGTCGTGACCGAAATTCGCGATCAAGGTATGGGTATTCCCCGCGAGGTTCAAAACAAGATCTTCGAGCTTTATTTCACGACCAAGAAAGAAGGCAACGGCATCGGGCTGGCGCAGACTTACCAAATCCTTGAGTGGCATTACGGTTCGGTGGAATTTGAATCAACCGAAGGCGATGGAACAACGTTCCGCTTTCGCCTTCCTCTGGCTGTATCGAGTGCGGACTCGGAGCACGAGGCTGCGACCCATTTGAACTCGTGACATTGTGAGCCCCCCCCAGTCCACATTTTTGGGGTTGAACTTATGTGGGAACAGCCGCCCCTGCGAAAAGCTCAGGGCTGTCCAGTGGCGCGAAGCTCGACGGGCTTTCTCATCGGCAACTTGAACCGCCTGTGAGCAGAACGATCCGGATGCGTAGCGTAGAATTTAACCTGCCCCAGGACAGGATTGAATATGACTCTGGCCACAATCCTCGCATTTTATTTTCTAAACTTAGGATGGTCGCCGCCCCTGGTCCGTGCGACGCAAGTCGCGCAGCAGCAACCGGCCGCTGGGACAGACGCGAAATCCGCCTCGACGCAGAGCAGCGGCACACCCTCCCAGACGCAACCGCCAACCAGCGCAGACTCCACAACGCCCACGCCTTCGTCTAATGGACAGGCGCCAAAGTCCGCCGGCAAGGCCCAGCCGCCGGCCAAACGTCGCCGCCATCATAAGACAACGATTTATCCTGACTGCACCGTCTCTCCAACGCCGCTTCACCCCATGCCGGGCAACTCTACCGATTCAGCAAAGTCCTCGGAAGCCTCTTTAACCGGTAGCACTTCAAACAAGAATGGCTCAACAGACAACGGAACTGCGAATGGAAGTTCGGCCAAAGCCTCGACCAAGGCTGGCGCAGCACCTTTGAAACCGTGTCCACCTCCCAAGAAAGTTGTTCGTAACGGAGGGTCGGAAGAGCCCACGATTCAACTGATGGGTGGCACGCCCGCCGAGCAGGCTTCACGGCAAAGGTCTACGGACGAACTCACCGCCGCCGCCGAAGAAAACATGAAGAAGATCGAGGGCCGTGAGCTCAGCCCAACCCAGCAGGAGATGGTAACTCAGATCAAGCAGTTCATGGAACAATCAAAAACCGCTGTCGCTTCAGGAGACCCAGAGCGCGGCCACGATCTCGCCATGAAGGCGCGCTTGTTGTCGGACGAGTTGGTCAAACCCTGAATTGCATTTACTTCCCTTTCGCGCGCGCCGCGTTGACTTTGGTAAGCAGATCCTGCGACATGGCTTGCACTGGACCTGGAATCTTGACCGCCTCCGTCAAGACTTCGCGAGCTTCGCTTACCTTGCTGAGTTTGGCATAGGCAAAACCCAGGCGATAAAGTGCAATGGAGTATTGCTGATCGTCTTGGCCCTTCAGCAGTGCCGTGGCTGACTTCAATTCTGGAATTGCCGCTGCCGTCTTGTCTTGCTTGATGTAGGCGTATCCCAAAATAGAATGTGCCGCTCCCGCCGATAACTTACGTGACTTGTCCGCATCCGGCTGATCGGCCTTGGAGACCACAATCGCTTTCTGGGAGTAGGTGACGGCCTGAGCGAGGCTGCCCGGCTTGGGATCGTCCACGTAGGCGCCCGCCAATAATAGTAAGGCAGGCAGCGAATTGGGATTCGCCGCCAGTGTTTTTTCTCCGTACGCAAACAATCTCGCTTGATCGTTCAACTGGCCCGGTCCGAGCGTGTACATCGCATAGCTTGAAACCTGGTCCTGAAACTTCGAATCCGGAAACGCCGCTGAGTACGCCTCGATGTCGGCCATGCGGCTCTTGGCATCATTCTCGCTGGCGATCACGTTGAAACCGGACGACTCGAGAAAGTCGCACGAATTCTTCGCCGCGTTCTTTTCTTCGTCCACCTGCCGGGCGAAATCATCTGCGCCGACGCCCTCTGGCTTCGGCTGCTTCGCGATTGAGGCGCAGACCGCTCCTCCTTTTGCGGCGTAGGAGATGAGCTTCGCATTGTCTTTCGCTTGTTGCGCGATGCTGGCCTGCGAGACCAGGATATCCAAATTCCGTGGAACGCTGGCCAGCGCCTTGTCTCCGTACTCCAGCGCTTTACTTAAATCGCCGGAAGCCTGATAGGTTTGCGCAATTTGCCAGTCGCCGTAAGCCAGCGCGGCGGGGTTGGAAGAATATTTCTGCACGAAATCCTGATACATGGCCAGCTTTTTCGCCGAATCCTGCTCGTTCGAAATGGCTTGTAGATCGTGGTCTTCGGGGGTACCAGCAGGAATCACGATTTTGTCTATTTGTGCGTTGACTCGCGCCGCAAGGGAGAGAAAGCAAAAGCAAGTAAGTGTCGCCAGCGACCCGGTGTGGCGTTTCATAGGTCACCTCCGCGGACGGAAAGGATATGTTCATTTGCAACAGCAGGCGAATCGTAGCGCCGAATGCGGCTGCGTGCAAGGGCGGACCTCGGACCTCAGCGATTGACCGAGGTCTGAGGTCTGAAGTCTGACGCTTCGGTTAAAGTAGAAAGATGCGCGCGATTCTCGGCCGGCGTCCTCTGCGTTTTGTCTTTGCCGCCAACGTGATTTCCATGTTGGGCAGCGGGATGAATGCGGCTGCCGTGGCCTGGTACATCCTCGAAGCCACGCATTCAGAAATGGCGCTTGGCACCTTCGCCGTTCTCCAGACTCTGCCGGCCATGCTCATGCTTCCCTTCACCGGCGTGATTATCGATCGTGAAGATCGGCGTCGCCTGGTTATGTGGCTTGACGCGCTGCGGGCCGTGATTATTGTGACCGTGGCCATCCTCGCGTTTCGTCATCGCGTGCAGGTGTGGCAACTCTATTTGATGAACACGCTCGTCGCCGCGGGCTTCTGGATGTTTTGGCCAACCATCACCGCGTTGATTCAGGAACTGACGCCCGAAGGCCAATTCGTGCAGTCGAATACCTTTCTTTTGGCGGGGGTACAGGGAGGATGGCTTATCGCTGGGTCGATCGTGGGCTTTATGTACAACCACATTGGCCTCGGCGGCGTTCTTTTGATCGACGTCTCTACATACGTGGTTTCGTTCCTGTGCTACTTCGCCGTGCGCAAGGGACGCCACGTGGTGCTGCGCCCAGCGGAGTTGCGTGCCGACATCCTCGCCGCAGAAACGCAGCTCGAGCGCTTCTGGCGCGAGTTGCGCGAGGGGCTGCACTTTCTACGCGATCGTCGGGCGGTGGTTTTGCTAGGCATCAGTTGGGCATTGTTTCTGGGCGCCATGGTTACCGGAGTGGTGGTCACTCCCTCACTGAGCGAGCGCGTCTTCCACGCCGGCGCAGTTGGCTACGGGTGGCTCAACGCCGGGTGGGGCACCGGTGCGTTTCTCAGTGCGTTGTATGCTCCCGTAGTAATCGCGCGCCTGGGCGGACGCCGTTCCGTCGCGTTCTCTATGGCAATCATAGCGGCGACCGTGGTTTGCGCGCCGGTATCGCACTGGCTCGTTGCCGCAATAGTTCTCTATGCAGTAATGGGATCGGCGCGCGGCGTCGGCGGAATCGCCATGAACACCAGCCTGATGGAGATGGTCCCGCCGCACCTGATGGGAAGAGTGCAAAATAGCTTCTATTTCTTTGGAACTTTTCTTCAACTCGTGCTCGCGCTTATCGTTGGAGCCGTGGCACACAAGGTCAGTCTGGTGGCCGCGTTTGCGATTCTGGCCTGCGTGTACGGGTTGTCGTTCGTGGCCGCCAGTTGGCCGGTGGGAGCTGCAGTAGTCGAGGAAGTCGGCGCAGTGGAGTAAAGCGATTCACCACAGAGGCACGGAGGCACAGAGAGAAATAATAGGATTGAGGTTCTTCTCTGTGCCTCCGTGGTAATGTACCGCCTTCCGCTGCTATTCTTTCCCATTCCAAGGAGCACTCATGTTTGCTGACCTGCAAGGTCGTAACGCCGTCGTCTTTGGAGTCGCCAACAAGCGCTCGATTGCCTGGTCCATCGCCCTGGGGCTGCATGCCGCGGGTATGAAGTTGGCCATCACTTATCAGAACGAGCGTCTGGAGCAGGAAGCCAAAGACCTCATCCTCTCACTGCCCGGCGCCGAAGGGTACATGTGCGACGTCAGCAAGGACAACGAAATCGAGCGCTTGTTCGTCGCGCTCAAAGAGCGCTACGGCAAACTGCACACCTTGGTGCACTCGGTCGCCTACGCTCCCGCCGACGAACTGAAAGGAGAGTTCCTCAACACCACGCGCGAAGGCTTCCGCATCGCGATGGATGTGAGCGTGTACTCGCTGGTCGCAGTCGCCCGGGCCGCCGCACCCCTGATGGAAGATGGCGGATCGATTGTCACGATGACCTACTACGCGTCAGAGAAAGTCGTACCGCGCTATAACGTGATGGCCGTCGCCAAGGCTGGACTCGAATGCAGCGTGCGCTATTTGGCCTACGAGTTAGGGAAGAAGAAAATCCGCGTGAACGCGATCTCTGCGGGACCGATCAAAACTCTCGCTGCCCGCGGCATCGCTGGCTTCGGCGACATGCTGAAAGGTCATGAGGAGCGTGCTCCGCTGGGCCGTCGCGTAGAAGTCGAGGAAGTCGGATCCACCGGAGTTTTTCTCGCCTCCGACGCCAGCAGCGGCATAACCGGCGAAGTGATTTACGTGGATTGCGGGTATAACATCATGGGGTTTTGATCCGGTTCTACGTCTTATAACGCCAGGGGCAGGCCAAAGAGGCACTTCAGTGAGCGATCTTGAGCAACAGCTTCGGGCATTAAGTGAGGAAAGATTCGAATCCCTTGTGCATCAGATTCTAGTGGCAAAATATCCAGGCGCTGATATCAAAAGGGTTGAGGGCTCGGGAGGCGACGAAGGGATCGACAGCTTCTCAGGAATGCTGGAAATCGGGCCAGCGATCTGGCAAAGCAAGCACTTTCCCGATCGCATCAGGGACTCCCAAAAGAAACAAATCGCCAAGTCAATCAGTAGAGCGTTTGGAAACGGAGTTCCTGCGCGCTGGACGCTCGTCGTACCGATCAATCTGCGGACAGCCGAACACCGGTGGTTCCAGTCCAAAATCGTGAGCGCCTATGGGGGCCCCGAACGAATCAAACTGATGCATGGCAGTATTCATTGCGGTAATTCGTTGAGGTTGCAGATATGGAGCGCTCGTTGTTCCGGATCGAGGGCGACGCAAAAGGATGGGCCTGCTCAAATTGTCGATGGAGATTCCTCGTCCCCACGCTGCTTAGTGGAGAAGAGGCTATGGCTGCTTACGACCGCCTAGCCGCCGTCAAGTTTCGCGAGCACAAATGTGAGGCCGAATCCAGCTTTTCTGAGGCGAAGCAAGTAACAAAGCGAGATGCCGACGCCGCTTTCGCAGAACGTGCTCGGATGCTCATAAAGCGAGGATACAAACCGAAGGTCGCAGTAGAACTTGTACTTCATGAGATAGGAATCGAACACAGAAACGATGCAAAGATCATGGAGAAGGCGCATGCTGATGCTGAGGATTTCCTTCTGAGAATCAGCAAGGGCCTCATCTGAAAGCTATCCTGGGAGGCTACCAGGCAATGTGGTTCGTCGGTTGAAGCGCGGTCTTTCCTATATTCGCAACGAGAAGCAATCGGCCAAAGAGAAATCCGCACCGCAGAAGAAAAGCAACCGAAATTGAAGGCGCGTTTGACAGACACGAGGGATGTCTCGGGAGTAGGTAAAAAGGAACTCAGCCGCTTGTACAGAAACGGACAAACGTGACGAGGCGAGCAAGCCTCGGCTACGTTTCCGTGTCTCCAGCCCGCTCGGAGCCGGAGCGAGAGTTCAAATCCCCGAGGTTAACAGTGAAAGAATGCTCTAACTTGATTCCCCTCGCATTTCGCCAGTTGCCGGTGTGAAACTCACTACCTGACCACGGTTTAGAAAACTATCCTGATAGACCCTCTTTAGGCTTCTGCCAACAGTCTGAATTCCTCGTGTCGCTGCGAATCGATAATCGTTTGTCCGCTACACTGCCCGCGGGCCAAGCTTGCGCCATCTGTTCGCCCTTTTCTCGCGTTAGCAAGAGCTAGCCCAACTTCCGTGCTCTTTGATTTCCGCATCACGACGAGATTCACCGGCGCGGGCGGGAGGGCAACTTCAAGGCCTGCAGCAGGGACTGAAAGTCGGCGGGCGGTTCGCAGTCGATGGACACGTTTTGTCCCGACCGTGGATGAGCAAACCCGAGATGCGCGGCATGCAGAGCGACGCGCGTGATGCGGCGCTCCGACGCCTCCTCGGGATGGTACTTTCGGTCGCCGATGACTGGATGGCCGAGCGCCGAAAGCTGCACCCTTATCTGATTCTGCAATCCTGTCACCAGGGAAACTCGGACAAGCGAAGCGCCGCGCAGAAGGCGTTCGACCGAATAGCGCAGTTCCGCACGGGTTGCTTTCGGGTCACGCTCCTTGGTCAACTTCTGGAACATTCCTTCTTGCCGAAAGTGGTGAACGAGCGCGCCCTCTTTGTCCTTGAGGTGCCCGTGCACGACTGCGAGGTACTGCCTGACCGGAGCATGTTCGAGAAACTGGCGAACCAGCGCCTCGCGATCCGGCCAGGTCTTGGCAAACAGCAGGATCCCGGAGGTGTAGCGATCGATGCGATGTACGACAAAGGCCCGTTGTCTCTTTTGTTCTAGCTCTGCGGAAAGAAGAGACAGGGCGGATGGCGCGCCGGAGTTCTCCGCGGGCACGGCCAGGAGCTTGGCTGGTTTGTTCAGGACTACGATGGCATCGTCTTCGTAGAGCACGGAAAGCTCCCGGGAGAAGCGAGGTTGGCGGCGAGCCTGGCTTCCCGGGTATGGACCGCGATGGTGTGGGAGCTTCTTCATGGCGTTGATTCACTGATTTGATACTTCCGCCGGTGTCGAGCTGAACTTAAACGCCGGACGATCCCCGTTCGATGTAAATTTCGTGTACTCAAAGTCCGGGAAACTATTTCGAGTTGCACTTAAATCCCGGACGGATTGTGCTTAGCAATATGCGCTTCCACACGCTGTCGGCTGTCCGTCATGCTCCAAACTGCCTCAAGTGGTGATCCATGTGGAGGTAGGCGTGGCGCATTCGCTCAGTCCTCGATAACTGACCGAACATCGCGTGAGCAGGGAAGTCATGCTTCCAACCGCAGAACCTTTCAAACAGAATGCGAAGGTTCTCGACATCGGATAAAAATTCAACGGGGCGAGTACCGCCCTGCTGCTGATCAACTTCAGGTCGTGTCTTGATGCCGTGCGGCCACCTGAGAGGCACCCAAAGAGCCGCCCACTTGTAGATCGTCCGCTTGAAGAGCGTCGAGGAAGAACTGACGTGCTTTTCGCCCAACGCCACACGGAAAGAATCGCTCAGATGGCAAATCATCTGATGAGCGGACATGCTGCCCCAACGCCGCTGGCTGTCGGGGCGCACCTTGCTCAGGCGATCCAGCACTTCCTTCTGGTCGCGATCATTCAGGAGAGTTCTCATCTGTTGGACGTGCATTCTACATCCTGCTGGCAATCACTCGCCGGGCTGCATGTGCGGTTGAACCGGAGCATTGTTGCGCTGCATTGACTTTCCCTTCTCCGCATCCCTACCATTGCACACTGATCGGAGGAGGCACCGCAATCGTTTGCGCGGATAATAACGAGAAAGGCGCTTGTCGTCGTTTATTCCCGAGTTGTCGGCAAACCTTCCGCAATCTCAAGGATTCGGCTCGATACCGATATAGTCATTGACCGCTGATCGAATCCGCTGCTTGCAGCCAAGATATCGTTCGGTCGTTTGAACTGAGACATGCCCCAAGAGGAATTGGATCTGCTCCAACTCGCCTCCCGAAGCATGGCAGAGCCGAGCACAGGTCCGTCGCAGATCGTGTGATCGTGTGGCGCCAACTTCGCCACGCCGATGCGCTTCGCGGATTCTTCACAATGTGCCAAACCGCCTTCACCGTCATGCCATCTCCCGAAGTCCTTCCAACTTTGTTGACTCGGCGGAACAGTTTTCCTCGATCAATTCCAGCGGCGGCGAGCCAATCGTCGAGTTCGGTTCTCACCCAATCAGGAACTGGAACTGTTCGAACGTGGCCTCCCTTGCCGACCAGATCAACAATGGCCCAATGCTCTTCGCGTTGCTGGAGGTGATCCAATCTCAACGCCACGGCTTCATGCCGCCAAGCCGCACGCGAGCAGCAATGCTAGTAATGCTCGGTCGCGTTTTCCTTTCAGTCGTTGATGATCGGGTGCTTGCCACAGAGCTTGGCCCTGCTCCGCGGTCAGCCAATTGCCGAGGCGCACTCCCAACTTCTTCACGCCCTTAACGCGGCGAATACCCGCCGCCAAATCGGCGCTGAGGAGACCGCAGTCGGCGGCCTCGTATGCAAGCCGGCGCACGGCACCGAGACGTAGATTGACGGTGCCAGGTGCAAGTTGACGGGATTCGAGATGAGACCGATAGCGCAGCACTACAATTCTGTTGAGAGCCAAGCGAGGTTCCGAACAATACCAGTCAACGAACTCATCGATGGCGTGACGATAACCCCGCTTTGCGTCTGCTGAGTTCAAGCTCTTCAACACCGCGGCCTTGGCGTGTTCAAGGTCCGGCAAGCGCAGGACGGACTTGGTACTGTTGCGTCTTCTTCTGGAACTTGGCTTCTGCTTCATGACCGGTGGCCTCCGTGCCACCGATCAATGATCAGAGCAGTGCCGCGACTGTAAGGTAAGGTTTGCCCGTTATCCGCCCAGAATCACCGATCTGGCGGCACACATCCGCGATGCCTCCCAAAGTGCTTCTCTGAGTTAGCCGTGTTCGACGCGCTGCTTGATATCCATGTACGCCGCGTCGATGAGCCTGCTTAGCGCTGCGACGTTTGTGGCCGTTCCTGGTTTCAGGTTCACATGGCGCATCCACTTGCCGGTGCCCTGCAATAAGCGAGCCGGATCCGGCAGCGATGAGCCTTGAAAGAATCCTACGTTTACGTGAGACGTGAATACGTTGACGTAGCCAAAGGCCGCATCTCCCAGACATGCAGTCGGGCAGCCGTCATGCAAAAGCTCCCGGACCTCGTCTCCGCATTTTCGCATCACCTCAAACCACTTCTGCGCGATCGCGCCCAATTCACCTGCATGCTCTTTCATCCAGCCGTCGATGGCCGGATCACGCTCGACAGCGCCGTTCAATCGAAACAATTCCGTTCTCCTGGTCATGGCGTTTTTACAGCTACCTCCCGGTTCCAAGGGGCCACACTCTCCTCATATTCCATAGGATCGCCGAAACCTTCGGTTTGGACGCCGAGTTGGCGTAGAGCATCCAAGGCCATCAACCGGCGATGCGCGTTGAATGTCATGATATGTGTGAAGACACCGCCGAACGTGAAGGTCTCGGCCGGCTCGCAGAGCGCGTCGACAAACGTGTCATCCCATGCGGAGCGGTTTCGGACGTCGCCCAAAATACGATGCAGTTCAGCATCGGTCTTTTCGAGCCTTTGCAGCATGGCTTTTGGAGAACGCTGCGATTTGGGAGGACCGTTCATATCCATTTCGGCCCCGGAGAGCGCGGCGGTCCAAACTTCTTTAGTGAAGATAATGTTTTCTAAGAGCTGCCTTAGAGTTTTATTCGACTCCCGCCAGGGCAGCAGCTCTACGACAGTGGGCAGCGGCCGATCCAATTGTTCCTCTGTCAAAGTACCCGCGTATTCCAACAAACGCCGCGTGTGCCAGGAGTCGTTGCCTGCAAAACGATCGAATAAATCCATGTCTCTTCCTCCTTTTGTTGGGGAACCAGGAGCACAAAAGTGAATGTTGTTGGACGCCGGCAAGTGAAAGTGCGGATCACGCATACGCCGATAAAGGCTGGGAGAAATCCGAAAAGCTTTCCGGAAAGCGCGAGTGAACGCCTCCAACGAACCGTAGTTGGCGTCCAGGGCGACGTCCGTGACCGATATTCCGGTATGCGCGAGTTGATATGCTGCTCTTTCCAACAATAGCCGTCGTCGCATGGCTGCCGGAGTTTCTTCGATAACGGTTCGGAACAGCCTGTGGAACTGCGTGCGGCTTTGATACGCTTGGCGCGCTAGATCTTGCGTTTTCGCCTGGGTGTCCAGAGAGTTCGCGACAATTGTAGAGAGGCAGTCTGCCGTGTCCTGACCATCCGCTTTATTCATGCGCCCGGTTCCTCATCTGGAACGAATCATAGACAAAAGATGGCGCTTTCCGCCTGATCGTACGTACGAATCTTCTACCCTAAAAGCTGGACACAGCGAAAGAACACCTGGACACTGGACACCGCGCTGGCACGATTGCTTCCCACAACCGCCGTTGTGTTGACCGAACCACCCAACTCCCAGATGGTCGGCAACCCTTACCTTATCGGGTTCGGTAAGGGTATGTTCAGCGAGTTGACCCGTGTAACCGCGACGTTACGGCAGCAATTGGCCGAAATCTCAGATAGCGGGTAGCCCTATGCCGTCTTGGATTTAGGGCGCTGCTGGACTTGTTCCAGCTTTTCGAGCGCGGCGATCTTATGTTTGGTGGCCCGGATGAGGTCATTAAATCGGGTGGCGAGTTCCCGATTTCCGGAACGTAAGTGGCCAGCGGCTATCAATTCAAATTGTTTGAGCTGATTGCGTTCTTCGGCAAGGTTCCCCGCGGTCATGGGGGTCTTCCTTGGAATATTTTGGTTGAGTGTAGCGCGATCATGCTCGCCGCAGAGCCGGCAGAGTGTCTGACGCCCGGCCCACCTGCTAACGATTGGCAGAGAAGCCTACGACAAGGAAGGATCAAGATATGTACACCGGTATCTTGAGCGGATTAGCGAAGGATGATGCTGGTCGGCGCTGGCGAGCTCTTCCCAGCTGCTCCGCACTGCTTGAACTCGCCAAACGGTTGGCACCACTCACTGACTCAGCAGATAGAGTTTCTGCTGGAGGAAGCTCTTTCTGGGGCAGCCAAGAAACCGTAGAACGACCAGCAAGGGGACACGGGCAGTCGCGGGAAATCCTAAGCAGTAGCTCCGAGCGGAGGCGCGAAGCTTCAGCTGCGGAGCGTCTGCGATGGTCAAGAAACGCTTCGCGATGGCGTTCGCACTTAAATCGTCCCTATCTTCATGCGTTCGAGCAGCAATGAGAAATGATCGAAGACTACATTCATCAAACTCCCGAGTTCTGATGAGAGATAAAACGCGACCTCGTAGAGAAGTTGAACATCCAAATACAGAAAGCACAAAAGATTACCCGCAATATAAGACGCAACCAAACAAGACAGACGGATCATGGCGAAACCAATTTTGCTCAGTGTGGATGATGACTCAGACGTTTTGCGGACAATTGAACGTGACCTGCGGTCGCAGTACGGCGCAGAGTACCGTGTGATCGGGAGCGATTCGCCGGCACGAGCGCTTGACCTTTTAAAACAATTGAAAGTTCGCAACGATAACGTAGCGTTGCTGCTGGCGGACCAGCGCATGCCGGGCATGGACGGGGTGGAATTTCTGCAGGAGGGAATGCGTATCTTCCCCGGAGCGAAGCGTGCCTTGCTGACTGCTTATGCCGACACCAACGCCGCGATCAGCGCAATTAACGAAGCCAACATCAATTACTTTTTCCTGAAGCCGTGGGATCCTCCGGCGGAACACCTGTATCCGCAGTTGGATGACTTGCTGGATGACTGGCAAGCTTCGTATCGCCCCACATTCGAGGGAATCCGCGTGCTCGGTACACGCTGGTCGCCGCGCTCGTACGAGTTGCGGGACTTTCTCGCGCGAAACCACGTCCCGTATCAGTGGATCGATGTTGAGGCTTCGGCCAATGATCCCGAAACCAAACGCCTGGTGGAAGCTTTGGGGCCAGAAGCGGCTCAGCTTCCCGTGGTGCTTTTTCCGGATGGGACAAAACTCTTAGAGAGCATACCGGCGGAGGTTGCACAAAAGGTGGGGTTGCGTACGCGAGCGCAAACGGACTTTTACGATCTGGCGATCGTTGGTGGAGGACCCGCTGGCCTCGCGGCCGCTGTGTATGGCGCGTCGGAAGGTCTGCACACCGTGATGATCGAGCGGGAGGCTCCAGGCGGGCAAGCCGGGATGAGTTCGCGCATTGAGAACTACCTGGGATTTCCGATGGGGCTTAGCGGCGGCGACCTCGCGCGGCGCGCAGTGGTGCAGGCGCAACGCTTTGGGGTGGAGATCCTATCGCCACAAGAAGCTGTCGCAGCGCGCATTGAGGGACCGTATCGCATTATCAAGCTCGCGGATGGGAGCGAAATTTCCTGCCATGCATTGATGATTGCCAGCGGAGTGCAGTGGAGGCGGCTTGAGGCTCCGGGGATCGACCGGTTGCAGGGGGCGGGCGTTTACTATGGCGGTGGCGCAACGGAGGCGATGTCCTGCAAGGGCGAAACGGTTTATGTTGTGGGCGGCGCGAATTCAGCGGGCCAGGCGGCCATGAATTTTGCAAAGTACGCGAAGCGGGTGGTAATCCTGGTGCGCGGAGATTCGCTCGCCAGCAGCATGTCGCAATATCTCATCGATCAGATCAAGGAGACACCCAACATTGAACTGTGGGCGCACGGCAGCGTGACTGAGGTGCATGGCAACAGCCACCTCGAAGAAGTTTCAGTGCTCTGTTCGGACACCAATAAAATCGAGTGCGTGCCAGCAACCTCGATGTTCATTTTTATTGGAGCCGTGCCGCGAACCGATTGGCTGGCGGGTATGGTGGAGCGGGACGATCGTGGATTTATCCTGACCGGTCCTGATCTTATTCGGGATGGTCAACGTCCGAAAGGATGGACACTCGATCGAGATCCTTATTTGCTTGAGACCAATGTCCCTGGTCTGTTCGCGGTGGGTGATGTGCGGCATGGTTCTGTGAAACGCGTAGCTTCGGGAGTCGGCGAAGGATCGGTAGCAGTGCAGTTTATCCATCAGTATTTGAGCAAGGTCTAAATGGTCGATAAATCGGAACTACTTCGCTTCCCGATATTCGCGGATTTGCCGGAGGATCAAATCGATTGGTTCATCAGTCAATCGACGGAACTCCGTGCCAAGGCAGGGGACCTTTACCTGCGGCAAGGCGACCCCGCCGATGCGATGTTTGTGATTCTTGAGGGGCAGCTCTCGGCACGAGGCGAATTTGCCGGCGAGACCGTTACCTTTGCCTTAGGCCCCGGCGACGTTACCGGACTGCTGCCGTTTTCGCGGATGAAGCAGTTTAAGGTAAACCTGCGAGCCGAGACTGACACACACGCTCTGCGATTTGCTGCGTCGCTGTTTCCAGATTTAATTCAAAAAATGCCGGAGCTCACCCAGCGGCTGGTGGGACTTATGTCCGACAGGATCCGTGAAACAACACGGATCGAACAACAGCGCGACCGTTTGGCCGGGTTAGGAAAGCTGTCTGCCGGACTGGCGCATGAACTCAACAATCCAGCTTCCGCAGCCAAGCGTGCCGCAAGCCAACTGCGCGACATCATTAAGAAGATCAGAAACGCGAGTCTGGAGTTGGGAAGACGTGACCTTACCCCGGCGCAGAAAGCGGAGATTGAGAAGCTGGAAAATTTCTTTATTCAGCGAAACGAACCTCCACCTGACCCGCTCACCGCCAGCGACCTGGAAGAACAGCTTGATTCTTTGCTCCGCAGTCACGGGCAGAATGATCTGTGGCAGCTGGCGGCGGACTTGGCACACAAGAGCGTCAAGCCGGAAATGCTGGAGTCGTTATTCGCGATCGTTGATGCACAAACGGCGCGCGCTGCCCTAGTCAGGATCGCCGCGTCGGTGGAGATCGCGAATCTGTTGAACGAAATCGAGAGCAGCGCATCGCGCATCTCCGACTTGGTCGGCGCGATCAAGGAATACACTTACATGGATCAGGCGCCGGTGCAGAATGTCGACATCGTAAAAAGCCTGGAGACCACGCTCACCATTTTGAACCACAAGCTCAAGCGAGGCGTTACTGTGCAGCGCGATTACCAGCGCATCCCATTTTTGGTGAACTCGTTCGGGAGCGAACTCAATCAGGTCTGGACCAACCTGATCGACAATGCGATCGACGCTATGGCAGGAAAGGGCGAGCTTCGAATCCGAACGTATCGCGATGATGGTTGCGTGGTGGTTGAAATTCGTGACAACGGGCCCGGGATTTCACCCGAGATAGAGGGGCACATCTTTGAACCGTTCTTTACCACCAAAGCAGTTGGGGAAGGAACGGGGCTCGGCCTCGACACCGTGCAACGCATTGTGAGAAAGCACAGAGGCAGTATTCAGGTCACTTCGGTGCCGGGGGACACGCGATTTCAGGTGTTGCTGCCCCTGGCAGAAGTTCCGGTGTAGCACTTCTTCCAGCGGTGTTAAAGTCGAGAGTGAGCCGTTCCAATGTCGCATTTCTTGCTGGAGACCGGCGGTCTGATTTTCGTCGTTCTTGGGTGTATTCATGCGATCTACACGTTAGCCGATATCTTTCGACCAAGACGTTTGGTGCCTGAGGATAAATCTCTTATCGAAGCGATGCGCAGCTGCAATGTACGTCTCGCCCAGGGCGGCACAACGATGTGGAAGGCATGGCTCGGTTTCAACTTCAGCCACAGCCTAGGCGTGATTCTCTTTGGCGCCCTCTGTGTCTTACTCGGCGTTTTACGTCAGGCACCGGATGTTCCACGGCTTGTGTTCTTCGTCCCGATTCTTATCGGCGGAATCTATCTGTTTCTTTCCCTGCGATACTGGTTTCGTATCCCCAGCTTTTTTATTGCGGTTGGGACCGCCTGTTTCGTCGGTGCCTGGTTTCTTTCCTGACTCGATTTCTACTTCCTGCAATCTCAGTGTTCCAGATCAAACGAGCCTTTGAGGCGGATGTCGCGCGACGAAGCTCCGACGAGCACGTCAAACTGACCTGGTTCCGTCACCCAATCCTTCGTCGCGGTGCTATAGAAGGCCGATGCGCCCCGGTCGAGGGCAAAGTCAACTTCTTTCGTCTCTCCAGGTGCCAGGCTCACACGGCGAAAGCCCTTCAATTCCTGCTCTGGACGATCGACGCTCGCGTGTCCGTCATGCACATAAAGCTGCACCAATTCCGCGCCCGCATGTGATCCGCTATTGCGTACCTGCACGCTCACTTCTACGGGGTTGCCAGGCTCAACCTTGTTCGGCGAAATCTTCAGATCGCTGTAATCGAATTTCGTATAAGAAAGACCGTAGCCAAACGGAAAGAGTGGCTCTATTTTCTTCTTGTCGAAATATCTGTAGCCCACATAAATACCTTCCGCATAATCGACTTGAAGGTTCTCGCCAGGATAATGTCCGTAGGCTGGAGAATCCTTCCACTGCTTTACAAAGGAGACGGGCAGTTTCCCCGAGGGATTTACGTCGCCGAATAGAGCATCAGCGATCGCGTTGCCGCCTTCCTGTCCGCCATACCACAAGTCCAGAATTGCAGGAACTTGCGAGATCCAGCGGGTCATGATGACAGGGCCGCCGGCATTGATCACCACAACAGTATTCTTATTTGCCTTGGCTACAGCCTCGATGAGGTCGTCCTGTCCGGCGGGCAGGTCGAGTGATTTGATGTCAAAATCTTCCGACTCCAATTTTGCCGATCTTCCTACCACGATGATTGCGGCATCCGCTTTTGACGCGGCGCTCACGGCTTCACGGATGAGGCGCGATCGCGCCTCGGGAGTGTCCTTGCCGGGGTCCTCGCCTTCCATGGAGACGCCGAGAGCATAGCTCACTTGCACGCCATTTCCGGCGCGATCCTGAATACCTTTCAGGGGGGCGATGGAATATTTTGGAACGACCAATGAACTGCCTCCGCCACCGGTTCTTGCGGTCGCGGCACTGGGTCCGATGACGGCGAGAGAGTGAATCTTCGCCGGATCGAGAGGAAGTAAGTCACCAGTGTTTTTGAGGAGAACGATGCTCTCGGCGGAGGCCTTTCGCGCCAGGGTTCGCTGCTCCGGGGTATCAACTTCGCCCCCCGCGGTGTGTGGCTTATCGAATTGCCCGCTGACGAACATCACGCGCAGCATGCGGCTCACGTTGTCATCTATCGTCGCCACAGATATTTTGCCGGCGGAAATTTCAGGAAGTACTTTTTCCGGTACCAGCCAACCAGCGCCGTTGCCTGCCTCTATCGTTTTCGCTTCCTTCAACCACTCCTCCATCGGCTTCCCGCCTGGCATCTCCAAGTCCATTCCGGCGTTTACTGTGGCGGTGGTGCTGTAGGTGCTGCCCCAATCGGAGACGACGAAACCTTTGAAGTTCCAATGTTGTTGCAGCATGTCTTTTAATAGATAGGGGTTCTCGGCGCAGTACACTCCATTGAGCTTGTTGTAGGCGGACATTAAAGACCAGACGCCGGCTTCCTGGACTGCAGCTTTGAACGCCGGAAAATAAATTTCGTTCAAGGCGCGCTCGTCAACAATTGCGTTTACCCGATGCCGTTCGAACTCCTGGTTATTGGCGGCAAAATGCTTGACTGTGGCGATGACGCCTTCTCCCTGAACTCCCTTGATGTATGCGACCGCCAGGCGGCTGGTGAGGTACGGATCTTCGCCGAATCCCTCGAAGTTTCTTCCCCAGAGAGGAGTGCGATTGATGTTCACGGTCGGGCCCAGGATCATGTCTCGTCCAAGGGCCTTCACCTCCTGCCCGATTGCCTGGCCCACTTGCTGCAGAAGTTCGGGATCCCAGGTCGCGGCCATGGCTATGCCAGCGGGAAAGGCCGTGGTCATAACTTGCATTTTCGCCTTCATGCCACCTGTCTTAGCGGAGGGTCCGGCCCACGATCGTATGCCGATCGGTCCATCAGCCATTTTTATGGAGGGGATGCTCAGTCGCTGATTCGGAACACTCTGCATCCAATTGGTCCCGCTGAGCATTGCAACTTTTTCCTGTAGAGTCATGCGTCCCAAAAGATCCTGAACGCGTTGCTCAACCGGCAGACTGGAATTTTTATAAGGCGCGGTATCGGAACTGCCTTGGTTCTGGGCGTGACTCATGATGGCGGCGACGAGAATTAAAACCAGACAAAGTAAATTCCTCATGGCTTATCCTCCACAGAAAATCCTCCACAGAAAACTAAGTGCCGGCGCGGTTTCGTTACTCGCCGGCCTCGACCCAAATTGCGGCGCAACGGCCGCCGTCGCGCTGTAGCTGGAACATCTTACTCCTTAGATCCGGTTATTCTTCGCTGATTTGCCATCCCCGACCAGCTTCGTCTGTACCGCATTGTACTCAGCAAGGTTTCCGATTTCGTTATAATTCCCGCGATTGATTTGGGCAGATATGAATGCATGCGCACGATGCGCGGGAGGTGTTTTTGAAATTACTTCGGAGTTTTATTGCGTGTCTTGCGATTTTCGGCATTGCTCAGCTAAATCCTCAATTCAGTTCATCACTTACGTGGGCACAATCAGCGGCGAGTGCGACGGCTGAGAGTTCTCGTCTGGCTGGGTATTCGGCGGATGCCTCCAAGACGGAGCGTGAGTGGGAAAAGAAACTTCAGGATGGAATGGTTTCCGACAACTTGCGGGAGAGCATGCGGCGGTTGAGTGCGCGTCCGCATCATGTGGGTTCGCCTTACGACAAAGATAATGCGGAGTGGATCCTCGCGAAATTTAAGGAGTGGGGATTTGACGCGCGCATTGAAACATTCAGCGTGCTTTTTCCGACTCCCAAGGAACGAATTGTAGAAATGATCGAGCCGTCGAAGTTCCGGTCGAAGTTGCAGGAGCCTCCAGTGGAGGGCGATCCGACTTCGAATCAGACTGCGGAACAGTTGCCGACTTATAACGCGTATTCGATTGACGGAGACGTGACTGCGCCGTTGGTCTATGTGAATTACGGCAATCGCGAGGATTACGAGCAACTGGACCGGCTGGGGATTTCGGTGAAGGGCGCGATCGTGATTGCGCGTTACGGCGAAGGATGGCGTGGCATCAAGCCGAAGGTTGGGGCGGAGCATGGAGCGATCGGGTGCATCATCTATTCCGATCCCAAAGACGACGGCTTCTTTAATGGCGATGATTATCCCAAGGGAGGGTGGAGGCCGCGCGAAGGCGTGCAGCGAGGCAGCGTGATGGATACGGATTATCCCGGCGATCCTTTGACGCCGGGAGTTGGGGCAACTGAGGGAGCAAAGCGGCTGGAAATCAAAGAGGCGAAGACCATCACCAAGATACCGGTGCTGCCGATTTCGTGGGGAGATGCGCTCCCGCTGCTGTCTGCGTTGCAGGGGCCGGTTGCGCCTGCGGCGTGGCGAGGCGCATTGCCGATTACATATCACGTGGGTCCGGGGCCGGCGAAGGTTCATCTGAAAGTGGCTTCGAATTGGGATTTGAAGCCGGTGAACGATGTCATTGCGACCATGCGCGGATCGGATGCGGCGGACGAGTGGGTGATTCGCGGCAATCACTACGACGCATGGGTGAACGGGGCTGCCGACCCGATCTCAGGCATGGTAACGGTTCTGGAAGAAGGCCGCATGCTTGGCGAGCTTCATAAACACGGATGGACACCGAAGCGGACGATCATCCTTTGCGCCTGGGATGGAGAAGAGCCGGGACTGCTGGGCTCGACTGAGTGGGTGGAGACGCACGGCGACGAGTTGCAGAAACATGCGGTTGCTTACATCAACTCCGATAGCAACGGGAGAGGCTTTTTCCGCGCAGGGGGTACGCATGATTTGCAGCATTTGATTAACGATGTGACGCGGGACATTCAGGATCCGGAAAAGCACATAGCGGTGCAGCAACGGGCGCGGCTGCAGCAGATTGCCCGGGCCACAAACGCCGAAGAGCGTTCGGAGATCAGAAAAGAAAACGATGTGCGCATTGGGGCCCTGGGCGACGGCTCAGACTATACCGCGTTTCAGGATCACGCGGGCATTTCCGTGCTCAACCTCGGTTATGGCGGAGAGAACGATGCAGATTCTTACCACTCGATTTACGACGACTTTTACTGGTACACGAAATTTGTGGATACGGATTTTTCTTACGGGCGTGCGCTGGCGCAGACGGGAGGAACTGCAGTGATGCGGCTGGCGGATGCCGAGTTGATTCCTTATGAGTACACCGGGGAGGCCGAAACGATTGGACGATATGTGAAGGAACTGGAAAAATTGCTAAAAGACAAGCAGGATGAAATTACGGAGCGCAATCTGGAATTGAAGGAGGGAGTGTTCACAGCGACCGACGATCCGCGGAAAAGTTTTATACCGCCTCCAGCGAAAGAGGTGCCTCCGTTCATGAATTTTGCGCCGCTGAAAAATGGAATGGAGGCGATCAAGAAAAGTGCGGAGCGTTACCAGGCAGCGTTTTCGAAGTGGCAGAACAGTGGGATCTCGTTACCTGTGGCGACGGTTACTGGTCTCAACGCCGAGCTGATTCAGATTCAGAGAACGTTTCTGACTGAGAAAGGTTTACCGGAACGGCCGTGGTTCCGGCATCAGGTGTACGCGCCGGGAGCGTATACGGGTTATGGAGCGAAGCCGATTGCCGCGGTGCGGGAATATATGGATCAGGAAAAATGGAAGGAAGCGGATGCGCAGGTTCCGATGGTGGGGCAGGTGCTGGAAAATGTTGCGGGCGCGATTGGGAAGGCGGCGGAGGATCTGGAGAAGGCGGTGGGGCAAGGGAAGTAGCAGGTACGGACCAATTTGGAACTGATCCGCTACTAAGTAGCGAAATGGTTGCTTTCTGCTCTTGAGGAGCACACAATCTGCGTCGCCAGAGACCGAAGAATGGAATTTGCGGTAGGAGGTGCCATATGGCAGATGCTGCTCCTGAGCTCCCGGTAGGCGAACCCGCTCCTTCTGAGACGAGTCTACGACTTGAACGAATCCAGCCAGTCGCAATGGAGCCGCCCTCGCCCGCTAATCGGGACGACAATCTTCCACAGCCATCCTCAACATCGAAGTTTCTTCGAGGACCTCTGCGGTATGACGTGGATACGTCGTCCCCGCAGCTAGAAGCAGGGACGGCATTCTCAGTTTTTGTTCGAGTGACAAATCCCTATGAGTCTCCCGTCACGCTGTTGGGCGTTAGCGTGTCTCTTCCAACCGAATTTCGGGATAAGGAGAATCAGAACGTTGGAGTGTGGGGATCAATGTGGCGATCAGCAAAGAACCAGTTTAAAGATGAGATCACAAGCCGAATTGTTGAAGCCCGAAACGTTATTGTGCCCTCGGACGGTGCCAAAAACGCGGGAGCCCTAGAGACGGCAAGCGAGATTGTGTTGCAACATGGAAATAGTGCTCTAAAGCGTTTTACGTTGAAGACGTGGCGCTCTACGCTTTTCATGCCAGCGGCCTATATCTTGCAGTTTCAGGTTCAATACAAGATTGACGACGTTTTGAATCAAGACACGATTCGCCAGCAATTTAATCTTCGAGCTCCAATGGGAGCTGTGTTGCGGGGCGCGTGCTGGGGAGCCTTGGTAGGTAGCATTCTACATACCCTTTACGGTCTTAACGGAGCCGCGGTCACCTCGCTCGACCGAAAAGGCTTTTTCGAGCTTGTCACCCAGACTTTCGCAGGCATCCTTCTAGGAGGCGTTTTGGTAGTGGCCTTCGCCCGAAAAAAGGACGCGCAGCCGTTCATTTCAATCGAAGACTTTTACGGTGGCTTCTTTGTGGGATTTTCAGCAGGTTACGTGGGTAAGGCCCTGTTGGAGAAGGTGCTACCAAAGTGATCGGCTACCGCCGCTCTGAGCGACGGGGAGTTGGTGGCGGTGACCGACCCCGAATCTAGTAACACCTCAAAAGTCGAAATCCAGGTCAAACGCAGCACCGCGGGCTTGCCTTGAGCTTTCCGAAGATAGTGCCCGCTCCATAGATGCGCGTGACAACCTCCGCCAGTGCCAGGGGGTATAATCCTGCCCGGTTGCAATTGCTACGGTTCTGTGGTCGGTTCAACAAATTGCTGGTCATGCAAGATGCTTTCCGGATGTATGACGGAGGCGGCTTGTACAGGAGGACACGATGAAGAAGTTGATGGCTAGTTGTTTCGCTCTCAGTTTGCTGCTGTGCAGTTTGGCGGTGGCGCAGGATTCAATGAAGCAGGACAGCATGAAGGCCGACACTGGCTCGAAAGCAGTGAAGGTGATGGGAAAAATCAGCGATGACGGAAAGTCGTTTGTGAGCGACAAGGACAGTAAGAGCTGGGCGATTACGAATCCCGAGGCGGTGAAGGGCCACGAAGGACATCACGTGGTATTGACGGCGCATGTGTATGCCGACAAGGGTGAGGTTCATGTGATGTCGCTGAAAATGGCGGGAGACACCATGAAGAAAGACGACAGTATGCAGCATTAAAGCTGCGAAACTGAATCGGCGAATGAAGCTTACGCGGGCCAGCAATTCTGCTGGCCTTGCTTTTTTGGAGGCAGCGGCTGGCCAATTCCCCTTTGGCCTGAAGGTCGGGAGGGTGTAGGATGCTGGTGTTCTTCGTTGGAAGAGTATACGGCCTTATCGTAACGGAAAGTTTGTCAGGTTCGGAAATCGAGCTTCGATGGGGTTGGCGAGAACACAGCTCGCAGGTGAAGTTGTTTCCGATCCGCCATGAGGAGGAGCCGTGCTACTCAGTCTGAAACGAGTGATCCCGCCGGAACGAACCGCCCGCCTTTTCTGTCGAGCTTTAGTCGGTAGAGTCCTTGAATCGGTTCTTGTGTGCGTTATCGTACTGCTCTGGAGCGTGCCGGGGCTGGCGCAAAAAGCGTCGCAGGACGCAAGCATTCTGCCCAAGTACGATCTGCACACGGAGATGAAGACCAAAGGAACTGTGGACGAGGTGAACCTGCTCCCTCTGGGAACGAAGAAAGAGCTCACGGAATTGATCATCAAGAGCGGGGATGACAAGATCCATATCTACGTATGTCCCAAGACTTTTGAAGAGGAAATGGGAATCAGCTTCAGCAAGGGGGACGAGATTTCGGTCATGGGGTCGAAGGTGAAACAGGAGGCGCTTGACGTGATTCTGGCGCGAGAACTGGTAAAGGGCACAGATACGCTGGTTTTTCGCGACGGGAAGGGCAACCCGGTGTGGGATCCGCGCACCGGAAAGTGACGCAGACGGGTGACGCGCACCGCGGTCATGCGCAGAGAGGCGATGCACCAGGGAGAACATGAAACTTTCAGATACGATTGCGTTGGTGTTGAAGAGTAAAGAGAACAGCCGAGTTTTGTCCGCGACGCCCGAGCAGTCGGTGTATCAGGCGATTGAAAAGATGGCGGTCGAGGGCGTCGGCGCTTTGCTGGTTATTTCTGACGGCAAACTGGTGGGCATTATGTCGGAGCGTGACTATGCGCGCAAAGTGATCCTGAAAGGACACTCGTCGAAAGAGACTCCGGTACGGGAGATTATGACGTCCCCCGTTGTCTTCGTGACTCCGCGGCATACTGTGGACGATTGCATGTCGATCATGACCAAGCATCACTTTCGGCATCTTCCGGTGATGGGAGAGAATGGCAGCGTGATTGGAGTGGTTTCGTTGGGGGATCTGGTGAAGTGGATCGTTTCGAACCAGGCGCAGCACATTGAGGAGTTGGAAGGGTATATCACGGGGAAGTATCCGGGATAAAGCCGGCTAACCCGTTAGGAGATTAGCGATCCGACCGTGCGCTCCTCTGAAGCGAGTTCCAGCTTATATCCGGAGTGGGCGGCATCGTCGTGGAACATCTTTACGGTTTCGAGCGAGTAGTCGTGCAGGTCCTTTCCGATCAGCGGGATTTTCTTAAGGACGTCGGAAGTGACAGTAATAATGTGGCAGCCGATTTCATCGGCCTGAAAAATGTTGAGGAGTTCGCGCGGGCTGGCCCAGACGAGTTGGCAGTTGGGTTCGGGCGCCATTAACTCGAGCGCGGATTTCATTAGAGGGACGGGATCGCGGCCGGTATCGGCGACGCGTCCGGCGAAGACGGAGATGTAAGAGGGCGCGCCGCCTTTCAGGGCTTTCGCAACGTGGCGGACCTGCTCGATCGCGAGAAGAGCGGTGGCGTTGACCTGGATGCCGTCGAGGCTGAGACGGCGGATCAGGTTGTACATGGGCTCGCGCCGCGTATTCGTAACTGGAATTTTCACGTAGACGTTAGAGGCCCAGCAGGCGATCTTGCGGGCTTGCCGCTCCATTTCAATTTCGTCGTCGGCGAATACTTCGAAGGAAATCGGGTGATCCCGAATCTGCTGGAGAATCTCGTGGGCGAAGCGCTCGTAGTCAGTGACGCCGGCTTTGCGCATGAGAGTTGGATTGGTGGTGAAGCCCTTGATGTAAGGCTGCCGATACAGTTCGAGCATGCTGGGGATGTCGGCTCCATCGGCGAACACCTTAACCTTCAACTCAGGCACGGACTTCGGCATTGGTAGTGGGCTCCTTCAAACTGGAGTTCATGATCCAGTCGGCGGCTTCGCGCAACGAACGCACGGTGGCTTCCGGAGGCTGAGCGGGCTTTCTCTCGTGGTAGCCGTAGTCAATCAAAATCGTTTTGCAACCTGCGCTGTGACCGGCGTCAATGTCGCGCCAGCGATCTCCGATCACGAAACTGCGCGAGAGATCGATATTGTGCTTGCGCTGGGCCTCGAACAAAAGGCCGGGCTTGGGTTTGCGGCAGGCGCAATCATCAGCATCGTCATGATAACAGACGAAGACGTCGTCGATGGGCAATGACGAAGTGAGGGTTTGATGCATGGCTTCTACGGTTTGACTCGTTTGGTTTCCCCGAGCGACATCGGGCTGGTTGGTGATTACGTAGAGGGCAAAACCATGGGATTTCAGGTCGCGCAGGGAAGAGGCGACACCGGGCAGGATTTCGAGTTCCTTTTGTCCGGGCGGCGGAAACGGTTTGCCGTCGCGGACATAGGCGCGGTTTAGGACGCCATCGCGGTCCAGAAAAACTGCAGGGCGGGAGTGGCCAGGGAGGATTGATTCCCACTTGGTTTGTTGCTGTTTTACTGCGGGATGAGAAACGAGCAGATGCCACACGATTGCCTGGAAGGCTTCGGTGTGCGGAGTGATGTGGTCGGGATTAACCGTGGGCACGAGGATGCAGACGTCGGCGACTTTGGCCGTGTGGCCTCCATCGCGGCCCACAATGCCGAGGATTTTCGCGCCCACGGTTTTTGCATACTGCAGGGCGGCCACCAAATTAGGACTCACATTCTTTTCGAGATTTCCGCCGCCGACCGAGAAGACGAGAACGAGATCGTTTGCGCGCAGGCGGCTGACTCGCAGCCAACTCTCAAATACAGTTTGCCAACCTTCATCGTTCGTACGGGCTGTTAGTTCTGAGACGTTGTCGGTGGGCGCGTAGGCTTCGATGCCGGCGATTTTGCGAAAATCGTTTACGGCGTGAGAGGCGTTGGCGGCGCTGCCGCCTACACCGAGAATGAACAAGCGTCCGCCCGAGGAACGGGTTTCAGCCAGCAGGGAAGCGGCGTTTTCGATGCTCGCGGCGTCGAGGCGGTTGATTACCTCTTTGGCTTCAGCGAGAAAGCGTTGCGCGAATGTATTCGTCGTGGTCACTTTTTCTGTTCTTGATTCAGCCGCGTGCGGCAAGGAACTCTTCTGTTTCCTTTAGGCCACCAGGAGAGCCGATCTCATAGAAACGCTCGCGCACTTCAAGGGCCGCCAGTTGCTTGCGCTGCAGCAGGTCGGTGTAGACCTCGGCAAGGTCGCAAGGCTTGCCAGAGGGTACCCTTTCAAAAGCTTCCGCACGAAAAACTCCGAGTCCATAGTCGATGTAGTGCATACGCGGATTGCTGTTGGTCTTGCTGTACGCAAGAATCGTTCCCGCTTCAAATTCAACGTTGCTCGTGTCCCACTTTCCTTCATTGCGAAAGACCGTCATCATTCCCAACACGCTCGCAGACTCGAAGTTTCGCTCGATGGCGGCGTAGTCACAAGGCAGATAGGAGTCGCCGTACATCACGAAGAACGATTTTCCCAACTTCGGCAAAGCGTTCTTGATAGCGCCCGCGGTGCCTAACAGGGCAGGCCCATCGAATGAGTAGTCTACCTGAAGGCCGAAGGCCTCGCCGTTGCCGATGGCACGCTGGATCAGCCCGCCAAGATGTCCCACGCAAAGCACAACGTGCCGAATGCCTTTGGCCTGCAGCAAGCGCAGTTGGTGTACGGCAAAAGGCTCGCCGTTTAATTCAAGCAGGGACTTGGGCACGGTTTCGGTCATCGGTCGCAGACGAGTAGCGCGGCCGCCTGCGAGAATCGCGACTGTCAGCAATGGATGCTCCTAAGAATGCGCGACCACTGTGGTTCCGGCGAAGTCGAATTGCAGCCGCACTTCGCGGAGTCCAGCGCGACGCATGACAGCGCGGAGGCGAGTCTTCTCTTCGGTGTAAAACATGAGAAATCCGCCGCCGCCGGCGCCGATGAGTTTGCCGCCGGACGCACCGTTGGCCCTCGCGAGATCATATAGCTTATCGATTTCGCCGCTGCTCATGCCGGGAGACCGTTTTTTCTTGTGCTGCCAATGAACGTTCATCAAATCGGCGAACTTATGTAGATCACCAGACTGCAGGGCGTCCCGGCTCTCGATTCCCAACTGTTTTGTAAAGTGAAGATTATCGAGCATTTCTGAGTTGTTCTGCCTGGTCCTTGAGTCCTGGTCGCGAAGAATATCGGAGGCGTTGCGCGAGCTTCCGGTGAAGAACAAGAGAAGATTGTCTTCGAGGTTGGCCAAAGTTTCGGGCGGAATCTTAAGCGGCTCGACGATGACGCGATCATCCGGCAGAAACTGGAAGCAAGTGATGCCGCCGAATGCGGAGATGTATTGGTCCTGCTTGCCGATGGGCTCGTTGAGCAACTCCAGTTCGATGTGACAGGCCTGCTCGGCCAAATCGTGTGGCAGGACGAAGTCCCGCTTCAGGGTGTGCAGGGCGCACAGCAGCGCGGTCGTAAAGCTGCCGGAGGATCCCATGCCGGTGCCGGCGGGGATATCGGAGAGGCTGACAATTTCAAGGTTTGGGCCAGTTACTCCCGTTAGCTTTAAAGCCTCGCGAATGATTGGGTGCTGAATTTCGTCGACGCGATCAACTTCTTCAAACTTGGAATACTTGACGATGATGCGGGGACGGAAAGCCTCGTTGATAGTGATGTAAACGTAACGGTTGATCGCGGCGGAGATTACAAAGCCGGTGTGCTGACGGTAATAAGATGGGAGATCGGTGCCGCCGCCGCCGAGACAGATTCTCAGCGGACTCCGCGTGATGATCATCGAGTGGACCTCGCGGACTCGATGGTAATAAGGACGCAGCCGAAAGAAAATTCAGAGCCTGCAGCGGACGGGCGCCCGCATGCGGGGCAAAGCGCACTCGCAGGGATCATTATCTATCACCCAATCTATCACCCAATCGAATGATATGCGATGCGGCGCTTGCCGGTCGAGCGCTTGAGCCGATGGTTTAACTTGCCTGGTTATTCCACCTCGAAGTCAGTGGAGCGCATTTTGCTGATGTTCCCCGCCGTGTCGAGGGCGCGTAATTCCAAATGATAGGAACCAGCATCGAGCGTAGCCACAGGCAATTTGAGACCCAGAGGAATTACTGGATTCCCGGGATTCACCGTTGACAACCGGTCACGAAGGTGCACTTTCTGCTGCCCGCTCTTACGCTCCACGATGGTGACTTCATAGGCGACTTGTGGAGGTTTCGGTTCTCTTAGAAGTGGTTCATAAACCTCGGCGTAGATGGCGGCGCTATCGGTCTTTTTGAAATGGTTGGAAGCAGAGGGAGAAATCTGGAGGCCCTGCACCAGCAGAGGAGACCGGTCTTCGAGTAACTGGCTATCGAGATCGGTCGAGAGTTTGCCCATATCGTGAATCGAGTTGCTTAAGGCTATGGCGCTCATGCTGAAGTCCTGCGCACGGTAGGAATCGATCACGAGCGGGCTTTCGAGTTTGCCGAAACTCTCATTGCCCGAACTGAAAACGACTTTTAGTTTGTACTCGCCGGAAGCGATGCCGAACTGGTTCTCATAGTGAAAGGGCTGTTTGCGAAACTCTTCCACTTCTTTCTTGCCGTCGAAGTCGAGGTTTACCGTGTCGCTGAAGCGGGCGGCAATGGAGTTGTCGGGCTTGTAAGCGATGCCCAGGATGTTAAGGGCCCCGTGTTGCTTGCCTTTGACCTTTTCAAACTGCAGCGCCGAAGACGGAATCTCCACCGCAAGATGAATCTGGGCTGTATTGGGCGAGGTAAAGAAGAAAGGGGCTTGCATCGATGCCGCAACATTGCCCTTCATCTCGCCGCCGGCGCGACTCTCCAGGTCTTTTTCGACCGGATTGCCGGCCAGCAGATCCACGGGCCTGGCGTTGCAATAGCCGCTACGCGCCCGGACCTCGGTTCCTCCACGCTCCACTTTTACCTTGATGCTGTGGCAACTGCCTTCCGACGAAACTGGAGGCTTATAACCGAGAAGATAGTACTGGTTCTGGTCCTGAGAGATGCGTTGCAAGCCGCCGAGCAGATCATTGGTATTGAGGATGACAAATCCTCCGGTACCGTCGGCCAGTTGATACAAAACTTGCTGGCTGTCGGCAGCGCTGGGAGGAAATGGTGGAACGATCTGACGCGGCTGCGCGTAAGAGTTGTAGAAAGACGAATTGTAACCGCTGCGTGGTGCGCCGCCGCTCGTGCCGCCGCCGGTCGTACCGCCGCCACCCTTACCGCCGCCGGTGCCGCCACCTCCGCCCTTACCACCACCGCTGCCAGTACCGCCGCCTCCTCCGGTGCCACCACCGCCGCCATGCCCACCTCCTCCGCCACCAGCACCACCTCCTCCACCACCTCCACTGCCACCTCCGCCACCAGTGCCATGTTGCGCGGGCATTGGAGTAGGTTCAGCGAAAGCAGCGAGCAAAAGGGCTGGCGCGCCCGAATAGTGAAATGCTGCCTGGGTTAACGTTGGCGAGGCGGAATGGATCGAAGGGTGCGCCAGACGGCCTTGTGGACCAGACATTTGCGGAGCGACCAATCCCCGAACATCAATCGGATAAATGGCAACGTTCGATTTATTGCAGGTGTCGATAGTCGCAGTCAGTTCCGACTGATATTCCGAATTCATCTGAAACCCCGAGGTCAGCATGACCAGAGTCTTGCGTCCGGGGACAGTAGACAAGCCTTTGGCTAGGTCTCGGAGAGCAAGCAGGACCGTATGCACGCCGAAGTCGGCCTCGGCGTTACCGAGAGAGGGCGCACTCGGCGGAAGCCCCAGAGATGCGGTCATCACAGGCTGTGCATTCGGAGAAACCGCGGATCCTTGTATGTTGCTCACGACTTGCTGCAGGCGGCTGGCGTCGGCGGTGAAGTTTTGCGTGATGCGGACGGTGCCGCCGAATTCCGCAATCGCGATCAGCCGACCGGGACCTGCATTGGCGTCGATAAACTTTTTCGCGGCAATCCTCGCCTGGGCTTGATCGCCAAAATTCATGGTCGAATTGTCAAAAAATAGAACCATGTAACGCGGCTTGGAGTCGGCGGAGCCGTTGCTCTCCTCAAAAGAGAAGCTGGTGATCGGCTGCTCTTTGCCATCTTCCCAAACCTTGAAGTCTTTCTGAGTGAGATCGCGAATGTAAGTGCCTTTCTTGTCTGTTACGACGGTGTCGACGAGAACCAAACGAGACTCCACGTGGATCGTGGCTGCATCATCGGTAGCAGGCACAGTTGGCTGCTGGGCGGCCGCGACTGTACTGTGCGGGATCGGTTGAAGGAACATCCAGCAACTCAGCAGACAGATCGTGCCAATCAGAAGAATTAGCCGACGATTGCGCATATCCCACCTCCAAAGAACTTATTAGCGAATCTCTACGCTTCCATTTTCGGCGGACATCAGTTGTCCCTCTGAATCTCTAACTACCAGCCGGACGAGGTAGCTTCCCGGCTTCACGTCAAAGCTAGTCTTAAGCGTGATGCCGGAGCTGAGCTTGTGTTCCAGAGTCTCGTCCTTCCAGTGCATGGTCACGGTCTTCGCCGTGCCTTGAAGGAAATTACCATTGCGGTTGAATACGGCCGAGACACAGGTCAGAACGTTGTTATTTCTGCCTTCCGCCTTTCGAAAGTGAAGATGCTGAACGTCGACGTGCGCGAGAACGACAAGCTTGGCGTCTTCTTCGCTGGCTTTGAAAAACTGAGTGTGGAGCCTGACCGGAAGATTATGCAACTCTTCCTGGGAGTACATGGCATCTTCGATTTCCTGCTTAGCCTGTTCGTTGGGATCGGCGAGGTGTTTGGGCGCGAAATAGCCGCGGCGAGCCTGCAGTGTGAGCTTTTGCCGGTTCTTGAGCGTGACCTTTAGAGCGTGATAGCTGCCATCGAGTTTGAGATCCTGCGGGGTGAAGGCCAGCACGTAAGAATACTCCGGAGCCTGGGCGACGCGGCGGAAGCCTTCGTCGAAGTCGTTGTTATTGTGAAAGAAAATGCCGCCGGTGCCGTCCGCCAAAACGGCGAGAAGGTCGGCCTGCGCGGACTCAGCTGCTGTCTCGATCAAGGCTTTAGGGCCCGCGATGGAAGGGGGTAGCGTGTTGGGGTTGCTGATATCTCCAAATGCCGTGCCGACGTACAATCCGCGAGCGTCCAGTATGTTGACGACGACTTGGGAGCGCAGCGCGTGATCGATAAGGGCATTGTATTCGCTCTCCATCTCGGGAGCGATAAATCCGGGAGAAACCAGGACTACGCTTCGCTGGCCAGGCATCCTGGAAACATTGCCGACCACAGCCTTCAGGATGCCGAGAGAAATACGGCTTTCATGCTCCCCCGCTTCCAGTACTTGCATACTCGCGGAGTCTACGACCGTCGCTGGATTGACGATCGGTTGGCCAGTACGGGGGTCTTTGGGTAAGCAGGCTGTGGCCTCCTGGATAGCGACACTTGTAGCAAAAGGATCCCGCTTGCCCTGGATCTGATCGGCTTCATAAAAACTCATGGTCGGACAATCGTTGGAAGAGCCGGTGCCGCTGCTGATGGGGCGTGGCTGCAGGCGAAGCAAGGCGTCATGAAGCTTGGCGCGATCGTCGGTAAAGTCGAGATTGCCTTGACCGGAGGTGGTGAAGATGGCGGCGCGATCGGTGGGCCGCAAAGTAGCGAAGTGACGCTCTGCAGCCTGGCGCACCTGGGCCAGGTCGCCGAATTGCAAATGCACATCATCGAAGACGTAAGCCACAAAACGTTCGGGTACGACCGGGAGGGGGCCGGCGCCGGGAGGCTGTTCACCGGTAACTGCCTCGGTGGGATTCTCTTCCGAGGTTTGGCGCGCTTTCGCGGTGATAGCTCCAGGCTGTTCGACTTCGAACTGACTGATGATCTGGGGCTTGCCTTTGTCGAAGATTTGGAAATCTTCTTTGTGAAGAGTTCCGATGGCGTGGCCTTGCGGGTCGCGCACGACAGCCCGAACGACTACCAGCTTTACGTTTACCTTGAACGTGGTGGGTTCATCACGAGAAGTCAGCTCCGCGGAATTTTGCTGGCTTTCACCCTGCGCCGCGGGAGCGGGGGTTTGCGCTGGTGCATTTTGCGCGCACGCGCTTGCAGAGACGAGGCAGAAGCAAACAACGCAGGAGAGTGCGTAGGGAAACAATTTCCGGATAAAGAGGCGCCTGTCGTTGCTGGAGAGTGCGAAGGAACCTGCGAGGAAACGCCTGGCTTCTGAAGAACTCTTCATAAGACACCAGCAATCACAAGGGGAAGCAGGGCCCTAAGTCGAAGTACTCCGCGCAGTGGATTGCCTTCCGTCTAACGCCGCTGGCGGACAGTGTACACCCGAAAGGCCCAAGTTCCTATGATTAAGCCTTGTGGGCCGCTTGTAGTCGAACCTGGCTGCGAGCCATGCTACCTTGCAGAGTGGCAGAAGATGAAATTCGATTGGACTGAAGGAGCGCTGGCTGAAGGGCTGCGTCTTTACGAAGCGGGAGAGTTCTTCAACGCGCATGAGGCATGGGAGAGCGTGTGGTTGCGGGCGCCCGAGCCGGAGAAGACGTTTCTGCAGGGTTTGATTCAGGTCACCGCCGCGTTCCATCACTTGCGGCGCAATAACCGGCTGGGAGCCATGCTGTTATTGCAAGCCGCGCAGAGGAGACTGGTTCGCTATCCGGCTGGCTTTGGCGGAATTTCGCTGAGTCTGCTTCGCGATGACATAGGCGAGCGGTTGCGCATGCTCGAAAAGGACGAAGCCGCATCCTACCTTCTTTCGCCACGTATTCGACCAAACTAAGACTAAAAGAACGGGTTAGCCGCTAATCCATTCTCTTTACGACCCATCCCTCCTTACGATTCCTTCGATCCTGACGGTCCATCCCCGCTACGGTCTGGCGTGGGTTCTCGCAGGCCGATCTGCGACTAATGAAGGTAGCCTGAACTGCCGATAGGAACTTGAAGGGATTAAATCAACTGTTTCCTCGTTGAAATCCCGCTTGCTCGATTTGAGCATGGCGGGGGAGCCGCGATTGCTCCCGACTTGGAGAGGATTTGCTGGTTATGAGTGACGATGAGATCGTGAAAGACTTTTTGGTCGAGAGTTACGAGAATCTCGATCGGCTGGACCGAGACTTGGTTGGACTGGAGAGAAACCCACGGGATCGAGAGGCGCTGGCCGGAGTGTTCCGCACGATTCACACCATTAAGGGCACGTGCGGCTTTCTCGGTTTCACGAAACTGGAGAAGGTCGCGCATGTGGGAGAAAACCTACTGACCCGGCTGCGCGACGGCCAACTGGTGCTCAATCCTGAGATCACCACGGCGCTGCTGGGGATGGTGGACGCCGTCCGGCAGATGTTGAAAGAGATCGAATCGACGGGCAGAGATGGCGAGATCGATTACCCGGAGCTGCGAGATACGCTGACACGCCTGCAGCAATCGGCAGAGGGGCCGGGGAAGGGTGAAGCCGCCCCGCAGGTCAGGGCGAAGGCGGCCATCCCGAAAACTTCGGTGAGCGACGCTGCACCGCAGGCAGGAAGCAAGCCAGCGGAGATCCAGGAGGTCAGCAGGAAAGAGGAAGAAGAAGCGGACTCGCGGCCCATGATCGAGACTTCGGTCGACCAAGTGGCGGCGCGACCAGCCGAGGAGGGGGAGACGGTGCGCACTCAGCAGTCTCAGGGCGGCCAGTCGCATGCTTCAGAGAGCACGGTTCGGGTGAATGTTGGACTTCTCGACAAGGTGATGACTCTGGTCGGAGAGCTGGTGCTGGCTCGCAACCAAGTGCTGCAGTTCGCCGGGCGCATGAAGGACGCCGGTTTTTTGGCTGTCTCCCAGCGTTTGAATCTGATTACGACCGAGCTGCAGGAGGGAGTCATGAAGACCCGCATGCAGCCAATCGGAAACATCTGGGGCCAGTTCCCGCGTACGGTGCGCGACGTCGCGCTCGGTTGCGGCAAGCAGGTGAACATAGTGATGGAAGGCAAGGAGACCGAACTGGATAAGACCATCATCGAGGCGATCAAGGATCCACTTACGCATCTCGTGCGCAATTCGGTGGACCATGGAATCGAACTTCCGGAACAACGTGTGAAGGCAGGGAAGGATCGAACGGGACGCCTTGTCTTGCGCGCCTTTCACGAGGGCGGACAGGTGAATATCGAAATTAGCGACGACGGCGGAGGCTTGAATGTGGATCGCCTCCGCAACAAGGCGCTCGAACGCGGGTTGATCAGCGCCGAACAAGCGAAGCGAATGACCGAACACGAGATCTTCAATTTGATCTTCCTGCCTGGTTTCTCGACCGCGGAAAAAGTCACGAACGTATCGGGCCGGGGTGTCGGGATGGATGTGGTGAAAACGAATGTCGAAAGAATTGGCGGCAGCGTAGACGTGCAATCCACTGCCGGACAGGGCACTACCGTGCGGGTAAAGATTCCTCTGACTTTGGCGATTATCCCCGCGCTGGTTGTGACCTGCGGCGGCGATCGCTACGCCATTCCCCAGGTGAGCCTGCTCGAACTGGTGCGGCTCGAGGGCGAAAAAGTGAGTAAAGGGATTGAACTGGTGCATGGCGCTCCGGTCTACCGGCTGCGCGGCCGCTTGTTGCCTCTGGTGTACCTGAACCGGGAGCTGGGGGTGTTGGGGGATGCGAATTCTGCTTTAGCAACCGACGGCGCCGTCAACATTGTGGTGTTGCAAGCCGATGAGAGGCAATTCGGCTTGGTCGTTGACCAGATCAATGACACCGAAGAAATCGTGGTAAAGCCACTGCGCAAACAGCTCAAAACAATTAGGACATTTGCCGGCTCGAGCATCATGGGGGACGGCAAGGTGGCACTTATTCTGGATGTGCTTGGCTTGGCGCAGCGGGCCAGCGTGGTCACCGAGAGCCGGGAGCGCACCTTGACTGACAAAGTGACTGACGCCGCGGCTGCGGCGGCAGAGAAACATACCTTCTTGCTCTTTTCCGGCCCTGGGGATTCGCGCATGGCCATTCCGCTCAGCACGCTAGCGCGGCTGGAAGAGTTTCCGGTGGCGCAAGTGGAGATGTCGGGCAGCCAATGGGTGACGCAATATCGCGGCCAAATCTTGCCTTTAATCCGCCTCACTGTCGTGATGGAGGAAAGGCGGGCTCGATTGCGCGCGCTGCAAGCTCCGCCGGCAGCGGATGCGGGACCGATTCAGGTGCTAGTCTTGAACCATGAAGGCCGCTCTTTCGGCCTTGTTGTGGAGCAGATTCTGGATATCGTCGACGACCGGGCTAACGTGAAGTCGGCGGCGACGCGGCCCTCCGTACTTTATAGCGTAGTGATTGGAGACCGGGTAACGGAGTTGCTTGATATCACTGCAATTCTGGCCAGCGCGGATTCGGCCGTTGCGCGGGCAATTCCGATAGGGAGAGCGGCGAAGGCCGCAAATTAAGCCATGGAACATACTTCGCAGTTCTGTACGTTTTATCTGGATAAGCTGCTGTTCGGAGTGGAATTAAAGGGTGTGCAGGAAGTCATTCGCTCGTTGGAGATGACCAAGGTTCCGCTGGCCCCTGAAGTGGTGAGCGGGCTGATCAACCTGCGCGGCCAAATCGTTACCGCCGTAGATTTGCGACGGCGGCTCGAACTGGAGCCAGCCCCGCCGGGCGTCCGCGCCGTGAACGTGGTGGTGCGCTCCGAGGATGGTGCGGTCAGCCTGCTGGTGGATGAAATCGGTGATGTGGTCGAGGTCGAGGAGAGCAGCTTCGAAACGCCGCCGGAGACCTTGCGTGGCTCGGTTCGCAGCATGATCTTGGGCGTCCACAAACTGGATGACCGGCTGATGCATGTGCTGGACATTGAGAAAGCCTGCCGGATGACAGAGATGGCGGAGGCCGCGTCCGTTGGGTGATGGCGAAAATGTGTGGCTAAAAAACTGAAGTTACTACTTCCCCGCAAATGACCATGATTTTGCGGAATGATGTTTTAGATCAAGACGTCTCGATTGAAAATGCCTCCTACGATCCGCTGCTAACCTCGCTTGCCCATTGCAGCGCCTGCCAGTGAGCGTGCGCGACATCGGTCTCGCTGAGATGAAGCTCCTTGCTCAAGTCGCTCACTGCTTGCCACTCGCCGGATTCCTGAGCCAGCATAAGCTGATAGAACGGCCGCAGGCGCCCGGGTTGGCCCAGCAGAACAGTTTTGCTTTCCAGATCGATGGGAATATCGTCGACAACCTTCTTCATGGGAATCTCGAGGATGGTGTCCATGAGCGAGAGCATCCCCACCAGGAACAGGTCGGAGTCTCCATGCTGAAGCTTGGGCGATAGCAGCTCACAGAAACGGGCGCGAACCAGGGCGGAGAGCACTAGGTCGCTGCTCTTGCCCTGTCCGGCGCCAAGCGTGGCTACGAGACGAATCCAGCGCCGGACTTCGCGCTCTCCGAGGATGGAAAGCGCATGGCGCACGGAGTGAATCTCGGCGGCGAAGCCGAAGGCTGCGGAGTTCAAGTAGCGCAGCAAACGGTAGCACAGCGCTGCCTCGCTCTTGACCAGATTTTCGATGACGCTCACGTGCAACTCAGGTTGCGAAACTGCCGTCAGCATGCGCAAGTAATTGACCTGGTTGGCGGGGATTTCGTGCGCGGTAAGGATTTCGGGGCGGCGAAAGAAGTATCCCTGAAAGTAGAGGAAGCCGGCTTTCTTTGCGGCAACGAACTCCTCCCGTGTTTCGACTTTCTCTGCCAGCATTCGGCAGCGCCAGGGGCCATACTTTTTGACCATGGCAGCGGCGTCGGCGGACGAAGTGGAGCGCAGGTCTACTTTGATGATGTCGGCGAGATCCGTCAATGCTTCGCGCGGGTCGTTCACGGCAAAGTCATCGAGAGCAATCGCGTATCCGGCTTCTTTCATCCGGCGGCAGGCCGCCACCACCAACTCGTCCGCGGGCACAGTCTCGAGAACCTCGATGACGACCTGCGCCGAAGGCAGCAACGTGATGTAGTCCTTGAGCAAGATATCGCGAGTGCAATTGATGAAAGCCCGGCGCCCGTTGCACAGAACGTCGAGGCCAATCAGCATGGAAGTGTTCAGCGTGCTGCGCGAGGCGGCGTCCACGTCCGGGTTGCAGAAAAAATCATCAACCCCATCACGAAAGAGAAGTTCGTAGCCGAACACAGTCTCGTCGGTGGTCAGAATCGTCTGGCGGGCAACGAACTGGGTTCCGGGCTTAGGACTCGGCTTGTCTTGACCTGGGTTGAGGGTAGAGGACGGGGCAGTCACTTGTGCTTCATCGGCGAAATCTCGCGTGAGATTAGCCAGTCGGAACAATTCCTCCAGCGTTCGGACACTTTGAGCTGGCCCGACCTTCTTAAAACGGAAAATGGAAGGAAGCTCGGCGACACTCAGGCTAAAGGCCTGCGCCTTCCAGGCCGATGAAAAGGTTGATCGGAATTTCTGCGCGCGCGGTGCACCCTGAAGCTTCTGCTAGCAGACGGTTCTGGCCAAGTTCGATGGGGTGGGAGGAAGATTAAATGAAACTTACATTGGGTAAGAAACTGGGATTGGGTTTTGGCGTCGTGCTCCTACTGATGGTCGTGACTTCGTTGATTACATACAAAAAGCTGGGGGATATACGCGAGAACGTAGACCGGATGGCGGAAGTGGGTATGCCCTCAGTGCAAGCCCTAGGGGCTCTGTCGAATGATCTCAACTATACGGCGAGCAAGTCTCGCCAGACGATTCTAGCGGGCACAGATGCCAAGAGAAGAGCATCTGCCCAGGAGGCCTTCGAGAAAGCGTGGGACCGAATCGGAAAGGACATGGCGCGGTTGGACGAGCTTGCGCCACACTGGACGCAACAAGAGAGTCGCGATGCGCTAGCTGCGATAAAGGAGCAGCTTCCTGCAATCCGCCAGACGCAGCAGGCGGCAATGGACACCGCGGCTAGCGGGGGCCGCGACGGGGTGGTTCAAGGGGGCAACGACTACGCGGACAAAGTGACGCCCGTGGTGGACCGCACCACCGGCAAGCTGGCGGAAATGACGGAATCCTTCGACAAGCTGCTCAGGGAGAACCAGCAGGAAACGGTGTCCGCGCAGGGGTCAGCTCTTTGGACAATGGGGATCGCTACAGCTTTTGGTCTGGCCGCGGGTATTTTCGTGGCGTCGTTTCTTAGTCGCAAGATCGTGGTGGCAACTCAGTCCGTGCTGGACCAAGCCGAAGCCATTGCGGCGGCCGACTTGACCCACGATGACATGAAAGTCCAAAGCCAGGACGAACTCGGCGACCTGACTACCGCGATCAACAAGATGAGCGGAAGCCTGAAAAAAATGATCCTCGCCATCACTGAGAACTCCCTGCACGTCGCCAGCGCGAGCGAGGAGTTATCCAACACCAGCCAACAGATCACGGCCAACTCCGAAGAGACTTCCACCCAGGCCGAAGTTGTGTCCAAGGCGGCACAGGCGGTCAGCCAGAATCTGCAGACGGTCGCGACCGGCGCCGAAGAGATGGGCAGCAGCATCCGGGAAATCGCCAAGAACGCAACTGAAGCGGCGAAGGTGGCAACCTCAGCAGTGAAGGTCGCGGAGACTACGACGGCTACTGTATCTAAACTCGGCGAATCTTCGAATGAGATTGGGCAGGTCATCAAGGTCATCACATCCATCGCGCAGCAAACCAATCTGCTGGCTTTAAATGCCACGATTGAAGCGGCCCGCGCCGGAGAAGCCGGCAAAGGCTTTGCGGTGGTCGCGAATGAAGTAAAGGAACTGGCGAAGGAAACGGCGAAGGCGACGGAAGACATCAGCCGGAAGATTGAAGCCATTCAAACCGACACGAAGGCGGCGGTGGAGGCGATTGCGCAGATCAGCGAAGTGATCAACCAGGTGAATGGGATATCAAGCACGATCGCGACAGCGGTGGAAGAACAGAACGCGACGACCAACGAGATGGCGCGCAATGTGAGCGAAGCGGCACATGGCAGCGGAGAGATCACGAGCAACATCTCTGGCGTGGCGCAGGCGGCGGAGAGCACGTCGCGGGGAGCCGGGGACACGCAAAAAGCGGCACAGCAGATGGTGGAAACCTCCACTGAGCTGCGCCGCCTGGTCGAACAATTCAAGATCAACGCTGGCAGCCGCCACACATCGGGCGCAGCCGTGTCATCCCCAAGCCTGAGTTCCAGGAGTTTAGCAGCGCATGGAGGAGTGTAGGCAGACGATGTGAATTTTCTAAGTGTTACTTGGAGGGCCCTTGGGTATAGCCACTGGTCATGCCCAAAGGTGTAAAGGTGTCGATCCTCAGGCCGATGGTCCCTTTAGGCGGCTGGCTGCTCCAAGGCTGGCTACCCCTAAGGAGTCCGGCTTTATGCAGTTCACCCTCAAGCACATCGCTTCCTGTGCAGTAGCCCTGTTATTTTTGTGTTCATGCCTCGCTTCATCCGCGACTGCCCAGGATCTCTTGAGTACAACTTCAACTACAAGTTCAACGCCCAGTTCGACAGAATCTTCCTGCTTCAATTCCAGCTTCGCTTCTGTACCCGGTCGGCCCGCCCTGGCTAACGCTACCGACACCACACAGTGCGGCGTGGTGGAACTGGAGTATGGCCTGGAACGGCAATGGCCGGGCGGCGGCGCCAATCGCGACGATCTTTCCGGTGGGCTGCGTTTTGGCCTCATGCCGAAACTTGATTTCCACTGGTCCTCGTCAGAATTCGTCCACCTCATGAATGCGGACGGAGACCGAACCGGATATGGCGACAACTGGCTCGGCCTGAAGTACCGATTCGTGGGACAAACAAAACACCGCCCCGGTTTGGGAGTGTTCTACGAAGCCAAGGTACCGTCGGCCAGCGTGGCGCTCGGATTAGGTTCGGGCAAAGTGGACCACTCCATCTCCTTTCTAGCCAGCAAAGACGTGAGCAAGGTACATTTTGACTTCAACGTGATCGAATTGCTGGCGGGCCGCCCAACAGCAACGGGATTCGATCACAATACCGGCTTCGCACTGGCCACGTGGGTTCCGGTGACGAAGCGCCTGACTGGAATCGTGGAACCTTACGGCTACACCTCTCTTAACCAGTTCACTCCGGGGTTCGCTTCCACTATGGTTGGATTCAACTACAAAGTGCAACCGCGGGTGTATCTGGACGGTGGCTTGGATATGGGAGTCAGCCACGATGCTCCGCACAAACGGGTTTTCGTGGGCGTCACCTACGCCATTGCCAATATGTACTCTTGGACAAAAGCGCGCTAACGATCCCTCGCTGATCCCTTCATCAATGCTGGCCGGGCTAATGCCCGGCCCTTTTCATGCCGATGGAACTCGTGTTGCAGAATGTGTGGCAACCATAACCATTGACGAGGTCTGAAATGAGAAATTTGTCGCTCAAGATGAAGTTGCTCTTACTGGCCGGCTCTGCCGTATTAGGTTTGCTGGCCTTTGGCTACGTCTCATACACCACGCTGGCGAGGGTCAAGATCGGCAGCCCTATTGCCAACGAACTGAAGCAGAATAGCGACCTGATGAGCGATCTCGAGCCGATGTACCTGGATATCCGTGTGGGTCGTCTCATCGTCTTTCGCATGCTGGCCGAAACTGACCACCAAAAGCTAGAGGCGGAGGTGGCTGAATTCCACGAGTATGAGAAGATCCATGCCGAGTCGCATGAAAAATGGGTGAAGGAGCTTCCCGAGGGGAAACTGAAGGAACTTGTCACGGTCAAACTCCACGAGCCCGCGATGAAGTATTTGCAGGAAATTGACCGGGAGGTTATCCCGGCGCTACTGCGGGGGGACAAGAAGAAGGCCGAAGAAGCACGCTTGAGCGTAGCGGATGATGCTCAGGCAAACCAGGACGCCGCGAATGAGGCGGACCAGGTCAGAGCGGAAGCTGCCGCAGAAATTACCGCCCGTAGCGACAAGACCGTGAAATCGAGCACCGTGACTCTGGTGGCTACCGGAATTGTGATAGCTGTAATTGTGTCTCTGCTGAGCTTTCTCATCGCTCGCGGCATTATCGGCCCGCTTGGTAAGACCTTGATCGTGTTGCAGGCCCTGGCGGAAGGCGATCTCCGTAAGAAGGTTGAAGTGGATTCGAAAGACGAGATTGGTGCCATGGGAAATGCGCTGAACCAGGCGATTGCAGGCGTAGCCAGTGCTATTCATTCCATAGCCGAGACGTCCCTGCACGTCGCCAGCGCGAGCGAAGAGCTATCCAACACCAGCCAGCAGATCACGGCCAACTCCGAGGAGACTTCCACCCAGGCCGAAGTTGTGTCCAAGGCGGCACAGGCGGTCAGCCAGAATCTGCAGACGGTCGCGACCGGCGCCGAAGAGATGGGCAGCAGCATCCGGGAAATCGCCAAGAACGCAACTGAAGCGGCGAAGGTGGCAACCTCAGCAGTGAAGGTCGCGGAGACTACGACGGCTACTGTATCTAAACTCGGCGAATCTTCGAATGAGATTGGGCAGGTCATCAAGGTCATCACATCCATCGCGCAGCAAACCAATCTGCTGGCTTTAAATGCCACGATTGAAGCGGCCCGCGCCGGAGAAGCCGGCAAAGGCTTTGCGGTGGTCGCGAATGAAGTAAAGGAACTGGCGAAGGAAACGGCGAAGGCGACGGAAGACATCAGCCGGAAGATTGAAGCCATTCAAACCGACACGAAGGCGGCGGTGGAGGCGATTGCGCAGATCAGCGAAGTGATCAACCAGGTGAATGGGATATCAAGCACGATCGCGACAGCGGTGGAAGAACAGAACGCGACGACCAACGAGATGGCGCGCAATGTGAGCGAAGCGGCACATGGCAGCGGAGAGATCACGAGCAACATCTCTGGCGTGGCGCAGGCGGCGGAGAGCACGTCGCGGGGAGCCGGGGACACGCAAAAAGCGGCACAGCAGATGGTGGAAACCTCCACTGAGCTGCGCCGCCTGGTCGAGCAATTCAAGATCAACGCTGGCAGCGGACAAAGAACAGAAGCATCCGACGCGGCGAGGCACATGGCGGCGCATGCAGGCGTTTAACTTAGGCAGGTCTAGAGGGAAATCGTGCGGCTGTTCGGGGTATCTCGGATGATGGACCATTAAGAGACGCCAGTACGGACTGACAGTTACTGGATTGACGTTGGTCGCCGTCGTGAGTGCGACCGGCTACTGGGGCATCACTTCCGTGCAGAAAACGACGCCGCAAGTGGCCGCCATTGGAGTAGCGATCCGCAATCATATAGAAGCTAAGCGATGACTCGAATTCGCATCCTCGTAGTGGACGATTCGGTGGTAGTTCGCAGGCTATTGTGCGAGACCTTGTCCGCCGACGCGCAGCTAGAAGTGGTCGGCTCGGCAAGCGACGGGCGAATCGCCCTGGCAAAGATTGACCAGTTGCAAGCGCAAATATTTCTTGGCGGTGGGTGACAAGAAACTGCAGGTACAGCCGGAGGTAAAAAAGCTGATCACCTTCAGCCGTTTGAATCTGCAAGATGACTCACGGATGCTTTTCATGAAGGGCATGGACCTGATTTTTTGCTGCAACGTCCTGATCTATTTCGATGGCCCCTCGAAGTCGAAGGTCATCAACCATTATTTTACGAACCTGAATTTTGGCGGTTATTTCTTTTTGGGCACGTCGGAGTCGCTCTTGAATCTGAATGACAAGTTCCATCTCGTGCATTTTCCCGGGGCGATCGCGTATTGGAAGCCATCGCTCAAGAGTGGCAAGCTATGAACCCAACTGCCGTTACCGCGCGTATTCGTGAGCGGGTAAGAAGTATCGAGACCTGCCTACCATCCCGACGGTGTTTCTGCCGTTGCTGGATTTGCTGAACTTGCCGCCGGATAAGGTAAAACTGGATGAGGTGGTGAAGTTAGTCTCTTATGACAACACCATCGCAGCACAATGCCTGCGCGTGGCGAGTTCGCCGTTATTCGGCATGGCGAAAGCTCCCGACAACATCCGGTTGGCGGTGATCAGCCTGGGCCTGCGCCGGGTACAAACCATTCTGCTCACTTGTTGCATGGGCAATGCCTTCCCCGTGAAGGATTGGGCGCTTAACGCGAATGATTTCTGGAAACATTCGCTGGGCTGCGCGATGGTATGCCAGAAATTCAGCGAAAAGCTGGGCGCGGCCGATAGCGAAAAGGCGTATATGGCGGGTCTGCTGCACGACATCGGGTTTCTCGTGAACTGCATGGTGTTTCCAAAGGAATTCGCAACAGCGGTCACTGAGGCTGCCAGGGAACAGATTCCTTTGTACGACGCGGAGCGCACGGTGATGGGATTTACCCACTGCGAAAGCGGGCGGGCTCTGGCGGAAAGCTGGAACCTCACGGATGACATGGTGCAGGCAATTGCGCATCACCATGACCCGGAGCGAAGCGAGGCGGCTTACCCCTTGGTCGCGTTAGTGCACCTCAGCGATCTCCTATGCCGTATGCGCGCCCTCGGTTACGGGTACTATGAGCGGCAAAAAGTGGATTTGGTTGAGGACCCCGCGTGGGCGGTTCTTTTGAAGGAATACCGATCCCTCGCAGGAGTCGACCTGGTGCGATTCACCTTCGAACTCGACGAGGCGGTAGGGGGAATCTCGGGCCTGGTGTCGACCATATTCGGAGGGGCTGCAGGGAAGAATTGAAGAGAAGCTGTTAGCTTTTGGCCCTTAGCCCTGAGCCCTTAGTTCTTAGTCTTTAGCTGGAAGCTAATATACGTCCTTAACTTAGCTGTGGATCTCCAGGGAAATGACGATGGGCATGGCTTCAAACATTAGCCTGACCTCAAGGGCTGGCTTGTCCGCGACGGAGTAAGTGGTGTAGTCGCTTCCGGTGATTACGGTGGGCGGGGAAAGCATGCAGCCGTCCCCCAATCCGGTAATCTTGTTCTTGAAGTTGCCGGCAACCATGTTGCAGATTTCGCCAAGCGCGTCCGACATGTCAGCACCGACCTTATCGATCTCCACTCCGAGCATTTTGGAAGTCATGAGCGCGGCCGATTTTTCGTCGCAACGGACACTTAGTACGCCGCACAATTGTCCGGCCAGCCCCACCATGGAAGTAACCTCATGGGGGAGGGTTATCTCAGCGGTCGGCGCAGTAAGATCGGAGGCCAGCATGAGCTGGAAGACTTCCCGGGTTGCCAATTCCAGCAGGCCGCACCAGCCTTCCTGCTTATTGCCGACGGCAAGCACTTCGTTGCTAGAGTTCATGGTTTTCCTGTCAGGGCCGGGATGACTTGCGTCTTGACCTGCTCCGGTGTAAACGGTTTGCGGATATAGCCGCGGGCGCCGCAGGAGAGGGCCTGCACGACGTGCGCTTCGCTGCCTTCGGTCGTGATCATGATCACGGGCACACCCTTCGCATTAACGACGCCGGACAGTTGCTTGATGAATTCGAGGCCATCCATCACCGGCATGTTGATGTCGCACAGGATAAGATCGACCTTGTTTTCTTGGAGCGCGGTCAGCGCTTCCGCGCCATTGCCTGCCTCGACCACTTGCGTCAGGTCGATACCTGCCTGGCGCAGTGAGCGCTCCACGATCTTTCGCATGACTGAAGAATCGTCGATGATCAGAACACGTACGGGCATAAGGCTGCACTCATCTCCCAGGTCGGCAAAGCGCTCACTGAGTTCTCTCTGCTAAAGTCGCTTCTTTTCGGTTTATCGGCACGGCGTGGTTAAACTTTAGAAGCAAATAAAGAAGGAATATCACTTGTCGGCGAGGTGCTGTGTTCCACGCAGGTAGACATTTTGAGCTTGCTCTTGTCTATAATGGCCGGGGAACAAGCATGGCTTTCGTCGTTCCGGCAGAATGGCGACTTCCCGCTTGCTCGTCTCGGATTACAGTCCTGCCGGTGGGGTTGGCCACAAAGTGTCCGTCGACTGTATGAATGTAAAACCTGGAGTTGAAGTGGCTGGCCTCAGTGATGTGGGCTGCCAGCGCGAAAACAACGAAGACTCCTATCTCTATTGGGAACCGGCCGGAGATGAGGAATTCAGACGTAAGGGACGATTGGCGGTAATTGCCGACGGCATGGGCGGACACGAAGGTGGCCTGGAGGCAAGCCGCCTGGCGGTCGAGACAGTCCGCGAAGTCTACGATCATGGCTTCCGCGATGACCCGCAAGCCGCTCTTTTGGAGTCGTTTGCCGCGGCTCATTCCCGGATCCAGGACTATGCCGAGCGGCATCCCGCATTCCAGGGAATGGGGACCACTTGCACCGCTCTGGTGCTCCGGGGCCGGCAGCTTTATTTTGCGCACGTGGGGGACAGCCGACTCTACTTGGTCCGCGGCGCGAGCATCTCAAAGCTGACGCGCGATCACTCTTATGTTGGGAGATTGGTGGAAAGCGGCCTGGTCCGCGCCGAAGATGCGGAGAAGCATCCGCAACGCCACATCCTGACAGCAGCTTTGGGCGCGGGGATGGAAATCGGAGTGGATGGGGCAGAGGAAGAAGGGCTGGCTTTGCAGGCCGGCGACGATCTATTGCTATGCACGGATGGCCTGTGGGGCGTCGTCACCGAGGACGAGATCGAAACGGCGGTGACCAGCCACCCCCCGGCAGAGTGTTGCGCTGCGTTGGTGAAGCTGGCTCGGCAGCGCGGCGCGCCGGATAACATCACCTTGCAGGTGCTGCACATCGGACAAGAGGTGTAACTGACCAAGCTGGGGTGAAAGCGCGCATCCCCTCAACATTCCCCCGAAATGCAAGTCAATGCACACGCAAAGCCTCCCCGGTTTACGGCTATAACGGTAAGTAACTGAATAAGCTTCCTTTAATCGGATAAAGAGGAAGCATCGGGATGGAATCCCGATTGCAAACATCGCCAAGGACAAGTAAGTCTAGTAACTAAATGGACTTTGTGGCATAATCACCCGTCATGAAAATTTCGCAAAAGGGACTCTACGCATTGCAGGCCATGATGATGCTCGCCCGCCATCATCACCAGGGGGCCATTAAAATCCGCGAGATTGCCTACGAGGAGGATCTCCCGGAGAAATTTCTCGAACTAATTCTCCTCGAGCTGAAGAATGCCCGTATGGTTGAGAGCGTACGCGGCGCTAAAGGTGGATATCAGTTGCGCCGCGATCCCGGCGAGATCCGGTTGAGCGAGATTATGCGGTTAATCGATGGACCCTTGGCACCATTTGCCGACGCCGAGCAGTTGCGTGTGCTGATCGACCGCGATCTGCCGCACCGCGCCCTTTACCAAGTATTTCTCGACGTGCGCGATGCGGTGGCGCATGTTCTGGATAACACTACGCTGGCGGATTTGATTTCCGGCACCACGCCTCGTTCCACGAAAGGCAAGCGTGCCGCTAAGAAGAAAGAGAAGGGAAGTGTTCTTCCCATGGTGGTTGGAGGCCAGAAGAGTGAGTAAGCGCTTACTTGTCTGGCTGGTCCTGGCCGGAGTTGCGGTTTCGAGTTGGGCACAAACTGCCATTCGGGTGGGCGCGTTTCCCAACATCACTCATGCCCAGGCCATGGTGGGCAAAGCGAATGGCTGGTTCGACCAGGCGATGGGTCCCCAAGTGAAAGTGCAATGGACGAGTTTTAACGCCGGCCCGGCCGCCATCGAAGCATTATTTGGCGGCGCGATTGACATGACTTACGTGGGCCCGAATCCGGCGATCAACGGTTATGTCCGCTCCAGCGGAGAGGCCGTGCGCGTGGTGGCGGGAGCGGCGAGTGGTGGCGCGTCGTTAGTTGTGCGCAGCGATAGCGGGATTCAGAAGCCGGAAGATTTCCACGGCAAGCGTGTAGCCACGCCGCAGTTCGGCAATACTCAGGATGTGGCCTTACGCAATTGGCTCAAGAGTCACGGGATGAAGACTAACGATAAAGGCGGCGACGTCCAAATCGTCCCCATGGCAAATCCGGATCAGCTTACGCTGTTCCTGAAGAAAGAAATAGATGCGGCGTGGGCGCCGGAACCTTGGGCGACACGGCTGATCCACGACGGCAACGGACGCCTTTTTGTTGACGAGCGCTCGCTCTGGCCAAATGGGCAGTTCGTCATCGGATTGTTGGTGGTGAACACGAAGTTCTTGAAGAATCATCCGGACCTGGTGAAGAACTGGATTCGGGCGGAAGTCGAACTGACCGATTGGATCAACGGCCATCCTGTCGAAGCCAAGAAACTTTTGAACCAGCAGATTCAAAGCGAGACCGGCAAGGCTCTCCCCGCGGGGGTGCTCGACGAGGCATATGCGCGCATGCAGGTTACATACGATCCGTTGCACAGCGCGCTCAACACGGCGGCGCAACAGGCGTTCGATGACGGATTTCTGGGACGGCAGATGCCTGACCTATCCAGACTCTATGATTTGTCGCTCCTCAACCAGGTACTCGCGGAAAAAGGAAGAAGGGCCATTCAATGAGCACGAACGCACATAATTTTCCAGTACAGATTCCGATTCCCCTTGATCCTCGCACGCCTGCGCGCGTCGGTGGTATGCGAGGGAAGTCCGGGCTGGCAACGGTTCGGCGCCCGTTGCGTGGAATTTGTTCCGACGTTCCGAAGGTTGGTTTGAGCGATATCTGCTTGAGCTACCGCGCTCAGGGAGGCGAACGACTGCTCGCGCTCGACCACATTAACCTGGAAGTGAAGGCAGGGGAGTTCTTGTGCATCGTGGGGCCGTCGGGCTGCGGCAAGTCGACGCTGCTGCATTTGATCGCGGGACTGCACCGGCAAACTTCCGGCGAGGTTTTAATCGACGGCAATCGTGTGCAGGGACCGGGTACCGATCGCATTCTTATCTTTCAGGAACTCGGCCTTTTTCCGTGGCTAACAGTTGGGGACAACGTTGAGTTCGGCATGAAGATGAAGGGCATCGGCAAGGCGGAAAGGGAAGAGAAAACCCGCCACTATTTACGCCTGGTGCACCTGTCACAGTTTAAAGACAGCTTCACGCATCAGCTTTCCGGCGGCATGCGGCAGCGCGTGGCCCTGGCACGCGCTTTAGCGACCGAGCCGGATGTGCTGCTGATGGACGAGCCCTTCGCGGCGCTTGATGCTCAAACGCGCGACCTGCTGCACGACGAACTTGAACGCATCTGGGCGGAGACCGGCGCCACTATTATTTTCGTCACGCACAATGTGCGGGAGGCGATCCGCCTGGGCGATCGCGTGGCCCTGCTGACCTTCCGGCCGGGTCGCGTGAAGCGAGAGTTTGTCGTGGATTTGCCACGTCCGCGGGTATTGGAAGATGTTCATGTTGCGCACGCGGCGGGGGAGATTCTGGGAGAGTTGCGGGAAGAGATCAACCGCTCCCTCGAGGTGGAATACAACGTGGGCGTGAAGCCCCACGTGGAAGTGGGAGTGGAACCGTAAGCATGAAGCGCGCCGCTCGATTGATTGTCTTTTATGCCGGACTGTTGGGCTTGTGGACGTTGCTCGCAGAGTTGAAAATCTGGCCGCCCTACCTATTTCCGACACCGTGGGGCGTGGGCGACGCCCTGTATACCGGCTTCAAAGATCACAGCTTCGTGATTGCGATTGCGGTTAGCATGCGCCGCGTTCTCATCGGCTATGCGATTTCCGTCGTCCTGGGAATGGTTTTGGGCCTGGGCGTGGCCAGCAGCAAATTTCTCGAAGAAACCATGGGCGGTCTGCTGGTGAGTCTTCAGAGTTTGCCCAGCATCTGCTGGTGGCCGTTGGCTTTACTTTGGTTCGGACTCAGTCAAAATGCCATCCTGTTTGTGGTCATCATGGGATCGTTGCTGTCGGTCACGCTGGCTATGGAAGACGGGCGTAAACAGATGCCCAAAATCTACAGCATGGCTGGACGCAACCTCGGTGCCAGCGGATTTCAATTGTTCTGGCATGTGCTGCTGCCCGCCAGTCTGCCTTTTATCGTTTCCGGCCTGAAACAGGGTTGGGCTTTTGCCTGGCGCTCGTTGATTACGGCCGAGATGCTTTACTTGAGCCTTGGGCTGGGGCAGGTGCTGATGATGGGCCGCGATTTGAACGACATGAGCGCCGTGATCGCCGTCATGATTTTGATTATTGCGATTGGATACGTGGTAGATGGACTGGTGTTCAAGTCCATGGAAAGCCGGTTGCAGCGCAGATGGGGACTGACGTCCTCAACTTAAGCTTCCTGGATTAGGAGCCCCAGATTCCGCAAGGCTCGTACACCGTTTCGCCGAGGTTGGTCCGCGGATTTGATTTCCGGCACCACGCCTCGTTCCACGAAAGGTAAGCGCGCCGCTAAGAAGTAAAGAGAAGGGAAGTGTTCTTCCTATGGTGGTTGGAGGCCAGAAGAACGAATAAGAGTTCAAATTAGTGTGGTTTCCGTCACTGCTTGTTGCCGAGCGTTTAACGCATGCGCGGTGGGCTCTGAGGCGGCAAAGTAAGTCCAGTTCAGGAATCTCCCCCGGCTTTTCCGGAAATTAATACTCCTTTAATACAGAAGGAGTATTGTCTGGAATCCCTAGTAACTTGATAGTAATAAGTGTCTTTCTGGTAGTGGCGTTGTAGCGCTCGATAGAAGTAGCGCTTGAAATAGTGTCGAGAGAAATGAAGGTTGCCCATGCGGCAATCTGCGATTCCCAAAAGTTTTGTGTTGTTTCCCCCGTGATGTGGTTAACCAAAAACTCAAAAAGGAGAGGATTGAAATTCCATGAACTCAACCAAAAACCTATTTCTCACAGCCTTGACGCTGGCGGCACTTTCGGCCGGCGCTTGGGCACAAAGCGGCGCATCGGCGCCGCAATCCGCACCACCCGTTACGGCGGCCGATGTCCAGGCGCTGAAGGACGCGCTGGCGGCGCAGCAAAAACAAATCGAACGGCTCACTCAGCAGTTGGAGCGTCAGGAAACGCTGCAACAAGCTCAAACTGCGAGCGGCAGTGGGGCGGCTCAAGTTCAACCTGTGTCGCAGCAACAGGCGGTCGAACTTCAGAATGCTGTGCTGCGTCAGCAAGACACCACGAGCCCTGGACTAAACGCGCAAGACACGCAGGCCGAGGGTGCTCCAAACCCAATGCACGGCTCCATATCTATTCACTTCAAAGGGATCACCATTACGCCAGGAGGATTCGCGGAAGCTGCATTCGTGCGGCGGTCGAGAGCGCTAGCGGCCGATCTGCCCACGCCCTTCAATTCGCTGACGATGCCGGGTGCTTCGCAGAGTTCGCTGTCAGAATTCTTCGGTTCAGGCCGACAGTCTCGGCCCACTGTGTACGTGGACGGACGCCTCAAGAACGTAGAGCTGTCCAGTTATGTTTCCGGCGACTTTCTCTCTGCGGCGGATACTTCGTCCGCCACTCAGACCAATAGCTATAGCTTCCGTCTTCGCCAGGCGTGGGGACAGGCGAAGTTCGACAACGGATGGAGCTTCCTCGGTGGCCAGATGTGGAGCCTGGTGACGGAGAACAAAGCCGGTATCGCTCCCAGCGACGACACCGGTAGAGCCAACGATTCTCGGCCTATGACGATTGACCCGGGGTATAACATCGGCTTCACCTTCGCCCGGCAGTACGCCATTCGCTTAACCAAGGATTTCAACCATAAGTTCGCGTTTGCTGTGGCCATGGAAAACGCGCAAGGCACGCTTACCACTCACGGAAACACAGACAACTTCCTGCTCGGCGCGGCGGGTGCAACCAATAGCTACAATGACGCCCTCACCGCCTGCGCCACTAATTCATTCACCGCCGCTGGCGCAACCAGCCCCACCTTCTACGTTACCTGCAGTCCTGCAGCTACGTATACCTTCAACCCCTCGCCGGACATTATCGCCAAGTTGGCCTTCGATCCGGGTTTTGGACACTACGAAGTCTTCGGACTTTATGACCGTTTCCGCGATCGTGTCTTTCCTTGCGCAAACTTCGTCATCGGCACGACTGGTGCCTGCCCGATCGACGCCTCCGTTACAGGTCCCAGTGCTCACGGCGCCTTCAATTCTTCAAAAAACGGGGGTGGTTTCGGAGCTAATGCCCGCTGGAACTTTGACAACAAACGTATCGTTTTCGGGCTGCACGCTTTTGGAGGCCAGGGAGTGGGCCGCTACGGAGCGGCGCAGCTCTCCGATTTGTCGATTCATGCCGACGGAACTCCTGATGTGATCAAGAATTACCAGGGCTTGGCGACACTTGAGTGGCACGGTAAGAAACTCGACATATACACGTATACCGGAGCGGAATATGACGGCCGGACGGACGACTTCGACGTTGCTACGAACACCTACGTCGGGTATGGATCGCCCCACTTCAATAATTCCGGTTGCTATACCGAAACCGCTCCTTCCATCGCGGTTACGAACGGCTTCAACCCGGGCTCGCTCTCGAAATGTACGGGGGATACGCGCGCGGCGATCGAAGGTACGGCTGGCTTCTGGTACCGCTTCTACAGCGGCCCAAGAGGCAGGTTCCAGTTCGGCACGCAGTACTCCTACGTGACGCGCCAGACCTGGTCTGGCACTGGGTTCAGCAAGGGAAATTCAGTGACGCCGGAAGGAATCGACAACATGATCTTCACTTCTTTCCGCTACTACTTGCCGTAAAAGAGTGGCCAAATGGTCCCGCGTCAAAATTCGGCGCGGGACCATAGCGCTATCCGCAAATCAACTTTCTGAGGGGCGCCTTCCCTTCAGAATCGCCGCCGGCCCGGTTTTGGCTCACTCTCCTTTTCCGGGCCGGTGGTGCTAGCTTATTACGTCTCCTCCTTCTCAAGGCAACAGACCACTCTTCCAGGCTGCACCCGGCCTTCTGCATCCTCCTCTTTCTCATTTTGCGTTCACATGAAATTCATCGGTTTGTAATGTTCCTGTAACAGCCGCGCAAGTAGAAAGGGAACATCAGGACAAACCAGTTTTGCTTCGGTGGCCGTAGGTCCGGCCTTTATCCCCAATGGGTAGCGTGAACGGCCTAAGCAGAACTTCAAAAGGAGAGGATTGTATTTCCATGAAAGCAATTAAGAACTTGTGTCTCCCGACAGCTCTTGCCTTGGCGTTATTTACAGCCAGCGCCTGGGCCCAAACCACTACTGCATCTAAACCGAAGAAGGCAAAGCCCGCGATTACCGCGGCCGATGTACAAGCCCTGAAAGACGCAATCGCCTCGCAGCAAGCGGCGATCGCCCAACAGCAGCAGCAGATTCAGCAATTGCGCGACGAGTTGCACAGCAGGGAGCAGTCCGTGCAGCAGGCTCAAAGCACCGCAGTCGATGCAGCATCCAAGGCCGATGCAGCCCAGGCTCAGGCAAGCCAGCAGCAAGCGACTGTGGTCGAACTCAAAACCGACGTGGCCGACTTGAAGACCAACGTCAATAACGCGGCGCTAAGCATCCAGGAGACGCAAAAGAACGTAACCGCAGCAGTGGAGAGCCCCTTGGCCATCCACTACAAGGGCATCAACATAACGCCGGGCGGCTTCCTGGCGGCCGAATTTGTGCGGCGGACTCGAGCCCTTGCCTCCGACATCAACACCCCGTTCAACTCGCTAACCATGCCTGGAGCTTCCCAGAGCAGCATCTCGGAGTTCTTTGGGTCAGGGCGTCAGTCGCGGGCTTCGCTGCTCGCCGAAGGCAAGCTGAAGAGCGCCACCTTGAGGGGCTACTACGAGGGTGACTTCCTCAACGCCGGCGTCACCTCCAACAACAACGAAAGCAACAGCTATGCTTTCCGTCAGCGCCAAGCTTGGGGGCAGGCCGCTTTTGACAACGGTTGGACCGTCACCGGAGGTCAGATGTGGAGCCTGGTGACTGAAACAAAGAAAGGCACCGACAACCGCAGCGAAGCCCTGCCGATGACCATCGACCCGCAGTATACCGTAGGGTTCAGTTGGGCCAGGCAATACGGAGTGCGCGTTGCCAAGAACTTTAGCAACAAGGTGTGGATTGCGGCAGCGATGGAGAATTCGCAAGCTACGGTGACCTCTCATGGCAACGCTGACAACTTCCTGGTTGGGTCAGCGGGGAACGCCGGCGGGCTCTATAACTCCGCCATCAGCACTTGCGCCAGCAGCAGCGTCCTCAACAGCACAGGAACTGCGGTCACTACCACTACCACCTGTACCCCCATCGCCAACTACTCCTTCAACCCCTCGCCCGACTTTATCGTGAAAGCGGCCTTTGAGCCGGGTTTCGGACACTACGAGATCTTCGGACTCGAGGCCAGCTTCCGCGATCGGCTCTTTCCTTGCGGTGGAGTCTCAACCACCACGATCTGCGACGGCAAGACTGGGCCCACCGCGCTGGGAGCATTCAATGATTCCAAGACCGGAGGCGGCTTCGGTGCGAATGCACGCTGGACCTTCGCCAAGCACCTCGACTTCGGGCTGCATGGCCTCGTTGGAAAGGGAATCGGACGCTACGGAACGGGCGGACTGGCAGATGCGGCAATCCGGGCCGACGGCGCCTTCGCGCTCCTCAAGAACGCTCAAGGTTTGGGTACGATCGAATGGCACGGGCCAAAGCTCGATATCTATCTGAACGGCGGCGTGGAATATGTCGGCCGGACCGTGGACTTCGATACCACCCCCGGCGACACTAGCTTCGGGAAACAGGTGGGCTACGGCTTACCTTCTTCCTCGAACTTTGGTTGCTATACGGAGACCTCTCCCCCTGCGGCAACAGGCTTCTTGCCCGGGGGCCTCTCCAACTGTACGGCGGACACTCGCGCTTTGATCGAAGGGACTGCCGGTTTCTGGTACCGCTTCTACAGCGGACCCAAAGGCAGAATGCAGTTTGGCGCGCAGTATTCCTACGTGACGCGACAGACCTGGTACGGCAAAGGTTTCTCGCCCGGAACGGGAGTAGAGCCGGAGGGAGTGGACGGCATGGTCTTCACTTCGCTTCGCTACTACTTGCCGTAAGACGGACACTGGTCCCGCGTCCGGCGCGGGACCACTACCATCGACGGCCTCTTCAATTTTCTGAGGGGCGCCTTCCCTTCAGAAGCGCCACTGGCCCGGTTTTGGCTCACTCTCCTTTTCCGGGCCGGTGGTGTTAACTTAGCTTCTGGCATGAAGCCAAGTTATTCGATAGAATTAATTCGCATCATGAATTCCAGACGCGATTTCTTAAAACAGATATCAGGCGCGGCGCTGGCGGCAGGGATTACGCCGCTTCTGGCCCAGACACTTTTGCGGGCACAAGCGGTGGAGTTTCCCGGCGAAGATGACATGATTCTTCGCTCTTTCCGCTTCGTCGATCTGGAGAGTCCGGTCGAATATTTCAATACCTGGCTGACGCCCGTGCCGCACTTCTTTGTGCGCAATCACATGTACGAACCGAGCGAACTCGATGCTAACGAGTGGCGTCTCTCGATCGGGGGCGAAGTGGAGAAGCTGCTGACGCTGAGCCTGGCGGAGTTGTCGAAATTCGAAGTGCACTCAGTCGTGAACACGCTTGAGTGCGCCGGCAACGGCCGCAGCTTGCATCGTCCACAGGTTCCAGGTATTCAGTGGGGCAAGGGAGCAGTGGGCACGGCGCGGTTTTCCGGTCCGCGCTTGCGCGATGTATTGCAGCGGGCAGGGATAAAGCCCACAGGCAAGCACGTTATGTTTCGTGGACTCGACGAAGTTCCCGGCAAAGTTCCGCCTTTCATCCGCAGCATTCCGGTCGAGAAGGCTCTCGATGCCGATACACTGATCGCCACGCACATGAACGGATCTGCGCTCACCAAGCATCACGGTTTTCCTGCGCGCGCGCTCGTGCCCGGATGGATTGGCGCGGCTTCCTGCAAATGGCTGACAGAAATAAAAGTGCTAGAGTCGGAATTTGTCGGCAATTTCATGAACCCAGGCTACCGCTTTCCGAACCAGCCGATGAAGCCCGGCGACACGGTGAAGCCCGAAGATACGCATCCGGTAACAGCATTGACCGTGAAGTCGGTGATCGCAGCCCCGAGCGACGGCGCCAGCTTAAAGACAGGCAAGGTGATGGTGCATGGCGCAGCGTGGGCCGGGGAGGCAGATGTCACTAAAGTAGAGGTATCCGCTGACGGCGGTTCTACCTGGAATTCCGCGAACCTGGGTCGCGAACAGTCCCATTATGCCTGGCGCTTGTGGAATTACGAATGGAACGCCGGCAAGAGTGGAGACTATACCATTCTCTCCCGAGCTACTGACAGCCAAGGGCGCACGCAGCCAGCATCGCCAGTGTGGAATCCAAGCGGGTATCTGTATAACGCCGTCGATCAGGTGAAAATCCATGTGGCGTAAGGTGGCTGCTCTCTGCCTGATGGTGTTGCTGGTTGCGCCGTCTCTCTCGGCGCAAGCACGAGAGAAAGATCAGAGACGGACAAACCCAACCGAGGAACTGCCTGCCGGGCCGATGCAGGCCAAGGCCACCACGGCGTGTACCGAATGCCACGAGGCACGGATCATACTGCAGCAGCGCCTCAGCAAGGCTGCGTGGACCAAGGAGGTAGATAAGATGGCGAAGTGGGGCGCGTTGGTCGATGCCGCGGACCGCGATGCTCTCATCGACTATTTGAGTGCAAACTTCGGTCCTGATAAGCCCGCTTATGAGCCGCCACGAACCGCAGACAAGATCGCTTCGGGAAAGTCGAAGTAGAATTCCTTCCGAAAAAGCAAAGCGCTGTCGACCAAATGTCCGGGCGTAACGGACACTACGACAGCGCTGCCACTTCTGATCCCAAATGCTGGATGGAGTATAGAAAGGGCATTGCCCCATTTCTAGTGCATTCCAGGGTTCAACTAAGTTGGTAACCGCACGAGTAAAGAAGGTTCACGGTTTTTCCTCGGCGCTGTCTGCGCCTTCCTCAAGTGAGCTTTTCTCCGGTCGCAACAACGGGAATAAAATCACGTCGCGGATCGTGTGGGAATCCGTCAAGAGCATGCACAGTCGGTCGACGCCGACGCCCACGCCACCGGCCGGAGGCATGCCATACGACAGAGCGCGGATGTAGTCTTCATCCATCTCGTGAGCCTCTTCATCGCCGCGCTCGCGCTCCTTTAACTGCCCTTCAAAGCGGCGCCGCTGATCTTCGGGATCATTCAGTTCGCTGAATCCGTTCGCGATTTCCATCTTGCCGGCAAAAATCTCCCAGCGCTCCGTCCACTCCGGCTCATCCGGCTTCTGCTTCGACAACGGCGATACCGCGGTAGGGAACTCGTAGATAATTGTCGGCTGCGTCAGATGTTCCTCAGCTGCCGCCTCAAACAAGGTCGCGATTGTTTTGCCTAACGGCTCGTTTGGATCGTAGGCCATGTGCGAATGCGACTGGTTGAAACGCTCAACCAGTTTCTTCACTCCCTCGTGGGAAGAAAAGTCATTCATCTCAGGCTTCGCGCCAGCCCTTTCCGGCCAGTAATGAATGATCGCTTCGCGCATCGTGAAGCGCTGCCAATTGGCCCACTCGATCTCCTGATCGCCCCATTTTGTTTTCGTCACGCCGTGGGGATTATCCTTGTCCCTTGTCACATCTTTCGCCGCCTGCGTGATCAATTCCTGCGTGAGATCCATCACCCCTTGATAATCGGTGTAGGCCTGATAAAACTCCAGCATGGTGAACTCAGGATTCCATCGCCAACCCAGCCCTTCATTTCGAAAGTTGCGATTAATTTCATAAACGCGATCGAAGCCGCCCACGACCAGCCGTTTCAGATACAGTTCCGGCGCGATGCGCAGATAGAGATCCATATCGAGCGTGTTATGGTGCGTGACAAACGGCCTGGCCACGGCGCCGCCCGCGATCGGCTGCATCATCGGGGTCTCGACCTCGATGAATCCATGCACCTCCATCGTCCGCCGCAGCGACTGCACGAGCTTGCTGCGCTTGAGAAAAACCTCACGAACCTCGGGATTCATCACCAGATCGACATAGCGCTGGCGGTAGCGGAGCTCCACGTCGGTGAGGCCGTGCCATTTCTCCGGAAGCGGAAGCAGGTCCTTGCTGAGGAAAGTGATCTCCTCCACATGGATCGTCAGCTCGCCGGTGCGGGTGCGAAACAGGTAGCCGCTGACGCCGATGTGGTCGCCGAAATCGAGCAACCTGTATAACTCGAAGCCTTTGTCGCCGACCGCGTCTTTCTTTACGTAAATCTGCAGGCGCTTGCCATCTTGCTGTAGATGGCAGAATCCGGCTTTGCCCATTAAGCGAATCGCCATGATCCGACCGGCCACCCGTACGTTGATCCGCGGATTCTCCAGTTGTTCAGCGGTCTTGTCGGAGTAGTCCGTCAGAATCTGCGGGATGGTGTGGGTGAATTCGAACTTGCTGCGGTACGCGGTTTGGCCCAGTGCCTCAATTTGTTTTAGCTTCTGACGCCGCAGTTCGTAAATGTTCTCGTCGAATGCCAAGAGAGTCCTTTAGTTGGGAATGGCGCTTTGCGAGCGCGGAAGACTTGGAAACGGTGAAACGCGATTATAAACAAAGCCGGTGCAGGCGAGGCCCTCCCCGCCGCACCATTAGGACCTTGGTCTCTCATCTCGCAAATTACCAATGTATCCTGGTATACTGGTACACATGATTGACGAGCAAAGACTGCTGGTCGAGCGGGTACAAACCGGCGTGCGCATAGAGAAGCGCCTTCTGAAAATCCTTAAGGCCTTCGCGGAGTACCACGATTTGACCCTCGGCGATCTCCTCGAGGGCATCGTCCTGCATGCCTTTGATGGGAAGACGCCGTTCAGCGCTGCCTCCCTCGAACGCATTCAGGAGTTGAAGCGGTTTTACGATTTTGATCTTGATTCGAGCGCCAGCCATCGCTTGAAGGAAATCAAAGCGCGCCCGGCCCGTAAACGAGTTAGCGAAAAATAACGGGGGTTCTTCGCATGACGGAGCAACGGATGAAAACGGCGTTGTCGGGACTTCGGTGGACATTCGGGCTTGTGATTCTGATTGAAGCCGTCCTATTTGTCATGCCCGGTGCTCGCCACGACTTCGCTCAAACGCATATGCCCGATATCGTGCGCCAAGCGCTGGGATGGGGTGAGATTATCGGCGCCGTTCTTTTGCTTATTCCGAAAACTGCAGTCCGCGGCGCCTGGATTCTGGTGGGTGTTCTGGTGCTAGCCATCGTCGTCCATTTGCTGCACGGGATCTTCAACGTGGGAAATCTCGTTATCTACGCCGCGGCTGCTTGGGCCGTCGCGATCGGCCGCGGAGCATAACCGACGAAAACAGCAGGGATTCCGTGAACAACGAAGAAATCATCCAGTGCTTCGAGAGCGATGCCATTCCAGCAGATTCTTTCCATCACGCCGATCACGTCCGCCTGGCATACGCCTATCTATGTGAATATCCGGTGCTCCGGGCGCTCGAAAAATTTTCTGTTGCGCTGAAGCGATTTGCCACCGCCCGCGGCAAGACGCAGCTTTATAACGAAACCATTACCTGCGCATATTTCTTTCTGATCCACGAGCGCATGGCATGCTCTGAGGCTGTGACTTGGGATGAGTTCGGCCAACACAATCCAGACCTTTTCGTTTGGAAAGATGGTATCCTGAGCCGCTACTACGTCGAAGCTACGTTAAAATCCGATCTGGCACGAAAGGTGTTTGTGTTGCCCGACAAGTGTCTACAGGTGGATGCGGGTAGTGGCTCAGTGGCTCTCGATGGCCATGGCGATACACGCGAGATCCCTCGCTCCGCCTCAAGAACGGCTACGCTCGGGATGACGGCGATAGGAGGGTAGATCGTCTGCATCGCCGCCCTTCTTGAAGTTGGCCGGCGTCAGCGTTACTATTGGCTCGCTGTTTGAATCGGCCGCAGGTTGAGTTGGCAGGGCACACTATGCCGCAGAACTACGTTCCCATCTTCATCTTCATCGCAGTAGTCGCAATATTTCTGCCGCTTACGCTGCTGCTGGCCAAGCTCGTCCGTCCGGACAACCCCAGCAAAGCCAAGCTGATGCCCTACGAGTGCGGGATCGATCCCATCGACAACGCCCGCGGCCGCTATACCGTGCGCTATTACATCATCGCAATCCTGTTCGTGGTCTTCGACGTGGAAACCATTTTTCTGTTTCCCTGGGCCGTCAAATTTAAAGCTCTCGGCGTCTTCGGTCTGGTGGAGATGCTGATTTTTCTCGTGATCCTGATTGCCGGCTATATCTGGATCTGGAAAAAGGGCGCGCTGGAATGGGTGTAGCGTTGGCGCGCTGTCTGTCTGCCGAAATTGAGGCGCGACTGAAGAGGTTATCGAAAAACTCGCTGCGCAAGGCAGCCTACCACGGGCGCTGAAGCGCAGGTCCATTCTCAACGACTTAACGGCACGATTGAAATCGTGCCCTTCCCGATCCATGTGGGTTCGAGGTATTGTTCGTCACCTGACGCTGGCGTGGGTCTTATGCTTTGACAAATGTTGTCAAACCGCGTCGCGCACGTTCGCGAAGCTGACACTCCCGCAGCGTCTCCGCGATCCCTTCCAGACCGGGGACTCCATAGATCGAGAAGTTACCAAGCTCTGCATCCGATGAAAACAGGTGCAGCCTCGCTTGGCCCAGCAGCCGCATTCCCAGCGGTTTGCGCAACTCGAAATGGTCAATGCGGAACAATTCCAAATTTTCCTGAACCTTTGACAATACGCCCCGCTCCAATTTGATACGTTGCGTAGTAATTTCGTAGTGGATTCCCCGGCTCTTAAGGTAGAAATGTATGGCAATGATGCTAGATGCAACCAAGCAACCGAGGACTGTATACACGATGCTGCTGGTGGAGTTGATACCGCGATTCTCGCCGTAGTGCACAAGGCTATAGCCAACTGCGATGGCCAGCACAATCAGCACGAGAAAAGGCACGAACTGGCCGCTGGTGTAAATCACAGCCGGGTGACCAGAGAATAAATCTTTTTCGGTTTGAAGTTCTTTGGTCACCGCAAAGGCTGCCAGATCGGTATTGCAAAAGCGGCACTTAATGGCTACGGCCTTAATGGTCTCTCCGCAGACTGGGCAAGCCTTCGTGTCTCCGTCCATGGCAAGATCCTTCCCGCGGCAAATCATAACGCAAAACAGACCTGAATTTCTCCGGGGAGGGGAGCGCGAGGGCGACGTTCGATCGCCAAGATTCCCACATAGCGCCAAAAACGCTTGCCCGAAATGACAATGAAAGTGCACAACTACGTCCGGGTTCGTTGACACCGTATCCTCAAGCTGATAAAAATTAACGTTCTCTCCGTACTCCTCAGAGCCGTAGGTTTGCGCCTTCGCAGTTATGCCGGACGACATCAAATCGCCCTCTTCACCGCCGCCGGAAGGTGAGCCGAAGCCGACGGCGGACAAACCCGCCGCTCCCAGCGGCGTGAAGGCAACTGCATCCGGCTCAGTTCAAGCGGACGTCAAAACTCCTCCCGAAAAAGACAAAGCTTCACCCGCGACGGCACCGGTTCCTCCGAAACCCGCGGCCGCCGCTCCTGCGACGCCTCAGGCCACCAAACCCGCAGCCGCGCCGGCGAAGCCTGCCGCACCCGCGCCAACTCCCTGGGATTCGCCCATGGTCGCGAAGCTGAAGGCGGGATATGGTTCGGGCGTCGAGCCCCTAACTTATGCTGGACAGAACTACATGATCGTCGATCGCTCGCTGATTCCGGAGATTCTGCAGGTGCTCCGCAACGAAGATCAATTCGACTACTGCGTGGACATTACGGCAGTCCACTATCCGCAACGAGAGAAGCAATTCGACGTCATCTGGGTGCTTTATTCCTTCGCGCGCAACGAGCGCATCCGCGTGAAAACTCAAATTCTCGATGGCGAAAGCTTGCCGAGTTCCGTTCCCATTTGGGCGACCGCTAACTGGTTGGAGCGCGAAGTTTATGACATGTTCGGTATCAAATTTGATGGACATCCCGACCTGAAGCGCATTCTGTTGCCCGACGGCTGGAAGGGTTATCCCCTGCGCAAGGATTACGGCATCTTGCAGCAGGATAACGAGTGGGTACAGATCAACCTGGGCATCGAAAGCGGCCAATGAAAAGCGGCGGCCAGAAGCCAAAGCTGAGTGGAGCAGTCAGCAGTTAGATCAGAGCAGTAGATCAGAGCAGTAGACCAGAATGACCGACGCCAACAGCTCGCTCTCGAACCTGGATCTCGAAACCCCCGAGAAGCCGTTTCTTGACGCGAACGAACTCGTCATTAACATGGGCCCGCAGCATCCTGCTACGCATGGCGTGTTGCGCGTGATTCTTCGGCTCGACGGCGAAAAGGTTCTGGGTCTCGAATGCGTAATTGGCTACCTGCATCGCGGCGTCGAAAAGATTGGCGAACATCGTACTTATACGATGTTCAATCCTTACGTCGACCGCATGGATTACGTTGCCGCGGTCTCTAACGGCCTGGGCTATTGCGAGACGGTGGAAAAACTTCTGAACGTCGAGGCGCCGCCGCGCGCGCAGCATGTTCGCGTCATCCTCACCGAACTCAACCGCATTGCCAGTCATCAACTGTGGTTGGGTACGCACGCTCTGGATATTGGCGCCATTACACCGCTTTTCTACACTTTCCGCGACCGCGAAGAAATCCTTAAGATTTACGAAAAATATTGCGGCGCACGCCTAACCACGCACGCTTTCCGCATCGGCGGCCTGCAGTACGAAACCTATGCCGGTTTCGAGAAGGACGTAAAGAACTTCCTCAATTTCTTTCGTCCCAAGATTGACGAATACGAGGAACTGCTCACCACCAACCGTATCTGGCTCGAGCGAACCAAGAACATCGGGAGGATTTCCGCTGCCGATTGCATCGCGCTCGGCGTGACCGGGCCCGTGCTGCGCGCCAGCGGCGTGAAGTGGGATTTACGCAAGGCGCAGCCCTATGCCAACTACAAGAACTTTGACTTCGATATTCCGACCGGCCTGAATGGCGACACCTATGATCGGTACCTGGTGCGCATGGCGGAGATGCGGCAATCCGTGCGCATCATTGAGCAGGCGGTTGACGCGCTTCCCGAAGGGCCGATCATCGCCAAAGTTCCCAAGGTGATGAAGCCAGCGGCGGGCGAGGTCTATCACTCGATCGAAGCGCCCAAAGGCGAGTTGGGATACTTCATCGTCAGCGACGGCTCCACGCAGCCCTACCGCGTGCGCGTGCGTCCTCCTTCGTTTGTGAATCTGCAGGCTCTCGACGTGATGTGCCGCGGCCAACTCATGGCCGACGTGATCGCAGTGATTGGCACGCTCGACATTGTTCTCGGCGAGGTGGACCGCTAACGGGTCAAGGCACATGGGCCAGTTCATTCAATATATCGAGTCCTATCTGGGAAGCGACCAGACGCCCGGTGGCGCGGGAAACATGTTCTGGGCGCTGGTCTATATCATGCTGGTCTTCGTCGGCCTCTCGGTCGCCGTGATTGCGATGAACTGGCTCGAGCGGAAAATCCTCGCGCACATGCAGGTGCGCCTCGGCCCCATGCGTGTGGGTCCGCATGGCTTGCTGCAGCCGATCGCCGACGCCATTAAGCTGTTGCTCAAAGAAGACATTATGCCGGCCGAGGCGGACGGGTTCATTTTTTGGACGGCGCCTTTTATCGTGGTGCTGGCTGCCTTCACGGTTTTTGTCGTGGTCCCGTTTGGTCCTACGCACGCCATCACCGATATGAACATCGGAATTCTCTTCATGCTCGGCGTGTCGTCGCTGAGCGTGCTCGGTATCGTCATGGCAGGCTGGGCGTCCAACTCGCACTATCCACTGATTGGGGCGCTTCGTTCGAGTGCGCAGATGGTCTCGTATGAAGTAGCGATGGGATTAGCAGTGGTTTCCGCAATTCTCATGACCAGTCTCAACCCAGAGGGCACCGGAACCCTAAGCATGATCGGGATCGTTCAGGCGCAGCTGGCGCAGGGTGAGTGGTTCATCTTCAAATTCTTTCCGCTGGGATTGATCGCATTTTTTATTTTTGCCGTTGCCATGGTGGCCGAGACCAACCGCGCGCCGTTCGATCTGGCCGAAGCCGAGTCGGAGTTAACGGCGGGCTTCCACACTGAATACAGCGGATTCCGCTGGTCGTTGTTCTTTCTTGCTGAATACTCAGCCATGATTGCGGTTTCTTCAATCGCCGTGACACTGTGGCTCGGCGGATGGCTGCGGCCGTTCCCGAACCTCTTGAGCGGTGCAACCTGGGATCAAGTTTTCTCTTTCTTCCCCGGCGCAACTTTTCTATTCTTCGCGGCAATGTGTTTCTTCAACGCAGCCCGCATGCCGAAACATCCACTCTTTCGAATTCAAACCATCGGCCTCGCGGGATTTGGAGCGGCCCTCGGCTTGATCGGGCTGGCTCTGTTCATTCCGGTTGTGAGAGTGCGCATTCAAGATATTTTCTGGTTTGCGGCGAAAGTTGCCTGCTTCATGTATCTCTATATCTGGTATCGCGGTACGTTTCCGCGATATCGCTTTGACCAGCTCATGCGGATGGGATGGAAGGTCCTGCTGCCGATGGGATTGGGCGTGCTTATTTTGACGGCCAGTGTAGCGCTGCTTCAACAAAAAATATGGCACCCGTAGCCACACCATTTTTCTTTTACCTGTTCGCTGGAATCATGCTCATCGGCGGCATCATGGTGATCACGCGCAAGAATCCGGTCCATTCGGCGCTGGCGCTGATTGTGACACTGCTGGCGCAGGCGTCGATCTATCTGATGCTGTATGCTCCGTTTGTCGCTGGCGTGCAGATCATTCTTTATGCAGGCGGAATTATGGTGCTCTTCCTGTTCGTCATCATGCTGGTGAGCATTGACCGCTCCATGAAAGACCGGCAATTCAACAGCCAATGGATCGTGGGAGCGATCGCTGCGATCGCGCTAGGCGGGTTATTCATCGCCGTCTATATGAAAGGGATGAGTATTTTCCCCGACCACGCTTTGTCGATTGTCGAAAACGACAATACGCAAAACGTAGCCACCATGCTGTATGGACAATATATGTTTGCGTTCGAGATTGCATCGTTGCTGCTGCTAGTGGCGATCATCGGAGCAGTCGTAATGGCGAAGAAAAGAATTTGAAAGGCGTTCGGCAAGGGTCGACTGGGTTTTGAAAGGGCACGGCTTCAGCCGTGCCATTCAGATTCGCCCAGGGATGGGGCTTTATCCCCTGGGGGTCCTTTGCCGAGAGTTTATGGAATCCGTGTTGCACATCACGACAATGCACTACTTGGTCCTCGGAGCAGGCCTGTTTCTATTGGGCGTGATTGGCGTCCTCACGCGACGCAACGTGGTTATTGTCCTGATGTCGATCGAACTGATTCTGAATGCAGTAAATCTGAATCTGGTCGCCTTCTCCCGCATGTGGGGAGGAGTGCACGGCCAAGTCTTTGCCATTTTTGTGATCACCGATGCCGCCGCAGAAGCAGCGGTTGGCCTCGGAATTCTAATCGCCTTCTTCCGCAACAAGGAGACGGTGAACGTCGACGAAGTGAATTTGCTGAAGTGGTAGAAAGACAGCTTCTAGCTGCTAGCTCCTAGCTTCTCGCCGAACCCAAAACGGTCACGCGCCCGAGCTAGAAGCTAGAAGCTAGAAGCTAGAAGCTGAATCTATGTTTTTTCTCGACCACATCTGGCTGATCCCTCTGCTGCCCGCTTTCGGCGCGGTGATCATGTTTTTTTTCGGCCGCAAGTTGCAAAAGGCGTCGGTGAGCGCAGTGTGCGTAGGCAGCATCGTACTGGCGTTCATCATGGCGTGCGGCGCGGTCTGGCAATATTCGGAGTGGTCGTCTACGCCGGAGAACTATCACAAGCCGTATCAGACCATTCTTTACACATGGCTCGGCACCGATACCGGCCAAATGAATTACACGACTCACGACGGGTCTGCCGCTGCTTTCCAAGCTGACGCCGGCTTTCTGCTCGATCCGCTTTCCAGCATCTGGCTGCTGTTTGTCACCGGCGTCGGCATGCTCATCCATATTTATTCCATCGGATACATGGCGCATGAGAGCGGCTACTACCGCTTCTTCGGATACCTCAACCTGTTCATGTTTTCCATGCTGACGCTGATTCTGGCCAACAACTATGTTCTCATGTTTGTTGGCTGGGAGGGTGTTGGCTTGTGTTCGTATCTGCTGATTGGATTTTATTTCCATCGCAAATCCGCTACCGACGCGGGGAACAAGGCATTCATCGTCAACCGGATCGGCGATGCCGGATTCCTGCTTGGAATGTTTTTCATCGCATGGTATTTCGGATCCGTCCGCTTCACCGACGTTACGCGCCTGGCGCATAGCGGAACCTTTGCTATTGGCGATCCCTACATCACTGCCGCGACGTTACTGCTCTTTGTTGGAGCATGTGGCAAATCGGCGCAGCTTCCGCTGTATGTCTGGCTGCCCGATGCCATGGAAGGCCCCACTCCGGTTTCCGCGCTGATTCACGCCGCGACCATGGTCACGGCGGGCGTGTATATGGTTGCACGCTCGAATGCGCTGTTCGTGCTCGCTCCGACATCGATGAAGACGGTTGCCGTCGTCGGCGCTCTGACTGCGATCTTCGCCGCTTCCATCGGCCTTGTCCAAAACGATATCAAGCGGGTTCTCGCCTATTCCACCGTTTCGCAGCTTGGCTACATGTTTCTCGCGCTGGGAGTTGGAGCGTTCGCCGCTGGCGTCTTCCATGTCTTCACTCACTCATTTTTTAAGGCGCTGTTATTCCTCGGGGCCGGCTCCGTCATCCACTCCATGAGCGGTGAGCAGGATATGCGCAGCATGGGCGACCTCGGCCATCGCATTCCCACAACCCACCGCACCATGTTGATCGCTACGTTGGCCATTACAGGTATCTTCCCGTTTGCGGGCTTCTTTTCGAAAGACGCGATTCTCTGGGAAGCGTGGTCGCGCGAGGGCGGAGCGTACCGCTTCCTCTGGTATGTCGGCTACGCCACGGCCTTGATGACAGCCTTCTACATGTTCCGGCTGATGTACCTGACGTTCAGCGGCCGGCCGCGCATGAGCCACGAAGTAGAGCACCACATTCACGAATCGCCGGTCTCGATGACGGCGCCGTTGGTTGTGCTCGCACTGTGCGCCATCGTTGCCGGATGGTTGGGTTGGCCACATAGTCTCGGTGGCTCCGATCGTTTCACGGCGTTCCTCGAGCCCGTCTTCGCTCCTGAAGCTCGCGTCCTTCAGGAAGAGGGAAGAACCAGCCAGTTGGTGGCCGGAGTAGAAGAAGAGAAGAACACAAGCACAGAGTGGCTGCTGATGGCGTTATCGCTGGCTGCCGCTGGTGTGGGCTGGGGTATGGCGTGGAGAAGTTATCGGCACGCCGACAAGGGTTATACCGAACCGATTGCTGCAGCCGCGCCGCCCGTCTACGACGTCCTGCTTCACAAATATTACGTCGATGAGGGCTACGACTACGTCTTCACCGGCCGCCGAAAACTGGGAGATGTTCGTTTGGGCGTGTTGGGACTCGGTGAAGCGTCCGCGTGGTTCGACACAAACGTGGTCGATGGCGCGGTCAATGCTGCCGGCTGGATCACGCGTCTCACAGCAACGCTTTCCAGTTGGTGGGATAAGTGGATCATCGATGGCATCGGGGTCAACGGTCCCGCGATTCTGGCGCGAATGCTTTCGTATCCCGCGCGCTTGTTCGAATGGGGCCTGGTGCAATGGTATGCGCTGGTGATGACCGCAGGCTTAGTAGGATTTGTATTCTATTACCTGTACCACTGAAATGCAGCTTCTAGCTACTAGCTCCTAGCTTCCAGCAAATCGCGGACGGCTAGGCAGGAAACGCTAGAAGCTAGAAGCTAGAAGCTGAACTTCATGCAAAACCACATACTCTCGATCATCCTGTTCACGCCGCTTCTGGGAGCGCTGATTCTCCTTTTCGTTCCCAAGGAGAATAAGGACGCTATCCGCTGGATTGCGAACATTTTCGCGCTCGGCGGCTTTCTGGTCTCGCTGCCGCTGGTGCCGATGTTCTGGGCGCAGCGTCTAGAGCCGGGCTTCAAGTTCATCGAGGGCACGCCCAATAATTGGATTCCCTCCATCGGCGCGGGCTACGTGATCGGCATCGACGGTATTTCTTTCCTGCTCATCATGCTCACCACGCTGCTGGGATGGATTTCGATTCTCTCCTCCTGGACAGCCATCGAGAACCGCGTCAAGGAATACTATGTCTGGTTTTTAATTTTGCAGACCGGCATGCTCGGCGTTTTCATGGCGCTCGATTTCTTCCTTTTTTTCGTCTTCTGGGAAGCAATGCTGGTTCCGATGTACTTGCTGATCGGCATCTGGGGCGGCCCACGCAAGCTTTACGCCGCGATCAAGTTTTTCCTCTATACGTTGGCTGGATCGGTGCTGATGCTGCTTGGCATCCTGTTTCTCTATTTCCATCACCACGGAGTGACTGGCATTTACACCTTCAGTCTTACGGCACTTTATGAGACCGCGCCGAAGATTTATTCTGATCCGGCCTACGGTCCAACGATTGCCACGCTTCTGTTCTTCGCGTTCTTTTTTGCCTTCGCTATTAAAGTGCCGATGTTCCCCTTTCACACCTGGCTGCCCGATGCCCACGTGGAAGCACCGACGGCCGGTTCGGTCATTCTGGCTGGAGTTTTGCTGAAGATGGGGACGTACGGGTTCATCCGCTTCTCGCTGCCGTTCTTTCCCGACGTGCTGATGCACACCAAAGTGCGCGGCTGGATGATCACTCTCTCCATCATCGCCATCATCTACGGTGCGCTCGTTTCTCTGATGCAGAAGGACATGAAGAAGCTGGTGGCATATTCCTCGGTCAGCCATCTCGGCTTCTGCACGCTGGGCATCTTCGCGTTGAACTCGGCAGGCCTAAGCGGATCAGTCTTGCAGCAGATCAATCACGGAATCTCAACCGGCGCGCTGTTCCTGATCGTCGGAATTCTTTACGAACGCCGGCACACGCGCGAGATCGCCGAATATGGCGGCATCTCGAACGTGATGCCCGTTTACGCCACCATCACTATGATCATGTTTCTCTCTTCGATGGGACTGCCGCTCCTGAATGGTTTCGTCGGCGAGTTTACCATCCTGCAAGGAACATTTATGGAAAACTGGCGTTGGGGCGCGTGGGCGGTGCCAGGTGTGGTTCTTGCGGCCGCATATCTGCTGTGGCTCTACCAGCGCGTCTTCTTCGGAACGGTAACGAATCCCAAGAACGAAAAGCTGCATGACCTCACGCCGCGCGAAGTGCTGACGTTCGTACCTCTTCTTATCATGGCTTTCTGGATCGGTCTTTATCCCAAGCCGTTTTTCCAGATCCTTGAGCAACCCGTGAATCAGCTCGTGCAAAACGTGCGCAATCCGCAGGCAGCGGGAGCAGTGAATGCGACGCTGCGACCTGCGGTTAAGCAAGAGGCGACTAGCGCGCCAGTGGCAACCACCGCTTCTGCGATCGGTGCGCCGGCGGTGTCACATCCAGCGAAGGGAAAGAACTAGTGGGCGCACTCTCCCAATTCAACTGGAACGATTACACTCTGGCCCTGCCCATCACCCTGCTCACGCTGTTTGCTCTCGGCATCCTGCTCATCGATTTAATGATTCCGCCCGAGACCAAATGGGCGAACGCAGTCACGGCTCTCATAGGAGTGCTCTTCGCTACCGCCGGCGTGGTAAAAATCCAGCTCTGGATGCAGACTAGCCGCAGCACCTCCATGGGTTCGCTGGCGATGATGCGCACCATGCTGGTGGATCGCTTCGCCCTTTACTTCTTTTATTTGTTCCTCGCGGCCACAGCCATCTCCATCCTTATGTCGATGCGCTACATGAAGACGGAGCACGAAAATCACGGCGAATACTACGCGCTGATGTTGCTCTCGGTTGTCGGCATGATGTGTATGGCCGCGGGGTTCGACATCGTTCTCATCTTTATCGGCCTGGAGCTGATGGCGATTTCCACGTATGTGCTCGTGGGATTTCTGCGCCGCGACCGCCGCTCCAACGAAGCGGCTTTGAAATACATGTTGCTGGGCGCATTTTCCTCCGGCATTTTCGCTTATGGATTGTCGCTGCTGTATGGCCTGACCGGCAGCACCAACCTGGGCGAGATCAGTCGTCAACTCACTCAGATTCTCGCGAGAAATCCTTACCATCCAGTGGCCATTATTGCCTTGCTGACCACAATCGTCGGTCTTTTGTTTAAGATCGCTGCCGTCCCGTTCCATCAGTGGGCGCCGGACGCCTATGAAGGCGCGCCGACGTGCATTACCGGATTCATGTCCGTGGCCGTCAAAGCTGCGGGGTGGGCGATGCTCCTGCGCATCCTTATCTGGGGGCTGCTTCCCATGCGCTCCGTATGGCTTCCGTTGCTCGTCTTTGTCTCTATTGCGACCATGACGGGCGCGAACTTCGCCGCCCTCACCCAGACCAATACCAAGCGCCTGCTCGCCTACTCTTCCATCGCGCACGTGGGATATATGCTGCTCGGTCTTATTGCTGGTACCGTCACTGAGCTTAGCCCGGACGGCATCAAAGGCATCCTGATTTATTTGCTTGTGTATACGTTCATGAACCTCGGTGCATTCGGCGTGATCACTTCGTTGCGCTACCGCAATGTAATTGGCGACGAGCTCGACGATCTCAACGGTCTCTACTCTCGTGCTCCCGTTGAAGCAGTGCTCATGCTGATCTTCCTGCTCTCGCTCGCCGGAATTCCCCCACTGGCCGGCTTCTACGGGAAGTACTTCATCTTCCTGAGCCTCATTGAGACGAAGCACTATGCGCTGGCTTCTCTGGGCGTGCTCTATTCTGTCTTCGGCCTTTATTATTACTTGAAGATGGCGAATGCCATGTTCATGGGCCAGCCGGAAGAGCAGGGTGCGTTGCCGGTGAGCTGGACTATGCGCGCCGCGCTGGGTGTGACCGCGTTTGCAACCCTTTTCATCGGAATCATGCCCGACCGCTTCATTCAACTCGTGAACTGGTCGCTTGGTCTGGCGCAGAGCCCCGCGGTAGCAAAGCTGATCCATTAGAAATGACATAAGCTGGAAACGCCCATGTGGGGACAGCCGCCTCGGCTGTCCCGGTCTGAGCGAAGCTCGGCCGGAATGCACCCGCTGCCGTTTAGCGTAGAATCCATTTTGCTTGATGTCCCTCCCCGACCCAACTCCCAACCGCGAAGACCAAGACCGACAGAACTCCGGTCGCAAAGAGAACTTCTGGGTTCAGGTCAGCCGCTACAGCCAGTTGGCACTTATCTTCCCCGCCGCCCTTGTCGTGGGATGGCTGATCGGCGTGGCACTCGACCGCTGGCTGCATACAACCTGGCTTTACCTGGCCGGGATCCTTTTAGGCATCGCCGCTGGTTTCATCGAACTGATTCGCACGGTTCTACGCGACACGAGGTAAGTCCTCACGGTGGACGAAATTGCCGTCCACATCAAACGACCTTCGCTTACCATGGTTGAGAGACGAGGTTCTCTAAGCGGTGTCGCTGCCTCACCAATCCCAAACAGAAGCCGAGATGGCGCAGGCCGCTACAGCTGAACAATTCTATTCGGGTGCCCTCCACCGGATCGGCTACTTCATGGCTGCGCTTGCCCTGCTGCTGGCTGCCGTTGCATGGTGGAGATTCGGCCTGCGTCCCACAGTTGGTTTCGGCTTCGGCTGTGGCATTGCCTACTTGAATTTTCACTGGCTTAAGCGGGTAATCGCGGGATTCGTTGATCGTGCCACCGGAGCGGCGACCTCGCAGTCCGGAACGGGAATCGTATTTCGATTTCTGCTGCGTTACATTTTGATGGCCCTCGGCGCCTATGTTATATTGACTGTTTCACCCGCGAGCCTGAATGGGCTTCTTGCGGGCTTATTTTTGCCCGTAGCTGCCATCATCTGCGAAGCGCTATACGAACTCTATGCCGCGCTGGTTCGTGGTGTTTAGTGGAGAGCTGGTGCAAGACGAGGCCAGCCGCGTGCGTTCGAGATCTGTCTTATGCCTGAACAACTCTGGTTCACTCAAATCCTGAACCATTTATTTGCGAGCCCGGTCACGTCATTTCTGCAGGCATTCCATTTTGAGCCTAAGTATCCGACTGCACCCATTTCGAATTCGTTTGCAATGGAGATTCTGGTCTTCACATTGCTGCTCATCGTGTTCCTACTTGTGCGTTCACGCCTGTCGGTGGAGAGTCCCGGAGGGTTGCAGCACACCTTCGAAGCATTCGAAGGATTCGTCCAGGGGCAGAGCAACGAGATCATTGGCCATCACAGCGAGGGGTACACAGCATTCCTGGTGACGCTGGGTCTTTTCATTCTTTTTTCCAATCTGCTCGGTGTCATCCCGAGTTTCGAATCTCCGACCGCAGTTCCTGTTGTTCCCTTGGGATGCGCCTTAGCGGCTTTCTTCTACTATCAGGCACAGGGATTCAAGCACGCTGGCATCGGATATCTGAAACATTTTGCGGGCCCCATGCCCATTCTGGCGCCGCTAATGGTTCCGATTGAACTCATTAGCCACCTGGCGCGTGTGCTTTCTCTTACCATTCGCTTGTTTGCAAACATGTTCGCGGGAGATATGGTAACGCTGGTTTTCGTTTCGCTGCTGCCGCTGGGATTTCCAGTCCCTTTCTTAGGACTGCATATCTTTGTTTCGCTGCTACAGGCATATATTTTTGTTCTGCTGACGACGGTTTATCTGCAGGGTGCCGTCGGGGAAGAGCATTAAACAGTTCCCGGTTCTCAGGCACGGGTCGACGATTTTTCTGGGAACTGGGAATTGAGAACTGAACAAGCCGCAAGCGTGAGGGCGTCTGGACGGTATGGCGTCAACCACCCACTGGCGGTATTTCATATGAGGAGAAACAACAATGGCTAAGTTAAGCAAATTGTTTATGGTACTTTCCGTACTCTCGTTTGCGGTTCCCGCCTTTGCGCAGGGCGGAGCCGAGGGCGGGGGCGGCGGGGTCAACTGGGTTGCCATCGCGGCAGGCTTCTCGATGGCCTTCGCGTCTGGTATCTGCGCGTTGGCACAGGGCAAGGCCACGGCCTCCGCAGCTGAGAGTCTGGCGCGCAATCCAGCGGCTCGCCCTGGCATTCAGTTGGCTCTGATTCTGGGTCTGGCCTTGATCGAGTCGCTTGCCCTTTACACCTTGGTGATAATTTTCGTCAAGGTAAAGTAACCGACTTTTTTACGCTACGAAAAAAAGCCTCTGCTGTGACGGCAGAGGCTTTTCCATCTCATGTTGCAAGAGCCGGCGCAAGGAGCGCGGCTGTGGCGTTCTAGATTTTTCGCTCTCCGGCCCACTGCTGTTCGTTCCGTTGAGGGGCGCGGGTTAGCGCGTCGACCAGCAGCCGGCGCAGGCGATATCGGCTTTCCAGGTCGGTGTTGACGATTTCAAATCCCACTTCATTCACGCGCGCGCGGCGTAACAGGACGTGCGCTTTAATCTTCGTACGCATCCCCAACGAGATTTCCAAATCAGCTTCGCTACCGATGCGCAGATTATCTTCCTTAGTACCCATGCCTCCGCCCAGGCTTAATTCGCGGATCAGAATCTTGGATTTTCCCCAAGAGCTCCCGATAGTGGCTCCGACTGCACGCGCGAGCACCATTCGATCGTAGCGCCGTTGCCGCACCCAAGGACACGCCGGAGCGGTATCAAGCGGGGCGATCGCCAGTTCTGCCGGCTCGATGCCGCTGTCGGCGAGAATCTGAGCGCTGTAGCGTGGGTCGGTTTTGGAGAGCGATTGCGCTGCTGCTATTCGCAGCTCACGGTGATGAATCCAGCCCCATGTTTTCTTGGCCTCTACAATCTCGCGCAGCAGCGATACCGATTCCGGATCCCGCAACCGTCCCAGCGACTCGATCGCCTTCAGTTGTACGAACGGGGGGCGTGAAGCTGCATCGCCGGGACGAGCCATGGCTTGCAGCGGCGGCGCTGCCGTGAGATCACCGCTCATACCGATTTCGTCGATGGTCTCCGGCAGCACTACAGAATCCAGTACTTCAGTGAGCTCCAAGAGTGTGCGTCCGCGGTCCGGCGCGGCTCCGTAGGCGATTTCCCGAACGACGATGTCGTGGTAGAAACGATTCCATTCGGGCAGACGCGTCGGCAGAAGTTCCAACAGCGTTTCCACGTCCAGACGACTCAACAAGCCCACCACCGCAGAGGCCTGTCGCGATTGTCCTGTGCGCAGAATTTCCCGCAGCTGCGTAAGGGCGGGACTTCCCATTTCCTTTACCAGCTCGACCATGCGGTCGCACTCGTCGCGCCGCATGCAGCGGAAAAAACGATCGGCCAGATGCTCGGCCCCTGACTGGCAGGTGCGGCGCAACACCAGCAGCAAATCCTCGGGGATAGGATCCTGGCGCAGCGCTTCCTCGATGAACTCGGGAATCCGGTTTTCTACGCCCACGCGCGGCCGGAGATCGTTTACCAATACCGGGCGTTGCTGCAGCAAGGTCTCCATTCCTGCGCACACTTCGTTCACTGCCGGATAGTTCCTGGCCTCGCTGGCCTCCTGGCTCAGGCGCACGAAAGCCGCGCTCAGCAAGCTTTGCAGTTCAGGATCTTTTTCCACGCAGAGTTGCTGGGTCACTTTGTGGATGGCCTCGCCCATTGCCTGGCCGCCCAGCCGCGAATAAAGGTCAGCCAGTTGACTCAATCCAATCGCAACCTTGCGGCGTGGTTCCGCATCCTTGGTCGCCAGGCATCCGGAGTAGTTGTTCAAGATTTCCGCGGATGTTTCCCTGTCATCGCGGTCGAGCAATACCTCAAGAAATTGGCGTAGATTGCGCGGCGGCACGCACGGAGCCTCATTCGACAGCAGTACCGTCTTCTTTCCTGACTCCGGTACTTCGGCCCAGAACATCCGATCCAGGATGTCGGCGTGCGACTCCACCAGGATTCCCGCCTTATTCATCTTGTCTTCTTGAATTTTCAGAATTTGGCGCAAGGAGTCCATCTGCCGGCTCATGTGCTCCATCATCTGATGCACAGCATTGACCTTCACTTCGCCCTTGGAATAACGTTCGAGAGCGAAGCGAATCGCCATGTGCTCGGCTGCCTTCATGAGCAGCGGTGTATCTTCTTGCTGTCCCGCAGTTGCCTTTGCTGCCAGGCTTCCCAGTAACTGTTGCAGGTTCAGCCGCGTGTTCGGATCGGTTTCACCCAGCTCCTTTTGCAAGTCTTCCGGGCGAGCAGTTGGATCACCCTGCACCTGTCCGAATCGAGTGAGCAAACGAATGGCCTGAACTACCTCTGCTTCCTGTAGCGGCACTACGCCGCTCTCCCATGCGGGAGCAGTTCCAGCTGCAGCGCCTGCGCCAGCCTCGGGTGCCGGTCCGGAGACCCAATGGCCGGGAACGTTTGGGACGCTGCCAAAGGGCACGGCTCTGCCGCCGCCTTGGCCTTGGCCTCCGCCTACAGCGTTGGCGCCTTCCGCTGCCGCAATCAATTGCAGCAACTTCTGCGGATCGTTCAACCATTGTTTGAATTCCGGCCCTAACGTTTGCGCAGCGATCTGTGCGGCTACGCTGATGTCACCAGTAAGCGGGTCGGCCGCAACAAATTTCACTTCGTTGATCTTGATCGTGCTCTGCTTGCTTCCGCTGTTCAGAGCTTCCTTGATTTGTTTGGAAACATCCTGGGCTTTCGAGCCGGCCAGGGTGAAGGCGCGGACCAGGCGGGTAAAATCTTCAATGGTAACGTCTTTGGAGAAATGCAGGCTAGCTAGACCGGCCGTGGTTAAAAGCTGTCCGAAGCTGCGTTCCACCTGACCGGTTTCGAGCGGAACTCCATCCAGCAATAGCTTGTTATCGGAAACGCCGAGCAAGAAGCCGCCATCCCCCGCTGTAGGTAGCCCCTGTTGCAATTCATTCCACGTTATATTGAATTGCGCTTCCGTACGCTTATGATCGTAGCCGTACATGCGCGCGTACTTGATGAGGATATTCAAGCTATGCACGAAGGCGCGCGCCGAGGCCGCACGGTTGGCATGAAATGTGGTCGCGTTGTCGATAACACACCTCTCACCCGGAGTTCTGGATAGGCTATAAAAGGTTAAATCCATCAGGTACCACGCCGCATGTTACGGTGGTAACGGAAAAATCGGCGATAGATTGAAGTTTGGAGCAGACCTTTTTTCAGCCGCATTTTTCCGGCCGAAAAGAACATCTTCGCGAGCCCATGCGGCCGGGCACTGGTAATCACACCCCGTCTCCGGCGAGAATAGGGGCCTGGCATTTTCTGATTTTGGGAACTCTCATGCCTTCAACCAGTCCAACAACCCGCGCCAAAAGGACTACAGGCCTGCGCTACTGGATGTTGCGCGTGCTCGAGGAGTGCGACAACGTTGCCGCCGACTTCGGATCTGATCCGGTTCACGACCTGCGAGTATCGCTGCGGCGCTGTAGATCGTTGGCGGATGGTTTGATGGCGCTCGACCCCGATCCCGACTGGAAGGCCATGAAGAAGGCAGGCAAGCGCTTATTTCAGCGACTGGGTGACCTTCGCGACATTCACGTTATGGAAGAGTGGGTGGAAAGGCTAACCGCGGCCCACGAGGACACCGGCGGTTCGCTGGCATCGCCTCCGTCTCAACCGGATGATGATTCTTTCGATCATGATTCTCTAGATCATGATTCGGTAGATAAGGATTCGATGGATAAGGACTCGGTCCCAGATGCGGCCCGCCTGCATTCCGACGAGGCAGATCCTGCCGCACATGCTCTCCTGAAAATTCTGGCCGACCGCGAACAAGAACAGAAGCACGCGGTTAAAGCCGCTCTCGAAGAATTCGATCGCAAACAGTGGCGGCAGTGGAGCAACTCTCTGCCCACATGTGCTGCACGCATCCGCCCAGGCAGCGCGCTGTTCAAGCATCTCGCTTTGGAGCGCTGGACCGAGGCCCGCAAGCTGCACAGCCGCGCCTTGCGCAATCGCTCTCAAAGCGCCTTCCATTCTTTGCGCATCGGAATTAAACGCTTTCGCTACATCGTCGAAAATTTCCTTCCGGCGGAGCACAAGAAGTGGAGCGATGACCTTAAAGAAATGCAGGACTTACTCGGCGAGGTTCACGACCTTGACGTGCTATGGACGACTGCCGTAGCCTGCCATATTTTCCCCGACGTGCATTCGCGACAACTCTGGCACAAACGAATTCTCTCCGAACGCAGCAAGCGCATCGATCGGTACCGCGCAAAAATGATCGGCCCTCATTCGCTCTGGCAGGTCTGGCGTGCTGGGCTTCCGCAAGGCAAGCAGATCCAGGAGCTGGCTACGCGCCGCATGAAGCTTTGGGCGGGCGGCCTCGATCCGGATTTTCCTCATTCCGAGCGAGTCGCGACTCTGGCTCTTCAACTCTACGATGGTCTTCTAGCTTCGGCATGGCAGCCGGCAGTAGACGGCATATCTGCTCGCTCCAGCCTGCTCGCGGCGGCGCTCCTGCACGATGTGGGAAAGTCCAAAGGCGAGAAAGGACATCACAAGGCTTCTCTTGACTTGATTCGCGAACATGGGAATCCGCTGGGCTGGAAAGAGGCTGATCTGCGGCGCGCGGCCGTCGTCGCTCGCTTTCATCGAGGAATCCTGCCCACACGGAAGCACAAATCGTTGCGCGATCTACTTCCGGATGAGCAGAGGGCGATCATCCAACTAGCCGCGATTCTGCGCCTCGCTAACTCCTTAGACGCGACCCATGACGGCCACATTCACCGCATTCAAATTGAAAATGGCAATACGGAGAAAGTTCAGGGCAAAGCCGTAACCAATCGCAAGCATCGCGTGAATGGATTCTTGCGCAAGACCGCGGGCCTGGTTAATAACGGAGCCTTGGTGATTGCCGCCGAAGGTTACTCGCCCCTGGGATCGTCGGCCCAAACCATCGCGGCCGAGCGGCATTTACTGGAAACGGTCCTGCGCCGACCGGTCGTCGTCAAGCCGCTGAAGAATTCACGGCTCCACTACGTGGCAGGCTCCTGAGCGGAAACCATTCAGTCACTTCTGTACGCCAGTTTCCCCCCATATAAACATTATTGTTTCGTTCGGCATCGTTCGGCTTTCGGTACTCTACGACGCGAAAGCCGAAAGCCAGAGGCTGAACCCGAAAACCTTACCCATGACTCACGCCCAACTAGTCGAAAAAGCTGTGCGCTGGCTGCGCCGCTATCGCTGTGGAGTGGTGCTGTCCGAGCAAGCCTGCATCAGTGGAGAGATGCCAGACGCGATCGGATGGAAGCGCGCCTGCCATTCTGTGCTAGTCGAATGCAAGGTTACGCGTTCCGACTTTGTCGCCGACCGCGCCAAGCCGTTCCGCGTTAAGCCCGAGGATGGAGTCGGCTGCGAACGCTTCTATCTGATTCCCGCCGAATTGGTGCGCCGCGAAGAACTGCCCTCGGGCTGGGGCCTGCTCGAATGCCGCCGCGGCAGAATCGAGACCACGTGCCCTTCCGCCAAGAATCTCCGCAGCGCCACCGGCTTCCGCTACGAAATGAATCTGTTGCTGGCCAGCTTGCGACGCGTCGAAGTACGAGTTGAACCGCAAAGCATCACCGATTTCTTGAAGTGGAAAAACCGTATGGCGGAATACAACCGCGGGTCGCTACCCGAAGGCTTGGCTTCCGCCGAAGAAGAACTCAACGTATTTCTTGAACCAGGTATTTCTTGAACCAGACCTAATGCTGTAGCTGCTAAGAGCTACGAGACGCCGCTCGGCCTTTACAACTCCCGACGCCCTTCCATGGCCTTGAGCATCGTGATCTCATCGGTATATTCGATATCGCTGCCGACAGGAATGCCCATGGCAATGCGCGTCACCTTCACCCCGGCGCGCTTGAGTTGTTGCGAGAGATACGTGGCGGTGGCTTCGCCTTCCACCGTGGGGTTGGTGGCGATGATCACTTCTTCCACGTTGCCTGCGTCCACCCGCGTAACGAGGTTGGCGATGCGCAATTGTTCCGGTCCCACGCCGTGCAGCGGAGAGATCGCACCGTGAAGTACGTGGAAGACTCCGTTGAAGTGCTTGGTCTTTTCAATGGCGGCGATGTTGGTGGGTTCTTCGACTACGCACACCAGCCGTTGATTGCGCGTCGCGCTGGTGCAATAGACGCAGGGATCGACGTCGGTAATGTTATTGCAAACCGAACACAACCGCAGGCTGGCTTTGACGTCGCGCACCGCGGCGGCGAGCGCTTCGGCGTCTTCGTCGCTCGCGCGCAAAATGTAGAAAGCCAGCCGCTGCGCGCTCTTTGAGCCCACGCCCGGTAGCTTCTTCAACTCGTCAATCAGCCGCGACATTGGCTCGGCAAATTTAGACATAAGAGATCGGGTAATTGGGTAATTTGAAAACGATTGCCCGAAGCATTAGAACCGAATAGCGATGTCGCACCTAAGAGGCTGCGAAAATCACCCGATCACGGATCATAAAATCGGCCGACTCTCTAGAGTCCGCCCATGCCTAACCCGCCCAGCAGTCCGCCTACCGTCGATTGCATCGCTCCATCTACCTTCCGCGCCGCTTCGTTCACTGCGGCGAGGATCAAGTCCTGCAACATCTCGACGTCCGCCGTTTTCAGTGCCTCGGGGTCGATGCGCAGGCTAAGCAGTTGCTTGCGCCCGTCCATTTTTGCTGTGACCGTGCCGCCGCCTGACGAGGCCTCGACCACTGTCTCCTGCATCTTTTTCTGCAGGGTGTCGTACTGCGCTTTGGCTTTGGACATCAATTCTTGCAGGTTGAATCCGCCCATGGGTACCTTCTCTCGACTTCTGGCTCCCAGAACGCAGAATCTTAAGCTCTGGATGCCGGAAGCCGCATGGCTATCGCTTCTCTTTGTAGTCGATCACTGTCCGAATTTCGGCACCGAATTTCTCCTGCATGCGCCGCACCACTGCATCCTGTTCGGCGCGGCTGCGACCTCCAGGACCGGAGTTGGCTCCGACTGATTGGCCGACGCCGTTTGTTTTTTCCGCTGACCCAGTTGCTCCGGCAACAATTCTTAATTTGACCGCTCGCCCCAGAATGCCGCTGGCTGAGGCGATCGCCAGCCGCCGGGCATCCGCGCTCAACGACATATCAATAACGGTCTGCGATTCCGGGATTTTTATCACCACCTCGTTCCCTTCCAGCGACCATTCCCCCATCTCGAGCATAGACACCAGGATGCGCTGATTGCCATCCATGAGCGTCTGCAAGACGGCACCTTGCAGCTTCTCAATCGGAAGCGCTCCGCTTGTAGCGACCGTTTGCAGCGACTGTAAAGTCTGCACTGCGGGCTGCGCTTTCGTCTCAGGCTCCGGACCCGCCTTCGAACTAGCTTGAATTTCAGATGCGTTCTCGGCGGGATCTGCGAGTACCGCCGCACCCATAACCACCCTCGCAGGCGCGTTTCCGCTCGCGATCGAGCGTGAATCTTTAGAGCCTGAATCGGTCGAGGACTCCTGCCGCGGACCGCCTTTACGAGCAGAGTCCGCAGCAAACGGCGAAACAGGATTAGGGCGGGAGGGAGCAACGGCCTCCGTTTGGCGAGAATCCCTTGCAACGCTTGCGGCCGACGCTACAATCGAAGGCCGCGCGGGAGTTCGCGGAGCATTTGCGCCCGCGGCCCCTGCAACATCCGAAGCAGCGCTGACATCGCTGAGCAGTTGCTCGATCGGTAACAGGCGTTGCGCATGCGTCATCTTGAGCAGTCCCAGTTCCAAATGGAAGCGCTGTTCCAGCTTGTACCCCAGCTCGCCGTGCGTCCGCAGCATAATCTGCAGATGACGAGTGAGGTCTTCTTCGCCAAACAGTTCCGCGACGCGCGCGACGCGTTCCCTTTCTTCCGTCGAGATTTGCAGCAGAGAAGAATCTTTGCCGGCAATCTTGGCGACCGTGGCATTGCGAAGGAAGCGCACCATCTGGCGCGTAAAGTGCGTCGGACTATGCCCCTCGCTGATGAGGTGGTCGACTTGCCGCAAGACATCCTCGCTGGCGCTGCGTGCAACGGCCTGCATTACCTCTTCGAGAATGTGCGCCGGCGCGGCACCTACCAGATTGCGCACAGAATCGGCCGTGAGCTTTCCGCTGGCGGATGCAATTGCCTGATCGAGAATTGATAGCGCATCGCGCATGGAGCCGTCGCCGGCCTCCGCCAGTAGCGCAAGTGCATCGTCGTTCGCCTCAACGTTTTCGCGGCTGACGAGATCGCGTAACTGGCCCACGATGGCGTCGAACTTAACGGCGCGGAAGCTGAAGTGCTGGCAGCGCGAGCGGATGGTCTGCGGAATGTCCTCCGGCTGCGTGGTCGCGAGCATAAAAACGATGTGGTCTGGAGGCTCTTCTAAAGTCTTAAGCAGGGCATTGAATGCGGCGTCGGTAATCTGGTGTGCTTCGTCGAGAATATAAATCTTGAAGCGATCGCGTGCGGGACGATAGCGCGCGGCCTCGCGCAACTCCCGAATCTCGTCGATGCCGCGGTTGGTGGCGGCGTCGATCTCGATCACGTCAACTGCGTTGCCGGCGCGAATCTCGGTACAGGACTCGCAGATGCCGCAGGGCTCGGCGACCGGCTTGTCTTCATAGTTATTAAGACGGGAGCGGCAGTTCAACGCCGCAGCCAGAATGCGCGCCACCGTGGTCTTCCCAATGCCGCGATGGCCGCTGAAAATGTAGCCGTGGGCGGTACGTCCCTGCTCAAGGGCGTTTTGCAAAGTACGGGTGACGTGCTCCTGTCCGATCACCTCGGAGAATTTCTGGGGACGATATTTACGCGCCAGGACGGTGTAGCTCATGAGCCGGAAAGACGATTATACGTGATGGCAGGGATGGGCCGCTGCGACTCTGGCGTTCAATCCAACGAATGATTTACACGCACCGTTCAAAAAGGGGTACAACTTAGGTCGTCAGGTTGTAGATCAGGCCGTAGGGATCCTGGATGTAACACCTTGGGAAATCGGGCTCGTCTTTGACGATCCGACAACCGTTCCTAACAAGCCGGGCCTTGGTTTCTTCAACGTTGTCGACCGTTACCTCCATAACAGCACCCATTGCTGGGCCTCGCTCAATGAATAAGTTGATGTGCTCGCCATGGAGGCTAATCATGTTCGGCTTTTCGCCGGTGGTTTCAAATCCGAGATGCTTGACATAGAAGAGAGCCGCTTTCGTGGGATCTTCCGCTTGAATAATGATGTCTGTACCAAAACTGTTTGCCATGTCTGTTCCCTCCTGCTATTCGAGACAATCGAAAGAGTCGTTTTCAAAGTTGGCGGGCCCAAGGCTAGCACGAATCGTGGGCGGATGATTGGCTCCTTCAAAAAACAAAGCCATGGAGAAGCCGAGGGGGTGAGCCGCAAGCATAGTTCCACGCGGCTGTCCTTCGCACTTGACAGGATATCGGCTTTATTGTATTTAACATAGTAGTTACATAACGTATGGGTTAAATACTATGTCCGACCACCTCAGCATCACGTTTTCAGCTCTGGCCGATCCGACCCGGCGCGCCATCCTGGCTCGGCTTGCATCGGGTGAGGCTTCGGTGACGGAGCTGGCGGAGCCGTTCGAAATGAGCATGCCCGCGATCTCCAGGCACCTCAAAGTGCTGGAGCGAGCGGGATTGATCACGCGCGGGCGCGAGGCGCAATGGAGACCGTGCCGACTTAAGGCAAGTCCACTGAAGGACGTTGCGGGCTGGGTGGCACGCTATCGCAGGTTCTGGGAACGGAATTTCGAGCGTCTGGATCGATACCTGATTGAACTGCAGGAGACAGAGAAGGAGAACAGACATGGTCGCAACAACAAAAAATAGTGCCGCCCTGACCGTAGCCACTCCCTCGGATCGAGAGATCGTGATCTCGCGCGTCTTCGACGCGCCACGCACGCTTGTCTTCGATGCGTACACCAACCCAGAACACTTGCCGCACTGGATGCTGGGTCCAGAAGGCTGGACCATGCCCGTCTGCGAAATTGATCTCCGCCCGGGCGGGGCGTGGCACTTCGGCTGGCGCCATTCCGATGGCACCCAGATGGAGATGCGTGGCACCTACAAAGAAGTCAGGCCGCCCGAGCGAATCGTCTCCACGGAGTCCTGGGGCGGCGACTGGCCAGAAACACTCAACACACAGATCTTTTCGGAAGAGAATGGCAAGACGACGGTCGTGTGCACGCTTCTTTATCCATCGAAAGAGGCGCGCGATGCGGCGCTCAAGACGGGGATGAAGGAGGGCATGGCCTTGAGTTTCAAACGTCTCGACGAGCGTCTTGGCGCACTGGCAACCGGTTAGTCCTCAAAGGCAGAGGCGGCAAACTTGCTAAAGCTTCCCGCTAGCGATAGGCTAGTGCGTCACGCTGGAGTGCGGCAGCGGCCCCAGTCAAGGCGGAACTGGTGCGGACGGGAAAGGGGAGTGTGCTTATGGAATTGAAAGTGGTAACCCAAACGAAAGATGGCATCCTGGTGGTGGATTGCATCGGCCGAATTGTGTTTGGCGAGGAATCCTCGCTGCTGCGAGATACGGTTAAGAAGGCGATCTCGCAGAACAATCGCATCGTACTGAATCTGGGCGAAGTGAGTTACATCGATTCCGGCGGGCTGGGCACGCTGGTGGCCCTGCGCACCACGGCGCAAAACGCAGGTGGCACAATTAAATTGACGAACCTGACCAAGCGCGTGGGCGATCTGCTGCAGGTCACGAAATTACTCACGGTTTTCGACGTATACAACTCTGAAGCGGAAGCCATCGATTCCTTCCGCAAGGCGGCTTAGCCAGATCTGAGCGAGCTTCACGAAACTGCGTTGAGTGGACTTCGCTTGCATCGGGCTCTCCTCGAATGCTCCCTCGCGTCGTTTTTATTGTAGCCTTGCTGGTTAGTGCCAGCGGCTTCGTGTCTCCGCCAGTCGCGCTGGCGATGGGGCTTGTATTTGGGCTGGCGTTTCCGCATCCTTACGGCGAGCTGGCGAAGAAATTTTCTCGGTTCCTGCTGCAAGCGTCAGTAGTAGGACTGGGATTCGGGATGAACCTGCACCAAGTGGTGCAGGCAGGGCGGAGCGGCTTTGTCTACACGATGTTCGGCATCTGCTTTGCGCTGCTCGCGGGCATGGGTCTGGGCCAACTGTTGGGCGTCCAGCGAGTGCCAGCCTTTCTCATCTCAACCGGAACGGCAATTTGTGGGGGCAGCGCCATTGCGGCGGTTGGTCCCATTACTCAGGCCAGCGATGAAGAGATGGCGGTGGCGCTAGGAACCGTCTTTGTGTTGAATTCGGTTGCACTCCTTATTTTTCCGGCCATCGGTGGCGGGCTGAAGCTGACACAATCACAGTTTGGGTTGTGGGCCGCGCTGGCCATTCACGATACCAGTTCGGTAGTCGGCGCCGCGGCTAAATATGGCGCGGAAGCGTTGGCCATAGCGACCACGGTGAAGTTGGCTCGCGCCCTATGGATTGTTCCACTCGCGCTGGGAACTGCGATGGTGCGCCACGCCAAGGCCAAGATTCAGTGGCCGTGGTTCATCGGTCTTTTCTGCATAGCGGCGGTGTGCAATACATATCTGCCGGCAGGGGCGCACGCTTACGCAATCGCCGTAAAAATTGCGAAAATCGGGTTGACCGCTACGTTGTTCCTGATTGGCAGCGGGATCTCGGTCGAGACTATCAAGCGCGTGGGGCATCGTCCGCTGCTACAGGGAATTATCTTGTGGCTGCTGGTCTTGGTGGGATCGTTGTGGATGATTCGCCTGGGATGGATCGCGTTGTGATGAGGGGAAGCAAATCGCGGAGTCGCGGGGAAAGGGGACGACTGGATCAATCTTTGCGAGATCAGTCGCCTCACGATAAGTCATCGAAGACGCGAATGCGCATCGAAGCTGCGATTCGACGGATTCCTAAAGGTAAAGTTTCCACCTACGGAGCGATTGCGCGAGCGGCAGGACTACCGGGAATGGCGCGGCAGGTGGCGCAAGTGCTGCATCGTGGGTTTGATCTACCATGGCAGCGTGTGCTGGGCGCAGGTGGAGAGATCAAGCTGCGAGGCGATTCGGCAGTCGAGCAACGACTGAGGTTAGAAGGCGAGGGCATCCGGTTTCGCGGGCGAAAGGTAGACATGAAAGCGCACGAGTTCAAGTTCGGACGAATTCGCCGGTAGAAACCCCACTTCCCACCTTTGCCGCAAAGAACGCAGGAGGGAGGGGGGCACCAGGCCGGGGCCGGCTGTCCCCACATGGCTCTTGCTAACGACCAAGACCAACCACTAACGACAGCCCTTGAATTGCTCATCGATCTCCACCTGATATCCGGTGACCAGCTTGTTGGTCTCGTTGGCCATGCCGACCACTGACATCAACTCTTTGAACATGGCGTCGGTCATGCCCTTTTTCTGTGCTGAGACGGTATGCGAAGCGATGCAGTAACTGCATTGATTGGTCACGCTCACCGCGATATAAATCATCTCCTTGGTTAGCGGATCGAGCGCCCCGGGAGCCATAATCTGCTTGATGTCTTCCCACGTGCGCTTCAGCGTCGCGGGATCGTGCGCAATCGCCTTCCAGAAATTATTGATCCAGTCGGTTTTTCGGGTGGCCATTATGTCGTCGTAAACGGCGCGTACTTCCGGGCTGGCATCTTTGTATTCGATGAGTCCGAGGGTTGACATGAGGGTCTCCAGCTCGCTAAATCATTTCACCACAGAGTCACAGAGACACAGAGAAAACCTTCCTAAGCTCTTTACCTTTCTCTGTGCCTATGTGTCTCTATGGTGAGTTCGGTTTTGCTTCAAGACACGGCTACTTCGGCAGCTCTCCGCTTAACAACTTCGCTAACGCCGCCGCGGGGCAGCGCACTCCAACGAAGAATTGCCCGAATAGCGCATACACGGCGCTTACGTGGTCGAAACGCATTTCGTAGATGAGTTTCTTGAAGACGAGCGGATCGTCGGCGAACAGGTCAACACCCCACTCCCAGTCGTCGAAACCAATCGAGCCAGTGATGATCTGCTTGACTTCGCCGGCGTAGCGGCGGCCAACGAGTCCATGCTCGTTCATTTGCCGCGCGCGTTCTTCGAGGGGGAGCGTGTACCAGTTCTTGTCTTCGCCGCGCATCCGGTTCATCGGATAAAAGCAGATATAACGATTGGGAGGAATTTCCGGAAAGAGGCGCGGGTGCATGGCTTCTCGATGGCGGTCGAGTTTGCATTCAATCTCGGCCTTCCACTGATCCGAGTGCGGTTGAATGCCTTGGTCGCTCAGCTCTTTATAAATTTTCAGGGTGGAATCGTAGAGTCCAAGTTCGATGATTGAGAGATAAGAAGATGTGGGTTCGAGGTAGTCGCTCAATCGCTGGCCGGCCAGCCTAAGTTCCGCCTGATTGAGGTCGGCAAACGACTTGCGGAAGTGCACCAGCATGAGATCGCCTTTGTGGCCGATCAGCGAGAAAAGCGCCGACTGTCCGCCGGAATTCTTCTCCATTTCGCCCAGCACAGCCGCCGCTTCCTGCGCGATCGCCGAGCGAGTGGCGTCGGGCAGAGCCCGCCACGCCGTCCAGCGGAAGCGCATCATCTGGTGTAATACGCTGTAGCCCTCGGTGGTCAGAGGGACAGCCGGAATCTCGGCGGAAGCGGCTTGCGGGCGGACCGGCCGAGTCGCGGTGGTCGTCGGCGTTTCAGAATGTGTGCTCATTTGGTTTCACAACCATTGTACTAGTGAAGGTTCAAGTCCACGTAGTGCGCGAAGGCGGAGAGCGCGACCTGGTCGTTGCCCGGAATATAAAAGCCGAACTTGCCTAGACTCAGATTTGCTCCGGGCTGCGTCCAGCGATCAAGAAGCTTCCAACTCTCGCCTTGTTTGATCTGATGCACGACCTCATTGGGGCCGACACGGATCTGCAGCGTTCGAAAACCTTTTTTGTCGCTCTTATTGGGAACTTTGACCTCATTCCCCTTTTCCCCGTTATGAATGATTGTGCGGTAAAGGTTATTTTCGTCCACCTGGAAGAGGACGTAGTTCCCGGGATCGGTGTAGTTCAGCACCCACTGCAAACGATGACCCTTGGTGAGCATGGCGGAAAATACAAAGGTGCCCGAGGTTGGAGCGAGTCCGTACAGGACAAAATCGCCGCCCTTGCGGACGAAGTAATCCTTCTCTTGCTTCCAAGCCGATGGGTCGTCCCACTTCGACATACCGCTGGGCGCAAGAGACAAATCCAAAATTTTGGATTGTCCGGCTACCGCTTCCAGCGTGGATGAGCGCGTGAAGGCGTCGGCAGTTCTCGCGGTAAGAGTGTAGGAACCGGCGGCAAGAGTGAGCGGAACTCCGCTGCTTACTTTTGTCGGCATCTCGCCTGCCCTGGCGAGCGCGACTTGGGCATCGGCGGGCGTAAAAGTGATTTTCAATTCTGCGGGCGCGATCTCCAGGGCGGCATCGGAAGCGGCGAGAGATACGACCGCACCGGCAGCGAAATGTTTCTTGAGTTGCCGGGGCTTGAAGCGGTCTTTGCGCAGTTCGATTGTGTGGTCGCCGGGATTGACGGTGGAGACGGAGAGTGTGCCATCCGGTTGAATTGTGCCAACGGGAATTTGATCGACGAGAACTGTGGTTCCTGGTGCTCAGCCTTGGATGTTCAACGAGGCTAGGTGAGGCACGGGTTGCAGGTTGAAAATCAGTTTAGCTTGTCCACCTTTACGAATTCGAATCGTTTGTTGCGGAGCGTCCTGGAAGCCGCTCTTGGAAACTTGTACGACGTAATCCTTGAGTTCCAGGTTTGGAATGCGAAGCTGTCCGCCCTGCGTAAGCTGCCGCAGCGGGTTACCGTTGAGAAAGACTTTGGCTTTGTCTTGACCGGCAACGATAAGAAGCGAGCCCAGGTTTTGCCCGGATTCGAGGAAGGCGCTGAGAGTCGGCGCAGCCCCTGAGTCAACATCGAGTTTGTATTGATCGCTACCTTGAGTCACAGCTAGCTCGTGAGAGCCTGGTGAGATGGAGGGAAAGTCCAGGCCATCCTTTGAAACGCTGAGTGGAGCCTGGCCATCAAGACTGACTCTTGTCGCAGTGTCACTCGAATAGATGCGAAGATGACCGGACATGCCGGTTAGAACTAATGCCAGAATGCCTTTGGAAACTACAGAACCGGTGACGACGGGGACCGCGCCGGCGGCGGTTGAAAAAGTAAAGGACGCTTCTCCCTGTGGCGCTTTGAATTTGAATTTATGCTCACCCGCGGCGAGGCTGTCGAGCGACCATTGTCCGTCCTGGAGATCGGCGGGAGGCTGATCGTCGAGGGTAACTTTGCCAACGCCGGTGTCAGAAGAAAGTTTCAGAGAGGGTAGAGTTGGGGACGGAGTTGGTTCTGCGGGAGCAAGTGCCGGCGGCGCGGAAACAGCCGGCGAGGAGGCTACCGGTGCCGGTTCGGGGGCCTGCGCGACTGACGGTTCACGATGCTTTCGTCCGAAAAGGAAGAGAAGGATCGCCGCGACCAGGATCGCTGCTGCGGTGGAGACGATAATAAGAGTCGTCGATTTTGAACGCGGTTTTAGAGTGGTTAATGAAGATGCGACTTTAGCCGCCGGCGCGGGAACCTCGTCTGCGGAATCGACGACAACTTGTGTCGGCGAAATCGGCGGCGCTGGCGGAGGCAGTGGGCCGACCGCACTAGCAACCGCTTCAGAAGCCGGTGGAGTCGCCTGAAGATGTTTCGGCGGGGCATTACTCGGAGGATTGCTCAGCGGGATATCGCTCTTCGGAACATTGCTCTTCGGAGCTTGGCTCATCGCGGGGGGAGAAGGTTCCCGCGCTCCAGCGGGCGGAGTGTGGTAGGTGAGGGTCGCGCTTTCGCTCGTGGGCGATCCAATTTTCGGCGATCCAATTTCGGGTGATCCAGTTTTGGGCGATTCGGACGAACTTGTCTGGGCACCTTCGAGCAGACCCAGGCGATGCAGAAGCCCATTTGCGACGGATAGAACTTCTCCATCCGTCGAATATTTAGCAGTTACAGCCCGCACGCGTGCAGCCAAGGCTTCTTTCGACGCAGGATTCGCGGCAGCATCGATTTCTGTTTCCATGCGCCGCAATTCTTCTAGATCGCGGCGGCGGAATTGGCGGCGCTGAGTTTGAAGGTCGCGCTGGACACTTTCCTGAATCTGAATTAACCGCGGTTCGCGCGGGTAAACGGATAGTCCCTCTTCAATTCGTGAGAGCGCCGCGGAAGGATCAGCAGCAGCTTGCAGTTTGCGCGCTTGCGAAACACACTCCTCGATAGAAGTTTCTTTCTTCTGATCGGAGATGAGAGTGTGGAGGGTTTTCGTCATGGGATGCGCGAGAGTCGACGGAAGTCACATAGCCACCAGGCCGATGCGGGCGCGAGAATGCGGTTTCCGCGTAAGGCTAAAATCCCGCGTCAGCCGTCTGTTGCACGAATGCAACCGATGCACGAGCACCTTCACGAACACAGGTTTCCTTTTTACTTTGCACCTCACAAGCCATTCTTGATACAAGCGGTAACCACGGCAAGGTCACGATGGTAACGAGCGAAGTGAATGAAAAATTAGCTTTAAGATGCAATCCAAACTGTGACGGAAGGCATACCCGGCTAGCAGCAGCCCATCTTTACTTCGCCTGCAGTGGTGAGCGGAGGACCGAAGGCCTCTTGCGGCGCGGGAGCGCCCTTGAGCACCGCGATCCAACGTCGCGCCGCATCAAAAACCACCAGGATTACCCCAGCGATAAAGATGCTCATTAGAACTGTATCCAGGTAGCCGGTAAATATCTGCCCTGGCTTGGAGGTCAGCGGCCAGAAAATGTTTTTGATCGAGAGCACTCCCGCTGTGAGCGTAGTCACGCCCACAAAGCACATGGGAAGCGCTGTGATCCAGGCATATTTCTGCCTGCCCATATTAATGAGGAACGTGGTCGTCACGGCGAGCGCGATGGTGGCGAGCAACTGGTTTCCGGTACCGAACAGCGGCCATATCGTGGAGATATTTCCCGTGTAGATCAAGTATCCCCATCCCAAAACCACGAAAAAGCTGGTGAGCAGATTTCCCGGCAGCCAGGAGCTATTGCCGAACGGCGTGTGCACCTTGCCCATCAGCTCTTGCAAAACGTAACGGGCCACGCGAGTCCCGGTGTCGACGGTAGTGAGGATGAAAAGGGCTTCGAACATAATCGCGTAGTGATACCAATAGCCCATCAGGCGGTCCATGCCAGGCAGGCCGCGAAAGATTTGCGCCATGCCGATCGCCAATGAAACCGCGCCTCCCGTGCGCCCCGCCAGATGCTCTCCGACCTCGCGCGAGAACATGTCCAGATTGACCGTGCTCAATCCCAAATGGCTGAAGACCGCCGGCGTCGTGTTGATGGCAAAGTAGTCTCCGGGCGCGAGGGAGCACGCCGCGATGAGAGCCAGCACGCCTACGAGCGATTCGGCAATCATCGCGCCGTATCCAATGAAGCGGGCATCCGTTTCCTTATCCAGCATCTTGGGGGTCGTGCCTGAGGAGACGAGGGAGTGAAAGCCTGAGATCGCGCCGCACGCAATCGTAACAAAAAGAAACGGGAATAAAGTTCCCTTGATGATCGGCCCGCCTCCATGGACGAACGGCGTAAAATTCGGAAACTGAATGTTGGGATGAACCACGAAGACGCCAATGACCAGTATTGCGATTGTGCCCAGCTTTACGTAGGTTGAGAGATAGTCGCGCGGTTCCAGCACCAGCCAGACTGGAAGGACCGACGCAACCAGCCCATAGATGCCCATGAGAATTGTGATCTGATGCGGCGTAAAGGTGAGGGCTGACGCCCATCCGGTCTGTGCTACCCAATGTCCGGCGACCACGCTTGCAATCAAAAACACGACACCAAAGATGCTGGGACCGGTGACGCTTATCTTTCCGGCGTGGCTTTTGAACATCCACCATCCCATGATGACCGCGATGGGGATCGTCATGCCGATGGTGAAGACGCCCCAGGGACTGTTCGAGAGCGCATTTACAACCACGATGCCGAGGCCCGCCAGCGTGACAAGAAGAATAAACAGTACGGCAATCATCGCCACCAAACCAGCGAACGGGCTGATTTCCGTGCGTGCCACATCCGCCACCGAGCGCCCGCGGTGGCGCAAGGAAGCCACCAGCACAGTGAAGTCCTGCACGCATCCGCACAGAACAGCACCAATCAACAGCCAGAGAAATCCGGGAGCGAAGCCGAACTGCGCCGCTAGGGTCGGCCCAATCAGCGGACCCGCGCCTGCGATGGCCGCGAAGTGATGGCCGAAAAGCACCCATCGCGGCGAAGCTACGTAGTTGTGCCCATCCGCGTACGCGTGGCCTGGAGTCGTGCGGCGGTCGTCAAGCGCCAAAGCCTTTGCCGCAATGAATGCGCTGTAGTAGCGGTACGCCAACGCATACACGCACAGGGCACCTAACAGAACCGGGAAGGTATTCATGAATCGCTCCGACACGTGCAGACCGGTGGCCGACGCTGCCAGCCCAATCGAGGGCATCCTACACCCGGCGCGGAATTCGGCAAAATCCTTCCGGTACGCGAAATACACGCTACAATGTCGGACGCATGCCGAGGGGAACGGCCTATGCTCGTGTCACGAGAAAAGAACGCGGCAGCGCCAGAGCAAGGTCTTGTTCCGCTTTGGCCTGGGTCTCGCCAACTGGAGCGAGCGCTGGTTTCCAGACCCGCTAGTCTTTGCGCTGCTGGGAATCGTTGTTGTATTCATGGTTGGTCTTTTGCTTAGACAGAGTCCCGCTAAGCTTGCCATTCAGGGCGGAAAAAACTTCTGGTCCCTGGTTCCTTTCACCATGCAGATGGTGATGATCATCGTCGGTGGATATGTTGTTGCCTCGACTCCGCTGGTGTATCGGGCCATCCATGGCTTAGCAGGAATACCAAAGACGCCGCGGGGCGCGGTTGCCATGGTGGCGCTTTTCTCCATGCTGACCTCGCTGATCTCCTGGGGCTTGAGTCTAATTTTCAGCGGACTCTTCGTTCGCGAACTGGCTCATCGCGTCAAGGGAATGGACTACCGCGCCGCCGGCGCTGCCGCCTATCTCGGATTGGGCGCCGTCTGGGCCATGGGGCTCTCTTCTTCTGCCGCTATGTTAATGGCAACGAAGTCGGCTATGCCGCCATCCTTGTTCAACATCAGCGGTCTGATTCCGCTGACCCAAACTCTTTTTTTGTGGCAAAGCATCGCAACCACGGTGGTCCTTATATTACTGTCGGTGCTGATCGTATACCTGTCCACGCCCTCCCCGGAGAATGCCAGAACGGCCGAATCCTACGGCATCCAATACGAACCGATTCGGTCGAGTCTGGAAGTACGAAGCAAGCCGGGCGAGTGGCTGGAATACAGTCCGCTGCTGACCATTCTGGTCGCTGCGCTGCTGTGCTGGTACTTGGTAGATGTCTTCTGCACCTCGCCGCAAGGCGGGCTCGCGGTGCTCGATCTCAACACTTACAACCTGATGTTCATCACTGTGGGACTGCTGTTGCACTGGCGTCCCAAGCGTTTTATGCGCGCCGTTTCAGAATGCATTCCTGCGACCGGCGGGGTGCTGATTCAGTTTCCGTTTTATGCGGTGATCTTTGGGATGATTGTTGGAACAGGAATCGCCGATGCGCTCTCGAGGCTTTTCGCCTCCATAAGCACGCACAATACATATCCTTTGCTGGTGGCAATGTATTCGGCTGTGCTGGGAGTTTTCATTCCATCCGGCGGCAGCAAATGGGTCATTGAAGCGCCTTATGTTCTGCAGGCTGCAAATCTGCACCAGGTGCATCTGGGGTGGGTGGTGCAAATCTACAACGCCTCCGAGGCGCTGCCTAACCTGGTCAATCCCTTCTGGATGCTGCCGCTGCTCGGCATACTGAAATTAAAAGCCCGCGACATTGTTGGATACGGGGTGCTTCAGTTGATGGTGCACATTCCAGTCGTGTTTTTTCTGTGCTGGTTGTTCGCCCTCTATATTCCGTATCTGCCGCCCGTGCGATGATGCGATAGGTCCTAGGTCTTGGGTCTCAGGTGTCGGATCTTGAGACTAATGATTGGGCAAAATCCTAAGGCCTAAGACCTTCCCGCAATTTGCGAAGGAGTCAATGTTGCGATGCTTCCAGCAACTCCTTCAAATATTGCTGCCAGGCTGCCGCCCATGTGTGTGTGCCGTGACCGTGGGTGTTGTCGGAGATGGGAAGCAGCACGAAGCGGCCCTTTTTCACTCGCTTGATCTGCCGCTCCGCGATTCCGAGTTCCGGAGGGTTTATAAAATCGTCGGCTGAATTTACGAACATGACCGGTACGGTTATTTTGTCCAGCTGCGGTGAGGGATCGTAGTTCCGTGAAGCGTTGACGGCGTAAAGAAAATCGTTGGCATCATGGCTGGCGATAAAACGCTTGGCAAATTCTTCACTGGCGTCATCGGTTTTGTCGCGTGTGGGAGAACTCTGCTGCATCTGCAGGGCGGAGCCCGCAGCGATCTGAAACATCTCCGCCGCCGTTTTCAGCCCCGCGTTCGGCTGAGCGACGTATTCACCGCCCTTCCACTCCGGATCGTCCCGAATCGCGTCCATAACTAATTTGCGCCACATTCGGTTCCGTCCCGCGATTTCGACTGGCAGGCAGGCCAGGGGCATCAGCGCATCCATGAAATCGGGATAGGTTTCGCCCCATACAAAGGAATGCATGCAGCCCATGGAAGTGCCCAGGATCAGGCGCAGGTGGTTCACGCCGAGTCCCTTTTCTAGCAACTCATGCTGCGATGCGACCATGTCGTCATAGTCATATTGCGGAAAATGCATGCGCATACCGTCGCTGGGCTTGCTCGATTTTCCGTGGCCGATGTTGTCCGGGAGAATGATGTAGTAGCGCGTCACATCGAGAAGCTGTCCTGGCCCAAATAGCACGTCCGCAAATTGCGGTGCCAGGAATTGCGCGCCGGCGCCAGTGGTGCCGTGCAAAAGCAGCACCGCATTCGTAACCCGGCCGCTCGCGTCGCGGCGCGGAGTTCCAAAGGTCGCGTAGTGCAATCGAAACTCAGGCAGCATTTCGCCAGACATGAAATGAAAATCGTGGGAAATGTAATCGCCTTGCATAGGAGTTGGCAACTGGCTGGCCTGCTGCGCCAATAGAGTTGTTACCGAAAAGAGCAGGGTAATTACAAACGCACCTTTTGCCGCTCGAATGGCACCTTCCATCTTTGCACCTCCTTCGCGGCAGGGTATCACAGCGGCACGCGGTCAACGAAAAGGGAATCCAGTGGGTGGCGTGGCGATTGTGCATAACATAATCAACTCAACTCCCCACATACCGCGCATACAAACTGCGCGCGACTCCGGCGTCCGTGGTGCCCTTAATGATGGCTCGACCATCAGGAAACAGCGTCATCTCATAGGGCTCTCGCCAAAACTTCAACACGAATTCGTTGTGGCGTACGGAGCCGTGCGTCTCCAGGCGCCGCTGCATTTCGGCAAAATCAATCGGCCGGGCGCGCTCGTGAATCTGCACGGAGTTTCGTCCACACATCGTGATGTGTGGACGCCCCTCGCCTGCCAGGTGCACAAAATCCCGCTCCCCACACACTCTGCACCCCGGCCGGGGAGTCGTCGCCGCGATCTCCGCGTGCTCGTTCGTCCAAACATCAAATGACCATAGTGTCTTGCGCAACTTTTTCGCAGCCGCACCTCCGACCAGCAACTTCATCGTTTCGGTGGCCGCAATCGAGGCGACTACGTTCACCGCCGAATTCAAAACCCCCGAGGTTTCGCAAGTCTCAACCATCCCTTGCGGCGGATCCGGAAAAATGCATGCCAGGCACGCCGTTGTTCCCGGCAACACATTCATCGTCACTCCATAACTGCCAACCGCCGCCGCATAGATCCATGGCAGTGCATTCTTGACGGCATGATCATTCACCAGATAGCGAGTTTCGTAATTATCAGTGCCATCTAAAATTACGTCGATCTCCTGAAGCAATGCGTTAACATTTGCCGGAACCACGTCGTCAACCCGCGCTTCCACCACACAATCCGAATTGAAGGCTGCAATCTTTCGAGCTGCAGCAATTGCCTTGGGCAATGAATCGGCCGCGTCCTGTTCCTCGAAGAGCGATTGCCGCTGCAAATTGCTGGCTTCGACGTAATCACGATCGATAATTCGGAGGGTTCCGACTCCTGCTCGGGCCAATAGCGACGCCAGCGCCGATCCGGTTGCGCCGCATCCCACAATCGCAACTCGCCCTGCGGCCAGCCGCTTCTGGCCCTCCGCTCCGACTCCGCCAAACAGAATTTGCCGCGAGTATCGTTCTCGGAAACGCTCTTCGAATCGCGCTTCGAACTTTTCTTTGTCCACGCCCTGCCTCAAGGAGATCACCAGCCTTCACCAGCAAAACCTTTATTATAGGTGGCTGGACTTTGCAGCTGCCAGCGATGCATACAACGGTAGTGGTGCAGGTTGATGAGGAGGCGAGCCAAACGCGTGGTATTGCGTCGCTAAGAACGCGACGGAGTGCGCGGCTCGCGCAGATTCCCACGGCAAGCTCGGGACAGGCTCCTCGCGGCGCAAAGAAGGCTTGCTCGGGATGGACAATCTAACTGCATCACTACCCATACAACACGGCGCTGCCACGGTTCATCGAATGGTAGGCACCGGGGCGAAGGATTCTATTTGCTGAGACGGTATACCTCATTCATCCTATTGGTAATTGCGTCGCTCGCTCCGGCTGCCCGAGCTGGATCGGATCCATCCGCGCATGTATCTCAGGAACCCTCCTCAGCTCTCGCTTCGATATCCGCGTACGCCGGAAGGATTATTCAATCGAGCGAATTGCCCGGCGTGCGGGACGGCGACCGCTTGCTCCAAATGCTCCCGCTGAAAGCAGGCCAGCCTCTCGACCGTGACCAGCTCCGCGACAGCATCCGCTTACTTTTCTCTACAGGACGCTTTGCTGACGTCCAAGCGGAGGTTACTCCCTCTGGCCCCGGCGTGCGCCTTACGTTCACCACTTCGCCCAACTTCTTTGTCGGTGCGGTCGATGTGGAAGGCGCTCCCGGCCACCCCAACAGCAACCAGATCGGCAATGCATCGAAGTTCCAATTGGGCGAACTTTATACCGCGGACAAGCTCAACCGTGCTTTGCGAAACATTCGGCAACTTATGCAGGAAGATGGCTACTACCGCGCTCGGGTCACCGCGGAAAGCACATCGAACGTAGAGACCCAACAAGTAAATGTCCTTTTCCACATCGCTGCGGGAGATCCTGCCCACATCGGCGAGGTGACGGTCACTGGACACTCAGCCTTTTCTCAGATTCAGATTGAGGACATCGCCGCGATGCATCGCGGTGAACGCGTCACGGCCGCTCGCATCACTAATTCTCTTCAGCGTTTGCGCAAGAAACTGCAGAAGCAGCAGCGCGTCCTCGCACAAGTTCTGATTGCCGAGCAGAAATATCATCCCGAATCCAACTCCGTTGACTACACCTATCTGATCGAACCCGGCCCGGTGGTGATCATTTACGCTCAAGGGTTTCATATCAGCCGCGGCGTCATGAAGAAAGAAATTCCCGTCTACGAGGAAAACGCTGTCGATGACGATCTTCTGAACGAGGGAAAGAAAAACCTCCTCGACTATCTGGAAAGCCGCGGCCGCTTCGATGCCACCGTTGAAATCCAGAAGGCAACTACTTCCGACACGCTTCGTGTCATTTATCGCATCGATCCAGGTCCCGCTCACAAGTTCGTGCTCATCGATATTGCCGGGAACAAATATTTTCCCAGAAAGACGCTTCGCCAGCGCCTCAAGATTCAGCCCTCCGGTGAGTTTTTTTCCGGCGGGCGCTTCAGTGGAGAACTGCTCAAGAGCGACGTCGCATCTCTGCAAGCTTTGTACGTATCGAATGGATTCCGGCAGGCCAAGATTCAAACCAAGGTTGACGACAATTACCAGGGTGTCGAAAACCACCTCGCGGTTCATATTCAGATCGAAGAAGGCCCGCAGACTCTGGTGGGGGCATTTCGCATTGTTGGAAATCAGAAGATTGATGCCAAGGTGTTTCCCGAATTCAATACCCGCGAAGGCCAGCCCTACTCCGAGCAAAATCTGGCGAACGATCGCGAGTCAATTCTCAATTACTACTTCAACCACGGATTTTCGAATGCCACCCTCGACATCACAACCAAGCCGACGTCCGGCCAGCCGGACCACGAAGACGTTACTTACAACATCCAGGAGGGCGAGCAATTTTTTGTGAATCAGGTAATGGTTGGCAAACTGGATCACACGCGCGATTATGTCGTGCAGCGCGAAATTCAAGTGACCGCGGGCCAGCCCCTCAGCCAGCAGGATCTTCTTGCAACGCAGAGCAAGCTCTACGACCTCGGAATCTTTAGGCAGGTTGACACGGGGGTCCAAAATCCCGAAGGCTCCGACCCTCAGAAAAACGTTCTCGTCCAGGTAGAGGAAGCGAAGCGCTACACATTTACCTATGGCATCGGCCTGGAATTCGAAACTGGCTTGCCCTCCGGGACTAGCTCTCCCGCCGGTTCGACGGGAGTGAGTCCCCGGGTCGAATTCGATATCACCCGACTCAATGTGGGCGGCCGTGACCAGACGCTAACCTTCCAGTCTCACGTAGGACGACTCCAACAGCGCGGCCTGATCAGCTACGAGGTCCCCAGACTCTTCAACAACGATCGCTTCAAAGTGTTCTACACAATTTTCTACGACAACAGTCTCAACGTGGCCACCTTCACCTCGCAGCGGCTGGAAGGCAAGATCGATGTTCGCCAGCAAATCGGCAAGCAGCAGCCCAACCGGGCAACATCCATCACCTACCGCTTCGACTACCGCCGAGTGAAAGCTACCAACTTCGCGTCAGACTTTTCGCCGGCGGAATTTAGTTTGTTTTCCTTGCCTGCAGTTGTTGGCGGGCCCGGTTTTACTTTTATTCGCGATAAGCGCGACAATCCTCTCGAAAGTACGAAGGGACAATACTTCACGCTCGACACTTTCGTCGCATCGAGTTACTTCGGATCACAGTCAGATTACACCCGGGCGCTGTCCCAGGAATCCACTTACTATGCGTTTGGCCATCCCAACCACAAATTCGTCTTTGCTCGTTCCACAACCCTCGGCCTGGAACAGGTCTATCGCGGTACCAGAGTTCTGCCGCCAGGAGCTTGCGAAGTCACCAACTTGACCACATCTTGCGCGCAGGGAGTTACAGTAATCCCGCTGCCCGAAGAATTTTTTGCCGGAGGCGACAACTCTCACCGCGGTTTCGGGTTGAATCAGGCAGGACCTCGCGATCCTGATTCTGGTTTTCCCGTTGGCGGCTCGGCCCTGTTCGTTAACAAGGAAGAACTGCGTTTTCCTGCCGTCAGCCTGCCTTATCTGGGAGAAGGCTTCGGGTTCGCCATCTTTCACGACATGGGAAATGTCTTCACTGCCGGCCACGATATGCTGAAGGGCGTTCTGCGGTGGCACCAGCCCGATCCCTCGCAATGCTTGCAGCCTGGCGGCGTGCCCGTCACCCCTTGCACGAACTATTTCAATAACAGCGGTTACGACTACACCTCCCACGTGGCGGGAGTGGGGTTGCGGTATAAGACTCCGATCGGCCCTCTGAGCTTCGATTTCGGGTACAATCTAAATCCAACCAGCTATTTCCAGGGCCTGGTCAATTCAAAAGGAAGTCTGACAGGCGACTTCGAAACGCAGCGCTTGCGCCACTTCAACGTTTTTTTCAGCATAGGTCAGCCATTTTGATAAGCAGAACTCATGATCGTACGGCAGTTGTCCTGGCGGCATTTGCCACGCTTTTGATTGGGTTATTCGCGTGCTCGCGGCCTGCTGCAGCCGAAGTGATTGATCGCATCGTCGCCATTGTCAACCGACACGTTATTCTGCAGTCGGAATGGGACGAAGGCCTGAGTTACGAAGCTCTGCTCACCAATCGCTCACTCGCACAGTTCACCGATGACGACCGCCGCGCAGTTCTCGATCGTCTCATCGACCAGGAGCTTCTTCGCGAACAGATGAAGTCTGCAGACTTTCCGCATGCCACTGACGCCGAGGTCGCTGCCCGCGTGGCTGATGCGCGGAAACTGTATCCTCAAGCTGCATCCCCTGAGGCCTGGCAGGCCCTTCTCGCCCAGTATCACCTCTTTGAGAAAGATCTTTATGCCCACGTCCAGCAGCAAATCGACCTGATGCGGCTGGTTGATGTCCGCCTTCGCCCCGCCGTGCAGATTGATTCCAAGTCAATCGAGACGTATTACCGCGATCAGTTCGTGCCAAAGTTGAAGCGGTCCGGATCCTCCGAAGTTCCACTTGCCGAGGTTTCCAGCAAGATTCGCGAGTTGCTCACCCAGGAGAAGGTTAGTGAGCTACTCGTCTCGTGGCTGCAGACTTTGCGTTCCGAGGGCCACGTACACATTCCGGGCGTCACCTCCTCTGCCAACGACCCGGGAGTTCAATCGCAGTGAAGGATTCCTCGACGAAGCCTGTCGGTCACCGCTGGTGGAAGTATTGGCTCATCAGTGTCACTTTTGCATTTGTGACTGTGCTCGGCTTATCGATTTACGTCAACACGAATTCTTTCCAGTCACTGGTCCGTCGCCGCCTGGTTGCGGAGGTTGAGCGCATCACCGGAGGGCGTGCGGAAATTGCCAGCATTCATACCATTCCCTTTCGCCTCCAGGTCGAAGTGCGCGATATTACGGTTCACGGCCGAGAATCAGCCACCGATGTACCTCTCGCCCATGCCGATGGCATCGTTGCTCGCCTGAAGATCAGCTCTCTTCTGCGGTCCGAGCTCGCCTTCCACCAACTCATCCTTGAGCAACCTATCGTCCACATAGTTTTCTATTCTGACGGCACCACCAATTTCCCCCCGCGGAAAATTGCCGCAACCATTCAGACTCCTGTCGAGAAACTCTTTGCTCTCTCGATTAACCACCTTGAGCTGCGTCATGGACAGATCCTTTGGGATGACCAGAAGATTCCTGTAGACTTCTCCGCTCGTGATACTTCACTTCGGATGGATTATTCGTTTCTCGGCAGACGCTATGACGGACACCTTCTGCTCGGCCTGATCAACACCAAGCTCATGGATTGCCATCCCTTTGCATGGATGACCGCCATGCAATTCACCCTCGGCGAGAACTCCGCCCTCATCACCTCTCTTAAATGGAACTCCGGGCACTCGCATTTTTTCGCTACTGGTCAAGTCACAGACTTCCGGCATCCGCACCTTCAGGGTCCCTACGATGCTCAGATCGACCTAACCGAAGCCGCGACCATCACACGCCGCCACGATCTTCGCGCGGGGGTTCTTGAGCTCAAAGGCCACGGCGATTGGGCACTTGACCGGTTTTCTAGCACCGGCCTTCTGACCATCCAGGATCTGGCGTTCCAGGACGATCAGATATTCCTCTCTAAAGCCTCGCTGAGTAGCGGCTATTCAATCACTGACCAGCAACTCCAACTCTCGAAGCTGCAAGGCAAGATTTTCGGTGGAAGTTTTGCAGGCGATGCTGAAGTGAATCACTGGCTCTCTCCTGCGCAACATCTTTCCGCAGCCGCCAGAAAAACCCTTGAGACGGCTGTTATCTCCGCGGCTCCCTCTGAGAAAAACTATCGCGAAAAAATGGGTAAGCCAAAACTGCAGGCAATCCAGGACGGTTTCGTTCTTATTCATTTGCGTGACCTGTCTGCGGATGATCTAGCCGTGGCACTCGATACTCCTGCTCACTCGTTCCCTCGCTTCCATCCCGCTGCGGCCGCCTCCGGCACTCTCGAAGCTCGATGGAGGGGAACTCCGCGCGACGCGGAAATCCAATATGCTCTCGACTTCGTTCCTCCGGCTTCGCCTGCCCGAGGACAGCTTTCCGTCACCTCCCATGCCAACGGCGTATATCACGCTGGCAACGAGACTCTGGATCTCGCGAGGTTCACCCTGGCCACCCCCACCAGCCACATTCAGGCCTCCGGTACACTGTCTGCCGCTTCCGCGGTTCGGCTCACCGTTTCCACCACCAGTCTCGCCGACTGGCTGCCATTCATTTCTGCGGTTCGCGGTCCAGCCTTGTTCCCCGTCGTGCTGAACGGCACAGCCACGTTCAATGGCAACATGAGCGGTTCGTTTTCTGCTCCTCAAATTACCGGGACGCTTGCAGTCAACGATTTCGGCATCGCGACGCCTGCCACATCCAGAACCCATGAATTACAAATGCACTGGGATTCGCTTTCCACTTCTCTCCAGCTTTCCTTCCAATCTGTCACATTTCATAACGCCACTCTCCGGCGAGATGATACGTCCGCTGAATTTGAGGGATCCGCCACCCTGCAGCACGGGCACCTCACTGGCGACAGCACGTTCAGCCTCCGCGCCAACCTTTACAAAGGCGACCTAACCGAGCTCCAGGCCTTAGCCGGATACGACTTTCGCGTCTTTGGCAGGGCTGATGTTTTTGTGCTGGCCAGCGGAACCCTCTCCAACCCTACGGGCAAAGGGCAAATCCACCTCGCCAATGCCACCGCCTACGGGGAAACGGTGCGGCAATTCGATTCCAACTTCCACATCGGTGAGGGCAAAATCGCTTTTGATGACATGCATCTGTTCCATGAGGATTCGGGCATCACAGGAAGTGCCGACTTCAATCCCTCCAACCGCGCCTTTCATTTCGATCTCGCGGGCAGCAATTTCAATCTTTCCGAATTTCCATCGATCCATTCCAGTCAACTTTCCGTAGAAGGACGTGCAGATTTCGCGCTTAAAGGATCGGGCAGTCCTGAGGCGCCTTCCATCGATGGGGATGTCCACCTTCGAGATCTGACTTTCGATCACGAACTGGCCGGTGAACTCGATCTGCACGCTGTTACCGAAGGTAGTCAGCTGGTTCTGAGAGGCAACTCTCATTTCGAGCGCGGATCGCTGGAAGTTAGCGGCGATGTCCAGTTGCGCAATGACTATTCCACTAACTTGTTGCTGCAAATGAACCAGATCGATCTCGATGCTCTCTGGCACTCCTATCTGCGTGGAAGGCTCACGGGACATTCTGCCGTGTCCGGCTCCTTAAATCTGCATGGACCGCTCCGGCAACCCAGCCGCTGGATGGCCGATGGTAACTTGTCCGCGGTTTCTCTCGAAGTGGAAAACGTCAAAGTGCATAATCAGGATCCAGTTCGCTTCACGCTCGTGAATCAGTCGATCGACATCCAGCAACTTCACCTTGTGGGCGATGGAACCGACCTCACCGCGCACGGATCAGTGCAGCTCTCCAGCGACCGCACGCTCGATCTAGTAGCGGATGGGCACCTCGATCTCAGATTGCTCTCCAGCTTTGATCCGGATCTCAGTGCGGTAGGTCTTGTGACCATGAACCTTACCGTTGGCGGCACTGTTGCCGATCCGTTACCACAGGGTCGACTGCGTTTGACGAACGGGTCGATCACGTACGCGGGGCTGCCCAGCGGTTTGACCGAGCTCGATGGCTCTCTTCGGTTCACTCGCGATCAGGTGCACATTGAGACCCTAACCTCCCGCACCGGGGGCGGCACACTCGACCTAAAGGGTGACGCCACTTATGTGAACCAGCAACTCAACTTCAACCTCACTGTCACAGGTAGTGACGTTCGTCTGCGTTATCCTCCCGGCGTCAGTTCGACTGCCGACGCCGAATTGCATTGGGTGGGATCTCGTTCCGCTTCAACCGTTTCCGGCAAGATCAGCGTCAACAAGATAGCCGTGACCCCTGGTTTCGACTTCAGCGCTTATCTCGAGCGCAGCCGCCAGTTCTCGACCGTCACCACTGCCAACTCTCCGCTCAATAATGTAAAACTCGATATTCGCGTCCAGACCGCGCCCGAACTTCAGATGCGCACAGCGATCGCGCGCCTGTCGGGCGACGCCGACCTCCGCATTCGTGGCTCCGTCGCTCGTCCTGCGGTTCTTGGTCGCGCCGACATTCTTGAAGGTCAAGCCACCTTTCACGGCACCCGCTTCACGCTCGAGCGCGGCGATATCACTTTCGCCAATCCGGTTGCCATCGAGCCTCAACTCAATCTGCAGGCCTCTACTCATGTCCGCAACTACGATCTGAACATCACGATTACGGGAACGCCGGATCGCGGACTCAGCATCAACTACCGTTCTGAACCTCCTTTGCCGAAGTCCGATATTATTGCCCTTCTCGCGCTCGGCCGCACCAACGAAGAATCCGCTCAGCTTCAGGAGCAGTCCGGCCAAAGCACGTTTTCGGATGAGGCTACCGCTCTGATTCTCAGCGAGGCCCTCAACACGACGGTCAGCAATCGCTTGCAACGGCTGTTCGGAGCCAGCAATATCAAGATCGATCCTCAGGGGCTTAACACGGAAAACAATCCCATCAGCAACGGCCCCCAGATCACGATTGAGCAGGAATTTGTCAACCACGTTTCACTCACGTACTCCACTAACGTTTCTCAAAGTTCGGAGCAGATTATTCAGGGGGAGTACTATGTCAATCGCAACATTTCCGCTGTGGGCACGCGTGACCAGAATGGAGTCGTCAGCTTTGATCTGCGCGTCCGCAGCCGCAAGAAATAATTTGCAGTTTTCGTAGAAGAGAGCTTGCCCTGCATTCTGCCTGAATCCATGGCTGATTCAATCGCCGCCCGCCAAGTTATGGTTGACTCCCAAGTGCGCGCCCGCGGTATCTCTGATGCGCACGTTCTCGATGCCATGCTTCATGTTCCGCGCGACAAATTCGTCTCTGAACCCTATCGGGCGCAAGCCTACGAAGACCATCCTCTTCCCATCGGCGAGGGACAAACTATTTCTCAGCCTTACATCGTTGCCCTCATGCTTGAATCTCTCCAGCTCACCCCCGCTGACAAAGTTCTCGAAGTTGGCACCGGCTCTGGCTACGCAACCGCGCTGCTTGCGGAACTGGCCGCGGAAGTATTTTCCATTGAACGCCATCCTGCTCTTGCGGAAAGCGCTCGCGAAGTCATCGCAGCGCTCGGCTATACTAATGTGAGACTCTTCACCGGAGACGGCACACTAGGCCTTCCGACCGACGCCCCCTTCGATGCAATCCTGGTCTCTGCCGCTACTCCCCATCCGCCTCCCGCACTGATCGCTCAACTCCGCGAAAATGGACGAATGATTATTCCGGTTGGAACGGATGATTCACAGCAGCTGCAATTCATCCGAATGATCAATGGATTGCCCGTGATCTCGCCTCGCGAACTCGTCCGATTCGTTCCCTTGGTAGATGATGCTCGTGATTGAACTTTCGAGTTAAATGCTTCGAGTGGGAAAAACAGAAACATTCGATTGTGATGAGGAATGCGGGGAAGTCTTGGGTGCTTATGCGGATTCGCGATTCCGTTGACCAGAACGCACGGATCGTGGACGGGCCAAGGTTTCCCATGGCGCACGCAGCAAGGGCTGCCTCTGCACCGGATCCTGATTTGCATAAAACAATTCGTAATCGTGGCCATGAAGAATATTCGTGACCTCATCCTTGTTCAGCGGATCCACTTCGCACCAGATCAGTGGACGAGCTGTAGACAATACAGAACTCGCTCCAGCTAACACGCGGTGCTCCATTCCCTCCACATCGATTTTCAAAACTTGGGGTGCGGGCAGTTGTTGTAAAAGCCAATCGAGCGTGATGGCGACGATCGACTCTATCCTTCGTGTTCCGCCCGCCTGCGTTGAGCCGACTCCTTCCAAGTGATTCGATGATCGCGCCCGCTGGGCAATATGAAATGTAGCCAAGCCCAGCGAGTCAGAAGCGGCAGCTGGTATCACCGTCACAGCGGCATTTACGCTGCGTTCCAGCATCTCACATGACCGCCGCAGCAAACCTACGAGCCATAGGTCGGCCTCAATCGCGATGACGTCGCCGTTCTTACCGGCGCGGTTCGCACTCGCGAAAGTGAACAGCCCGACGTTGGCCCCCACATCCCACACAACATCCCCGGGTTTAACCAGTTCATCGACCATCTTGAAGAGAATTGCATCGCCCTTGGCTAGGTTTCGGCGATAGAATCGCAGCCCAGCGTCCGGCGAAACAAATATCCTGCCTCTCCCGAAGTTTGGTGGCAGCCGTCGCTCGAAAACCAGGCCGCGGCTCAATCTTTCAGCGATTGTCCTCAGCATCTTTGTCATAACGGACCGCCTAATAAGTTGCTGGGATGGAAACAGTACTGGATGGAGGATTCTCGGTGGGAGTCTGCTGTACGAGCTGTTGAGCGGAATCTTGCGCATACTGCAGTACACTGCCTGGAAATATTCCGAGGTAGATGGTTGCAGCCAGGCACAATGCGATTGCAAGCCTGGGCGCAAATCCAACCGGGGTCACCGGAACCTCTTTCCGCGCTTGGCGCATGTACATCACCACGATGATTCGCAAGTAGTAGTACGCGCCGACGCCACTGTTGAGGACGCCGATGATGGTGAGCCAGATTAAGTTGGCTTTCACCGCTGCGCTGAACACATAGAACTTAGCGAAAAAGCCGCCGGTCATCGGGATGCCAATCAGCGAGAGCAGGAATATGGTAAGCGTCGCTGCCAGCAGCGGAGAACTGCGGCCCAAGCCTTCATAATCTTCGAGGGTTACATAGCGCTCGCCCGCATTGGCGAAATGGCTTACCACTGCGAACGCCCCTAAGTTCATTGCCGCATAAGATGCGGTGTAGAACATAGCCGCCGAAGTTCCCAAGGAAGGCGAAGCAGCGAATGCCACAAGCAAATATCCCGCATGGGCAATCGACGAATAGGCCAGCAAACGTTTCACATTATCCTGCACCATTGCGCCGATGTTGCCCAGGGTCATGGAGAGCGCTGCCGCGACCCAGATGACCCAGAATATGGCGTGTACATTTATCACGAATACGATGCGCAGCAAAACCGCAAACGCCGCCGCCTTGGGCGCGGTCGACATGAAGCCCACAATCGGGGCGGGCGCCCCTTCGTACACGTCCGGCGTCCAAATGTGGAAGGGTGCGGCAGCCACTTTGAAACCTAAACCTACAAACATGAACGCCACCGCCACAAACGCCAACACAGGAACGGGCGAGCCCTGCAGCGTCCGGCTGATCCGATCAATATTGGTTGAGCCGGTGGCGCCAAACATCAACGCCACTCCGTATAAAAAAAATGCTGTGGCGAATGAACCCAGCAGGAAATATTTCAGAGAGGATTCGGCGCTGGAAGCTTCGTTCCGCCGAAATCCCGCCAGAACATAAGAGGAGATCGAGGAAATCTCGAGCGCGATGAAAATCAAAACCAGCTCGATCGCCGACGTCATCAGGGCCACGCCGACAACCCCGAAAAGGATGAGAGCATAATACTCTCCGGCACGGATCCGCTGGACCGCCATATATTCATAGGAGCTCAGGATGACGACAGCGGCGATCGCGATCACCAGGACATGAAAGAAAACGCTGAACCCATCCGCCTGCACCATGTTCCAGAAGGCAAGCCCAGGAGACTGCGCCATGAACCAGGTCGCGCAAAGTGCCGCCAGCGTTCCGATTAGCGCGATAGAGCCGAGGACTCTTGGATTTTTCTCCTCGTCTACTAGAGGCTCGAGCGCCATCACGATCATGCCGAAGAGGGAGAGAACAATTTCTGGCAAGATGCGAACGTAATCGGCCAATTGAGGAAGCGTCTGCGAATATGCCGGGATAAAATGCGTGATCGTCGTTGTGGCGAAGCTTGCATCGGCGATCATTGCATTGGCGATCATCGACCCACCACCCGGCTCGCCAATCGCGCAAACGGAGTGAGTGCGGCGTGAACCGCGGGATCAACCGCTCCCAGCCACAGAATAGGAGCTACTCCCATTACGAGCGCAGCTGCCGCACAGGGCCAGACCGCCAGTTTTTCAAATCCCAACAAATCGCTAAGAGAATTGTTGACTGGGTGCGTGACCTTGCCATAGAACACGCGCTGATACATCCAGAGAAGATAAATCGCGCTCCAAATTATGCCGGTTGCGCCGAGTATCCCGTAGACAGCTCTGTCCTGAAACGCGCCGCTCAGCACGAGAAATTCGCCAATGAAGCCGTTCAGCAACGGCAAGCCAACTGACGCCAGCACAATCACCAGATAGGACGCAGCGTATACCGGCATGGGCGAGGCCAGTCCTCCGAATTCGCTGATTTCATAGGTATGACGGCGTTCATGCAGAATCCCCGCCAGCATGAATAGTGCGCCCGTGGAAACCCCGTGTGCCAGCATGACGAACATTGCGCCATTCAAACCAGCCTGCGTGAAGCTGAAAATTCCCAGCACGACGAATCCGAGGTGGCTCACGGATGAATAAGCGATCAACTTCTTCATGTTGGGTTGAACCATGGCCACGAGCGCGCCATAGATAATGCCGATCAGGGCAAGGACCATCACCCACGGGGCATTCGCGCGCGACTCGACAGGGAACAGTCCCAGGTTGAAGCGCAGCAGCCCGTACGTGCCCATCTTGAGCAGAACGCCGGCCAGCAGAACCGACCCTGCCGTGGGCGCCTCGACGTGCGCATCGGGCAGCCATGTATGAAAGGGGAATAAAGGAACCTTCACGGCAAACGCCAGAAAAAATCCGAGGAAAAGCCATTGCGCCGCAGCCGGAAACCGGGGCACGGCGCCGCTCGCAATTTGATCGCGAATCACAACAAAGTCGAAACTGCCGGTATGGGCGTAAAGCCACAGGATCGCCGCCAGCATGAACACCGAACCGATCATGGTGTACATGAAGAACTTGATTGCCGCATACACTTTGCGCTCGTGGCCGAAAATGCCAATCAGCAAAGCCATGGGAATGAGTGTGGCTTCCCAGAAAAAATAAAAGAGGAACAAGTCGAGCGAGGTGAAGACGCCGATCAGCGCCGTCTCCAGAACCAGCAGCAGGATAAAAAACTCTTTCACACGCTCGTGAATCGACGTCCAGGAAATAAGGACGCACAGTGGCGTGAGAAATGTTGTAAGCACCACCAGCCACATAGAAATGCCGTCAATCCCCATGTGGTAGTGAATGTTCGGCGTGGAGACCCATTGCTTGTCGATCTGATACTGAAAATCGGTTTGTGCACGATGAAAATAGACGGGGAGATGCAACGAGAGAACAAAGGTCAGGAGTGAAATGACGAGAGCGAAAATGCGGATGTCGCGGTCGCGGCGCGGCAGCAGCATCAGCAACAGGCCGCCAGCCAGCGGTACGAACGTGACCAGAGTTAAAATGATGGAACTGAGATTGTCCGTGCTCATCGGGGTCCCGTCCACATCCAGATCATGAAAGCGATCACCGCGGCCGAACCTGCCGCGATCCATCCCGCGTATGAGCGGATGTTTCCGGACTGCATGTGACGAGCTTCGTCGGAAACGTGGCGCAATCCGTCGCCCGCATCATTCACCGTCGCATCGATAATCTTCCGATCCACTCCTTGCCACAAGATTCGAGTCGAGCCGTCGATCAACGGCTTAACAAACAGCGCCCCGTACAATTCGTCAATGTAATATTTGTGTAGAAGCGTCTGATATCCGCCCGACAGCGAAGCTGCAATTTTGTCCGGCAACTCCGGGCTGCGGAAGTAAAGCAGCCACGCGAGCGCAAAACCCAGCAGAGCGGCCAACACCGAAATGGCGGTGAACATCAGTTCGGTGGACGCCGCGGTCTTTGTCTTTGGCTCTGACCCTTCTGTCTCCTGCTCCGGCGCACCTTTTTCGCCTATTGCAGTGTGCTGAGCGTCGACGAGAGTGCTGCCGTGAAAAACCGGGCCGAGAAATTTGTCGAATCGATTGTTGCCGCCGAGCGAACCGGGCACACCCACATATCCACCGAGCACCGAGAGCACAGCTAGAATCACCAGCGGAATAACCATGACCTTCGGACTCTCGTGAATCCCGCTGTGACCGTGGGCGCCGTGGGAATCACGCCCGGAATGGCTTCCGTGATCGTGACCAGCCTCGGCTTCGCCGCGATACTCTCTAAAGAAAGTCAGGAACCAGAGCCGGAACATGTAGAACGAAGTGATGAACGCCGTCACCAGTCCCAGCAGCCAGTAAGCCCAGCTTGCCTGATAGGCGCGCCACAGAATTTCGTCTTTGCTGAAAAATCCTGCAAGGCCAGGGATTCCGGCGATTGCCAGAGTGCCTGCGGTCATAGTCCAGAACGTCCAGGGAATCTTGGCGCGCAGTCCTCCCATTTTTCGCATGTCCTGTTCGCCGCCGACCGCATGAATCACCGATCCAGCCGCAAGGAAGAGCAGGCCCTTGAAGAAGGCGTGCGTCATCAGGTGAAAAATGCCTGCCGAAAATGCTCCAACGCCGCAGGCCATGAACATGTAGCCAAGCTGCGAGACAGTGGAATAGGCGAGAACCCTCTTGATGTCAGTCTGTACGATGCCGATGGTCGCCGCGAAGAACGCGGTAAGGGTTCCGATGATTGCCACTACAGTCAGCGCGACAGGCGCGCGTTCGAAGATGACGTGCGAACGCGAAACCATGTATACGCCCGCTGTCACCATGGTCGCAGCGTGAATTAGAGCGGAAACCGGCGTGGGGCCCTCCATCGCGTCGGGAAGCCATACGTACAGCGGGATCTGAGCTGATTTTCCGCAAGCACCCACCATGAGCAGGATTCCGATCGCTGTTAGCAGCCCCGCGCCGGCGGTTTCAGCAGGCAAAGGAATCACTGCTCCGAACACCTGCTGGAAATTCAGCGATCCAAAGTGCTTAATGAGCAGAAATAACGCGATCAGGAAGCCGAAGTCGCCGATGCGGTTCACGATGAACGCTTTCTTGCCCGCAGAGGCTGCCGAATCTTTGGTAAACCAGAAGCCGATCAGCAGATACGACGCAAGGCCAACTCCCTCCCAACCAATGAACATCACAAGGTAGTTGCCGGCCAGCACCAGGGTCAGCATGAAGAACATGAAAAGGTTAAGGTAGCTGAAGAAGCGGTAATAGCTGGGGTCATCCCACATGTAGCCGACGGCGTAAATATGGATCAGGAATCCGACTCCCGTCACCACCAGCAACATGACGAGCGAGAGTTGATCGAGGTAGAACGCGAAATCCGCGGTGAAAGTGCCCGAGCGAATCCAATGCGCGAAGAACTCCTGGTAGGGAAGCGACAACGACGAGAAGCGTGCCGCCACCAACAAGGCCATGGCGAAAGCAGCGCCGCTGAATAAGAGCGCGACAGCGGTCACGGCCTGCCGCGAAGATCTTTTCCCTAAAAAGCCGTTGATCGCAGCGCCCGCCAGCGGCATAACCGGGATCAGCCAGAGATTGAGCATCGGATTCATAGTTTGAGCAGGTTTACCTGATCCACGTTCAAGGTCTCGCGCGTACGATACACAGCGATGATGATCGCCAGGCCGACGGCGGATTCTGCGGCCGCAACTACCATGACAAAGAAGACGAAAATCTGGCCAGCCAGCGCGTGCCAGTGCGCAGCGAACGCGACGAACGACAGATTCACTCCGTTCAGCATCAGTTCAATCGACATGAAGATCGTGATGATGTTGCGTTTGATCAGAAATCCGGCCACGCCGCAGGCAAACAAGAATCCGCTGAGCAACAAATAATAAGAGAGCGGGACCATCACTCCACCTTCCCCGCCGCAGATTCCGGCTTGCTGGCCAGCACCACGGCGCCCATGATGGCGATCAGAATCAAAATGGAGGTGACTTCGAAGGGCAACAGAAAGTCGTGAAACAGAAGCTGAGCAATATCGATCGGGTGTCCGGGCAGCGCGCCGATCGGCACAGCTTCGGTGCCAGAGCGCAGCAACACAACCCACGCGACGAGCACACCGCCGATCAGCATCCCGGGCACGCCAACTAGAATCGCTACACGGCTTCCCTTAGTTTCTTCCTCTACGCCAGCGTTCAACAACATGATCACGAAGACGAACAACACCATAATGGCGCCGGCGTAAACGATCAGCTGCACGGCCGCGACGAACTCTGCGCCGAGTAGAAGATAATCGCCGGCCAGCGCAGCCATCACTGCAATTAGCGATAGCGCGCTGTTGATGGGATGCCGTTGCGCCAGCAGGTTGATCGCCCCGCCCACGCAAACCGCACCGAAAATCAGAAATAATATGAGGTGAAAACTCATGAAATCAGTTCTGAATTTCTAGTGGTCAGTGGCCAGTGGTCAGTGACCAGTTCTAGCTGGCCACTGTTCACTGATCACTTTACTTCCCTACCAGGCCACGACAATCGCCGTTGCCACCAGATTTGCGATTGCCAGGGGTAGCAGAAACTTCCAGCCGAACGACATCAGTTGATCGTAGCGGAAGCGCGGCAACGTCCCGCGCACCCAGATGTAAAGAAAGAGAAAACAGAAAACCTTGGCGATAAACCAGAACACTGGCAACACGGCGCGCATCAATGAAGGCCCAAACAGCGGTCCGTGCCATCCGCCGAAAAACAGCAACGTAGCCAGGCACGCTACCGTGATCATATTCGCGTATTCGGCCATGAAGAACATGGCAAACTTCATCGAACTATATTCCGTGTGGTATCCGGCGACCAGTTCGGTTTCGGCTTCCGGCAGGTCGAACGGGATGCGATTTGTTTCCGCGTACGCCGCCATCAGATAGACGAAGAATCCAATCAACTGTCCATGGAAGATATTCCATCGGGGAATGATGTAGAGAAAGCGCCCACCCTGCGCTTCAACGATATCGCGCAAGCTGAAACTGCCAGACTGGATCAGCACGCCGACCAGTGAAAGTCCCAAAGCAATTTCGTAGCTGACCATTTGGGCACTGGCTCGAAGGCCGCCCAGCAAAGAGTATTTGTTGTTGGAGGACCAACCCGCGAGCGCGACTCCGTATACGCCCATCGATGTGATGCCCAGAATCAGCAGCAGCCCGATGTTTACGTCGGTAATCTGCAGCGGAACGCTGTATCCAAAAAGCTGAATCGAGTTGCCGAACGGGATCACCGAAATCGAAGTGAGAGCGAAGATCACTGCCATCATCGGCGCTGCCAGGAACAGCGGCTTATAAACGTGCGGGGGCGTGAGGTCCTCTTTGAACAGGAACTTCAGCCCATCCGCAGCAGGTTGCAGCAATCCAAATGGTCCCACACGCGTCGGCCCCCAGCGATTCTGCATGTGGCCGACAACTTTTCGTTCCAGCCAGACGGTGTACGCGACCGCGGTGAGCAGCACGAGAAGAACGATCACCGATTTGATCACCGACACGAGTATGAAAATGCCAATCGGCAATTCCGCTTCCTTTCTAAAACTGTGATCAGTCTGCTGCAACCTCAGCGGGTTTGACTTCGTGACTCTCTATCACCGACTTCAACGCGCGCGAATATCGTCCCAAGGTTCCGGACGTGAACAGGTTGTCATTCGCCGGATCGATTGAATCCGCTGGGTGCGCAGCTCCCGGCCCAACTGCGGCCAGCGACGTGCGTTGACTGTTGCCTGCCAGTAGATTCATACGGGATACGTCATAACCCGGAACCAACCGTTGAATTTCATCGAGAATTGCCGTCGGATCAAACGGGCTTAGTTTGGGTTCGAGGCCGTGTGCCTCAAGCCAGACCGCGTGCCGGTCGGCTTCGCCCGATTGCGCACCACGCGACTGCCCCATGTCAGCATGCGTGCCGCCGCCGAACGGCACCAACTTGCGCACGTCAAAGCCCATGGCATCGGCGATACGCACAATCATCTCGAAATCGGACTTGGTGTCCGTGATCTCGCCAGCCTTCTTCACCAACTGCAAGTCACCGCAGGTATTGGTGAATGTGCCAGTTTTCTCGTAGCCGTTCGCGGCTGGGAGCACGACATCGGCAACGACCGCCGTCTCCGTCAGGAACATGTCTTGCACCACCACGAAACTCTTCGAGAAAGTGAATGGATCAACGTTTAACCGGCCGATCGGATTCGATCCCACAACATAAAAGGCTCTGAGCTTGCCCGTTTTTCCTGCTTCGATCATTCCCGGCAGATCTAGCCCCGCGGCCTGTGGTATCTCTCCCCACTCTTTGTGAAACTCACTGCTTCCGCGAATGGGGTTGTATCCGGGCAGCAAATCAGGGTACAAACCCATGTCGGCCGCACCGCGAGAATTCGCATAATCCGCGAGGCAGACAAACTTGGCACCGGAAATCCCGGCGCCGAACTTCGCGAGGCTGGTCAGATCGTTTCCCCGGATTTCAGATCCGATGACGATCACAAGGTTTTGTTCGCCACGCAGTTTATCGCGAAATGTGTTCCATCGGTCTTTATTGCCTGAGGAGCTGATCAGCTCATCACTTGCGGCATCGTTGCCCGCAAGAAAGGCCGCAACCCTCCTCTCTGCGCCAGCAGGAATCTCCACGAAGCTAGTGGCCTGCCGCTGCAACTTGATTGGCTTTGAATTGATTACATATAGCCGCGCACGATGCAGGCGGACATTGTTGCGAATCTGCCAGGCCAGTAAAGGATGCTGCTCCGTGGGATCATTGCCAATCAACAGAATCGCTGGAGCGGTAAACACATCGGCCATGCTGGCGGCGGCATCAGGCCTGCCGCGAAGCGCGCTCGCAAAAGCCGGGAAGTCCGCCGTGCGATGGTGATCCAGATTGTTTGTCTCCAACACGACGCGGGCGAACTTGGATAGCAGGTACGCTTCTTCGTTTGTAATACGAGTCGAGCCCACAACGCCAATCGCTTGGCCGCCCTCTGAGTCGCGAATGCCCGCAAAGGTTTTCCCGATCAGAGCGAACGCTTCCTCCCATGTAGCAGGAGTGAGTTTTCCATTTTGGCGAATCAGCGGTCGCGTGAGACGTTGCTCGTGATTCGCAAAGTCAAAGGCGTAGCGTCCCTTGATGCAAAGAAAGTCGCCGTTGATCCCGCTCTTGTCGCGGTTGTCGCCACGTACAATCTCCATGCCAGTATCGGCACGCCGCACACCCAGCGTGGTCTTGCAGCCGTCGCCGCAGTGAGTGCAGATCGTGCCCACATGCTTCATCTCCCAGGGGCGCGTCTTGTAGCGGTAAGCGCCGGAGGTGAGTGCACCCACGGGACAGATGTCGATGCACATGCCGCACTCTTCGCACTCCAGATGATCTTCTTTATTCGGCGCGATAATGGAACTTACTCCGCGGTTCTGCACACCGAGCGCCCAAACGTCCATGCCTTCGCCGCAGACGCGCACGCAGCGATAGCACAGAATGCAGCGCGGCCGGTCGAAGAACACAATGGGCGACCATTGCTGTTCGTCTTTGTGGGTTTTTGCCTCCATGAACTTCGACTCGGCCGCCCCGTAAGAAAATGTCATGTCCTGCAGTTCGCACTCGCCGCCGGCATCGCACACCGGACAATCCAATGGATGGTTCCCCAGCAGCAACTCCAGCATCCCTTTGCGCGCCTGCTTGATCTCGTCGCTGTCCGAAGTCACGATCATTCCTTCGCTGACCACAGTTGTGCATGCGGTCTGCAGCTTCGGCATCTTCTCGATTTTCACCAGGCACATGCGGCAAGCGCCCTGCAGCGAGAGATTGGGGTAATAACAAAATGATGGAACTTCGATGCCTGCCATTTTGCAGGCCTCGATCAGCAGCGTTCCGGCGGGAGCCGTCACTTTCTTGCCGTCGACTGTAAGTGTTACGTCAGCCATATATTTGTAGCGCCGGCATCGCGCCAGCTTCGCGAAGGAGTTTCGCCCTCGCGATCATCAATAATCTGAAGCCTGCGGGCATTCGCCCGCGTATGGGCGCGGTGGGACGCCAGCTGCTACGCTGGTACCAGTTCTTCCGCGGCGCCCTTTTTCTCAAACGGGCAGGGCCTGCCTTCCAAATGATCCTCAAACTCCTTGCGGAACTTTTTCACGAACGCGATCGTCGGCATCGCCGCCGCATCACCGAGCGGACAAAACGTCCGTCCCAGCATGTTTTCCGACAAGTACTGCATGTTGTCGATGTCTTTTTTAACACCACCGCCGCGATGGAAGCGAGTCAGCGTCTTCTCCAACCAATCGGTGCCCTCGCGGCATGGAATGCACCAGCCACAACTCTCGTGCTTGTAAAATTTCATCGTCCGCAGCGCAAACTTTACGATGCATTGCGCTTCGTCGATCACGACCACGCCGCCCGATCCAAGCATCGACCCGGCTTTCGCCACCGAATCGAAATCCATGTTCACATCGATCTCTTCGGCGGTTAAGCAAGGCGTCGAAGATCCTCCCGGGACCACGGCCTTCAACTTACGTCCGTTCGGAATTCCGCCGCCAACCTCGTAAATCATCTTTTTCAGGTTGTAGCCCATTGGAAGTTCGTAGACTCCGGGCTTCGCCACGTTACCGCTCAGGCAGAACAATCGCGTTCCGCCATTTTTCGGCGGACCAAGCTTCGCGAACCATTCCGCACCGCCCAGCATAATGTGAGGAACGCTGGCCAGGGTTTCCGCATTATTAATAACTGTCGGCCCGCCCCACAGTCCTACTACAGCGGGGAATGGCGGCCGAATCCGCGGGATACCACGCTTGCCCTCGAGGGATTCCATCAGTGCTGATTCTTCGCCAACTTCGTAGGCGCCAGCGCCGCCGTGCCAGTAAATATCGAAATCGCGCCCACTCCCGAAAATGTTCTTGCCCAAAAAGCCCTTGGCATATGCATCGCGAATCGCCTTCTGCATGATCACCGAAAGATAACGATATTCGCCGCGAATGTAGATGTATCCGCTAAGCGCCCCGACTGCCAGGCCGCCAATCATCACGCCTTCGATTACCGCGTGCGGATCGTGTTCGAAAATCAGCCGGTCTTTACAGGTACCCGGCTCGCTCTCGTCGCCGTTGCAAAGCACATATTTCGGCTTGGCTGATTGCTTGGGCACGAACGACCATTTCATCCCAGTCGAAAATCCTGCACCGCCGCGCCCACGCAGCCCCGAGTTCTTCACCTCGTTAATAATGGCATCTGGCTCCATCCCCAGCGCCTTCCGCACGGCCTTGTAGCCGTCCAGTTCAAGATAGCGGTCGATATTGGTCGCACCCTGGCCAAAGCGCCGGGTGACGACCTTTATCTCATCGGGATGGGAAACCAAGTCAGCCATGGAATCGGGTGATCGGGTGATTTTGTGATCGGGACATCGAGGATGTCTCGATCCCTCGATGATTCGATCGCAAAAGCATCGGACTCATCACATTGCCTTTCCTTTGTACTCGTCCAAAACCCTATCGATCTTCTCCGCTGTCAGGTTCTCATGAAAATCGTAGTTCACTTGCACCGCTGGAGCCCAGCTGCAGGCTCCGATGCATTCCACCTCTTCGAGGGAAAATAATCCGTCAGCGGTGGTTCCTTTGTTGCCAACTCCCAATTTCCTCGCGCAATGTTGCAAAATTTCTTCGCCGCCGCGGACGAGGCAACTGATATTGGTGCAGACCTGCACATTAAATTTTCCGCGAGGCTTCGTGGTCAGCATCGAGTAGTAGCTGATAACGTTGCGCACTTCGAGTTCAGTCAGATCGAGCCGGCCAGCGATCTCCTGAATAACCTCATCGCTGAGAAATCCAACTTCGTCCTGTGCATAAAGAAGAGTAGGCACGAGCGCCGACCGCTTCGTGGGATAGTGCGGCACCATCTCCACAAACCGCGTTTCGAATTCTTCGGAGAATTTCACCGGTCAATCTCTCCCAACACAATGTCGATCGATCCAATCGCCGCAACTACATCCGCGATCAGACCTCCTTCGCACATCTTGGGCAGAGTCTGCAGATTTGCCAGGCAGGCCGCGCGCATATGCACGCGATATGGTTTCGACGTCCCGTCACTCACGACGTAGTAGCCCATCTCGCCACGAGGCGATTCGACTGCCTGATAAACTTCGCCCGCCGGCACCGCGAAGCCCTCTGTAATGATCTTGAAGTGATAGATGAGAGCTTCCATCTGCGTCTTCATTTTTTCCCGGTCGGGCAGCACAATGCCGGGAGCGTTTGCCTTGATCGGGCCTTCCGGCATGCCGTCCAGAGCCTGCTTCACGATCTCGTTCGATTCTCGCAGTTCCCGCACCCGGCAGATGTAACGGGCGAACACATCGCCATCCTGCGACACCGGAACCTTGAATTTGAAATTCTCATAGCCGGAATAAGGCATATCGCGTCGCAGATCGAAGTCCACGCCACTTCCCCGTAGGGTGGGGCCACTGGCGCCCAGCGCAATCGCATCTTCTGCCGTTATTCTCGCCACACCCTTGGTCCGCATCATCCAGATCGGATTTCCCGTGAGCAAGTTTTCGTATTCGTCGACTTTCTCGTGAAAGCGATCGGCGAATTTGCGAACCCGCTCGAAGAATCCGAGAGGCGGTTCGAGGGCAATTCCTCCAATCCGAAAATAAGACGTCATCATGCGCTGTCCGCTGATCATCTCGAACATCTTCAGCACTTCTTCGCGCTCGCGAAAGCAGTAGAGAAATACCGTCATCGCGCCAATGTCGAGCGCGTGGGTGCCCAGCCACACCAGATGCGAGTTGATGCGGGTCAGCTCGTTCATCAGCACCCGCATCCACTGCGCCTTCGGAGGAATCTCCAGCCCCAAAAGTTTCTCGACCGCCAGCGCATAGCAGAGATTGTTGGTCATGGGGCACAGATAGTCGATGCGGTCGGTAAGCGGCACCACCTGTTGATAAAACTTGGCCTCGCACGTCTTCTCAATTCCTGTGTGCAAGAAGCCGATGTCGGGCGCGATTCGAACGATGGTCTCGCCATCGATCTCGAGCAGCACGCGCAGCACGCCGTGGGTGGACGGGTGCTGCGGCCCCATATTCAGGATCATCGTCCGATCCTGTCCGGGTTCAAGAACGGGCGTGGGAGAAAGGTGCGCCATGCTTAGCGGTAGCCCTCCACCGGATAGTCTTTGCGCAGGGGATGGCCTTCCCACTCCTCGGGCATTAAGAGCCGCCGCAAATATGGGTGCCCGGTAAACCGAATGCCGAACAAGTCGAATATTTCACGCTCAAAATAGTTTGCACCGGGCCAAACCGAGGTCAGCGATTCGACCGCCAGGCTGGAACTTTCCAGCCGAACTTTCAGACGCACCCGCTCCTTCTTCGGAATCGACAGCAGGTGGTAGATGACTTCAAATCTTGGCTCGGAGGGATACAAATCGACGCAGGTCACGTCCGAGAGAAAATTGAAGGCGCACTCCGCATCGTCGCGCAACAGCGCGCAAGCCTCGCGAATGTTTGAGCGATCAACGTAGATCGTCATTTCATCGCGATCGAACTTTATCCCTGTGACGGCCGCCGGATTCCATGCCAGCAGACATGCTACGGCCGGATGACCCTTCAGCTTTTCAAGATCAGTGATGGCTGGGTTCAGCGGCATTAGCGTTCTCCTCGGCGCACTGCCGTCGGGCCCCAGTCCAGAACGCCCTTTTTCCATACATAGAAAAATCCAACCAGCACAATTCCGATGTAGACAAACATCTCCCAAAGGCCAAAGTGCTTGAGATCGCGCAAAATTACCGCCCAAGGATAGAGGAATACAGCTTCAACATCGAAGAGAATGAACAGCATGGCTACGAGGTAGAACTGCACAGAGAACCGCCCGCGCGCATCCCCCACAGGAGTCATGCCGGATTCATAAGCGAGGTTTTTGGCCCGTGTCGGCTTGCGTTGCCCGATCAGCCACGAAAGGGAGACAACTGCAATCGCAAAGCCGCCAGCCAGCAGAACATGAATCAGAAAAGGCAGGTAGCGAGCAAAATAATTGTCTGGCATGGGAGGGGGTATATATAATTCGCGCGATGCGTCGCTTAAACACTCTAGATTAGGGGCTGGTGCGCGAGAGTGTCAAGGGAACGGGGAAGAAGGGTAGTGGGTTACTTTCATTTTGAGACGGCTAGCAAAGTAGCCCACTACCGGGAAGAAGAGTTTGGCGATTCAGCGATCGGATCATCGGATCATTGGAAATCTCGGCCCATTGAAAATCACTCTTGAAAGCGCGCCGGATGCTGTAAGCTTCAAGCCGCATAGGTTTTCAATCATCCAATGACTCGATTTCTAAGTTTCCTATGATTTTCGGCTTCAATACTGATGTTAAGCACGGCGACACCATCTACCACGTGCAAAGCGAAGCGCGCGAGAGCGAAAAACTGCTTCAGACGCAGGTCTTCGTACGCGGCCAGTGCGTGGGCAAGAAGGCGATCCCATACGGCACCGCACAGGATTCCGGTTACGGCGATCCGCAAAAAGAGCAGCAACTTCGCGACCAGCATCGGCTGGTACTGGAATCGATTCGAGAAGGGAAGTTAGAGGGCGTCCTCGATAAGGCGGAAGGTGAATCGTTGGCCGGCATCAAGCAACTGGACGTGCAATGGGAGAACGCTACCTCCGTTCACGCCAACCGCAATCTGACCATGCAATTGCGCGTGACCGAGGGCGGAGCCGCAGTCGGCAGTGCGCGTCTCACCTTTCGCTTCGCCCGCCCTGACGCAGCTCCTTTCTATACGCAAGCCGTCACCGATTCTGCGGGAGGTGCCTCGATCTCCTTTGAGGTAGAGGAGTACGATTTACCGGACTCGTCTGTGATGGTGCAAGCCAATCACGAGGGCCGGACGGTCACCCGTAAATTTGCCCTGCGCAAAGCGGAATGATCGGATCTTATCGCCTACCCTGAGAGAATATTCAGACATGCGAATTCATATCAACGGTGAAGAGCGTACCTTCCCGGACCCCACGCCGCCCGAAGAACTCACGCTCACGGCGCTGATCGAAGCCCTCGGGATGAAGTCGGACCGCGTCGCAATTGAACTCAACCGCGACATTGCCCCCCGCGATCGCTGGGCAAATACTGTGCTTAAGGACGGCGACCGGCTCGAAATAGTCCACTTCGTCGGCGGCGGCTCCTTCCAGTAATCTTCCGGGCATTCTTCTAGTTACCCTCCTCATTCGAATCTCCTGTTGACATGCACCAACTCATGTCTAAAATGTTTGAAACATTTCGCTGGTGGATTGTTTCAAACATAAACAGGAGAAATGCCGGATCGCTTTTCATCCCGCGAGGTGTTAGCTCTAGCGGGCGTCACTTCCCGCCAGCTTCAGTGGTGGGACGAAAGAGGCCTGGTAAAAGCCGAGCGCGTCGGCCATCGCCGGCTGTATTCCATGCAGAACGTTCTGGAAATGGCGGTGATCTGCGAATTGCGCCGCAAGGGTTTCCCGTTGCAGAAGGTAGGCAAGGTAATTCGTTTTTTGCAACGAGAGTTTGGAAAAGGTCTGGCCGAAATCGTTGCACGAAATTCTGATGTTCACTTGCTCACCGATGGTACGCATCTTTATCTGGAAACTTCGGCGCGACAGATTGTGGACATACTGAAGAATTCAAGTCAGCCCATTTTGGGCATCTGTCTGAGCGACGCGGTGCGGCAGGTGCGCGCTGTGGTGATCGCCCGCAAGGCGAGTACTTCCGTAACGGGGTTGTCCGAGCGCCGCCGTGCTAGAAAGGTTTCGTAGATTAGAACACGCCGGTCCAGGGGTTGGTCCACAGGAGGAATGCATGGTCGGAGAACTGGATATTCTGAATGAATGGATTCCCGAACAGATGCAGCCCGGAACCGTCTTTGTTTTAGAAAACGCTGGCGAAGTTGGCGAAAAGGAGGATCCGTACTGGGCCGTGCTGGCCTGTCCTTCTTGCGGTATGCTGGGATTGATCACGCGCCGACAAATCAACGGCCTTATTCCGGTGATCTGCGGCTCGGAACAATGCTCTGCGCAGTTTTTTATTCGCGACGCTGAAGTCGTCGTGCGCAAACCTTTCTAAGACCGTTTGCTGAGGCCACCCCTGGCCAGCGGATTTTAGTTTTTCCCTGCCTTTATTCCGCCTAGCTCCACCGGTACCTGGTCCACAATCTCAATTCCAAATCCTTCAAGAGCTGCTACACGTTTGGGACGGTTGGTCAGTAGACGGATTCGCCTCAAGTTCAGGTCTGACAAAATCTGGGCACCGATTCCGATCTCGCGCTGCGTCTGCCTTTCGTTGTCGAGCAGGGCTGGCAGTTTGCGGCCGCGATGGAAGGTGAGCGCGCTGCGCTCGCCCACTTTATCGACCGAGAATCCTTGGGAGGTCTGATGCAGGTAAATCAGCGCGCCGCGTCCCTCATCGGCGATGCGGCGGAGCGAGCCTTGCAGCGTGGCGTGGCACTCACATCCCGTTGCGCCAAAGACGTCGCCCATCAGGCAATGGGCATGCATGCGCACGAGCACCGGCGTCTCGCTACTGTCTTTCATAGCTTCGATATCGCCGCGAATCAGAGCGACATGCGACTCTCCGCCGTCGATTTCACTCTCGTAGGCGATTAGGCGGAATTCGCCGAAGCGTGTCTCCACCAGGGCTTCGCCGACGCGATGGACGTAGCGTTCGTGTGCCATGCGGTAGCGGATTAGCTCTGCCACGGTGAGCATCTTGACGTTGTGTTGCGTGCAGAACTCGATCAGGTCGGGGACGCGTGCCATGGTCCCGTCGTCCTTCATGATTTCGCAAATGATGCCGGCGGGAATCAGTCCGGCGAGGCGGGCGAGATCGACCGAGGCTTCGGTTTGTCCGGCGCGCACCAGCACTCCGCCTTTGCGTGCGCGAAGAGGGAAGACGTGTCCGGGGCGCGCCAGGTCAGATGCCTTCGTTGTGGGATCGATCGCCACCTGAATGGTGCGCGCGCGATCGTAGGCGGAAATGCCGGTAGTCACGCCGACGCGCGCGTCGATTGCTTCGCAGAATGCAGTGCCATATTGCGACGTGTTCTCGGCGCTCATGGGGCCGAGACGCAGGTGATCGAGGCGCTCCTCGGTCATCGTAAGGCAAACCAGGCCGCGCCCATACTTGGCCATGAAGTTGATGGCTTCGGGAGTGACCTTCTCGGCCGCCAGCGTGAGGTCGCCTTCGTTCTCGCGGTCTTCGTCATCGACTACGACGATCATGCGGCCGGCGCGGATTTCTTCGATCGCGGTGGGAACGTCGGCAAAGGCTTGGGTGGTCATGATGGCGTTATTGTAACAAAGCGTTTATCACTTAGTAACTATGTCATCCTGAACGCCGTCGAAGGACCCCGCTTCCACTGGGGTGACAGCTGACAGAGGATATCTATGGCGCTCGTCGTCCTGCCAGTTCGTCCTCGGCGCCGCGGAAGAGGGATCGCAGGGCTCGAATTACGAAGCGGGCTAGCAGTACGATGATGACGACGAGGATGAGGGCGATCGTTCCAGCTACGTAAGGATGGCGAGTGGCTAGCCAGGTGAGAGCTACGGCGAGAGCGTCCTCGGCGAGGCTTAGGGAAATGTTTGAGAAAGGCTCAGGGGATGGGGTTACGGAGGCGCGGATGGCGGTTTTGCCCCCGTGCGCGACCATGGCGATGGCTGCACCGAGCAATGTTGCCAGCAACTGCTCGGCGGGAGTGAGTTGCGCGGCGGCCCGGTACGCGATCAGGGCAGCGATGGGGATGCGGACGAAGGTGTGGAGGGCGCTCCAGATCAGATCGAAGGCGGGGATCTTGCTGGCGAAGAATTCGATGGCGAAGAGGGCCGAGCTGGCGGCGATTACGGGCCAGCTTTCGAGGAGTTCCAGGGCTGGCGGGAGTGGAAGATGTCCAAGCGGGCCAGGAGGCCAAGGGCGGCGACGGTGGCATAGACGTTGAGGCCGGCGGCGAAGGCGATGGCTGCCAGCAGGGCGAAGAGTTCGGGGAGCGGAATTTGTAGCCAGTCAGGCATCGGATCCAGCTCCGATCAGACATCCGCAAGGGGCTTGACCACAGAGGACACACGGGAGCAGGGGAACACGGAAGATCTTCTCATTCCCGCTCCGAGATGTCGCTCCGAGATATCAAAGCAAAAGGGTCGCTTTCGAGCGACCCTTAGCAAATCCTGCTATGAAATCGACTAAAGTGTTGATTCGATTTCGAAACCCCAGGCTTCCAGCAAAGGCTCGGGGATGTATTTCGAGTTCTTGTTGCGGCGGGCCCACTCGCGCAGGCGCGTAGATCGCAGGTATTGGTCCGGAGTGAGCTTGTACTCGCGCACGACTTGTTCAAATTCCGTAATGGTGGGGACAATTGGTCCGATCGGCTCGGGCTTGCCCCAGTTTGGATTTCCGCGACGCTTGGCCATTGAAACTGCCTTTCCTACAAATGAGGGAATGAACTCGACAATTGCTCTATCTATTTGATTCTCCAGAAAGTATGACGATGCATGGAAAACATAACCAAGTCCGACAACTAGACCTCCTAGTCATCCATTGAAGCCGCCAACCTAATCGGAGACTCAGCAGCTTAGGGTAAAATCGAGCGAAAGTCAATAATAATTTAGCTTTATCACTTGAATTAAGTACTTCTAACTAATTGTATTTAATGTGGTTAGTTGTCAGCAGCGCAGATCGGTAGTCCCGAAAGTCGGCAGTCCCGAAAAAGGAAGAAGTTCTGGTTTCAGCCGTTCCTAGGTCAGGCGCGGCTGCGGAGCCCGTGCCGAGCCAGACATTACTGGGGTAACCCCCTTGTGCACCGCATCATTGATACCCGATTTGCGGCGGCATAGAGTAAGTATGGCCGCGCTCCGTCACGACGGTCCGCAGTAAAACCATTTCTGCGCACGACCAGGGGCGGAACGTTTCCAGTTGAACCGGAATAACCCAAAGATCATGAAGCTTAAGACACTCCTGCTTAGCTCGGACGATAAAATCGTGCGTGTACTGCGCCGGACTCTGGGCGATCTTGACATTGCGGTCGAGCACTGTAGCAGTTCTGACGTCGCTTTGCGGCATCTGACCCGGGATCGGTTTGAGGCCATCATTGTGGATTGTGCTGGTCCGGGCGCGGCCGCGGTGCTGCGCAGCGCGCGAAGCGCTCCCTGCAACAAGAGGGCGGTGGCTGTAGCCATCCTAGACCCCGCAACCGGGTTGCGGTCGGCTTTCGAAATCGGGGCTCACTTCGTGCTTTACAAGCCGGTGTCGGCCGAGCGGGCCAAGTCAAGTTTTCGGGCGGCGAGAGCGTTGATGAAGAAAGAACGGCGCCGCAATTCGCGTGTGTTGGTTCGAATTCCGATTACGATGCGGAGCCGCGAGTCGGATGTCCAATTCAAGGTAAATACTACGGATCTGGGCGAAGGCGGCCTCGCCGTCGGCTTACCCCGTCGCAGCAAGGCCCATGGCCGATGGTTGCTTTCATTCACGCTGCCGGGATCGACAACGCCTCTCGAAGTGGATGCGGAGTTTGCCTGGGAGGCAGCTGGGACGCAGGTGGGATTGCGCTTCGAGAATCAGTCTCCGGAATTTGCGCGCCGACTGCGGGAATGGCTGAGTCGCAATTCTCCCGACGCAGAGAAAGACGATCCGCCGGCGCGCTGCCGGCTTACGGACTTGAGTCTGGGTGGGTGCTACCTCGAAATTACTTCGCCATTTCCTGTTTCCACGCGCGTAACCCTGTCGATGAGCGCTGCGGGAGTCGATCTGAAAATCGAAGGTGTGGTTCGGGTTATGCACTCGGATCAGGGAATGGGTGTGGAATTTACCCAGAGCACCGTGGAACACCGTTCCATGCTGGAGAAGTTCCTGGCCCTGCTGACAGAGAATCGCAATGTGCTGCCTGAGCTGCTCGTGGAGCCCGAAGGCCTTGAGACCGAGTCTGTCTCAAATTCACCCGTCGCTTCGCCAGCCTCCGAACCAGAAGACGCGTTGCTTGGGCTGTTCCGAAATCAAGCTACGCTTCCGGCGGAATCGTTTCTGGCAGAGTTACGCAAACAGCGAGGGCTGACCACAAGCGCCTCTGCCTGATTGCGGTTCCCTGTTTCCCTTCACTGAGGCAATGAAGTTCCTTCTGCCGGGCCGCCTTTCACCATTTCGGTTTTGATCGTCGATTTCTGATTCGCCACCAAATCGATGTCGGTCTCAAAGTCCCGATACCCCGGCAAACTCATTTTGATCGCGTGCTTCCCTGGAGCCACGAGCAAAGCTTTGCCCATACCTTCGAATTCGGCAACATGGCCAACGAAGACGCCGTCCACGAATACTGCGGCGCGATTTGGTTTAACGTCCAACTTGATCTCGGCGGTGACTGTAGGCATCTGAACCCGAGTGTCTTTTTCCATTTTCACCGCGATACTCTGTTTTTCTCCGGCTCGCACCGTAACTTTCTGCACGAAATCGAGATAGCCGCCCTGGCGCACCGTGATCTCGTGCTCGCCGGGAAGAAGCAAGAGCTTTTTCGACCCTTTCAGTTCGCTCAGATAACCGATGTATTGTCCATCGACCCAAACGCCGGAGGTGTTCTCGACTTTAGAGGCGCCGGCGAGCTCAACCTCGCCCAGCACTTCGTTACCGGCGTGAAGTTGTGAAATGAATATCGGAGAGATCACGAGAACGAACAAACAAAAGACAGCACGGAACCTACAAAAGGGATTCATGGGAAATTCCTCCCTTTTGAGATGATACACGCCGGCAAAAGGTATCCCTACCCTCTCTGAGGCGGGAACCAGACTGGCTAACTCAGTTTTAGAACGTCTTGGCTTTAGAACGTCTTGCGGAACAACCAGAATAACGATCCCGAAAGCATCATGGCGACGGGCAGGGTGAGCACCCAGGCCAGAGCCAGATTGCGCACGGTGGACCACTGAATTCCGGAGTGGTTGGCGGCCATGGTGCCAGCAATTCCGGAAGAGAGTACGTGAGTGGTACTGACGGGGAGACCGAATCCGTCGGCAGCGCCGATGGTCGCCATGGCGGTGATTTCGGCAACCGCGCCCTGGGCATAGGTCAGGTGACTCTTGCCAATTTTTTCTCCCACGGTGATAACTATGCGCTTCCAGCCGACCATCGTGCCCAGCCCAAGAGCCATGGCTACGGCGACCTTTACCCAAAGAGGAATGAAGCGGGTCGAGTGATCGATGTGCTTTTTGTAGTTGGCCAGGACGGCACGGTCTGCGGCGGTAAACTGCGGCTTGCCACTCTTCTGCATCAGGCGTATCGATTCGCTGATGAGATACATGTCATTGCGGAAGTTGCGCACGCGATCGTTCGGGACATTCTTCAGCTCTCGGTAGAGAGAGGTTTCGGTGCCGATGTCGTTGACCATGGTGCGCAGCGCGAGCATGGTGTTGGGCGTGAAATCCTTGGTGCGGATGTAATCGGTAACGTCATCGTGGGCGTCGCCGATTGCGGCGTTGGGGCTCACATACTTGGACAAGGTGTCGGCGGCCTGGGTAGAGACGGCGATGAAATCCTGGGAATCCTTCCAGGTGACCGCGTGGTTGAGAGCGTACGCAGTGGGCACGGTGCCGATGAGAATGAGCATGATCAGGCCCATACCCTTTTGGCCGTCGTTGGAGCCATGGAAAAAGCTGACGCCAGTGCAGGTAAGGATGAGCAGGCAGCGGATGTAGAACGGGGGCGGCTGGGTGCCTTCGGGCGCCTGATAAAGTTTGGGGTCTTTGATGAGGGCTTTGGCGAGAAGCAGCAACAATCCTGCAACACCGAATCCGACGATGGGCGACAGCAGCAGCGATTTGCCGATATTCGCGGCCTGACCCCAGTCAACGCCGCTGGTTGCCGTTCTGGAATTCATAAGCTGGTTGGCGATACCGACGCCGATTACGGACCCGATCAGCGTATGCGAACTGGAGGCTGGCAGTCCGAACCACCAGGTGCCGAGGTTCCAGATGATGGCGGCGACGAGTAGAGCGAAGACCATGGCGAACCCGGCTTTACTACCCACCTGCAGAATCAATTCCACCGGTAGCAGCGAGACGATGGCGAAGGCTACTAGGCCGCTGGAGGCCAGCACGCCGAGAAAATTCCAGAAGCCGGACCAAACCACTGCGACGTGCGGCTCGAGCGAGTGGGTGTAGATAACGGTGGCGACAGCGTTGGCGGTGTCGTGGAATCCATTGACGAATTCGAAGCCCAGGGCCACCAGAAGCGCGATCCCAAGAAGTACAAAGGGCAGGATGGACTCGTTATGTACGAAGGAAAGATCGTGAAGCAGGCTGGAACCGGCATAGGCGACACCGATTGCCAGCACGACGCCGAAAATCAGCATGCCGACTTTGCCGGGAGAACGCGAGAGTTTTTGGTCGAGCAGAGTCTGGGATGCAGTGGCCATGGTTTTCCTCAGGTCGTAGGGTGATTGCAGTGGCTGCGTGCGCTAAAGGTGGCAACTATACGGCAAGTTTGTTACGGGAGTGTGAAAAACGAGGATTTCAGTTCGCGGTTCTATTGCGGTAGAGTACCCAACGGCATTGAAAGCGTTCTGCAAATGGAGGGATATGAAAAACTGGCTGCGAATCGTGCTGTGCTTAAACGTTCTTGCCCTTTCGGGCTGGGGCTCAGCAAGGCGCACAAAAGACTGTCACATTCCAAGCGGTCCCGGAACTTCCCTATCGCGTGGTGCCGAACTTCTTCAAGTTTCCTAAAGGGACGATTGCCGGCGAAGCCTCTGCGGTCGCCGCAAATTCTAAGGGGCATATATTTCTATTTCAACGAACCAAGCCCATGCTCAGTGAATTCGACGCGAAAGGCAATTTTATCCAAAGCCTTGGCGACGGACTCTTTTCGCACCCACATGGTTTGCGTGTCGACGCAGAGGATAATCTTTGGACGACCGACGACGGCAGCCATCTTGTGCTTAAGCTGGATGCGTCCGGCAATGTGCTGTTGGTTCTGGGACGGATCAACACCGGCGCGGAAGCGAATTGGCTCTTCAACAAGCCGGCCGACGTGGCTTTCGCCAAAAATGGTGACATTTATGTGGCGGATGGCTATGGAAATTCCCGCGTCGTGAAATTTGACCGCGAAGGAAATTTCATTAAAGCCTGGGGAAAATACGGTACGGGCGCCGGCGAATTTAACTTACCACATAGTGTTGCCGTCGATAACGAAGGGCGCGTTTACGTTGGCGACCGTGAGAATCAGCGCATACAGATTTTTGATTCAGAAGGCAAATACATCCAGCAATGGACGGGCGTTGGTTACCCTTATGGTTTGGTGATTACAGCCGATCAGCACGTGTGGATGACGGATGGAGGGTACGACCGGATCGTCGAACTGGATCGGAACGGCAAAATCCTCGGAGCCTTTGGGGAACCCGGTCATAAGCCTGGCCAGATGGCTTGGGCTCACTTCATGGCCATGGGTCCCGGTCAGAGCATTTATGTCGCAGATGTGTTGAATTGGCGCTTCCAGGCGTTCGTCCGCACCGCGCCGACCGGACGAATGACAACCTACATTCCCTCGGCAAGAATGTTTTGGGGTTCGTTACCGAGCGTGGGATGGGCGTCGCAGCAGACGGCCATTCCCTACAAATAAAGGCGCAACTTGATCGTCATCGTGATGGGAGTGACGGGCTCGGGGAAGACGACCGTGGGAAGTCTGTTGGCGCAGCAGTTGCGATGGAGGTTTGCGGATGCGGATGATTTTCATCCCCAGTCGAACGTGGAAAAGATGCGGCATGGAATTCCGCTGAATGATGACGACCGTCGGCCATGGCTGGAGCGGCTGCGAGCAGAGATTGCGAAACAGGATGCTGAGGGGCGCAACCTGGTGCTGGCTTGCTCGGCACTGAAAAAAGAATATCGAGAGATGCTCACGATAGGCCCGGCGGTGAAATTTGTGTATTTGAAAGGAAGCGCGGAACTAATCGCACAACGTCTGGAGGCGAGGCATGGGCATTTCGCCGACGAGAAAATTCTTGCCGGGCAGTTTGCCGATCTGGAAGAGCCCGACAACGCTGTGGTTTTCGATATCGCCGGGACGCCGGAAGAAATCGTGACGGAAATCCGCAGGAGGTTGCGAGTATAGCATCGCCAGCGTACTCTCTGCCCCTGTTGGGGCAAATGTCCCCAATTTGTAAACCACAAAAGGACACGAAGTTACAGGAAGGCCCGACTCGCAGGCGTTCCTTCCTGAGATTCGTGGTGAAATTAGGACTACGCCTGTTGGATAAGGCTCGGAAACTTGACACGCTTTGTTTACAATAGAAGATTCGCCTGTCCTGAGAGCGGCAAGCCTGCAGTCTGGACATAAGAACACTTTGGAAGAGTCAAACCACAAACCCAGCGCGTCCCCTAGCGTGACTACCGGAGTGTCGGCGGTCACGTCCCCCACGGTGTATTGGCGAGTCGAGGGAAGCCTGCTTGACCTAACAGTGGTGCAGCCGGTCGCGTTCTTTACATGGAACGCGCAGACCTTCACGGAACGCATCCGGCGTCGGGGACTGATCTTCCTGATGGCGGCGTTGCGTCCGTTTCTCTATTCGACAAATCGCAAATTCGCCACGCGCGTAGTTCACACGGCGTTGCGGGGCGTGACGCGGGACCGGCTGGATCTGCTCGGTGAAGAATACTTCCAATACAAATTGAAGCCGCAGTTGAAGGCGCACGGAGTGGAACGCGTGCAGGAATTGGTGCGCACCGGCGCGGATGTGGTGCTGGTGAGCCAGGGGTTGGAGCATGTAATGAAGCCACTGGCGCTGCATCTTGGGGTGAAGCGACTGGTGGCGAATCGGCTGGATTTTCGCGACGGGGTTGCTACGGGAAGGTTGCTGGAGCCGGTGGTTCGGCCGCGGGGAGCATTCGCGCTCATTCAAGAGCAGAGTCCGGATGGGCGGCGCGCGCCGAAAACGCTAGCCCGGCAGTTAGATATTTCTCTGGAGCAGTTGCGCGGAGCAGTGATTAGTTCGCGTCGGGAGCCGGCGGCGGAGGAACGTCCAATCGTGCATTTCGAAGGGCAGCCGCAAGCGGTAGGATTCTCGGTGCGGCGAGCCCTGGCAGGCAAACACGTGATGCTGATCGGCGTGACTGGATTTATTGGCAAGGTTTGGCTGGCCAATGCTCTGATGGAGTTGCCGAAGATCGGGCGGATTTATTTGCTGATCCGGCGGCAGAAATCGAATCCGGCGCAGCGGCGCTTCGAAAAGATGGTGGAAGAATCGCCCGTGTTCGATCCGCTGTTTGAGAAATACGGCCTCGGCTTTGCAGAGTATCTGCGGGAGAAGGTCGAAGTTGTAGAGGGAGACGTTGCGCAGTGCGGCTTGGGTTTAAACGCGGACGTGGCGCGACGCCTGCAGCGAAATCTTGATCTAATCGTGAACAGTTCAGGATTAACAGACTTCAATCCTGACCTGCGGGATGCGCTGACAACCAACACCGATGCGGCGATGAATATCCTCGAATTCGTACGCGGCGCCGATCATGCGGGCTTACTGCATTTGTCGACGTGCTACGTAGCCGGCGAAAGGGATGGCAGGGTGACGGAAAAGTTGATTCCGAATTACACTCCGCATCGCGTGCCCGGCTTCGATGCAGAGCAGGAATTAGCGTCCCTGCATGAGTTGATCGCGAAGGCTGAGGCGCAGGCCGAAGGCACGGAAGTAACGGCTGGGCTGAGGTCGCAATCGCTGGCGAAGGAGCACGCAGCGAAAGGGCTGCAGGGCGCGGCGCTGGAGAATCAGATCCGCAAAAACCGGATACGTTGGTTGAGGACTTACCTGACCGAAGCGGGCACGCGTCGGGCCAAAGAGCTGGGCTGGCCGAATACTTATACGTTGACCAAGAGCCTGGCGGAATCGCTCATCGTGAAACATGGTGCGGAGCTGCCGATTGCCGTGGTACGTCCGGCGATTGTCGAAACCTCGGTAGCCAAGCCCTTCGTGGGATGGAATGAAGGGATCAATACTTCGGCGTCGCTATCTTACTTGTTAGGGACGTACTTTCGACAGTTGCCCTCGAATGAGAGCAAGCGGCTGGACATTATTCCGGTCGATGCGGTGTGCGCCGGTATGACCTTGATTGCGGCGGCCATCGTCGAGCGGCGGCACGATCAGTTATACCAACTGGCGACTTCGGTGACGAATCCTTGCGATATGGGCCGGTCGATCGAGTTGACCTCGCTGGCACACCGCAAGCATTACCGGGCGCAGGAGGGGCTCGAATCTTGGCTGCGGTTGCGCTTCGATGCGATTCCGGTATCGAAGACGCGATACCAGCGCATGTCTGCGCCGGCGCAAAGGGCGATTGTGAAGTCGATTCAGCGAATCATGTCGCCGCTGCCGCTGAAGAAGACCCCGTTGGTGAAGGCGGAGAGAAATTTGGAGCGGGTGGAGAAATTGATTGAGTTGTTCGAGCCATTCATCCTGTTTAATGAGCACGATTTCGCGGCAGACAACGTGGAGAAGCTTTCGCACGCGTTGATAGAAGAGGAGCGCGATGAGTTTGGATACAAAGCGAGAACGCTCGACTGGTGGGATTACTGGATCAACGTGCATATCCCCGCGCTGCGGCGATGGACTTATCCTTTGATCGAAGGAAGGCCGCTGGAGGCGCGTCCAGCACGGAGTTTGCAGAACGGAGAAACAGTGAAGACCGGCACCGACGGGGGAGCGTGGTGATGGTTCTGCCTCAGGGGCTAAATTCCGGCGGATGTGCTGCGGCTTACGCGGCGCTAAAGCTCCGCTCTTCCACGAAAGGCCGGCGCGGCGCAGTCGGCAGGTCCGGGGCAAGCTCATACGGGTCGCTCCTCCTCAAAAACATGCGCCAAAACATGAATGAGAAGTGGTGAATGGCGATATTCTTGACTGGATCTACCGGATACATAGGGGCGCACGTCGCAGCGAATCTGCTGCGCGACCATGGCGCGGCTTTGAATGTGCTGGTGCGGGCGCGGGATGTGAGCGAAGCGGAAAACCGCTTGTGGCAGGCGCTGCAATTACATCTTGAGTTTCCGCAGTTTTACGAATATCTGCAGACCCGAATGCGCGTCTTCCGCGGGGATTTGACGGAGCCGGGATTCGGACTGACGCGCGACGATTATGACCGGCTGGTACACACGAGTGATTCGGTGATTCATTGCGCGGCGTCGCTGAACCGGAAATCAGAAAAGAGCTGCCTAAACGTGAATCTTCGGGGCACGCTGGAGGTGCTCACGCTGGCGCGGCACGCCGAACACTATCACGGTTTGAGGCGCTTCAGCCAGGTGAGTACAGTTGCGGTCGCAGGGAAGCGGCAGAACGAGGTGGTGAGCGAAGACCGGTCGATCGATTGGGAGCGCTCGGATTACGATCCGTATGCTCGGACAAAAAAATTCTGCGAGCACATGATGCGCGTGCTTCTACCGGAGACGCCGAAGACGATCTTCCGGCCGAGCATTGTGCTGGGCGACAGTCGATATGCGGAGACAACGCAGTTCGACATGGTGAAGGCGTTTGTGTTTCTGGCTGGGCTGCCCGTGTTGCCGTTTCGTCCGAACGACAAGATCGATATCGTGAACGTGGATTTTGTGGCGGATGCGATTGCCACACTGCATCAAAAGGACCGGCCGGAGCACGATACGTATCATCTTTCGTCGGGGATCGGGTCGCAAACGTTTCGCCAAATCACGGCTGCGCTGGCCGCGGCACAGAACAAGCGGGCGCCGGTGTTTGTGCCGGTCGCGGAGAAGCCATTCTCGGGGTCGGTGAACCTTCTGGCAAACCGTAAAGGTCCGATCGGAAAAAGCGCTTCGCTGATGAAGGTATTCATGCCTTATCTGGTGTGGAACACTGTCTTCGATAACACGCGCGTCATAAGGGAGTTGGGGAAAAAGCCCGTGCCGTTTTCAGAGTACTGTTATCCGCTGCTGAAATTCAGCAGCGAAAACGAATTCGCATATCGATACCAGCCCTGGCCAAGAGCAGCGGGAGGAACCGCCGCATGATGGACTTCATTCTGGAGGCTTGGGTCAGCAGTTCCATCGAACGCGCCAAGGCGGGATGGATGCTAGGCGCCGGAAAGCGCTGGCGGCCCGGTGAAAAGTTGAGATTGTTGTTTGCCGGTTATAACGGTACGCGGAACATGGGATCCGACGTGCGGGTCGAGGAAATGCTGCGGCAGATCCGGCACATCCTTGGCGCAGAGCAAGTCGAGTTCAGCGTGATGAGCCAGAACTTCGATTTCTCGCGCGGATATTTCGAAGGCTCGAAGCAAGTCCATCTGCCGGACATTTTTCCGCCATTCCTGGCAAATGAAGTGCCGCAGCACGACGGAGTGGTGGCGTGCGAGGGCTCGATGTTCAAGAGCAAGTTCGCGAATGCTCTGACTACGATGATGATCGGGTCACTGGGAATCGCGGCCGCACAAAATAAATTATCCGTAGGATATGGAGCCGAAGCAGGACACATGGATCCTCTCGTGGCGAAGATGTGCGGGCGGTATTGCCGGAATTCATTTGTGATCACGCGCAACGAAGAGTCGCGGACCGTGCTGCGTGAGCTAGGTGTGCCTACCGAGATAGGCACCGACACGGCGTGGACGTTCGAGCCGCGGCAGGGAGAGTATGGACAAAGCGTGCTGCGAAAAGTCGGTTGGGACGGGTGCACTCCGGTGTTGGTGGTGTGTCCGATCAATCCCTTTGAGTGGCCGGTGAAGGCGTCGGTGGCGAAGTATGCGGTACGCAGCTTGACAGGAGCCTACAAAGACAGCCATTACCGCACGGTGTATTTTCACAACTCCGGGCCGGCGGCGGACGAGGCCTATCGGAAATATTGGACCGCCATTGCGAGCGCGGTGGACGCATTCCGCAAAAAGAAAAATGTTTTCGTAATTCTGGCAGCGACCGAGCGGCTGGATGCGCGTCCGGCGAAGCGAATTGCCGAGAAGCTGGGCGGCGTGCCGGTGATAACTTCGGACGAGTACAACATGTATGAAATGGTGAGCGTGCTGCGGGCGTGCCACATGATGGCGTCGTCGCGGTATCACGGCATTGTCACGTCGATGCCGGGGCTCGTGCCGTCGGCTGGAATCACCATGGATGAGCGCATCAGGAACCTGATGCGGGAGCGCGGGCATGCGGATTTGCTGATGACTGTGGACGATCCCGAACTCGAGGGAAAGCTGCTCGCAGCTTTGGAGAAACTCAGCTGTGACGGCGAAGCGATTGCGGATGGGATTGCGCGAACGGTAGTGAGGAATTTGAAAGTGATGGCGCGCATGGGCGTGTATTTTGAAGAGGAAGTGCAAAGAAGATATCCGGAGTTTGAGACGAGGCAGGGAGAGTGGAGTTGGGAGGATTACCTGCCGCCGATGAGCGCGGGGCTGCATGCGTTAGTGACGGCTTACAGTTAGCGTTTCGAACGCATCTGTGTGGCAATGTAAGGAACAGATTAACGCAGAGAACGCGAAGATCGCGTGGATGTCGAGGAGAAGAAATCTGTTCCTCATCGTTGGATTTTACAATCCATATCTTGAACACAGCGATTCCATTCATCGGGGAGATTTTTTCGCAACTGCGGGCGGCCGCGGATACTCGGATTCTTGCCGAGATTCATGAGGGGCAAGTCACGGGCGTGACTGGGAATGAGTTGCTGGAACTCGTGCGCAAGGCCAGGACCTTCATTGCTTCGAAAAGCTTGAAGAAGGGCGACCGGTGCGGCTTGCTGGCGGGGAACAGCATTCGCTGGGTCGCGATGGATCTGGCGCTCACCGCGGAAGGCTTGATTGTTGTGCCGCTGTATTCTCGTCAGGCACCGGCGGAATTGGTCGTGATGATGAAGGACTGCACGCCGTCGCTGGTGTGCTGTGGCAATGCGGCCTTGCGGGATGCAATCGCCGGGAACTGGGCTGAGGCGCCGCAGCAGTTTCTGTTTGACGAGATTTTCGCGGGCGTGGATGGAGTGCAGTTGGAGCGGCCGCAGGTGGGGAAAGATGATCCGGTAACGATTATTTACACCTCGGGCACTTCGGGCGAAGCTAAGGGCGTGGTGCTGACTGCGGCGAACGTGGGTTTCATGCTCGACCGAACTGTAGAACGATTAGGCGAGCTCATGTCAGGTTCAGCGAAGCAAGACCATGTCTTTCACTATTTGCCCTTCACGTTTGCCGCATCCTGGATTGCGTTGCTCACATTCCTGATGCGCAGGAGCCTGGTTACCATCAACATGGACCTGGCGAAGATTGCGAATGACATGAGGGCGGTTGAGCCGGATTATTTTCTGAATGTTCCGCAATTGCTCGAGCGCATGCGGAGGGCGGTCGACGAACAGTTGTGGCAGACGGGGGGAGTGGCGCAGGCGATCTATTCGCGAGCGAAGGGGGCATGGGCGCGAAAACAGGAGAGGCATCCGAAAGCGGGTGATGGGTTGTGGCTGGGCCTCGCCCAGAGATTGGTTTTTCCGGCGATCCGGAAGAAGATGATCGGGAAGAATTTGAAGGCGCTGATTTGCGGCTCAGCGCCGCTGAGCGTGGAGACGCAAGTCTATTTTATGATGCTGGGGGTACGTGTGCTGCAGGTTTACGGGCTGACGGAGACAACGGCCATTTGCACGATGGATGATCCGAATCGCGTCGAGGTGGGACGCGTTGGTCCGGCGATTCCGGGCATGGAAATGCGACTCGGAGAGAATGACGAGATCGTGGTACGTGGTCCAAACGTTTTTTCGGGCTACTGGAAGCGTCCAGAGCAGACGGCCAAGGGGTTGCGCGGAGGATGGTTTCATACCGGCGATCAGGGTGAAGTGAATGCCGCGGGAAATTGGCGGATTGCGGGGCGGATCAAGAATTTGATCGTACTCGGATCCGGGCACAAAATCTCTCCCGAGCCGATTGAGAGTGCGATTGCCAAGCAATTGCCGGACACGCAGCAGGTACTCGTAGTCGGAAATGGTCGCGGATATTTATCGGCGATCGTGACCGGGAGCGTGAAGCCTGAGCATGTGCAAGCGGCGCTTGATGCGGTGAATCCTGACTTACCGCACTACAAGCAGGTACGCGCGTTTTTTGTGCGGGAGGAGGCGTTCTCCATTGAGAGCGGCATGTTAACGGCGAACGGAAAGCTGAAGAGGGACGTGATCGCGGCGCGCATGAAGAATGAGATTGAGGAGTTGTACGGCGCGAGGCAGGCGGTAGAGTCCCGCGAAAAAGTTGTAAACTGCGAAGGACACTAAGGTGCACGAACGAAAATCTGAGACGACGTTACTGGAGCACGGCAGCGCAAACGCTTTGTCTTGGATAATTGCCGACGGCGTCATCGAGTTAGCGCTTCATCGGGAGCCTTGTAACGAGCTGGGATCGTCGTCGCTCGAGGAGTTTGAGAAATTTGCAACGGCTTTGCAGCTCATGCAGGCCGAGGCGCACGCGCTCATTATTTACAGCGAGATGAAGGCAGGATTTTGCGCTGGTGCCGATCTGCGCGAGCTGTATCAGCGGTCGCGGACGATGGAGAAGTCCGAGGCTTCAAAGGGAGTGCGGGATTTTCTGGAGCGCATTCACCGGGTGTTCAATCTGATTGATGCCGCGCCTCTGACTACGATCGCGGCCGTGCATGGAGTAACGTTTGGTGGTGGTTTCGAGCTGGCGCTGGCCTGCGATCTGATCATTGCGGATAAGATGGCGCGCTTTTGTTTTCCAGAATTGAGATTGGGATTGATTCCAGGGTTTGGTGGGATTCCGCGTCTGAAGCGGGATTTAGGGAATGCTGTAGTGCGGGATCTCTTGCTAACGGGGCGTAGCTTTAACGCAACCAAGGCGCAGCAGATCGGATTGGCGAGCCAGGTAGTGAGCGAGGGCGAAGCGTTGCGATCGGCTCGGGCCACGGCGGCGCAACTGGGAAAGTTTGATCATGCCACGGCTGCAGCGGCAAAGAAATTTATCAAACCGATTCCGTTGGAAGAGTTGCGAAGGGAGATCGATCTGTTTTGCGAGCTGTTCGCACGTCCAGCGGTGGAAGTGGGTTTGCGAAAGTTTGTTGAGAGTACGGATGCGCAGCCTTATCTGCCGTAGCTAGTATCTAGTACCGAGCCTAGCAGATTCCTCACGGCTCGAAGCCTTTCAGAGTGACATGACGTTTGACTATGCCAACTGCTGAAGAGACGCTCGATGAAATTCTGAAACTTGCCGCGGCGCACTTCAAGGTGCCCACGGAGAAGCTGCATCCTGATGAAGACTTCTTCAAGACGCTGGGAATTAACAGCTTGCAGACACTCGATCTGCTGACCAAGCTGGAAAATCATTTTCGAGTCGAACTTCCTGACTACGAGTTGCAGGGAGTCTCCGACTTTCGTACACTGGCGGGAAAAATTCAGGCGCGATTGTAGAACGTTTTTCATCAACCCATTTCAGAAGGAGTGGGTCATTCCCTCAGGGGCTAAAGCCCGGTGTCTAGTGGACTCGTAGCGGCCCGGCTAAAGCCGGGCCCTTTCAGAGAAACATTCATAAACGCTGTAGTATTACCCCGCACTCTTATCATCAACTTGTGCGGGTAGCTAACTCACTAACACGGTTTTCTCCGTGTCTCTGTGACTCTGTGGTGAAATAGTTCTGGAAATGCTTGATCTCCAAAAATATAGCTGTCTCGGAGCCGCGCTGCGCGATGCGCTGGAGCGTTTTGCGGGCGAGACCTGCCTGATTGAAGCGGATCGCGACCGGGAAAAGACGCGACTTACCTACTCCGATTTCAAAGAAATCAGCATGCCTCTTGCGCGCGCTCTGGAGGATGCGGAGTTCGACGCGGGGGATCGGGCGGCGATTCTCATGACCAATCAGTCGAAGTGGCTGATTTCGGCGTATGCGATTTTCTACGCGGGCGGCGTGCTGGTTCCTCTGGATTACAAGCTGACGGCGGCGGAGCAGTTGCAATTGCTGGAGCACTCGAAAGCCAAGGTGCTCGTGGTGGAGTATTACCTTTGGCGGGCGATCACTCAATCGCCGGAGTTTCACAACATCAAAACCAAGCTGGTACTGGTGACAGAAGCGCCGCCGGCAGCGGAACTGGCGGGAGGATTTCGCTGGGAAGATTTTAAGCGCAAAGGCGCGCCGGATTTTGTGATGCGGCAGCGGGAGGATGTGGCGTGCATTGTTTATTCGTCGGGCACGGGCGGACGGACGAAGGGATGCGTTCTGACGCATGAAAATTATCTGGAGCAGTGCCGGGCCTTGACGGCGTGGTATCCATTCTGGCCAGGGGTGAGGTATTTGAGCATTCTGCCGACGAATCACGCGATTGATTTCATGGTGGGATTCATAGGGCCATTCGTCTGCGGAGCGTGCGTCGTGCATTTGCGGACACTTCGTCCGGAGTTTGTGCGCGACGCCTTTGTGCGCTACCGGATTACTTATGTAGCGCTCGTGCCGATGATCGTGAAGAATCTGGAGCGCGGGCTGCGGGCAAAGTTCGATGAACTGCCCGGTTGGAAGAGAGCGATGCTGAACCAAATGATCGCGGTCAACAAGACGCTAACGCGACGCAGACCGCGAGTGAAACTAAGCCGAATGCTGCTGCCGGGAGTGCATCGCGCGTTTGGTGGGCAGTTGCTGGCCGTGTTCACCGGAGGGGCTTTCCTTGAGCCTTCGACGATGCAGTTTTTCTACGATCTGGGAATCCCGGTAGTAAACGGTTATGGGTTGACCGAGGCGGGAACCGCGCTGACGTTGAACGATCTGAAACCATTTCGCGCGGATACGGTAGGCAAACCTCTGCCGGGCGTGGAACTGCGGGTGCTAAGTCCGAACGATGAGGGGATTGGAGAAATTGCGGCGCGCAGCAAAACTGTGATGTCGCATTATCTCGATGACGCTGAGCTGACGCTGGAAACAATCGTCGAGGGATGGCTGTTGACAGGTGATTTGGGGCGCTTCGATAAGAGCGGGCATCTGCAGCTTTTCGGCCGGAAGAAGAACATGATCGTGACCGAAGGCGGGAAGAATATTTATCCCGAAGATATTGAGACGGTGTTCGACGGATTGCCGGTGAAGGAATATTGCGTGTTCGCGGCGAACTACGTGTGGCCGAAGAAGGGGTTAGGGAGCGAGGTGCTCGTCATCGCGCTGCGGTTGGAGCAGAACCAGAGCTTCGACAGCAAACTGCTGGAAGAGATCGCCGCCCGCAACCGGCAACTGCCGGATTTCAAGCGCGTGGGTGGTTATGTGATCTGTGAAAGCGATTTTCCGCGGACGGCGTCGATGAAGACCAAGAGGCAGGAGTTGGCAGAGCAGATTGGAAAAACAGTGGAGCGGGGCGCGGTGGTGGAGTTGTGAGTGAGGTTCCGTATCTGGCCATCGTAAATCCTGCAGCGGGCGGCGGGCGGCGGTGCAAGATGCTTGGCCCGGCATTGGAACGGCTGAGGGCAGGCGGGGTCGAAGTTGATGTGGCGGAGACCCATGGCCCCCGAGACGCGACACGGATTGCGCGCGAAGCCTACCGCAGCGGACGGCGGAGATTTGTAGCGGTGGGCGGCGACGGAACTTCCTATGAAGTTTTGAATGGACTGTTTCCGGAAGCGAGCACGGGCGAGGGTTCAACCCTGGGATTCTTGCCGCTGGGGACGGGCAATTCCTTTCTCCGAGACTTCAGCGACCGCGGGGCGGAGCACGCGATTGAATCGCTGATTGCGGGAAGAACGCAGGCTTGCGACGTGCTGCGTCTGCGACACCGTGGCGGAGTCATCCACTACATCAATTTGTTGAGCGTGGGATTTCCCGCGGACGTGGCGACGTTGCGGTCGAGGCGCTTCAGCGGCCACGGAGAGTTGGGATATATCATCTCAATTTTTCTTGGGTTGGCCCGATTGAAGAGGCGGCCGTTTCCGGTGCGAGTCGACGGCGAAACTGAATTCGACCGGCGACGGTGCCTGTTTCTCACCTTTAACAACAGCAAATTTACCGGTGGCACGATGATGATTGCGCCCCAGGCCGAGGTGAATAGCGGGTGCATTGAATACGTTCGCTGGGGCGCGATTGGAAGGTTGGGATTAATAAGAAACTTGGCCGGACTCTACGACGGCACGCATATCGAGCATCCGCTCGCTGAGCGCAAAGCCGTGCGGCGAGTGGAATTCGATTTGGACGCACCGGTGGATGTGATGGTCGATGGAGAAGTGCTGACCTTGCATTGTGAGGAGTTAGATGTCCTTCCAGGGGCATTGAACGTTGTGGCTTGAAGCCCGTGGTATAAAAAGTGAAATCGTCTCGGAAGGGAATCATGTCAGAGGAGCGGCGAAAGCGGCAACAGGAGCGGGTGGCAAAGCCAGCGGCGAATCCGATGTCGCGCGACAGGCTGATCTGGGTTGGGATCGTGGGCGTGCTTATCGTGGCTTATGCGGCGTTCTGGTATCACAACAATCACCGCTACGATGGATTTGCGAAGTGTCTGGCATCGAAGCAGGCGAAGATGTACGGGCTGTACTGGTGTCCGCATTGTGCCGATCAGAAAGCTATGTTCGGAAAGGCGTTTCGGTATGTGCCCTACGTAGAATGTGCGATCAAAGGCTCGCGGGAACTGGCGCCTGCCTGCGCGGCAGCGGGTGTGAAGTTATTTCCAGCCTGGCAGTTTGGGACAAACAAGCCGGTCGAGGGGGTTTTCCCCATGCAAGAGCTCAGCGATAAAACTGGGTGCAGCTTGCCGTGACCGCGATCCAAGGTCAACCGGCTGCGGTCAATACAACTTCCGCGAATAACCGAATCCTGTTTGCGGTCATCGCAGCTTTGGCGGTGGCCGGGATTATCGTGTCGGGGGTGTCGCTGCAGCGGCACTATGCGAAATCGGCATCCGCGTTCTGCGACTTTGGAGAGAAATTTAATTGTGACATTGTGAACCGCAGCGAGTACTCAAGCGTGATGGGAATTCCGGTGGCAGCGATCGGAATCGCTGGGTACGGACTGCTTTTAATTCTTGCCACCGTTTATCGCTCACGGCCGGAGACGCCAACGCGATTGCTGGCGGCGGCGATTGCGGGGTTGGGGTTCGCGTTGTATCTGACCTATGTTGAAGGGTACGTGCTGACCACCTGGTGCATTTTGTGTTTGACTTCGCTGACAATGATTGCGGGGATCACGGTGTTGGCTGCAGTGGTAAAGGCGAGATCACATCCTTAAGTATAGAACCGATAAGTATAGAACCGATCTGCAGAGCCTTGATGATTCAGCGAAGCATGCTCTGATGGGAAAACTCCAAACCACCGAGAATGAAATTGTGCCGTCGATTCGCGCCGGTACTGCCACGGGCGATCTGCGGCTGCACGAATTTCGAAGCCGCATCTTCCGGAACACCCGTTTTCTGCGAGTCTGGCTTCCGCCAGGATACGACGATCCGGCGAATCACGGCCGACGCTATCCAGTCTTCTATCTGAATGACGGACAGAATCTATTTGAAACCGTGTCAGCATTCGCCGGAGTCGAGTGGCAGGTCGACGAGACGGCAGATCGGATAATCCGCGAAGGCGTGGTGCCACCGGTGATTTTTATCGGAATCGATAACGCGGGCAAAGACCGGCTGCGCGAATATATGCCGCACTGGTCGATGCATCCCATGAGGCTGCGTGTGCGGGGACGGCATTATCCGGATTTCTTGATGAAGGAAGTGATGCCATTTGTGGAGCGAAATTATCGTGCGGCCACCGGACCGGACAACACTGGGCTGGGAGGATCGTCTCTGGGAGCGCTCATCGCTCTGTACACGGCGATGGTGGGGCCCGGAGTGATTGGGCGATTGCTGATCGAGAGTCCGTCGCTGTGGGTTTCGAATCGGCAAGCAATCAAAGAGAGCCGCTCAGTGAGGATTTGGCCGGAACGAATATTCCTGGCAGTAGGAACCTCTGAGGCCGGTAGCGCGGAGCGCAGCCGGACGGTGGTTGACGATGTGCGAGAACTGGCGGCCATCGTTCGGCGAGCGGTGCTGAGTGAACACCGGCTGCGGCTGGTGATAAGAGATGGAGCCGGACACAACGAGGCGGCGTGGGCGGAGCGATTCCCGGAGGCGTTGCAATTCCTGTTCGGGAGCCAGGCTCACGTGACCTGAGCGTTTTTCGCGACGGAGTCGCCGAGGCACGGAGGAAATCTCTTTTGAGGGTCGTCCTCTTCTCTGTGGACTCCGTGTCTCTGTGGTGATCGAGGTTTTCCAGGTTAATCGGAAGTCACGGGGCAAATTCTTTCGTGCTGAATTTCCATATCCCAAACAAGATAGCGGCCATCACCGGGACGGAAAGCTGGAGGTGTATCCAGCGCGCGAGCGGGCCAAGCAGCGGAAGTACGAAAGCGAGATAGAGCAGGAGTTTGAAATAAGCCACGGCGGAGTTATTAGGTTGGGCGACAATCCAGCCAGAGAGAAGTAGGAACGCGGGGCCGAGAATGACGAGATCGTAAACCGTGAGATGCGGTGCGAGCAGGACAGTGGCTAAAAGCAACGCTGAAAAGCGTAAAGATAGATCCAGTCGGCTGCGCCATGTCACGACGGCCAAGGCGGAAACTAATACCGCACTGATGAGGTAGAGCACGAGAGAAACGGAAGACCATGGGATGAGCATGCTCCAGAAGGTGCGCAGAGAGTGGGTTTGGTAGAGTCTTGGCTCGAGCAATGATAGCTGCTTCGGTACCTTAAGCAGGATATGGATCCATTCGCGAAGCGGGCCGGGACCGTAGTATAGCCATGCTGTCGTCAACTGGGTGAGGGACGAGAGAAGCGCGCCCACAATGACCCTCCAACGAAGGGTAAATAAGAAGACGATCGCTGCAGCCACAGCCAGTTGAGGCTTGAAGATGAGACATCCCAATGCAAGCCCGGCGAGGAATTCACGCTGGGCGCGAAATGCCAGGAAGGCGAGAGTGAAGCAGGCGAGAGCGAAAGCGGAAGTTTGTCCCCATGCAATGAGGTGCCAGAAAGCAGGCAGGGCGAGCGCGAGAATCAGAACTGCAAGTTTTTGGTTATGCAGGTTGGGGCAATTGCGCCAAACGGCGTAGCAGCACAGGCCGTAAATGAGGGAACTCAGAGCAAGCCAGAGAATCAGCGCCCACGAATAAGACAGTTGGGCAAAGGGTGCAAAAAAAAGCGAAACCTGCGGAGGATAGAGCGGTAGATAGTAGATGCCAGCAGCAGAGGGAACACGCGCTGCCGCGATTGCGGATTGGGATTGAGAATTGTAAAGATCGGCGCCACAGTGAGCGAGGGCGAGCGAACCGAGAGTATAGAAATGCAGAAAGTCCGTGCCCTTGAGATTGCCGGCGCGATCGAGCAGGCCGGGAGTGGCCATGTTCCACAGGTAGACCAACCAAAGGCAGAGCGCGAGGATCAGTCCGTGGGAGCGCAGGCGCTTGACGGTGATCCAGGAAGCCGGGAAGGTCAACATTCGACCAGCCTATAATAAGCTGCCCTTCGGACTTGATCTGAAATCGAGTGTGAATTTGCGGCGAGGGCCGATGAGCCAACTGAGGGATAAATCGGTAAAGCATTGGCTTTGGCTGCGGCGTCCGGCGTGGATTGTATTATTCGCCTTTGTTTTGCGCATGGCGGTCATGGGCGTACTCCTAGCGCACAACAAATTGGGGTGGGGAGCGAATGAACTGGGCGGAATCGCGCGGGCGATGCTTGAGGGACGCGGATTTTCATCGGCATTTCATGACGCGCAGGGACCGACGGCGTGGTTCGCTCCAGCTTATCCGGCATTGCTGGCCTGCATTTTTCGTGTGTTTGGAATCGAAACCAAAGCCTCAGCAATGGCGGCGATTTTGCTGAATGTAACTTTCGCGTCGCTTACTGCGGCAGTGATCGTCCAGTTGGGGCGGGAACAATTTCACGAAACGACGGGAATCGTTGCGGGTTGGGCTTGGGCGATCGCCCCTCCGCTGTTGTTCATACCCTGGCTGCCGTGGGAGACGTGCCTTTCCGGCCTCGTATTTGCCTACGGTGTCATGACAATGCTGAGACTCGGAGCGGCTTCCAGATTGCGGGAGTGGGGATGGTGCGGTGTGGTCTGGGGTTTGGCAGCGCTGGTGAATCCGGCGACCGTAGCGCCCCTTCCGGTCCTCGCCGTTTGCGCGGCCACGCGCAGTCGCCGCTGGAAAGGGCTCGGCGTCATGATCATGGCGTTTCTTGTATGCGTTATGCCGTGGACGGCGCGAAATTTCCGAGTGTTTCGTCACACCGTGCCAGTGCGCAGTAATTTTTGGCCGGAGCTCTATTTCGCCAATGCGGATTTTTCTCTTCACCCGCTGGGAAACAGCATGCTCTATCAACGGGAAGGGGAAGCGTTGTTTATCGCGGAGATGAAGGTGCGCGCTATCAATTTCATCCGATCAAATCCGAGCGTTTTCTGGAAGCTTACTCGACAACGAATCATAGGATTCTGGGCCCAGCCGGAGCAACTGTGGCCTTTTACTTTGCTGCTTTTTCTAACTACTTTTGGAGGACTTGTCGTGGCCGCGCGGCGCGGAAAACGCTGGGCGGAGTTCGCGGCAGTGCTGTCGCTGTATCCGTTGGTTTATTACGTTACTCACGCGTTTGCGCGATTCCGCTATCCAATTGAGCCTGCGATGTATGTTCTGGCTGGGTATCTTATGTGCGAATTGTGGTCACGTATTCGTGGGCGGCGGAAGACGACGGCTGCCGTTACGGTTGGCTAGCTACAGGCTCCTACGGTTCTCCGTCATGCTCAACAACATCACGAAACCGAAAGCAGCAAATGGCAATCCCAGGCTTGCGTTGAGCGGGGCAAACCATGCCTTTTGCAGCCAGGCGAGGGATGGCAGCAACTGTCCGAGGGCAACGGCTACAGCGAGCGGCCAAGGTAGCAACGCGAGCGCGCAGCACGAATAGGCGCCGAAGCGCGCGAGTCGGCTTCCCAGGAAGAGATCGCTCCAGTAGCGAATCACAAGCAGCAACACTGGCATGAGGACAACATAGTTGAAGGGTTGAAACACTGCGGGAACGAGTAGCGTCGAGAGAGTTAACGAAGAGGCCAAAGCGAGTGCAAATGAAAATGATCCGGCAGGCCGACTGAGTGCTCGCCGGCAAAGCGGTGCTGCCGCGACGATCACGATGATCGCAGCGAGCCATCGCAGGGGTCCCGGCAAGAGTGCGCCGAGCAGGGAGGGCGCTTTGGTGTGTTTTTCGTAAGCCATGAGCACGGCGGGGAAACGAAGGAGCCATGATGGCATTAGCCATTCGGAGCTGAGGATCAGCGCTCCCATCATGACCACAAATCCTCCCAGAAGAGTCCGGCGTTCGCGCCAGCCGCTCACGACCCACAACAGGAACCATGCGATTGGAAGAAAGGATAGTTGTGGCTTGATTGTTGAAAGGGCGAGGAAAGCTCCGGCAAGAAAAAGATGACCACTGGCCGCTGACGCCGCAGCAGCGGCGAGAAAGGCCGCCACTAACAGAGCCAACTGCAGCAGATCGAAGGCTTGCAAGTAGGGAATGCTGGTGGAGCAAATGACCATCAGAAGCAGCCAAGGAGAGGCAGATAGCGAAAGTTCGATGGAGCGCCCCCACAGTGGAATGCTGAGAGCCGAAACAATCGCTAGAAGCACCAGGAAAATGATTTCTACGGTTCGATACTGGAGATTCACCGTCGGAGCAAGAAAAAACACCACGTAGAGCGGATAGGCAAATCGCTGCTGGTGAGAAATGTCCCCGGCTTTTGACGGGTCCAGTTGCTGGCCATAGTAGCCAATCTGAACTTCGCGGGTCACATCATCGCTGTAAGGGTCGCGGTGATGGAGCAGGAGTTCACGAGCGCCATACCATTGCGCAAAAAGGTCCGTTCTGAGTGCCCTGGCCTGCGGCTCTGGCGAGCCTCCCCAGTTGCGCCTAAGGTGGCTCCAGTAAACATACATGCTGACAGAACAAAGTAGCAGCGTGAACAGGAGAGCCATGCGTTTGGATGTCGGTCTGATCATTCGATAAAACTCGAGAAAGTTTTTCACGCCGGAATAGGTTAGTCCGGACCCGAGCAAAACCGAATCTCACTTGGGATAGGGCGCGAGTCGCGGTGCAGGATCGTCGCCTTCCAGCAACCACGCCTTGCGGTTGCGAAAATACTGAAGCAGCGGCGAGTCATTCTCCTTCCCCATGTCTCGGGCCCAGACAATTTTTGCGGAGTCGATGTCGGCCGCGTTATAAACCCATTCGTGGTCTACGTCGTGCTGCACCCCATACGTGGACTGATAGCGAACGAGGACCAGGTGATACCCGGGCTGACGGTCGAGCTGCCGGATGATTGCGGCGCGATCCAGATTTCCGCGTGGCCAGCCCGGTTCGATCGCAGTGTGAGTGATGGCGGCCGCTACCCGCAAGAGAAACATGGCGCAGCAAACGACCACGATCATTCGAACCGCGGCGGCTCCTTGCGGGGAGCGGTTTCTTCCCCAAAAACGCATATGCCGCATACATTGCAGGAGTACCAAATAGAGCAACGGTGTTGCGGGAGCTAAATAGTGAGGGAGGGTCCAGGTTTGGGGCACGAGCCCTGCCACGAATACGGCGAGGGCGGCCAAGGGAAACCGCATCCGGCGGTCGCGGAGTATCCAAGGGAAAGCCAATAAGGGGAAGCTCAAGGCCGGGCCCAGATAGAATTTCCAAAGCCCACCTAGTTTATCGCGAGTACGCCAGAGCGCTCCGGCGAGCGTGCGATTTTGTTCAAATTGGGTTAATTCCCACTGGTAGAAATCGTGCATCACTTTGTGGTGGTAGGGCAGTTCGGAACGGGGTTTCTGCCAGAGGAAATATGGCGCTGTCGCGTAAGTCTCCCGGTTCACTTGGTAGGTCATGCGAAACGGGCTGCCCGTGACCCGCGCATAGTAGTAGCCAGAGGCCACGAAGAATACGCTCAACAGCACGACGATTGGGAACAGGACGCTAGTAACGATGCGGCGTGTTAATCCCGTGCGGAACAGCCACAGTCCCATGCTCACGGCCACCGGGATGCTCAAGAGAAGCCCTTCATAGGGGCGGCTATTGGCGAGTAAGGCTAGCCCCAGAGCCATAAGGATTGCGTCTCGCGCACGGCCATGTTTCTTGAGCCGAGGCAGAGCGCCCAGCACCAGTGCGCCTCCCAAGGCGACGACTGAGGCACTCCAATATCCGTTCACCCAATAGCCGAGGATTCCCAGCCGCAGTGCCGCCAGCACCCCACCGAGCAGGGCCCAAGCGGGAGGCAGCCAGGCTTGCAACATCCAGCACATTGCGGAACACATCAAGGCCGTCACCAATAACTGCCCGATCCACGGATCGCCCATACGCTGGCCCAAGGCGAGAATCAGGCCTTGCGCGGGCGGGTACATTGACATGTATGTGGGCTGTTGGATGATGTGAAAACTTTCGAAGTACACCCACATCGGGTGCGTAGGATTCGTCAGTCTTCCGTGAGCGAAAGTGTCGGCGGCTAAGAGATAGCTGAATTCATCGTTCCAGCGTGGCTGCGGTACTCCAATAATTGGGATCAAGCCGGCCCTCACAACAATCACGCCAAGGCCGACCAAGAGCACGGATAGTTGCTTGCGCCTTGCAAGGGAGGCGAAGCCACGCTCCAGCCGATTGAAGATGACGGGCTGACGGTGGCTAGCGGAATTGCGGGAGAAATAAATTAGCGCCAATGCGGAAATCACAAAAACCGCTTCGATAATCGCCACCAGGTAGGGAGCGAGGCGCGAGTATAAGTTCTCCATCGTAACCGTGCCGGGTGTTTGCCGGCCGAGTATCACTGTGTCAGTCGCGGAGCGAAAAGATTGGTATCCGCCGAGGTTGCTAAATTTCCACTGAAAAAGGCAATTCTTTCAGACTGCCTGCTTATCGTCTGCTTTCTGAAATAATCCATCGACGATCTGGATCATCTCGTCGTCAACGACGCGGTTTCGAGAGATGGCTTCGGCGAGCCGGACAGAGACAATTTTGTTGGCGCGCAGTGCGGCCATGCATCCGAATTCGCCGCGATGCACCATGTCGATGGCTCCCAGGCCGTAGCGCGTGGCCAGGACGCGGTCGAAGGCGCTGGGAGAGCCGCCGCGCTGAATATGTCCTAGGACCACGGCGCGGGTTTCATACTTAGTGCGCTTTTCAATTTCGCGAGCGAGGATATTGGCGATGCCGCCGAGTTTGACATGGCCGAATTCGTCCTTGCCCATGTCTTGCAGGACAGGAGATCCATGGCCTGGCTCAGACGTGAATTTTGCGCCCTCCGCTACGACCACAATGGAAAAATATCGGCCGCGCTCATGGCGCTGGCGGATGGAATCCGCAACTTTGTCGACGTCAAAGGGACGTTCGGGGATGAGAATCACGTCAGCACCGCCGGCGATGCCGCTGTAGAGGGCGATCCAGCCGGCATCGCGACCCATCACTTCCACCACCATCACGCGATTGTGAGCTTCGGCGGTGGTGTGCACACGGTCGAGGGCTTCACAGACGATGTTGCAGGCGGTATCAAAGCCAAATGTGTAGTCGGTGCCGCCCAGATCATTGTCGATGGTTTTGGGGACGCCGACGACCTTGATGCCGCTCTCGTGGAGCTTTTGGGCAACCGAAAGAGTGTCGTCTCCACCGATTGCGATTAGAGCCTCGATGTGATTTTTCTCGAGGGTAGCCATACAGCGATCGATGCCATCAGGCCGTTTCGAGGGGTTGGTGCGTGAGGTGCGCAGAATAGTCCCGCCGCGAGGAAGAATACCGCCGACGACGTCAAGATTGAGAGGCATACTGGTGTCTTCGATCACGCCGCGCCAGCCTTCTAAGAAGCCAATAAATTCGTCGGAGTAGGTGAAAATACCTTTGCGCACCACGGCGCGAATCACCGCATTCAGGCCAGGACAGTCCCCTCCGCCGGTCAACATACCAATCTTCATCGTTCCCCACTCCCCTGTATGAATTCGAACCAAACTCCTAGGATACCCCGGGCGTGGGCTGGGTTGAGCGGAGCCCGAAGCGCGGGATCAGCAGTCGCCGGGAAGAACAAGATTATCACCAAAGCTGCCGATTCTTTCTCGAAGTCGGTGCCAGTCTGTCGGGAGTATATGATTCAGGTATCGAATCCCAACATGGGATGGGATAAGCCAAGGTCAACGAGTGGACAGGAGCCGATAGTATGGCAAACGTGAAGTCAGGAAAAAGTGTGATCGGAATCCTCACTGGTGGTGGCGATGTGCCCGGTCTGAATCCCGCCATCCGCGCCGTAACCATCCGCGCGTTGCGCGAGGGCTGCCAGGTGATTGGCATCCGCCGGGGGTGGGCCGGGCTGGTCGACCTTGTCCGCGAAAAAGATTACGACAACAGCGAGAATGTTCAGACGCTGACGGAGGATTTGGTCAACCGCACCGGCCGTACTGGCGGTACGTTCTTGCATTCTTCGCGCACCAATCCCAGCAAGGTGAAAAAGTCCAGCGTTCCGGCGCACCTGCAGTCAACTTACAACGCAGAGAAGAATGACCTGACCGCGGAAGTATTGAGGAATCTGGATTGGCTTGGCATCGACTACCTCATCCCCATCGGCGGTGATGACACGCTGAGCTATGGCGTGCGCCTGTACCAGGAAGGGGTGAAGGTGGTCGCGATTCCGAAGACCATGGACAATGATGTTCCCGGCACCGACTACTGCATCGGTTTCAGCACCGCGGTCACTCGCACGATTTCCATGACCAACAGCCTGCGCACCAGCGCGGGCTCGCACGAACGCTTCATGGTCCTTGAAGTCTTCGGACGGTATGCCGGATTCACGGCCATGCTGCCCACCATGGCGGGAGCCGCGAACCGCTGCGTGATTCCGGAGCACAAATTCGACATCGAGCGGCTTACGGAGTTATTGGTCTCGGACCGGCAAAAAAACCCCAGCCATTATTCCGTGGTTCTGGTTTCGGAGGGAGCGATGTTTGAGGGCGGAGAAATGGTCTTCGAGGCGGAGGCGACTGACGCCTTCGGCCACAAGAAACTGGGTGGGATTGGGGATCTGGTGTCGGAGAAGCTGAAAGAGCTTTCACCGAAATACAACAAGGGTAAGGCGATCGACACCATCAATCAGAAACTTGGCTACTTGGTGCGCTGCGGCGATCCTGATGCGATTGATTCGATCGTCCCCATGGCCTATGGCAACCTCGCCCTGGATTTGCTGCTGGGCAAGATTCACGGACGGCTGGTGGTTCTCAGAAATGGTCGTTACGACAACATGCCCATCGACACGGTTACTGCCTCGAAGAAAGTTGTGAACGTAAGAGAGCAGTACGACATCGATCGCCTGCGGCCGCACTACAAGAGCTTTGAGATGAAACCGCTGTTTATTATGACGAGCGAATAGGAATGGGGCACGGCGCAGCGCGTGTCGGCACCCGCAAAAAAACTCACAATGCCGGCCGCTGCTCCTTAGCTCTTGAGGCCGATGGCAGCAGCTTCCAGTTGGTCGTGAACCTGTTCCGCGCGACCGAGAGCGGCCTGGACGTTGTCGCAGATATTCTCCGCTCCTACCACTTCTTCAAACTCTGCTTGATGGATGAGGCTGGCGGGTTGCTGGCGTGCCCCGCACAGAATCAGGGTTCGATTGTTGGCGTGCAGTTTTCGGGCAACTTCTTCGATCGCGAATAGTCCGGTGGCATCAAGTGCGGTCATGTTGCGTAGGCGGAGTACGACCACCGGCGGCAGCGTGTGCAGGTTTTCAGTGACGACGGAGATTTTGTCGGTGGCACCGAACAGGAACGGGCCGTGGATGCGGAAGATGGTGACGTAGTAAGGAATGTCCTTATCCTGCAGAATGTGCATGCGGCCGTCCTCGACATATTCCTCGGTGACCTCGGAAACCGTGGTGGTAGCGGCTACACGGCTGATGAAAAGCAGCGCGGCGAGGATCATGCCGGCTTCGACCGCGACGGTGAGGTCGGCGAAAACGGTGAGGGAAACGGTAACCAGCCAGACGCTGATGTCAGTTTTGGTGAGCTTCAGCAGTTGCGGAATCTCGCGCCACTCACCCATGTTGTAGGAGACGACCATGAGAATTCCGGCCAGCACGGCAAGGGGCACGTGGCTTACCCATGGCGCGGCGAACAGCAGGATGCCGAGCAGCGTGAGCGCGTGAATCATTCCCGCGACTGGGGACTGAGCGCCAGCGCGAATGTTGGTGGCGGTGCGGGCGATGGCGCCAGTGGCGGGAAGACCTCCGAACATGGGGGAAACGACGTTGGCTACGCCCTGGCCGATGAGCTCGACATTGGGGTTGTGATGGTCGTTGCTCATACGGTCGGAGACCACCGCCGACATGAGAGACTCGATTGCGCCCAGCATGGCGATGGTGAAGGCGGGGCCGAGCAAGCCGTGGATGAGATCGGAGCGGAAGCGGGGCATCACAAAGTGGGGCAGTCCGGCGGGAATTCCGCCGAAGCGGGAACCGATGGTTTCCACTGGTAGCTTGAACAGAACAACGGCTGCGGTGCCGAGCAGGAAAGCGACGATCGCCCCGGGGATGCGGTTCGAGACCGCGCGGCAGAGGATAATTACCACCACGGTTCCGGCGGCCAGCGCAGTCGCGGTGTAGGAAAGCGTGTGAAAGCTGGCAGCCAGGGCTTCCATGCGCAGCCAGAAGACGCCGGGAACTTTGGTGAGCTGCAAACCGAAGAAATCTTTTACCTGAGTGCTGGCGATGAGGATGGCAATGCCGTTGGTAAACCCGAGGACGACGGGGCGTGGGATGAACTTGACCGCCGTGCCCAGGCCGGCGATGCCCATGATCATCAGCAAAACTCCGCCCATCATCGTGCACATGAAAAGGCCATCGACGCCGTGAACTGCGACGATGCCCGCGATGACTACCACGAAAGCGCCGGTGGGCCCGCCGATCTGGGTTTTAGAACCGCCCAGCGCAGAGATCAGGAAGCCGGTGACGATGGCGCAGTAAATGCCGGCCTGCGGAGTCAGCCCGGAGGCTATGGAAAAGGCCATGGCCAAAGGCAATGCGACGAGGCCGACTGTGATGCCGGCGACAAGATCGTGTAGAAATTTATTGGTGTTGTAGTCGCGTAGACAAAGGACAGACTTCGGGAGCCACCGTTCCTCTAGGAAAATACACCCCATTTTCTTATTATGCAGCAGGGATCGGCAGAAAAAAACAATTCAGAAAAAAGACGAACGCACTAAGGAACATGACCGCGCGACGAATAACCTGCCTCGATAGCATTGCGTCAGAATGCTAGTTTCGGCACAATGCTCCACTGGATGAACCGAACGAAGATGAACCGTATGAACAAGACTCTGGCAATTCTAGGTTGGGGTTCGGTTGCGATTTTCGGCACTGTCGCCGTTGGTGCAATCGCAGTGCGACGCGGCGAACCGATCAACGCGCTATGGCTGGTGGTGGCGGCGACTTGCTGCTACGCGCTGGGCTACCGCTTCTACAGCAAATTTATTGCGGCAAGAATTCTCGCCCTCGATGGCTTGCGGGCGACTCCGGCGGAGCGACTGGAGAATGGCCGTGACTTTCTCGTTACCAATAAGTGGGTGGTCTTCGGGCATCACTTCGCGGCGATTGCGGGTCCCGGCCCACTGGTGGGGCCGGTGCTGGCGGCGCAGTTTGGTTATCTTCCGGGGACCATGTGGGTACTGGCGGGCGCCGTGTTTGCCGGCTGCGTGCAGGATCTTGTGATTCTTCTCTTCTCGGTGAGGCGCGATGGAAAATCACTGACCGAAATGGCCAAAGACGAGATCGGGCGCGTTGGAGGATTCGTCGCGTACGTGGCCGTCATCTCGATTCTGATTATTCTGCTGGGCGTAGCCGCGCTGATCGTGGTGAATGCGTTGAAAGCCAGTCCCTGGGGCTTGTTCACGATTGCAATGACCATGCCGATTGCCCTGCTCATGGGCGTTTATTTGCGGCGCATTCGTCCGGGAAAGGTGCTCGAAGTATCGGCTCTCGGTTTCGTTTTGGTGCTGGCCGCCATCTGGGGTGGTCAGTATGTTTCACAGAATGCAGCACTGGCTCGAGTCTTTACCCTGAGCGCGCCTGCGCTGGCGATTCTGATTATGGTTTACGGATTTGCCGCGTCTGCGCTGCCGGTATGGCTGCTGCTGGCGCCGCGGGATTATTTGAGTACCTTCGTTAAGTTGGGAACGATCGCGCTGCTGGGAGTGGGAATCGTTGTTCTGCATCCTACATTGCACATGCCGGCGCTGACCCGGTTTGTTGACGGCACTGGCCCGGTATTTGCGGGAAAGGTGTTTCCGTTTGCCTTCATCACGATTGCCTGCGGAGCGATCAGCGGATTTCATTCTTTGATTTCGAGCGGTACAACTCCGAAGCTGATTGCCCGCGAAACCCAGACGCGTATGGTCGGCTATGGCGCGATGATGGCGGAGTCGGCGGTCGCGGTGATGGCGATCATTGCGGCATGCGTGATGCAGCCGGGAGTTTATTTCGCGATTAACAGTCCGGCAGGAATCGTCGGGCAGGCCCCTGCCGCGGCGGCCGCGACGATTTCCAGTTGGGGTTTCCCCGTAACTGCGGCGGACATGCAGGCGCTGGCACACGCAGTCGGCGAACAGACACTTTACAACCGTACCGGCGGAGCGCCCGCGTTCGCCGTGGGTATGGCGCACATTTTCTCGCACAGTCTCGGTGGCGAGACGCTGATGGCGCTGTGGTATCACTTTGCCATCATGTTCGAAGCGTTATTCATTCTAACTATCCTCGATGCGGGTACGCGGGTGGCGCGCTTTATGGTGCAGGATGCACTCGCGCATATGTATAGGCCGCTCGGCCGGACGAGTTGGTATCCGTCGATTCTGGCGACCAGCGCGCTGATTGTCGGGGCCTGGGGATATTTTCTGTGGCAGGGCGTGAAGGATCCGCTCGGAGGAATTAATTCGCTGTGGCCGCTCTTCGGTATTTCTAATCAACTGCTGGCGACGGTCGCATTGTGCGTGGCGACAACGATCATTATTAAAATGCACCGGGCGAAGTATGCGGCGGTCACTTTGGTGCCGCTGGTCTGGCTGGTTGCCGTCACGTTTACAGCATCATGGCACAAGTTGTTCGATCCGAATCCGCGAGTAGGGTTTCTGTCGCAGGCGCAGGCCCTGGCCGTGGGTCCCGCGACTAGCGCGACGTCGAAGCTTATCTTCAACAACCGGCTGGATGCGGCAGTTACGGCAATACTCGTGGTGATGGTGACGCTGGTTTTGGTGGAATCCGGGCGGCAGTGGTTAGGAATTCTAAGTGGGGCAAAAGAAGTGCGAGTGAAGGAGTCGCCGTTCGTGAGGACGAGGTTCGTGGAGGAGCAGGGATGAAGCACGCCACCGAAGCAATGCGTCAGTTTATGGCGACAATGCTTGCGACGCTACGAGAGATTTTTGATGAAGCCGCGTATGCGAGGTTCCTGCGACAGGCCGGCATGGCGTCGTCGAGCGAGGCATATGCCGCTTTCCGGCGCGAATTCGAAGAGGCCAAGGTGCGGCGGCCAAAGTGCTGCTAGGCGCGGTAAAATGTCAGAGCGAGGTGGGTATGGCGCAAATGACCCCGGAAGTTTCCAAGCTACTGGAACAAGCGCTAGCGCTATCGATCGAGGAACAGGAGGCATTAGCGGACTCGCTGATCTCCAATCTCGACGGCAAGGTGGACGAAGGCGTACAGGAGGCTTGGGAAGCTGAGATCGGAAAGCGGGTTGCGGAATTGGATTCGGGCGAGGCGCGGACTACCCCGTGGGCGGAAGTGCGCAAGCGCAACTTAACGAAGTTGCCCAATGCCCACTGATTGGACGGCGTTTCATGAGGAAGCTGCCGTCGAGTACGATGCCGCATTCGAATGGTATTTGGAGCGGAGTCCCGACACTGCGCTTCGATTTGATGCAGAAGTTGAGCGTGCTCTAGCACGTATCATTCAGGCTCCGCGGCGTTGGGCTGTTGGTCCATACTCAACTCGCAGGTTCTTGCTCAGGCGGTTTCCTTTCATTCTGATCTATTGGGAACTCACGCCGGGGGAAATTCAAATCGTGGCGGTTGCGCACACCGCGAGGAAGCCCGGATACTGGAAGGGGCGGACGTGACACCGCAGATTGCGGAGTGAAATTTCATGCAGGCCAGCCTTCCTTGGGACTGTTTACAAGTGCAGCGCAAGTCCTAGGATTCGCATCGTTTCCGCGCTACACTGCACTCACATGCGAGTTCTGGGCATCGACTGCGGCGGGGAGTACACCGGGTTCGGTGTAGTGGAGATGCATTCCACTGGGCGGCTCGTATGCCTCACGTGCGGCGCGATCAAGCTGTCAACAAGTGAGGCGTTGACGCGGCGGCTATCTCGCATCTATGACGGACTCGGCGCGCTCATCGAAGAGCACCATCCGGATGAGGTGGCGATTGAAGGAATCTTCTACGCCTTGAATGTGAAGTCGGCGTTGAAGCTAGGCCAGGTGCGTGGAGTCGCGATGCTGGCTGCAGCCACGGCCGGGCTCGAAGTCGCGGAATATTCGCCGTTGACGATCAAGTCGTCCGTGGTGGGATATGGGCGAGCCGAAAAACACCAGGTGCAGCAGATGGTGACACGATTGCTTGGATTGGCTCAGCCACCGGAGCCGATGGATGCTTCCGACGCACTGGCGATCGCTATCTGCCACCTGCATACAGCAGGCACGCTCGATCGGCAGAGGGTTGTGGTGGGGGGATGATTCGAGCTTCGATCGTTAGTGCTTACCTTGGCCGAGGAACGCATCGCTGGATCGCAGTTGGGATCGGTTTACTCGCGCTGGCCGGACTCTCGCCGGTATTAATGACTCAGCAGGCGGCAAGCGGGGGTGCGGCCTCACCTGCGACGGTCATGTTCACGCTGGATTTTCCTCAGTCGAATCCCGAGCACTATTCCATTTCTGTCGACGCGGCCGGGCATGTGCGATACGAGTGCACCGGAAAGTTAGTGGAGGATTCCGAGGAGCAAAGCTACAGCACCGAATTCGAGGTTTCCGCCGGAGGTCGCGAAAAGATATTCGAATGGACGAAGCAGGCACATTATTTCGCGGGGGATATTGACTCGAAAAATCGCAAGTTAGCGTTCACGGGGACCAAAATCCTTAGCTTTCAAGATGGCCAACACTCGAATACCGAACGGTACAACTATTCGAATCTGGCTCCGGTGCAACAGTTGACGTCGTTTTTCCAAAGCATGGCAGAGACGCTGGAATACGGGCGTAGGCTGTCTTATTATCACCATTATCAAAAGCTGGCGCTGGATGAGGAGTTAAAGCACATGGAAGCCCAGGCCAGGAACAGCGAACTCAGCGAGATACAGGGTGTGGCGCCGGTTCTGCGGCAGATTGTTGACGATCCCTCGGTGATTAATGGAGTGCGGGCCCGGGCGCAGGAGTTGATGCAGATGGCGAGCAGCGCCGCCGGGCGTTGACGGAGTGGACTAGAAAGTAGTGACAACCCGGCGCCCGCAACGTGTTCTATTTGGGCAAGAACGTCTAGGAGTTCCCTATGTACAAGCCACGAATTTGCGCCATTGTTTACGCGATCGTTGTTTACTCGATTGCTGGTATGGCTTTGGCCGGCGTGCTTTCTGCGCTGCCCGCCTTGGCTGAATCGCAGGCACGCATTGTTCGTTTGAGCGACGTGAAGGGCACAGTACAAATCGACAAGAACTCGGGACTAGGATTTGAGAGCGCTTTTGCGAATCTTCCAATCACACAGGGGACGCAATTGCGCACGCGCGACAACGGCCGTGCCGAAATTGAGTTTGAAGATGGCAGCACGCTGCGTATCATTCCCAATACAACCGTCGAGTTCAGCCGGCTGGGATTGAGCGACGAGGGCAAGCGCATCTCGGCTATCAAGTTGGTAGAAGGCAGGGCATACGTCAACTGGCTGGGAAAGAGCGGGGACGAATTTACCCTGAACTTTTCGCAGGAAAGAGTTTCGCTCAGCCAGGCCGCGCATTTCCGCGTTGCCAGTTCTTCGAGCCTCAGCGAGGTTGCCAGTCTCAAAAATGATTTGGAAGTCCTCGGGCCTTCGGGCGCGGTAAAGGTAGGTAAGAACAAAATAGTTTCTTTCGACGCCTCGGACAACGATCGCTCTGCGCTGGCGAAGAATATTGAGGAGGATCCCTACGATCAGTGGGATGAGCAATCAATCGAGTATCACGACCAACACGCGAAGAATAACTCCACTCCTTATGGCTATGGCTCGAGCGACTTGAGCTACTACGGCGCGTATTCGAATCTGCCAGGCTATGGCACGTTGTGGCAGCCCTACTTTGTGGGGGCGGGGTGGGATCCGTTTATGGATGGCGCATGGTCGTGGTATCCGGGAATGGGATACATGTGGGCGTCGGCGTATCCATGGGGTTGGACGCCTTATTACTACGGGAACTGGATGTTCGTGCCTGGATATGGGTGGGGATGGCAGCCAGGCGGCTGGGGCACATGGAAGGGCGGAATTCATTATGTTGGACCCGCGATCGCGGGCTTTCGTCCTCCGGCGGTGCCGTCGGGAACGGTCAGCACCGTGGTGGTGGGCAAGGGCGGACCGGTTGTGACGGAGAAGCCGTCGATGCAGACGGTAATACGAAGCGGATCGGCGGGGCTCGGCATTCCTCGTGGCTCGTATGAAAACTTGCACCACTTGAACACCCAGGTGGCAAAGACGGGATTCGCGGAAGTGCACGCAACACCGGCGTTCGCCGCGAGTTCTCCAGCGGGCGGATATCGATACGGTGCCGCGAATTCCGCAGGTGTCAGTGGAGTCGGCCACACCAGTGGGGGCTCGATGGGACATGCCTCGGGGGGCGGCGGGCATCGCTGAGTTTTGTTTTCGCGATTGAATCTGGCAAAAGGGGGCGGCCCCGCGGCCGCCCTGAATTTTTTTCAGAGGATTCAGAACTCGGGAACTTAGGGCGCGGGAACGATAACACCTGCGTAGCCCACGACGAGATCCCTATCGCCGGAGGTGTCGCCAGAGGTGGCGTACTTTACCAGTTCGGCGGAAGTGGCGCCGAGCTTTTTTGTTGCAGTCAGCATGGCTACTGCGGGTCCGAAACCACACATGCTGATGTTCTGCTCACGGACCACTTCAAAGAGAGAGCGAGCGTCGAGCTTGAGTATTGGTTCAATCGCGCTCTGGTCTTTGACGCGCGTGATCGCGTCAGATTCGTAGTGGTTCATGTCGCTGGAGGCTATGATCAATATCGGATCGTGCTGCGCGGCGATCACGTCGGCAATCGCGTCTCCGAGCTGCTCAAGCACTTCGAACTCGCCGGTTCCGAGGGCTATGGGAACGAATTTGAGGTGAGGCTGGCGAACTTGCAGGAAGGGTAACTCAACTTCGGCGGCGTGCTCGTTGCGGTGTGCCATGGAATCTTCCTGCAGAAGCGCGCAGCGCTGCATAAGGGCAGCGGCGAATTGGCTGCCAATTGGGACGTCCCCGAGCGGTGTCTGCCAGACACCTTTGCTCATGATCGCCAGAGCGCGCCCCATGCCCGTGTGGTTGGGACAAATCACGAGGCAGAGCCTAGGGATGTTCAACCCGGCGAAGACGGCGCCCGCCACGTGGCCGGAATAGACATACCCCGCGTGGGGCACGATGCAACCCAGGGCGCGAATCGGCTTCGGCGTGGGTTTCTGAGTGAGGTAGGCGCAAACTTGCATGCGCAACACTTCAGGATCGCCGGAATAGAATCGTCCGGCGACTGCGGGATGGCGAACGGGAGTCGCGGTCATGGTCAATCTTCTCCGCGAAAAATTCAGCAAGACGATTCGTCGCCTGAACTCATGCTACGAGCCGTTGCGGGAGTTTCGCAAGGCAAGAAACAGAGCCGCACTTTCCTCCAAACTCAAGGTCTCGGCGCGGGCGGTGGGTTTCACCTTCGCTTCGGCCAGCGCCGCACGCAAACCGGCTTCCGGATAGTTAGACTTCAGATTGTTCCATAAAGTCTTGCGCTTCTGGCCAAAGGAGAGCTTCAGGAAATCGATGAAGCCATCTTCCGCGCCGCCGTCTCCACCAAGACCCAATTCTCGCTGTCGCGGCGCCAGAGTGAGACGCAAAGCCGTAGAATGCACTTTGGGCGGCGGTGCAAATGCTCCGGGTGGCAGCGTGAAAAGTTTCTCGACGCTGGCATAGAGCTGTGCCGTGGCGGAGAGCAGGCCATAATCGCGGCTGCCGGGCTCGGCGGCAAGGCGGTCGGCCACTTCGCGCTGCACCAGGATGACGAGGGTTTCAAAATACTTGGAGTAGTCGAAGAGGCGCAGAATAATGTCAGAAGTAATGTAGTAAGGCAGGTTGCCAATGACCTTGGCGGGCGAAGGCTTGAATTCGATTCCGGGACGGCGCAGACCAGGCTTCGGGCCAAAGAGAGAATCGAAATCGATCGAGAGGATATCGGCCTCGATGACCTCGACATTGGGAAACATTGCGAAGCGGAGTCGAAGCTGCGCGGCGAGCACACGATCGAGCTCAACTGCGATCAAGCGGCGCGCCCGCTTGACAAGAAAGGAAGTGAGGACGCCGCGTCCGGGGCCGATTTCGAGCACCGTGCTTTGCGAAATGTCGCCGAGGGCATCTGCGATTTGCAAAGCAAAATTGTTGCTGGCGAGGAAGTGCTGTCCCAATTTGGGCTTGTGTTGAGGACGGCGAGCGGAAACGACCTTCGGCACGTTGACCCTCTTTTCCTCGGGCTATAGACTGATGATTCGGCCCGCGTATGCGCGGGAGAGTGGATCCCGCAACTATATTCCATCATAACGTGCGCCCGGAAAAAAAAGCGGGTCTTGCCTCGGAGGGTTCATGCATATCGCATTTGTGGCTTCAGAAGGCGTCCCGTTCTCAAAAACAGGGGGCCTGGCGGACGTGGTTGGCGCCTTGCCGCGCGCTCTCGCCGCCGTTGGGCACCAGGTAAGCGTCTACCTGCCGCGTTACCGGCAGACCAAACTGGCTGACGCGACGACCGTGGTGCGCAGCATCACCATTCCTTTTGACGATAAGTATCGATTTGCTTCGGTGATCACCGGTGGAAGCCAGTCGGGAGTGAGGTTTTATTTCATCGAGTATCCGGAGTTCTTTGATCGCGATGCGCTTTACGGCACCCCGGCGGGGGACTATCCGGACAATGCCGAGCGCTTTGCCCTGTTCTCGCGAGCGGTTTTAGAGGCGACAAAGATTCTGGGCGTGCCGCATGTTTTCCATTGTCATGATTGGCAGTCGGCACTGGTGCCCGTTCTGCTGCGCACGGTTTACGCCGAAGATCCGGCCTTCCGCGATGTCGCAACCGTATTCACGATCCACAACATGGGTTACCAGGGACTGTTCCCCCCTGAGGTTCTGCCGCTGCTCATGCTGCCCTGGGACCTGTTCACGATGACGAAGATGGAGTTCTTTGGGCAGGTGAATTTTCTGAAGGGGGCGCTTACCTTTTCCGATTTTGTCACCACGGTGAGCAAGAAATACAGCCAGGAAATTCAGACCGCCGAATATGGTTTTGGACTGGAAGGCGTGCTGCGCGACCGGGCCGCTACCGTTACCGGCATTCTGAATGGCGTGGACTACGACGAGTGGAGCCCGCAGGCCGACAAGTTCACCGCTGCGAAATATTCGCCGCAGGATCTTTCGGGAAAGGCCGTGTGCAAGCAGGATCTGCTGGCGGCTTTCGGCGTGAAGAATGCTAACCCGAAGGTGCCGGTGATCGGTATCGTGTCCCGTTTTGCCGCGCAAAAAGGATTTGATCTGATCGCGCAGATCATGGATCGGCTGGCGCGCGAGGAGATGATCGTAGTCGCACTGGGCGCCGGGGATAAGCCCTATGAAGAAATGTTTGTCCGCCTCAACAAACAATTCCCCAACAAGATTGCGGTGAAGGTGGCATACGACAACGCCATCGCGCACAAGATCGAGGGCGGATCTGACATGTTCCTGATGCCATCGAGGTACGAGCCCTGCGGGCTGAACCAGATCTACAGCCTGAAGTACGGTACGGTGCCGATTGTCCGCGCTACGGGTGGCCTCGACGATACGATCGAGCCTTGGGATGCGCGCTCCGGCAAGGGCACGGGCTTCAAGTTCACGGAGTACAGCGGCGAGGCGTTGCTGCTGACGATCAAGCAGGCGCTGCAGGCATTTCGCGACCAGACCTCGTGGCAGGTGCTGATGCGCAACGGAATGAATAAAGATTTCTCCTGGAATGCCTCGGCGCGCGAGTACGGGAAAGTTTATGACAAAGTACGGCAGATGCGCGGGGTGTCGCAAGCCACGGCGGAAAAGGTGTTGGTTTAGAGCCCTTCGTATTATGTGAAGCTCGAAAGAGCCGGTCAACGAGGGTAATCGCGATGATTCAACAGTTGGACGTCAGGCTTCCGTCCTAGGTAACCCGACGATACCAACTAACGATCCCGTCGTGCGTGAGCGCCAATCTCCCATACCCTTCGACGGCGTACTTGGTTTGCTCTTCTCGTGGTGCCCGGTAGGTTGTATTCGGCCAGTCCGCAGAGCACGGCGCGTTCGGCCTTGGTCCCTGACGCGCAATTTTGCACAGCAATCGGCGAAGACAGTAAACTTTATCCCATGAAGCTGTCGTTATGCGTGGTTGCGTTCAGCTTTGCTTTTGTCGCAGGCACCTACGGCCCTGCATTAGAGGGTCACAACGCGCTTCACGCAGATGTTCTCGCCCCTGATCCAACAACCCAAAACACCTCAACCGCCGATGGTGCTCGAATGGTCGATGCGAGTTGGATCAGAGATGCCGTCACGAAGCATGAACGAATACAACTTCGTCACGTAGTAATTCGGGGGCGTCTTGAGCTTCAGGATCTAACGATTGAAGATCAGTTCGATCTGGGAGACTGCGTCATCAAGGATTATGCGGATTTTTCGCACACGACTTTCAAGCGGGACGCGTTCTTTTCCGATGCGACGTTTCTTGGCGGGCTGTCATTTCAGGATGCAGTCTTCGAACATAAGGCAACTTTTCAGCGTACCCGCTTCGTAGGTGATCCAATCATCTTTGAAGAAGCCCACTTCCTCGACTTGTTCAGTGCGGCGGAAGCACAATTCGGTTCCAAGGGGGGTGGGACAGCCATCTTTACACACGCCCGCTTCGACGGCACCGCTGATTTCTCGATGTCTATTTTTAACGGTGGCGTGCATTTTATCAGGACACAATTTTCCAGTCAGGGACACTTCCCGGGTGTCCGATTTCTCGGTAACGCCGATTTCGGGCGCGCGCACTTTTTCGACTGGACAACCTTCGGAGCTGGGGAATCGCCGAATTTCAATAGCACGTTCTCTGGAAAGGCAATTTTCATCGAAGCACAATTCGACTCGATCACTTGGTTCAACGGTGTGGATTTCAAGGACGACGCAGAATTCTTGGGTGCTCGATTTGGAAATGAGGCGTACTTTCTGGGCGTTACGTTTGGCGGCGTCGCGTCTTTTGATCGCGCACAGATCCTCGGATCGGCCTTATTCAGCCCGCAAGAAGGTGCTCTTACTTCGAATTTTGCAAAGCCAGCCCATTTTCAACGGGCTGCTCGATTTCCGGGTGCGCGCCTAAGTTCCGAGGTGCGATTTGTCGGTGTTGGCTTTGACGGCAAGGCAGACTTCAGCGGGGCGCACTTCGAAGGCGATGTGCACTTCGAAGATTCTGTGTTTCATGGCCCCGTCAGCTTCCGTTCCACAGCTTTCAGCGCTGTCTACTTCTCGCGAACAGCGAGAGAACAACCGCCTCAGTTCGCGAAGGATGTCGACCTTATTGGATGCACTTATGATCGCATTCAAGTTGACTGGCAGTCCTTTCTCCGTTACCCGAATGGTCAGTCTCGCGTTGAGCCATTCGATCACCAACCCTATATTTACCTAGCGGAAGTGTTGCGACGTGCGGGTTCTGAAAAGGATGCAGATGCAGTGTATGAGGAGCGCTTACGCGTCCAAAGCACGAAGCTGTCCGGTTGGAGGAAATTCAAGGACAACGTCTACTGGCTGTTCGCAAACTACGGGATTGATCTGTGGCATGAATCCGTGGCTGCACTACTTGTTTTGTTGTTGGGAGCGCTAATATTTTCCCGCCCTGCAGCAGTTCTCAGCGGTGAAGATAGCAAGACTGAAGTCAAAATATCTTGGCGCAACGCGTTTTTTTTAGCTGTACATCAATTTCTCCCGCTCTCACTTCCGGTGAAACCGGAATGGTCTCCTTCCAGACGTGTTCTATTGAAGTGGCGGCAATATCCGCTTCTCACAGCCGCGACCTACGCCAACTTCCTTCAGATCATTGGCTGGATCATTATTCCTCTGACAGTCGCCGCTCTCTCGGGGGTGCTGCGCCGCGCAGCGCAATGATTCTTCATTCCACGCCTTCGTAGGTTCTTCCGGCAAATCCTGTACGCGAGTAACGCGCATCGCACAGTTCTTTCAACCCGAGTTGCGGCATTTTGTGCGTTTTACTTTGTCTTTGCCGTGGGGGGAAGATGAGTGTAATGGGGATGTTACAACAACTGATCGGCCAGTCTTAGAGTGATGATTCGAGATTCGCGGTAATACCCTCGTCTATATCCCTCAATGCCGTCTGCCAAACACCAATCGGGCATATCCCAGAGTGGTCCCGAGTGCGCCGTACACCCCAGCGTTCATGGGAGCAAGCAGGAAAAAGGTGGCCACATTAGAGGGATCGATCGTCATCTTCACGAAATACATCGGACACAGCGAAAGCATCAGTTGGGGATCGAGATTCCAGCGGTGCGGAGCGAGATAGGCGACGAGCGCCACGACATATGAAATTGCCGCGAAGCCACCCAGCATTCTGAGGGGCGCTGAAAACAACCGTTCATCGTCCGGATCTTTCTTGCATGCCTTTGCGATCCACGAGCGGGGCAGCACCGCCAGCGTCGCGCTGAAAACGCCAACCAGTGCCAGGGCAACCACAAATATGATCCACTCGCTCTGCACCGGCAGCTCGGCGCCCCGCAGCATCACGTAAGGAACGGCTGTGAAAAGCGAAATCAGTCCGCACAAAAGAAACGCGATGCGACCTGTAATCCTGACAGCACGTCCGGACATGAGGCGGATTCTAACAGGGGTTTCCGAGCTTGAGCACGCCTGATTGCTCTGGCCGGCCCAGCGCAAGAGCGGCTGCTAAAATTCCCTTAGCATGGCTGCCTCCCATCAGCCCGCGTTCGCCCGAACCATCTTCCACGTCGATATGGATGCCTTCTTCGTCTCGGTGGAAGAACTGTACGATCCCTCTCTCAAAGGCAGGCCTGTGATTGTGGGCGGTCAGCGGAACGAGCGCGGGGTGGTTTCGGCGGCATCGTATGCGGCGCGAAAGTTTGGAGTGCATTCTGCCATGCCGCTGCGAACGGCGGCGAAGCTATGTCCGCAGGCCATCTTTGTCGACGGGCACCCGGAGCGTTATCGCGAATGCTCAGAGAAAGTATTTCAGGTGCTGACCGCATTCTCTCCGCAGGTGGAGATGGCTTCGATCGACGAAGCGTATCTCGACATGACGGGGACCGCGCGGCTGCACGGCCCGCCGCTGCAGGCTGCGCACAAATTGCATCGCCGCATGAAAGAAGAGACGCGGTTGAATTGCTCGATCGGCATTGGATCATCGCGTCTGATTGCCAAAGTTTCATCCGGGCAAGCCAAGCCCAATGGCGTGCTGTGGATTGTTGCCGGAGAAGAATCGAAGTTCCTCGCGCCGCTCGATGTGCGGGAGATTCCCGGTGTTGGCAAAGTGATGGAGAGCCATCTGCACGAGCTGGGGATCAAGAAGGTGGGAGACCTGGCGCGGCTCGAGGAAGCGGAACTGGAAGAACGGTTCGGAAAATGGGGACTGGCGTTGGCCGGTAAGGCTCGCGGAGAGGATGCAGGCGGATGGTTCGATTCCGAAGTCGGGGCCGATACGGAAGCCAAATCCATCAGCCACGAGCACACTTACAATGAAGACACAGCGGACGCCAGCCAGCTCGAAGCCACCCTGATGCGGCTTTCAGAGATGGTGGGAAGGCGTCTGCGGGAAGCGAAGCTGCATGCGCGCACCATCCAGCTCAAGCTGCGTTACAAAGATTTCACCACGATCACGCGCGCTCACTCCCTGCCCGAGCCTACGCAACTCGATGGCGAAATATTCGAGCAGATTCGTATGTTGTTTCGCAAGAACTGGAAGCAAGGTGCACAGGTGCGGCTGCTGGGAGTGCATGCGTCGTCATTCGAGGAGAGGGCGGAGCAGCTTAATCTGCTCGAAGGTGGACGCCAGCGACGGTGGAAAGACGCGCTGGCAGCGGCCGACCGGCTGCGCGATAAGTTCGGGGAATCGAGCGTGAAGCTCGCGGCGGGAATGCGTGGAAGTTTTCGCGAACGGACGCATGAGAATCCGGCAGGGCTGCCGGGGAAGAACAAACAGAACTAGACCTGATCAGCAGTGCGCAGCGCAATCGGGCTACGCCCGGCGGACAGCCGGGGGCGGCTGTCCCCACATAAGACAAAGAAACGAAGGCCGGGTATCCCGGAAGGTGATTCCGGATCCCGGCCCGCGTCTTAGTGCAACTTGTTGGAGAGCCTTCTTAATTGCCAGGTTTCGAGTTGACAGCAGTGGTAGGCGGCGCGCTCGGTGTAGTCGAGCCGAAGCGGGTCAACCGCGGATAGAATGGCGTCACTTCAAAGGGCATCTTGTCGCGCGCCGAAGTGATGGCAACCGGAGCCGCCTTCACCATCTCCGCCTTATCGTTCCAGGGGTTCACCTTGACGCGTCCTCCGAGCGGGAGAGCCGCAACCTGGTCCAGTTTGTTGTTATCGAGAGCCGGGCCCTTGGTCGCCAGGGCCTGCAGCCGGGTGATTGTTCCATTCTGTCCCAGCGGATTGCCCAAGTGCGTGGTCAAGAGAGCGTTGAGCTGAGCAGCGCGGCTTTGCAAAGCCTTCAGGAACAGACCCACGTTATCGAGTTTCTGCACGTAAGGCGAGTTGTTCAGTAACTCGACGGCTTTCTTGTCGGCCTCTGTTTCTTCTTCTGGAATGTGTTTGAAGCCGAGATTGCCGTATGTGGAATCGTCAGAGAACAACATGCGGTCGTTAAATGCATACCTTCCGTCCAGATTGTGCCCGAGCACGATATGTGCGAGTTCGTGCGACAGGATGGCCGCCAGACTGGCTTCGTCGGGCAGTACGTCAACCAATCCGCGGCTGATCACGATGGTGTTCCCCACGCTGAAGGTTTCGAGCGGAGACGTGAGCAGCACGCGAACGCGTATCGGCCGCAGCAGATCGATGTTGTTGGTGACCGCGACATTGTTGACCACGGTCTGGAGGATCCGATCCACGTCGCCTTCTGGAGCGAGAAGTCCAGCGTTGGTCAGGCGGTCAACGACGTTGTCCTCAGCCTGCTGCTGCCACAGACGCTCGGCCTGCAGCGGAGACGCATCCTGTGCGGTGGCGCTTTCATCTTTCACGCTGTCCACGCGTATCTGAGTAAGCTCGTCGTCCTTGGCCTCTCTTTTGAGTTCATAGCCCCAGATTCGGGTCTGCGCCTTGAAGGCGATCTTATTTTTTGCCCCGGCGTTGAAGTCGCCCTCTTCGCTGTAGATGTAAGCAGGAACCCAGTACCCCGGAATCAAGTTCAGGCGCCAGCTATCCATGTGAAAGAAGAAAGCATTCCGCGGGGCTGGAGCGTAGGTGCCATTCAGACGGACAATGTTGAAGTCCTGGTCTTCCACCCAGACCCGGCCAAGGAATCGACCTCTACCGGAATCTTTCTTGGGCTTGACGTCGAATACCAGGCAACGAATATCGCCAAGAAATTCGCGGCGAACATAATGGAATTCATAGTGCGCGCGGTCGAAGTCAGAGCGGTCGGCGTAGACCATCCAGGAAAAGCCGAGGGGTTGATACTGCATCTTGAAAAGCTTTTGGAAGCCGCCCATCAGGCGCGACTCCATACCATGGCCGTCATCTTTCAGGTAGTCCTGGCGGTCGACGGTTTCGCCCATATCCATGCGGCCAAGGAAGTAGTGATCTTCGCTGGGTACCGAGCCGAGTTGCGCATCCGGGCGCAGATTCTGGATGTAGGTTTCAACCACCGGCGTGCGGCTGGCCAGCGCCTTCATGAGATCGTGTTCCCGATCGATGAAGCGATCAACAACCTGATCCATGGTGACGGGCGGAGGCAAAAGAGTCGCCGCTGGCGCAGGCGGGGTGGTCTGCTGGGGCGTCTGCTGCGCTGAGGGACTTTCCGAGACTGTCTGAGAATCTTTTCCCTCGACGGATGGGACCGCATCGCCAGTCGAGAGCGATGTCGAAGTAGGAGCTGTAGTATGGGATTGTGGCGCGGGTTGCGATTGCGTCGGTTGCTGCGCAGCCGCGGTTACCGCCACGAACGCGGCTGCGAAGGTCCATTTCCAGATACGCATAACTCTTGTCTCCAATACTTAAACGATTGTCTTTTCGACAAATCGTGTTCGCGTTTGCAGATTTCTCAATTGCTTAGCAAACGCCGGGCCACAAATGCGAATTGTTCGGTGACAGCGCAATCAACATCCACTCGTTAGTACGCCATCTGAAAGAGAACGTGCACTACTGCCGTCGAATCCACCGGCTGCCCCATACGGAGTGCCGGTTTGAAGCGCATCTTGTTGGCGGCCGCCATTGCGGCCTCGTCCAGGCCGTGACCTAGGCCGCGCACCACCCGATTCACATACAGCGTTCCATCGGCGTTGAACACTACCTCCAGTAAAACCTCGCCTTCCAGCTTCAGGCTGCGGGCTTCCTCGGTATAAACGGGCTTTGGTTTGAATGTGATTTCGACCGCGTTGGTTGCCGGTCCAGAATCTGCCTGTGCAACCTTCGGCCCGGTATGAACCACTTGCTCGGGTCCGAATCCGCCAGTCGAGATAGCGCCTCGTGCATTGCCACTGCCGGTTGTGGCGATCCCGTTGCCGAAGTCGGCGCTGACCACCGTACCCTGGATGCCTTTTGCTCCGCCCGTTCCGTTACCCTGGCCCGGCCCTATCGGCAAATCAAACGAACCGGTCTGGGCTGCATACAGCTTGGCAGCTTCCTTGCCGGTACCCTTCAAACCGTTCGGATCGCCGAAGCCTCCGGTCTGCACCTTTTCCACGGCCGCATTGACTGTTGGAGCTACGGAGCTGCCGGCGAAGTCTCCGGTGTGCAAGAGCCTTGGAGTCGGCGTATTGTTAGCGATCTTCAATTGAGGAGCGGCGAACTGGTTCATCAGGACTTTAGGCGCTTCCACTGGTTCTGGTTTGGGTTCGTGATGAACGGGCGGCGCGATGATTTTCGGCTGCTCGAAAACCGGCGTTCGCGGAATCACCTTTGCTACCGTTGGTTTCACTTCGACGGGAGCCGGCGCAGGCTCGGGCTCAGGTTTTAGGGCTGGAAGCGGAATTAAAGCGGTGACATGATACTGCTTGAATTGGATGCGGTCTGGAAATACAAGCCCCAGGTTAATCAGCAGCAGAATTACCAGCACGAGGAACGTGTAGCCGGTCGCGACTGCGCGCTTGTCGATCTTGCGCTCGGGCAGAATTCCGAGCTGAAAAGCCTGTTGATACATAGCCATCCATTGCACTCCAAGGGGATCCAAGCCGAGGGAGCGGACTTGGGCTGGAGTTTTCACCTTATTAGAGAAAGAATAGCGGGTAAATGTGTCCACGGCTCTTGACCTAAGGTAACCATTGAGGATCGGTTACGGAAACTGGCCCAAATTGGGCTGTGGGGATAAGGATGGCTGTGATCAGCATCCGGGTTTGTTCGTTTTTCGTAACAAAATTCTGGAATTGAAGGGAAGGGCGGATTCTTGGTGCCAATTTAACTCTCAACAGATTAACCCTGTCGATTCATGCTGATAACTGGACAAACGAAAAAAGAGCGCGTGAGCCAGAAACGCCCGGCGGATCCTCTCGATCGCCGACGGAGGGATTCCCAACCTAGCGCGTTACGCGTCGCCACGAAAACCAGGAGAAAACCGGCATGCCAGCCAGAATCACTAGCAATCCATAAAGCGAGTTGGGCCAGTCTCCGCGAAAAGTGTAGTAGAGAAGAACGGCGGCCACGGCAATAAACAAAGCAGGGACGAAAGGGTAACCAAACATCCGATAGGGGCGAGGAGCTTGCGGATCGCGCCAGCGGAAGATGAAGACTGTGCTGCCAGAAATCATATAGAAGAGCCATTCCGCGAAGATAGCCAGGGAAAAAAGCTGGCGGAAATTTCCTCCTAGCAGCAGAAGAATGATCGACAACATGGCTTGCAATAGAATCGCTACCGATGGCGTGTGAAAGCGGGGGTGTACTTCCGCGAGAGCGGAGAAAAAATACCCATCGCGGGCGACGGCAAATGGTACGCGAGCACCGCTCATGATCGTGCCGTTCAACGTGACCAGCATCGAGATCGCCATGCCTGCAGAGACGATGCTTGCGCCCATGCGCCCCATGACCAGGGCGACTGCGTCAGAGGCGGGCCGTGGCGACATGGCAATGGCATCCGCAGGCAGCACGTATTGCACAGCGGCATTCATCAGCACATACAGCAAGCCGACTGTGGCCACGCCCGCGATTAGCGCGATTGGGATATTTCGTTCCGGCCGTCTGACCTCGCCGGCGACCATGTTCAGGTCATTCCATCCGTCATAGGCCCACAGCGCCGCAACCAGCGCGGCCATGAATCCGGCGATCCCTCCTTTAGCTCCCGTAAAGGTCCCGGCAAAGTTGCTCCAACCGCGAGCGCCTGCGCTGCCGGCGCCACTGAAGCAAACGGCCACGATGCCAAGAATAATCACGACCTTCAAAACCGTGAATACGAGTTGAAACTCACCGGCCTTCTTGACTCCCGCATAGTTCAATAGTGAGATGAGAATCGCTGCGGCAATCGCGACCATCTGGCCCCAGGTGATGGCGAAGGGAACGGTGATCGCGTTGGCAGGGAAAAACGAAAAGATCGGGAACGTGCCCAGGATGCGCACCAGTCCCGTAGCGATTGTGGCTACGGACGCGGGTTTGGCAATAACGAACCATGTCCAGGCGTAGAGAAAACCCGCCAGTGGCCCGTAAGCGTCGCGGACGTAAACATATTCACCGCCCGCCTGCGGCTTCATAGCGCCGAGTTCTGCGTAAGTGAGCGCGCCAAAGAAAGACAGCAGCCCGCCCACCAGCCACGCCAGATATACCAGCTTGGCTGAGCCAACGGCCTGCATCATCTCCGCAGGAACGAGAAAAATTCCGCTGCCGATGATGGTGCCCACAACTACGGCAGAGGCATGGCTTACGCCGAGATCGCGGGCAAGCTCCGGTCGCTGCGTCGTACGCTGGATGAACTCCGGCATGATTGGAGTGTGCCAGTATACGTGAGAGGCGGCTCGTGCTCTCCCACTTGTGCTCTCCTACTTGTGCTCACCCAGAAGGCAAAGAGGCTTTTGACCGCAGAGTTCGCGGAGAAAATCCGCGGAGGTCGCGAAGATGAAGACTACTCCAGAATTACCAGGCTGGCCACGTATCCGACCGCAAACGTCACTGCGGTTCCAATCATCACCCACCACGTCCATGGGACGTGGGTGCTCCACAAATACAATTCCATGCTAAAGCCGAAAAGCATCCCGAACATCGCACCTCGCTGATTGGCTCGCTTGGTTAAAACCCCCAGCAGGAAAACGCCGAGCAGCGCTCCATACGCCACGGACGCAATCTGCAGACCCACTTCGACTACGCGACCCACTTTGTGCAATGCCAAGACTGCCAACCCGAAAAGCACCATCGCCCAACCAAAGGTCACTAAGCGGGATAGCCGCATCTTGGTACGCTCGTCGGCGTGCGGACGCAAGCGCACGTAGAAATCCATGATTGAGCTCGAAGACAGCGAATTGAGTGCCGCGCTCAAGTTCGACATGGCCGCAGCCAGAACGGCGGCAATCAGAAGCCCGGAAATTCCGTGCGGCATCCGGCTGACGATGAACGTGGGGTAGATTCGATCAGGTTTTCCGAAAGTCGCCGAGGGCATGCGGTAGAAGGCCCACAGCATTATTCCTACCATCAAGAACAATCCAAACTGAAAAAAGATCGCCACCCCGCTTGAAATGAGCGCCACGGCAGACTGCTTTTGCCCGCGTGCGGCCAGCAGTCGCTGGACAAAAAGTTGATCCGTACCGTGACTCGCGGTGGTGAATGCTGTGCCGCCGATGACCCCGGCCCAGAACGTGTAAGGCAGCCAGAAGTTGCCGCTGAAATCAAACACCTGCAATTTGCCGGCGCTGGCTGCAGCGGCATGAATGGCGGTCCATCCTCCGGGAACAAGGTGCTGAATGGTCGCCACTCCCACCAACGTTCCACCGACGTAGATCACGGTTTGTACAACGTCGGTCCAAATCACTGCGGCCAGGCCGCCCTCGAATGTGTAGATGAGCGTCAATGCAGTGATGATGGCGATCGAAGCCACTTCACCGGTTCCGAGCGCGATCGAGACCACAATCGAAACGGCGTAGATGCGCACGCCCTCGGCTGCGGCGCGAGTCAGAAGGAAGAGGCCAGCGGTTAGCGACCGCAGTCCTCGCCCAAAGCGCCGTTCGATTAATTCATAGGCTGTATAAAGATCGCCGCGGAAATAATGCGGGAGCAGCACAAAACTGATCACGACGCGTCCCACCATGTATCCCATGACCACTTGCAGGAAGGTGAGGTTGGTGTCGTAGGCAAGTCCCGGGATGCTGATGATGGTGAGCGTGCTGGTCTCGGCCGCAACGATGGAGAGCGCGATCGCCCACCATGGAATATCGCGTCCCGCAAGAAAATAGTCGCGCAGCGAGCGGTGCCGCTTGCGGAAGCGGAGCCCGAACAGCGTGATCCCAACCAGGTAAAGCGCGATGATCGCGAGATCCAGTTTGTCGAGGCCCATGCGTTCTGCCGGTATATATTTCTCCTATACAACCCTTCGCGCCACAACTGTCGCGGGATCGTAGGGCTCGGAGGAACATGCTACGAGCCATAGCGTTGCTTCTCCGTCATTGCGCACCGCATGGGAGTTGCCGGGAGAAACCAGCACCATCACTGCGGCGCCGCCGTCAAAGCTGCGGTGCTGCACGAGCGCGTTTTCGCCTTCATCCCAGTGCAACGACCAGGCTGTCCCCGGCAGGAAAATAATGGCCTCGCGCTTATGCATGTGATAGTGATTGCCGCGAATCGCCCCGGGAGCGGTGGAGGCTAGATGCAGGTCTGCAATTCGGCCCAGGAAATCGAGTGCTTCGGGTGGCGTAGAAAAACTGAAGCCGCGTACATCGCCATTGTCGTTGAGTTCGGTTATTTGGATTTGCATGTTTATCTGCATGCAATTATCGCGGCAATCTGCAGCCTGCGCGAGTGCGTCTTTATGGACGCAGCTTTAGAGAAGTAGAAAGTTATATTTCCGCAGCGAACCCGCAAGAACTCGAACTTTCCTGTGATAGAACTAACCCGTGGCCTACTATCTGGGCATTGACGGCGGCGGAAGCAAGACGACGTGTGCTGTGGAAGACGAAGCGCACCAGTTGGAAATCGTGACTGCGGGGCCCAGTAATATTACGCGAGTGGGAAAGGTTCGTGCACGTGAGGCGCTGCATCAGGCGATTCGTCAAGCCTGTCAAGCCGCCAAAATTGATCCGCGTCAAGTCAAGCGGACGTGCATTGGCGCCGCGGGCGCAGCGCGCAAAGAAGTGGCCGACGCAGTTCGCGAAATGGTCGCAGAGCTGATTCCGGGGGAAATCGAAGTTGTGGGCGATATGGAGATCGCACTGGCCGCCGCCTTTGGCAAGGGGCCGGGCGTGATCATCATTGCCGGCACCGGTTCGATCGCTTACGGCCGGGATGCGCAGGGAAGGACCGCTCGGGCCGGCGGCTGGGGATACGCAATTTCCGATGAAGGTTCGGCTCACTGGATTGGCCGAACCGCGGTCAGCGCGCTTTTGCGCGCGATCGACCAAGATGCTCAGGATCAAGAAAATGCTCAATCCGCTGCAGAGGCCTTGCCGCTCTTCAGCGAACTGAAAGCGGCTTGGAAGCTGCATTCCCTCGACGAGTTCGTGCGCACTGCAAACTCGAGCCCGGATTTTGCGGCGTTGTTGCCTGCGGTCGTAGTTGTTGCTGACGCCGGCGATGCCCTGCCACAGCGCGTCCTCACCCAAGCAGGTGACGAACTTGCAAAGCTTGCCGGGATCGTGGTTCGCCGGTCACTCGTTCGCCGATCATTCGCAGAGGATGTGTCCAGCGTCCCGTTGGCCATGGTGGGCGGCGTCTTTCGGCATTCCTCCCGAGTGCGCGAAAGTTTTTCCAATGAGGTTCGCAAATTCGAAGTGCCGATCGACCTGAACCCGCAGGTGGTTGAGCCGGTTGTGGGCGCGTTACAACGGGCCCGCGAGGCAGCGGGCAAGAGTTGAGGCAGCACGTGCGGACCGCCTGAAGTCCGGGACGGAAAATCAACGCCCGCCGCCAATTTCTAAAATCGCGCCGGTTGTGTACGACGCGGCGGGAGAGAGCAGCCAAAGAACTCCTTCAGCTACCTCGAGCGGCGTTCCCGGCCTTTGCATGGGGATGGTTGCGGCGAGCCGATCCAACCGATCGGGCGCACCGTTGGCGGCGTGCAGTCCGGTTTCGATCAGCCCGGGAGCAACGGCGTTCACGCGGATTCCTTCGGTTGCGACCTCACGCGCCAGCCCAATCGTAAAGCTGTCGATCGCACCTTTCGATGCGGCGTAGTGGACCCACTCGCCGGCGGAACCCGTTCGCGACGCGCGGGAGGAGATATTTACGATCGCGCCGCCCGTTCCGCCGTGGCGGGTTGACATGCGGCGCACGGCCTCGCGGGCACACAGAAAAGCACCTGTAACGTTTACAGCCATAACCTCAGCGAGAGTCTTTGGGCTAACCGATTCCACTCGCGAAAAGCCGCCAGTAATGGCCGCGTTATTGACCAAGGCCTTGATTGGCCCTAACTCGCGCTCGGCGGTCTCAAAGAGCCGAACCACTTCTTCTTCGTGAGCAACGTCGGCCTGAATCGCACAGGCGCGGCCTCCGGCAGAAACGATTTGAGCAGCAATGGCCCGCGCTTCCGCCTCGCCGGTTGAGAAATTCACTGCCACGGAGAATCTGCGGCTGCCTGCCAGCGTGGCTATGGCCGCGCCGATCCCGCGACTGGCACCGGTCACAATGAGTGCCCCGAGTTTTTGTTGGCCAGGGATACCTTCCACTCGTGACAACACTTTAGCAACAAACTCAGGGATCTGCGACAACGCGACTCCTTCGTAATCTGTCATGCGTGTCTCGACATCCCTAGAATTAAAGATCGCCATATGATCAAGTCCCTGCAACTGATTTTCGACAAGCCGATTTTCGATAGACGCTGGCAGCCGGTTTCCCGTCCCGCGCTCATGGCGTGGCTCGTCTTTTACGTCGGATTTCTTGCTTATGCATTCTCGGCTCACGGCGGATTCCTCTTCATCGACAGCGCCAATTTGGTTGTCCACGAAGGCGGCCACAGTCTTTTCGGATGGTTCGGCCCCACTCCTTGCCTTTGGGGAGGAACGCTGCTGCAGTGGCTTGTGCCGTTTCTTCTGGCGGCCTATTTCTTTAGCCGCCGTGAGACCGCTGGATTCGTTTTCTGCCTGTTCTTTTTCTTCGAGAACTGGCTCTACACGGCAACCTACATGGCCGACGCACGAGCGCAGGTATTGCCTCTGGTCACGACCGGCGACCCTGAATTTGCCGAGCACGATTTCTATCGAATCTTCACAAACCTCGGCGTTCTCGACTATGACACCAGGATTGGCGCGGTGGTTCGCTTGTTGGGCTGGTGCGGGATGATCGGAATCGTCGTCTGGTTTGCTGTGCGACCAAAAGGAAAAATAAATCAGTCAGAAGAAGAAGCGGCCCTCGACGCCAAGCTCGCCGACTACTTGCGAAAATGATTGCTGATCGCTTCCGCCTGAACCCGGGTTACAACCGCTGACAGCGCGGCTGGGTCCGCTTGCTTTACCGCCTGCAGGCTACCGAAATGCTGGAGCAGACGTCGGGTTGTACTTTCGCCTACGCCGGGGATCTCAAGAAGTTCGGTCGAGCGGTCGCGCATCTGGCGGCGTTTGCGATGGAAGGTCACGGCGAAACGATGAGCTTCGTCACGAATCAGTTGAATCAAGTGCAGTACTGGCGAGTGATGATCGAGCGCGATTGGATCTTTCTCCTGCCCGTAAACGTAGAGAATCTCTTCACGCTTCGCGATGGCTGCCAGCGGCTGGTTAATGATCTCGATCGATTCTAGAGCCTCGGCAGCGGCGTGCAGTTGGCCAAGTCCGCCATCGATCAGCACGAGACTGGGCATCGGTTTTTCTTCCTGCTGAACCCGCTTGTAGCGGCGCGTGACGACTTCGCGCATGGAGGCGAAATCGTCGACGCCGTCGACGGTGCGGATGATGAACTTGCGATAGTCGGACTTCTTCATCTTGCCGTCTTCCCACACCACCATCGAGGCGACCGTCTCCGAGCCTTGAATGTGCGAAATATCGAAGCACTCGATGCGTTTGGGCAGATCAGGCAGGCTGACCACTTCCTGCAACTCTTCCTGGATGGCTCTGGCGTTGGGCTTCAGCACGCGGAAACGCTGATCATAAGATTGCTTGGCGTTGGTACTGGCGAGGTCGAGGAGCGCTCGCTTGTCGCCGCGTTGCGGAACCAGGATGTGAACCCGCGAGGTGCGGGAGCTTTTGTCTGCGTTCTGATCGGAGAGTAGCTCTGCTAAAGTTTCACGATCTTCGAAATCGACGGGGACGTAGAGATTCCGGGGAACGTAGGGCTGTGCGATGTAGAGCTGTTTCAAGAGTGCGGAGAAAAACTCGCCGGGATTGAATGCGTCAGACTCTTCCGGCTCATGTGGGGACGATCGTCCCTTCGGCAGGCTCGGGGCAGTCTCTCGGTCGTCCGTGCCGAGCTCCTCTCGGCCTGATTTCCTTTTGAGCTCCGTGTCACTGCCAGCCAAATGCACCGTCGAGCTTTGCTCGCCTGGACAGACGAGGGCGGCTGTCCCCACAGGTTCAATGGAGGGTTCAGCTTCCTGAGGCGCTGCGAACTCCGGCAGGTCTTCCCAGAAGAATTCGCGGCGATCGACGACGCGGCCGCCACGCATGTGAAATAGATTCACCGCGAGCATGCCGTTTTCGTAGTGATATCCGAAGACGTCAGCATCGTCGCCTACGGCGGCGGCGATACGCTGGCGCTCCTGCAACTGCTCGACAGTAGAAATCAAATCGCGATAGCGGGCCGCGCGCTCATACTCCTCGGCCGCGGCCGCCTGCTCCATGCGGTTGTGCAGCGAGCGACTTAAATCCGTGGGACGACCTTCCAGAAACAGTTTCACATCGCGAACCGCTTCCTGATAAGCCTCCGGCGTGGTTAGAGCCTCCACACAAGGGCCCAGGCAGCGCTTGATGTAGTACTGGAGGCAGGGGCGCGGATGAAAACGCGTCAGATCAACCTTGCAGGATGGAATCAGGAAATTGCGGTGGATCAAATCGACGATACGATACGCCAGATTGGCAGGAAAGTAGGGACCGTAGTACGCACTACCATCCTTGCGCAGGCGCCGCGTGACGTAGACCCGCGGCCAGCGCTCGCTGAGCGTGAGCTTTACATAGGGATAAGTCTTATCGTCGCGCAGCAGGATGTTAAATCGTGGCTTGCGCTGCTTGATTAAATTGTTCTCGAGGGCGAGCGCCTCTTTATTGTTTGCGACCACGATGTAATCGACATCGACGGCCTCGCGCACCAGTGTGCCGGTTTTCGAATCTTCCCAGCGGCCCTCGTGGAAGTAGCTGGCTACGCGGCTGCGGAGGTTCTTTGCCTTCCCTACGTAAATGACTTCGCCCTCAGCGTTCTTGTAGAGATAAACGCCAGGCTCGGTGGGAATGGTACGGATTTTCTGAAGCAGGTCCATCGCGTTCTTTTTATTCTATTGGATGAGGAGGTGCGGCATTTCTTCTACCCCCCACCCTGCGTTCACAGAACCCGAGCTTAGCCGTATAAATTTTCCATGAATTATGTTGGGTTTTCGTCTGCCACAGTGGCGCAATTTTCTGCATTTTCGGGTCCTGCGGCCGTAACTGGTTGAAAACGTATATACTTATTTTCGGAATGGACTGTATGGCAAACTGGCCCGTCCCGTGCAAAACTAGAGACTGGGATTTGTAGGAATTAGCGACTTCCCAGGCATGCAACTTGCCAAAATTTACGCCCCGGGAGTACCCGCAGGCGGTGAGACAAGAAATCAAGGAGTCTTTCCAATGACCCGCACTTCGTTAGCGATTTTCCTGGCAGTCGGTATGGCGGCAACGGTCGGCTGCACCAGCAAGAACTATGTAAAGCAACAGACCACTCCGCTGATCAACAAGACCAACGAACTCGATGACCTCACGGCGAAGAACAGCAAGGACATCAAAGATGTCGATGCCCGCGCTCAAGCCGGAATTCAAGCCGTAAATGCTAAGACGGCCGATGTGGAGCAGAAGGCCATGGCCGCTGGCCAGTCCGCGGCGTCAGCGCAGCAAATGGCTGATGCAGCGAACAACCGCGTCGGTGTCCTCACTAACACCGTGGCGAATCTGGACAACTATCGCCCGGTAGCCGAGACCTCGGTAAAGTTTGGTTTTAACCGAGACAGTTTGACCCCCAAGGCCAAAGAGGCATTGGACCAGTTGGCCGGAACGATTTCCAGCACCAAGGGATACATTATTGCCTTGGAAGGCAGCACGGATTCCGTCGGTTCAGCGGAGTACAACTATGATCTGAGCCAGCGCCGCGCGAACTCGGTAATTCAGTATTTGGCGTCGAAGTACAACGTGCCGGCTCACAAGATTTATGTGATCGGGCTGGGCAAGGATAAGCCAGTAGAGAGCAACAAGACCCGAGAAGGCCGTGCGGATAACCGCCGCGTGGATGTTCGTCTCATGACTAACACCGTGGGCGACACGACTCCGTCGACGCCGGCGGGTGGACAGAACAACCCGTCATCGATGTAGTCGAAGTGGTTTTCTCCCCGTCCTCTCCGGAGGACTTCGCCAACCAGGCCGCTCAATTCTTCCCCCTTGAGCGGCCTGCTTTTTTGTTTCCTATACGTCACCTGCGCCGTATGGACGAAGTAAAATAAGAGGCATGAATGGAAGGGTGTTCGTATTTATTTTTGTGATGGCTGTAGCGTCAGCAGGGGCGCAGCAGGGAGGCGGTACAGGTTCCGGCGCGGGAACACCTCCGCCGAGTGGATCGCAATCGAACTCATCCGCACAGAATGCCGGCGCGAAGCCTGCGCCGTCGGACTCTCCGAAACCCGCCACACCAGATGAACTGAGGTTTCCTGAAGACGATCCGGCGCAGCCCGTTCCGCCGTCCTCAGCGCCAAAGTCGTCCCCATTGACCCCGCCGCGTTCGGATCGAGTGCAGGTTCAAGACTTACCTCCGGGCGTGGGCGAAAGCTCAAGCAAAGATGCGCAGGTGGATTTGAGCGCTCCCGCCGACGACGCGAAGGCACACCCACAAAGTTCGGAAGCGGTTGCTAACGCTGAAGCGGACACCTTGAGCAGCGGTGGGATCACCGAGTTACGCAGCTGGGATCCGCACAAGGCCGCGAAAAACGTCGAAGTAGGGGATTTCTACTTCAAGCGCAAGAACTATCGCGCCGCCGAGGAACGCTATCGGGACGCGTTGCGCTACAAAGACAATGACGCGATAGCGACGATCCGGCTCGCGGTGTGTCTGGAAAAGTTGGGAATTCTGGACGATGCTCGCGCTGAATATGAGAGCTATCTGAAGATACTGCCGCATGGCCCTCAGGCAGGGGACGCGCACAAGGCGATTGAGCGTCTGAAAATGGAAACCGCTCCGAACTAACTGTCGCGGGTGACATCAGCGCTGCGGTAATCGGCACGAATTCCGGCGAGTTGGGTTCAACGTCTGCCGATCTTGCTTTCGGCAGCCTCCCCTAAAATCAAATGAGCGGGCCACTTGGGGCCAGAACACGGCCTGCTCTTCAAACGGACAGCCTCTCCCACAATAGCTTCGACCGCGTCCAGACAGGCGTGGATCATTTGTGTGCGCAGCGGCTCGGTGACGCCTCCTCGGAGCATTAGCATCGCGGTGCCATGCATGAGCGACCATACCGAGAGCATGAGGCGCGTATGTTTGCGAGGCGAGCCTCCCAGGCGCTCCGCCAGTCGTAGGCGCATCAGGTTGAACGTTGGCCACGGCTCGTGCAGGGATGGCGGCTGCGCGAATCCATCAAAAAGCACCTCGTAGGCGTGCCGATGCTCCACGGCGAAGGTGAGATATTTTTGACAAGCCTGTGAGAGGGACCGGGTGGGGCTGACCGCAGCGAAGAGTTCTGCGCGCGTTTCGGTTCGCACTGCACGCAGAATATCGTCGCGGTCCTGGTATCGCTCATAAAGGGTGGGGGTGGTAGTGCCGGCCGCCTTGGCGACGCCGCGCATGGTGAGGGCTTTTTCGCCTCCCCGGGACCACAGCCGGCAGGCAGCGTCAAGGATGCGCTGTTCGAGTTGAGGATCTGGTTGTCTGGGCAACGGTCCGCCTCCGCATCGACTGTGATGATTACCTGGCCCCGGTTGCTTTGACTATGTATAACTAACAACGTATAATGTATTCACGTTAGCGATAGCATTATTCCAGAGCTGTGTCTGCCGGAGTCACGGGTGATTTGTCCCGCCGCCCTCCCCAATAAAAGTGGCTCCGGCAGGCGCGCACAGCGAACAGTTTGAAGTGAGGGAGCTTGGATGTTAAGCGATGAGGCCAGAAGACAATCGGAAATTGCCCGCCTAGGCTCCGACCTCCGCACCGCGAAAATAGAGTTGCTCAGTGCCCAGTGCGCCGCCGACCGTCTCCGTCTGCAATATTCTGTCCAGGATATTATTTCCTTCGGGGAACCCCAGGTGCTCAAAGGCGCTATTGCCTCCGCCGCGGCCGTATTCCGGTTCTTCGCATCCCTCGAGGACCAAATGAAACAGGCCGAGAAGCAAGAATAGCACTTACGAAATGCTAGATATGTTCGTTCCAGGACTGTGCGACGCGGCAAGCCCTATTTCTCCACACGAATGAATGCGCCGGTCGAGGCATTGATCGCGACCGTCAGCTTTGCGGTGTCGCGCGATTCCCCGTAAATCACGTGCCAGGTCAGTTCATTGGTGTTGTGATTCCAGTCACAGACGTAGATCACGGGAGTCGCAGGATCTTTCTCGATAACTTTGTCGCCACCGTGTTTCTGCGCCTCAGTGAACGCCTGATCGGAGTCCACTTTGAGGAAAGCTACGTCAAAGACCTGGGTGGACGCATTGTTTGGATTATAGGTATCTTCGTTGCCGGGGGAGACACCGCGCGAAGGAGCATCGGGGGCGTTGCTGCCGGACCAGATAAAAGGTTTTACGCCGTGTTGCATTGGGGAGGCGAAACTGGCGCGCCAGATCGCCGACTTGCCGTCACGTCCGTTGCCGTCGGTTGACGGAGTGGACTCGATGCGGAAGGGCTTCACATCGGCAGCGTAGTTGCGCGCCGCGATAAAAACCTTTTGAAAGGCCGCGCGCCCGGTGAGAAGTTCGGGAGGTTTCGGTTCCGGCTTGGCTTCCGGCGGCCTTGCTGGGTTGGACTCGCAGGCAGCAAGCAGAGCGACGATGGTGAGCAGGGCGGCCGAGATTGTCATTCGGCCTCGCGCTCGTCGCGCGAATACAATTCTCCCAGCACTGGTTTCGATACTCGCTGCGCGGATTGTGGTGACCGCAGCGATCTCTAGCGGAACAAAGGTCCGCATTTTCATAGCGACCTTCCTGATATAACTGGGGTATTTGATGTCGCGCAACATTCTACCTGAAGTGCCCGGAAACGCGAGAGTAGTGCCATGGATTCCCGTCTGCAAGAATTGAAGCGAGCCCTAGAATCGGCTGTGGAAGGCATGTCCAGCGAGGAGTTGAGTTGGCATCCCGAAAATAAGTGGTGCGCTTCGGAGGTGTTGGAACATTTGTATCTGACCTACACCGGAACGATCAAGGGATTTGAGAGGGTGCGGGATGGCGGCAAACCACTGGCCACACGAGCTTCAATCAAGCAACGCTGGCGGACTTTGGTGGTCTTCGGATTCAATTACCTGCCAACGGGGCGAAAAGCGCCCGCGGTGACACAGCCAAAGGGGTTACCCGCGCACACAGTGCGAAAGGAATTTGGGGATAAGATTGTTGCCATGGACGCGATCATCGCGCAATGCGAAGCGCGCTTTGGACCCAGTACGCTCCTGCTCGACCATCCGATTCTGGGGCCGTTGACCGCCACGCAGTGGAGAAAGTTTCATCTACTGCATGGACGGCATCACCAGAAGCAAATTCTGCGCCTATGCGAAGGCATGAAGCTTAGTCGATCATAGAGGCAGGAACTCCGGCTTTGCGGGCCTGTTCCTGCATGTCTTCAAGCTTCTGCTTGCCTTCTTCCACGGCCTTTTGTTTGTCGGCGATCTTCTGCTTGTACTCCGCTTCCTGCTTGTCCCACTGAGCAGAGTTGCGCAGGCGGTTGCCAACGTCGGCGTACATTTCGGCGGCGCGAAGCTGGTACTCGCGCTGCAGTACGTCGAGTTCGCGGTTCGCTAACTCGTTCTGCTCCTTTTGTCCTCCCAATTTTTCTTGCCACCCTTTCCATGCTGCCTGTTTCTTGGCCTGTTCGTCGTCGGCCGCATTAGCGGGAGCTGCAGCAGCGGGCTTGGCTGCCTCTTTAGTCTCGGCCGCGGCGGCAGATTTATCACCGCTATCAGAAGGAGGAACGCTGGCTCCATCTGCCGGCTGGCCGACGACCGACAGCTTGTCGTCCTTAGGAAGGTTGTCGTTGTCAAAAACCTTGGGCTTGGCCTTGGCGCTGTCGGTATCCTTGTGGACCTTACGGGCATAGTCACCCAGGGACTGATCCGGCGCCTGCGGCGGAGTTTGAGCGGCCAGAGAGCCCAGCAGAACTGCGAACAACCCGATTAGGAAAGCGATATAGGTGGTGCGTTTCATAGGTTCATCCTCATGCGTGCATTTCATCTTAGGTGCCAGCCGCAGTGCGTTTGGCTGCCAGAAAGCCTCCGATGTGATGGTCGAGCCGAGCGGCTTCACTAGCAATATCGGCGGCCAATCGCGGAGCAAGTTCAAGATCGCGGGTGCGCGCCAACTGCTGAGCGTACCCGGCGATTGTGGTCAGGGAAGTGCGCAACTCCAGAGCCATTTCGGCGGAAATTTCTCCCTGCAACTGCTGCTGATGGCGGATCCTTTCAAATTCGCTCCGATCGCTGATCAGACACGCGGCTCCAAGCAGGCTGCCGTCGACCGAAGGAACCGGCGAAACCGTAACTGCGATCCGGATCGTTTTCCCGGTGGGAGTGGTGTATTCCGCCTCGACCTGCCGGCATTTGCTACCTTGACGCAAAACCGCATCGATCTCTTCGGCGAACCGTCCGCGTAATTCTCCCAGCTCATCGAGGGTGGATGAGCCGGACGAACACACCGCGGCGCCGCGGAAGATATCTTCCGCGCTCATGCCTGAAGGCGAGTTGAAACCTAAGATCTGTTTAGCGGCGGGGTTGGCCTGCTTCACCAGTCCGTTAAGGCCGAACACCAGAACGCCCGAGGAAAGGTTGGAGAGAACGGCCTGGCTGAAATTTTCTGTGGTGCGGGCCCGCCGCTGTTCGGCCAGAGTCTGCACCTGCAACTCGTGCTTCTGTTGCTTCAACTGTTGAATGACGGTGTTATAGAGATGAAGCGGCAGGTTCTCCAAGGTGGGTGCGGGCGAAGAATCGAAATCGGCCTCGGCGGCAATGTTTCGGCGTAGGGCGCGGATCAGCCAGATCGCGACCACAAATGCGGCGGCCGCCGCGCACAGCAATACCGCGGCGCGAAGCACGAGAGGATTGGTCATCAGATTTACCACCAGAACCTCCCGTACCAGCTCAAGAAACGGTCGCCCAGGAATAAGGCGAGCAGAGCCATACTTCCCAGGAAAACGCCGAAGGGCATTTGATAATGGCGGTAGACCATTTGGGCGGACTGCCATCCGCGGCGGCGTGCCGCCTGCATGTTAGCTAGACGGCGCGTGAAGCGATGAGTGCGCTTGACCCAAACGACGAGGACGGTAGTCAATCCAAAGAGGGATCCCGCCAGCGACGCGGCGAAGATTGTAAAGATCGTAAGCTTGATGCCGAGGAATGCGCCCACCATCGCCATCAGTTTCACATCTCCGAATCCCATGCCTTCGGCTCCGCGCCAGCGCAGGTAAGCCGCGCCTGCGCCGTAAATGAACGAAGCTCCTAAAGCGGCGCCGAGCAAGGAATCAAGCAGGGAGAACATGCGAGCCGTGAGGTTGGCACTGAACGGCAGATTCACGATTCCCGGCAGAAACTGCGAAGCCATATCGTGTACCGGAACGATCAAGCTAAATACGAGACCAATGGCGAGGCCAGGCAGCGTCATCGTGTCGGGAAGCAATTTAGTCTCGGCGTCGGTGAAGATGAGGCCAAATAGAAGAAATCCAAAGACGCAATACTTCAACGTGGCCAGACTAAGGCCGAAACAAGCGTAACAGCCGAGAAAGAGTGCGCCGGTGAGCAATTCGACGAGCAAGTAGCGCGGAGAAATTCCAGCCTTGCAGTGGCGGCAACGGCCGCGCAGCAACAGCCAACTGACGACAGGCAAATTGTCATAGAAAGCGATTGATCGCTTGCAGTGCGGACACGCCGATCGTGGCGTCACCACCGATAAATCCAAGGGCAGCCGATAGATACACACGTTCAAAAAACTGCCAAAGGCTAGCCCGAGGAAGAAAATCGCCGATGCGTAAATTGGATCCATCGAGTGTCTCAGCATTCGTCAGGTGCGGCTATGGTGTCACGCGAACGCCTTCCTGAGAACGCAGATATCGCTGCGTCTTGAGTGGATTATAAGACGAAGGAGTGGGCATGACTAAGGTACTGAAGTCACTGTCCGGAGGGACAGTGGACGGGAGCGCAGGCCCCTAACCAAGGGCCGGCCAGGCGCCGGCGTTACCGCAAAAGGAGGCTCTACATCAAGTTATCCAGTTATTCGGTTGCCCCGGTCGCTGCGTGACGTCTTGCCGGAGATGGCGCACTTCCAAACAGAATTCCGGTTTCTACTTCTACAACCTGGCCCTCCCGGCGGTAGGGCTTGAACCTCCATTGGCCCAGGGCATCGGTGATCACTTTTGCCTGGTCTGGGAATGCGCTGAGAAAGTGTATGTGTTTTACCTTGCCTTCTTTATCGATGATGATACGTACGGGAACCGGGTTGAAGCGGTGCTCGGTAAAGATGGGGTCAACTCGGCTGATCATGTTTTCGTCGCGCGCGTAATCCTTGACGCAGACTGGGACATCGCCGCCACCCATTCCAGCGGTCGGACTAGCCTCCGCGGGCACTTTCATCCTGTTCAAGTCCAGGGTTAAATTCTCCAGTAATTTCGTGTCACGGCTGGTCAGCACTATCTCAACCGCGTGGCAGCGAATCTCGGTGGCGAACACATACCAGTGCAGTTGTGCCACCGGAGACCAATACGCAAAAAAAGTAAACGAGCGATCGGCGATCTTGGTCGGGGTAGGAGGCATTTCTACTTTGTAGTCAGCTTGCAAATTGTTTTTTGAGAAGTTGACGAGCTCGAGGGCATTGGCCCCGGGCAGTCGCGAGAAAAACATGTCCTGCGCGGTGATCAGGATAGTTCCTCGATCCGGCCCCTTGAATGTTTCGGTTGGACTGAGCTGCGCCAACACGTAGCGACCACTGTCCGATGGAGGCGGGCCCTCGTATTTCTCGGTCCAGTCTGCGGGCAGGGGATAGGTCAATCCAAAATAGTTGTTGGTGAAAACATTGTTGGTGACGCCGCCGCCTTCCGGCAGCGGAGTCACGGAATCACTCGCACTCGACCAAGCGCCCTTTACCAGGATCACTCCGGCGGGAACTTTCGTCAGCGGCTGCACGTTGTCGGAAAAGTCGCCGCCGTTTTTGGAGGCGCTCTGCGGCTTGCTTTGGCCCCAAGCCAGGAAAGATACAGAAAACGCGAGGAAAATCAAGAAACGTAAGAATCCCGAATACATGAGCCCTCCTTCAAATGCAATTCAGCCAAATTCAGCGTGAAACCAAACCACGCTTGTCATCCCGAGCGAAGCGAGGGATCTTAGTTTTGCATAACCGGTCTTGCCGCTGCGGGCAAGCGCCAAGATCTCTCGCTTCGCTCGGGATGACGATTTCTCTAACTCGAAAAGAGTTGGCGAGACACATTTGTGTCTCGCCAACAGTGTTCGAAGATTACAGCGAGCGCAGGAAGTCCAAAATTTCCTGCTGCTGGGTTGGGCTGAGGTCGTCGAAGAACTCCTGTACGACTGTGTTAGCTTCGCTGCCATGGCTCGCGTGGTCCTGAATCGCCGTGATCAGGTTTGTGGTGCGGCCATCGTGCAGCAGGAAGATTCGCTGTCCGAGGCCCCACAAGGGAGCGGTGCGGAACTGTCCTCCACCCGCGGAACCTTGCGAAACGTTGTCCGCCAGGCCCGTCCCCATGTTATGGATCTCAAGATCAGAAAAGGCATTTACTGGTTGCTTGCTCAACGACAATGTGAATCCCGACGCCTGCGTTGTGCCTGGGGTCGGATTGTGGCAGGTCCCGCATCCGATCGCGTTGAACAAGGAACTTCCGGCGGATATCGAAGATGCGCTAACACTCGATCCGTTCAGTACAACCCCACCCGTTGGCGGCGGAGCCAGGAAGCGCATGAAGTTGGCAAATGCTGAGACGTCGTCGAGAATCGCTGGGCCCGTCGATCCTGGGTTGGACGTATCTTCCGGGTAGCCGGCTCCGCCAAGGTTCAGGCAACTCGCGGGCAGCCCAGTTTGAAGCTGGTCTTCACCCGGCAGCGGACGATCCTGGGGGAACAGGAGGTTGCTGATGCCCATCTCGACGTTGTAGGCCTCACCGGAAAAGATGTGGAGAGATTTGTTCTGCGCCTTCCAGCCGAACCGGCTGATGGTGCCGTCGTTACCGTTGTGGTTGAATGTGCCGGAAATCCCAAGATTATTGTTGAGATTGACTAATTGATTGTTCAACAAGGTTGAGTCGTCAAGGTTCTCGATCAAGCCTGTGCCAAAAACCGGCGTGGGAATACGGAAGATGATGTTGTTCTCCGCTACGGCCGTAGCGAAGCTGGGCTGCGGCAACGTGGTGCTGTTGTTGCAGGTGCCGGCATCGGAGCGGCCGGTTACGGTGAACAGGTCCTCTACCCCGCCATTAGGAGCGTTGGTATTGACGGATCCGTTGCTGTTAAAGAAAAACGGGAATCGGGCTTCACGAGTCGGCCCATTGGCCGTAATGAAAGACGGCGTTGTGTTGCCAGGTGCGACCCCGTTGCTGGTGAATAGGAATTGAGGATTGGTAGCGGCGCCTGTTCCGCCGACCGCCGGTTGCGCATGGCATGAACTGCACTGATTTGAGTTAAACCGCGGTCCCAAGCCGTTGTTGGCCCCGCCTGAAACAGACTCCACTTCCTGGAATCGAGTCTGGCCATCGGTAAAAAAAGCCAGAATCCCAGAAGGGCTGTTTGACAATACAGAAGAAAGAGCCGCGCCGGTGCCGCGGTTGCCACTTTGAACTCCAGGGTCAGTCTGAGTCAATGCCATTCCGGCGAGGAATAGCACTGCCAAGGTCAATACGGATGCGAATCTAGCTCTCTTGTGCACGGTTTCTCCTTGTAACTTGTCCCTACCTGATTTGTTTTCGGTACCGCGGTTGACATTTCCAGGAAACGAAATCCCGGGGAAGAAAGCGGAGGAAATGCAGTCTTGCCTCCCCCGCTCGGGGAGCGCACTTCTTCAGGCGGAGCATGGGCTCCTCCTTAAAGGATTTGTCGTACTTGTCGTACGGCCAGGGACCGCAATGGCGCGGAAATGCAAGCTGGTTCGGACAGAAGCAGGAGCTGGGATATCCGAATCGGTGCCGGAATTTCTAACGCGGATTCGTACCGGCCCAACAAAATATCTTTGGATGTTACGGAGTCAGAACAGAGGGTAGGACCACGGGGCGGGATCACTCGATTTTTCTTGGGGATACGGATGATTTGCGGGAGGCACCTTCGAGTATTCGTGGACGCCGAAAAGAGCCGGAATGTTCGGAAAGCCGAAATTGCCTACGCAATTCAGGTTAGCGCGAATCGCCGAGCTTTTGACGCCCAGCGTTCGGATCGGGTGGGCGGATTACAGTAAGGGGAGCTTGCAACGTGAAGCTCAGCACAGTTTCCGACGGAAGCTTAATTTGCTGGCTCTTGCTGGCAGCCTGTGCGCCCCCGCCGACGCCAGCACCGGCAGCAGTGCCGATGGCGGCGCCTTTGCCGCCGCCCGCGATTGCGCCGATGATTCCGCCCACGATCGCGCCTCCTCCGACTTTTTCAGCTGTGTTCTTACCGCGCGAACTGCCTTCTTTCCGGTACTGGTCGGTCTTAAGGTTGTAGCTGGTGCCATTTGACGTGATGCTATCCAGTTGCAGCACGAGCAGCGACTGGCCGGCAAATTTTCCGGCGCTTCTGAGATCGACAATGTGTCCGCTGATGTTGGTGCCAGCGGGAATGGCTTCGGCTCCCTCGGCGGAAAGAGGAGTATTCAGTGTGCCGTGAAAAGTGTCGCCCACCTTGTTCTTTTCGGTGTCGATGCTGTCGATCAAACGAATCGAAACCTGCGTCCCTTGCTCGATGGTCACCTTCTGAGGTTGCGGTGGTGCAGGAGGCGGTGGCGCAGGCTGCGGTAGTGGCGGGTCATCTGCAGGAACCGGCGGTTGGGAGTTCTCGGCCACAGCGTCATCATTCGGTGAGGAGTAACCCTGCTTTTCGTGCGCTTCTGAGCGATGCGGTTTCTTAGTAGGTGCGGCATGGTTGGGCGGCGCATGATTGGGCGGAGTAAGAGGAGCGTTCTTAGCCGCTACGACGGGCGGCGTCGAAGGGTTCGAGACACTGCCCACTTGCAGGTTGTTGACGACCTCCTTCACGCCCGCTACCGAGGCCGCTTGGCGGGCTGCAGCCTGGCGCTGCGCATCGTTGTCTACGAAGCCTGCCAGCGTAACCACTCGGTCGTTGGCCTGCACGGTGAGTTGCTTGGTCGACAGTCCCGAGTCCTGACTGAACCTGTTTTGTATGTCGGTGGAAATTGCCTCATCATCCGGCTTCCTGGCGCAGCCAACGTTCAAGATGAGGACTGCCTCAAGAAGAACGATCAGAACTGCGCAAGGTTTATTCATGCGGATCTCCTAAGACTCGTCCGCGGACAGGGGCCACGATGCTGCTCCGCATTTTAACTGCAAGGGTGCCATTGCGGATAGTTTACACACAGGGCTTTAATCGCTGAGGCCTTAGTGGACGAACTTGTAATCGACGATGGAAGCAGCCAACAGGCAGGGTTCGCCTTGCATGGCTTTTTCCTGATCCTCACCCTTGTCCTGAGCCTTGGCCTGCTTTTCTCGCCCCTTAGCATCTTTGGAGCGGATCACACGACACTGGCAGAGCACGTTGCGGTTCTTCTGGCCAGAAATTTCTTCTGGCATTTCGAAGACCATCTCGATTAAAGCATTCACCGGCAAGGGGCGTGGCCCATGAAACAGCAGTCCAGTTTGGCTGATGTTTTCAATGGTGCCCTCGAACCACGTGCTCGTGTTATTCACGCGGTAACGAAGCGCCGTGTCCAGTTTCAGGCGCCGGGCTCGCGGTGTCCAGGACTGTCTCTTTTCCCGCGCGTGATTCCGACGGGGCATGGCTTCGGGGTTGGCGTGCTCCAGGCGCTGGGTGCGGCGCATGGTGGTCCAGTCATATTTATATTCGGCCGCGCACAGCAGACAGACTTGGTAGTAGTCTCCGTCAGTACCGCGGCGTGGCCAGGAGAACTCGTGGGAGCATCGCCCGAGCATAAGGACATCCATGATCTTTTGCGGCATGGTGGTTACTTCCGGGCCCTGGGGGTCGGAAGCCAAATCATCTCCCAAAGACACGTTCTTGGGTAGGTTACCTTCGTGTCTGTCACGACGTGCGCCGAAACTAAAACGAGTTGATGCAGATACTTACGCTGTCGAAAGCAGTTTGAGCGAAGGATGGATATCGAACTGGACCATGCCGCCGAGGCTCCAGAGTGTATTATCGCGGCATGGGAGACGCCTATGCAGGCGACGTTACAGCCTTCATCCTCGCCGGCGGTAAAAGCACGCGGATGGGCGTTGACAAGGCATTTGTAGAGTGGGATGGAAGTACCCTGTTGGCTAGGGCGCTCAATGTGGCCCGGACCGTTATCCCAGCCGCACGCATTGTGGGGAGTCGCGAGAAATTTGCAGAGTTTGCCCCAGTCGTGGAAGATGAATTCCGTGACTGCGGACCTCTGGGCGGAATTCACGCGGCGTTGCGCGCCTCGCAGACGGAACTCAACCTGATTCTCGCCGTCGACATGCCATTTGTATCAGCGACTTTCTTGGATTACTTGCTAAACCTGGCGCGGAATGCCCACGACGCCGAAGTGGTTGTCCCGCAAGCGGGCGGTCGCTGGCAACCGCTGTGCGCGGTTTACCGCAGGAAATTTGCGGTCGCCGCTGAGTGCGCGTTGCGCGCCGGACGAAACCGAATCGATCGCTTGTTCGGTGCGGTTCCCCTTCGAGTGGTCGACGAAAAAGAGTTGGAAGGCGCCGGATTTTCGCTCAACATTTTCCGTAATCTGAATACGCCGGAGGATTTGGAAGCAGAAAAGGAGAGAGCCTGACGGCGTTAAAGCCGACTTTCCAGAGATAAATCATGCCCGACAGTGTTAAGCCCGAGAACACACAGCCTGACGTTGCTCAGCCCGGAAATGGTCAGCCCGGAAATGGTCAGCCCCGAAACGGTCAGCGGCCCTACATCGAATTTCGAGAGGTCTCCAAGTCCTTTGGAGAGAATGCCGTGCTCGACCGTGTCAGCTTCAACGTGATGCCCGGCGAGACGGTTTGTATTCTGGGACGCAGCGGCGTTGGCAAGTCGGTTTCGCTGCAATTGCTGATGGGTTTTCTGAAGGCGGATTCGGGAAAAGTGATCGTTGCGGGCGAGGACATCACTAACTTTTCCGAACAGCAGATGGAAGCCATTCGTAAGAAAGTCACAATGGTCTTTCAGAACGGAGCGTTATTCGACTCCCTCACCGTAGGCGAGAATGTGGCGTTTCCTCTGCGCGAGGGCGGAGGATTATCCGAAGAGCAGATTTACGAGATCGTCGACGGCTTGCTGAAGATGGTGGGCGTGCAAGAGATGCGCGATCTGCTGCCCTCGGATCTTTCAACCGGAATGAAACGTTCGGTCGCCATTGCCCGAGCGCTGTCTGCGCGGCCGGAGTGCATTCTGTATGACGAGCCCACGACCATGGTCGACCCTCTCATGGCTCAACTGCTCGGCGATCTCATCAAGCGGCTCAAGATTCAACTTAATCTGACCAGCATCGTTGTCACCCACGATATGCGCCTGGCCAAGAAACTTGCAGACCGGGTCGTCTTCCTTCACGAAGGCAATGCGATCTTTTTTGGAACTTCAGCGGAGATGGAAAAATCCACTGAGCCCATTGTCCAAGAGTTCTTCGAACTGGACGAATTAAAGCTCGAATGTTAAAGGCAGACGCAACTCACGCCCCGGACACGTTCGGTGAGTATCCACTACATATGAGAACCGGCAGCCGCGGATATTTCGCGAAGCTGGTATCGGTGAATGAAAGCTGGCACTGCAGGAAGGTCGAGCCCCTGTCGGAAGCTATGAGCCGAGCGTGTACGCAGTCAGCGCAGAGGCCTGCAGTCAGCGTGTTGTAATTGTCCCCCGGCGGACTGGGCATATGTCGAGCTTTGCACTCGTCAGAAACCCTGACGCACCAGTTCTTCCACAGTGAGCGAACTTGCCGCCGGTTCTGGGTTCATCATCTTCTCAACGTACTTCGCGATCAGATCGGCTTCGAGATTGACTGGATCGCCAGGTTTGAGTGAGTTAAGGTTCGTCATTTCGACGGTGTGCGGAATGATTGCAATTGTGCAAATCGTTCCTTCAAGCTTTGCCACGGTAAGGCTGATTCCCTCGATGCAGACCGAGCCTTTGTAGACCGTGTATTTCGCTATGTCATGCGGCAGTTCGATGCGCAGCCAGAAGTTTCCCGAGTCGGCGATGCGCTCCAGGGCGAGGAGCTTGCCAACGCCATCCACGTGGCCTTGCACGATGTGCCCGCCGAAACGGCCATCCGCCTTCATCGGCAGTTCAAGGTTAACGAGTGCGCTCTGGTGCATGCGCGAGAAGGATGTGCGCACCCAAGTTTCGGGCGCGAGATCGGCGCAAAACGATCCCGGCTTAATGTCGACCGCAGTCAGGCAAACGCCGCTCACCGCGATGCTGTTGCCGGGCTTCAGTTCCTTCGGCGTCTTCTCTGCAGCGATAGTGATGCGACGATTCTCGCCGCGTTGTTCGATACGCGTGACGTTCCCTACTTCTTCAACGATGCCAGTAAACATGAGGTGCCTCCCGTAATAGACTGATAATCATAAATCCGCGGTCGTGTTATTGCGGTGGAGAGCATTTTAGTGGAGATCGACCGGCTTTTTCCCGACATGGAAACGAGTGTCTTGGTCTTAAGATAGCAACTTTCCGGAAACGACGAGTAGGAGCAACGAACATGCACGATACGAGCCGCCGCCAGTTCGCAAATCAATTGTTCGGTGTCGCCGGGGCCACGTTGGTGAGTACCAAAGATTCTTCGAGCTACAGCATTCGCTGAAGAACGGCAGACGTCAAAGAGTGAATTACTTTCTCGCATGAAGTGGCTGAATGAGCCGGCTTCGGCGACCATCTCGGGGAGTAGCGTGGTCGTGAGTGCGCGTCCGAAAACAGACTTCTGGCGAAAAACATTCTATGGCTACATTACCGACAATGGGCATTTCTTTCATCTGCCGGTCACCGGGGATTTTGTTTTTGAGGCTCGCGTCGACGGCCGGTATGCAGCGCTCTACGACCAGGCTGGCCTGATGGTTCGAATCGACGCCCAGAACTGGGTGAAATGCGGCACGGAATTCTTCGACAATGCCCGCCACGCCAGCGTCGTCTTCACCCGAGAATTCTCCGACTGGTCGACGATGAATGATCTGGCCACAGGCGGACCCGTTTGGTGGAGAGTGGTTCGCAAGCCGGATTCGATCGAGACTCTTTGCTCGAAAGACGGCAAGAACTTTACGTCAGTAAGAATGGGGTACCTGGTTCCTTCGAGCACCGCCGATGTCGGCATTATGTGTGCCGCTCCAGAAGGCAACGGATTTCAGTGCGTCTTCGACAGCCTTAAGTTGACGGGCGGCGTCAAATGAAAAGAGCTTATTCCCCGTAAGGGTCGCGCAAGTACCCCTCAACCGCCAAGTCTTCTCCGAATCGATGCAGATGAAGATGCTTTACCTGCGGGACCGCATTGATTTGGCCGAAGTCCGCGCCGGAGGCGAACGGAACGGATCCCGCATCCACCATTATTTTGGGCGCGTAATACAGAAAAACTTTGTCCACGATGCCGGAAGCCAGCGCGATGCTGTTGACGGTCGCTCCGCCTTCAATCATTACACTCGTAATTTCAAGTTCGCCGAGGCGACGCAGAATCGCGCGAATATCGGGGCGTCCATAGCTTGCAGGCAGAAGTTGCTCAACTCGAACGCCGCGCGCCTCCAGTTCAGCCTTTTTACTTACCTCTCCCGCTGAACAGAAAACCAGCACGTCGTCGTTGAAGGCATTTCCATTCGCGACGCTCTGTACGAGTCGCGATTGCAACGGAAGTCGCAGATGCGAATCGAGAATCACGCGCAGCAAGGGGCGACGCCGCGGATTGCCGCTGCGATCGGTGAGCATCGGATCGTCCCCGAGAACCGTTCCCACTCCTACGAGAATCGCATCGCTCTGGTGACGCTGCTGGTGCACGTGAGCGCGTGCGGCTTCGCCGGTAATCCATCCGCCGGCAGGAGTTCCTGCTGCGCGGTCCGATCGCCTATCGGCTGGCGGAGCGATTTTGCCGTTAAGAGTCATTGCCGACTTCAGTGTCACGAGTGGAACACTGTGCCGTATGTAGCGAGCGAAGGGCTCGTTCAAACGGCGGGCTTCTGCATCGAAGCGCCCCACTTCAACGTGCATACCCGCCGCCCGGAGCTTCTCAAAACCTTGCCCACTCACCTGCGGATTGGGATCTGGCATGGATGCGATGACTCGATGAATTCCGGCTGCGATCAAGGCATCGGTGCAAGGGGGCGTGCGGCCCTGATAGGAATGCGGTTCGAGATTGATGTACAGCGTTGCGCCGCGGGCCTTCGAGCCCGCGTTCTCCAGAGCGCGTACTTCGGCGTGCTTTACGCCACTATACGTATAAACGCCCGTGCCCACGATGTTGCCCTTCGTATCGACGATGACCGCACCCACATAGGGATTCGGCGAGGCTAATCCGATACCCTGACGCGCGAGGTCGAGCGCGCGGCGGAGAAAGTGGTCGTCAGCGGAGTGGTCGGGCATGAGGCCACCATTTATCAGGGAGACCGAGAGCACGGAAGAAAACGAGCAAGGACAGCGACAGTCTACAGTTCGCGCGGTGGGAAGGCGTCAGATGGATTATCCTCCTTTGGTTCTTCGAGTGCCACGGCGCCAGATCTTCCCTTTGGCCGCATTCCGCGGGGTACTGGAACAAGCGAAAACGGATCCTCAGCAGGATCTGCCGGTGCTTTCGGGCGAAGAAGCCTGTGCAATAACCACCCGGCAAGGCAAAGGGCAAGAAGGAGTGTCAGGACTTCAAGAAAAACGGTCATGCCTGGGTCTTCTCCGCGCCTCTGTGCCTCCGTGGTGAGAAGCACTTCCTACTCGAATAGCGAATCCACAAATTCCTTTGGGTCGAAGGGCAGCAGATCCCCGACTTTTTCTCCGACACCGACAAACCGCACTGGCAGCCCCAGTTCGCGCGAGATGGCAACAATAACTCCGCCCTTGGCTGTGCCGTCGAGTTTGGTGAGGACGATGCCAGTAACTCCGGCAGACTCCGTGAACATGCGCGCCTGCTGCAGACCATTTTGGCCGGTGGTTGCGTCCATCACCAGCAGCGTCTCGTGCGGCGCTCCCGGAATGATGCGCTGAGCCGTACGCCGCATTTTTTCTAACTCCGACATCAGGCTCGTCTTGGTGTGCAGGCGGCCGGCTGTGTCGACGATCACGTAGTCCGTCTTCCGAGCCGTGGCAGCCTGCAACGCGTCGAATAGCACAGCTGCGGGATCACCGCCCGGCTTCGTCTTGATCACTTCCGTACCCGTGCGCCCGCCCCAGATTTCTAGTTGATCGATGGCCGCGGCGCGAAAAGTATCTGCCGCGCACAGCAGCACGTTCTTGCCTTGCGATCGATATACCTGCGACAACTTGCCGATGGTTGTTGTCTTGCCCGTCCCGTTCACTCCAACAACTAATATTACTTCGGGCGTTCCATCCAATTTTTGAACTGGCGTTGTATTCGCCGCATTCAGAATCGCCAGCAGTTCCTCTTTGAGAAGACGCTTCAGTTCCTGCACATCTTTGATCTGTTTACGGTCGGCTTTGTCGCGGAGCTTGCCCAAAACTTCTTGAGTCGTCGTCGAGCCCAGATCGGCGCCGATCAGTGTGGCTTCCAGATCGTCAAGCGTGTTGCGGTCGATTTCCTTGCCAAAGACTACAACCTCTTCAATGCGTTCGGCGAGGTTCTCCCGCGTGCGCGTCACCGCCTGCTTCATGCGCTCGAAGAGGCCGGTCTTCTTTTCTTCAGTGCTGCCAAACAAAGTTTGAATCATGACAAAGCCTTAGACGTGATTATAACGGTCAGGGGAGCGTGGTCGTCGTCTCCGGAAGGAAGAGCAAAGAAGAATGGTTAGACGCGCGATCTCTCGAGGTTGGCCGCTTCTGCGGCGGAGAGCGCCGGAGCGGGAACCGTGGGAGGAACATCGGCTGCCGCATCAGCCGCCACAGCTACGGCCCTCTTGATCGAGATGCGTTGGATGCGAATCTCGCCGCGGCCGTAGACCGCCATCAGCGCTGCCACTGCCTCCGGATCAAGCCGCTTGCCGGCAAGATTCTGGATAATTTTCAAGGCCTCTTCTGGAGTGTGCGCATGCTGGTAAGGACGATTTGTGGTCAATGCATCGAAAGTATCCGCCACGGCAATAACCCGCGCCAGCAGTGGAATCTGATCGCCCTTGAGGCCATAGGGATAGCCGCGGCCATCGAGAGCTTCGTGATGCAGTTCAATTCCGGGAAGCATCGCGGCGAGCTGCGTTACTGGGCGCAGGATGTTGGCACCCTTGGTGGTGTGAGTCTTCATGACCTCGAATTCTTCCGCGGTGAGAGCGCCCGGCTTCTTGAGAATGCGGTCTTCAATGCCGATCTTACCCACGTCGTGAAGTTGGGCGGAGATCTGCAGTGTTTCCATGAAGGCGGCATCCAGCTTGAGTTCTTTTGCGATCAACAGTGAGTAGCGCGTAACACGGTCGGAGTGGCCGCGAGTATAGGGATCTTTCTCGTCGACTGCGCCTGCCAGCATCTGAATTGACCCCAGGAATAGAGCACGATTCTCCTCCGCAGCCCGCTTCAGATCTTCAACGAATTGTTCGAGCTCTTCCGACATCGTGTTAAAGGTCTCGGCCAGTTCGCCAATTTCGGTCCGGCTTCGCAAATGAGCCCGTTGTGAAAAGTCTCCGCGCGCCAAGGCACGGCTGGACTGAGTGAGGATTTGAAGCGGATTGGTAATTCTGCGAGCCGCGAAAATGCTGACGCCGATGCTTAGTAATGTGGCCAGCACTGCCAGCAGCCGCGCCGTACGCTGCATTTCGTAAACCCCGCGGTACGCCTCAAGTCGCGGTTTTTGCACCACGACCGCCCAATCAAGAGCGGTGACCGGACTGTAGGTGCCGAGCATCTCAACGCTGGTCTTACCGTCCTGTTCGGCGAATTCTTTGGTCGCGGCTAACTGTGCCTTGTTGCCTTCGTCCACAAAATTGCGGACGATCTCCAGGCTCTTCATGTCCTGGCCCGTTACATACTGCGGAGTTCCTGCCGCGACCAGGCGGCCCTGAGAGTCCACCACATATGGAATCAGCCCGCCGCCGCTGACCTCGTGCAAACGGCGAATCAGGAATTGCAAATCCACAACCGCGCCCACCATGCCGAGAAAGCGGCCGCCGTAGCTGACCGGACTGCTTACCAGCACAACCGTCCGCGGAATCTTGCCGTCTTCCACTTGAAGCGCCTGACCATTGTAGGCACGGCCATCGCGGGCCGCGTCGTAAGCATGCTGCAGCTCACGCTGCAGGAAGGCGTCCGGTGAGATGCGACCGGCAGAGATCCCCTTGGCGTCGGAGTTGAGCAATGTGGCATAGGCAAGATCGTCCGAGGACGAAACAAAGTTTTCCAGCAGGGCGCGCAACTCCGGCGCTTCGATGTTTTTTCGGCCGATATCGCCACCGCTTGCCACCTGAATCGCAGACGAAAGGTTCGCCAGCATCATCCGAAGTGAGCGCTGGTGTTGCGAAAGATCGTCGGCCAGGGAACGAGTCACGGTATTTTGCAGCAGCATCTCGTTCGTCTTCAGGCGGTCGCGGTTTATCGCCTCCACCTGGGCCGAGTAAAAATACATCGGAACGATGCTGATCACAAGCAGCACGCCGAGAATCACATACAAAATCGGAATGCGCAGCGGCGGTGGTGCTGTCGAGGACAGACTGCTCCCCGGGTGGAGATCGGGAGCCCCCGCGGTTAAAGTGGCGGCGGATTTCACGGGTATCTATAGGATTTTAATGTGGGCGGAGCGCGGGAAGGCGAAAACCGTTCGCTTCGCCGTTACGAAAGTACCACTCGAAGTGACCGTCCGGCGCGGGTTTGGCAATAAAACGTTTGCCAATAAAACGTGAAGCGGACACGCCACTTACATCCTTAGCGTTTCGCTTTTACCGGTGCGGGTCATCAGTTCATAAATTGCATCGCGCGGAGCTTTGCCCTCATGGAGGATGGCGTGCATCTGCTGGGTGATGGGCATTTCGACACCCCGAGCCTGCGCCAGTCCCACCGCCGCCGTCGTAGTGAAAACTCCTTCTGCAACCATGCCGTGCATCCCTGCGAGGATTTCCTGCAACCCTCGTCCGCGGCCAAGTTCCACGCCTACGCTGCGATTGCGCGAGAGTCCGCCAGTGCAGGTTAGCACCAGATCGCCCAGACCGGCGAGGCCAGCCATGGTATCCGCCTTGCCGCCGCAGGCCACGACCAGCCGGGTCATTTCTGCCAAGCCGCGCGTGATGAGAGCCGCCGTGGAATTGTGTCCGAAGCCGAGGCCTGCGCTGACACCGGCCGCAATTGCAATCGTATTTTTCAGCGCGCCGCCCAATTCCACGCCGATCGGATCGTCATTGGTGTAGACGCGAAATGTGGCATCGCTGAACTCACGCTGCACCCAGCCTGCAAGTTCCCCGTCCTCTGAAGCGATGGTGATAGCCGTTGGATCTCCTCGCGCCGCTTCTACGGCGAACGATGGTCCGCTCAGCGCACCGATTTGGGGCCTTCGATTGTCGTTACTCTTGAATACTTGCGTGATTACCTCGGTCATGCGCAGCAGCGAGTTTTCCTCCAAACCCTTAGTCGCACTGACGATCAGAGTTTCGTCGCGCAGGTGCGGTAGCATCCACTCAAACAGGCGGCGGCAATGTTGCGAGGGCATTACACTGATCACGACGCCGGCATTCTCGAGTGCTTCGGCGAGATCATTGCATGGCATAACGCCCTTCGGAATGTCCTGGCCAGGAAGAAATTTTTCATTTACGCGCCGTTGTGCGATGCTCTCGCACACTTCTTTTTCGTGCGCCCAGAGCCGCACCTCGTGAGTCTTCTTGCGCCCAAGGATGATCGACAGCGCCGTACCCCAGGCACCGGCGCCGATGATCGCGATCTTGCTCATGTGCGCTTTCTTCCCATGCGGCTCTCCGTGCCTGCTAGCAAACGGTGTATGTTTTCGTGATGCCGGGCGATGATAACCAGTGAAGTGATGGTCATGAATGCCAGGGTAAGCGGAGCACCTCGATAGGTGCGGAATGCATAAACCAGCAGAGGAAACGATGCGACGGCGAGGATTGATGCGAGCGAAACATAGCGAGAGATCGTCAGCGCAGCAATGAAGATCGCCGCCACCACCAGTACCGACTTTGGAGCGATCAAGATAAATGAGCCCAGCCCAGTGGCAACGCCCTTGCCGCCGCGAAACTTCAGCCACACCGGAAATACATGCCCGAGAACAGCAAACAACGCCGCCATGGACATTGCCTGATCGGGTTGCGTAGATCCAGTCATTCCATCTGAGAGTCGGTATGCCAGCGCGACGGCCGCGGTTCCTTTTAGAGCGTCGAGCAGCAGCGTGAGCGCTCCCAGCGCCGGGGACTTGCGGGAGACATTGGTCGCTCCAATATTCCCGCTACCGCTTTGGCGCACATCTTCGCCGCGGAAGATGCGCACGAGCAGATATCCAAAGGGAATCGACCCCAGCAAATAACTCAGCGTGGCGATGAACAGTACTCGAGACATTGAGTGCGCTAATGCAGAGCGAATCCCGCAAGCTTCGTATATTTTGAGCCGCCGGGCGAAAGCTGGCTCTGGTATAGAAAAAACTCGCGGGCGGCCATCGTACCAAACTCCGGCGCTGACAGGGCCGCAAGCCTTTCCTGCAACTGGCGGAGGGTGCCGCCTTGTTCGCGGCGCGCCTTGTGCTTGCTCGGCGCCGTGGAGGCTCCCGCGCCACGCGCCAGCGTGAGGTGAGGGTTGAAGGCGTGCTCCTCCTTAGGAATGTTAAGGGCCACCAGACGTTCATCAACCGTTGTGGCCAGAAGAGCAAGTTTCGCGTCCGCCTCCACCCCGATCCAGAACACGCGCGGCGCCCGCGTGCCCGGAAAGAATCCGCAACCACGAATATTCATTCGAAAGCCGTCGGCCGTAATCATTTGCAGCGCTCGTCTAATTTTATCGGTCTCGTCGTCGGACTTCTCCCCGATAAATTTCAAAGTGACGTGCAGCGACTCCGGCCGTACCCAGCGCGCTTCCTGCGCGAACCCACGCACGCCATCGAGGAAGCGTGCGATGCGGTCGCGGATGCCGTCATCGATATCGAGCGCAACGAAGAGACGCATAAAAAGCTTCTAGCCGCTAGAAGCGGGTTCCTCACATCAACTTCTTTCGCACCATGTCGAGCGCCAGCGTCGTCGCGAACCAACGGATGCGCTTGCGATCGCCGGGGAAATTGCGCTCGATCACTTCCGTTCCGCTCGCGCCGGCCAACGCGTGGAACACCAATCCCACGGGCTTCTCAGGAGTTCCTCCACCGGGTCCGGCGACACCTGTGATGCCGACGCCAAGAGTCGCCTCGCAGCGATAACGAATACCCTCGGCCAGCGCGGCGGCCACTTCCCGGCTCACGGCCCCATGGCGCTCGATCATGTCAGCGGGGACACCCGCCAGTTCAGTCTTTACCGCATTGGAGTACACGATTGCGCCTCCTGCAAAATAGCGCGAACTGCCGGCAACGGACGTGATTCGCTCGCCCAGCAAGCCGCCGGTGCAAGATTCCGCAACTGCAAGCGTGGAGTTGCGCATCTGCAGCCAGTAGCCGACGATTTGCTCGAGTGACTCACCGTCTCGCGAATATACGGCAGTGTCCAGTTCTTCTTCCACTGCGTCTGCTGCCTCATCCACACGCGCTTGCGCCGCTTCCAGAGTTTCGGCTCGCGACCTGAAATGAAGTTGAATCTCTCCTGCTCCGGCGAGAATCGTGGTTTGTACGTCGGCAAAACGCTTGTAGATTGGTGCCACGCGGGCATCGACCTGAGATTCGCCCAGCATTGCCACCTTTAAGACGCGACTGGCGATGAACGCCACTGGCAGCTTCGCCCGCAATCGCTCACGGCACTCCGCTGCGAACAAGGCTTTAAGTTCGTGCGGCGGCCCGGGCAACAAGATGACAATGCGTTCGCGCCCGTCGAACTTGCCACTCAGCCATTGTCCCGGTGCGGTCCCATTGGGATTGGGTAGGAGGGTAGCACCTTCCAGCACGTCTGCCTGTTTTACATTGTTTGGGGACATCTTCCAACCCCGCGCGGCAAAACGCTGCTCGATTCCGGCCAGAACGCTTTCGTCGCGCCGCAGCGAAACGCCCAACGCTTCCGCGACGGCCTCGCGAGTGAGATCATCTTCGGTAGGGCCGAGACCGCCGCTGAAAATGACGATCTCGGAGCGGAACAGCGCGTGCTGCGCAGCCTCAACCAGGCGACTGAGATCATCTCCGACGACACTCTTGAAAATTACTTCAACTCCCAGTTGATTGATTTGCTCGGTGAGGTAGAGAGAATTCGTATCCGTGCGGAAGGGTGTCAGCAGTTCAGAACCAACCGCGATGATCTCGGCGTGCACGGGTAGAAGTGTAAATGAAATCTGGGGTGACGCAGAGTCGATCACAAGGTCACACGCTGTCGATCAAGAGCTGCGCATTACTCCGGCAGCAGCGACAGTCCCTGAATATTCCAGGCGAGATGATGCACAGCGTCGGTGGTCGCCAGAATCACGCTGCGAGCCGGAGCAAATGCGAGTCCAACCAATCCATGGCCGGCGACTTCGAGGCTCGCCTTGCCTTCTGGAGTGATCTTCACAATGCCACGCTTGCCGGAAAGCGAAGCAGCGACATAGAGGTTGCCCAGCGAGTCGAACGCCAAACCCTGCGGGCGTCCCAGGCCGCGGAAAAATGTGTCCACTGTTCCGTGCGGATCAATTCTGTGTACACAGTCAAAACTGGACGTGGTTGGCCCGGTCACAAACAAGTCGCCCTCCGGCCCAAAAGCAAGATGGTAGGCCGAAACGCTCGGTTCCAGAGTTGCGAAGACGAACACTTGCTGATCACGGCCAATCTTGAAGATGGTGCCGCTGCGGTCGCCCACATATAGATTCTGATTTCGATCGAAGGCGATTCCGGTGGCGATTCCCATGCCCGCGGCGTAGGTAGTCATGGTTCCGTTCGGGGACACGCGATAAACTGCGCCGTCGTGACGCGAAGATACGTACATCTGTCCTTCGCGATCGAAGGCGATCGCAGTTGCGTTCATCATCTCCGCGACGAAAGGCTTCACCGTGTAATTGGTGTCAATCTTGAAAATTGCGATGGGAACTTGTTGCCCGCGTGAGCCGGAGAAAGTGGCGTAGATGTTGCCTTGAGCGTCAAGCGCCGGATTCGTCACGGGATGCAGATTTTCGGCGATGGGGACGGCTATCTTAACGGTGTGAGCGTTGCTGATGTGGCCATCGGCTGCAACCACCACCGGCCCCGATGTCGCGCCGTTAGGAACACGCGCGACGACGAACGAGTCCGAACTGACCACGATGCCGCCTTCTACTTCGCCAAATTGTACACGCGGACGCTGCCACTGCTGCGGCCGCAACCCCGAGCCGGCGATGCGGACTTCGCCACCCGCCAGCGCCAGTACTGGCGCCACTGACTCGATGTGCGGCCCGCCATTCACGTTTTTCTTACCCAGGATGCGATCGGAGAATCCCATGAGGAAAATACTCGCCTACTTAGAAGACACATTACCTTAGAAGACCAAGGTGCAGAAACAGATGCATCACTCCCAGCGCGTAGAAACCAGCGGCAACATCATCGAGTACGATTCCGGCGCCTTCCGGAAGCGCCTCTAATTGTCGCACTGGGGGTGGCTTTACGATATCGAAGACACGAAAGAGTATAAAGCCGGCCAGAAAAGATTTCCACGTGAGGGGAACCGCGATCAGAGCGATCAGTTGTCCCGCAACCTCATCAATCACCACAAACTGCGGATCCTTTTCTCCCCAGCCGCGCGCGATCTCCGTGGCCGCGGGAATGCCGATTAGCGTGACCAGCAAAGCCAGGCCAATGGCAGTTGCGGTTCGCAATGAAGGCGGAACACTGGGGACGATTGCAGCCCATAACAAAACGGTCGCTGCCGATGCCCACGTGCCGGGCCCGGGCCGCATCCGTCCGATGCCGAAGAACGTGCCCACGAGAGTCGCCCATCTCGGAGTAGCACGGGACGCTCCCACGACAGCGGGCGGGACGCCGGCGCTACGATCGGGTTTCTCCATAGTTTTCACTATAGTTTTCACTATTCTTCGTCCCGATCCTCATCCCGATACTCCGGAGTGCCCTCCCGGATTTGCTCGTCTGCATCCGTAACTGGCGATGGGATCACATAGGCGCCGCTTGCCCATTTGCCCAAATCGATCGTGCGGCAGCGGTCGCTGCAAAAGGGGAATTCGGCGTCGCGGCTCTTCACGACTTTCTTGCAGATCGGGCAGCGGAGCTTAAGAACGCGCTTGCGTGGCATGATCAGGGCGATCCAGGTTTAGGGCGATCAGGTTTTCGGGGGTGCCAGGTTCGTGCACCTATTTCGAACTACAGGATTCAGAATAAGCGTCTGGGCTAAAGAATCCTTGCCACCAGATCATAGTCGTGCGCATCCACAATTTGGCAGCGATAAAACTCGCCCGGCCGAACCTCGTTCTCCTCGGGAAACTCATTCACGAAAACTTTGCCGTCGATTTCGGGGGCGTGCATCGCGGTGCGGCCTTCCATCAGCAAGTCAGTCTCGTCCGACACGCCCTCCAGAAGCAAATCGAACTCTTGTCCCAGCAGAGCGTTCTTTTTCTGCCGACTGATGCGCCGCTGAATTCCCATAAGATGTTTGCGGCGCCGCTCGATCTCGCGGACCGAGATCTTTTTGTCCAATCCATATGCGTCCGCCCCCTTCTGGTCCGAATACGCGAAGGTTCCCATCCAGTCAAACTGAGCTTCGCGCACGAATTCGCAGAGCTCCTCGAATTCCTTGCCAGTCTCTCCGGGAAAGCCAACGATAAATGAGGTGCGCAACGTAACGCCCGGAATCGCGCGCCGCATTTTGGCAATCGAGCGCAGGAATAAGTCAGCTCCGCCTCCGCGCTTCATGCGCTTCAGCACGGTGGCCGACGCATGTTGTAGCGGCACATCCATGTAGGAACAGATCTTTTCCTGCGATCCAATCGTCTCCAGCAACTTGCCCGTGATCTTGTTGGGATAGGCGTAGAGGAAACGGATCCAGCGCAAGTCCTCGATCTGAGCCAGTTTTTCAAGAAGGAGCGCGAGCCCATCTTTCAGTCCGAAGTCTTCCCCGTAGCAGGTCGTGTCCTGCCCGATCAAGGTAATTTCCCGCACTCCAATGCGCGCCAGTCGCTCAGCTTCGGCCACGACCGACTCAAAGCGGCGCGAGCGAAACTTTCCTCGCAGCTGCGGAATGATGCAAAAGGTACAGGGATGGTCGCAGCCTTCGGCGATCTTGATGTAAGCCGCATGCTTTGGAGTCGCTAGAATGCGGGGCGTCTCGTCGTCATACAAATAATTGGGCAGATCTGCAATCGCGCCGTCCCATTGCCCACGAGAGAATCGTCCTTGCGTGGCTCGCGCATCGCCCTCGGCTCGCGAATTCAAGACCACGAACGGAGAATTGTTGTGCGCGATCGCTGGGGCCGCAGCAATACCAGTCGCCGCTAGAATGTTCTGCAACTCTCCGGTGCCGACCACTGCATCCACTTCAGGAATCTGCTTGAGGATTTCATCGCGGAAGCGTTCAACCAGGCAGCCAGCTACCACCAGCTTTTTCGCTCGTCCTGAAGTCTTGTGGGCGGCCATTTCGAGGATCGCGTTGACTGACTCCTGTTGCGCGCTCTCGATGAACGAACAGGTATTCACCACGATGACATCGGCATCTTCGGCGCGCGGCGAGAGCTCGGCCCCACCCCGAGCAAGCAAGCCCATCATTACTTCGCTATCGACCAGGTTTTTGGGGCATCCAAGGCTAACGAAGCCAACCTTGGGCGGACGAATCTCCAGGGTGCTAGTTTCCGACAAACTGACAACGGTCTTTTCGCTTGGAAGTGTACTTGTAGGGTTCTTCGACGGCATGTAATCTCACCATTTTAGCATTCTCCTGTCGAAACCCCCGCGGTCGCCAGCCACTCCTATGCCAATGATCGTTCCGGCCGCAGGCACCACGGAAGGCAGCAGTCGCGAGTGAAAGATTTACCACTTCGGGTGCTACGCTGATTGAAACTGAATGAAACTGAGAGTCACGCATCCTTGAGCGGAGGAGAAATGTCCGGGAGGCAGGTGATGGCAGTTCTGGCGACAACGATTTCTCTCCTGGCGTATTCCGCGGGGGCGCAGGACGAGAAAAACGAGTTAACCGGAATTTTCGGCCGCACCTTCATCAGCGACCAAGGCATTGCGGGCGCGATTTATTTCAATCCTTTTGTTCGCTCCGGCAAAGGCTTCACTTTCGAAGTGAACTATGCCCGCCGTCTGTATGGCACTCTCGTCTATTCCATCTCAGCGGAAGTGCCTGCCGTCTTCAATCTCGATGAAGACCTTAACTCGGGCGCCGATGTTGTTCCGAAGGATTACCAACAGATATTTGTTACTCCGTCGGTTCGCTTTAAGCTGTTTCCCGAAACCTCGTTTTCACCCTGGGTGAGCTTCGGTGGAGGCCTCGGGCACTTCAGCGAGAACAATACGCTGATTTATGGAGGCGCCAATCCGGGCACTTCCTCGACCTCGGGCGCAGTTCAGGGAGGATTGGGCTTGGACGTGAGGCCCTTTCATCACGGGTTCAGTCACTTCGGCTTCCGCGGACAGGTGCGCGACTTCTGGTCCGGCACGCCTGACTTACCCTTGGCCGCCACCGACAAGACGAGGCAGCATAATTACTTCCTCGGCGGTGGCGTGGTCTACCATTTTTAGTTCTTGAGAGCACGGCGGTGCCGCTTACCGGAGCCTATTGAAGAGACTCTTCGACGAGCTGTTTCCCAAAGAGTGACCTGGCCGGCAAACCGATCCGTACTTTTCCATCTACTTTTTCGTTGCTGATTCCACCTCTTCGAACAACTCTGGTAATCGCCTCACATCGTCGGACGAATTCCCAAAGCGCGCGGATTCGTAGGCGTCCGTGAAGCTAGCGACCCGCGTCCGCAAACGCACATCCTCAATCGCACGGACAAATTCCTGTGGCGTCTGCGTCGTGGATTTTGCGATTCCACGCCGCGCCATATATTTTGCCATGCGCTCGTACCACATCGCCGCAGCCTGATCGGGCGATCGCTCCGGATGTGTCCGCAACCGGCGCGTGCGGATTATCCGCGCAATAGGCCGAACGTTCCCTAGAGCAAGCAACATCAGAGCGAGAGCCACGGAACTACCAAGCCACCGTCCCGGCGCGAGGTCCATGCCTCGCTGGCTCCTGCGCGCCCAATTCAGCATCTGCGCGTAACGCAGCCGTGCCTTCAGGCGGCCTCGCTCCCACGCGCTGCGCGTGCCGCTCAGGACCGATTGGCCCAGAACGTACTGATGCGAGGAGTCATAACTGATGACCCACTCCCGCCAAAACGACGCCGCGGCGTCCAGGTAGAGCATAGCCCGGCTCCAGCCTTGCGGGAATTCAACAGCGCCACCCGGTGCCGTGGGATCAAAGGTGATCCAGCCGTGGCCGGGAAAGTATGCTTCCACCCACGAGTGCGCGTCTTTGGCCCGGATCACGTAGTTGCCGGTGAGATCGTTGAATTCCGCGCTGCGGAATCCGTTGACTACGCGCGCTGGAATGCGTAGCGTTCGCAGCATCACGGCCATCGAAGAAGCAAAGTATTCGCAGTGTCCTTCCTTGCGCTCGAAGAGAAAGTTGGCCAGGGGATCGGCAACGGGGGAACGCGGCAGTTGCAAGGTATATCCGTAGTGAGTCTTCAAATATTTCTCGACCGCAGCCGCCTTGTCGTAGTTGTTGTGGGCGGAATCCGAGATTTGCGCCGCCAACTGCGGAATGCGCGGATCAAGTGTGTGGGGTAGCTGCAGGTACGCCAAGGCAAACAGAGGAAGCGAATCGTGGTCCCGTCGAAGGAGTTCGGGAGAAGGCGTGGAAATGTCCGAGTCCGCCTCGTAGAGGCTGACGCCGCGCTGATTGTCAAGATCGGAGATCGCTCCGCCCGAATCGATTCGCAATTCGCGATACGCCCCACTCACTCGGCGTGCCCACGGAGCGAGAAAGAATACGTTGGTACCGATCGGCTCCATCAGCACGCGGTAATGAATGGAGCGATTGAGCCGGGCCGGAAACAATTGACTCAGAGCCGTCGAGTCCTCCGCCACTCCCTGGCTCGACCAGGGAATCGAGAATGCCCCATCGCGCTGTCGGAACAGCACGTCTCTCCCCGGAGGGTTCGACCAGTCTGTGCCGTTGAAAATCGCCAACGAGACGCCACGCCAGTGCAAGGCGTAGTGGCCGTGCCGATCGCCGTCAATCTGGATGTGCATTACCACAGCGTCTGATTGCTGAATCTGCCCGATCCCGCCCAGTTGCACGCGCTCGCTAAAGCCTGTGGAAAGATCGGTTCCGAATGAGTAGGCGCCGAGATAACCGGCGGACATGCGTGGGAGCAGGAAAAACATAGCCGCTGCGCCTAGCAAAATCATCAGCGCCAAACCCGGAGTTACCCGCGCAAGCGAGAAAGCGAGATGACGGTGCTCGTACGCGTCGCGGGGGCGTCGCGCCTGAAATTGAGCGGCTCGCCCGGAGAGCCGCATCTCCATCAGAATGAAGGTAGCCACCGCCATCAACATGAATCCGGCGAAAAACAACAGAAAAACGCTGTCGACAGTAAGCACAGCCGAGGCCAGCACCATCAGAAACGACACAATCGCCAGCATTGCGTAGTCGCGATCGCGTCTCAACGAAAACATGCGCACGACGACGGCAAAGAGCACAAGGTGTACCGTCGCAGTCAAAAAGCTGCGCGAGAGCAGGAAATAGTCCCCAGCGTAAAAGGCGAAGTACGCGACACTGAGGGGAGTAGTCCAGCGCTCCGAAATCACAACGCGGCGCCTTCGAGCCAGCAAATAACCCCTGAAAGCTAGAGCCGCTCCCGCCAGCAAGATCGTCGGTAAATCGAGGCCGCCGGTGCTTGCTAATGTGCCGAAGCCCATCAGCACCAGCAGATAAATCGAAACCTCAAAATATTTATTAATGGCTTGAGTCAGGGGAATGACATCGAGTTGTGCTGCGGCTTGCGGCATCGAATGTCGACGGACCGATGGTTAGCGGTGTTTAAAGGCTACTGACTGAATCCCATCGCCAGTTTGTATTGTTCGACTTATATTGTTCGACAACTCCCGTCTATGAGGGAAGGCCTTCGTGTCAGTTTCTTGCACCTAAGGTCACATGACGGTAGCGTTGGCGTCCCGCCGGCTGTCGCGGATATCAGGCCTCGCTTCCGAAACGCGGACCGCTGCCCTGCCAAAGTGAACCTCGAAGCATTGGAAGTGGGTTGAGTATGCGGCGGTATACCCGCATGATAGCCGCTGAGGGATAGCGCCGCTGCGAGAGCTGCTGCCCGCGTTTGCTAGAATGGTTCAAGTCAGGCATCGGTCTCACGCGACGTATTCTCGCCAACCCCGCCAGGTCCGGAAGGAAGCAACGGTAACGGGCTCTTGCGTGTGCAGTGAGGTCCCGGTGCCTGGCTTATTTGCCATCAAAATTCCCGCCCTAGACCAACCTTCACAAATCCTTTACAACTCTTCGCGCAAGAAATGCTCCGCACGCTCGTCACCAGTAGTCGGGTGTTTGGCAAATACATAGTGAAAGGCGTCGAGGTATGAATCTGCGCAATTTTCCAGAGAAGTTCCCAGCACAGAAGGTTTCCCCAACCGTCACCATTCGCGTCTCCGGCCGTTTGGCTCAGGGTCATTTGGCGTGTCTCGACCAGCTCGTCGTCTCGGCCATCGACTGCGGTCTATGGCCTCTGCTCGATATGGTTCATCTGGAGGAGTTAGACCGGGTCGCGCTCGGATATCTCATGGGTGGGGAAGGACGCGACTTCGGAATCGTCGCTTGCCCGAATTTTATCCGCGAGTGGATGCAGCACGAAAAAGAGCGTTGAAAGCCGCGTTGCTTGCCGGAGGAACTGCCGCTGTACCATATCTGCGACTCTGTCTGCCCGGACGGCCGAAGTGGTCATCGATATGTTGGTTAGTGGGGTTAGACATTCTGCTCCCAATCCTGCAAAATACTGAGTTTCATACCAACGGAGCCCTCTTTGATCAAACCGATCCGCGCTAGAGTCAAAATCAGCGCCCTCGGCACCTACGTGCCGCCACGTCTTCTAACCAACGCCGACCTCGAAAAGATGGTCGACACCACCAATGATTGGATTCTCGAGCGAGTGGGAATCCGCGAACGTCATATTGTCGAGAAGGGGGTGGCCACCAGCGACCTCGCCGTCGAGGCCGCCAAGAGAGCGCTTGCCCAGCGCGGACTAGCACCCAGCGACGTCGACGCCATCATCGTTGGCACTGTCACACCCGACATGTTTTTCCCCTCGACCGCCTGCCTGGTGCAGCATAAGCTGGGTGCACAGGGCATTTGGGGATTCGATCTTTCCGGCGCATGTTCTGCCTTCGTTTATGCCGTGCAGACGGGAGCGCAATTCATCGCTTCCGGAACGCACAAGCGAATTCTGGTGATCGGCGCCGACGTGATGTCCTCGATTATCGATTACACCGACCGTGCCACGTGTGTGATCTTTGGAGACGGGGCGGGCGCTGTGATCCTTGAGGCTGCGGAAGATGATTCCGTGGGCCTGATCGACTTCATCCACGAAATTGACGGCTCGGGCGGATGCTCTCTGTACATGCCCGGCGGTGGCAGCCTCAACCCGTCGTCGCACGAAACCATCGACAAGAAAATGCACTATGTTCATCAGGACGGTCAGCAGGTTTTCAAGTTTGCGGTGCGCAAGCAAACTGAAGCTTGCCTGAAGTTGCTCGAACGCAACGGCCTCAAAGGTTCGGATATCGATGCTTTCATTCCGCATCAGGCGAATCTGCGCATCATCAATGCCACAGCGGAGCGCCTCGGCCTTCGTCCAGAAAGCGTGATCGTCAATATCGACCGCTACGGTAACACCACGGCAGGTACAATTCCGTTGGCGATGAACACAGCCATCGAAGAGGGCAAGTTGAAGAAGGGAAGTATGGTGCTGATGGCTTCGGTGGGCGCGGGCTTCACTGTCGGCGCGGCGCTGCTGCGCTGGGCGTTCTGAGAGCGGCAGTCTGGCTTCGGCTATCAGCCTTCGGCACACCCCATCTGATTTTATTTTCGGTGTTCTCAAAGATTTTGGGTTGAGAACATCAGATCGCAGCAGAAATATCCAGCCGAAGCCCAATAGCGAACCCGCCTCCGTGACGTTCGTAACTCTCTTCGCCGTAATTCAGTGGCCCGAAGTCTTGCCCGGTTGTTATCTTTTCGCAGCGTCCGCCCCACGTGGGGATGTGGCGGACGAGCAAGACCATGCTTCGTGCGACATCCAACTTTCTTCTGCTGGCTATCGCTCTGTCGGGGGTAGCCGCGGCCCAGCGAGCCAGAGACGATTCACAACAAACCAAGCTGCTGGTGATGGAACACCTGTGGAATGAAGCGCAGGTGAATCGTGATTCCCGCGCGCTCGATGGCATGATCGGAGCAAACTTCGTCAACACGGAATACGATGGCGAGGTCAGCGACAAAACGAAGTTCCTCGCCGACATTAAAGATCCGCAGTTTAACCTCGATAGTTTGACGATTCAGGATCTCAAAGTCAGCATGTACGCCGACTCGGCCGTGGTCGTCGGCATCTATCACACCAAAGGCACCTACCAGGGCAAACCCTATGAGCACGTTGGCCGCTTCACCGACACCTGGGTATTTACCGAAGGGCGCTGGCAATGTGTCGCCAGCCACACCAGCCTGCTGAAGAAGTGACTTCGCATCCCCGCCAACCGTTTCCACAATACATGAGAGATAACGTCACTGGTTCCCATAAGAACTTTTTATGGGTAAAACCTGATTCCACGCCTTCCTGCTACTGATCTAAATGTTTGCGGGGTTTTCCGTCTGTCACAGCCCGCTAGGACTCGACCGATGAACGCGACACCGCGACCCCAAGCGTGGAAGATTCTGTTAGCTTTCGCGATCATTTACTTCGTTTGGGGCTCGACATTTTTGGCAATTCGGGTCGGCGTGCGCGAGGTGCCGCCGTTCCTGCTTGCCGGAATGCGCTTCTTCGCCGCTGGAATCGTGCTCTATGCCTGGATGCGCGGGAAAGGCACGCCCTCTCCCACTGGTCGCGAGTGGGCATCAGCTTCATTGCTGGCAGTGCTGATTTTCGTGATGGATTACGGGTTGCTGTTTTGGGCCGAGCAGCGTGTGCCCTCTGGGATTGCCGCAGTCATGATGGCAACAATTCCGGTTTTCATGACGCTTGCCGAGATACTCGTGCTGCGCACGCAGAGGCTCACTCTGCGGCTGGGATTCGCGCTCCTGATAGGAATTGGCGGCGTTGCGGTGCTCGTCAGCCACGAGGCAGGTTTTGGCGAAAAGCCGATTGAAATGTCCGGCGCAATCGCTCTGCTGGTGGCCGGCATCAGTTGGTCGCTCGCCGCGGTCCTTACCCGCAAGTTGCGCTTGCCCGAATCGAAAGTCATGAGTTCGGGAGCGCAGATGCTCGCGGGCGGAATCCTGCTCACATTGACGGCTGCGGTGCTGGGAGAGTTCCGCGGCTTTCACGTTGAGGCAGTCTCTATCAAAGCATGGCTCGCGCTGACCTATCTGATCGTTGCCGGATCAATTGTCGGTTTCACTGCGTACGTCTGGCTAATCCACCACGAGGCACCAACCAAAGTTGGTACCTACGCGTATGTGAATCCGGTGGTAGCGGTTCTCGTGGGATATTTTCTGGGAGGAGAAGCGCTGGGTGCGCGCACGGTCGTTGGAACGCTGTTGGTCCTGGTGAGTGTTGTTGTGATCACGACGACGCCGAAGAAGGCCGAACCTCCACTGATTATCGAAGCGGAAGTAGCTGAGTCGTAGTCCGATACAGGCTTGAGGTTTTCTTTGGTAATCCGTTGCCGTTGCTGGCCTATGAGATCCTCAGAAGCACCGCAACGTAGCCGCGGACTCTATTCAGCAGAGCAGGGTCTGCCTTAGAGTGAAACTTCGCATCGCGTTCCTTCCAGTCGACGCTCTTGAGATGATCCACTAGCACTGCGCCCTCTACCTTGTCGACTAGAGCGGGAAGCGCGAAGGGATACGGTTTGCGCCGACTCGTAAGAGGGCAGACTACAGCTAGACCGCTGACGCGATTGTAAGCCAGATCGGTCAGCACTATGGCCGGACGTCGTCGGCCTTGCTCACGGCCAGCCTGCGGATCGAAATCCAGCCATATAATGTCTCCGGCATCGGGCGTGTACGGCCCTACCATTCAACGATTTCCTTCCCTCGGTCGTGTCCCCAGTCGGTTTCTTCGTAACGGCTGGCTTTTGTGATTTGTGAAACAAGTTCCTCGAGAGTGGGGATTCTCTCTGCAGGGCGCAACTCGACGCGCCCCTTCCGAGCCTCGATCAGAATCGGATCGCCTTCTCGAATCCGAGCTTGCTGGGCTACCGCCTTGGGGATGCGAACCGCCAGGCTGTTGCCCCACTTCATCACCTGCGCTTTGGGCATGGTTGTACCTCCTTTCCGTATAGATACATAGTATACACCACGTATACACTACATATACACGCCGTCGTTGCGCTCGGTGGTCCTTTCCAGCAGGGGTTTGCTACGGATGGGTCATCTTCTCGGGCCGTACCAGGGCATCGAATTCCTCGCCCGTCAGATAGCCGAGCTTCAGCGCCGCCTCGCGCAGGCTGCTATGCTCCACGTGCGCCGTGTGGGCGATCTGCGCGGCCTTATCGTATCCCACCTTCGGCGCCAGCGCGGTCACCAGCATCAGCGAATTCTTGACATACCAATCCACCTTGGCGCGATCGACCTCGATACCCTTAATCATGTACTCGACGTAGCCATGGCAGGCGTCGGCGATCAGCGTGACCGAGTGCAGGAAGTTGTAAATGATGACCGGCTTATATACGTTGAGTTCGAAGTTGCCCTGCGAGCCTGCAAATCCCACTGCGGCCGTCGCGCCGTGAACCTGCACGCAAACCATGGTCATGGCTTCGCACTGCGTGGGATTCACCTTGCCCGGCATAATCGACGAACCGGGCTCGTTTTCCGGGATGGAAAGCTCGCCCAGGCCACAGCGCGGCCCGGAAGCCAGCCAGCGGATGTCGTTCGAAATCTTCATCAATGAGGCGGCCAGCGTTTCCATTGCGCCTTGCGCGAAGACGATCTCGTCATGCGCCGAAAGCGCAGCGAACTTGTTGCCGTGGGAGCGGAAGGGAAGTCCGGTGAGTTCGGCAATCCTTTTCGCTGCGCGTTCTGCGAATTCGGGATGGGTGTTCAGCCCAGTGCCAACGGCCGTTCCGCCAATAGCCAGGTCGTAAAGGCCTTCCAGGGCTTGCTCCAGTCGTTTGGCGTCGCGCTCGAGCAGACTGGCCCAGCCGCCGAACTCCTGTCCGAAGGTCAGAGGCACTGCGTCCTGCAGGTGCGTTCTGCCAATCTTGACCACGTCGTTGAATTCCTTTGCCTTGGCTGCAATCGCATCGTGAACGTTCCGGATGGCCGGAATCAGTGCATTCTTCACCCGATCCGCAGCCGCGATGTGCATCGCCGCCGGAAAAGTGTCGTTCGAAGATTGCGACATATTCACGTCATCATTGGGATGGATCGGCTTCTTCGATCCCATCTCGCCGCCGGCAAGTTCAATGGCGCGGTTCGAGATGACCTCGTTCACGTTCATATTGGTCTGCGTGCCGCTGCCCGTCTGCCATATGCGCAGCGGAAACTGCTGGTTCAGCTTGCCGGCAATCACCTCGTCGGCGGCCTGCGCGATGAGCTTTGCTTTGTCTGCCGGCAGTTTGCCCAGATCCTGGTTCACCAGCGCGCAGGCTTTTTTAAGCGTGCCAAACGCGCGGATCAGCTCCGGCGGCATCGTGTCGCGCCCAATGTTGAAGTGCAACAGCGAGCGCTGCGTCTGCGCGCCCCAGTAAACGTTGGCCGGGACTTCGATCTTTCCCATGCTGTCGGATTCAATGCGGGTCTTTACTTGAGACGGCGTGGCTGGTTCGGTAAGAGTCGACATGATGGCTCCTGAATGAGCGCGAGGGATGAGGTAACCGCAAATTATAGCGCGGAGCAGGCGCCGAACTGTGAGGCGGCGCACGTTCGCCTGTGGTGTGAAAATTTCTGCCGTCCCGCATGCTAGAATCATCGGTTTCCGACCGCGCCGGCGATATATACACGCCCTACGAAATCCCATGCCTGAGTTTCTCACTGCCGAAGATGTTGAAGTTCTACCCAAGGCCGAGACCCTTGCGCATCCCGAGATGCGCACCGACGTGATGGTCATCGGAGCCGGACCCACCGGCCTGGCCTGCGCCATCGAGGCACAGAGGCTTGGGCTTAAGGTGATCGTTGTCGACAAGGGATGTTTGGTGAATTCCCTTTTTCACTATCCAGCCGGCATGCTGTTCTTTACGACTCCTGAATTGCTCGAAATCGGAGATATTCCGTTTACCACCGCGAACCAGAAACCCACCCGCGAAGAAGCGCTTGAGTATTACCGCAAGGTCTCGGAACACTACGATCTCGATGTTCGCCAGTACGAGTGGGTTAAGACGGTGATGGGCGAGGACGGGAAATTCAGCATCACGGCCACGGACCGTGCTGGCCGACCGCATGATTACCGCACTCGTAAAGTAATCGTCTCCACCGGATACTACGACCTTGCCAATCAACTTTGCCTTCCCGGCGAAGATTTGCCCAAGGTTTCCCATTACTATGGCGAGCCCCATCCTTACTACGACAGCGATGTGCTGGTGATCGGCGGCAAGAATTCCGCAGCCATCGCTGCTCTTGATCTTTGGCGTCACGGAGCGCGCGTTACGCTGGTCTATCGTGGGGCGCAGCTGCACCATCACGTCAAGTACTGGATCAAGCCCGATCTCGAGAACCGCATCAAGAACGGGGACGTAGAGGCCCACTTCAACAGTTCGGTGCAGGAGATCGGAGTCGATCACGTTGTGGTGAACACGCCGCGCGGCCCGATCCGCCTGAAAAATGATTTTGTACTCGCCCTCATTGGCTACCATCCCGACTACGATTTTCTGCGCAGCATGGGCATCGAGTTGTCCGAGGAGCAGTGTCGTCCCGTCTGCGATCCGGTATCCCTGGAGAGCAATGTTCCTGGAATCTATGTCGCCGGTGTGATCGTCGCGGGATCGCGGACGAACGAAATCTTCATCGAGAACGGCCGCTTTCACGGCAAACAGATTGCCGAGGACCTTAAACGCAAGCTTACGCCGAATACTTAAGGGGCTGTACTCGGCGGACAGAACAGCAGTCCCTCTACTTCTATTCCCGTTTCCTACGGTGACGGAAAGTTCCGGTCGGATGAAAACTCGCACGAAGAGCTATTGAACCGATTGCAATTGCGCGCTTAATTGACTCACCGCAGAGACGTCGAAGAAGGCGGATAGATCGGCGTGCCCGGCCAAAGTTTCTCGCTCTTTACCTTCCACCAGGATTTTCACTTTCAGAATGCCGGGGATATTCGCTGCGAGCGTTTGGATCAGCGACGCTACGGTAAGTTCTTCGGAGAGCACACCGGAGCGGTGACCATCGGCGAACGCGGCATTGACGTCGATGACGGCGAGTCCGGGATCGACCAGGTAAACGCTGCGGATATCGGAGCCGGGGGGAAGAGGGTGAGGTGAGGATTTATCCAGGTACAGGGCGATGAGGGCGCGGAGCAATTCTTCGGCGCGTTGTTGGCGCACGCTGGGGAGCGGAATGTGGGCCGCTTGCGTGTGCAGTATACCGACGTCGTCATAGGCGACAAATAGCGTGACTTGTTCGGTGGGCCCGGCTATGGGTGCGACTACGGGACGAGTGTCCACGGAAGCGGCGGGCGTCGCGGCGGCACGTCCTCGCATATGCCATCCATAGATGGTCATGCCAAGCACGGCCGCGAGCAATATCGATACCGCGATATAAAAGTGGCGAGGAATCATATTGTAGTGATCATAATTGTAGTGATCATATTGCGTTGATCATATTGTGGCGATCATGGCGCGGCCCCGAGTTGCGAGCGGATGGCGACGATTCCGTTGGCCACAGCACCGGCGATCAGTTGCTGGTAGTCCGGCGCAGTCAGGGGAGAGAGATCGGATGCGGGCGGAGCAACTTCGACAGCGATGGCGGCGGTAACGATGTTATTCAACGGGCGAAGGGGCGCGGTGAGCGTGCGGACCGTAACCTGAACCTTTTTCATTTCCCCGGCGACACTTGCCGCAGCGGCTTGGCTCAGAGGGAGGGCAGACGTTTGAGCACTTGTCCACGAGCGAAAGGGACCGCGGTCGTCTTCGCCACCGTAGGGAAGCAGCGCAGTATAGACGCGAACGCCGTGGCCGTTGGACGCGGCGTGCATTGCGATATACACGGCTGCGTGCATGCTGTTGGCAAAAAAAGCGCGGTCGTCGAGCGAGAGGTTGGCGTCAGAGTCTCGCAGTACGAGCGTCGAGATTCCGCGGCTTTCAAGTTCCTGCCGCAGACGGCGGGCAAAGGCGACCGTGATGTCTTTTTCGGCGAGCGCCGGGCTGAGGGCCTCGCCGCGGTCGTTGCCGCCGTGGCTCGCGTCCACGACGGCGAAATAACGGCGCGCCGCGGAAGTGGGCGGAGGTGCTGACGGCGGCGACTGGTTGTTGCTTTGCTGCGGAGTGGCCCTGGGCGCAGCCGTTGCAGGGACGTTGACTGCAGTTGTCTCCTGCCTGGGAGGCACTGGGGCAGATGCTGAGGGTTGAGGTTTGGGCGGGGCGAGAGTGATGGTGCGGCCGTCGGGACTGAAGGTCGCCAGCAGCGGGATGGTGGTTGTGACCGAGATTTCGGCTGCGCCGTTGCTCTCAGAGTAATCGGCAGAGGGGATGATCTTGCTGCCAAAGGTAAGCACGGGCGAGGCAGGCGCCGTTAGGGGTTCGCGGCGGAAGCTGAGACGAAGTTTTCCGGGCTCGCTGGCTACCGATGGATTGACTGGCGCGGTGAAATGAAAGACCAGCCGAGCCGGATCGTCGCTCGACACCGAAGCGGTGAAATGCGTAGCAACATTGCCGATGAACAGACGACCAGATTCCTCATGCAAAGTGGCCGGGCCTCCCAGGATGCGTGGTAGAAGTGAGTTGAGCGAGGCCAACGGAACCAGACCGCGTCCGTTTTCCAGAAGAAATTTGCCGTTGAGATCGGCGTCGCGTCCCTGGACGAGTGCACGGCTCTTTCCGGCGGTGAAATCTCCAAGGACTTTGTTGTAGTGAATACGCCAGCGGGGAGGCTCGGATTTGGCGCTGACCGTGCCCAGAGGGTCCAGCAATTCGAGCAAGCCGACGTAGTCTCGGCCTTCCCGCTGCATGATCGGCAAGGAGTAGTTGGCGACCGTGGAGTAGACGGCGAGGTGTTTCTCGGGAGCGGCCGCGGAGAGCAGGAGAGTAAGTAGGAGAATGCTGAGCAGCGGCATGGCTCGAGCAGGTGGGGGCGACAATCTGCCCTGAGCTTGCCCGAGGGACGCCCGGACAACAGCCGGCTGGACGCTGGCGCGACGTCCTCTAATCGAGCGCATAGATGGTTAATCCGCTGAGTAGCTTGGGATAGAAGTCCGTTGATTTTTGGGGCATGACATCGCCAGCGAAGGCGATGTCACGAACCTGCGACGTCCGGCAGGGATTCATCAAAAAGGCGATGTTGGCGCGAGCGCGGCGAACTTGCGAGAGAGCTTCCGCCGCGTCGCGCACGTAGGAGATGTTCTGCTGGTTTCGAATGGATTCTTCCGAGAGGTGCAAAACTTTTTCCAGTAAACATTTATGGAGTTGCACTACATCGAGCGCTTGCTGACGAATCGACAGTCCGCCGAAAACCTGCGCTGCCATGTTGGGATTGGGATGGTGCAGCAGGAATGCGCGGTTCGCGGTCACGGCTAGGAGGGACGTTCCGGCGCGTCCGCACTCACGGAGAATCGCAGCGGCCCGGTGGGCATCGAGGGCCGGGTCAACGTCTTCGACATCGAAGAAGGCGCGGGCGGAGTTTCGGAAGCTTTCTTCTGAAAAGGAGTCCAGACTATGAACGACGCGGTGCGTCGGCAGGATAAGCAGCGCCGGGCTGTTCATGTTAACGAAGGTCATCATAACGAACTCATAAGGAGATGTGCCGGGCTCCGGCGTTGAGGAAGAAGCCGTCGAATGAGAATATGAGGCGCGGAGCTCGTTGCGGTAATTGAGAGCGGTTTCGTAGCGGTGGTGGCCGTCGGCGATGATCAGTTTCTTGTCGCTCATAGCGCCTCTGGCCGAATCGATCAGGCGCGCATCGGTGATCCGCCAGACCCGATGAACGACACTATATTCATCGGCAACTTCAATGTCCGGAGACGCGTCGGTGGCAAGAAGGGCTTCGACCTGGCCCGAGTCCTCATAGAGCATGAAGATCTGGCCAAAATGGGCGCGGGTGGCGCGCAGCAGATCGAGGCGGTCGGCCTTGGGCTTGGCCAAGGTCTGCTCGTGGCGATAGACGACCCCGGCGGAATAATCCTCGATGCGGCCCAGAGCAATGAAGCCGCGGCGTTCCAGTTCGGTGGCCGAGCCTTTCTTAATCAAATCGGGGACGGTAAAGCTTTGCGAATAAACGTATAGAGAAGGAACAGTGTCCTGGCGGAGGATGCCTTGCTGGCGCCAGTCGCCGAAGTAAGCCGCCGCGCGGGAGTAAGTATTCTTTTCAGCGGTGTCACCCTCTTCCCGGCGTCCCAGGATAATGCGAACCAGGTTATGGGGACTGGCCGCATAATAACGATCCTGGAGGGCAGGAGTGATCTTATCGTAGGGCTGGGTGACGACATCGGCCAGAGAAACGTGATGGGGATCGTAACGGAATGCCCGGAAGGGATGAATGTCAGCCATGGGGACCTCTGATTGTAGCAATATGTCCTAAAGCGCTCGAGGAATTGGGGCAGTTGAAAAGGGGGCGACGGAACGGGCGTCCATTTTAGGGTTACCACCAACATTTGACAAAGAAAGAGCATCCACTGGGGCGAAGCTGTGATATTATCGCGGCCAATGAGGTGCTTATGGCCCTCCTGGGTGGGCGCCTGCTATTCAGCCCCGAGGCCCTAGTTCGGAATTCTTCCCCGGTTCGACCCTGGAACCACACGTTCGTTTGGCTGTGTGCGACTGCGAGTGCCCTATCGATGGTGCTATTCGCGCTGTGTGCAGCTTGTACCCTCCTGCTTCCCGCCTGGGCGCAGACCAGCGTCGATGATGTTCACGTGGTGCCACGCGTGGTGGACAAAGCGAAAACGGAGGAAGCGGCCAACCGGACTCCCGACGCTTCGACACTGAATACCCACGTTCGTCCGCTAAAGGTGGCCGTGGATTTGGTGCTGGTCCCAGTGACGATTACCGATCCCATGAACCGGCTGGTGACGGGTCTCGACAAAGAAAACTTTCAGCTTTTCGAAGGCAATTCAAAAGAGGATATCAAGACTTTTTCGAGCGAGGACGCTCCCGTTTCACTAGGAGTGATCTTCGATTCCAGTGGGAGCATGAGCAGCAAGATGGACCGCGCCAAAGATGCGGTACTGGAGTTTTTCAAAACAGCGAACCCGCAAGACGAGTTCTTTATGATCACGTTCTCGGACGAGCCCGAAGTAGTTAGCGATTTCACCAGTTCGGTGGACGAGATCCAGGGAAAGCTGGTATTCATGGTGCCGCGAAGGCGGACCGCGCTGCTGGATGCGATTTATATGGGCGTAAGCAAGATGCGGGAGGCGAAGTATCCCAAGAAAGCGCTGCTTATCATTTCCGACGGAGGGGACAATCATAGCCGCTACACTGAAGGGGAAATTAAAGCTTTGGTGAAAGAAGCGGACGTGATGGTATACGCCATTGGCATTTACGACCGGTATTTTCCGACCGAGGAAGAGCGCTTAGGCCCCGCATTGCTGGGTGAGATCACGGAGCTGACCGGTGGGCGGGCGTTTACGGTGGAGAATCCCAACGACCTGGCCGATGTCGCGACCAAGATCGGAGTCGAACTGCGCAACCAATATGTGCTGGGATATCGTCCGAGCAAAGTTGTGCGGGACGGCAAATGGCGTAAGATTAAAGTGAAGTTACTTCCGCCGAAAGGACTGCCGCCACTCCGAGTGTATGCCAGGACCGGGTATTACGCGCCCGAAGAATAAGCGGGTCGCGAATTTTACATTTCTTCTGATCGGCCTGCTCTGTGCGGTTACTCCTGCGCGCACCCTGTCTGAACTTGTTTATTTTCACTCTCAACCTGACGCTGCTAAATCTGCTCCATCGCAATCTACGCAACTTCCACCGAATCAATCGGGAGCGTCCACCGCGCCTCCCGCCCATTCCGATCAGCAGCAGAGTCCCGACGACAACGGAACCTACGTCATCCGCAAGGATGTGGACGAAGTGCTGCTCCACGCCACGGTAATCGATGATAAGCAGCACATCGTGACCAATCTCGACAAAAATGCCTTCGCGGTATTTGAGGATGGCAAGCCGCAACCGATTATTTCGTTCCGGCATGAAGACATTCCGGTGGCGATGGGGGTTGTGATCGATAACTCCGGCTCGATGCGAGAGAAGCGAGCCAAGGTGAACCAGGCTGCGCTGAACCTGGTGCGGGCGAGCAATGCGCAGGACGAAGTGTTCGTGGTGAATTTTAACGATGAATACTATCTCGACCAGGATTTCACCAGTGACCTGCTGCTGTTGAAGCAGGCTCTCGAGAAAATTGACACCAAAGGTGGAACCGCGCTGTACGGAGCCGTGGTGGCTTCGGCGGAGCATCTGAAGAGAAATGCCAGGCTGGAGCGGAAAGTGTTATTCGTGGTGACCGACGGAGAAGATAATGCCAGCCGCGAATCTCTAGAGCAGGCGGTGAAACTGCTCCAGGAGGAAAACGGTCCCTCGGTGTACGCGATCGGAATTTTGGGAGATGAAGAGCATCCGCGCCGTGCGAGGCGTGCGCTTGAGACGATTGCGCAAAGGACCGGCGGCCTGGCTTTTTTTCCCTCGACTCTGGACCAAGTGGATGAGATCAGCCGGCAGGTGGCGCACGACATTCGCAATCAGTACACCATAGGGTACAAGCCGACGAACCCGAGGTCCAGCGGCGGATTCCGGCAGATCCGTGTCGATGCCAAGGTGAAAGGGCGCGGCAAGTTGATTGTGCGAACCAAGAGCGGGTATTACGCGGGGACACAAACTGCGGCGGTTGGAGCGAAGTAGAATTTCCGGGGGTTCGTCGAAGTGATGGTTCGTCGACGTGAAGGGTGAAGGGGGCGCCGGCTGTCTTAAGGGCGAGCATCGAAAGGGATATCGACCTCAGTGGTTGTCCGCGAATGACTCACTGAATAGACCCATTGCTTTACCGCAAATATAGCGGACTCAGCGAGAATGGGGTTGCCGCCCAATAGCTGGATATTCTCGACATCGCCTTTACGTGAAATAGTTACCTCCAAGCGCACGGTTCCGCCGATACTGAGCCGCTTGAGGGTCTGTGGGTATTCCGGGTCGACGCGCTTAATCAGTTTTCTTTGGGCGCTATTGCCGGCGTTGAGAACAGTCAGAGTCTTTACACCCTCTGTGCTGGTTTCGGTGCTCACGTATCCAATCGCACCTCTGGTTCTTGCTACGTAGCCCACCACTTCAGTGTCGGAGGAGAGTTCCTTCGGCATAGAGCCTTTTCCAGCGAACACCAAAGTGCCGTAATAAGCCTGCAGGCTGTCGTCATTGGTGTCGAGGAACTCTCTTAGGAAAGCTTCGTGCAAATGTCCACCTTTGCGCAGCACGGGTTCGACGTGAGTGCCATCGTCGAGGGAATTTGCTTCCAGCAAGAAAATCCTTTTAATCTCGACCAAGGAGATTGTGTCTGATTTGACGCTGGAGTTGGCGATCACTTTAACGCTGCCTGCCACAGCCTGCAGGGAGGCGAGCAGGATCAGGCCATTGGCCACCAGGAGCGCCGACAGAGACTGCCACTGAATTCGTCTTCCCATCCTCATGGTCAAAAGTGAAAACTCGTTTTGATGACTAACGCGTTTGTGTTGGGCTTGAAACCCTGCGGATTGACTTGCGGATAGAATCCGTCAGGGTAAGTGCTGTCCCCATAACCGTTCATGAAGTGACCCTCCACTTTCACGTTCCAGAACCTGTTTAGGTCGACCCGCGCGGAGATAACTTTGTCGTAGACGTGATTGGCTGGCAGGCTAGTGTCAGTTTGGTCAGGAAACAGTAGAGCAAGAGGGCCTGCGGACGAGCGCGTTATCGAGTAACGAGAGTAGTAGGAACCGACGGCAAGGCGTTTCATAACGCGGTAAACTCCCGAGACGTACCAGCCGCGTACATCGGTGTCGGTACCGAGGATCACGGTCTCCGCAACTTCGTCGGTTTGATCGTGCACGAAGCGGCGATACTCGGAATCGAGGCGCAGTTTCCCGACGGTGTACTCGCCATAGAATTGGTTGGTCCAGTCCGTCTTTGAACGCTCATTGTCAGGAATGATCCCGGCGCCCGGGTTGAGAGGATTGATGAAGTTCGCCGCGGCAGTGAGGTCTTCGTTCATGCGCGATGCTCCGATCAACAGGCCCTTCAGGGGAGCGTTCCATCGGAGATCACCGCCGTACTGCAGCCCACCGTAGCGCAAGTAGTAGAAATTGTACTGAGAAGCGATGTACGCGATGCCGCTATAGAGGCTGTCACTGCGGTGCCCGGCATAGGCGGTATAGGAGAGATCGCCGAGATGGTGCCTGAGGGAAAGATTGCCGTAGAGATCACCCCCCAGGTGGGCGATAGTGGCGTCCCGGATATCGGCGGGATAAAGGCTCTGAGGCAGCAGAGCGAAGGTGCGCAGGAAATCCTGGTCCTGGACGTCGTTATATAGGCCGAGGGTGGTTTTTACTTTGCCGCCGCGAATGCCGAACCAACCCTTGAAACGATAATCCGCGACTGCCCAGTCCAGTGAAGGATGATACTGCCCGAGTTGCCCCAGATTGCGGTCGTAGACTTGGGCACCTACGCGGAATTTATCGGTTACCGGGGCGGACATATTGAGCCCGAAATCGGTGAAGGCTCCACTGCCTTGACTGGTGTTCATGGTCAGCCAGTTGTTGTCATTTGTGTAGATGAATCCTTGTGAGGCGAAACCGTGGACCTGAACCATGCGGTCAAGAATCTTGAAATCCTGCGCGTTGAGAAAATTGGGATCCGCAAACAGGCAGATCAACGCCAGTTTGACAATGCGTCGATACATACGCGCCCTTCGTGAGATACTCAACCATCCATCGGATCAGTTGCGCGAAAACTTGACCGCAAGAGGTCGAGACGAGACTGCAAACGCGTAACCTTAGGTAACCCCAGAGTGATGCGATTCACGAAGATGCAATTGACGATTGCAAAGCCGCCACTTTACCCTGTAACGTGCACTTAAGAAACTCTGAAGTCTCCTCTTTAGGGGTCGCCGACGACATCACTGAACTGGTCGGCGGCACTCCCATGCTGCGATTCACACGCCTGGCTCCCACCGGTTCGGCTGACATCTTTGCCAAACTGGAATACTTGAATCCCGGCGGCAGTGTGAAAGACCGCGCTGCCATTGGGATTATCCGAAGGGCCGAGCAGGATGGGAAGCTCGCGCCTGGCGGCACGATTGTGGAAGCTACGGCCGGGAATACTGGTATTGGGTTGGCGCTGATCGGAGTGAATCGCGGGTACAAGGTAAAGCTGTTTGTGCCGGAGAATTTTTCGCAGGAAAAAGTGATCATCATGCGTGCACTCGGAGCCGATGTTGAGCGAACTCCAGATTCCGAAGGTATGCAGGGAGCGATTCGGCGCGCGAAAGAGCTGGTAGCAGGGGATGGTCGTGCATTCATGGCGGGACAGTTTGAGAACCCGGCAAATCCCGATTACCACTACGAGACCACCGCGGTAGAGATGTTTGAACAATTGGGTGGGAAGGTCGATGCCATTGTTTTGGGCTGCGGCACCTGCGGAACCTTTACTGGAGTGGCGCGCTACATGAAAGAGCATGTGCCGGGAGTGCTTGCGATTGCGGTGACCACGCAGGGCTCTGTGCTGGGTGGCGGCGCGCCTGGCCCGCACAAAGTAGAAGGGATCGGAAACAACTTCGTCCCGGAGACGTATGACCCCGCAGTATCGGATGAAGTGATTGCGGTGACGGACGAGGATGCGTTTGAAACCGTGAAGCGACTTGCCGCGCGGGAAGGCGTTCTCGCGGGATCGAGTGGGGGAGCGGCGACATTTGCGGCTCTGGTCGTTGCGAAGCGGCTGGGCCCGGGAAAACGTGTGGCGACGATTATTCCGGATTCGGCGGAGAGGTATTTGTCCAAGAAGATTTTCGAGGGTGGCGTTTAGACCGTTTTGGTCTCAACCGCGTAAGAGCTCTTACCGCGAAGTACGCTAAGAAAAACCGCCGAGGCTACGAAGAAAATCTTAAGTGCGGCGCGCATCTTTCCAATAGGATGGGGATGAAAAAAAATAGAGAGGCTGGGTTTGCGACTCGCGCCATTCACGATGGACAGGAACCCGATCCTTTGACTGGCGCGGTGAACGTCCCTATCTATCTGAGTTCCACCTACGTGCAGCAGGGGATCGGGGAGAATAAAGGATACGAATATTCGCGGGTGTCGAATCCTACGCGCACGCGGCTGGAACAAAATCTGGCATCGCTTGAGGGTGGCGTGGCGGCTCCGGTTTTTGCCAGCGGAATGGCGGCGATCAATGCGGTAGCGACCTTGCTGAAGTCGGGCGACCATGTGGTCTGTGGGAACGATTTGTATGGAGGCACGCCGCGCCTGTTTAACCAGGTTCTAACCCAGTACGGGCTCGAGTTTTCTTATGTCGATACGACGGATGCGGAAAACGTGGAACGCGCGATCCGCAAAAACACGCGGATGTTTTACGTGGAGACGCCGACCAATCCGCTGATGGGATTGAGCGATTTGGCGGCAATCAGCCAGATCTGCCGGCGCAAGAAAGCCGAGTTGGTAGTGGACAACACCTTCATGTCCCCCTACTTTCAGCAACCGTTGGCGCTGGGCGCGGATATGGTCGTACATTCGACTACAAAGTTTTTGAACGGGCACAGCGATGGCCTGGGCGGTGTTGTGGTATGCAGCAAGCCGGAGCAGGCGGAGAAGTTGGCGTTTCTGCAGAAGGCTGCAGGCGCGATCCTTTCTCCGTTTGAATGTTGGTTGCTGTTACGCGGAGTGAAGACGCTGGCAGCGCGCATGGAGATTCACGACCGCAACGGCCGAGTAGTGGCGGAGTTTCTCGCGAAGCATAAAAAGATCAGCAAAGTGCTTTATCCCGGCTTGCCCGATCATCCGCAGCATGAACTGGCGAGGCGGCAGATGAGCGGCTTCGGGTCAATGATCACCTTTGAGACGGGATCGCTCAAAAATGCCAACAAGATGCTCAAGAAATTACGTGTATGTTCGCTCGGAGAATCGCTTGGTGGAGTGGAGACGCTGATCTCGCATCCGGCGACGATGACGCATGCAGGGTTGGGTGAGAAGGGGCGGAAGGCGATTGGTCTGACCGACGGTATGGTGCGCATTTCAGTGGGAATCGAAAACGTCGAGGACATTCTCGACGATCTGGAATCAGGACTGACCGCGATCTAAATTTCTTTCCACAGATTCGCAAGCATCTGCAAGGGCTAGTCGGCCGTCACCGATTCGGCAATCCACTGCAAATAATTTGCCGATCCGTCTTCAATTGTCAGGCACATGCACTCCGGGAGATCGTAGGAGTGGAGTTCCGCGATCGCGCGGCGGACCTGTTTGAATGCTGCCGCAGTGGTCTTGACCAGTAAGAGCCATTCGCGATCATCCTCCACTTTGCCTTGCCAGCGATAGATGGATACAACCTGCGGAATAATATTGACGCAAGCGGCAAGGCGGCGTTCCACGAGAGCGCGTGCAATTTTCTGGGCTTCCTCTTCCGAGCCAGCTGTGATGAGGACGATTCTCTTGTCGGTCATATAAAATCAGCCCTCAGCTTTCAGGCATCCTCGGCCAACCAGGCCAGCGGCCGGGAGCACCAAAGACGTTTAGCGCCGTAGAGGTATTCTCCATGCTAACCCAGATCATGTTTGGCACGACGGGTTGGCGGGCGGCGATGGGGGAGGAGTTGCGCGCTCCGTGCTACTTAACCAAGTTGATTCATGTTATCGCGAAAGGCAGAACTTTCGCTTGACGTTCGAGGTGAAGGAGAAGTCCACTGAAAAGTTACGCATTGATCCACAAGAATTTGATCCACAAGAATTCTGTGGTCGTGATCTCAGCGAAGTGCTGTGACTGATTGAAACTTGTCTTCGATGACGGTTCGTGGTTTGCTACCACCTTTCCGGGACCGTGCCGGTGTTGCGAGTTCACTCGGAAGCGAGAAGCAAGCCAGGTCTGCAGAAGTTGAGCGCGGCGGCCAAGCAATGGATTTTCGAGTAAGGGATCCCGCAAAAATTCGGCCATTTCCAGGTGCGCAAGACGGACTGCGTGCCCTGGCCCGAAGAGCGCCTCAGGCCCAGTCGGCTGCTGTCTCCTGGATGGAGAGTGCGCGGCCGTTGGCGACGCGATTGTATGGCTTGCGGCGGCGCATTGCGACAATTACGGTTGCGGCCGTCGCCGGCTTGCTGTTTGTGCACGTAATGTTTGGCGCGAACGGCATGGTTGTTTACAAGCAGAAGCGGGCAGAGTTCGAGTCATTGCAAAAGCGGATTGCACAAGAGCAGAAGGAAAATGAAGTCTATACGCAGCAGATTCAGGGATTGAAGACGGACGAAAAAGCCATCGAGAAAGAGGCGCGCGAGCAGTTGCGTTATGCGCGCCCCGGAGAGTATGTGTACGTCCCGCCGGTCCCGGCAAATCCACTCCCGGCCACCCGTTCGGCGAAAAAGTAAGAGCGCGGGGCAGGTTTTCCGGAAAACGGAAAGCAGGCTGACGTGTGACATTCCGGGAGTTTGGCTGTGGTATAGTTCGGGACGTGAATCGACGGCCGGTGGGCGTTGAGTTGCTGCCGGATGAGCGATTAGAATTGCTGTCCTACCTGCGGCTTGCCGCGATTTGGACATAAAAAGGAGAAAAACCGGCCATGAGAAAGATTCTAGTAGTTTGTCTTGCGTTGTGTTTCGTCTTCGCCCTGACGGCGTTGGCTTTTGACGATATGGGCAAGGGCACAACCGTGAACGGATGGGTGAGTGACGACAAATGCGGCGCCAAGGGCGCGAACGATAAGGCTGAGGCGTGCACCAAGAAATGCCTGGCCGCGGGCGCGAAGATGGTCATCGTGACCGACAAGGATCAGAAGGTTCTGATGGTGGACAATCCGGATGCGCTTAAGGACCACGTAGGGCATCACGTGGCGGTTACCGGGCACGTAATGGGCGATTCGATTCACGTGCAAAGCGCGTCGATGATGTGATAGAGCTTTGGGTGGTGATTTTGGGCGGCTGCGGCCGCCCTTTTTATTTTTCTCTCGCACACTGTCTAGCGGACTACGCCTTCTAGCGGGGAACTCGCGGTGGCGTAGAGCTTTTTCGGCATGCGGCCGGAGAGATAGGCTTGGCGTCCAGCGAGCACACCGTGGTGCATGGCTTCAGCCATCAGCACTGGATCCTGCGCATTGGCGATGCCGGTATTCATGAGCACTGCATCTGCGCCCAGTTCCATGGCGATGGCCGCATCAGAAGCCGTGCCTACTCCCGCGTCCACGATGAGAGGAACGCCCGTGATCATTTCGCGCAGGATGCGGATGTGGGCCTGATTCTGAATGCCCATGCCGCTGCCAATGGGCGCGCCGAGCGGCATCACGGCCGCGGCGCCGGCCTCGATGAGACGCTTCGCGAAGACGATGTCGTCGGAAGTGTAGGGCAGAACAGTGAAGCCTTCGCTCACCAAAATGCGGGTGGCTTCGAGCGTGGCTTGCACGTCCGGATACAGCGTGGCTTGGTCGCCGATCACTTCGAGCTTCACCCAATCCGAGAGACCAACTTCGCGGCCCAGACGCGCGGCGCGGACAGCTTCGTCGGCCGTGTAACATCCGGCCGTATTGGGCAGCAGGAAATATTTCTTGGGATCGATGTAATCGAGGAGCGATTCCTTGCTGCGGTCGAGATTGACGCGTCGCACGGCGACGGTGACCATCTCGGCTCCGCTGGCCTCAAGAGCACGCGCAGTCTCCTGGAAGGATCTGTATTTTCCCGTACCGACAATCAGGCGGGAGCGGAAGGAACGGCCGGCAATGATCAATGAGTCCGACATGGCCTTAATTGTAATGGAAAGCAATCGACGCAGGCGTATAACTCGCAATCAGGTTCGCGCCAGCTGCAAGATGAGAATGTCCGCGTAGGACTGCTCGAACGTAAAGAGAATCTGGCTCCAGTCGACCGCCTGCCCAATTTTAGCGAATGCAATCGCTCGCCCACATCGCCGAGGACCCGCTCACTTCTTCCGCTTCAGATCTATCAGTTCGTAGCTTTCCTTCGCGTTCGCCACAAACTTAAAGCGCAGCGTGATGTGGTCGGGCGCCAGAAACCGCATCTCCAGACCGTCCACATGCCCGGTTTCCGGTGAGCGAAGATTCGTGATGTCCAGAAACGAAAAATTGATCGTGCCGCTGTCGAGATCAGTCGCGCTGGCCTTGAGCCTGGGCTGGTTCTGGGCGGCGCAGAAATGCGACATTCTCAGATCGGAGCCGTCAAGGTGATAAACGCTGGTCATGCCGAGTTTGCCATCCATAGACAGGTTTTCCACCACGGCAGATTCGTTGCCGGTGAGGTAGTACTGGGCGTTTGCCTTGCCTGACGCGTCTCGCCCCGTCCAGGCATAGGTTCCTTCCCAATCTCCGGTAAGGGAACGAAGCTTGTCGAATGCCGCAGTTTGTTTGCCTTCCGCCGCTGACGTTCCGGTCAATCCAATGCACGCTAACAGTACGAACAACAGGTGCTTGCTCATTGGTTCCTCCACACGGACGAGATCATGCTGAACAGTCCCCTTGGGGACACGGCATAGACGTGCGGTTGAAGAGAATGTCACCACAGGTTGGGACTAACGCCCGGTGGATGCTGCCCGGTTGCTCTAAGTCATTTCCGCCTGCGCGTACAGGTCGTCAATTTGCCGGCGATACCGGTCTTCGACCACACGCCGGCGGAGCTTCATCGTCGGGGTGAGAGCGCCATTGTCGGGGGAGAACTCATCGGGCACGAGGACAACGCGTTTCAACTTTTCGAAGCGCGCCAGTTTTTCGTTCGCGCTCTCGACAAGCTCCTCGTACAGAGACTGGACCTTGGCATTCGCAACCAGGTCGGCGCGGGAAGAAAAAGAAACGTCGTTGGTTCGAGCCCAATCTTCCAACAGAACAAAGTTTGGAGAGATCAACACGCAGGCGAACTTGCGCTTGTCGCCGACGACGACCGCCGTTCCGACCAGCGGATTTAATTTGAGCGAATTTTCGATCGGCTGGGGCGCGATGAATTTGCCGCCCGAAGTTTTGATGAGTTCTTTCTTGCGGTCGGTGACGGATAGATATCCGTCGGCGTCGATGTGGCCGATGTCTCCGGTCTTGAACCAACCGTCTTGAAAGGCGCTCTGAGTCTCTTCGGGACGATTCCAATATCCCTTAAAGACGGACGGACCACGCACCAGAATTTCGCCATCGTCGGCAATGCGAACCTCGAGGTTGGGGAGAATTTTGCCGACCGTTCCGATGCGGTGATTGACCGGCGTGTTGACGGCGATCACCGGAGAAGTTTCAGTTAGGCCGTACCCTTCATGAATGCGGATGCCGACGGTGGCGAACCATTCGGCGAGTTCGCGGCCGAGGGGCGCGCCTCCGGAGATGAAGGTTTCGACGCGGCCTCCGAGGCCTTCGCGGATTTTTGAGAAAACCAGTCTATTCGCCAGCTTCCAACTGCACGAACCAGGAGTTTGTCCTGCGAGAATCGCGGGCTTGTTAGCGCGGCCGATAGAGAGCGCCCAGCGGTAGATCGAGCTCTTGGGGAATCCGCTGGCTTGCATTTCAGTCTTGGCGTAAATCTTTTCGTAAACTCTGGGCACAGAAACGCAAATCGTAGGGCGAACCTCGAGCAAGGCTTGGGGAAGATTCTCTAGAAAGGGGCAGTACGCGAGAGTTGCGCCGTGGTACAGCAAGGAAAGATCCACGTGACGGGCTGTAACGTGCGAAAGAGGAAGAAACGAAATGCTGATTTGCCCAGGATGCACATTGAAACCTAGCAACGAGCATGCAATGTTCGAGGCCATATTGCCATGGGTCAACATCGCGCCCTTGGAGACTCCCGTGGTGCCTGAGGTGTAGATGACAGTGGCGAGATCGTCCGGCTGAATGGAGCGGGCGAACGATTCGGTCCGAGGGTCGAGAGCGTGGGGCCCTTCGGTTGTGAACTGATCCATCAGCACGCAGGTTGTGGCTAGATCGCTGGAGAGTTGTACACGGTCCATGACGACGATTTTCCGAATCTGCGTTTGGGAGAGAATCGTCTGGACCTTGCGCAGTTGATGTTCGGTGGAAACAAAGACGACCGTGGCGCCTGAGTCACGCAGGGTGAATGCAGTTTGTTCAGGGGTTAACGTGGCGTAGACGGGAACGGTAACGGCACCGAGCAGCAGGATTGCAAAGTCGGCAGTCGGCCACTCAAAACGATTCTCGCTCAGGATGGCAACACGGTCGCCCTTGTGAATTCCGAACTCCTGCAGCATGCGAGCCGTTCCTGCAACATTTCGCAGAAGATCCGAGGAAGAGATCGGCAGCCATTTCCCGGCGTCGCGGTAGAGCATTACGTGGTCGAGATTCCGCTCGCCGGCAGCAAAGAAAACGTCGTTCAGCGTGGCTAGGCTCATTGCTAGTTCTGTGGTGCGGACCCCAGTCTGAGATTGAATTTACTGGTTTATGGCCCCGTTGGGCAATCCGAAACATGCGGAGACAGAGTACTGATGGGCGTCCTGATCGGCGATTTGCTTTGCGCGTCGATGACAAAGTCCCGTTGCCGAGTGGGGTATCATTCGCGTAGGAGGGGTCACGATGCAGAACAGACTAGCGAAGGCCTTGGCAGAGTCACTGCTTTCATGCGTGTTAGCCGTTGCAACGGTTGCTCCTGCTGTGGCTCAGGGAAAACAGGCAGACAGCGGGGTGACGCCCATGCCGAAAGTTGGCGACATGGCGCCGGATTTCACGCTGAAATATTTTGACGGCAATGACTTGAAAGACATTTCCTTGAGTCAGTACCGTGGCAAGAAGAATGTGGTGGTCGCATTTTTTATTTTTGCTTTCACCGGGGGTTGAACCAAGCAAATGCAAGCGCTCCAGCAGGATTTAAAAAGGCTGGACGCTACAGACACCCAGGTGCTGGGTGTGAGCATGGATAGTGCCTTCGCCGATAAAGCATTCGCCGACCAGATTGGAGTTACGTTTCCCTTGCTGAGTGATTGGGGTGGGGACGTCACCCGCAAGTACGGGATCTACGTGGATAAATACAAGGCGGCGCGCCGGGTGAATTTCTTGATAGGAAAAGATGGGAAAATTCTGGAAGAGCAAGTGGATAAGGACGCCATCGATCCGACGAAGATTGTGGATACTTGCGAACGGCCTAAGATGAAAAATTGAGGCCCACTTCGGATAACAGCGCCGTTCAGGCAGTCGGAAGTTCGAAGGAAAATACTGAGCCGCGGCCGAGTTGGCTGGTTACGGTGATCGCTCCGTTGTGGGCTTCGACGATAGCTTTGGCGATGGCTAAACCCATGCCCGTGCCTTGCACCCGGTAGCGTTGGTCGCGGCCGCGATAAAACTTGTCGAATACAAGTGATTGCTCGAAGTCGTCGATGCCGTTTCCACGATCAGTGACGCTGGTGATGATGCGATCTCCTTTCTGTTCGGCAGTGATCGTAATGGGCGCCGTCGGAGGAGAGTACTTCGCGGCATTTTCCAGCAACTGCTTCAGCACCTCCGCGATGCGATCGGAATCCACGCGCACGTTGGGTAGAGACGGCGGCACAACTACCTCGATTGGATGCTGTGCGAGAACTGTTCTGGACTCTTCCACAGCAGATTCGATCACCGTAGCAATGTCCACCGGCGCCATGTGCAGTTCGACCTTGTGAGCGTCGAGTTGCGCCATTTCTGTGGCTTCTCCAACCAGGCGATCGAGGCGATCAGTCTCTTCATTGATAACGGTGAGCAGGTCCTTGCGCTGTGCGTCATCGAGGTGGTAATCCGAAAGCAGGCCCGTGACTGCGGCCTTGATCCCGGTCAGCGGAGTGCGCAATTCGTGGGTGACGGAATCGAGCAGAACTGCGCGCAAGTTTTCGCTCTGATGCGCGGCTTCGGTCTGAGAAAGTTTTTCCATGGCTCCGGCACGCTCGATGGCGATGCCAATCATGCTGCCCAGCGCTTCAAGAGTTGCGCGGGAGAGCGCCGGTCCCGCAATACCTACGGCTCCAGTGCTGCGCGTGCCCAGATGCAAAGGAGTGAGAGAGATTCCGCGTTGCGAATCGATGACCGGTTCGCCGCGCGAACTCACCATTTGAAGATCCTGAAGTGGAAACCATGTCACTTTGGGATCGGTGCGATAGACCTGCTGCGAGCTGAGCAGGTAGATCGCGGCGGCTTTGGCCCCGAATCCGTCGCGCACGTAGGCGGGGATCGCGTTCAACAATTCGGCTACGTTGTCGGTGGCGAGAAGGCGCTGGCTGAAGGCGTAAAGCCGTTCCACGTCGCGGCGGCGCTGAATGGCGTCGGCGGTTTGCCGGCGGGCGCGGTCGGCGAGTTGGCTGGCGATCCCCGCGGTGACAAGGAAAGCAAATAACGCGACCCAATTTTGCGGATCGGCGACGGTGAATGTTCCGATGGGAGGAAGAAAATAATAGTTGAATGCAAGCGTGGCGAGTATGGCGAGAAAGACGGAAAAGCGAAATCCCCAGTACGCGGCTACCCACAGCACCATCAGTAAGAAGGTCAACGCCACTGTGGTTGGATTCACGTGGACGACGCGCCGATAGGATTGAGCCACGAGTTCGGAGGCCACAACGCAAGCGGCATAGCGAAGCAAGTGCTGTGAGCGAACTTTCACGCGCACGATTGTAACCGGAATGCGCATCGATTCGACAATTGTCGTGGTTGCGTGGAGAATAACTGGCGATGCAGAAGACTCCCGAGCAATGGCTTGCGGAAGTAGACACCGCCAAGCGGCCCGCAGTATTCAAGCTCTTTCTGGGCTACGCCCCCGGTGTAGGAAAGACCTACGCCATGCTTAGTGAAGGCGTACGCCGGGCGAGTCGTGGCGAAGAAGTTGTGATCGGCGTGGTTGAGACTCACGGGCGCAAGCCCATCATGGAGCTTTCGTCGCGGCTGGAAGCGGTTCCGCGCAGGAAGCTGGAATACAAATCGAACATCTTTGAAGAGATGGACGTGGACGCGATTCTTGCGCGTCATCCGCATGTGGTGCTGGTGGATGAACTGGCCCACACCAACATTGAAGGCAGCAAGCACGCCAAGCGCTATGAGGATGTCTTTGAGTTGCTGGATGCGGGAATCGACGTTCTTTCCACACTGAACGTGCAGCATATCGAGAGCCTGGCCCCGACGATTCGCGGTCTGACAGGCGTGCAGGTGCGAGAGACGGTGCCGGACTGGGTGATCCGCCGGGCTGGAGAGATTGTGATGGCAGACCTGACGCCCCAGGCGCTGCAAACGCGCATGAAGCGCGGAGATATTTATCCGCTGGAGCGGGTCGAGCGGGCGCTGGCGAACTTCTTCCGGAATACAAACCTGGTGGCTCTGCGGGAACTGGCTTTGCGCCAGGTAACACAGGCCGTAGACCGCACGCTTTCTGAATTAAAGACTGAAGACGGCCAGTTGCTGCAGGTGCGGGAAAAGATTGCGGTGTGCATCAGCTCGAATCCGGCAGCACAGTACCTGATTGCGAGGGGTGCTCGCATGGCACAGGCGATGGATGGCGACCTGTTTGTGCTCTATGTGGATACTGGAGCAGATGAAAGCGACGAGAATCAGCGGACTCTGGCTGACAACGTGCGTTTCGCGGAAAGCGTGGGCGCGAAGGTTGTGAAAACCGAAGGCAAGGTCGTCGCCGAAAAAGTTGCAGAGTTCGTGCGCGAGAATCACATCACCCAAGTTGTCTTCGGCAGGTCTGCCACCAAGGGCTGGAAAAGGTATTTTTATCTTTCTGCGATTCACAAATTTCTGCGCGAAGCGCCCGCAGTGGATGTGCACATCGTGACCCAGGAAATGCGGTGAGCGGCAGTGATGGCCGGGAATGACAGGCAAAGATGACTAACGATCACCGGCGAATCCTGGTAGTGGATGATGAGGCGCAGATCACGCGCGTGCTCCGGACGACGCTCTCGGCTCAGGGATATGACATCCGCGTAGCCAATGACGGAGAAATGGCGCTGGAGCTGATGAAGAACTGGACCCCGCACGTGGTGATCACGGACCTTGCCATGCCGAATCTCGATGGAGTGGCTTTGTGCCGCCAGGTGCGGCAGACGTCGCAGGTGCCAATTATCGTGCTCTCGGTTCGCGGGCAAGATCGCTCGAAAGTGGAGGCTCTGGATGCCGGCGCCGACGATTACGTCACCAAGCCGTTCAGCATGAACGAACTGCTGGCGCGCATCCGGGCCCAGTTGCGCAGGACTCCGGCGTGCGAGGAGCAGCCTAGCGCCATCACGGCCGGAGATTTTTCCATTAATCTGGATGCGCGTTCCGTCAAGGTTGCGGGCCACGAAGTTCATCTCACGCCCAAAGAATTCGATCTGCTGGTTTACCTGGCGCGGCGTCCCGGAAAAGTGGTGACCCACCGAACTCTGCTGGCCGCGATCTGGGGACCGAATAGCACGGAACAGCCAGAATACTTGCGTGTTTTCGTGGGGCAGTTGCGCAAAAAAATTGAGAGTGATCCCTCCTCACCGAAATATCTGCTTACCGAGCCCTGGGTGGGCTACCGCTTCGAACCCGGCTCCTAACGCCGCAGTCTCCCTCCCTCTCTTACCAGCCAGCGCCTGAAGGAGTTACCAATGATGGATCGTTTTCGGCATGTCTGAAAGCATGCCCTGATACAGAATTCTTCTACCAACAGGCCCTTTATCCTTACGAACATTTTATGGACCCTTTATTCGGAATTTTTGCAGCCTCGTGTCCAATAGTCGTGGAGTTGAAAAAGAGACCGCGCAAGCGGGACAGGGAGATCGATCAAATGTGGATTAACGAAGTTGCACCGGAACGGTTGGCGGAGATTTTCCATCACTATCAGCAGGCGCTGACACCGGAAATTTCGGGGAAGGGCAGCGAAGGCCGCGCCGAATGGAAGGAAGTGCCACAACAGCAGAAGAGTCGACTGGTAGCGGCGGCGCGTCTGGCGCTGCTGGAATTGGAATCGCTGACCAACGACCGCGCGGGCTCTCGCCAGTATTTTGCCCAGCCCGGCGAAGCGGAGTGGGGCTGCTAGTTGCCTCGCGCGACTCGTGGCACGTTTCGGCCGCTAACACTTAGGACGTGTCTTTACGAAATCTTTAGAAATTCCTTAAACAAATCTTACGCATGAAGTAGTTAACTGGGATGTTTGCCCCTAGTGTAAAGTGCTGGAGCAGAAGCAATGTTCGTGGCAGTTACTTTCGCGGCCATCGCGTTAACCGGAACGGCGTTTATGGTTTGGTTCCTGTTGGCGTTGCTTCTCGACAATGCGCCATCGACCTGCTGTTGGATCGTTCCGATCCGCCACGAGCGGGAGAGAGAGTGCGTGGAAGCTCTGCGCAGCAGCGATGTCGATGAGGATTACCACACTTGCGGGCGTAATTACTGCAACAGTTACGTTGAATTATTGGAGAACGAAGATCATGCGAAAGAGCATACTTCAGCCCTTATTTCTATCGATGTTCGTCCTACTCCAGGCGGGGTGGGCTGGCGGTCAATCCATCCAATCCACCGCGCCATCTTCCAGCACCGCCTCTAGTTCGGGTGCACCAACAGAACAGCAGGAAATGCGCGATGAATTGAGAGCACTGCGAGCGGAAGTCGAGCGCTTGCGCGCTGAGGTCGAGCAACAGAAAGGCACCGCGCCTAACCCGGAACGAGTAGAGGCGTTGCCGCCAGTGAGGACGGGTCCGGGGCCAAATGTTCCGGCCGTGACCGCGGAGAACCTTGCCGGCCCTACCGCCGCAGCACCCAGCACCGCCCCACCTACCCCCGCACTGAAAGGGTGGTTGGCGCAAACACCGTCTGCTGATTCCGGGACGCCGAAAAAAGAGAAGATCGATCCCTTTTCGGATTGGGACTGGACGTGGCTGAACGGCAATCCGCGCACCAAAGAGGCGGCTTTCGATTCGAAATTCTTTACCCCGGAGATACGGGCCGATATCACTTACACCTACGATTTCAACAAACCGGTGGACAACACCATAAGCGGGTCGAGCGAAATATTTCGCTCCAACGAAATCCAGTTAGAGCAACTCGGTCTCGGTGGCGATTTTCACTTTGACAACGTGCGTGCTCGATTCATGACCCAGTTTGGCATGTATTCGGAAACCACGCCACGGAATGATGCTAGTCCCGCAAAGGGCCAGTGGGATCTAGATACTGCCTATCGCTACCTGGCAGAGGCGTACGGTGGATACCACATTAACGCGTTGAATGGAATCAACGTGGACGCAGGGATTTTTCTCTCATACATAGGTCTATTCAGTTACTACAACTTCGATAACTGGGCGTATCAACCGTCGTATGTGTCTTCGAATACGCCTTGGTTTTTTAATGGGCTGCGAGTTCAGATTTTTCCCAATCCCCATTTAAAGATCGAGCCGTGGTTCATCAACGGATGGCAGTCGTACGGGTCGGCCAACTCGCGCAAAGGTTTGGGTGGACAGATCAAGTGGACTCCGCGACCGTGGGTGAATGTCATTTCCAACAATTATGGGTTGGGGCACGACGATCTGTACGTTCCGAACCGCGGGCGGATTCATACTGACGACAGTATAGAGATCAAGTATTACGACAAACCAGAGAAGACTCTGGACAAGATGGCGTTCTCCTTCACCGGCGATATGGGTTGCGAATTTGGCCCCAGCACGACCACCTCGGCAGGAGTGTACCTGCAAGGAGTGAGTTGCCTCGGTGACAAGAAAGATCCGAAATCGGTCGGGGGTGACTACTTTAAGGCGGGAATCAATCCCAAGCAGAGTTTTATCGGCTACATGCTCTACAACCGCATGTGGTTTAAGAAGGACCGGTACGGATTGACGCTTGGCGGAGGCCAAATCAACAATCCAGGGCGCTATTTGGTTCTGGACCCTCCCATCAACGGAGAGACAGCAGAGTCGGCAGCGATCAATGCCCCATACTTTACCGGGAACCCTTCGGACCCATTCAAGGCGTGGGATTCGTCGGTTACGTTTGACTATATGCCCCGGCAGTACATTACGTTCCGGTGGGAATACGATTATCGCCATGCCAGTGTGCCCTATTGGTCAGGCCGTGGCGGAGTTACGCCGCCGGGTTCGGGGGGAGTGCCTTATACCAACAATGGATATCCTCAGTTCTATGCCTGCACCGACGGAAATTCGTCCATGTCATTGACGCTGAGCGGCGCACAAACGGCCTGCGGGGCGCAAGGCAGCACCGTCTGGTTTCCAGATCTGCGCCGAGACGAGCAGTTCATCGATATGGCTATTATGGTCAAGTTTTAGCTTCAGCGGCTAAAGGAGATCTTAAACGGAAGTGTGAAACATGTTTATACACTGGCGGATCGTTCACGTTACAATCGCGGCCGTGCTCCTCGCTGGCGCGATAGCAGTCAAAGCCCACGCAGGTCAGAGCGAGAAGTCAACAGGGGTGCCTCCGCCAACGCCGGAACAAGCTAAAAGAGAAAGGCAACTAGCGGCTGCAACGGAGGCGGCTAGGGAACTATTACTCGTGATCGACACGAACAAAAGTGGCAAGATTTCCAAGGAAGAGTGGATGACGTTCATGGAAGCAGAGTTCGACCGCTTGGACACAGATCACAAGGGGCAGTTGGACGTTGAAGAATTGACGAAATCGCGAATACGAGTGCGTCCATACGTCGGCAGGTGACTGGAAGGAACTTAGATGCAGGATGCGATCTTTCTTGGTGTGACGATTTTATTTTTTGTGATCTCGCTCGCTTACGTGCATTTCTGCGAGCGAGTGCGCTGAGACCTTATGAATGCTGAACCGATCATCATGCTGATCATTTGCGCGGGACTGCTGGTGTACCTGGTATACGCCATGCTGCGGCCGGAGAAATTTTGATGACGGCAAATGGCTGGCTGCAGATTTTTTTTCTGCTGTTGGTGGTGTTCCTGACTACGAAGCCGCTGGGTGCGTTTATGGCGCGGGTGTTCAGCCGAGAACACACCTGGCTGGACCCGGTAATGAGGCCGGTGGAACGCATTCTCTACCGGCTTACGGCCGTGGACGAAAACCACGAGATGGACTGGAAGGAATACGCGCTCGCGCTGTTGTTGTTCAGTGGCGTTTCGATGATACTGCTTTATGTGCTGCAGCGCGTGCAGCAGTGGGCGTGGCTGCCGTGGAATCCGCAAAAGCTGCCAGGAGTGCCTCCAGCGCTGGCCTTTAATACCGCAGCTTCGTTTACGACGAATACGAATTGGCAGAATTACAGTCCCGAAACCACCATGAGTTATCTCACCCAGATGGTGGGGCTGGCTTATCACAACTGGGTTTCGGCGGCGGCAGGCATGGCGCTGGCGATGGCGTTCATCCGCGGCATTGCGCGGCGCGAACGGAAGACTATCGGCAATTTCTGGGTCGACATGGTTCGCGGCACTTTATGGGTTCTGGCACCGCTGTGTCTAATCGGCGCACTGCTGCTGGTGTCGCAGGGCGTAGTGCAAAATCTGAAGCCCTACGACACGGTGCAACTGCTCGATCCTTACCAGACTCCGCAACTCGGCTCCGACGGCAAGCCCGTGAACGGGGCTGACGGCAAACCAGTGATGCAGACGGTGACACAGCAAACGATTGCGCAGGGGCCAACTGCGTCCCAAGAGATCATTAAAGAGCTGGGGACGAATGGCGGCGGCTTCTTCAACGCGAACAGCGCGCATCCGTTTGAAAATCCCACACCGTTTACGAATTTTTTGGAGATGTTCGCCATCCTGGTAATTCCTTCCGCCCTTACCTACACGCTGGGAACGATGACTGGCTCCCGGCGGCATGGATGGGCTGTATGGGCGGCGATGGCTTTGCTGTTCCTGGCCGGAGTCACTACGGCATATTGGGCCGAGGCGCGAGGCAATCCTTTAGTGACTTCCGCGGCGCAGCATGGTTCGCAGCATCCGACGACTGCGTCGCAAGCGATGGGCAACCTCGAGGGGAAAGAAGTTCGCTTCGGCGTGGCGAACTCGGCGCTGTTTGCCACAGTGACCACCGACACAAGTTGCGGCGCGGTTAACTCCATGCACGATTCGTTTACGCCGCTGGGCGGCATGGTGCCGATGATTAACCTGATGCTCAGCGAAGTGATCTTCGGAGGCGTGGGCGCGGGAATGTATGGAATGCTGGTCTTCGTCATCCTCTCCGTTTTCATAGCTGGATTGATGGTCGGGCGTACGCCGGAGTATCTGGGAAAAAAGATCGAAGCTTACGACGTGAAGATGGCGATGTTAGTCGTGCTGATTTTTCCGTTAGTAATTCTTGTGTTCACGGCGATTTCGGTTTTGTATAGCTTCGGCACTTCTGCCATGTTTAATGCAGGGCCGCACGGATTCAGCGAAGTGCTTTATGCCTTTACTTCCTCTGTGGCCAACAACGGCTCGGGCTTCAACGGACTGAGCGGAAATACGCCGTGGTACAACACCTCGCTTGGAATTGCAATGCTGCTGGGACGCTTCATGATGATTTTGCCCATGCTGGCGATCGCAGGCAATCTGGCGACAAAAAAACAGACTCCGGCAACGCTCGGTACTTTCCCGGTGACGGGACCGCTGTTTACAGTTCTGCTGATCGGAGTCGTGGCGATCCTGGGTGCGCTGACATTTTTTCCGGCTCTCAGCCTCGGGCCTATTCTTGAGCAACTGTTGATGCAGGCTGGGAAAACTTTTTAGGCGTTTGTTTGGCACGCTTTCTTAGGGCAAATATGCTGAGCAAGAAATCAAAACGCAGCCTCTGGGACATGAAAATCGTGCGCCGCGCGGCGTGGGATTCGATCGTGAAGCTGCACCCCGTGACCATGATGCGCAATCCGGTGATGTTCGTAGTCGAAGTGGGCAGCGTCGTGACAACTGTGCTGCTCATTCTCGAACGAATGCACGGGCAGCCGGGCTTCGGCTTCAATCTGCAGATCACACTATGGCTGTGGTTCACAGTGTTGTTCGCCAACTTTGCCGAGGCCATGGCGGAAGGGCGCGGGAAGGCGCAGGCCGACGCATTGCGCCGTGCCAAAGCGGAGACCATGGCGAACCGCCTTCTACCCGACGGAAAAACGGAGACAGTTCCCGGCTCCAAACTGCGGTCCGGAGATATGTGTCTGGTGGAGGCGGGTGAATTTGTTCCCGGCGATGGCGAGATCGTGGAAGGCGTGGCGTCGGTGGACGAGTCGGCGATTACAGGGGAATCTGCACCCGTGATTCGAGAGGCTGGGGGTGACCGCTCGGCGGTCACCGGCGGCACGCGCGTGCTTTCAGATTGGGTGAAAGTGAAGATCACTTCCAATCCCGGCGAAACATTTCTGGATCGCATGATTGCGCTGGTGGAAGGAGCGGAGCGGCAAAAAACTCCAAATGAAATTGCGTTGAACATTCTGCTGGCCGGTCTAACGATTGTATTTTTGCTCGCCGTGGTTACGCTGCAGCCGTTCGCGATTTATGCCGGCGCGCCGCAGACCGTGTTCGTGCTGGTGTCTTTACTGGTGTGCCTGATTCCAACCACGATTGGCGGGTTGCTTTCGGCGATTGGCATCGCGGGCATGGATCGTTTGGTGCAGCACAACGTGCTAGCGATGTCAGGACGCGCGGTGGAAGCGGCGGGCGACGTGAACACCTTGCTTCTCGACAAGACCGGAACCATCACTCTAGGCAACCGGCAGGCAACGGAATTCGTGACCGCTCCGGGCGTGACGGAAGCGATGCTCGCGGATTCGGCCCAGCTCTCTTCTCTGGCTGACGAAACTCCGGAAGGCCGATCGATTGTGGTGTTGGCCAAAGAAAAGTACGGATTGCGCGGTCGCGAAATGAGCTCGCACGATGCTGAGTTTATTCCCTTCAGTGCAACGACTCGCATGTCCGGTGTGAATCTGGATGGGCGCGCGATCCGCAAGGGCGCGACCGATGCGATTGCGAAATATGTTGAGGAACTGGGCGGTGCGTTGCCCGCCGAAGTGCGCGCCGCGGTGGAGGCGATTTCGCGCTCGGGTGGAACTCCGCTGGTGGTGGCGGAGAACGGCCGGGCGATGGGCGTGATACAGCTTAAAGACATTGTGAAGGGCGGCATGCGGCAGCGCTTCGATCAGTTGCGCGCGATGGGAATCAAGACGGTGATGATTACGGGGGACAATCCGTTGACCGCAGCGGCCATCGCGACCGAGGCTGGCGTGGACGACTTTCTCGCGCAGGCTACGCCGAAGGACAAACTGGATCTGATTCGGCGCGAGCAAGGGCAAGGGAAACTCGTTGCCATGACCGGAGACGGCACCAATGACGCGCCGGCGCTGGCGCAGGCCGACGTGGGCGTCGCCATGAACACAGGGACACAGGCGGCGAAAGAAGCCGGTAACATGGTGGATCTTGATTCGAATCCCACAAAACTGATTGAGATCGTTGAAATCGGCAAGCAGTTGCTGATGACGCGCGGAGCGTTGACTACCTTTTCAATCGCGAACGACGTGGCCAAATACTTTGCCATCATTCCGGCGATGTTTGCCGGGACGTTTCCGGTACTGCAGGCGCTCAACGTGATGCATCTGGCAACGCCGCAGTCGGCAATATTATCGGCTGTCATCTTTAATGCGCTGATCATCGTAGCGCTGATTCCGCTCGCGCTGCGCGGAGTGAAATATGTTCCACAGGGGGCTGCTATTTTGTTGCGGCGAAATCTAGTGGTCTACGGCTTCGGCGGAGTGATTGTGCCATTCATCGGCATCAAGCTGATCGATCTTCTCATCGTGCGGGCGGGGTTGGCCTAAGGACGACTCGCGTAAGAGGCGGCTATGAAAAAGAATCTCATCATCGCGGTGCTGATGACGTTGGTGACTACGGTTTTATTTGGATTGTTGTTTCCCCTGGTAATTACCGGGTTGGCGCAGGTTTTGTTTCCCAAGCAAGCCAATGGAGAACTCGTGACGCGCAATGGTCGCGTGATAGGGTCGCGATTGATCGGCCAGTCCTTCTCGTCGCCAGGATATTTTCACTCGCGCCCTTCCTCGGCTGGAACCGGTTACGACGCGGCAAATTCCGGCGGATCGAATCTCGGGCCAACGAATCAATCTCTCATTGCACGAGTACAGGGAGACGCCGAACGCCTGCAGGCGGAGAATCCTGGGGCCGCAATTCCCATCGATCTGCTGACCTCGTCCGGTTCCGGGCTTGATCCACATATTTCTCCCGAGGCAGCCGAATTTCAGGTGCCGCGCATCGCCAAAGAGCGAGGCTTGAGCGAGGACGTGGTTCGCGAAGCCGTACGCCAGCATACGGAGTCCCGGCAGTTCGGGTTTCTGGGTGAGCCGCGGGTGAACGTGCTCGAACTAAACCTTACCTTGGATGAGATTTCACCGAAGCCAGCGACCCGCTGAAACCCTTTACAAATATGCCTCTTGTCTGCCCGATCTCGGCCAACTTGGCTGAAAACTACAGTAACGTCCAAAGAACTAAAGAGTGTCTATCGGGTTTACTCCAACGTGGGTAAGATCGCAAATAGCGGTGTTTTATCCATCAAGGAAGACATTATGAATGCGCATAAACAGTGGTGCTGGGCGGTGATTGTGGCGAGCTTCGCATTCATGCTGGGGGCTTCGCGTGCTGCAACAGCGCAGGATGCGCAGATCGCCGCGGATGCGCAGAGTCCACAAGACGCGCAAGCTGCGAACAACCAGGACCCTCCGGGCCGCGTGGCTAGGCTGAATTACATGGTTGGATCGGTGTCGTTTCAGTCCGGCGGCGAAAGCGACTGGTTCGATGCTGTGCTCAACCGTCCCTTGGTGACGGGCGACAATCTTTGGGCCGATGAAGGCTCGCGGGCTGAAGTTCATATTGGATCGACCGCGCTCCGCCTTGGGCCGAAGACTGGAATTACATTGCTCGAAGTGAGTGATCGGGCAGCACAGATTCGTCTCGCGCAGGGGTCATTGATTGTGAAGGTGCGCCATGTGGACGATGAGGATTCCTACGAAGTGGACACTCCGAACGTAGCGTTTGTCGTTATGCAGCCGGGTGACTATCGAATTGATGTTGATCCGGATGGTAATCGAACTGAAGTAACAGTGTGGCGCGGACGCGGCGAGGTTACCGGCGGCGGTTCTTCTTACACTGTAGTTGCCGATCAGCACGCTACATTCACCGGCACCGATCAGCTGAGCTACGATCTCGGCCAGGTTCCGGCCGGAGACGGATTCGATAACTGGGCGTTCGGGCGAGACCGGAACGAGGACGATTCTGATGCGGCGAACTATGTTTCGCGCGAAATAACGGGATATGAAGACCTCGACCAATACGGCGACTGGAGCTATGTCGCCGACTATGGTATGTGCTGGCGTCCTCGGGTGCTGGTGGCAGGGTGGGCGCCGTACCGCTTCGGACACTGGGTTTGGGTCGGGCCGTGGGGCTGGACATGGGTTGCAGACGAACCATGGGGATTCGCTCCTTTCCACTATGGGCGATGGGCTTTTGCGGGATCTGGCTGGATCTGGGTTCCGGGATCGGTCGCGGTGCGTCCGATCTACGCGCCTGCGCTGGTGGCTTGGATGGGTGGCAGGCCGGGATTCAACTTCTCGTTTGGAGCAGGCGTGGGATGGGTCCCACTGGCTCCGGGAGAAGTTTTTATTCCCGGTTACCGCGTGAGCCGCGCTTATGTGAATCGGGTGAACATCACGAATACGACGGTGAGCGTTGCGAGAGTTACAAATGTCTACAACACCGTGGTCGTGAATCGAAACACAACGGTGAACAGCGTCGCGTATGCGAACCGTGGGGTGAGCGGTGGAGTGACTGTGGTTTCGCGGGACACCTTCGTGAATGCCCAACCGGTGGCGCGGAATGTAGTGCAGGTTCCGGCGAAGGAGCTAGCAGCGGTGCCGGTTTCGCACACGGCTGGCGCTGAGCCCGTCAGAAGTAGCGTGTTGGGCGCAGGTACGCCGGCGGTGCACATGCCGCCGACTTCTGCGATGAACCGTCAGGTAGTGGCGCTGAGAACCCCGGCTCCCATGCCACGCTCATTCGATCAGCAGCAAGCGCAGGCTGCAGGAAACTTAAGCCAGCAATCATTGGTCCGGCAGGAGGGACCGGGGCGGCCGGTGACCACCAACCAACCGCCGCGGCTGGCGCAATCCCAGGACGGGTTCCGTCCGTTTGAACAGGCCAACGCAGGGAACAATCAGTCGAAACCGCATCCGCGAGTGTGGGAGGAGCAGGGAACTCCGGAGCCTGAGAAGAACACGCAGGCCGAATCCGAAAGCCGCAATGCACAATCTTCTGGGAATTCGCATCAGAGCCAGCCAGAGCAGCAGCAGTGGTCGCACCCGCTGGCCAAGCCGGTTGCTCCGGTGCGAGTAAGAAACGATGAGCAACAGAAAGACGAGGAGCAGAAATTCAGCAACTGGCACCAGCAGAAACCCACTTCTCCGCCGTCGCAGCAGCGGCAACAGAATTCGCATCCCCCAGCGCAGAACCACGGGAGTGCGACCAAGAAAGGACATTGACGCGAAGTGGCCGCATGCGGTCTGATAGGTTCGCATGCCATGCGATCTGCAAGCGGACTGCAGTGAGTTCCGCGGTAAGTTGAGAGAGACGCTATTAGCGCCGGGAAGTCGGGAAACCAACCCGATCCCGGCGTCTTTATTTTCCGCGGTGTTTTTTGGGGCGGGCTTGCCATGAACGAACAAAAGTCGCCGGCGATTAACTGGATGGACGTTCTATGGCTGCTGCTTCTGGCCATCCTGGCGGCGCTGCCACCGGTGAAGGAGATTCACAAACAGCTCACCCTGCTGGCGATTGGAATCGTTCAGTTCGGGGAGGGCTGGTTTCTGGCTCGAGTTCCGCGTCGCGGCGCGGCGTATGTCGTTTTGCTCAAGATTGCCCTCGCAACTCTGCTCATTGATCACACCGGCGAGGTTGGAATCAATAGCAGCTACTATCCGATTTTCTATGTTCCCATCGTTACTGCGGCAGAATATTTCGGACCGTGGCTCACATTGGCATGGACGGCGCTGGCGTCGGCTGCCTACTGTTCTTATCTTTACCCGGCGCTGCAGGAATATGAAATCACCCCTGAGGACTACGGTCTGCTCGCCATCCGCATTGTCTTCTTTTTTCTTGCGGCGATGGTGGTGAACCGATTTGTTGTCCAGAACCGGCGGCAGATCAAACGCTATCAGGAGTTGGCCGAGACGCTGGCCGAAACCAACCGCAGATTGGAGCAGGCGCAGGAGGCGGCGCGGCGTTCGGAGCGATTGGCGGCGCTGGGACAGATGTCTGCCGGACTGGCGCACGAGATTCGCAATCCTCTCGGGGTGATCAAGGGATCCGCGGAAATGCTTCACCAGAAGCTCGGAGAGTCGGATCCTCTCGCCACCGAATTGGCGGGGTATATCTCAACTGAGACCAACCGCTTGAGCGCTCTGGTGACACGCTTCCTGGATTTTGCACGGCCCTTGCATGCCGAATTAGAGCCGCGGGAAATTACTCCGCTACTGGAGCGCGCTCTGCACTCGGTGTTAATGGCGCGAAAGGACGAAGAAGACGGATTCGTGGGGGTTGAGCGGCAGTACCAGCCGAACTTGCCGCTGATTCCGCTGGATGAAAGCCTTTGTGAGCAGGCCTTCGTGAATCTGATTCAGAATGCTTACGATGCGATGGGTAGCGCCGGCGGAACGTTGCGGATCAAGACAGCGAGGGCAAACTCCGCGAACCGCGATGGAGTTGAAGTGCGAATCGAGGATACGGGCCCGGGCATTCCAGACGAACTGCGCGAGCAAATTTTCAATCCATTTGTGACCACCAAGAAAGCCGGCGTGGGACTCGGGCTGTCGATTGTCTCCAGGATCATAGACGGGCATCACGGAACCATTCGCGTTGAGGGGGGCACCGATGGGAGCGATATGCACGGGGCACGCTTCGTAGTCTTTTTTCCTGCTAGCCTAGAGGCCGATCTCGCATCTTAAGGAAGCACCGGTTCGAGGATATCGCTTAAGCGCACAAACAGCGGCCAACAGCGAAAAATATGCCGACTATTCTAATTGTTGAAGACGAAGCGAAGATGCGACGCCTCCTGGAGTTGAATCTCGGAGAGGACGGCTTCACAACGCTTTCCGCGGGAGATGCTGAGGCCGGAATGAAGCTCCTCAGAGAGAACATCGTTGACTTGGTGCTGACGGACTTGAAATTGCCGGGAATGAACGGATTGGAATTTCTGCAGGCGGTGAAGCGCCATAACGCAGCATTGCCGGTGGTGGTAATGACGGCATTCGGAACCGTCGAGACGGCAGTGGAGGCAATGAAGGCCGGAGCCAGCGACTATGTGTTGAAACCATTTTCGTTGAGCGAAATGCGCATGGTGGTGCGCAAGGAGCTGGATGTCCGCAATTTGCGCGAGGAAAACCGTTCGCTGCGTGAGGCGCTGGGCAAACGCTATGCCCATCCAAACGTCGTGGCGCGCAGCCCGAAAATGCAGGAAGTGCTGGCGACTGTGGATCGTGTCGCGCCCACGAACTCTACGGTCCTGCTGGGAGGGGAGAGCGGCGTCGGCAAAGACTTGATCGCGCGCGCGATCCATGAAAAATCGCGGCGTGCTTCCGGACCCTTCGTCAAGATTAACAGTACCGCAATTCCGGAAAATCTCCTGGAGAGCGAACTGTTTGGCTTCGAGAAAGGTGCTTTCACAGGCGCGAACGCCAGCAAGCCGGGTAAGTTCGAACTAGCGGACAAGGGAACGCTGTTCCTCGACGAGATCGGAGATGTTCCGCCCGTAACCCAGGTGAAGTTGCTCCGTGTCTTGCAAGAGCGCGAGTTCGAGCGGCTGGGCGGCACGAAAACTGTAAAAGTTGATGTGCGGCTGATCGCAGCCACTAATCGTGATCTGCGCGAGGCCCTCGAGCAGGGAACCTTTCGCGAGGATCTTTACTATCGATTGAACGTTGTCCCCATCGATATCGCGCCCCTGCGGCAGCGCAAGGAAGACATCCCGGATCTGGTGAATCTTTTTATTTCGCGTTTTTCCTCAGATTCCGGGAAAGCGGTGAAAACCATTTCGCCGGAGGCGATGCAGATTCTGGTGAACTATCACTGGCCGGGCAATGTTCGCGAGCTGCAGAACATCATCGAGCGGGCTTGCGCGCTGGCTAGGGGAACGACGCTTGAGGCAGCCGACATTCATCTGGATTTGCGTCCGGCAAGGACGACCAACGGTGCGAGTGGATTTCTACCTGAGGGAATGACGCTGGAGCGCTGGGAAGATGAAATGATTCAGGAAGCGCTCCGGCGCGCGAATGGAAACAAAAGTCAGGCGGCGCGGTTGCTGGGTTTGTCGCGGAATGCACTGCGCTATCGGCTGTCGAAGATTGGAATTGCCGATGAGGGAGAGAAAGAAGCATAACCTCAACTGGGGAATTATGCCTTTGACGGACCCACTATAATGAGGCTGTGAGAAAGTCAAAAGAGTACCAAATCGCAAAAATAATTGCGTTCTGGGTGTTTATCGCTGGATTTGGAATTTTTTGTTGGTGGTTTATGCGGTTTGGCGCTCCCCGTCATTAGGAGTCAGTTACCCGTCTTTTTCTCGGCTTAGGTTGGCGCTTTGATGAATCATGTCGTCGAGTACCGGCGGAGAGTAAGGGACTCGAACCCTAGTGGCTGGCTAAGCCACTAGGAACTGTGCTGTTTCGGGAACCAATAATTCACCTGAAATGCCGTTGGAGCCCTATCATTCGAATTGAGGGACAGCGTCCGTTACGAACTTCTCGATTCAAGCCCCGACTGACTATCGGGGCTTTCGTGTTTTTACGAATGCGTTTTTGATGCTCGCGCGCATTGGCTGAAAACCACCACCTTGGCTGAAGGTAGCCACCACCCGAAAAGTCCGCCTCCCTGTTTTGTTGGACACCTGATCCTGCTATCTGAAAACAAAGAAGTTACGATGCTTCCTGTTTCGTCTTCTTTGGCATGGCAGTTGCTTTTCACTGTTGTGCATCGATCCCACAACTTTCGGGTTTCCTAGAGTAGACGAGAGAGACACTTCGGTTAAGAGGTAGGCCATGAAAAACCGATTCATATTAGGGTTCGCAGTTTTAGTTTTGGCGTTGGCCGGCGCGTTGTCCGCGCGCGTCCTGGCGCAAACTACCGAAGAGGGTCCGGGCCCTTCAGAGCAGCCCAGCGCTCCGATGGAAGTCGGGCAGGGTCAGCCGGCGCCGCCAGGGCAACCGCCCCAACTCAACCAGCCGTCTGAAAATGGACAACAACCCATGCCGGAAGCCCAGCCCGGCGGACCTTCTGGCGAGGGTCCGGCGCAGACCAACCAGGGCGTAGGCCGCATAAGTATGACTCACGGCGATGTGTCGACGCAGCGCGGAGATTCCGGCACGTGGTCCGCGGCTGTACTGAATCAACCCGTGGTAAACGGCGACAAGGTTTCCACCGCAGCAGGCGGTCGCGCCGAGGTGCAACTCGACTTCGCAAACATTCTTCGCCTGGGATCGAATTCGCAAGCTAACATTGCAAACTTTACTCACGATCACATTCAGATTCAATTGGCGCAGGGTCTGGCTAATTACAGCGTCTTCAATGAGAGCGAAGCCGAGCCTGAGATCGATACGCCGAATGTAGCGGTGCATCCGGCGCATAAGGATGTAATTCTGCGCGTTGAAGTGCGGCCCGATGGCGATTCAATCGTCATCGTGCGCAAGGGTGAGGCGCAGATTTCTACGCCGAAGGGTATTGCCGATCTCAAGCAAGGCGATATGGCCACGGTGCGCGGCCCGAGCGAAGACGCGCAATATAAGATTTCTCCGGCCCCCGACAGCGACGACTGGGATCGCTGGAATAGCGATCGCGACCGCATGATTCACAGCGCGCGAGCATGGCAGCACACGAATCGTTATTACACGGGCTCGGAGGATCTCGACGCCTACGGACGATGGCAGAATGTGCCGGACTACGGTCAGATCTGGGTCCCGAATGAGCCCGATGATTGGGCTCCGTACCGCGATGGCAACTGGGTTTGGGAGCCTTACTACGGTTGGACGTGGGTGGGCTTCGAGCCCTGGGGCTGGGCGCCGTATCACTATGGGCGGTGGCTGTGGTATGGCGGAGCTTGGGGTTGGTGGCCGGGACCAGTGTGGGGGCCGAGCTTCTATCGTCCGTTGTGGGCGCCGGCCTATGTGTCGTTTTTTGGATTCGGAGGAGGTTTCGGATTCGGTTTTGGATGGGGCGGTTGGGGCGGCTTCGGCTGGTTGCCGATTGGGCCTTGTGACTGGTTCCATCCCTGGTGGGGCGGATACGGTGGACGGTTCGGATTCGTGGGCTTCGACCGCTTTGGCGGGTTCAACCGCTTCGGCGGGTTTGCGCCGCTCCATGGCGGTACCCGATTCTCGAACCTGGGTCATATTAACGATCCGCACATCGGGGGCGCGCTCTCGACGGTTGGAGCCGGACACTTTGGAGCGGGCCGCACCTCGGCTGTTGCGGCCACTCATGCGCAATTGAGTTCTGCTCGCATGATGACTGGCAACCTGCCCGTGGTGCCCACTCATGCCAGCTTGTCGGCCAGTGGACGCGCCGCGGCTTCTTCTACGATTCACAACACTGCAGCGCAGCATTTTGCCGGTACGGCAACCACGTCGCGGCCGGAGTCGTTCCAGCAGCAGACTTCGCATCTGCAGCAGTCGATGCAACAGAGCCATGTTTCATCGGTGACGGCTGGGACGAGAGCGTCCACTGCCAGCGCAGCGGAATCGCGTTCCCCGGCATCTGTGGGATCGGGCAAACCGAGCGCCGGCACGCCAGCGGTTAGCAGGGAGACAAATAGTGGTGCGACCAGGAGCGGCGGAAATCAAGCCGTCTCAAACGGAAGTGGAAATCGAAGCGGCTCCGCCGCTCCCACAACTTTTGCGAACCGGCCGGAGTCGGCTTCATCCACCCGCGGCCAGCCGAATCGGGGCGAGTGGAGGAGCTTCACTCCGCCCTCGCATAGTAATGAATCTGCGGGTCGCAGCGCTGAGACTGCCGGCCGAGGCGAGAGCGGCAGCTACTGGAACCGTACTGCTCCGAGTTCAGGCTCGTCGCGCGGCACCGCTTCCGGCAACTACGGGCGCGGTGGTAGCGCTTACTCGCGTCCGCAACTCAACATGAGGCAGCCCATCGTGCAGCCACGATCGTCAGGCGGCTACGGAGGGTATCGTGGCTATGGCGGATACAGCGGCGGCTCTCGCAGCGTTCCGAGCTATGGCGGCGGCGGTGGTGGTTCGCACAGCGCGCCCAGCGGCGGCCATTCTTCCGGCGGCAGTGGAGGTCACTCGGGCGGTGGTGGCGGCCATCGCTAGATTGACGAGCAGGTTGTTGTAAGCGAGGTGAAGAACAGAGGCGGGAAGGGCGTGCTAACCGGCACGCCCTTTTCTTGCAGAAATCCTGAATAAACAGGCCAGCTAGGGTCGCGCATAGGCTGGGCTATCAGGATCCGGGCGATCATAATCGCGACCGTACTTATTCTTGTGAGCGAGTTCTAGTTCGGATTCAGCCAGGGTGAACGCCCCTAGAAATGTATCGCCAGGGGCGACTGTGATTTCACGTTCCACAGTGTGCAGGGCGTCCGGCGAAACCGAGGGATGGAACACATGCATCCGGTAACGGCCGGGAACGACATCACCGATGCTAATTTCGCCCCGCGAGTTAGAGACGGCATAGTAGGGCGTATTCAACGCGATGACGACAGCGCTCATCTGCGGATGAATATTGCAAAAGATGTAGGAGATCCCCGGCTTGTCGAATTGGACAAATTGGGTCGTGCCGCTTTCATAGAGTCCGAGATCGAAGCGTTTGCCGTCGAACAAGGAGAAAACATTGTGAAAGAAAGGATCCCGGTTGGGAAATTCTACCTTCCCGCCCGCTGGAATCACCAGCAGCGAAGGCTGGAAGCTCTTGTCTTTTTGCACTAACTGCGGGATCTGCGATCTCTGCTGCAATGGTGGCGCGGGCGCAGGAGTTGTGCCCAGGGGCGTCAGCCAAACTACAACTTTCGAAGCATCATGCAGGGGTCGCGCGTTTCTTGTGAGCTGCACCCTTCCCTTTAGCTCCAGGCCCTTCAGCTCCACATCTTGCGCCGCGGCAAAGACACACGAAAGCAACAAGACCGAGAGAGTCCGGCACTGGACGAAGCGAAGCATCAGAAAAGTATCCCCATGGCAAGATTAACCTGATTGGTCACACTGGCACTGTCATAGACTGGAAAGGTGTGCAAACGCCTGAATTCGGCCGACAGCAGCAAGTCAGAGCGTGGCCGGTAGATCAGATTTCCAAGAGCGCCGCGATTACGCCCCAGAATCGGTCCGAAGTTGTTGGCATCTGTAGCGAAGCCGCGGACATCGCTAGCGAACGCGTTGTCCTCGGCGAAGACGCCGTTTAACTCCAGCTTGGGTGTAAGTTGGAATTTCAGCTGGCTCCATCCTCCGGCAGAATCGAGACCGTGAATGCTCGTCAGCGGATTCATCGGACTACCACCGTACAGGATGGTCTGGCCAATGGCACCGCCCAGACCGCCAACGCCACGTCCTCGATAAAACTCACCCGAGAGGGTCAGGCGTCGGAGAATGGGAATCTGCCAATCGGTCATGCCAGCCCAGGCGTCAACATAGCGGCTCCAGGGCCATCTCTGGCGGCCGTAGTAGCCCGCCACGCCGAAGGTCAATTGATGGTCAAACACCGGGCGCGACCACGCGGTGCGAGCCGCGTAAGCGGGCTGACCCGTGCTCTCGCCAGCTTGCGCAGTGCGGGTGTAGGTGTACTGATTGGCAGGAGGTTCCCAATCCAGATTGTCCAGGATCCCACCCTGCAAGGTCAGCATCTGCCGGCCAGCAAGATCGAAGCGATGTTCGACGCGAAGCTGAGGCGTCCAGCCCCATAGATTCCCAGCATATGCAAAAGTGGGTGTAGCGAGCGAGGCAAAGGACGTGGGAGAAAGCGGCGAGATGAAGAGGGAATCCTGCCCGGCAATTACTGACGTGTCTTGCCAGTCAAGATGCAGGCTGGCGGTCTGCATGCGGGCGATGCCGAAGTTGACCCCGTTGTTAGTTGCAGGGAGTCCTCCGAAAAAGTCGAACTGCACATTGGCGGAACTCTTTGCGCCAGCCAGGGTCGGGCCAAAGATCTCCAGACCAATCTCCGTTTGTCGCAATGTAGCCCCAAGACTTGTTTGTGAAGTGCCCGGCACGGTTGGCTGCTGCGCGTAGTCGGGAAGGTCCAGATTGTCGGAAGCTCCCACATTATGAAAGGCATTCATCAGCACAATTCCGGAGAGCCGTGCTCGATATTTGGCGGCAGTCTCTACCTTGGTCTGGTACTGCTCGTCAATCTTTGAGCCTAACAACTGAGTGGATTCCTCCAGTCTTTGAACGCGGCTCCCAATATCCGACGCCGCTGGCGGGCCGGAGGTGTTTTGAGTGGCTTCCGAGGTACTAGCAATCGAAGCTGGATTTCCACTGTATGAGGCCGAGCCTGTAGCAGCGGGAGAGGCGGGACGTCCGTTCATCGAAGCCACGAGCGGGGCCAAAAGGTTACGAGTGTCCTGCAATTCCTGACGCAACTCCCGCATCTCGGCGCGCGACTGCAGATTCTCCGTCCGCAATTGCTCGATCACGGCGCGCAAATCCCGCACCTGGGAATCGAGCTCACGTAGCGAAGCATCCCCCGGCTGAGGTGCGGGTGGGCTTTGCTGCGCCAAGCCAGTAATGCTCAAGAGCAGAACAGCGGCCATGAACGCGGCACTTGTACGAAGCGCAAGGGTACCTGGGTTATTCACACATCCTCCTGCGCGACATGCGGATCGTGTCATGGAGTCGATAAATAATGGAAAGCGGGACTACGTGTCCGAATGTCGAATTGAGTTTTCAGTCGCTCGATCGCTGTTTGCGGGCACAAACGGACCTTCTGCATTTCCGTCGCCGCTGGAGCCCGTGGAGCTTTGTGGAGCGCTACCGGGAATCATGATACGAAAGACCGTCCGGCCATCCCGGGTACGCTCCATCATGACCGTGCCGCCGTGATCTTGCACAATTTTTTGCACGACCGTCAATCCAAGCCCGGTACCATTCGCTTTGCCGAAGCTCACGAAAGGATGAAACAGTTTGTCACGAATGGGCTCTGCGATCCCGGGACCGTTGTCGGATACATCGATGATGATGGAGGCGGGCGTTCTTCGGATCGTGACTTCGACCCTTCCTTCGCTGCTGGGCGCGGCTTCACAAGCATTCAGCAATAAATTGTAGAGAGCGCGCTCCAGTTTGCGGGGATCAAACCACGCCGTGCTCTGTCCGTTGCTGTGGACCTCGATCAGAGTGCCCTGGTGGCGCGGGTGCAAGCGCACCGACTGCATGGCTCGCTGCACACTTTCAATCACACTGGCGTAGGTTGGATTCAAAGACTCCCGCGTCCGGGCAAATTCGAGGAGTGAGTCGATCAGGTCGGTCATCTGGTTCACTCCGCTCCGCACCTCCTGGTATAACTCTTCGCGCTGTGCAGAAGTCAGGCGGCCGTCGCAAAGAAACTCAGAGTTCGCGACCACGGCAGCTAAGGCGTGGCGGAGGTCATGTGAGATCGAACTCGCCATGCGGCCGATCGTCGCCAACTGCTCAGACTCCAGCAGAGCTTGTTGCGTCTTCAGCAGACTGGCGCGCATCCGATCGAAGGCTGACGTCAATTCCGCGACTTCATCGCTGCCGCGCGGATCGAGAGGATGATGAAAATCTCCGTGCTCGAGCGCACGCACGCCCTCCACCAGGTTGGCCAACGGACGAGTGAACGTGTACGAGATCAGGAACACCAACCCGCTGCCTACCAGGACGGCGGTAAAGCCCAGCAGAAGAAGCAGGCGATTCAAGTTACCAAGAAACTTCGCGGCCTGATCGTAGGATCCCAGCACAGTCAGCCGGACAGGCGTTGGTTGCTGGCCTGACAGGTCGAGCGAAGTTGCTAAAAAATTCTCCTTGCTCAGTTCAACATCGCGTGGTCCGGTTTGTGAAAACTCCGTAGCGAATGCACGAACGTCTGGATCTTGAGCCTGAAGGGGCGTCAGAGTAGTAGCTACGATTTCATCGCCGTAGGAGAAAGCCACCTGGCTGGCGGAAATCTTGCTTACCTCGCGGGCTAAGCGGTCATCAATTTCATAACCGATGATCAGGAAACCGAGCAGCGGGCCTTCAGTCTTGGAACCGAAGTAAATCGGCTGCATGAAAATTTGGTAGAGATGGTGCGAGCCAAACCACCAGTGACTGGAACCCTCTTCAGTCAGGGATCGCGCGAAATCCTTCTGAGCTGCTTCGGGCGTGAAGCCTGCCGATTTTGTATGGAGGCCAACCACCCTGCCATTACGGTCTACTAATACCAGAAGATCGCTACCGGTCAGCGGCCAGACATCCTTGGAAGCATCCTGGATCGTGGCCGGATCGTGAGCGGTCATGATGGCCCGAGTGATCGGCAGGTAGGCCACCAACTCCGCAGAATGCGTCAACATGACTTCCCGATCATGCTGGAAATTCTGGAAGGTAGTCACCGAATTCCGAAGGTCCTGAACAATTTCTGCCCGAACTTGATTTTGCACACTGTGCCGCACGACCAGGAGACTCATCACAGTGAGGCCGGCCGTGATCAACACCATCGACAGCAAGAAACGCGTGCGCAGCCGCGTCCGGGTCACCAGCGTGCTTCCGGAATAAACTGGCGGAATTTGCGAGACGGGTTCTGATGAAGGGGCCAAGGGATCTCAGTGGACGAACTTGTAACCCATTCCGTGTACAGTGCGAAAATGTACCGGACTGCCGGGATCGCGCTCCAGCTTTTGGCGAAGCTTCAAGATATGGTTATCAACGGTGCGCGTGGAAGGATAATTCTGGTATCCCCAAACTTCGTTCAACAGTTCGTCGCGGCTGATCACCCGGTCGGCGTTTTGCACCAGGAATTGCAAGGTTTTAAATTCTTGCGCCGTCAGAACTACTACCTTACCGTCCCGCTGCACTTCCATCTTCTTGAAGTCGATCGTGATTCCGTCGAAGCTCACGCGATTGACGGTAGTTGTTCTCGAGGTGTGTCGCAGAGCAGCGCGCACGCGGGCCAGGAGTTCCCGCGGGCTGAAGGGTTTAGTCACGTAGTCGTCCGCTCCAAGTTCGAGCAGCAGAACCTTATCGGACACATCGCTGGTTGCGCTGAGAACGACGATCGGCAATGATGGTGCCTGCCCTTTGATTTCCTTGCACAGATCGCTGCCTGAGAGCTTTGGCAAGCGAAGGTCCAGAATGATGACGGCCGGCGGCATTGCCTGGAAGCTCTCCAGCGCTGACCTGCCATTGCCTTGCACTTCAACCGCATATCCCTCGGACTCGAACAGGCGCCTCAGGGCTTTCTGGACCGCGGGGTCGTCCTCGACTACGAGAATTCGTCCCATCGGCCGCGGGGAACTCATCGGATCGGCCAATTTTGCCGTGCTGATTGGAGTTGCGATCTGACCCATAAAGCCATCCTCACTTGTTTCGGAACTTGATTCGGACTCGTTTTCTCGACCCGGGGCCGAGCTTGCGTTGTTTCCTTTGCCCGACTGCCCTTGCACGATCACCCCATTGCGCCCCGCCGACTAACGAAGCTTACAACGTTTTGGCCTGTTTTCAGCGGGGCGGGAAAGGTTTGACAAATTTTTTACATTTGCCATCTGCTATGAATAGCTCTCGCGGCCAGTGGCTTGCACTGTATTCGACTCCGTCGCCACCGTTAAGTGAGCTGGACGAAACTCAGCAAAAGGTGCCGTAAAATAAAGATAGCTTGTCCTCTGCGACGGAACTCGATCACTTGCGTGTGGTCCTGGTGGACGCCCGCAATCCTCTCAACATCGGCGCGGCCGCTCGAGCGATGAGCAATTTTGGATTTCAACATCTGCGGGTCGTAAATCCCTACGATGTGGCGTTTCAGGGTGCGCGCTCCGCAGCGGGCGCCGCGGATGTCCTGGCCCACGCCGAAAAATATGAAACTGTCGCGGACGCTGTCGCCGACTGCTCGCTCGTAATCGGAACCACGGCAGTCGGGCACAGAGAGCTGCAGCATTCGCTCCGGCGGCTAGAGGCCGCTGCGCAGCTCATTCGTTCGCACCTTCAGTCCACATCAGGCACTTGTGCTCTCCTGTTTGGATCGGAAAAATTTGGGCTTTCAAACCGAGACATGAGTCACTGCCACTGGCTGATACACATCCCTACTCGCGAGGAACATCTCTCGATGAACTTGGGACAGGCGGTGGCAATTTGTCTATATGAGTTAATACGTGAATCTGCAACCACGGTGGAACCCGAGAACGCAAACCCCGCGTCGTCAGCCGAGATCGAGAGAATTCACGAAACTCTGTTTACAGCGCTCGAAGCGAGCGGTTATCCAAAACTGAATTCATCGGATTCATTTGAGGGCGCAGTCCGGCGGTTAGTGCGGCGTCTCCGCTTGCAGACCCGGGACGCGGAGTTCTTGTTGGGGATGTTGCGGCAGATTGTTTGGAAGTTAAAGAATAGCAGTAAGAGTGGCAAATCGGGGGGGTGAACTGGGTCAAGGTTTTAGTTCCGCGGGATAGACCTGCGTGGATGTGCGTCCGAACTGAAAACGCAAAACCCATTCGCTGGCGGTTGCTTTTCCGTCCGCGTGCGGCGGATTGAATTTCCACTGGCGAGCTGCGGCCAGCGCTCGCAGCGCAAAGTATTTGCTCGGACCCGCAGATACTAGCTTTGCCTCCGAGACGTTCCCGGATGGGTCCACCGCAACTTTAACGCTGACCTTAATGTGACCCGTGATCGTTTGTTGCGCCCCTCGAGAGACGTCGGGCAAAACTTGATGAAGCACACTTCCGCGCCCGGTTCCTGTCGGCACTGGATTTTCGTTCGCCGAAGAAGTTTTCCCGGTGAAAGGCGCGGGCGACTGCGGGTTGGGAGCACCGCTGGATTGCGGACTAACGGCCTGAGTCTCCGAGGCCGGAGCGGCAGGTTGACGGTGTATAAATTTGCCGCCAATCCATACGACGGCGAGCAGAGCAGCCGCGATGATGGGTGCGACGATCCACCACCTCGGCGTCTTGTGCGGCAGGTGCGGCTCGACTGGCGTTGCATCCACTCTAGGCTGCGCTTGAACAGTCTGCATTGAAAACTCTTTGAGGATGTCGTCCACAGTGCAACGCTGCGCCGGATCGATCTGCAGGCACTTCTGCAGAATTCTACGGAGCGGTTGCGGAATTGCTTCCGAAACTGCAACTTGTGCCGTTGCATCCTTCGGTTCGTTCTGGGTCAAGACTGCAACCAATGTCATCCCGAGCGACCACATATCGGACGCCGGCGAGAAGCCGACTGTTGCTACTTCAGGCGCATCGTACGCGCTGGCGACTTGCCCGCCGCCGGGATCTCCGCTCCTACGAAGTCCGTCAGCGGAAAGCTTCAATTGGTTGTCTACCGCCATCACATTCGAAGGCTTGATCCGGCTATGCGCAAATCCGGCGCGATGCAGAGCCGCCAAAGCTTCTGTCGCGGGCTGGAGCATCTCGGAAACTTCAGCGGGGGTGAGTGCGCGCAGCGGAAGAACCTCAGCCAAATTCTCCTCGGCATATTCCATGACAATATAGAGAAGCGGAGTGCCATCGATCAGGCAGCGTCCGTCTCCGAAGAGCCGAATCAGATGGGAATGGGTAAGCCTTGCGCCCTCGGCCCAGCGGGTCAGTTGGTCGTTCGTGTCCAGATTATCCGCGGCAATGAGCTTGATAGCGGCCTTCTGCCGGTTCCCGCCGCCGCGTTCCGTGAGAAATACGGCGCTATGATCCGACCCTCCCAGCCACTTTTGTAGAGGGAACTTTCCATCAACCAGTTTGCCTTCCCATCTTTTCCACCGTTCGTTTGCTGTGCCCATAGGCCGCGACTTGGCGAACCGTTATTCTATTCCACCTCGGCCAGGGATGCTCTGTGGAATTCATTTGGGCGAACTGAGCCGTTTCCACGATTTCGGCTCAAGCGAGTGCGAACACCACGAACCCGCTGGCGGGGATCACAATGTTCGCTGAGGCTTGAAAGCGCATAGCCTCTCCGCTGTTGAGCATGGAGAGATTGGCTAAATTGGACGACAGAAAACTGATTCGCCAAAGACTGTTGCCACCCTCAACTCTCAATCTAACTCGCACGTCTTGATTCGCACATCGTCGAGTGCTCGTCCGACTCCGTTTACTCAGAATGTCGCCCTATATACGGTTGCAGGATGGATTCAGGTCCGACCGAATAGATCACTAAATCCGATTTCAGAACAAGCTCGTAGTTGTATGTGAGTATCGAAATTCAAATTGAGAGGATTCAGCGACAACGAACAAGAAACTAGCAGTAGTGTTGGCAGTGGTTGCTCTTAGCGTCACTTCGGCTCTGGCGGGGATGAAAAATCCTGTAGTCGGCGGCCAGGAAATGTATCCCACAAAGAACATCGTCGAGAACGCCGTGAATTCCGCCGATCACACCACTCTCGTGGCGGCCGTGAAGGCAGCTGGATTGGTCGAAACACTGGAAGGTCCCGGACCGTTTACGGTTTTCGCACCGACCAACGAAGCTTTCGCCAAGCTGCCTGCGGGCACCGTCGATACGCTTTTGAAGCCGGAAAACAAAACCACGTTGACCAAAGTGCTCACCTATCACGTAGTGGCGGGCAGGTTCAGTGCATCGGATCTGAAGAAACAGATTAAAGCGGGCAACGGCACAGCGCAGCTCACGACCGTAGAAGGTGGCAAGCTCTGGGCCTCAATGCAGGGTGGCAATATTATGTTGAAAGATGAAAAGGGCGGCACTGCGCTAGTGACGATCCCGAACGTCTTTCAATCGAACGGCGTGATTCACGTCATCGACGCAGTCGTCCAACCCAACTAAGTCCGAAGTGGTTGGCCGATAAGTATCATGACGTTGATAAAGAAGCCGGACGGGTTGCGTCCGGCTTCTCGCACTGCCTAACTTTCACTCTCATTTCCCTTGGTTGAGATACACGATCAGTGCGCCCAAAGGATTTGTGGAACCGTTATTTCCTGGACTATAGAGAACTACATCCAGCAAACCATCTCCGTTAACGTCTCCTGCCGCCAGAGTGCCGTTTACATCGTTGGTGGCCGGGAACGTTTTTCTAGGCTGGAAGGTTCCATCCCCGTTACCTAACAACACAACTAGCAAGCCCGCGGAGTTAAAGCAGATCAAATCGAGCTTACCGTCGCCGTTCACATCCCGAAGGAGCGGCCCACGGGTCTCAATGTCTGCGGACCCAACGCTTATGGAAGTGGGTGCCTTAAAGGTGCCGTCGCCATTGCCCAAGAAAATGTATAGGGCGTTGGAGCTCACAGTCACGAGGTCAAGGTTTTTGTCACTGTTTATAAGGCCGGCCACAATCCCGATTGAACCCTGGTTTGCGGTGGTGATGGGGGCCTTAAAGGTGCCATTTCCGTTCCCCAGCAGAATGTTGATCACGCTGGTACTGCCGGCGATAGCGGCGATGTCGAGCTTGCCGTCGTTGTTGAAATCTCCCACGGTGAAACTCTGTAAATCGCTCAGCGCCGTGGCGATCCCGTCCTTGAACGTGCCATCGCCATTGCCCAGCAAGATGCTGATGCCCCCGACATCAGAAGCAGCCAGATCCAATTTGCCATCATGGTTGAAGTCGCCAATTACCAGCGTTCCGTGTTGCACTCCGGCATCAGAGATCACGGCATCTTTGAAAGTTCCACCGCCGTTCCCCAGGCAAACCGCAACCCCACCTCCAGATCCGGTAACGTTGAAGGCGATGTCTGGGATTTTGTCTCCATTGAAATCACCCACAATCGCGTTCTGTGTCTGACAACTAGCGGGCAACGGAATAGGAGTCCCAAAGGTGCCATTCCCATTTCCGGGAAGCACAGAGGTCGGGGCCTCGCCAGAGCCGCTGGACGCGATCAAACTAAGTTTGCCGCTGCCGGTGAAATTGGCGAGATGAATTGTTCCAAGGGTCTGTGGGACATTCTGCGCAATCTGAGCGACGAAAGTACCATTCCCGTTACCGAGGAGCACACCGATGCCCTGCAGATCCCGCACTGCCAGGTCGATCTTTTTGTCTCCGTTAAAGTCACCCGAAAGAATTCCTTCGGTTGAAACTGCAAAACTCTTGCCAATGGTAAAAGCCCCAGTTCCGTTGCCCAAAAGCATCGTGACATTGCTGCTCCGTAGATTCTCGACTGCAATATCCTGGTCAGTACCGCCGCTAAAGAAATCGACCGCGAGGGTGCCCGGTATTAACCCAGCGTCGTTACCAGTTTGGTAGGTCGTGCTCGTTTTGAAGTCTCCCGTTCCGTCCCCCAGAAACACGCGTACTTGGGTGCGTTTACTTGCATTGGCACCATCTCCGGTGACCAGGTCGGGGATGCCGTCGTTGTTGAAATCGCCGACCGCGACGCTGCAGGTGCCGTTTACAACCGCGATCGGAGACTGAAACGTTCCGTTACCATTACCGAGTAATACTTCGCTGCCCGTGGTAATGTCCAGTTTTCCGTCTTTGTTGAAGTCGGCTACAGCGCTGCAACCGCTGCCGCCGTAGTTAACCGTGCTGCTCACCGGCGAACCAAAAGTTCCGTCGCCGTTGCCTGGAAAGAATGTGATGGGCTCGCCAAACAGAACGAGATCGACCTTTTTGTCGCCGTTGAAATCGCCCAGCACCATCTGGGACCCTTGTCCGACTGATGCACGGGTAAAGGTCGGCGCTTTGAACTTCCCGTCGGTGCCGTCGGCGAGCATCACGCCAAACTCTGCTACTCCTGTCACCGGATCCGTACCCGTGATAACCGCGTCGGGAATTCCGTCGCCGTTAATGTCTCCCGCCAGAATTATGGCTGGGCTATTAAGGCCGCTTATTGTGGTGATGATCGGCGTGCCAAATCCGCCTTTTCCGTTGCCCGGAAAAACAACTAACTCTAACGCGCCTGAGGAGGGATTCTCCCCCGAAAGCAGAACGTCGAGTTTTCCGTCGTGATTGAAATCGCCCTTGGCCCAGAAATTGGAAAGATTCTGTCCAGGCAGAGAGTAGGTTGGCTCAGGGATGAATTGTGCTTGTGAGCTGGCAATGAATAACGAGAGAACGATCGTGAGGGTAGCGATGCGCATTACTGCCTCCTAGGAGATCGACCTGATCGGGGATGGTGCAGAAGTTGAAAAAAAGTATAGCGGCGGCAATTCATGGGGTCAAGAGTGATTAGTCTTAATGTCATCCAAAAGGCTTGACAGAAGCCCAAAGACAGGCACTCCCAAGCCCAGCGGCGGCTAGTTAGGTGAGATAGAATCAGGTCGAGTGCGAAAATGCAAGAGTGAAAATTCTTGCATCCCTGCGGTGCGAATTTTAATATTTTTAGGAGTCTTTGGACTCTTGACCCACTGCGCGGAAATGAAGAGAATTGCACATCCCCCTAAGTTTTGAAACTCGATTTCAACGCTCGTCACCCCGTTACAACTAAATCCTTCGTCGGAAACGAGATCGTTATCATTATGCCTCACCCGCTGCGTCATGCCTCTGCTGTGGTCGCTTGCCAGGTCTTTCTAGCCCTCGTTGTCTCAACTTTCGCGGCGAGTCAAACGGTGAGCCTTTCGACCAACAGCCTGAACTTTGGGAATCAGACGATCAACACTCCCAGCACAGCTCAGGCCGTGACCGTGACCAACACAGGCACAGCGACGCTGAACATCAGCAGCACATCGGTCGCTGGGGTCGAACGCCTGGATTTTGCGCCACTGTCGAATAAATGTGGCAAGACTTTGGGAGCGGGGAAAAATTGCAACATCTGGGCCACGTTTACGCCACAGGCAGTGGGAGCCAGATCAGCGACGATACAGATCGTCGATAATGCCCCGGGCAGTCCCCAAGTGGTGACATTGAGCGGAACCGGCACCGCGCCGATCGCGACCTGGTCCGTCCCCAACCTGAATTTCGGATCGCAGACGGTTGGCGTGCCTAGCACCGCGCAGGGGGTAACACTCACCAACACAGGCAACGGCACTTTGACCATCAACAGCATCGCAGCCGTCGGTGACTACTCACAAACAAATAGTTGCAGCGCTCCTCTCGCGCCGAACGGCAGTTGCAGCGTGAATGTGACGTTCACCCCGACCGCTACCTGGGCGCGCATGGGAACGATTGTGGTGACGAGCAATGCCATCGCCCCGCCGCTGTTTTTGTCGGGCATGGGCTTCAGCGGAGGGAGTGTAGGTGCATCCAGTCAAAAGTTAACCTTTGCCAGCCAAGTGGTTGGTAGCTCCAGCGGGCCGCAAGCGGTTACGCTGACGAACACAGGGAGCGCTCCCGCCGCCATCGAGAGCATCACCGTAAGCGGGGACTACACGCAAACCAACACCTGCGGCGCGGTCTTGAGTGCAAACTGCGCGATCAATGTGACGTTCACTCCTTCGTGGAGCGGGACGCGCTCCGGCGAGGTGGTTGTGCACTTTACCGATCCGCCGATGCTGGAGGTCATTGCACTCACAGGAACTGGTCAGGCGCCAAACACCACAGTCGCAATCAGCCCAAGACAGCTTTCGCTTACGCCTACGCAGACAGAGCAATTTCAGGCGACGATCGGCGGAGTATCGAGCACGAATGTGACCTGGGGGGTGGATGGGATTGCGGGCGGCAACAGTACGGTTGGGACGATCACAACCAGTGGTTTGTACACCCCACCGAGCGCGCCTGGCACGCACACGGTGACGGCAATCAGCACCGCCAATGCATTGGAGACTGCGAGTGTTCCTGTGTTTGTTACCAACAATTCCGGTGTCTTCACCCAACACAATGACAGTGGGCGGACGGGCCAGAATCTGAACGAAACGGTTTTGAGCGCCGCCAACGTTAACAAAACTCAATTCGGAAAGCTGGCTCGCTTCCCGGTTGACGGATATGTTTACGCCCAACCTCTGTATGTTGCGAACGTAAACATTCCGAACCAGGGTACGCACAATGTGGTTTATGTGGCTACCGAGGGAGATAGTGTTTTTGCCATCGATGCCGACAACGCAACTCTTCTGTGGCAAACCAATTTCCTTACTGGTTCGGTTACGACAATTCCTGCCAGCGATTTAGCTCAAGCGGGTGGCGGCAATCTCGTTCCGCAGATCGGCATTACCTCAACTCCCGTGATTGATCCTAATCTCAATGCCATCTTTGTCGTTGCGGCGACCAAGGAGCACCAAAGCGGATCGGGCTACCAGTGGATCCAGCGCCTGCACGGACTCGATCTTGCAACCGGCGCGGAGATCCCCAATAGTCCGGCCGTGATTCAAGGGTCGGTTCCAGGTTCCGGGTCAGGCAGCAGCGGCGGCAAAATTTCGTTCAACGCCTTGCTTGAGAACCAGCGCCCAGGCCTGCTCCTTTTGGATAGCGTGATCTATATCACGTGGGGTTCGCAAAACGACCAAAATCCATTCCACGGATGGGTGATGGGCTACAACGAGAGCACCATGCAACCGGTCGCGCTGTACAACACGACCCCAAATTCAAGAGAGGGCGGAATCTGGCAAGGCGGATCCGGCGCTGCGGCGGATGCCAACGGCAACATCTACGTAGCCACCAGCAATGGCATCTTCGACGCAAACCTGGGTGGCACAGATTATGCCGATAGTTTCCTGCGGCTCAGCACCGCCGGTGGAACCTTAGCGGTAGCCGACTATTTCTCTCCCTACAATCAAGGGATCATGGGCGTAGACAATCTGGATTTAGGATCGGGGGGCGTGCTGGTCCTGCCGCCTGGCCAGCCGGGCCCGAATCCCGATCTCTTGGTTGGAGGCGGCAAGACCGCCACAATCTACCTCATGAACTGCAACAGCATGGGTGGTTATGGACCGGGATCGGATAACGTCGTTCAGGAGCTGGTAGACGCGTTGGATGTCCCGGCCACTGAGGTAGGTGTTCGTGGGGCGCCCGCCTATTGGAATGGTCAGCTTTATTTCGCAGGAGTCGGAGACGTGGTGAAGGATTTCGAATTGTCCAACGGACTGCTCTCAACCTCGCCGCTGGCGACAAGTCCTACCAAGAATTTTTATCCTGGCGCAACGCCGACGGTCTCATCTAATGGTTCGACCAACGGCGTGGTTTGGACACTAGAGACCGATGGCTATGCGAAGAGCAACTCCGCAATTCTCCATGCCTACGATGCCGCGAACGTAGGAGACGAACTCTACAACAGCAAGATGAATCCCACGCGTGACAGTGCCGCCGGGGCAGTTAAGTTCACTGTGCCGACGGTGGTCAATGGGAAGGTCTTTGTACCTACGCAAACGGAACTGGACTTCTACGGTCTGTTGCCCTAGGTAATAGGTGTGGGAAGCAACTCCTGGTTCCCAACTCCTGGTTCCCAACTCCTGGTCCCCAGGCGCTCTTGCGAACCGTGCCGTGATATCGGTGTCAACAGGTAGATGCTCGCAAGCTGTGGGACCGTGAGATCGGCCCGTCATTCCTTGATGCGCATCGTGTTTGCAATGCGCTTAAACTGTTTCAAGTGCGTCCGTTCATGTCCTGCCATCCGCGTCGCATAGAATAGCACCGTCCATTCGAGCACTCTTCCCGCCCCGGTAATGGTCGCCTTACGCGACCAGCATTGGCGGGCTAATGGTTCCAATACTGCCAATAGATCAGTACGCTGCTTGGTAAATGCGTGTAATGATGGCTGAAATTTCTGTTCGAGATAGTTCGTCTTTTTGATCCAAGTCCGGGGACTGACAGCCCGCAGTGTCGGTGTGTATTGGGCGATTATCGTGGCGATGCAGTTGCCCCATACGTCGGCGCACGCGCGGAGATGAGCAAGTACATCATTGGCCGACCATTCATCGGGACCGGGGGGATTATGCAACTGAGCTGGTGCCAAACCGGCTGTAATCTCGGCGATGCGCGGCGGCGTTTCTGCGAGCAGGGTCAGAACCTGCTCGATCGTGAATAATCTGCGGGGCAAGTGACCGCTCCTTTCGATCTTGTCATGCACTGCGGGAATAGATTGTGTCCCAGGAATACGGCTTCGACCTCGATTCGACTGGTGTGGTCGCCGCGAGTATGGAGAATCACGAAATCGCCGAGCTTTGGCGGCTCCGATGCACTTCAATTCCTCATATCCGCCGCACATGGAACCGTACCGCCTACAGGTGGGTTTCGCCCCGCTGGCGTGGGAATTGTCGGAGTGGTGTCCACCAGGCGTTCACGCCAAAGCAGGAGAGCCCTTGCCGGGCCTGGCTACGGTTTCAATCCGAAAATCTGCAATTGCTTGTAGCTGGCAACATAGACTCTACCATTGGCAACTATCGGCACCAGGTTCGAATGGGCGCCAAAGTAAGGCCAGGTCCCAGCGATGCCCTGGAATAGTTGGGTCATTATGCTTCCGCTTGAATCGGGGTTGAAAGCATAGAGTGAGATGTCCTTTGAGATAGCCGAAGCGGGCCGCGACACTGCCCAGATGATCGCGTTTGTCCGGCCGTTCGATGAGATGCTGGTGAAGAATCCCGCACCTTGCCCGTTCACGATGAGAGGCGAAATGCCGACTTTGGTTAAAGCCGGACTCGGTGACGTTTTCAGTTTCCACAAGATCACATTCCTTGCGCCACTCGTTACCACGCGCGCCGCGCCATCCTTCGGATCCACGAAGTATGACTCCCCACACAAACAACCGCCGATTTTATAGGTGCCAAGAACGTTGTTCTTCGAGGTCGAATATCCCCCCAGATGGTCTTCATTCATGAGGTACATGTTGCCATCCTTGCCCGCCGCGACTGCCAGGTGCGGTTTCGAGCCGGACTGTTCGGGCAGAATCAATACTCCGCCGGCGCCTAAGTCCCAGTCCTGCTGATCGAGGATGGATTCGTCCGAGGGCGTAAACAGGTCCACTACCGTGGACAGTTCCGAGGAGACCTTCACCGCGCTTTCTTGAATATTGCTAACGCCGTCGTAAGTGGTTCCCGAAGGGTCAGAGTTTCCTGTGGCGAAGACTACGTTTCCGGAGTCATCGGCCGCAAGTCCGTAGCCCGACATCCAGATCGATGAAAGGAAGAAGGTGTTGGGAGAAGTGGGCTGCGTATCCAGAACCTGATTGGCCGAGAGGGGCGTTAGTGTAGTCGCGTTCCAGCCCAGCAACCAGCCGCGCGAAACGTCGGCGCCCATATCGCAGAAGCTGCCGAAACCCGCGTAGATATTGCCATTGGCTAATAGCAGGCCGGGGCGTTGCCGCTCGTATGTGGCATTGAACACGAACTTTGTTCCATTGGTCAGAGTATGCGACGCAGTTACGATCTGTGGCGTTATCTTGTCGGTCAGGCTGCCTAGATCGAGCGCGTGAAGCCGGTAGGCCGGTCCGGTTGCATCCTGTGTATAGGCCATTACGTAAAGTATGTTGTTGGCGAGGTCGATCACCGGGGTCGATGTAATGCCGACGTTCGGCCCGTTTTGGCGGCAGCCCAGCGGCCAACGCACCGGCGTCCCCAGACTCCGCTTCAAAAGAACATCCCCGGCGGCGGCGCCGATAGCATACACGGTGTCGTTTCCCGTAACCACGTACACCACAGCGTGTTTCCCCTGCTGGCTTCCTGCAGTGATATTCACGTTGGGGACTAACAACGGTTGCGCGTCCACCTGATCGTCGAGCGTCACTGTGCCCAGCAGGCCGAACGAGGAGCTCGCGACGCTCGCCGGAGTCAGCAGGGTTTCACTGGAATTCCAACCGGTGCGGTAGTTGTCGTAGTGATACGTGGTTACGGCGACCTGGGCGGCTGCCGTCAACGCACTTGCCAGAAACGCACTTGCAAGAAAAAAGATAAGGGCCAGTCGAACAACTCCGGGCAGGCCAGTGGCCTGGGCATACGAACGAAGTGTTGGCATTGAATTCCTTAGGGGGGTGGTGCCCTATCTTAGTGCGACCGCGAAACCTTGGTCAATTGAGTAGGAACTCCTAGAGACGGAAGACTCTAGACTGGGGGCGAGCTGCAACCTGGGGTGTCTTACGAGCCGGTTTTGGGCACGGCGCGAAGCCCCGTCATCGAATCGATGCGGATACGGAAGAAAAGAGGAATTACCAAGTCGTCATCCGATTTTAGCTGCCGCTCGGCCAGGGGTGCTTGCCACCAGCCGTGGCGCTTCTCCAGCAACTTTCGCGCATGGTTGCGCTCATCCGTGAACTGGGGCTCCCGCAACTCCTCATAATGGCCGGTGGCGATTACGCTCGCCCATTCGGTTCCACTCTGAATTTCGTCGATCTGCACGCAGACCTTGGGGTTCGCCCGCATCCACTCGATCTTCTGGCCGAAAGTCGACAACACGAAAATATCGTTACCCTCGCTCGCGAAGCCGATGGGCACTACGTAGGGCTGGTTATCGAGCGCACAGCCGAGTCTTCCGAACGACGCGCGGGAAAGCATTGCGCCGCAATCCTTTTCGGTCATCTCATTTATCATCATGGCACTTTTATTTTAGTCCGGCGCCAACCGTTGTTCTAGTGCAGCGCCCGAGTTTCTGTCGGCGAGGCTATCAAACTTTCTGGTCGGCTCTATTCGCCGTGTCGTTATACTTAGACACGGAGGACTTATGCATACCAGCGAACTCTTGCTTTCCGAATTCGACGCAGAAATGAAAACCACGCGCACGACTCTGGAACGCGTTCCCTTTGACAAGAAGGATTTTGCGCCGCATCCGAAATCGATGCCGCTCGACAAGTTGGCGCCGCATGTAGCGGAACTGGCTGGTTTCGGCGTCACAATATTGACCACTCCTGAGCTGGATTTTTCCGCTGGTAGTCCGCGCACGCGGCCTCCTTTCGAGTCGGATGCACTGCTGAAGGTTTTTGATGAGAACGTGACAAAGGCCCGTTCTGCGTTGATGAATACTTCAGACGATGCCTGGACCGAGAACTGGACGCTGAGTTTTCAGGGCAAGAAGATTTTCAGCGGCTCGCGGTTTCTCGCATACAGGCAAATGTTCTTGAATCATCTCGTGCACCATCGCGCCCAACTGGGTGTCTATCTACGATTGAATGGCAAGCCGCTGCCCGCGACCTATGGGCCGTCGGCCGATGACACGATGGGATTTTAATTTCGTGGGCGTTGTCCGCGAATGGCTTGAAATTGGAACGAATAGCCAAATCCCAAAAGGTGATCCACGGTTGCCGAGGAAAGGCCAAAGCCGACATGAAAATCGAGCTGCTGGTTGAATCTGATCTTATAAGCGGTGCCAAAGTGCAGCAGATGTTGCGGACTTCCGCGCTGCGGAAAATCGCCCGCGTACTCGATGAAAGCATCTCACCAATTCTTGGATAATGAGCAAAAATGTCTGGAGAGCGGTGATCGAAGTAGGTTTTATTATCTTCCTTTTTTATTCCAATCTGCTAATGGGAGAATTCGAGCGATCCGGCATGGGGATGAAGAAGGGCATCGGTTGGGCACTCCGGGATGTTTTTACCGCGGCTAATTTTGAGATTGCGACGGTAGCCGCGATCATCGGCTACATTCTTTTCGAATTTCTTCGAAAAAGATTTTGAGCTGTGGTGTGGAATGTTGGCTCTGCCCTCCGAGAAACCCAATTCCTGTTATCTAGCGATGGTCCGGGTCGCCGTGGCTATGACGCCAAGTCCAATATTCTTTTTGCTCATCCGGGGGCAGTCTGCGGAAGTCGCGATTGGGATCCCTATGCCTTTCCGTGGCCCATTGATTATAATGAGCAACTTCATCACGGTTCCAAGCATGGTAGTCGCCGTGATCAGGGTCATAAACTCGGTCATCGCGACGTTCGCAACCAGCACCGACTACCGAACAAGCCAGCACAGCCGCCAGTAACCCTGAGCTTAGAAATCGTGACCGTCCGCCCATAGTGTGAACTCTCCTTATGGTTTTGCAACTTTCGTCTTAGGGGTTCGATTCTAACAGTTTCAGGCATCCTGTTACGTCCCAGAAGTTCCCTCAGCAGCAAGATTGACAAAAAACGGTAGTCGCGGAAATCCGATCTGCGACTGGGCTCGTATTCAAACTGTGGACGAACTGGAGCAGCGTCTGCGAGCGTGCAACCGCTGGACCTCCCAGCTGTTCGAAGGCTCCCAACTGCAAACCCAGTGAGGCGAGACTTGGCCAAGCGTTTCTTCCTTATTCTGATTCTTTGTAGCGCGGCAGCCTGGTGCCAGGATGCGCTCTCACCCGCAGCGCAGGCACGCCTTGTTGCAAGCTCCGCGACGGACAAGCAGATTTTTGCCATGCAAGATCGCGTCAAGAAAGCCCCTGGCGACTACGCGGGGTATGACGCGTTAGGAGCAGCCTTCTTTCAAAAGGCCAGAGAAACCGGAGAAATTACTTACTACGACCTGGCTGAGCAAACCCTGAAAAAGTCCATCGAATTGGTTCCGCAGGATTTTCGGGCCGTAGATCCCTCGGTTCACATGTGCATGGTGTATATGGGAGAACATCGGTTCTCAGATGTCCTGACGTATGCGCAAAAAGCAACGGCTCTCGGCTCGGGAAATCTAGCTGCCTTTGCCGTCGAGGGCGATGCTTATACGGATATGGGCGATTATGATCAGGCATCCGCCGCTTACAGGACAGTTGAGACTCTTGGTTCCGCAGTTGCCTCACCTTTGCAGCTCTCGTACATGCTCGACAGTCGAAAAGCCTACCTCAGCTTTCTAAATGGTGATTCTTCGGGAGCGATCCGGTTAATGAATAGTGCCATCGCAGCGGCGCTTCAAACCCAGGAGCCGCGAGAAAATCTAGCGTGGCTTTATTTCGAATTGGGCGAACGCTATTTCCAGGACGGCGATTTAGCCAATGCGGAGCGATCGTACGGCGCCGGCATTACCACCGATCCCAATCATTACCGTTCGCTGGCTGGCTTGGCCAAGGTGCGGGTTGCACAGGGAAGATTCGAAGAATCGATTCAACTCTATCAACGCTCGATCGCCATCATCCCGTTTCCCCCATACGTAGCCGAGTTGGGAGATGTTTACGAGAAGATCGGAAAGTCTAACGAGGCCCAGCAGCAATATGACCTCGTCGAGTACATCGCACACCTGAGCAAATTGAACCAGGTACTCGCCAATCGAGAATTGGCGCTGTTTTACGCCGACCACGAGATTAAGCTGGCCGAGGCTTCGACATTCGCGCGCAAAGAACTTGAAGTTCGCCACGACATCTACACGTGGGACGCCCTGGCGTGGGCGCTTTACAAGAACGGACAGATCGAGGAAGCAGCCAGGGCCATGAAAAATGCTCTGAGCCTGAATACAAATGACTCTCTCCTGCTCTTTCACGCCGGAATGATCTATCACACCTTAGGTCAGGATTCCGATTCCGAGCAGTTTCTGAGCCGGGCGTTGAAGGCGAATCCTCACTTCCATATCTTTTACGCCGATTTAGCAAGCCGGACCGTCGCCGATATTGCCAATTCTCGAAACCCTGTTTTGAGAAATCAGGATTTGAGAAATCAGGATTTGAGGTCCAGCAATGCGCACAACTAAACGCGGGTTTTGTGGGTACGCGACTCGATGGATTTGCGCAAGCGCCGTCTTCTTACTTCTGTTTTACCCGGGAGGGGCCTTCGCGCATCCGATGGGAAATTTCAGCGTGAACCACTACGGAAAGATCAAGGTGGGGCAGACATCGGTAGAGATCCTGTATCTAGTGGATATGGCGGAGATTCCGACTTATCAGGAGATGCGCCAATTCGGCATGAACACTCACCCCGATGACGCTGCAGATTTGCGCTACCTCGATGGACAGGAGACGCGATTGAAGCAAGGACTCACGTTGGAGATCGATGGCCGGGCCCTGCGTTTGGACACGATTTCTCGTCAGGTGGCGTTTGCTGACGGCGCTGGCGGGTTGCCTACGATGAAACTCTCGTTTATCTTTCGAGGAAAACTTGATGCCGCTGCGGGCGCACACAAACTTTCCTACGCCGACAACAATTTCGCAGGGCGGTCAGGGTGGAAGGAGATCGTGGTTATCGGCGAGGGTCCCACAATTCTCGGAAGCACCGCTCCTGAAGTAGACCGGAGTCAGGAACTAACGAATTACTCTTCGGATCTGTTGAACAGTCCGCCCCAGCAGTTAGCGGCTGTCGTAAACTTTAGAACCGCCGTTCCAGAGCGGGAGGTGAGTAGTCCTCTGTCAGCAAGCGCCCCGGCAAAGTCGATAGTGGCGCCCGTTGTTGCGCTACGGCAGCCGGCGACTTTCCGCAGAAGCCAACGTGCGGCATCGACAGGGTCGGCCCCGTCGAGAGTGACACAATCCAATTTCGTCCAATTTTCTGAGAGTGGTGTGTCCCCAGCTTCGACGGCATCTTCTCAGCCCGCAACTCGCGCTCAGAATACGCCGCGTAGCCGATTTACGGAGTTGATCTCGACTCGTGGCAAGTTGAGTTTGTGGATTCTATTATCGGCTGCGCTCATCGCGGCAGGCCTTGGCGCACTTCACGCGCTCGAGCCGGGACACGGCAAGACGATCGTTGCTGCCTACTTGGTAGGTTCGCGTGGCACGGCTAGACATGCTGTGCTGCTCGGGTTCGTAGTGACCGCCGCGCACACCGCGGGTGTTTACCTGTTAGGAATTGTGACACTTTATGCTTCGCGGTACATCGTTCCGGAGCAGCTCTATCCCTGGCTGGGAGCCATCTCTGGCCTGAGCGTCACTGGACTTGGCGTTTTCATATTTCTGAAGCACTTAACTGGAGAGAGTGGAGAGCAGTCGCATGCCCCGGGAGAGCAGCACTCGCACTGGTTTCTTTCCATGTTTAAACTTTCCATGTTTAAACCAGGAGCACTTCGACAAACGGCAGAGCGAAATCCTCTGTCTCGCGAAACCAGTCAAAGTGAAACGCACGGCGTGTCGTTGCGAGAACTGTGTTTGCTGGGCATTACGGGAGGCATCATCCCATGCCCGGCTGCATTGGTTGTGCTGCTGAGTGCTTTCTCTTTGCACCGCATCGGTTTCGGCTTGTTCCTGATTACCGCATTCAGTCTCGGCTTGGCGGCCGTATTAGTAATTGTTGGCCTCACGATGGTCTACACCAAGCGATTCATGGCAGCGCGCGTGCGCGCTGAGGGATCGATTGTCCGTTATCTTCCATTCTTATCCTCTGCGTTCATGGTGGTGCTGGGGGTTGGCATCGCGGTCTCGGCTTTCGCATCCGCTCCCATCGGGCAGGGCATTCTCTCGAAGGACAAACTGCTCCCGTTTGTGACGGTTACACTTCTGGGTCTGTTTCTAGGAATGCGGCATTCCACCGATCCCGATCATGTAGTCGCCGTGTCTACTATTGTGAGCCGCCAGCAATCGATCAAAAGCTCAGCAACTATTGGACTGCTCTGGGGATTGGGACATACGCTTACGATCTTCCTGGTCGGCTCCGCGATAATAATCTTCGGAGTAGTGATCCCGCCCCGGCTCGGTCTGTCGATGGAGTTTTGTGTTGCTCTTATGCTGATCCTGCTCGGGATATTAAATCTGACAGGAGTGCTGCGATGGATTACGGAGCGGTTCACTCCGGATAGGACCGCCGCATGGTCGGTAGGACGATCGGCGATCTTCAATGCAGCTTCGGAAAGTAATGGTGCGTCAGAAGCAATCGTTCTGGACAGCCAAACATTCCTCGGTAGAACGATTCGCAAGCTTGGAATCTACCAAACCTTGCGTCCTCTGGTAATCGGTCTGGTTCACGGATTGGCCGGCTCTGCAGCGGTTGCCCTGTTAGTTCTCTCCACGATCAAGAATCCGTTCTGGTCAACTGCCTACCTGCTGGTCTTTGGTATTGGCACAATGGCCGGGATGATGCTTATGACGGCAGCCATTTCAGTTCCGCTGGTTTTTACAGGAAGGAAGTTCTTCAGAATAAACCGGCACTTGACGGCGATCTCTGGTCTGGCGAGCGTGGGGTTTGGAATGTTTCTCGTCTACCACATCGGTTTTGTCGACGGATTATTCAGTTCGCACGTTCACTGGATTCCTCAGTAGAAGACCTAGCCGCACGCGTCGCTTCTGAAATCCCGTTGCTCAAGAACTTGATGCTCCACTCCGGAATGACTCTGTGCAAAAATACTCAAGAGATTGCCGACCCTTAATGTTCGCTCGCGAATAAAAGGCGAGTTGTCCAATCCGCTACACCGCTCACTCTCGTAGTTGTTAATGAAGCGGAAGTGTTCAGTCATTTCATCTTCCCCAGCTAGGCGCAACGTCTGGAGGAGGATGCGGCGACATCTTCCCGCTATCTCACTCCCACGAGGCACCTATGAAGAAGTTGAAACTATTGGTGGCCCTCGCGACGGCGCTGTTCATGCTGGTACCCTGCAGCCTGTTCGCGTCGAGTCATCGCGAAGCGCCGATTACGGCACTAGACCGTAGCGCGGACGTTACGGACTGGTACGCGTTCGTCAGCTACCAAAATCCCAACAATGTAACTTTCATCCTGAATGTAGACCCTTTGCTTGAGCCCAGTAACGGGCCCAATTACTTCCCCTTCGATAACAGCGTGCAATACGAGATGTTCGTCGACAACAATCAGGATGGCATCCCAGACATTGCCTTCTTTTTCCGCTTTAACACCGAAATCCGGCAGCCCGATCTGTTCACCGGATTTGTCGGCAACCTGGCCGGAGTTCCGCCGATCACTTCACTTTCCGGGACAGGTTCTGAAGGTTTGAGTTTGCGGCAGACCTACACGGTGACCATGGTTAACCTCCACACCGGGAAGTCGACTTTGTTGAACAACGGGAAGACTCTATTCGCCGTTCCCTCCAACGTCGGACCAAAGACCATGCCGGATTATCAATCGCTGTTCAATCAAGGCATCTATGACCTTGGGAACGGCATTTGCGTATTCGCGGGCACGGTTGATGATCCCTTCTTCATCGATCTGGGCGCTTTCTTTGACTCGGTGAACTTCCCGTCGACAGTTGGCCCGATACTGTCTCCGACCATCGATGCGGATAATACACATAACTATGCGCCCGATGCAGTGGCCGGATTCAACGTGAACTCCATCGTGCTGGAAGTTCCCATCACGATGCTAACGGTCGACGGCAAGATCCATCCCGCCAGCGACAAGCAAGCGGTCATCGGAACTTATGGCGCCACAGCGCGCCATCACATCACGGTGCGGAACTCTCCGAATCCAGACGGCAGCTCCGGGGCCTTCCAGCAAGTGAACCGGGAAGGCAATTCCCTGATCAATGAAGCTGTCATCGGGACCGGCTTCAAAGACCGATTTAGCGAGGATTTCCCAGCGAACGACTCCCAGTTCGCGAACTTCTTTCTGAATCCAGTGGCGGCGGCCGTTCTTCACTCGCTCGGAGTTCCGGTCCCGCCGAATCCACGAACTGACTTGCTGATCCTGGCACAGTATGAACCGCCAATCTGCCCAGGTTGCGGTCCCGGGGATGCCGGCCCAGTTGCGGATCTGCTCCGCCTCAACACTGGCATTCCTCCAACGCCTGTGGGCAGCCAGTTGCGTCTCGGATTTATCGCCGGCGACAACGCTGGATATCCCAATGGACGCAGGCCGATCGACGATGTGTTCGACATCTCCCTCCGCGCGATCGAGGGCATCCTGGTGGATTCGACGAAATTCGGGTTGCCTTTGGGAGATGGCGTAAACACCAAAACGGAAGGATTTAACAACTCCTTCCCGTACGTCATGCCAGCCAACAGCGGACGCAACAGCGTGCACATTGGACCTGGACAAGCGGGATGCACCGGACAACCGGGCGGCATCTGTCCTGAATAGGTAACCCTCGTGGCCGCTGTGCGAGAGAGCGGCGGTCACGATTTTTCCCGCGAAAGTGAGGTACGTCATGAAGAAATTTCTTGCGCTAATGTTTATGTGGATGACGGCTGCGACCTGGGTTTCTACGATCGGCGTTTCTACGACCTGCGTCGCGCAAGGCAATCCGACCACGAGCACCAATCCAACCACGAGCGCAGCTGAGCCGTCACCCGCGGAGCGAAGCATCGCAGAGGCGCAAAGGACGATCGGCGAGAAGCCCGAGCAGTATACCGGCTACAATCTGCTCGCGACGGCGCTGATTCACCGCGCACGAGAGACTTCTGAAGCCCGCTACTACGCTCAAGCTGACAACGCAATCGAGAAATCGCTGCAACTGGCTCCGAACAACTTCGACACCAGAAAGATTCAGGTCTCGATCCTGCTGGGTGAACATGAGTTCCCCGCCGCACTCGATGCCGCGCAGGCACTGAACAAACAATCTCTTGATGACGTCATGGTCTACGGCCTGCTGACCGTTGCGTATGCCGAACTTGGCGATTACAAAGATGCGGAGACAGCAGCGCAGTGGATGCTCAATCTTCGCCCCGGCAATCTGCCGGCGCTGATCAATGCGGCGCGTCTGCGCGAGTTGTTTGGTGACATCGATGGTTCTTACGAATTGCTTCAAATGGCATATGATTCGACGCCACCTACCGAGAATGAGCAACGCGCCTGGCTGCTGACGCAGATGGGCCATCTTCGTGTCGCGTCCGGCAATACAGATGCGGCCGAGAAGCTTTTGCAACAGGCGCTGGCGTCTTTCCCGAGCTATCCCTTGAGCGTGGGCGCGCTGGCCGAGGTTCGCATCGCTCAGAAACGTTATGAAGAGGCAGTTGTCCTGCTTCGCCAACGCTACCAGGCCACATCGCGCACCGCGAATTTATTTGATTTGGCCAAAGCATTGCGACTGGCGGGACACGAGGGTGAGGCGAAGCAAGCCTTCGCTGAATTTGAAAGCAAAGCGCTTCTGGAATCGAGTAAGAAGGACAACTCCAACCGCGAGCTGATCTTCTACTACGCCGACTACGCGAAGCAGCCCGCTAAAGCACTCAAGGTCGCCGAGCAAGAATACGCATGGCGGAAGGATGTCTACACCCTTGACGCATACGCCTGGGCGCTGCACGTCAACGGTCAGGATGTAGAAGCGCGTAAACAGATTGAAACTGCGCTGCAAGTCGGTATTCGCGACGCTAAACTCTTTCGCCATGCAGGAGAGATTGCACTGAAGTCCGGGGATTCCGTCGCAGCGCAAAATCACCTGAGGCAGTCAGCGGAGTTGAACACCGCAGATTCGGAGCAGGCGCGAGTAGAGTTGGCGAGCCTCCTCGGCGCGCGAAGCCGATAGGAGCCGGCCATGCGGTGGTTTGAGAGTCGGCTGTGATGGAACACTCCTCACCTGTTGGGAGATTGACCTCGATGTCTGTCGCAATTGCGGTGAGGAGAGGAGAGAGGGGGGCCGGCAAGTTCAGGCTAGCCGCGCGCCTTGAAGGGGAAAATGGCGTCCTGTTTCGACGGAATGGGAGATCCGTTTTGGGTAGCGGGGCGAAAGTGCCAGTTGTCGAGCGCAGCAAGACATTTACTGTCGATCGCGGGTCCAAGGCTCTGCAATACTTGCTTTCGGACGATTTCTCCCCTTTCGTCAATCGTGATTTCGATGATGACTTTGCCTTCCGAAGCCGGTCGCTCCCACGCATAGATCACAGGATCGGCGGTTGCAACGGGCAAGGCGGGCCGAATTTCATCCCCGTACACCGGGCCCCCGGGCAGAGTTCCGTAGGGAGATCCGGCAGTCGCGCCATGTCCAAGGTTTGAGAGTGTGGCTGTTTTTGAATCGTCCTCAACCGCGGATGGGGGCAGCGCGGTACGGGGGGAAGGCAGCTTCGCCAGCGTGGAAGTTGGCTTCCAAATGAGTTTTTCGTGCCCCAGTCGCTGGTGGCGATAGACCTCGCGTGCGCCCTGAGGTGAACTGGTTGTGCTATCGTCTGGCGATGGAGTGGGCCAGTAAATTCGCGTGAGCACCTTACCATTGCTTCCGAGGGCAATCGAAGTCGCCATCAACAATCGAGGCTCCGGAGTGTGCAACAGCCAGACGAATGCAGCTGCGTGCAGGGCGAGCGACCCCACCAGCACTTTGCGCTGATTTCTTGCCGCCTTCGGGGCTAGTTGCGCAAACATCTTCGGGAAACTTCTCGGCAGAGCTAAACTTATGTTAGGTTAGACGCGCCATAAGTGTCCGTCAAGGCTGGTTGTTTCAGTTTGTTTCAATCATTTGCAATCCATGGAATTCAGATCGATATCACGCGTAGCCTTGCAGAAACTAACTTGGAGCACGCCCTGTATAGATAGGTAAAAGCGAATGTTCAAGCTGAGTTCCTTCCGGCGGCACGAAGCGAGCAGCCAGCCGATGTCTCTGTATCCCGCGTATCGTGCAACGGTGCAGCGCACACCGCGCCAGCCCTTGATTTTTCTTCCTCACACGTTATCCGAGGTGACCGGTCCTGTTTACGGCCGCAATGCGGTTGCCGCGACCGACCATGACCTGACTCGCCAGCATCCCGGCGAACCCTTGGGCGAACGCATTATCGTGAAGGGACAAGTACTCGACGATGGGGGTCGACCCGTTCCTGAAACACTGGTGGAAATCTGGCAGGCGAACGCAGCCGGCCGCTACTTCCATCAGAAGGACGATCATCCGGCGCCGATGGATCCCAATTTCACCGGCGCCGGCCGTGCCCTGACGGATGCGAACGGCTTTTATGAATTCGTTACCATAAAGCCGGGAGCCTATCCCTGGGGCAATCATGAAAATGCGTGGCGTCCGGCGCATATTCATTTTTCTCTTTTCGGGCCGGCTTTCGCCACCCGCCTCGTGACCCAGATGTATTTTCCCGGTGATCCTCTCTCTGCCTACGATCCGATATTTCAATCGATCCCCGACGAGCGCGCCCGGCAACGCTTGATTTCAAAATTTGATCTCGAGATAACGCAACCAGCGTGGGCCCTCGGTTTCCGGTTCGACATTGTTTTGCGAGGGAGTGAGGCCACACCATTTGAGGGATAGCATGGATCTCACTCCTACAGCTTCGCAGACGGTTGGTCCTTACTTCCATCTGGGTTGCACCAACAACCACGCGGTCAGTTGCATCGCTGGCCCGGATGCGAAGGGCGAACGCGTGCGGCTCATCTGCCGCGTGCTCGACGGAGATGGAGTTCGGGTCGATGATGCGATGATTGAAATTTGGCAAGCGGATTCAGAGGGCAACTACAACACTCCCACGGACGCGCAGGGAAAAGGATCAGATCCAGATTGTGCTGGTTTTGGCCGAATGGCGACTGATGCAAATGGAAAGTGTTTCTTTGAGACGATAAAGCCTGGACGGGTTCCGGGGATCAAGGGCAGATCGCAAGCGCCGCACTTTAATGTTTCTGTCTTCGCTCGCGGCATCCTGAAACGCCTGACCACACGCATCTATTTTGCCGACGACCCGGCGAACCAGGAATGTCCGATTCTTGCTCTGGTTCCGGAAGAACGCCGTGCAACTCTTCTGGCTCGTCCTGATCGTGGCAATCCCGGTGATTGGTTTTTTGAAGTACACCTTTGCGGGAAGGATGAGACGGTGTTCTTCGACGTGTGAGCGTTAGTCTGCGCTTCGGGAAACACCGCTATCGGGTCACCCTCATCTTGTGGGCGCGGCCTGTTGTGGCCGCGAGTGGAACATGCTCCAGGATAACGCGGTGTCAACCCCTCCCGCCTCTTAACTTTACGCCCCCGCCGTTGCAGCTCTCACGCGTGGAGCGATGGGTTGCGCTTCGGCTGCGCGATCGAAGTAAAGGCGGTACGAATGGTGGATGCCAAACATCACTGGGAAGGCGAGCAACGCTGCCTGCCAACCGAATCGATGGCTTACGAGGTTTGTCATTGATGTCAATCCCGCGCTGAGTACGTAGTAGGGGAATGACAGTTGCACGATGCTCAACCAGACGCGGCGCATGGCCACGCCTTCGGCCAGCTTGATGATTCCCGCTACCGGCGCGGTTTGCCCAAGAAAGAAAACAGCGGTTGCCGAAGCCAGCGCCAGCGGCTCCGTCGCCCACGCTTTTCCAAGCCAGCCCGCGTTCCAAATCAAGCTGGCCACGCTGGTAGCGAACGCCATCATGCTGACGTTGAACAGCATTTGCTCGGGTTTGAACTTGCTGCCAAATTTGGGCCAGCACTGCACCACCGCGGAAACGCAGGCGATCGAGACCGCTTCCACTGCGCTCAAATTCACCACTGCCATCAACAGGAACGGCAGGTTGACTGACATGTTGCCGTCAATCCCCGGCAGCTTGATCTTCATGCGCGACGTGACCGCGGCCAGTGCCAACAGAGCGAGGGCATAGGACGGATGCAGCGTGTGCCTTTCATGTCCGGCGTACGAGGTGCCTGCAATCGCCATCAGGACCATTCCGCCGATGAACATTTTCGTTAGCCGTGTGTTGGCCTTCATGATCTTCTCCTTCCGTTGGCGTGTTTCACACGGTTGGTTATTGTTCGCCGACAACGGTGACGAAGGATGCGTCTTGGCTAAGCATGGCTGAGCCCCAGACGACGCTATCGGCAAGATCCGTCGTCGAGCCCCACACCACGCTAAACCCCGTCATAGTGCTACTTCCCCAGACCACCGACGATCCCCAAACCACGGAGCTACCGGACACATTCGCACCCCAGACCACGGAGCTTCCCCAGACCACGGAGGAACCCCAGACGACGGAGCTGCCGGCGATCGTCGAGTTACCGTTGGATAGCTTTACTGTCTTTGTCGACGCGTTGTAAACTGCCGTCGGTGACATTGCCGCCCCCACATTCGCTGGCGTCAGATCGTTATTGTTCATCGCCGCCTGCACATCGAGATACCCCGCACCTACCGTGAAAGCGTCATAGAAGGAAGTGTAGGTTTGTCCCGTGGTTGGATCAGTGGCCGTCGATGAAACCGGGAAAGTTTTGTACGCCGTCTTCATCAAGCGCGCTTTGACCTGGTCTGGAGTCAGTGACGGATGTTGTTGCAGCTGAAGCGCCACAGCGCCTGCGGCCGCCGGAGTCGCCATGCTGGTGCCGCTCAAAATGAAGTAATCATGATTGGTGTAGTTGCCGGCGACGTCATTGCTGGGGAACAAGTTGGCTAATGTGCTGCCGCGGTCGTAGAGAGAAACGACCATGTTGCCCGGAGCGACTAGATCAGGCTTCACCACGTGGTCATACGTGGTCGGTCCCTTCGAGCTGTAACTGGCAATCATGTCGTCGGTACGTGGAAACGTGTTCATGGACTTCATGGCGCCCACTGTGAGCACCAGCGGATCGTTGCCGGGGGCGGCCACGGTTCCGTATCCGTTGCTGCCCTCCACACTGATCCGGCCATAGTTTCCGGCAGCTGCGACCACGACGATTCCACTCTGCCAGGCAGATTCGACTGCCTGGCAGAGAGGATCCTGCGCATATCCGACGGAGATTCCCCGGCCCAGCGACAAATTGATGACCCGGATGTTGTAGGTGCTCTGGAGCGCAATGGCCTGCTGAATGGCGTCGATTACCGCGCTGTCGGTACCCGCGCCGTTCACGTCCAGAACTCGAAGATCGATCAGGTTCACGTTCGGGGCGACACCCTGGTAAAGGCCGTTCGAGAGGTAGCCGTTTCCCCCCACGATCCCGGCCACGTGCGTGCCGTGGCCATACAGGTCATATACGACGCGTCCGAATTGATTGCGGACGCTGGTCCCGGTGAAATCCTGGTGATAGAGAACGCGCGAGTAGCTCTCGCTCTGGTCCCACAGATCGGGATGGTTGTCGTTGATGCCGCTATCGATTACGGCTACGCCGATTCCCGAGCCGTCGTAGCCCGAATTCCAGGCTGCCGATACATTTATTGCGGAATTCGTGTGATCGTCCATCGCTTTCAGCGGATGGTCGAGGCTGACCGATGTAATCTCGGGGTCCGCCTCCAGGGCTGTCAGGGCGTTTACCGGAATTGTCAGAGCGATGCCCTTGACCAGGCCAAGCCGATGGTTCAAGCGGGCGCCAACACGCTGCACCCGGCCCTCCTGCTCCGCTTGTGGCGCTTGCCGGTACTGCACTATGACCTTTACCGTTTCATTCGGCGAAGCTGTACCCTGATGCGCTTTTTCGACCGCTGGTGCAAGCTCCGAGGCGAACTTTCCGACCGGCTGGCGCGCGGCGGTCCAGTCTTGAGCAAGGGCGGCCTCGGCGATCAGAAGCAGCACCAACATCTTTAGGCGCTTCCCCCATGCCGCGCTGTGGCGCTGGCCTCGATTCGGGCTTTTTGCTTTCGGCGTCTGCGACATAAATCTCAACCCTTTCTTGGCAAGAGGGCAAAGTGAAGCAAAATCGTACTTAGAACTCGCTTCTTGCTGTGCACGGTCAAGGCCAATCACCTCCTCGTAAGTTGTTGTAATCAGTGGAAATGAACGCGGTGACTGACATTGGGTTTGGGCCACTCTGTCCTCCCAGGCGGGGAATGGGACAGTTTGTCCCCGATCCCAATTTGACCCTTACTTTCGTTTCGGAGAGCGGTTACCTGGCGAGAACAATCGGAGTGGAAGTAGTGCAGGCTTCGGCTAAGTTTCGACTACCGGGCGGCCGCCGCTTCGATTTTCAGGGATGGTGTGTTGGCTGGCAGCATTCGTGGAATCGCTGACATCAACCGCTGCGTATATTCGTGTTGGGGATTGGCGAAGATTCGCTCTGTCGCTCCACACTCTACGATCTCGCCCTGGTGGAGAATGGCGATGCGGTCGCAAATCCCGGCCACCGATGCGAGATCATGAGAGATATAGAGAATGGCCATTCCGGTGGAGCGGTTCAGTTTGCGAAACAGCGCCAATATTTCGGACTGCGTAATTACATCGAGAGCGCTGGTTGCTTCATCCGCGATCAGTAGCGCGGGACGGTGCATGATCGCCATCGCAATCAGCACACGCTGTGCTTGTCCCACGCTCATCTGCGCGGGATGCTTGCACAAAAAATCATCGTCTGCAGGCAGCGAAACGCTCTGTAGCGAAATTCGGATCGCGTTGGCACACTCCTCGCTCGTCCCCGATGCATGTGCCCGCCATGTTTCCTTCAACTGGGTTTTAATTTTAAGCGCCGGATTTAGAGAAGATAGCGGACTTTGCAACACAAGCGAAATCGCGCGTCCCCGCAGCTCGCGCAGATCGCGTTCCGAAAGTTGAAGGAGATCGGAATCCTGAAACTTGATCGCGCCCTCACCTTTTGACCGCTTCTTATCGAGGAGGCCGAGGATCGCCAGGGCTAGCGTGCTCTTTCCCGAACCGCTTTGTCCCACCAGACCCAGCACCTCGCCGCACCGGATCTCCAACTGCAGGTTGCGCAGAACTTGAGGCTGGTCGGCGTAGCGCACGGAAAAGTGCGCCGACAGGAGGATTTGGTTTTGCTCAGTTTCGGACGACATTGTTCTTATGCCTTCGTAATTCTGTTCTCCAGATCCGTGTGAATCCGAGGAAATCAGTAGCAAAGTTCTTTACTTCGGCGACACCGTCAGCCGTTCGGCATTCCAGAAGGTCTGCGGTGAAAGGATCACGGGAGCGGCGCCGTGCACCGTCGTTGCGACCGCCGAAAGCGCATTCTTGTTCACCAGGAAGATGAACGGTTCCTCTTCGACGGCGATTTCCTGAACACGGTCGAAGGCTTCTTTACGCTTGTTAGCATCGCTCGCAGAGGCTTGCACTCGCATGAGCCGGTCAATCTCAGCCTCCCATGCGGTTTCCGGAACTTTCTGTTGTGGATTCCACTGGTGATTTTCCGAAGAGCTCAGCCACACGTTCATCTCGCCGTTGGGATCGAGATCGACATTGGTCAGGCCGAGCAAGATGGCTTCATAGTCAAAGGTCTGCATCATGCGCTCGATCAGGGAAGGGAAGTCAAGCGTCACCACGTTCACGTGGATGCCGATTTTTTGCAAGTCATCCTGAATCAGCACGGCCATGCTCTCCCGAGCCTTGTTGCCGGAGTTTGTGGCGATGGAAAATACGACGGCATTGCCATCTTTGTCCTTAAGCGTTCCGTTTTCCAGTCGGAAGCCCTCGGATTGCAAAGCCTTTAAAGCCGCATCGGGACTGTACGCCTGCGGCTTGAGCCGGTTGTTGAACCAGAATAGATTCGCCGGCGAAAACGGTCCGGCCGCCGGCTGTGCATGCCCATGAAAGACAACGCGGGCCATGTCCTCGCGATTGATCGCCTCCGAAATCGCGCGCCGAAAGTTTGCCGAGTGGAACCAGTTTTTCTTATACCCCGAAATCGGAGCTTTTGTGACTTCGTTGAACCAGAGTTGCTCGCTATCGAGCGACGGTCCCGCATCGTGCACCAGCTGCGGCGAAGTTTCTGCCAGCTTGTCGAAGTACGTACTGTCGAGAGAATTGATCAGATCCAGTTCTCCGCGCTTGAATCGCAGCAGCTCGACATCGCGATTCGGCTGGATATCGAGCCGTATCGAATCCAGGTAGGGAAGTTTGCGGCCCCGATCGTCGGTCTTCCAATAGTTGGGATTGCGCTGCAGGAGCACGGTTGCTCCGGGTGTGTAATCGGAGACAAGAAAGGGACCCAGCACCGCCATTTCTTTCTTCGGCGAATGCTGGGAAAGAATCGCAACCTGATCAAAGAGCCGATCGAGTCCGGCAACTTGAGCCGGAAAGCGGATGGAGATCTGCGTCGGCGACAGCACTTTGGTTTCGACGTTTCCAGCGCCGGAACGGAAGGCATCGCCGGTGGAGGAATGCAATGCCGGGTCCATCAATTGCTGGATGGTGTAAGCCACATCCCCGGCGGAAAATGGCGTGCCATCGGAAAATGTAACTCCGCTGCGCAAGCGAAATGAGATCTCCCGTCCGTCTTTCGAGACATTCCACGACACTGCCAGTCCAGGCTCGAGTTGCTGCGTCTGACGATTCACGCGCACTAATACTCCGCCCGTCAAATAACGGATTGCCGCGGAGGCGTCGTCATCGACTTTCAAAGGATGGAACGTCTTTGGCTCCGCACGCAGGCAAAATCTCAGCTCACCACCACCTTGCGCCGTTGCTTGGGCCGCCAGGGCCACGCAGATTGCGGTAATTGCTATTGCTTGCCAGCAAGCACGACGCTCCGAGTTTCTGATGTGGCACTTCATGCAGCTACCTCTTCCCGCCTGGAAAGCAACGATTGAAACGACGTCACGACGACAACCAGCAAGATCAACGGCACAAACTTCCACGGCTCTTCGCCCACGGAAACCAGCCCTTCCAACTCTTTCAACAAACTTCCCCAGGACGGCATGGGCTCAGCCACGCCCAGCCCGAGGATTCCGAGGTTGGCTTCACTCAGGATGAAGACCGGAATCGAAATCCAAAACTGCGCGTAGAGCACTGGCTTCAAGTTCGGCACTACGTGCACCCAGAACAGCCGAAGCCCGGGAAGGCCCGCTGCTCGCGCCTGCCGGACAAAATCAGCTGTGCGCAAAGTTCCTGCGCTGGCGCAGAGCACTCGCGCGGCAGTGGTCCAGCCCAGAAGCCCCAGCAAGAGGAATGTCACCATCACCGAAACCAGCGGAGACACATTCAGCGGCATCAGCGCCCTTGCCGTGATCAACAAAAACAGCCAGGGCAGCGACAAGAACAGATCGGTGACAGCCATCGCCATCCGCGCCCACATCCCTCCCAGATATCCGGCAAGCCCGCCAATCAACGCCGCCAGCAGCGCCGAAAGCAGCGCGGCTGCCGGAGCCAGCAAGAGCGAAATGCGAGTTCCATAGAGAACGCGAGAAAAGCGGTCGCGACCCAATTCGTCCGTCCCGAGCCAGTGTGCGTGCGAGGGAGGAGCGTCCGTTGCTTCACGGTACTGCCTCGCGTAGCCCGCAGGCGCCAGCCAATTTGCCGCCAGTGACGCGGCCAGCACCAGCGCCAACAACACATACGGCAATTTTCGCCAGAGACTCACGCTTGCTGCCTCTGGATCATATGTCCGATTACATCCGCGCTGGAGTTGGCCAGCAAGGTAACCAGAGTCACCAGGATCGTGATGTTCACCAGCAGAGGAAGATCGCGTGCCAGCGCAGCTTGCCACGCCAGTTGTCCGATGCCGGGCAATCCGCACAAAGCCTCGACCGGAATCGCCGCCCCGACTGCCATGCTCACCGAAACTCCAGCGAGGGCCAGCAACTGCGGCGCAACGACCGGCACGACGTGCCAGAAAAGAATGCGACCCTCGCCAATCCCCCTCGCTCTTGCGGCGATGATGTGAGGGCGGGAGTACGTCCTCATCAAAAGATTTCGCGAATAACGACAAGTGTGAGGGAAGACGATCAGAGCAATTGCTAATGCGCCCGAGACATTCCACAGCACTGAGAGCAACGCCAACACTGCGGCTGGAATACACAGGAACGTTCCGCTGACCGCGGTAGTAACGGTATCGTAAGCAGAAATTCGCAACCACGCCGAACTCAGAGCTAGTGCGAGTGACAGAATCCAGGCCAAGCCCAGGCCGACAAGCAGCAATCGCAACGTGAGCGGAATGCGATCACGTAATAGCGTGCGCACAGGTTGCCCCAGTGCAAGTGATGTTCCTAGATCGCCTCCCGCCGCTCGTCTCATATAAGAGAAATAAAAGCGGATTACGTTATGGTCTTTGTGCCTGGCGTCACGTAGGGCTTGAAGACTCTGTGCGTTCAAGTGCGGATCCAGTTCTTCTTCATCCGCGTCGAAGCCGGGCGCAAGCCGTACCAGCGTGGCGGAGAGCATTCCGCCTAGAAGGAGCGTCGCCAGCAGAGCCAGAGCGTGCCCGGCAATTTTGCATCTCAGGCTCCGCATTTACTCTCCCGAAGCGCCTTGCGCTAGAGTATTTTCGGGGGCGGCACATTGTGCATGGTGCTCCTGTTTCACGGAATACATGCGCCGGTCAGCGCGGGCAAGCAACTCTTCGACGTCATAACCGTCTTCTGGACAGAATGCTGTTCCCACGCTCAGCGTAATGAGGTCTCGTCCACAAATGCGGCGTCCCGCCTCGATGGCCGCCTGATTCAGACGGTTGGCTTTTTCTTCCGCGGCCTCAGCGGAAAGACCGGGTGCAGTCACCACAAACTCGTCGCCACCCATGCGCGCAACATAGTCGTAGCCGCGGCACGCAACTTTCAGCCTCGTGCTAAACTCCCGCAGCAGTTTGTCTCCCTCCAGATGGCCGTAGGAGTCGTTGATCTTTTTTAGCCCGTCGATGTCGCAGACCATCACGGCAAGCGAAGTTTCCATTCGGCGGCAGCGCGCCACTTCCTGCGCCAGGTGCATAAACAGCGAGCGGGCATTGGGCAGGCCTGTGAGGTAGTCAGTGGTCGCCGAACTCTCTGCCTGCTGGTACTTGAGGGCGTTTTCCACCGAGAGCGCCACCTTTGAGGCGACGGCGAGCAGAATACGCAAGTGATCCGGCGTAAAAGCGTCCGTCGTCGAGTGATACATGGAGAGGACGCCAACCACTCCATTCAATCCCTGCAGCGGGACCGCAAGCGCCGATGAAAGGGTTGTGTTTTTCTCCGGATCGACGGTATAGCCAGCTTCAACGTGTGGATTGCCGTTGATGATGGGCTTGCAATTCTCCGCCACCCAGCCGCATAAGCCTTCGCCCACGCGTATTTTCATGGCGGACAGGACGCGAAAGTTTTCGCCGCTTACCAGTTTCGGAAGCAACCAGCCGTTCCGAACCACGAATACGGCAATGGAGTCGCAAGGAATCAGCTTGCGCAAGCGCATCGACAGCACCGAAAGAGTTTCGCTCAAGCTCAGTGAATTGCCGAGGTCCTGGCTCAACTCGAACATAGCTTGCGCTTCCTGCCGGGCCGATGCGATCGAGGTCAGGAAATCAGACTCGGCTGGAGGACTGTCTGCCCATTTTTCGAATCCCGTGGCAGGGGCGTGACCGCGCTCTACGCGCAGGTTCTTGGAGAATTCGCAAGGAACGAAGCCGTCTTCCGAAATTTGCGCGAGACCCTCCATCTCCACATAACGGCGCTCCAGCACGGCCACGACTTGCGGGTCGAACCAGGTGCCGGCTTTTTCTTTCACGGTTCGCATAGCCCGGTCCAGCGGCACCGCGGGACGATATTGCCGATCGGATGCCAACGCATCGAGGCAGTCGACTACGGAAAGAATCCGCGCTCCGATCGGAATCTCATCGCCAGCCAGGCCCGCTGGATATCCCGAACCATCCCAACGTTCGTGATGCGAACGCACGATCGGCGACACGGGATAGGGGAAGGCGACGCGGTCCAGAATTTCAGCACCCACCAGCGGGTGCACTTTCATTTTTTCGAACTCTTCGGGAGTGAGCTTGCCCGGCTTGTTGATGATGTGTTCGGGCACAGCGAGTTTGCCAATGTCGTGCAACAAAGCTGCCGCGCGTAACGCCTCGATCTCTTCCGGAGACAACCCGATCTCTTTCGCGATTTCCACCGCATAAGTGCGCACGCGTTGCAGATGGGTATGGGTGGTGTGATCTTTGGCTTCGATAGCCAGGGCCAGAGCTTCGATGGTTCGCATGTTCAACGATGCTATCTGTTCCACATGCCGCTTCTCGATTTCAACCCGCTCCTTCTCGGCTTCGAGGCGTCCCAGATAAAGGCGGTAGGAGCGGTAGACCCAATAAATCACCGGCAAAACCAACAGTGATGTCCGCCAGCCGGCGTGCCTGTTAACGACGCCCACCAGTCCCACCGCAGCTGCTCCGACCAGGTAGTAAGGGAACGACCAGAAATAGCACTCCGACCATACCTTGCGGCTCGACTTGTTTTCCGTCAGTGCAATGACCAGGGAAATTGGCAGCGTATTCGCCAGAAAGAAAACCAGGGCCGCCACCATCAGCAGAATCGGCTTGTTGCCGCCTACTCTTGCGTCCAGCCAGTGATAGCTGGCGTAACAGAACGCACTGGCATTGGCCATCATTCCGAAAACATTGAACAGAACCTTCACCGGATCCAGGCGATTGCGCGCATGCCACACGCTCTGCACCAGGGTGGCCGTGCAGCCAATGATCAGTGTTTCCGGCAGGCTTAGCTCCATCACGCCGAGCAGGATGAAGAGAAAATTCACTGACATCGTGCCGTCGATACCCGGCAATTGCACCTTCAGGCCGGAGGCCAGAACCGCCACGGCGAGGTAACAAACAAATCGTGTCAGGTCAGCGGACTGCCAGTGCCAGAGCGCGGAGCACAGCACTACCATCCCGAGCGAGACCGTGATCCCGACAAATAGTTTCGTCCGTGTCGACATTAACGTCGTTTAAGGCGCGGAAAATGACAGGGCACGCCCCCGGCGTGGGAACCAGCCCACACGTCAGTCGAGCCCGATCAGTGGAATCCTATTGTCATTACAAGGCTTGAAGTAGCTTACTGACGTAACGCGCAAGATGCTTGTTGGGGCATTTTGCTATTGACGCGGCGGAGACCGGTTTGTATTTTTTCGAAAGTAACCTATTACTTTAGTGATCGTTCCGAGCCTCGTAGTTATTGCGACCGGTGCGGTCTATGTCAAGATCAAATCCAAACGCTCAGGATGCCATCACCAAATCTCAAGTCGCAATCTCAGGTGACGACGGCCGCCGGCCCCGGCCAAGGCCCGGCTGTCTCTGGAGAGCTGCCTTTCTCGGCTCTCGATGCTGCAGCGGGCACTAGAGTCGCCGTGGTGTCGGCCAATCTCGAGGGCAACATCACAACCTGTGATGAGGCTACGCTGAAGATATTCGGACGCACTCCGCCTGAGATTCTTGGCCGAAAGCTTGTTACTCTCGCCGTTGAAGACGATGGACCTGACCAAAGTCAACTGCAGAAGACTTTGCAGGCCGCTGTTCTGGAGCACGGTCGGTACCGGTCTCTGCTACGGCGTCAAGGCCGATCCGGAAAAAAAATCACAATAGAATTGTCTGTCACGTTGCTTCGCGATGCCTCCTCTGCGCCGGCCGGAATGGTTGCCCTGATCTCAGTGTCGGAGCAGGAATCGAAGCCTGTCGCCGCGCTAGATACAGACGCAGAAGTCGAAGATGCTACGGGCACCGTTTCGCGCCAGATTGAGGGCACAACCATCATCCTCGCCAGTCCCATGATGCATCGGTTCATGCGCATGGTGGATCGCGTTGCCGGTCACACCGAAAGCGTCTTGATCACGGGCGAGACCGGAACCGGCAAGGAACTGATTGCCCGCGCTATTCACCAATCGTCGCACCGCCGCAGCCGGCCCTGGGTTGATATCAACTGCGCGGCCCTGCCGGAAAACTTGGTTGAGAGCGAGTTGTTCGGATACGAAAAAGGCGCTTTCACCGGCGCCGATTCCTCAAGAGCTGGCCTGTTCGAACTGGCAGACAAAGGCACGCTGTTTCTGGACGAAATCGGCGAACTGCAACTCCAGACTCAGGTAAAGCTCTTGCGTGTGCTGGACGGACATCCTTTCTACCGCCTCGGCGGGCACCGTAAGATCAAAGTCGATGTGCGCATTGTTGCCGCCACCAATCAGGATCTCGATGCCGCAGTCGCGGCTGGCCGATTCAGGGAAGATCTATTTCACCGGCTGGGGCAATTTCAATTGCGCGTGCCTCCCTTGCGCGAGCGCCCGGAGGACATCATCGCGCTGGCCGAGCACTTTCTTGCGCTCAAGTCTCGCAACAGTTCGTTCGCATCGGACGCGGTTTCTGCGTTGCTTTCTCATCCCTGGCCCGGCAACGTTCGCGAGCTGCGCAATCTCATTGCCCGGGCTGCCGTAGAGTCACGCCATCCCGAGATTCAAAAGGCCCAGATCACAGAGGCGAGGTCTGGCAATCCGGCTGCCGTGCGCCAGACTGCTTCGATGCCGGTCGGCAATCTCGACAGCATGGAAGAGCAGATGATCATTCGCGCACTGGAGCGCAGCGGAGGTCATCGCAGTCAGGCTGCAGAACAGCTTGGCATCTCCCGCCGCACGCTCAGCCGCAAGCTGAAGGAATACAACATCAACGTCAACCCGGGCGATGGCGCGAGTTCTTTGGGAGTCATCAGTCTCGATCAACAGAAATTCTTCCGTGCCCCAATCCAGATTTCTGTTCTCCTGAAAAATCAGCAGGGCGAAGAAGTCACCGTCGCCGGCGTGAACCTCAGCACAGGTGGTATGGGACTGGACGGCCTGAAACAGCCGATGCGGTTTACCGGTTTGCTCGACGTGAGTTTTCCGCTGCCTGATAGCGAGCAGGTTTTTCGAGCGAAGGCCCGCATCGTATGGTTCGGCGGTGAGGGGCGGGTCGGAATCCGCTTCGCTGTGATCGATCCCGTTCTCTTCGAACAGTTGCAACACTGGACCAACCAAAAGATGAAGGACGAAGGCTGGGATCCACCCGCCTGAGTCGCCAACCCTGAGTCACCAACCATGGGATGTCGGCTACTTTGATGGATGTCATCCGGTATTATGCAATCCGGCAGCGATGCCATTAATGGTAGCAGCGATTGCGTAATCGAGCGCGGCGTCAGAGACTCCAGAGCGTTTACGGCGTAACAGATCTACTTGCACCAGACTCATGGGATCCACATAAGGATTCCGCAGGCGAATGGAGCGCGCGAGCACTGCATTGTTCTCTAACATTTCATCTTGCTGCGTGATCGAGAGGATTACGCGCTGCGTGCGCTGGAATTCTTCCTGCAGTATGGAGAAAACTCTTTCACGAAGGTGGTTATCCACCACCAAATGCGAGTAAACGGCCGCGATTGTGAGGTCGGCCTTCGCCATTGCCAGTTCTACATTTCGAATCAGGTTTGAGAACATCGGGAAGCTGCGCATCATTTCTCGCAGAAGCTGCGCCTGTTGCGCGCCCTGCCCGGCGAAGCGTTCCAATGCGTATCCCACACCAAACCAGGCCGGCACGGCGTGCCGATTTTGCATCCATCCGAATACCCACGGAATAGCGCGCAGGTCTTCGAGTTTGCGATTCGGCATCCGGCGCACGGGTCGAGAGCCAATGCGCGCGTGTTCAAGCTCGTTCACCGGAGTTGCCTGCTCAAAATATTCCAGGACGTCAGGATTGTCTGCGATGTGCCGACGGTAGAAGACATACGCATCCTGGGACATCGTTTCCATGGCATCGTCCCATTGGGAGATTCGAAGCTGTGAACCCCCATCGCGGCCGGCGAGTGCTTCAAGGCATGCCGAAATCATCAATTCAAGGTTCCATTCTGCCAACACAGGATCGGAATACTTCCAATTCAGCGCTTCTCCCTGCTCGGTGATGCGGATCGTGCCTGCGAAATCGCCCGGCGGTTGTGCCAGGATCGCAGCATGCGTAGGTCCTCCGCCGCGGCCGACTGTGCCGCCACGTCCATGGAAGATTTGCAGCTTCACGTTGCACTCCCGTGCCACATGGTGCAAATCGCGTTGCGCTTTGTATAGCGCCCAGGTGCTGGTGAGCATGCCGCCGTCCTTGTTGGAATCGGAGTACCCGAGCATTACTTCCTGCGAACGGCACCAGGAGTTGAGTAATAGCTGATATTCAGGCGCTCCCCAGACTTTTTTCATAACAGCTGCGGAAGCGCGCAGGGAATCGATCGATTCGAATAGCGGAACCGGCATCAGTCCGGGATCGTTCTCACTCCCCGCAACCGGGATCCCGCTGAGCGCTGCCAAACGGATCACGTTGAAAATGTCGCACTCCGATTGCGCATTGCTGACGATGAAATACCGAATCGCTTCTGGAGGATATTGTTTCTTTAAGCGGGCAACAGTCCGAAATGTGTTTAGCAGTTCGACCGATTCTGAAGAGAGACCCGGAGGCAGAGTTTCATCGTTATCGTCGAGCCCGACTGCAGATCCCAGTTCAGAAAGTGCCTGCGCCTGCACCGAAGCATGTTGTCGAATATCGAGCGTGTGGAGATGAAAGCCAAAAGTACGGACCTTACGCAGTAAAGGATCAATCTGCAGCTCAGCAATACGCCGCGCACGATTAGCAACCAGGCTCTGCCGAATGATCTGTAGATCCTCTTCGAACTCTTTCGCGCTGGCGTAGGCGTAATTCTGGCCGTCGGCATTACGAGCGCGCGTTAGGCGTGCCAACACATGGTCCAACAGACGACGATAAAGCTCGGTCTCAGAAATTCTGCTTTGATGCGAACGCTCCCGGTCCAGATTGGAGTCGTACAACTGCACACGTTGCGATACCTGCGGCGAAGCATCCACGCGGCGGAGTGAAACGCTAAGGTGCCCGGTGAGGCGGAAAATCTCGGCGATATAGTGATCAATGATCTGCTGGTGGGCAATGACCAGCGACTCCTTAGTGCTGCGATGCGTCACGAAAGGATTGCCGTCACGGTCGCCGCCGATCCAAGATCCAAAGCTAACGAGCTCAGGTACGTTTACGGTCGAGCTGTCGCCGAAAACATCGCGCAACGACTCCTCAAGCTCGTCATAGAGTCGTGGTAGCGTGTCGAATATCACCATCGGAAAATAATCGAGCCCCATGTGAATCTCGTCCAGGACAGTCGGCTTATTGAGACGAACTTCGTCCGTTTGCCAAAGTTCGGTAATTGTGGCTAATACCTCGGCCTCGTAATCTCGGGCGTCCGCGTACGAGAGCGGTAGTTGGTCAAGGCGCTCAAGGCAATTGGCGATTCGACGACGCTTATTCAACACCGTGTGCCGCGTAACTTCGGTGGGATGAGCGGTAAACACGGGAATGATTTTTATCTTCGCGAGTGCGTCCAGGACTTCCGCGGATGACTTGCCCGCCTCTCGCACGCGCCGCAGCGTGCCACGAAACGAACCTTCCACTACGCTCTGAGCGGCATGAAGGCGGGCAGCGCGACGGCGTCGTTTCCGATGAGTGGTCTCAGCGAGATTCGTGAGTTCGAAATAGATGGCGAACGCTTTCGTTAAACAGTAGGCCTGGCTGACGGGCAACGCAGCGATAATCTCGCGACCCTCGTCCATGGCATCGGCATCGTATTGGATTGAAGATTGGCCGCCCGGGCGTTCGCGGTGCTGCATCGCGAGCCGCCGCAGACGTTCAACCACCTGAAAAAAAGGCTCACCTTCCTGCTCGATCAGGACGCGGCCCAGCAGCGTGCCTAAGAAACGTACATCGCGTCGCAGAGGCTGGTCTTTGATGGGCTCGTTGGTTTTGGCACTCAGGTGTGCGAGGCGTTGACGCTGATCTTCATCACTCCAAAGCGGGCGGTCAGCCATGAGGCATTTTAATTCGAGGAGAGCGATTTGTCGGTGTGTACTAATTTCACCACGAAGGAACAACGGTGCAGCGATCGGAAACCTGGGCGATATCGGGGTAATCGTGGCCCAAAGCCCGATGGACTTCAGCGCCTGGTTCGAAGTTTCGACTCGCGTTACCAGCCGGATCTTGATTCGCTTGAGGTCCCCCCGGCCGCGGGAATGTAGCACTTCTGTGTGTAATCCATCACCATGCGATCGGCATTAAAACGCCAACCGAGTGTGCGAATGGTTCGCTTCATGCGCTTGATCCAGCCGCGGGGCAGACCGTCACGATCCCGCTGGTAATACAACGGAATCACTTCTTCGCGCAGCGTCCGAAGCAAATCTTGCGCATCGCGCGCGTCATGGACGGCCACGTTGGAGTGAGTTCTACCGGTGCCGATGGCAAATCCATTCATGCCGTCGTAAGCCTCCGCCCACCAGCCATCGAGAACAGAGAGGTTCAATCCACCGTTCAAGACTACCTTTTGCCCACTCGTGCCGGAGGCCTCCAGCGGACGCCGCGGGTTATTCAGCCAAACATCCACGCCCTGCACGAAAAAACGTCCGACGTTGATGTCATAGTCTTCGACAAAAACAAATTTGTCGGCGAAACGTCCATTGCGCATCAATTGCGCAATCTGCTGCAGAAGCTTTTTACCCTCTTCATCGTGAGGATGAGCTTTGCCGGCGAAAACAAACTGCACAGGACGTTTGGGATCGTTGACCATGTAGGCCAGACTCTCGATATCGGCCAGAATCAAATTGGCTCGCTTATAGGTCGCGAAGCGGCGAGCGAATCCGATGGTCAGTGCGTCTGGGCTGAGAGCCTTCGTAAGTCTTAGCACAGTCTCTCTTGACTCGAAGCGCCGTTCGGATTGTTCGACCGCGCGGCGCCGCACAAACTCGAGGAGTTGAGATTTCAGGCTCAGGTGCGTCTCCCAGAGTTCGCCGTCATCCACGTTTTCGATGCCTTCCCAGATGCGGGCTTCGCTGCTGTGCTGGTGCCAATTCGTACCCAGATGGCGATCGTAAAGACGAAACATCTGCGGAGCCAGCCACGAGGGAACGTGCACTCCGTTGGTGATGTGTCCGATGGGAACCTCATCTTCCGGCTTGCCCGGACAAAGCCCGGTCCACATTGCCCGGGATACTTCGCCATGGAGAGCGGAGACTGCATTCGCGCGACGCGAGAGTCGCAGGCCCAGCACTGTCATGCAAAATGTTTCCTGGTGGTTGCTTGGTTTCTCGCGCCCCAACCCCATCAGGCTTTCCGGGGAGAGACCCAGCTCTTCGCGCAGAGGCCCGAGATGTTCATCAATTAAGTCCGCCTCGAAGCGATCATGACCCGCGGGCACGGGAGTATGCGTAGTGAAGACCACTTCCCGCGACACGCGGGGAACCGCGTTATCGAAGCCGACCCCCTCTTCCTGCATGCGCGAGCGAACGGCTTCCAGCACCGCAAATCCGCTGTGCCCTTCGTTCAGGTGAAGGACACCGGGGGTAATGCCCATCGCTCTCAGGGCTCGGAAACCCCCGACGCCGAGCAGCAACTCCTGCCGAATTCGTGTCCGTGCGTCTCCACCGTAGAGGCGGGAAGTCAGCTCGCGGTCGTCCGGAGTATTCGCTTCCACATCCGAATCGAGCAGGAACAGATCGCAGCGTCCTACTGCAACTCTCCAGACCTTGGCATAAATCGAGCCAGCGCGTGTCTCGATTTGGACGACAACCGGCCGGCCGTTTTTGCCGATCGCAATCTCCAAAGGCAACTGATTGATGTCGGTCTCCAGATATTCTTCCTGCTGCCAACCGTCGCGATCCAGGCGCTGGCGAAAATATCCTTGCCCGTAGAACAATCCGATGCCGACCAGGGGAATCCCGAGATCGGAGGCACTCTTGATGTGGTCTCCGGCAAGCACACCGAGGCCTCCGGAATAAACTGGAAGCGATTCGTGAATCCCAAATTCCGCGGAGAAGTAGGCGACCGGTCTAGGCCGCAAGACTCCAGCGTGCCTCGTTCCCCAAGTGCGGTCAGCCTGCAAATACTCCTGCAAGCGGCGATACGCATAATTGATTCGGCTATGGAGCACCAGTTCCGCGGCGCGACTTTCCAGTTTGGCCAGCGGAAACTCCGATAGCAACGAAACCGGATTCTGATTCAGTTGTCTCCAACGCAACGGATCGAGATCCCGGAACAAGCCCACCGTATCGGGGTCCCAACTCCACCAAAGATTCCGAGCCAGAGTCCAAAGGCGCTCCTGCCCGGGAGCGATGAAGCGATCGAGAGTTCGCGCTTCGCTCACGACCGGCGCTACTTGTGCGGCCGCCTCGGTCAGCATCTGAATCTCATCGTCGCGAAAAGCCCGGGGCTCGACAGTTTGAACGACGAGGACACCCTGGAGAATTCCGCGGTCGATCAGTGGCACGCCGAGGAACGACTGGTAGGCATCTTCGCCAGCCTCTCCGAAATATTTGAAACGTGGATGATTTTGCGGTTGCTCCACAGCGACCGGCCCTACTTGTTCCGCGACCAGGCCTGCCAGCCCCTCGTGGATTGCCATTCGCAGATTGCCAATACACTCCCGCCGCAGACCGACCGTGGCGGCTAGCACCAAGTTGGCACGGTCCGGTTCGAGTAGATACGCCGAACAAACGTCGGTCTCAAATCGCTTGGCAACTAAGGCGACCACGTTCATCAGGGTGTCAGCGGGTTGGCCCTCTTCCACCGCTAGGTTGGCGATTTCCTCCAGCGTGAGGACGTTCCTGCCCACGCGCGAGTGAACCGTTAGATCCAACTCTTGCACGTCTCGGTGATTTTCTTCCAAGCTCAGGCTCTCTGGTTCCATATTTTCGTATTCAGTCGCGTGCCTAAGATCGTCCCCGTCACGCGGGACGTGCTATCTATATCTTTTCAGACAACTGTTCAGCAAAGCTCAAGCATGCGAGAAAAGCATAGCCCATCCGTTGGTCCCTTGCCTCCACTCCAAAGTAACCTTAGGGGTACGCCCACTTTGAGTCCAATCGAAATTATTGATGCTGAACATATGTGGCGAAACCGATGTGCGCGCGAGGGTTTACTACTCAGCTTACGGAGGGCTTGAGGAACCATCGGCAGTGCAACAGGGTCGCTTGAATCTCGATCTCGTTCAAGGAAACGTCGCCGCCCCAGCCACGCAATGCTAATCGTGCGGCTCACCGGCCAATCTCCACGACCACATCAAGAACGAGGTCGCCGTCAGGTCGATCGCAGGCTCAGTGGTGCTGAAGGACTGTACATTATCTTTGTAGACCGCCACTTCCGAAGGGTTGTAGTTTCCGTCATTTCCATTGAATATCTTGAAACTGTCGACACCGTTTGACGGACATCGGATCATGCCCGAAAGTAGGCCTGACGTGGCTGCGCTCGACGGGCCTTCCGTAGCCGCACCCCACAATACCGGGGTGCCCCCGGAGGTACCATCGAGCGCACCCGCGAGATTTGCCACCTGGTGCTGGATGCAATTGGGGAACGTGCTTCCGTCTCCTACAATGAACGAGGATCCCCACGCATTCGCGCCCAGAATGTTAGCCAGCCATCTCTGAGAATAGGTGTTGTAGCTTTGGGAATTCGTCAAGTAGTACACTTCACTCGCCATAACCGAGAGTCCCGCGCCATGCGAAGTAGTGTCGCCGTTACTCCAGGGCGCGCCAAAACCCCAGGAATCTGTCTCGGCTTGCGTGACTGCGTCATCAACCTGTTTCAAAAGTTGCCGGCAAATGCTCGATTGCGACACGGCCAGCCCCGGTGGATTTCCCGCCAAGCGCAGCGCTCGATACAGCTCGAAGTGCGCGAGTCCGCTCACGTCATACAAGTTAAGGGTATCTGCGCTGCCCGTATCGTAAACTTTGTTGACGTAATCTCTGGCGAACTGCGCTGCTTCTTCGAGGTAATGCATGGGATCGGTGTGAGGTAATCCTGTGGGTAAGTTTCCTGATTGACAGGCCGAACGCAGCGCGAGATACAGCTCTGTTGCCCCGAGCTCCATATCGTCGTCCCACACTATCTCGGGATACCCGTCAAATGGGACGATAGTAAGCAAGCATCCTTTGCAGTTGCCCGATTCATCTCCGGATGGCGCCGGATCGGTATATGATGTATCGGCGAGCTCGAAAATGTCCTCCGCATTCTTGAGGCATCGCTGCGCACGATCCGCATCGGTCGTGCGGTTCAACTGATAGCAAAGCGCGAAGTCAGCTACCAGGCGCCCGGCAAGATTCGGGCTGATCGTAGATCCCGCTGGGCCCGCCGGAAACACGGGGCGATTGCAGATGTAATAGGTCGTGTACTCATAGCAAGGTTGCGGATCGCCCGACTGTTGAAAGTGGTCGGCTGCCTGGGGCAAGGTCCAGATGTCATACTCCGTGATCAAACAGTAAGGTGTCACATAGGTTCCGCCACAATTGCCGGTCGCGGAACTTGGATTTCCTTCGCCGTAGTAATCCCAGTCCTGGCTGTTGTCGACCTGATAGTAAAGCGTCTTGGTGTTGTCGTCCCACATGTGCAGCAGCCAGTCGATCCCGAATCGTGCCTCGTTTTGGAAGTCTGCCGAAGTCGGCGCCCCTAAGCCACTCTGTCCGGCATAGGAAATGGAAACTGGCGGAGTCGGAGGATTCCACGGCGCTTGCTCTCCCATCTGCCGGGGAAAATCGCGAACTCCAATCTCCATCAGTGCCTCGGTGTAACTGACGGTTTCGACATATTTCATGTAGTCGCCCGCGTCCCACCAACCGCCGGCCGCATCAATGTGGTGCTTCGCTGACGGAACCAGAGGCGGCACGGGAGGAACATTATCGATGAAATCATTACTGTCCATGGGAGGAGTGTCAAAAACTTCCGCGCTTTTGTCTTTGACGTGACCTGGCGCAGTACGAACTGCGTTGCGAATGTTATCTGGTCCGTCCCGCTCCGTTTCGTAGAAAAACAAGGTATTCAGGAGCAGGCCGGGATAGAGCACATCGGGCCGGTCGACTGCGAAATGCGGTGAAGTACCTGGAATGGGGCCCAGGATATCGATGGTGTAAGTGTCTCCGCCGGAAGCCGCGAAATCGAGTGCGTACACATCGTAGATCAAACTCTTGCTGTGACTCCATCTGCCCAGCAGGGGACCAATCTTGGAGGAATAAACAGTTGATCCCGCCGAATTGACTACGCGGAAAGTGGCGCCGGATTCAGACGCCGTCGACATTAGATACGCGCGAAATGGAGCCGCGCCCGTTTCGTATCCAATCTGGTTGACGCGCACGTATGCGGATTGTGCGACAACAACCGACGTCCACACCAACGTTGCCACCAATACCACAGCCGGAACCAAGATACTGTAAGAGCCGGAACGGCGTTTGAAGCGCGAGCCGATGGTATTGGGCAAAAGCATCGCGTCCCCCAGCATGAAAGCTTTCATTAAAACGTATCTATAGTCCGTCTTAGTTAGGCCGCTGTCAAGCTGGTCTAAAGTTCTGTTTTAATAACCATCAAACTCGCCGAAGGCTCTGATCGCGCAACCCGGATCGATTCTGATCAAGCTGCGCACATCGCAGATCAACGGCTGCGCCTGCAGTCTGGACATCTCTCTAGCCTCCGGACAAACAAAAGAGTGTATCAACTAGGAACGTACCCTTTAGACGGGTTCCATTCTCCAAGTAAACTAAGGCCGGACGGAGGCAAACTTCGGATGTCGACAGCCCATCCTGACGCCAGGCACGATCCGAAATCGAATACGCTTGTGCAGGAAGAGCTTCTCGGAGAATTTCAGGAACTCGCAAAGACCGCTCCCACAGCGCAGTTTCTCATGGAGCACATCGCACATCGCTTGCACGAATCTATGACGCGCTACAACTGGGTAGGTTTTTATCTGGTTGATCTGGCGGACCAGGTTGTTCTTCTCGTGGGACCATTCGCCGGCAGCTTTACGCCCAACGCCCGCATCCCCCTCAGCACGGGACTCTGTGGCGCCGCGGCTACCAGCGGGCAGACCGTGGCCGTGGATGATGTATCCAAAGATTCGCGTTATCTCGCAGGATCGCCCTTAGTGAAGTCTGAAATTGTCGTCCCCATCTTCGTGAAGAATAAACTTGTAGCCGAACTCGACATCGAGAGCTATTTTGGCAGCACGTTCACTGAATCGGAGCAGAAGTTTGTCGAGAGCTGCGCTAACATTGTCGGAAGGTTTTGGGCCAAAGGATAGGGTCCGCGCGCCTATCACTCCTCGTCCTACTTGGTAGCCGCGCTTAGCTGCGCGCCTTTCATCTCCATCTCGTTCCCGGGCATTGATGTGGATGCGTTCGCCTTTTGCGTGGCGACCCATTCGTGGATTCGCACCGATAGCACATCCATCGGTAGAGCTCCGGCGCCCAGCACCTCGTCGTGGAAATTACTCAGGCTGAACTTATCACCCAACTGATCCTTCGAATACTGGCGCAGCTTAAGTATTTCGAGTTGACCGATCTTGTAGCCGAGCGCCTGCGCCGGCCACGCCATATAACGGTCGGTCTCGCTCTGCACCTCGGCCTCGTCGATGGCGGAGTGGTCATGGAAAAAGTCGACTACCTGCTGGCGGGTCCAGTGTTTGTAATGGAAGCCAGTGTCAACCACCAGGCGAATTGCGCGAAGCATATCGTCCTGCAAGTGGCCGTAATAGCTGTAGGGATCCTGAAAAAATCCAACTTCTTTGCCCAGTCTCTCAGAGTACAGAGCCCAGCCTTCTGTGTAGGCGGTGTAATACTCATTTTGGCGAAAGGGTGGAAGCTCCGGCAGCTCCTGAGCGATGGCAATTTGCAGGTGATGGCCGGGGACGCCTTCGTGATACGCAGTAGTTTCGAAGTCGAGCGTGGTGCCTTTCTCGTAGTTGCCAGTGTTGACCATGATGTGGCCGGGCCGCGAGCCATCTTGAGAGCCCTGAACATATTCCGTCGAAGCCTCTTTCTCGCGGAACTCCTCGATCGGCATGATTTGCAGCCGGGCTTTCGGAAGGCGGCCGAACATCGAGGGCAGCTTCAGGTACATCTGGTCGACGTACTTTTGATAGAGGTCGAGAATTTCCTGGCGGGAATGCACGTGAAGCTTGGGATTGGTCGGAAGGGAAACGCTGAAGCTCTTGAGATCTTTGTAGCCGAGTTGATTGGCTACACCGATCATACGGGCTTGGATTTCTTTGACCTGCGCCAAGCCGATCTGGTGAATTTCCTCCGGAGATAGATCGGTGGTCGTACTTTCTTTCACGCGAAAGGCGTAGCGTTCGGGGCCATCGGGCAGCGCCCAGACGCCGGGGTCGGTGCGGCCTTTCGGCGCGTACTCTTCACGCACGAATGTCGTGAACTTGACATACGCCGGAAGGACGGATTCGCGGATCGCCGCCAGGCCTTGCTCGCGCAATTGCTTCTGATCATCGGCGGAGATGGAATCGGGAAACTTCGCGAAAGGCTGCGCAAACGGTGAATCCTCAGGAGTTTTCGTGGCGAGACCGTTGGCTTGCTCGACCACCTTCTCCAGCAGGACGCGCGGGGGCATCAGACCTTCGGCCACCCCTCTACGCATCTGGATTACGTTCTCATCGACTAGGCGGGGAACCTGACGCAGTCGGGAAATGTAGTCGTCGTAATCTTTGACGCTTTGAAAGGAGAGGACGGACACGAGTTGCGGAAGGTCGATGTGGACGCCGCCGGTCTGCGATACCGGCATTTCCCAAGGCTTAAAACGGGCGCCCTCCAGAGCGAACTTGAGGTCGCGGACCATGAGGGTTTTGTTCAATGCTTCTTGCTCGGGGAAGCCGGTGGTGTCGATGGCTTGGAAGCGGGTAAGGTAGTTTTTGCTCTGCTCCAGATCGTCGTCAATGGCCTTCTGCGAGAAGTCGTCCAGTTTGTCGTTCCATCGCTTGTCTCCAAGGATGGAGGCGTAGATCGGGTTCGTGCGGAGGGTATACTCCCAGCGTTCGGCGAGAAGATCGTTCAGCGCCTTTCTTCGGCCTTCGAGATCAGACTGCTGCGATGCGAGAACATTGCCGCAGAGCAGGGAAGTCAGCAAAGCAAACAGGATCGGAGATCGCATAAAGCTCCTTGGGTTCGATTCGACAGGATTGTTGCCACGCAGCCGGTCGATTCTACACTGGCCGTCATGTCCTTATTCATAGCGCAGGCTCTCGATGGGATCGAGCCGCGCAGCGTGGATGGCAGGGACCATGCCGCTGATCACGCCGACCAGACTGAGAATGATCGTCGCCACCGCCAGGCTGCTTAGATTGATACGGAGATGGATGTCACCGGCCTGGAGGTTATCGCCAAAAGCGCTCATCAGTGGCAGCGCGCCGACGGTCCAGGAAATCAGGTAAGCGATTGCGATGCCACCCAGGCCTCCGGCAAAAGTTATGGCCAGGGCTTCAGCCAAAAACTGAAAAAGGATGTGCCCGTTGTGTGCGCCCAGGGCTTTCTCGATCCCGATTTCCCGAGTGCGTTGCTGCACCGAGACCAGCATGATATTCATCAGGCCGATGCCTCCGATACCCAACGTCAGCGCGCCAATGAACGCCAGCAGAATCTTGAGTGCCGTGGTCACGATCTGGAACTGGTCGAAGTCCTGTTTGAAGTCGGCGATGAAAACGGCGCGGCGGTCGTCAGGGCGGAAGTTATGGTGTCCCGCGAGTACGGAGCGCACTACGCGGGCCAATTGCTGATGGTTCTCGCTTTCGTAGTCCATAAAAATGCCCGTGATGTACCGAGTGTCGTAGAGGTCCCCCATGGTGCTGAAGGGGATGACGACCATGCTGTTATCATTGTCGTCGCCGCCCTGCACCTTCCGCTGATAGACGCCGACAACTTCGAAGGTCAATCCATTGATGCGGATTTTTTGCCCAACCGGTTGTTCGCCGGAGAAAAGACGGCGGCGGGCTTCGTCGCCGATCACCGCAACCCGCGCCCGTTGCAGTTGATCTTCCTCGCTTAGACCTCGTCCCGTCGCGACCGAGAAACCGCGAATGCGCTCGTAGACGGGATAAACACCCGTCAGAAATAAGTTAGTGAAGCTACGCGTGTCATGCTGGATGGTTGCGCCGTTATTCTTATCGAAGATGGGAGTGACGCCTTTGATCATCGGAACTTCGTTGCGAACGTAATCGACGTCGGCGAGCTTAAGTCGAATTTCGCTTCCTGCCTTGGCGCCTCCGGCCTGCAGCGAGGTCCGGCCTGGAAATACTCCGATCACGTCGGTGCCCCAGGAGGCGAAGATGATGTTAATCGCGTTCCCAAAGCCCGATCCGAATGCGAGGAGGATGACAACGGTCGCAATTCCCCAAGCCATGCCGAGCATGGTCAGGGCTGTACGCCGCCGGTTATGCTGCATGGCCCCGAGAGCTTCCTTCACTAGATCGCGCGTCATATTTCCTCCCACCATTTATTCCCGCCAGTTATTCCTGGCGCAGGGCCTCCACGGGTTCGAGCATGGCGGCCTTGCGGGCTGGGTACAGGCCGGCCGAAACGCCGGCCAATGCTAAGGAAAGCACTGCACCGACGGCGGATACTGGAACGACACGGGGCGTATCAAAACCTGGGGGAAGATTCACGCCCGAAAGCAGATGGATGACGAGCATCGCTCCGCTTACTCCGAGCGCGCCACTGAACAGAGTAAGGAAGGCGCCTTCCAGAAAGAATTGAAATAAGATGTTGCGGTTGGTCGCGCCCAATGCTTTGCGCAGGCCGATCTCGCGGGTCCGCTCCGTAACCGCGACCAGCATGATGTTGATGATACCGATCGCGCCCAGCGCCAGCGTGACCAGCCCTACTCCCCCCAGAAACCAATCCATGGCAGTGAAGATTTTCCCCATGAGTTTCTGGTTCTTCACCGTGTCCCACTCTTCCCAGGCATCTTTGTTACTAGGATCGAAGTTGCCGTGGTTGCGAGCTACGATGCGATGCAGTTCCGTCTTGGCGTCCTCATTTTCCTCGAAGGTCCGAGGCTGATAATTAATGAAGGAAACCGCATTCCCTTCTTTCGAATTGTCACCTTTGAGCGGGAAGAGCTCGCGCATGGTGTTAAAGGGGACAAAGATGCGAATGTTGGTGGAGTTTTGTTCTTCGTTGCCAATCATGGAGAGCTGGCCGATTACTTCGAAATGAATACCGTTGAGCAGGATTGAGTTGCCGACGGCGGGACGTCCGGGGAATAGGTTGCGGGTAATTTCGCGGCCTAAGAGGCAGACGCGGCGGCGCTGGAGGTTGTCCTCGTCGTTGATCCATCGGCCGGCCTGCATCGGGATATTTCGGACCTCGCTGTAGACAGGGAAGACTCCGGAGACCTGGCCGTTGCTGCTGGTGTAGTCGCTGACCACGCGTATGTCCTCGCGCGCGATTACGGGAGCAATGTGGATGGCCACCTTGGACTGGCTCTGGATCGCCGTATAGTCGTCATAAGTGAGGTTGAACCACTTCATGGAATTGAAGCTGCCTTCGACGGCGGGGGTGCGTCCTCCCCAGAAAAAAATGATGTTCTTGCCGAAAGTTTCGAGTTGACGCCGGTTGCCGTTACGAAAGCCTTCGCCCACACCAGCCAGAAGCAACAGGGATCCCACACCCCAGGCGATGCCAAACATGGTGAGAAACGAGCGCAGCTTGTGCGCCCAGAGGGTGCGCAACGTCTGGCCGAAAGTGTCCAGGAGCATGCGCATTAGCTAACGGAGCCAGAGAGCAGAATATACCCCGGCGTACTTAGTTCGACTGGCGGCAGCGGCGAAGGTTAGCGGGGATTTTATTGAGGTTTCGTGGTTCAGAATCTTTCTGGGAAGGCTCCCCCGGGGCTGAAGCCCCACCGATCTTCAACGTTTTACGCGGCCCCTTCGGCAAGCTCAGGGCAGGCTCTAGAGGGCCGCTCTTCCACTGTCTGAGCTGGTGGGCTTTCCGCAGTCCTGCACTCGCCAACCAGTGCCTCCACGGAAAGGAAGATCCTAGGCGATCGAAACGGTTTTGATATTCATGAACTCGCGAATGCCGTTGGCGGAGAGTTCGCGGCCGTGACCCGAACTCTTTACGCCGCCGAAAGGAATGCGCGGATCGGAGGCTACCATCTTATTGATGAAGACCATGCCCGATTCAAGTTCGTTGATGAAGCGTTCGCGCTCGCAGTCGTCCGAGGTCCACGCGCTGGCGCCGAGGCCGAAGCGGCTGTCATTGGCGAGGCGGATCGCTTCGTCGATATCCTTCACGCGAAACAGCGACGCGACCGGGCCGAAAAATTCCTCGCGGTAGGCCGGAGACTCTTTCGGGATGTTTGTGAGAACTGTCGGCGCATAGTAATTGCCGGGCAGGTTCAGAGGATGGCCCCCGGTTAAGACCTTTGCGCCGGCTTGCACAGTTTTCTGTACGTCGGCGTCGAGAGATTTCACGGCGTCGGCCGTAGCCAGCGGACCGAGCTCAGTTTTCTCGTCGAAGGGATCACCCACGCGCAGCTTTTCCATGCGAGCAACGAACTTTTTCTCAAACTCCGGCGCGATGGACTCGGCCACAATGAAACGCTTGGCGGCGATGCAGGACTGCCCGTTGTTGATGACCCGGGCTTCGACCGCCGTGGCGACGGCCGCGTCGAGATCGGCGCTAGGCATAACGATAAACGGATCGCTGCCGCCCAGTTCGAGCACAACTTTCTTGATGCGCTTGGCGGCGGCCATTCCAACCTGGATGCCGGCCTGCTCGCTTCCGGTCAGTGTGGCGGCGACAACGCGCGAGTCGTTGAGAATCGAATCGACCTGTTGAGAGCCGATGAGCAGAGTTTGAAATGCGCCCGCGGGAAATCCCGATTCGAGGAAAATCTCTTCAATCGCCAGGGCACACTGCGGAACGTTCGAGGCATGCTTGAGCAATCCGACATTGCCGGCCATGAGCGCCGGAGCAGCAAAGCGAATCACCTGCCAGAAAGGAAAGTTCCATGGCATAACAGCGAGAATAGGGCCGATAGGCCGGTAGCGGATGAAGCTTTTCTGTGCGCCCGTGTCGAGCACTTCGTCGCCCAGAAAGCGTTCAGCGTTTTGGGCGTAGTAGCGGCAGCCTCCGGCGCACTTCACTGCCTCGGCAAGGGCGGCTTTGTAAGGCTTTCCCATTTCGAGGGTCATTAGTTTCGCAAAATATTCTTTGTCGCGTTCGAGGATATCGGCTGCATTGTTCATGCGGCGCGCACGCTCGGCGAAAGGAATTTTGCCCTCTGCGTGAAAAGCCCTAACCGCCAACTGAAGCTTTTGTTCGATCTCGGCGTCGGTGAGAGGTTGAAATACTTTAAGGGTTTCGCCGGTAGCGGGATTGATGGTTGCAATAGCCATGTTCAGTGAGTCCTTAGCAATATTACGTTCTAGAGAATTCGATTAGCGAAAGCAATCGCTTCATTGTGTACTTACTCTCGAAGAAAGTCGGAAATCCCAGGTGGTCATACCACTATACCATCGCGGACGCAGGCTTCCCAATATGGTTTTGCCACAGCTCCGCAAATGTGATGGAACTTCGCTACCTGTTCGACGCACCACGATCCAGAATGGGCGGTCGCACTCTGGATTGTGCGCGTTGAAGGCCCCTGCCCGCGTCCTGTGGTTTACAATTGTTGTTTCGGAGCACTCATCTTCTTGCGCAGTTCTGGAGGAATCTATGAAGCTTACCCCGGGCAAACTTGCAGGACTTAGAAAAGTATCGAACGAGCACGGTGTGATTGCGGCTGCGGCGATGGATCAACGCGGTTCGCTGCAGAAATCGTTGGGCAAAGAAAAGGGCGGGGAAGTCAGCGACGCCATGATGGAAGAGTTCAAGACGCTGGTGACAGAAGTCTTGACTCCGCATGCCAGCGCGATCCTGCTGGATCCGGAGTGGGGACTGCCGGCCTCCAAGCGCCGAGCAAAGAATGCGGGACTGCTGTTGGCTTACGAGAAAACTGGTTACGACAAGACCGGGCCGGGACGATTGGGCGATCTGCTCGATCACTGGTCCGCGCGGCGGTTGAAAGAGGCGGGCGCGGACTGCGTGAAGATTCTGCTTTACTACACTCCGTTCGATCCCAAGGAAGTGAACGATAAGAAGCATGCCTGGGTGGAGCGCATCGGCGACGAATGCCGCGCGAACGACATCCCTTACTTTTTAGAGTTTGTCGGCTATGAAGAAGGCGCGGACGAAAAGGGACTGGAATACGCAAAAAAGAAGCCGCAGATTGTTACCGAGAGCATGCGGGAATTCAGCAAAGATCGATATGGGGTGGACGTGCTGAAAGTCGAAGTGCCGGTCAACATGAAGTTCGTGGAAGCCGTGAAGTGCTTTGCCGGGCAGAAAGCTTACACAAAGAAAGAGGCGATCGACTTTTTCCACAAGGCGGCGAATACGGCGACCAAGCCGTTTATTTATCTTTCGGCCGGCGTGAGCAATGCGGAATTCAGCGAGACGCTGGAGTTGGCTGGAGAATCCGGCGTGAAGTTCAACGGCGTGCTCTGCGGACGCGCTACCTGGAAAGACGGCATCCCAATTTATGCCAAACAGGGTGCGGCGGCGTTCCGCAAGTGGCTGGAGACGGAAGGTGTGAAGAACATCAACAACGTGAACGACAAGCTAAAGGCTGCGACGAGTTGGTATTCGATCTACGGAGTAGAGCCGGTATTGGCCGGGGCATAAATCTTTGAATCGGTTATGCGGCGCGGGCGACTCGCCCGCGCCTTTTTAATTCCACGGTAAATCCTTTATCACTCTCATTCAAATTTGGAATTAGACATAGCGATGGGGTGACCCATACTCTTAACCATGGATCACTTAATATCTGTTGAGGACTCACATGTTGATTTGCTGCACGAGATTGGTGTTCGGCTGGCGACGGCGGACGGATTCCACGAAGTCCTGACTCGTGTGGTTGACTTTTCATCTGCGCTGGTAAAGTGCGACGCCTGCCTCATTTATGTTCTCGAGGGCGAAGATCTGGTCCTTCGGGCCTCCAAGAATCCGCATCCGGAAGTGGTTGATCGTCTCAAACTGCGTGTTGGGCAGGGCATTACGGGATGGGTAGCGGAGCACCGGGAGCCGGTAGCTATCGCGGAAAAAGCCGGTCTCGATCCGCGCTTTCAGTTCTTCCATGAGCTTCCTGAAGATAGCTACGAGGCTTTCTTATCTGTGCCGTTAATGTGCCGGGGTCGCGTAGTAGGAGTGATTAACCTGCAGCATTGCCAGCATCACGTTTACCGCCGGCGCGAAATCCGCTTGATTTCCATGGTTGGATTTCTAGTCGGCGCTGAGATCGAAATGGCGCGGCTGGAAGAAGCTAATTCCAACCTGTCGGAGCAGTTGCAAACTCGCAAGGTAGTGGAGCGCGCCAAGGGAATTCTGCAGCGCGACCTGGGGTTGAGCGAGGAACAAGCCTATCTGACATTGCAACGCCAGAGCCGGCAGAAGCGCAAGGCGATGAAAGAAATCGCCGAAGCGATTGTGCTGAGCGAAGAAGTGAAAGGAGATTCACGGGCACACGGTCCGTCGTAATTCGCAGAGCCTCTGTGGAATGGCGGGGAAAGGACCGAGAGCGAATAGGTTTTATCCGCTCTCGGTTTTAGCCGCGGAGTTAGCGGGCGGCGGATTCGATCGAGGTTGCGATCGATTGCGACATTTCGCGAGTTCCGTTTGGCACGGTGAAGTGCAACGTGAGTCCCGACTCCGGTAGCTGCATCGTGCTGACATAGCTTCCACTGGATCGAGTAATCAAAACAATCTGGCTGAGGTCGGACGGCTGCGAAGTTTCGGTGTTCGGCACCAGCAGCATGAAACTTGCTCCGCTGCCACTGACGTTGCGCAACCTCAGCATTCCCACGGCCCCCTGGTTTCGGTGCTGAAGCGGTATTTCCCCGCGGGAACGATTGCGCTCTGCCAGTGGACCTCGTGGGTCAAGGTGAAGGTTCCGGCCGCATCCTGTGCAGAAGCCAGGCTGGGTGCGAAATTCAGAGCGCTCAGCACTAGCAGAGCGGCGTACACGAACCTGCGAATCGATTTCATAGCATCTCCTGTTCTTTGTGGCGTGTCTGAGCAGACACCCGGCACGGCATGCCGAGTGACGGGATTCAGATTTGAATGGAGAACAACGAGGTCAGGAGATTGCAGTACCGACATCAAGGCCGGCATGCAAACATCAGCTTCGCGGGACCGGCTGCAGAGCTGGTTTGCGAAGTGATTTCACTATGAAGGAAGTTCGCGCTAGAGTCCAACGCAAAAAATCTATCACGCAAATCTGCCGAGCTGCAGCGCTCCCACTGAATGATGCGGCGCCACCGTTGAATTGATTTTCTGCTCGTTTGGCCGCTCTTGTTTGCAAAAGGCCAGCCCGGTGCGAGAACATATTAGGTTTGCACATCCCTACAGATTCTTACTGAGGAAGCGTCCAAAATATGGCGACACGGAATAAGTCTGTGAAAACGGCATCGAAGACATCCGCCGTAGAAGTGAACTCGGAAGGCAAAGTGCACGGCAGTTCCAAGCACAATGGCTCGATCGAACCCGCGAAAGGGAAGCTCGGGGTGATGATCCCGGGAATGGGCGCAGTTGCGACCACGTTCGTGGCCGGCGTCGAGGCGATTCGCAAAGGACTGGCGAAGCCGATCGGATCTCTCACGCAAATGGGTACGGTGCGTCTGGGCAAGCGCACCGACGGCCGATCGCCGAAGATTAAAGAGTTTGTGCCGCTGGCCGGGCTCGACGACCTGGTCTTTACCGGCTGGGACATCTTCGAGGACAACATGTATGAGGCGGCCTCGAATGCGGGCGTGCTCGACCAGAGGCTTCTCGACCAGTTGAAGCCGTTCCTTTCGTTGGTGACGCCGCGCGCTGCCGTGTTCGATCACAACTACGTGAAAAGGATCGATGGGCCGAACGTAAAGAAAGGCAAAACGAAAATGGATCTCGCCGAGCAGTTGCGCGACGACATCCGTGACTTCAAGAAAAGCAGCGGGGCGAGCCGGCTGATCACGATGTGGTGCGGATCGACGGAGTCCTACATCGAGCCCACTGCGGCGCACCAGTCGGTGAAAGCGTTTGAGAAGGCGCTCCGCGACAACGACGAAATGGTTGCACCCTCGATGATTTACGCCTACGCCTCGCTGATGGAAGGTGTGCCGTTCGCCAACGGCGCTCCGAACCTGACAGTCGATTTGCCGGTGATGCTCGAACTTTCCCGACAGAAGCAGGCGCCGATCAGCGGCAAGGATTTTAAGACAGGGCAGACCTTGATGAAGACCGTGCTTGCCCCGGCATTCAAGGCCCGTCTACTCGGTTTGAGCGGATGGTATTCCACCAACATTCTGGGCAACCGCGATGGGGAAGTGCTCGACGACCCGGGATCGTTCAAGACGAAAGAAGAGTCGAAGCTGGGTGTCCTGGAGCACATCTTGCAGCCCGCGCTTTATCCTGAGCTGTACGGTAATATTTTCCACAAGGTTCGCATCAATTATTATCCGCCGCGTGGCGATAACAAAGAAGGCTGGGACAACATCGATATCTTCGGATGGCTGGGCTATCCCATGCAGATCAAGGTCGACTTTCTGTGCCGCGACTCGATTTTGGCGGCGCCAATCGTCCTCGATCTCGTTTTGTTTATGGATCTTGCCAAGCGCTGCTCAGAGCTCCGCGGGTTGGGCATCCAGGAGTGGCTAAGCTTTTACTTCAAGTCTCCCATGACCGCCCCCGGGCTGTATCCCGAGCATGATCTTTTCATTCAGTTGATGAAACTGAAGAACACTCTGCGCCATTTGAAAGGCGAGGAATTGATCACTCACTTGGGGTTAGAGTACTACGACTGAGAGTGCTGTAGACAGGCACTCCCGACCCAATTTATCTCAGTCGTATTGCCAAGCCTCAGGCGGTTGTATGGGCGATTCGATGTCGCCGACGATCTTGATGATGCCCTTCAGGCGCCCGATGAACTTGTCACCCGGCTTTGTGACCTTCGCGGTCTTTGCCACCGCCTTGCCGTGGTATTCGGGTTTGGCACGAGTTCTTTTCCTCTTAGGCATCGGGCACACTTACGCCATTCTATCGCATTAGGCGCAGACTCTTTGCTTTCGAAACACGTCTCGGAATAGCGCAGCTACTCTTCTGAATTTCCTGCGCTCGGCGGGACCTCATCAACAGGGCGATCCCCACGGAAGCGGTGCCACGCCCTGTAAAGGGGGCGCCGAACGAATGATAGTTGAGCCACCACGCATGTCATTGAGTAAATGATGACCCAGAAGGTGCGTGGATTGTGGAAAAGCGCAAACCATGTGGTCCCGATTGACAACAGAAGGACAGCGGGGTAGAGGAAATGCTCGATGCTGTGTGAAGAATGCAGGTCAAATCTGTTGTCCGTCGCGCTCAACTTTAGGAACGTCAGGTAGTCGAGGACATTCTTGTCCGTATCCAAGTCATAAAACGCAACGTCGGAGGGAAGGCTGATCCGAATGGTACGCTCGGCGATCTCCTGCAGTTGGTGATTTGCGGGCAGAGCTGCGTTGATCGAACCTATAAGGACAAGGGTGAAGAACGTGAGCACGGCGGGCGCAACGAGCCAGACACCCTCAGCACTGAGCGAGACACCCTGGACACTGAGATCCTTACTGCCCGAGAGAAACCACGTCCAAAGCAATGTCATCTCAATTAATAACGTCGTCAAGTGAACTTTCTGCGCCTTGGTAATGGACAGCAGGTTCTTGTAACGCAGCTCGAACAGGCGCCACTCAGCCTTATTCTTCTCGGTGTCAGGATCGATCGGAGTCATGACTGCATCCCCGCTTCAAGCCAGCTTCTTCTCCCGTTTGTACTCGTCAAACTTCTCCAGAAACCGCTCGATGTCCTTCTTCTGCAGGTAATAAGGTGTCGAGAGCCGTATTTTGTACGGATCACCGCCGCGGATGCGAATCTTATATGTCTTCCACATCCAGTTCTCCAGATCCATGCGCGGAACAGGCGGAACGTTCACCGTAATAATGGCGCATCGCAAAGTGGGATCGGGCGAGGTCCAAGATTCCGCGCCGCGCTTTTTCATTTCACCGAGCACATAGTCGGCAAGCTTGCGATGGCGGCGCTCGATGCGATCGATACCGATATCATTAGCGAGTTTGATCGAGGCGCGGAGTCCCCACAGCGCCGGCACATTCGAGCTGCCAATGCGCTGAAAGCGTTCGGCGCGAAGCTTGGGATTGTCCCAGCCTTCAGTGACGATGGTATTCCACAAGCGGTCGATCACCTCGTCGCGCACATACAGAAAGCCGGAGCCCTTCGGCGCCTGCAGCCATTTGTGTGGGCTCGATGAATACATATCGCAGCCCAAGTCGTGAATGTTGAGGCCCATCATGCCAGGTACGTGGGCGCCATCGACGGCAGAAAGAATTCCTTTCGACCGCGCGAGCCCACTGAGTTCTTTCGCGGGCAGAACCACGCCCGAGAACGTAGTGATGTGGCTAAAGAAAATGACGCGCGTGCGCGGAGTGATGGCATCGTTGAAGAGATTGAGAACCTGCGCGGCGTCTTTCACCGGTCGCGGTAGCGTGACCATCTTTACGACGATGCCGTAGCGCTTGGCCTTGAGATTCCAGGGGTGAACGCCACCCGGATGCTCCTGGTCGGTCATGAGAACTTCGTCTCCCGGCTTCAGGTCGATGCCGTTTGCGATGTAGCTATTGGCTTCGGTAGCGTTGCGCAGCAAGGCAATCTCATCGCGATGGCATCCGACAAACTCGGCCAGCGGATCGCGGAATTCGTTCCACGATGCGTATCCCCAGATGGGATAATCCTCGGGGTCCTGCTGGTCCATTCTCTCGGTGGTGGAGTAGCCATCGAAGATGGCGCGCAGCACGGGCGCTGGGCTGGAGCCAACGGTGCCGTTGTTCAAATAGATTTCATCAGCCGGAATGAGGAATTGTTTGCGCATCTCAGCCCAGTAGGCGTCCTCGTTCGCGTCGAGCAGCGAGTGGTCAGGCAGCGGAGGAACTTTTTCGAGCTGCGCGAACAAGTCGCTTCGGAGGACGAGGGAAGCAGCGACTCCGGTGGCGGCGGTCGAGAGGAATTGGCGGCGATCGAGCATGAAGCCTCCTGAGACAGTTGCAGTGGTGGGAAGTCAAAGTCCCCACCCTAGTCCCGCGAAAAGCGCAAGGACCGAGGGTGGGGCATCCTCCCAGTTTTCGCGCAGAAATCGCGCGAGAAATGGGCACGCGGTTACTGTCCAGTTGGTTTCTCGGCAGGTTTGGCCGAGGGTTTCTTCGACTCCGACATCGCCGCTTTGGGCTTCCAGAATTCTGGATCGGCTTTGATCCATTCTTCCGAGGTGTAGCTCATGCGGGGGTTGAAGACGAACAGATTGGTCTCGCTCGATTCGATCGTGGCGGCGGAAAGTTCGGCTATCTTCTCCATGCCCTTTTCACCGAGTGTGTCAGCAAATGTTTTTTCTTGGGCGAAGCCGTGGTCAATCTCCACGGCCGACTTCATCGGGTTAAAAATAATGTACGAGTCATTTTCCAGACCGTACACGACCTGATACATCGCCCAATGGCATTCCGGCATTTTTTCGCAGCCGTGCTGGTACAGCTTGGCAAGAGCCTCCCAGTCCTTGTCGTGGCCAGGATGGAGGTGAAAGTGGGAAATCTCGAAGTAACGCATGTGGGGAATGTCAACATCGGTGCGGAAACTCAGCTCTGGACGCAGCATCAGGACAGCCTGATCTGTCCCGGCGAGCATGTCGCCGTCGGCCACGTTGGCGCGATCCAATGCGGCGCTTAAAGCTGCGTTCTTTTCGGCTGCCCGCGCATCCTTTTCCCACGCTTCGAACGAGTCGAAGCCTGTGAGGAACAGGGAGCGCGGTTTGCCGCTCACCGAGTCAACCGCCAAGTAGTGCGTGGGCCACTTGGCGTGAGCCATTGCTTGAACGAAAGCGCTTTCTGTCTTTTCGTGCGACGTGCCGTTTCTGCCCGGCTTGGTCCACTCGCGAGTTACAGTCAGAATCTTCGGCGGACCCATCTCCGCCTTCTCCTGCGCAACCGCGACCGCACCAAACGCCAACAAACACGTTCCCAACATCAGCCCCATTGGTTTCATTGGGAGTCTCCTTTGTGGGTTTGAAAAGCAGCCGCAATTCTACGCGGATTCTGTTTTTTGGCAATGTTTGCTGCGGCGAGGTTCGGTTGGGCCGACCACTCACCATTCGATGCGAACGAAGATGCCTCTCGGGCTGAGATGCGCCAACAAATTCCTCATTCCATAAATCACGAGAATCGGTCGCCGCGGGCGCGGCAGCATTGTAGTTTGCAACGGCTGCGAGTATACTGTTTCGCAATTCCCGCGCGAAGGCTGATGCGTGCCTTCTCCCCCAGAAACGCAAACTCCGATAAGCAGGAGATTTCCGATGTCTTTCCGACGGCCCTTCCCTGTCCGGTGGGGACTGGCAATTTTCGTCGCCCCGCTGTTTTTCGCTGCTGTTGCCTTCGCTAGCGCTCCGAGCGAGTACGTGATTTATGCCTTTCCAGCCACTGACTCTGCGGGAGCGGAATCCAATGGACCCCTCGTTGCTGATAGTGCGGGTAATCTTTATGGCACAACGAATGTGGGCGGAACGTTTTATAAAGGAACCGTCTTCGAGCTATCGCGGCCCGTGCCGCCGAACACGAAATGGACTGAAACTGTCCTTTATAGCTTTACCGGCGCTCGCGACGGTTCACAGCCGCTGTCCGGAGTGATTTTCGACCGAGCGGGCAATTTGTATGGTACTACCTCAGAAGGTGGGGCGTCTGGCCTGGGCGTTGTTTTCGAGCTAACACCTCCTGCTGATCCGGGTGGTCACTGGACTGAATTCGCGCTCTACAGTTTTCAGGGACAAACGAGCGATGGTGCAAGTCCAGTTGCGGGAATAGTGTTCGACGCTTCCGGCAATCTCTATGGAACCACCAACGAAGGCGGCATCACTTATGCTCTGGCATGCCCCCGAGGTTGCGGCACTGTATTTCAACTCGTGCCTCCAGCCATGTCCGGAATGGTATGGACGGAACATGTGATCCATTACTTTAATTCTGGGCAAGGTGCCTATCCAAGAGATACTCCTACCTTCGATGGCATGGGATACCTCTACGGCACCGCTTCGCAGGGAGGAATGAACGGCGCGGGAGTGATTTTCAGGCTTGCACCTCCGGCCTCATCAGGCGGCGCGTGGACGTATAAAGTGCTGCACGCATTCGCAGGCCCGAAGACTAGCGACAGTGCTCAGCCCTACGGCAGTTTGACCCTCCACGACGGCATCCTCTACGGCACGGCCACTGCCGGCGGCGAACACAATTGGGGCACTGTCCTTCAGGTAGTACCTCCGGCGGTAGCGGGCGGCGCGTGGACCGAGAATGTCCTCTTCAGCTTCGACGGAACCAATGGCGGCTTTCCGACCGCAAACGTGATTTTCGATAAGGCCGGGAATCTTTACAGCACGACTTATGAAGGGGGCGGGGTCGGTACCTGTTATCTCGAAGGGTGTGGCACTGTCTTCAAGCTGACGCCCCCCGCGACCCAAGGCGCTGGCTGGACGGAGACGGTCCTGCACAGTTTCCCCAATACCGGAGGAGAAGACGGCTCCCGGCCCACTGGGGGCCTTATCTTCGGCAGGAACGACGTGCTTCTCGGCGTCACATCGGGCGGCGGTGCCGGCAGCCAGGGCACCGTGTTCGGGATCGTCCCGTAGAAGGGTTTGCTTCATCGACACCGCCGCTTTCGCTGCTGATGGAATTAGGCAGAAGAGGGTAGCGCATACGGCTGGGTTGTAGTGAAAAAGGTCGTGGAGTATCTCCTCCCCAATTGCTCACCCATGCTTGGTGCGCTGCGCCCTCATCCCTGGCGATTGCGGAGACTACCGTCAATTTTCATATCAAGAATCTCGTGGGGAAGCTTGCCTCGAATTGCTACCAGAATATCTGTGCCGTTGTAGGTTCCGGTTTTTTTCGATACCACTTTCGAGGTACAAACTCCGTCCACAGGCAGTTTCGTATCCCTGTAGAAAAATCCGGGACAAAACTTACCGTATTGGGGGTGGTCGAAAATCGTGATTTGATTCATAATTCTGTCGCTCGAAAGAAGAGATGACCGACCGGAGAGTGGTTAACTTGGTTTCTGTGCCACTCAAGAAAGATGAATCCGCAAGGAGGCAGAAAAATGTTTAAGCACACGGCTGTATTCGCAGCGGCGGCAGTTCTTGCGCTAGGCGCTCCAGGCAAACCCTCTTCCACCGCCGGCTCCTGGCAGGTCGACACTCGCCATTCCGATGCCCGGCTTATCACCGATGCAACGACGGATTATGGGAAAACGAAACTGGACTTTACGCTTGGCTTCGCCAGGGTAAGAGGAAGGATGAGCCTCGACGACGCCGATCCGACGAAATCAAGCGTCGACCTGAACATGTATCCAGCGACGTCGATGATACCGGTTATTGACGAAGATGGAAAATTCTTGAGCTATTGGCTCTCGAACCTGTCCAACCACACTCTGGTTTGTTTTCACTCGAAGGCAATTGTCCGCATGCCTGACGGCCGTCTGCAAGCAAAAGGTAATCTGGTCCTTACTCGCGTGGACCGCAATATAGAGGTTGGCTCGGGCGAAGCCTATGCCGGACCTGTTTACGGGCCTCCGATGATTCATCGCGTTGTGCACGAAGCCACATTCGTTTTCGACGCTCCCACCGCCGATGGAAGTGCGCAGAAGGAAGGTGGGACTCGGACCTCAGGATCTACGAGCATGTTCCGCGAGGATTTTCCTCAACTGGTGAGGGCCGTAGTCAGCACTTACTGGCCACCTCTAGTTCAGGATAAAAACTGTGAGCCGCCTGCCGCGGGGGAGGGTTATCACGGCTCGCAATGTACGGGCACCTTCATGGAAGCTCCTGCGCTTCCTGAAGCCCCGCACGCTGCCAACGCAGAGGATATCCCCGGCCCCTCAGATTTCAACGCCGTCGTTGGGAATCATCTGAAAATTCTCGTCCACCTGCGCTTGATGGCAAAGGCTTCGGGAGAACCAGCAGCGGGCGGGAACTAAGAGATTTGTGCGGGGAGTCCTGCTGCTCCCCGCTTCAATCCTCGAAGCTGCGCACACCCCCCTGGCATCGCTTCTTGACCGCATTCAGCCACAGCCACTTGATCACTCGTGCATCGTTGTAGCAATACGCGAGATTATGGTTCAGCGTCGAGAAGCAATGGCGCTGGCAGGTTGACTTCATGTCAGTCAGCTGCCCCTGGTCGAACTTAGGCTGATCGATGTTTCCCCAGTCGAAATTCGATCCATACATGGGGAAACATGGGGCAACGGTGCCGTCTGTGCGGATGATGACATTGTTCTGACCGGCGCGGCAGTTCCATTCCGCGAAATGCAATTCGCCATCCCTCTGGATAATCCCAGGGGTGGAGGCGAGTACCTCCGCCTGGTGCCCGTTCCCGCTGGTGCCATCGCCATACCAGCCATATTCCTTAAGATCGAGGCCAGAAGACATTCGCACAAAGGCCTTGATCTCTTGCAGCCGTTGTACTGAGTTCACCATCTGGTACCCCGCCTTGTTTTTCTCGATCAACCAATCGACCAGGTCATCGATCCCACGCCAATCCTCCGGACGGATGTAGGTCGGGTTGTCGTATAGATGCTTGAAGTGATCGTCCTGTTCGAGCATCGGCGTTTCATTGATGTGGTAGTCCGTGGCCAGATGATGGTCGCGAGCGTATTCAGTTAGCTTCCTTACGTCTTCCAGGTTGTTACGGCAGATGTTGATGTTGAAGAAGACCATGTAGCCGTGAACATATTGCTTACGGACTATGTGTTCCAAGTTTCTTTGTGCCGGAATCAGGGCTTTGGGCAGACTCGGCTGCAGATCCCAGGAATCGAGCGCGAAATTGAATATTGCCACGCCCGCATCGCCCAGGCGGTCTGCGACGTCGGGGCGCAACAAACGCCCATTGGTGGCGACATACACCCAAAATCCCTTCTTGGCCGCGTAGTAAACGACTTTATGAATGAAGTCGGGCCGCAGCAGAGGCTCTCCACCCATGAGCGCAAGCACACGGCAGCCGTTGTCATGGAGCCAGTCGATCGAGCGGCGGGCCACGTCTTCGGTCATGCCCTTAACCTGGTTGTCGTAGGACCAGCAATACCAGCAGTCGAGATTGCACTTGTACTCAACAAATAAGTAGGCAGTGATGGGATGGAACTCTCCGGGCATCACGCGGGAACGGATGTAGGGGAACAACCACCCGTGCGCGATGCGGTAGGAGTCCTTCGCACCCCACTTTCGTTTCTCCAGTGGAGAGACGGGGCCGGGGTCGGATAGGCGCTCCGGGAACTGCGGAAAGACTGGGGTGGGAAGGGTGAGGCCCTTTGCCTCCGCCGGCGCTGGGCGCTCGGAGGAGTTCATCAGGAGGTCGTGGATTGCCACGTCGATACGAAATTTTGCTGCGGTAGCCATTGCAAGTCACCTCATAAGATTTCTTCTGCCACCGCCGAACCGTGCGTATCCCTACGGATTACCAGTGCTTGCTGGTCAAGCCATGCGTTGCCTCTAGACCTCGCCGAACTCTCAGCAATCGCATCAGATACCCTCTCCGGCGGTCATATTTTGATGCATCAACTGATGTCTCGGATCATGGGATTTTTTATTATTTTCACGCAGGAGTCGGTGCGGAAGCGCACAAACACAGTCACAATCATTCATCGCAACTCAAGCAGAGTGGTTGTGCCAGATGCATCGCATTGTGGAGTGTCCAAATTCCAGGGGTCAGCTTCGAGGTAGGTATTTGACCGCAGCAGTACTGCCTCGGCGATCCATCGGACAACAACTAATACTGCCCGCGCATAAGCCGCCAACATTTTCCGGCGATCGCCCAGTCTTCCTGTGCGCGGATTATCAGAACGCGAACCGCTGAATCCGGCGCCGCGATCTCCGCATCACAAGCAGATCGTGTGTTGGCCTCCCCATCGAGTTTGAGGCCGAGAAAATCTAGATTCCGGCAAGCCGCGTCGCGTACCTCGGCTGAGTTTTCTCCGACGCCGGCCGTAAATACCAGAGCATCGATGCCTCCTAATACAGCCACCATGGCGCCAATTCCGGCAACTAGACGATGCACATAAATGTCGAACGCCAGCCTTGCTCGCGAATGGCCCTGGTTCATGGCCGCCAGAATCTCGCGCATATCTCCAGAAATACCCGAAATACCCAGCAGTCCTGATTCCTTGTTCAGAACATCATCGATTGCCTGGGGCTGGAGTTGACCCTGACGCATCAGGTAGGTGAGAATTCCCGGGTCAATCGAACCGGAGCGGGTGCCCATCATCAAGCCTTCAAGTGGAGTGAAGCCCATGGTTGTATCAATGCTGTGGCCCTCGTGAATTGCTGCAAGCGAGCAGCCGTTCCCCAGATGGCAGGTAACTAATTTGAGCGAGTTCAGGTCTCGGCGTAGAAGATGCGCAGCGCGCGCGGCGCAATATTGATGATTGATGCCGTGGAATCCGTAGCGATGAATGCCGTTTTCGAACCACTGATACGGCCCCGGATACGCGGCTGCGGACTGTGGCATCTTGCGATGAAATCCAGTGTCGAAAACCGCGACCTGGGGCACAGGGCCTAACAACTTTTCTATGACCTCAATGCCTTCGAGTTCTGCGCGATTGTGGAGCGGAGCGAAAGCGGAAGCCTTGGCGATTCCCGATTTCACTTCAGGAGTAAGCCGGATCGGCTCTTCGTATCTCGGGCCACCGTGCACGACGCGGTGTCCGACAACATCAATTTCTCCCGGTGAATCGACCGCGTGGGTTTTGCCATCCCACAGAGTGCCCACTAAGTGCTCAACTGCTTTTTCTCGCGACGAGACTTTCACCTGATCTTTATGCACAACACCGAGCGAGTTCTTGAGCTCCACTCGCGCGACCTCGCCAGTCCACTCGATCTTACCCTCCCAGAGAGGCACGGGGGGGTCGTCAGGAACGGCCTCGCCGATCTGGTACAAGGAACTTTTCTGACTGCTGGAACCCGAGTTGAGTACGAGGATTTTCATCGTTGACTAGGGACCGGCTAGCGGGGATTGTTCCGTGGAGCCATTTCCAAATTCTTCAGCTCCGGCAGATTGCCGCCAGTCGCGCGCGCGTTAGTTGCCCTCCACCAGATTGTTTCGTAGAAGTTGCGGGAACCCCGCAGTTATTGCAACTCCTTGAGCCTGCGGTAGCGACGAATCAAACTGTTGGTTGAACTGTCGTGGTTGAGCGCAGGTTGAGGATCGTTCTCAAGTTCCGGAATGATGCGCTGGGCCAGAACCTTCCCGAGCTCAACGCCCCACTGATCGAATGAATCAATGTTCCACAGGACGCCCTGGGTGAAGACAGAGTGCTCGTAGAGAGCTACAAGTTTGCCCAGTATTTCCGGTGTCAGCTTGTCACCGAGAATCGTGTTCGTGGGCCGATTGCCTTCGAACACCCGGTGCGGCACCAGCCAGTCCGGAGTGCCTTCAGCTTTCACCTGCTCGGGTGTTTTTCCGAATGCAAGCGCCTCGGTCTGGGCAAAGACGTTGGACAGCAGCATGTCATGATGCTGACCGAGCGGATTCAGAGCCTTGGCAAACGCGATGAAGTCGCACGGGATGAGCCGTGTCCCTTGATGAATCAACTGATAAAACGAGTGCTGTCCGTTCGTCCCCGGCTCGCCCCAGTAGATGGGGCCAGTGTCGTGTGCGACTGGTTGCCCATCGACCGTGACGTGCTTTCCGTTGCTCTCCATCGTCAACTGCTGCAGATATGCCGGAAACCGTTTCAGGTACTGCTCGTAGGGCAAAACGGCGACAGTCTGCGCGCCGAAAAAGTCGTTGTTCCATAGCGCGAGCAGGCCCATGAGCACCGGCAGATTGGCCTCGAAGGGCGTCGTGCGGAAATGCTCGTCCATCTGATGAAAGCCGTCGAGCATGCCGTGGAAGTTATCCGGGCCAATGGCGACCATGGTTGAAAGGCCGATCGCCGAATCCATGGAGTAGCGCCCGCCAACCCAATCCCAGAACTCGAACATATTCGTGGCGTCGATACCAAACTTCGTCACCTCCGCTGCATTCGTGGACACTGCGACAAAATGCTTTGCCACCGAACTCTGATCGCCACCCAATCCCGCGAGTGACCAGTCGCGAGCCGTGTGTGCGTTTGTCATCGTCTCGAGCGTGGTAAAGGTTTTTGAAGAGACTATGAACAGGGTCTCCGCGGGATCGAGATCCCGAACCGATTCAGCGAAATCGGTGCCATCGACGTTGGAAACAAACCGGAAGGTCATCGCGCGCTGGGAATAATGTTTGAGAGCCTCATAGGCCATGACCGGACCGAGATCGGAGCCGCCAATCCCGATGTTCACGACGTTACGAATGGGCTTTCCAGTGTGACCCTTCCACGCGCCGCTTCGCACCCGGTCCGAGAAATCCGCCATCTTGTCGAGCACCGAATGTACCTCGGGCACCACATTTCTTCCGTCGACGAGAATGGAGGCTTCCTTCGGAGCGCGCAGTGCCACGTGCAAGACCGCCCGCTTCTCTGTGACATTGATCTTCTCGCCGTGAAACATTGCGTCGATCCGCGCTTGGAGGCCGGATTCTCTCGCCAGCCGAAAAAGAAGCTTGAGGGTCTCGTCAGTGACACGGTTTTTGGAGTAATCGAGGTAAAGCCCAACCGCCTCGATTGCCATGCGCTCGCCCCGCTTAGGATCGTCCGCGAAAAGTTCCCGCAGATGAAGCTTTGAAACCTTCTTGTAGTGCGACGCGAGTGCGCTCCAAGCCGTGCGCTTCGTCCTTGGCCGTTTTACCAGTGGTTGAAAAGGTGCCGCCATACTCATACTCCTTTCGTCTGCACGTGCTGTCTGTCGGCGGGATTTGCGTGGCTTGTCTCCGATTTAGCGGAAGCCGTGCTGTGGGTCCGGTACCGCGACCCGTGCCATGGCGACCATGCCATGGCGACCATGCCATGTAAGAAGTGATTCGCCAAATCCGTTTCCGTTGCATAAAGGAAACCCGATTCGCTTGGTGCGACTACTGCTGCCAGCCGCCTCCGAGCGAGCGGTAGAGTTGCACGAGGCTCTGGTACTCGTTACCGCGTGCCTCGGCGAGGGTCAGTTCTGCAGAGAAGAGGGAGCGTTGACCATCCAACACTTCGAGATAGGTTGTGGTGCCTCCCTTATAACGAAGGTTGGAGAGGCGGACGGACTCTTGCAAATCGGCCACCGATTCCTCCTGACGAACCCGAACCTGATGAGACTTCTGATATCCGATCAAAGCATCGGAGACATCTCCGAAGGCCTGCTGAATGCTTTGACGGTAAGCGATGAGAGCCTGCTGGTACTGTGACTCAGCCAGGTGCAAATTCCCGCGAAGTGCGCCGCCGGTGAAAATCGGCTGGCTCACCTGGCCGCCGTAAGACCAAATCCCGAGCTGAGTGCTCATGAGGCTGGAGAACACGCTGCTTCGCCCGAATGCGCCGCCGCCGGAACCCGTCAGCGAAATTTGTGGGAAGAAATGAGCCTTGGCGACTCCGATTTCAGCATTCGCGGCAATCAGGTTCTGTTCGGCCTCGCGAATGTCCGGCCGGCGTTCGAGGATGGAGGAAGGAAGCCCCGGCGGCACCTCGGGAGGAAGTGTTTGCTGGACTAAAGGAAGTCCGCGCGTCACATCCTGCGGATAATTTCCGAGCAGGATACTGATGGCGTTTTCCTCTTGAGCGATCTGGCGTTCGAGGTCAGGAACCTGGGCATTCGCGGTATCGAGGACTTGCTGGGCTTGCAGCACATCGAGTTTCGTGGCTACGCCGTTGACGAGACGAAAGTTGGTGAGTTTGACCGAATCGATCTGTGTATTAACCGTGTCCCGCGTGATCTGGAGTTGCAAGTCAAGTTGCAGGAGCGCGAAATAGTCACTGGCGACGTCGCTGACCAGCGTTAGTATGACGGTTTGCCTCGCGTCCTCGGTAGCCAGAAGTTGAGCGCGTGCGGCTTCGTTGGCGCGCCGCAGGCGTCCAAAGAAATCCAGTTGAAAGCTCGCATCCGCCGTCAGGGTCAAGAAGTTGTATTTGCTCTGGAAATTACTTTCTTTTCCACCGCTGAAATTGCCGTTCGCGCCCACCTGAGGAAAAAGACTTGAGCGAGTGACGGCGAGCTGGGCGCGCGCGGCGTTAATGCGCTCAGTCGCAAGCTGCAAATCGTAATTCTGTTTGAGCGCGGTGCGAATGAGCTCCTGCAACTTCGGGTCCTGAAAGACTTGCCACCAGGGAAGATCCGCATAAGAGGCGGCCTGAGCCTGAAGCTGAGAATTCTCTGCCAGGTCGCGATACGCGGTCGGAGTCTGCACCGGCGGCCGATGGTACTTTGGGCCGACCATGCAACCGGCCAGCACTCCGCAGGCGAACATCGCAGTCAGGAATTTCGCGAGTTTCATAATGCGTAATCCCATACTCAACCCCGTGTGTAATCCCATGAGAAACTATGGTTGTGTTTCGCCCCCCCTGGTCGCGGTACCGTACATCTCAAATCCCGGCACATCAATCTCCCGGCACAGGGGCAGGCGTGGCCGGCAACGAACCGGAAGCGGGCTCTTTGCCCGCGCCGGACCATTTCTCGACCAAATAGAAAATCGCGGGCACGAAGAATATCCCGAGCGCACTGGCGGCCACCATTCCGCCGATCACCGTGGTTCCCATGATCTGCCGCGACACCGCGCCGGCGCCGCTCGCGGTCCACAGCGGGACGCACCCGAGAATAAACGCGAACGACGTCATCAGGATGGGCCGCAGCCGCAGCTTCGCGCCTTCGAGCGCCGCATCCGCGAGAGGTTTTCCATGCTCGTACTGGTCCTTGGCGAACTCTACGATCAGAATCGCGTTCTTGGCGGTCAAGCCAATCAGCATGACCAGCCCGATTTGCGAATAGATGTCGCTCTCGATCTGGACCAGGTAAAGAGGCAGGATGGCGCTAAGAATGACGCGACGAAGCCACAAAACGAAAAAGGCGCCAAAGATCGCGACCGGCGTGCTAAGCAGTACACTGAACGGCAGCGACCAGCTTTCGTAAAGCGCGGCAAGAATCAAGAAGACAAACAACAGTGAGAGTCCGAAGACTATCGCGGGCGGAACACCTTCCCGGGCTTTCTGTTCTTGAAACGATATACCGGAGTAGTCGAAGCCCATTTCCCGCGGCATCGTCTGCCTGAAAACATCCTCGAGCGCGGCCGTAGCCTGATCCGCGCTATAGCCAGGCGCGGCGCTGCCGTTGATTTGCGCGGAACGATACTCGTTGAAGCGTAGAGTGAATTCCGGCCCGAGGCGCGGCTTAACGCTGGTAAGCGTGGAAAGTGGAACGTTCTCTCCCTTGTTGTTTCGGACATAGAATTGTCCGACATCTTCCGCTCTGGAGCGGTCTTCACCCTCCGCTTCGATATAAACCTGCCACTGGCGGCCGAAGCGATTGAAGTAATTGATGAAATAACCGCCCATGAAAGCCTGGATCGTGCGATAAACATCGTTCAGGTTCACACCTTGTTTCAGCACCTTGTCTCGGTTGACATCGACGAATTCCTGCGGGACGCTTGACAGGAAAGTGGTGCTGAGACTGGCGATCTCTGGTCGCTTACGCGCAGCTTCAAGAAAAGTCCCCAAGTTCTTGGAGAGAAACTGAATATCTCCGCCCGAGCGGTCTTCGAACATGAAAGTAAACCCGCCCGCAGTCCCAACCCCGGGTATGGCGGGCGGCGAAAACCCAAATACCACCGCAGCGGGCAACTTGCTAAACTCCTGGTTCAAATGCGCCTTGAGCGTCTGAAATTGCTGGTCTCTGGTCTTGCGCTCGTCCCAGGGCTTGAAGGTCACAAAATACGTTGCGTTGTAGCTGGTGCGAACAAAACTGAGCAAACTGAAGCCGACGAAGCCGGTCGTGTATTGGACGCCTGGTGTACTCGATATGATTTTTTCAACGTCGGCGGCGACGGCGGTCGTGCGTTCCAACGAGGCCCCGTTGGGCAGTTGCACGTTGACGTAGGCGTACCCCTGATCTTCGTCCGGAAGAAAACTCGAGGGCACGCGATTGGCGAAGAATCCCGCCGCAACGCCAAAGACCACCAGCAGCACAACCACCACGATGGTTTTTTGGAGAAGCACCCCACTCCAATGCACGTAGCCATCCGTCGCTTGCTCGAAACGACGATTAAACCAGTCGAAGAATCTTCTCAATAGCCCGTGGCTCGGTTCCTTCGGCCTAAGCAGCAGTGCGGCCAGCGCGGGGCTAAGCGTGAGTGCGTTGAAGGCGGAGAGAAGCACAGAGATAGCAATCGTGACGGCGAATTGCTGGTAAAGCCTGCCGGTGATTCCGGGAATGAAGGCCGTGGGTACGAACACGGCGGAGAGAACCAATGCAATGCCCACGACGGGGCCAGTCAGTTCCTCCATTGCTTTCAATGCTGCGGCCTTGGGGGTCAGCCCCTCCTCGATGTGCCGCTCTACTCCTTCGACGACGACGATAGCGTCGTCCACCACGAGACCGATAGCCAACACTAGCCCAAACAGGGAAAGGGTATTGATGGAAAAACCGAACAACGGGAAGAGTACGAATGTTCCTACGAGAGATACCGGCACAGCCAGCAGCGGAATCAGCGTGGCGCGCCAGCCCTGAAGGAAAAGATAGACCACAAGAATCACCAGGGCCAGCGCGATCAGAAGGGTTATGACAATTTCCTTGATGCCTTGCGTGACCGCACGCGTCGTATCCAGCGCGACGACGAAATCCAAGTCTTCAGGGAAGCGCTGCTTCATCTGCGTCATTAGCTTCTGGACGCCGGCGGCTGCATCGACGGCGTTCGAGCCCGGCAGTTGGTAGCAGGCAATGACGGCGCTCGGCCTGCCATTAAAACGGCCGGCGGTGCTGTAGTCCTGGGATCCCAGCTCGATTCGAGCCACGTCGCGGACCCTGACAATTCCGCCGTCAGGAGTCTCCCGCACGACGATCTGTCCGAATTCTTCCGGCGAGATAAGGCGGCCCTGGGCCAGAACCGTGTAGGTAAATTCCTGGCCTTTGGGGGCTGGTTCGCCCCCTGCCTTTCCTGCCGGGTTAACGGTATTTTGCGACTGAATGGCGCTGACGATTTCGGGGACGGTGATGCCAAGCTTGGAGAGCGTGTCGGGTTTTACCCAAAGCCGCATCGCGTATTGCCCGGCGCCGAATACCTGAACGTTGCCGATGCCCGGCGAACGGAGGAGAGGATCGGCCAGATTGATGTACGCGTAGTTCGCCAGAAAGTTGGCATCATAGGTTGCGTGCGGTGAGTAGACCGCAACCAACAGGAGTGGAGCAGTAACGGACTTTCGAACCGTGATTCCGTAGTTAGTGACGTCCACTGGAAGCTGAGACGCCGCCTGTGTTTCACGGGCCTGCGCGAGAATGAAATCGGTGTTGGGATCGGTTTTTTGGTCGAAGTCAACAATGAGGCTCGTGCTGGAGTTGGCGGTAGCATTCAGCGAATACATGTAGTTCATGTTGTCCACGCCATTCATCTGCTGCTCGATGGGAGTGGCAACCGCTTGCTCCAGGGTTTGTGCATCCGCACCTACGTAAGTGGCCAGGATTTGAATCTCCGGCGGAGCGATGTTCGGAAACTGAGCGACCGGTAAACTCAGGATCGTCAAGGTACCAACCAGCACCATGACGATGGAAATCACCATGGCCACGATAGGGCGGTTGATGAAAAACTTTGACATGGGATTACTCCCCCTTCGTTGATGCGACGAATGGCTTGGGGTTCACCCGCGCTCCGGAGCGCACCTTCTGAACGCCTTCGGCGACGATTCGTTCACCCTCGTTGAGTCCTTGTGCAATCACCCACTGGTTACCGACACAGTCGCCCACCGTGACGGTTCGAATGCTAGCCTTGTTATCGCCATCCACAACCGCGACTTGGTATCCACCCTGGAGTTCCGAGACCGCGCGTTGCGGAACCAGCAGCGCGTCGTGTTGTAGCCGGATGACGGCGCGTACTTTGGCGTAACCGCCCGGCCGCAAAACATTGCCAGGATTCGGGAACAGCCCCGCGATCCGAATTGCACCGGTGCTTTCATTGACTTGGCGATCCGCAAAGAAGAAGGTGCCTTCGTGGGCGTAGGTTGAGCCGTCCGCCAAAATCAGTTGCAGCCGCAAATTCTTATCAGCCTCCAGTCGGCTGGCTTCGGTCGGGAAGCGTTTCCGCCACGCCAGGTACTGCGGTTCGCTGACGGTGAAATAAACTTTGATGGGATCAACGGTCGAGACCGAGGTGACCGGTCCGCTGCTCGGATTAACCAGCGCGCCCACTTGAAGCTGAGCTTGTCCGGCGATGCCGTCGATAGGAGCAACGAGCCGCGTGAACTCAAGATTAATTTTCGCGGTTTCGACAGCGGCCTCTGAACTTTTGATTAGGGCTTTGGCCGTTTCCACGTTGGCGATGGCCGCCAGGTTATTCTGGACGGAATTGTCGAGATCCTGCTGGCTGGCGGCCTGCTCTTTTGCCAGTGGCGTGTAGCGCTTCACGTCAAGTTCAGTGCGGCCTTGCACCGCCTCGTAATTGGCGAGCGTGGCTTTGGCCTGTGCCAACTGCCCTTCAGCTTGATCGAGCACTGCCTGAAATGGTCGCGGATCGATCTGGAAGAGAAGCTGACCCTGTTTGACGAAGGCGCCCTCTTGATATCCTTGCTTTTGCAGATATCCAGTAACCTGTGCTCTGACGTCGGCATTGACCAGACCGTCGAGCGTACCGATCCAGTCGCCATAAATCGGAACGTCTTTTTGCTCTACCTTCACTACCTCGACATCCGGCGTAGGGCTCGGGGCACCCAGCGCATGTTTGGAGGGGCGCACCGCCCCGACTATCAAGCCGAGGACTATCAAGCAAAGCACTCCGCCTATTACGACCTTGCGTTTTGAAGGAGTGTTCATTTTTATCTCCAACCAATCGGTTCCGACCCTTCAACCGATGATCGACCGCTGCCACGCGGTTCAAAAAAATTCAGTAGACCGTCCCGTGAGACGCTCCAGGCGATCGGAGTCAAACTGCGACCATCGCAACCTTCAATCGGCCACCAGTTGAATCTTCCGGTCTCCCCGGGGAATCTTGTGTCAGGAGAGCTTGGAAGGAGCGAAGAATGTTTCTCGCATTGAGTGCTGTGTGTGTTGCGTTCCTGTGCGTAGTGATGTTCGTTTGGAGCAAACGAACCAGAGATCAAAATGAGTTGGCCCGCCACAGCATCACGGCCGAGGATCTCCACTTACTGTTGGCTTCGAACCGGGATACCCTTCTTTTTGATGTTCGCCAGCCGCTCGACTTATTAGCCTATTCTGAAGTGATCCCTGGTGCGCGAAGGGTTCCCCCGCAGGAAGTGCTTGACGGCACTTCTGTAATCCCCAAGGACAAAGAAACGGTCGTTTACTGTACCTGTCCTGGTGAAAAAACCAGCCGGGAGGTTTTGCGTCAGGCTCTCAGCCTGCATTTTTCGAACATAAAGTTTCTGAAAGGTGGATTGGCGGCCTGGAAAGCGAAGGGCTATCCAGTCGAGCCCTATCGAGATGTCTTTCATCTCTATGTCCCAAGCTCTGCCAAATGATAGTGCCAAATGACGGTGCCAAATGACAGTCCCGCTATAGCTCTCGTAAAGCCGCTTTTACTCGATCCGGTGTGAACGGCACTTGCCGAAGCCGTCCGCCCGTGGCGTCGAAAATTGCATTGCCGATAGCTGCGGCGACCAGCGTGATCGCGGTCTCGCCCGCCCCAGTTGCCTCCGCTGTTGGGCGGTCGATGAAAACGATTTCGATGGCTGGCAGCTCGATTCCAAGCGAGAGGGTTTTATAGCTCTCCCAGTCAATGGAAGTGACCTTGCGCTCATCCCAGGTAATTTCTTCCCCAAGAGCACGGCTCATGCCTTGCAAAATTCCGCCCTCGATCTGATTGCGCAAGCCGTCAGGGTTCGAGATTGGCCCACAATCGTGTGCGATAAAAAACCGTTTGGGTTGCACGCCGCCGCTTACTAGATTCACTTCGACTTCAGCGACGAGCGCGGCATATCCGTTGTCGCCCTCGTACGCAACACAAGCGATGCCACGTCCGTCCACCATACCGGTACGCGGGTTACGGCGCCTGGGCGAGGGGCGAGCGTCCCAATTCGACGCCTTGGCTGCGGCTTTTACGACGTCAATGATCCGCGCGTCACTCAGATGCTGCAACCGGTATGCGACTGGATCGGCCTTCACACGCGTGCTGATCTCGTCCATGAAACATTCCTGCGCGAAGGTGTTTTGCAAGCGCAACGGCGAGCGCAGTGGTCCAGTGAAGAATGGCGACTCCACAGCATGAGTCACCACCCGTTCGCTCCGGATCGAACCTCCTCCGCTGCATTTGCCGCCGACGCATCCCGCCACGTAAGACGGGACCGCGTTGTTTCCGTTTCGCAGTTCTCCGCTCGGCTCGGCAGCCGCCCGCGGAGTAACCGTCTCGGGATTAAAGCCAGCCAGCATTCCCGTAATTACATTTCCAGGCTTATCGTACCCCGGTCTCCCGCCGAACGTTGCCGACCAAGTGGCACAGTCCCATGCCGCAATCGCGCCCCTTGCGTCGATTCCAACTTGTTGCTCAATCACGCAAGCGGAGCCGTAATTCTCGGAAATGAATTCATCGTGACGTGTGAGCTGCACTCGAACCGGCCTGCGCACTGCTTGCGATAGCAGCGCCGCATCATAGGAGACGGTATCCGCGGCGTTGATCCCGTAACAGCCCGCGCCCCGGACAAAGATCACCCGCACGCTATCGAGCGGCAGGCCCGTGAGTGTGGACACACCGTGCTGCGTCGGATAGACGGACTGCGTCGCCGACCAGACTGTTGCGCGGTTCGCCTGAACATCAGCAACTGCGCAGGATGAACCGATGGAGCCGTGCGCTTGATAAGGATGTGAATAGGTGGCCCTCAAAATGTGCGCAGCCGCTTTCAGCTTCTCATCCACATCTTTGGAATTCACGAGCATGACGTCGCGCGACGGCTGCCTCCGCATGGAGTCGTAGAAATCTTTTTGCGCGGGCAGGCCTGGGCCCGGCTTCCAGGTGACCTTCAAAAGCTCGGCCCCTTGCGCCGCCTGCCACTGCTTCTCCGCGACAACACCGATGAAATTATTTCGTACCACCACTTTGATGAGGCCAGGGATTTGCTCCACTGATTTCTCGTCCACATGCGCAACGGTCGCTCCTGTCTCTGGCGGCCGCACGACTCGCCCGTGAACCATTCCCGGCACGTGCACGTTGTGAACGAATTCAAATGTTCCGGTCATCAGCGCAAGCCAGTCCAACGACGGAACGGGTTTTCCCAATACCTTCCATTCGGTCGGCGATCTGCGCTTTGCCCCGAAGTTCAAAGTGATGTCGAAACGCTTTCCCCCAATCAGTTGGTCATAACTGATACGCTTCCCGCTCCTCGCGCGAATGACGCCATCCTCGACGGTGAGCTGATCCGCGGGCGAACCCAACTTCTGAGCTGCCATTCCGATCAAGGCCTCGCGGGCAGTCGCCGCAGCCTGCGCGAGATTCTGCGTATTGAAATTGGTCGGCGTAGACTGACTGCCTGACGTCGTCCCCTGATCGGGCGTCACCGACGTGTCGCACTGAATTATCCTCACCTTATTAATAGGTACGCATAACTCTTCGGCAACCAACTGCGTCTGCACGGTAAGCATGCCCTGCCCGAAGTCGCACTTTCCGGTGTACGCGGTCACGGTCCCATCGGATGCGACCGCGAGCCACGAATCGAGCTTAGCCGGATCAATGTGCGATGGATGAGTGTCGAATGGACCCTGCGCTGCTGCCAACGGTGCTATCACCGATGCTGCACCGAAGCTCACTACCAGCGCGCCGGAAGTCTTGAGAAAGTCGCGCCGGGAAAATTCCTTATTCACGCACGTCTCTTTCAGATGTGTGTCCGTCAAGTACAGAGTTTTCATGGCCCCTCGCCTGGTAGCGCTTGATTGCGCGCATCATTCGTGTGTGCGTAAAACAGCGGCACAGCACGCTCGACAGCGCCTCCCGTATTTGCTCGTCTGAGGCCTTCGGCGTCTTATCCAGCAGCACCTTTGTAGTAAGGATCACGCCGCTAAGGCAGAACCCGCATTGGGCCGCGCCCTCATCGATGAAGGCCTGCTGAATTGCATGCGGGTTTTCTGCAGTTCCCAGGCCCTCCAGCGTTGTAACCTCGCGCTGTTTCACCGCACCCACGGGCATCACGCAGGAGCGTACCACCTCACCTTGAACCAACACAGTACAGGCTCCGCATTGCGCTAGGCCACAGCCGAACTTAGGCCCTCGCAGGTGCAGTTCGTCGCTGAGCACATAGAGGAGCGGCGTTTCCGGATCGACATCCACTGTGTGAACATCGGCGTTTACCTTCAAAGAAAAAGCAGCCATCATCTTGCTCCCAAACAAAACAGAGTACAGAGCTCAAACGCCGGCACTCGTCGACTCTGCGATCGAGCGGCACTCCGACTGAAGTAAATCGAAGAGTTGATCCATGTGTTCCTGGCGCGTGCGAAAATTCACCGGATTGATTCGAAACCATGTTCTGCCTTTAAGTTCAGTGGTGGAGATCCAGAAACGACCGCTCTGCTCGATGCGCTGCGCCACTTCGGCATGTAAACCCTTTGACTCGTCATCCGACTGCGCGCCTTTATAACGGATGCAGATCGCCGACATGGGTGGAACGCAGGCCGGCTCGAACTCCGGATCTCTCTCCGCCAAAGCGTAAAGATGTTTCGCCTGGCGCACATTGTTGTCAATCCATTCTGCGATCTGGCGGGTGCCATAACGTTTAAAGCTCATCCACACTTTGAGGCTGCGAAAGCGCCGCGATTGCTCGAAGCCGTGCACGTAATACTGATAACGTTCGTTGGCCCGATCGAACTCATCGGTGAGATAGGAAGGTTTTATGCCGAAAGACGCAGTAAGCCGCCGGTCATCCTTGACCAAAACTGCCCCAGCATCGAGAGGAGCGTAGAACCACTTGTGTGGATCGATCGTTATTGAATCAGCGAGACCGAGGCCACGATCGCGCATGGGTGCGTCGTTCGAGAGCAGCATTCCGCCTCCGTATGCGGCGTCGGCGTGCAGCCACATGCCTTCGCGATCGGCGATGCGCCGCAGTTCGCGGATATCATCGACTGCGCCGGTATTCGTAGTTCCGAAGATGCCCACGATGCACATCGGTTGGATGCCATTTTTCTTGTCCTGGGCAATTGCTTCTTCCAGCGCATCGAGCCGCACCTGAAAATTCGCATCTGTCGCCAACGGACGCAAAGCGTTCCGGCCCAGACCGATGCAATCCACAGCTTTATCGACGGAAACGTGGCGCTCCTCTGATGTGTATACTGCCCAGCGATCCTGCACGCCGTCAAACTGCGCCTGATCGCGCGTCACGGTATCCCGCGCCAGTTTCAGCCCGATAAAGTTGGCCATCATTCCGCCACTAGTGAGATTGCCTCCTGCGTTCTCATCGCAGCCGCAGAGGTCCGTCAGCCAACGCAACACTCTGCGCTCCATCGCCACCGCAGACGGCCCAATCGAATATGCTCCGATATTCTGGTTGAGCGCTGAACAAATGAAGTCCGCAACGATGCCAACGGGATTGGGGGAGGGAGTAATCAGCCCCATGTATCCGGGATGGCCCACGTTTGTGCAGTAGGGAAGCAGTTTTTCCTTGAGTTCGTCCAGCACACTGTTTGGCGTGCTTGGGTCAACGGGCAACGGTTCATTAAAGAGTTGGTTCACCGTCCGCGGTTCTACGTCTGGAAACACGCGCTTGGTTTCGATCTGATCGAGATAGTCAGCCAGCAAGTCAACAACTTGATGGCCCATATCGCGAAATTCTTTCGGATCCATTTCTGATCACCTGAGGTTATTTTACTGTGCGCCGCGGTAGGCAGTTCTCCGCTTCTTGCGGTTAAACTTCAGTTAGAAAATATGACGATTTCTCTGCCGTACAAATCGCGGTGCAGTTTGCAAGTCCTTCCCTCAAACTCTGCTACAATCCCTACGAATCGAATCGTCCTTTGGAGCGGAACATGCGCCGATCGTGGCTGGTTTTGGCTGGGGTTATTCTAATGGGAATCGCCTTGTCATTCTCAGTTTTATCGTTGTCATCCGCGTCGCCATCTTCTGCGACGTCCTCCAAGGCCGCCGCACCCGAGCCGGAGTTGAAAGGTGCGTTCCGGCAACCCGAAAAGAATGGATGGACGTTCGTCCATCTGCAAGGCACGCCGCGCGAAATCGGATTCCAGAACGGTTATCTGTTGGCAAATGAGATTCAAGACGCCCTGAAAGTCACAGCTCTCGAATTGACGCACGACAGCAAGAGAGACTGGCAGTTCTTCCGCGATGCCGCGCAGAATATGATGTGGCCGCATATTGAACAGGAATACCGGGAGGAGTTGCAAGGAATCAGCGACGGCGCCAACGCGCATGGTATGAAGATCGATCTCTGGGACGTGGTGGCTTTGAATGCCGCGGAAGAATGGGAATACTACGTCAAGCAATATGACAAGGAACGTGGAATCAAAGCCACGGCTTCGCTAGCGGTTCCTGAGCATTGCAGTGCGTTTGTCGCGACTGGCAGCTACACGAAAGACGGCAAGGCGGTGATCGCCCACAATAATTGGACAAATTATTTGGATGGCGAGCGCTGGACGATAATTTTTGACATTGTTCCGGCCAAAGGCAACCGCATGCTCATGGACGGCCTGCCTGGAGTCATCCATAGTGCCGACGACTTCGTCATGAACTCTGCGGGGATCATCATTACGGAAACGACAATTGGTCACTTCTTCGGATACGATCCGGCTGCGATTCCGGAATTTGTTCGCGCGCGCAAAGCTGCGCAGTATTCCGCTTCCATTGATGATTTCACGCGCATCATGAAGGAAGGCAATAACGGAGGTTATGCCAATACCTGGCTGATTGCCGACATTAGAAAGAATGAAATTGGCCGCCTCGAACTGGGGCTGAAAAACGTTACGCTGGAGAGGAAAACGGATGGGTATTTTGTCGGTTCGAATTTTCCGATCAACGACAAACTCATCCGCGAAGAGACTGACTTTGATGCGCATGATATGAGCGCCAGCGCCAATGCCCGCCACGTCCGTTGGGAGCAACTCATGGCGCAGGACAAGGGCAAGATTGATTTGGCGGCGGCGCAGCGCTACCTGGCCGACCACTACGATACTTTTGAGAACAAGGAAAATGCCGACGAGCGCACACTCGACGGCCACATCGATCTTTCGCCGCGGGGCTCTGGGGATTGGCAGCCTCCGTACGGAATGGCTGGCGCCGTCCAGAACAAGGCTGCCGACGCGACGATGGCGGCGAAAATGAGTTTCACCGCCGCTGCTGGTCACGCCTGCGGCCTCGACTTCAAGGCAGCGGAGCATCTGCGGCAGCATCCCGAGTTCGATTGGCAGAAAGATCTGCAGCGGGACATGGACTCACATCCATGGACGAGTTTCAGCGTGGCAAAGTAAACCCCACGTGAGACGCGACGCTGTTTTTGTGGGTGGCGCCGCCGGAAAAAGCGCGGTTCTTTTAGTTCGCAGGCATCTCCACTCCGGAGAAGCGTTCGCACGCAGCCAGTAACTGCTCCTGCCGGTCGGCGTCACGAGTGCCCGGCTTCGGTGCACGAAGCCGCATGTGATAGAAATACTCGCCCGTAACTTTCGCAGCCGGGTCATTGCTGACCGCGAGCCAGACTTGCGTGCGATGCCCGGCATCGAGGTCATCCGGCGCATCTCTGCCTCCCATCTTGGTTGCCACCCAGCCGGGCTCAAGAGCGTTGGAGAAAACATCTGGCCAACGGCGGGCGATCGCGAAGGCCAGCAGCACATCGTGCAGCTTGGTATCCGAGTAAGCCTGCTGTCCGTGCCATGAGCGATGCGCCCATGCGAGATCCTTCAGGCTTGGGTCGCCGCTTCGGTGCAGGCCGGAACTGAGGTAGACAAGGCGTTTCGGCCGATGGATCAAAACTGTGAGTACATACGGTGCTAGCGTATTGACGGCGAATACATGGGACAGACCGTCTTCCGTCGCGATGCGCCGAGGCTCTTGATATCCGACCCCTGCATTGTGAATGACCGTATCGAAGGCGCCGAGCGCGTTGACCTGCGCCGCGACGCCGCGTGTTTGGGCGATACTCGAGAGATCGCCGATGACGACGGTCTTCGCTCCCGGAACGGCAGCTAGAGCTTCCTCGCCCCGCTGTTCGCCGCGAGCATGCAGAACCACTTCATGCCCCAGCTCGACCAGAAGTTGCGCGGCCATTCTCCCGAGCCCGTCAGAAGAGCCTGTGATAAACACACGTGCCATTAGCCCTCCCTGGTTGCATAAGGTTGAACAACAGGCCCATATGGAGACAGCTCCAATTCTAAGTTAAGGATATTGTGGATACATGGCAGACTGCTCTTTGGCTGAAAGAGGGACGGAGCAATGAGGATTTTGTTGCAGCCCAGTTACCTCCACACCGTGATCTGGCTGGAAGAACCCGATGCCCATCGTTGGGTCCCATGAGACCTCTTTTCTCCCAAACTTTCCTGAAACGATTCGCGCCTTTTCTGCACTATCCCTATGAGCGAAGGAACATCGTAAACGCGATGAGCCACAGTTCACGAATCCCGCTTGGCGCCACGAGGCGGGGTTCTCGGGAGCGCCGGGGCCGACGGGGGAAGCGGCTCCGGTACTTTCTGAGGCCAGTTTCCAAACGGCGCAGAATTTCGATTTCCTCGGATCCGAGTTAACAGGAGTTAGTTCTTGGCAGCGCATAACGCTCGGCCCCTCCCGCCTACTGTTTGCCGTCGTAGCACCCACTTTGTCCTGAAGCGCCCAGCCTTTTCTGCGCCAACCGAAAACAGCGCCGGTGGGTCTGTTCCAGTGCTACACTTTGTGGCACCGCAGAATGCCCGGGGCCGGTACTTGCACTTCCACTCGTTTGACGAATCCTATCTAAGCCGCTTGCGAGCCGGAGACTTTCGCACGCAGGAGCATTTTTCCGCCTACTTCAGTGCCCTGATCAAGATCAAGCTATGCTCTCGCCTGAAGTCGCCGGAGACCGTCGAGGATGTGCGGCAGGAAACCTTTTCCCGCTTTTTTGTGGCGCTGCGTGACGGAAAAATTCTTCAACCGGAGCGCCTGGGATCGTTCGTCAACTCGATCTGTAATAACGTCCTGCTCGAGCATTACAGGTCAGATATCCACAACACTCCCATGGACGACGACGCGGAGGACAATGTTCCTTCCTCCCACATCGACATGCTAAATGCGCTCGTCGCAAAAGAAAGAGAGAAAAAAGTCCGGGAGATTCTCGAAAAGCTTCCTGAACGCGACCGCCGGCTGCTACGAGAAGTTTTCATTGAGGAGCGCGACAAGGATGAGGTTTGCCGCGACTTCGGGGTCGATCGCGATTATTTACGTGTGCTGTTACACCGCGCCAAGCAAGCATTCAAGTCATCGTATCTGAAGCATACGGGAGAGAATCCCCCAGATTTTGCTTCCGCTTAGGAACGTTGCCAATGCTGCCAGGCGCTCATTATTTACGAGGGGGTACAAAGCCATGGACCACGATGTGGTGGTTCGCGAAAAAATGACGGAAAAGTATCTGCTCGAAGAACTCGATCCCAAACTGAAGGACGAGTTCGAGGAGCACTTTTTCGACTGTCCGGAATGCGCACTGGATGTTCGCGCAGGATCCGAGTTTGTGTCGGGCAGCAAGATTGTCCTCGCGGAAAGCCCTGAACCGGTCCTGGTCCCTGCGGCGATTCCTGCACCGCCGCCATTCAACCGGGGATGGTTCGCCTGGCTCCGTCCAGCAATTGCCGCGCCCGTGTTCGCGCTTCTGCTGGCAGTGATCGGATACCAGAATCTGGTAACGTACCCGCAGTTGCGTTCGGCCCTCACGCAGCCGCAAGTCTTGCCGTGGGCTTCCGTCAATGTGGGGACTTACGGCGCGGAAGGTCCGGTCATCAGTGTTGCTCAGGGGCGGGGCTTCCTTCTGTTTGTGCGCATCCCCCCGGACGGCAACTACACCCACTGCACGGCGGACTTGTATAACCCCAACGGAAGACTAGAATGGTCACTCACTATCCCGGCCATCCCAGGTCAGGACCAGTGGCCGGTGCAAGTGCCAGGGGCACGTCGAGAAGCAGGAACCTACAAAATCTCAGTGCGCGGCGTTACCGCCGCGGGGGAAAGCAAAGACCTAGGAAGCACGTCGTTTGAATTACAAATTCAGAAATAAAATTCCAGCGAGAGGAGCTAACAACATGTCCGCACTAACAAACGAACTCCCGATGATCGAGCCAGCCAAAGCTTTTCACACCTATTACGCGGATGCCTATCTTCTGACCGCCGATCTCGAATACCCAATCAAAGAAAAGATCAAGCCTCAAGGGTTGGTAAAATTGCCGCCGGATGGGAGCTATCAATTCAAGCGTGCCGAGCCTTTTCATCTCGAAGGCGTTCTTTCCTACCAAGGTGGCTATACGCAAGTCGCAGGGCACCCGAGCAGGAAGACTGAAGGCTTCGCCACGCTCTCAACATCCGTCCTCGAAGGCCTCAACGTGCTCGATGTAATTACCGCCGATCGCGTGGTGGCGCAGATTTCAACCGTGCATCCCGTTTATGGCGAAGGCCAGGTGCCCTCAGTCACCTTCCTGGGCACCCGCTTCGACAATCTGAGGATTGCCGGACACAAGGTTGAAGTGGAGCGTAGTCTCGAAATTCTCGGTCCCAAGCCCGACGACGACGAATCGTACTTCGATAATCGTGACGTTCTTGACCGAATTTCGCAGCAGTACGAGAGGATTGCCAAGGCGAAGAACCTTCCTGATTGGGCTGCAGAGCAGTACCCCAAGGGCCGGCCCCCGCTGAACGGAAAGGGCAAGCTGGAATGCTCCCTGATCAACCGGGTCGCAGACGCTCCGGGTACGACGTTCGGACACGTGATCGACCTGCCGCACTTCGGCAAGATATTCTTGGGCGAGCTCGAAGTACATCGAACGCCAGGAGATTCCGCCAAGAGAATATACGACCAGTACCGTTTCCACCTGACCATGATCCGGCTGGAGATGGGATGCGTCGGAGGGGGTACGTCCGGCTACGGTTCGTTGGACTCGAACGGCGGCGGGAGTGGCGGCGGGAATAAAGGCGGGCCGACCAGCTAGCTTCGGCGGGCAGGCGCTCCCGAATCACGCAATGCTCGGATTCGACTGATCTACGGCCAGCCGAATCCGAGCGTACGCCAGGTTGATATTGCGCGTCCACTTCTTGATCGACACGGGATCTTTAATTTCGCGCGCCAAGGCGAGAGCTCGCTGATAGTACGAGATCGCTGTGAAGTGGTCACGGCGGTAAAGATATACGTTGCCAATGTTAGCGAGCACGACTTGGTAATTGTGGACTGCCCCGGCCTCATGATCGACCTTCTCCGCCCAGCAGAGCAGCTCCATCGCTCTTGCATCGTCCCCCAGGCCCAAGTAGCAGACGGCCATTTCACTCCACACCGTCGCAATCCACGACCGCGCTCCCACGTCTTCAAAAATCGCTAGCGCCTCATTAAGCCAAGTCATGGCCTCGACGTAGTGTTCTTGAATCATCAGATTCTTGCCGATGCCCCAAAGAGCGTGGCCACGGTAGTACCAACCGCCTATCTGTACGGCAATGTCCAAGACAGAGTGAAACAGAAGGTCCGAGGCGGCGTAATCCTTTTGACGGAAGAAGATGAACGCACGCGACAGGCAAACATCGCCCACGAGCGTAATGAGATCCCCCTGGCGGGCCATCTCTTCTGCCTCGCCAAGAAGCCGGTGCGCGGGCTCATGCCGACCGAGGCAGCCCGACAAGTATCCGCGGTGCATCTTGAGTCCGGCGCCGGATTCGATGTCGCCAATCTTGGACCCCGCAAGAGACTCCAGGTACATCAGCGCTTCCTCAACTCTCCCACGACCTCTCAGGGCCTCTGCCTTGACGAATCGAAACTGCCAAAGCTCGGCTGTGCTGCCGCGGTCCTCAACCCGCTCAATCTCGGCTTCGGCGATCTGGCCCGCCCGGTCCAGGTCGCCAAGGCGCACTAAGTCGCGAGTGTGCTCGAGGATAGACTGTGTCATGGCTGCCTTCAGGATCCGCAGTTAAGCTAAAATGGGCCGTCACCCTCAGCGGCCTGTCGACCGGCGGCTACCTCGTCTCGCAGGAGCCCGGAACCTCCGGCCCGCGCCGACCGCAAGGATGACGACCAAGGGCGCTCTTAGTCGGTTAGCCGCTACGGATGGCCCTTTCCGTCTGGATCGGGCGGTTCCTGCGGGCCGGGTTGTTGGTTGTCAGCAGGGGCAACATTCCGATTGCCGGAGCCGTCTAGGTTCACCGACGGCGCAGCGGTCGCACCGCCGTGATTGGTGAAGAGAAACAACAAGGAGATAAACCATGCAAACATACTGAGATCCTCCTTGGGCGCGGAATTATACGCCGAGTTCTCAGGATTTCAAGCTAGAATTTCTGCGAGCCGAAATCCAATGTTTCCCTCATGGCAACAGGAGGATTGCAATGTGAGATGCCGCTCGTTAGCGCGCACCTTAGCCGGGTCGGCGAAGGTAATTCTGTCGATTCTAGCAGCTATCAGCCTGTCAGCTTGCTCTCGCCATCGCGACCCGCAAGCTGTCTATGACCGTGCTTTCCAGACTTTCCGTCACGGCGACATGGCGGCCGCGGGGGACGAAGCAGAGAAAGGCTATAAGAAGTTTCATGGCGTCAGTCCTGAATGGGCCTGGAAGTTCGCAATCCTGAAAGGGCGAGCTCTTTATGGCCGTGGGATGTCCGAGGAGGTCCTGAAAATGCTCGCCTCTGAGCCGGGAACTCCTCCTGCTGGCGAACTGGCCATAAGAGAGCAATGGCTGGAGGGACTCGCCTACACATCCCTGGGCAAATTCTCGGAGGCGGAGCAAAAGCTCGGGGAAGCGGAGCAGCTCTGCGCGGGCTCGCACGTTGCCGGGTGCGGGAGCGTGCTCAGTGCGCGGGGCACGCTCGAGATGGAGCGAGGGCGCTACGCGCAAGCCCGGACATTCTTTGAAAGGGTTTTGGGTTATGCGCGCGCAGCCGGAGACAGGCTCTTCGAAGCCGACGCTCTCTTGGATCTGAGCTGGTCAGCGGAGGAGCAGACACACTTTGACGAGGCGCTCGACTGGGCCGACGCCGCACGAGGGATCGCTAACAAGCAAGGCTCTTTCGACATCGCACAAACGGCGCTCGGTAATATGGGCTGGGCTTACTATAAACTTGGCGAGCCCGAGAAGGCCTTGGGCATGTTTGTCGAAGCTACAAAACAAGCCGAAAAGCTCGGCGACGCGACCGACCAGATCAGGTGGCTTACAAACGCAGGCTACATCTACATGGACGCCCGCGATTTTACAACCGCCGAACAATCCTTCCGGCGGTCACTCACCCTTGCGCGGCAGATCAATAGCAGGGAACACCTCATCAACTCCCTGATCGCCCTGGCCTTCGTCTCCGAGCAAACTGGAAGGCCGGACGACGCGAAGCGTTACGCGGACGAAGCGCTGGCTAACGCGCGAGAGGATAACAACGGGCGGGACCAGGTCTATCCGCTGCTGGTTCAGGGACGAGTTGCCGCGCGGCTGCATGACACCGCGACCGCGGAGAATACATTCCGCGCAGTCGCGCAATCTCAGGATTGTCCAGTCTTTCTGAAGTGGGAAGCGGAGCGTTCGCTGGCCCGGCTACATGAAGAAGGAAGCCAGTTCGATGCCGCCGACCGCGAATATCAAACTGCGCTTACCACCTTCGAAACCGCCCGCTCCGAACTCAAGCACGAGAACTCGCGGCTGCCCTTTCTCACGAATGCCGCACGCATCTACGACGATTACATCCACTTTCTCGTGTCGCAGGGAAAACCGGATGAAGCTCTTCGTTGGGCTGATTACAGCCGTGCTCGCACGCTGTCGGAGGGACTGGGCCTGCTATCGAAACGAGCTTTGAAGGGCGAACATGCCGGGCCTCCGCCGCTGAGGGCACAAGAAATTTCCCAGCGCGCGAAAGGGACGCTTCTTTTTTACTGGCTCGGCGAGAAGCAATCGTATCTATGGGCGATCACGCCGCATAAGACGAGTTTGTTTCCCTTGCCTCCCGGCGCTGAAATCGATGCGCTGGTGCAACGTTATCGCAAGGCCATCAACGGACCGCAAGATGTTCTCACTTCCAGCGAAGAGGCGCGCGCTCTTTATCGCACGCTGATTGTTCCGGCACAATCTCTGCTGGCGCACGACGGCAAGGTTTTCATTATTCCCGATGGCAGTCTGAATAACCTGAATTTCGAGACACTGGTCGTTTCAGTGCCGACTGAAGCGAAATCTGGTGAAGCGAAGCCGGCTGTGCCGAAGCCTCATTTTTGGATCGAAGACGCCGACGTAGCCAACGCCAGTTCGCTGCGGGTATTAGCTGCGTCATTTTCAAGGGACAAAGTCCGCGCCAATGTCCACCAAAAGAACCCCGCGCTCAAGCTGCTTCTAATCGGCGATAGCGTCGCTCCCAGCAAAGACTATCCTGAATTGCCCCGAGCCGCCGAGCAAATGGCGAGCGTATCCCGGCATTTTCCGGAAGCGCAGCAACAGGTTTACCAGCATAAGCAGGCGACACCGGCAGCGTACCTCGCGAGCAATCCCGAACAGTTTTCGCATATCCATTTTGTCGCGCACGGAACGGCGAGCCGGTTGAGTCCGCTCGATTCGGCGATCGTGCTGTCACCGGCTGCGACCGACACCGGCTCTTTCAAGCTCTATGCTCGCGACATTATTGCGCATCCTTTGCAAGCCGACCTTGTCACGATCTCAGCCTGTTATGGCGCGGGCGAACGTGCATACTCCGGCGAGGGTTTGGTCGGACTTGCCTGGGCTTTCCTGAGAGCGGGAGCTCACAATGTAATCGCCGGACTCTGGGAAGTGACCGACGCGTCGACAGAACAACTAATGGATCGTTTTTATGACGAACTGGGCAAGGGAGCGAGTCCAGATGTCGCGCTGCGGACGGCCAAACTATCTCTGCTGCACAACGGCGCATTCCGCAATCCCTTCTACTGGGCGCCGTTTCAACTCTATACCGGATCGTAATCGCAGTTGGAAGGACCACCCGAGTTTTAGAGCCTTAGGACCCTAGAGAATTTCGATTTCTAATCATCTTTGGAAATGCTTGCGCCGAATTGGCGGGCTAGATATTCACAAGAATTCTCTTGCTCGATCACGGCGAACTCGGGGTATAATTCGGCTCCGGAATACTCCCCGGTTCCGAATCACGTCCCAAACCATTTCCGTCTCCCAAAAGGTGAAAAAATTCATGACACCGAACTTCCGCCCCCCAGTAACACACTTTCCCACTCTTTTGTTAAACCCACTAGGAGGAAGCTTGTAATGAAGAATCAGCTGCGTAGTCTGGCGAGATTTGCGGTCCTTGGTGCGCTGATGAGCGTGCTGCTGCAGGTTGCGATGACGGCCCAGGAGGCCACGCCGCGAAACGGCGATACAAACATCCACATTTTTCCAACATTCACCACGGTGCCCGAGCTACCACCCCCCGCGACGCCGCTGATCTACCATTCCGGCGGCGTGGTCATGCAGAATGGCGTTAACACCTACGCCATCTTCTGGGTTCCGGCCAAGCTGCAAAACGGCGGCGCGACCGGCATGACAGCGCACTATCAGGGCGTGGAGAAAAACATGCTCAGCGATTACCCGGGCCACGGACTTGACAACAACAGCACCCAGTACTATCAGACCGTCGGAGCGGTGACGTCGTACATCCAGAATAAGGGTGGCTTAGCTGCTAGCTTCGTGGACACGGATGCCTATCCCGCCTCCGGATGCTCCGATTCGGCTACTCCTGGAAACTGTATTACCGACGCTCAGCTCCAGGCGGAGATCGCGAAAGTCATGGCTGCGAAGGGCTGGACCCCCGGCCTGAATAAGATGTTTATGGTGTTCACATCAAGCGGCGAAGGTTCGTGCTTCGATTCGAGTAGCGCCTCGTGCGCGTACGTTCAATACTGCGCTTATCACAGCTACTTCGGATCAACGTCGACCCCAGCGGTTTATGGGAACATCCCCTTTGCCGACCTCAGTGTCTGCCAGGAACCGGGAACTCCTTCCCCTACCGGCGATGCGTTGGCGGACGAGGTAGCGTCGACCACGAGCCATGAATTGACCGAGGCCACAACTGATCCGGAACTGGATGCCTGGTATGACTCGTCCGGCAACGAGATCGGCGACAAATGCGCTTACAACTACGGCACCAATACGTGGGATTCGTCAAAGGCCAACGAGATGTGGAACGGCCACTTCTACGAGCTACAGAGGGAGTATGACAATCACGTGGCCGGCTGTGTTCAAGTTGGGCCGTAACCGGAGATGGCTGGCTGTAGCGCAAGAAACCAAGTAATAGCTACTGCATCGATGGATCTGAGTTATTAATGGCGGCCAGAATAACTGGCCGCCATTTTTGGTAGAGTCTCATTTCGCCTGGATTGCTTGCTCTATTCGTTCAGCGAGCACCTGCAATCGGCCGGAGGAACGTGTGCCAGCAGGAAATCCGCGACGCGCTTGTAAGCATCGATCTGATTCTCCACGCGGGCGAAGCCGTGGCCTTCGTTCTCGTAAATCTTGTAGACAACCGTTCCGCCGCGCTTCTTGATGGCGCCGACCACCTGCTGCGTCTCCGACTTGGGCATCGTGGGTCGTGCCCCCCGGCGAGCAGCAGCAGCGGCGCTTTGATCTCGTCGATGAAGTTGATGGGTGAGCGGTCTTCGTACAGCGCTTTATTCTTCACCACATCGCCCATGGTGGCCAGATCGGATTGTTGCAGCACCGGATCTTCGTTCTCGATTTCCGTGAACCAGTTCACGAACAATGGGCACGCCCGCGGCCCATACCTCCGGCGCTTTCGTGACCGACATCATGCTGAGATAGCAGCCGTAACTTCCCCCCCATCACGGCAATCTTTTTGGGATCGAGATGCCCGGTCTGCTTGATCCAGTCAACTCCGGCGAGCACGTCCTGCAAATCACTGCCGCCCATATCGAACAGGTTCGCCTGCGGGAATTCTTTGCCGTATCCCGTCCTCGTTATCTGCGCCTCGGACGCCATGAGCGGTGGGGTTCCGTGCACGGGAGCGCCCAGCGGCTGGTTCGGGGTTGGGGGAACCTCGGCTTCTGCCCCGATGATGGCCGCAATTCAAGCGCTGGTAGACGAGAAGCATGGCATCCGCGCGGGCAATCCCAATCGTACATATTATTCGATCGCAAAGACTGAATTCGGCACAGCCGGCAATAGCTCTTGCTACTCCATCAACCAAAAACCCGGCGTAGCTTCGACTTGTGTCTTCTACGACGTCACCCAGGGCGACAACAATATCCCCTGCGTCCATAACGGAAGCGTCTTCAAAGCGGATTGCTATTTGCCGTCGGGGACCTATGGCGCACTGGGCACGCAATCCATCACCAGCCTCGCTCTGAAGACGGGCGGGTCCGGTTACACGAGCACGCCTACCTGCACCATCATGCAGCCCGCCAACAAGTCGGCCTATCATTCGCCCACTGGCACGACTCTTTATGCTGGCGGAACCACAGCCACATGCACCGCGACCATCAACACAAGCACCAAGGTGGTGACTGCTGTAACTCTGAAGACCAAGGGTCAGGGCTACACCGGCGTTCCTATCTGTACCATTTCCGGTGGAGGAGGGACGGGTGCGACCTGCATGGCGGTGATTTCGCCGACCACCGTCGACGCAACCGCCTACCAGCCAGCGTTCGGCGCCACACCGGGTTGGGACATGGCAACAGGAATCGGCAGTGTGAATGCAACGAACCTGGTCAACGATACGGCCTGGTAGGCTGCCACAAGCAAGCCGTGGTAGCGTCGACACGTCGTTGCGATTTCAACTGAGACGGTCGCAGGCGGTCTGGCTTTCGAGATAATTCGGAAGCAGACCGCCTTCCTGCCATCAGAAACGGTCATTCCAGAGGCTCCAACCGACCGAGGCCAAGCTAAAATGCACACTGACAGACGGAACGGTCGTCGTGCATTAAGTATTTTAGGTTGTGTTACATTGAAATAAAGTGGGCGCGTAGCTCAGTTGGTAGAGCAATGCCCTTTTAAGGCATGGGTCGCAGGTTCGATTCCTGCCGCGCTCACCAAGATGTTTCAACAACATATCGTCGCTGGCACAACGGGTTTAGGTTAGTTAGTGGATGATTAAGAAACCGGCCTTTGAAACCCGCATCAGTTGACCGCTTCCGGCGGTTGATTCGCCCGCCAATCATACTGATTCAGCTCTGCGACTCTCCGCTTCGATCCCTGATGCTGCGAAGCTGTTGCAACGTAGCTTTCCGCATCTCAGGGCGTACCACTCAACCATGTCATCTCGACGGAGATACTCATGGTCCGCTGGCGCGCGTTTTTTTTGGTTTCACCGCACTCCGCACACGCGTTGATCCCTAATGCGGGCGTTAACCAATAAAATACAGCGAAAACTGTAATGGCTCCGTATTTGGGTTCATTAGATAATCCCGCTACTTGTGTACGAAATGCCATGAATCCCAGCAAGCGGAAGGGTTCGAAAATGAGTGCTGACGGTCAAGCGGCTCTTCAGGCCGCGCATAAAAATCCCCCGGATCTCATCGTTAGCGATGTAATGACGCCGATACTCGACGGCTTTCAGCTTCTGAAGGCACTGCGGGGTGATGAGCAGACTCGCACTATTCCAGTCGTCCTACTTTCAGCGCGCGCGGGTGAAGGATCACGAGTGGAAGGCATCGAAGCGGGTGCGGACGATTATTTGATAAAGCCCTTCTCCGCGCGGGAACAGCTGGCTCGCGTCAGCGGCAGACTGGAGATTGCCCGGCTGCAGCGAGATCGAGAATCGCAACTCAGGGTGAGTCAGGCCGAGCTGGAGCAGAGAGTGCAGGAACGCACCCAGGAGCTGCTGAGCGCAAGTGAGGAGCTCCGCGAACTGTCTGCCCGCATTCTGTAGGTTCAAGACGAGGAAAGACGACGAATCGCGAGGGAGCTCCACGACGGCGCCGGACAACTTCTCGCGGCGCTCGGCATGGAGGCCTCCAATTTAGCCAGCGAGGGCGACCGGCTGAGTGCGCCTGCCGCCTTGTCGCTCAGCAACATCGAATCGTTCGTCGCACAAATGACCAAAGATATTCGCAACATGTCTCACCTTCTGTATCCGCCCCTGCTAGACGAGGTTGGCCTGAAGTCCGCCCTTACGGAATACGTCAATGGGTTTGCAGAACGGAGTGGAGTTCAAGTAACGCTCGAGCTCCCCGCAGCGATCGGGCGTTTGGATCGCGACTATGAGCTTTCGTTGTTCCGCATTGTCCAGGAATGCCTCACGAACATCCATCGTCATTCGGGAAGCAAGACCGCAGCATCCGCATCGTCCGCGATGATGGAGCGCTGGTGCTGGAGGTTCGGGACGAGGGTAGGGGTATGCCCGCTGAACGATTGAGAGAAATTCAGACGCGAGGTTCGGGGGTTGGGATCCGAGGCATGCGAGAACGGGTTCTCCAATTATCCGGGACGATGAGTATTGAGTCCGACGGTTCGGGAACCAGAATACAGGTGGTAATTCCGACTCCCAAAACTGTTCCGCGAGAAAGAACGGGCAGTGATGAACCGGTGCAAACAGAAGTCTGACGGTTCGGGTCTCAATTAAGTGGTAGAGACGCTGCCACGACGTCTCTACGACGTCGACTCATTGCACGGTAAGCGATACAGTCACGGTTTTTTCTACGCTGCCCGCGTGCGCGGCCATGGTGATAGGGTAGGTTCCCGCTGGCGTTGAGCTGCTCGTCGTCACCGTGAACGTCACCGTACCAGCACCGGTCACCGAGGCCGCGGACCAACGCGCGCTCGCACCCGGGACAAAGCCAACGCCGTACGAGGAGAAGGTCGTCTTAGAGCTGAAGCCACCGATCGGGATCAACAACATCGTGTATACCGCTGGACTTCCGGCCGGCACGGTCAGCGCTCCGGTGTTCTGATTGACAAACCACAAATCGGGACCATCCGGCGAAACCTGGCAGGGAGCCGTAGGATTACCCGAAGGCGCCGTGAAGGTTGAGTGGGTGTCCTGGCCGGTTGTCGAAAGCCACTTGGTCCAGCTGATCGGGGTGTTGAACGATGGTTCGGGAACTGTGAAGGGCAGCGCGACCAAGCCGTTCCACCAGTCGTTGTGGTCGGAATCCAGCGTGCTTAGAAATCCGGTCCACGCGCTCCCAGCTTGATCGAAGTCGAGAAAGAGTTGCTCGTTGGCTCCGCCCGCAATGGTATTTGAGGTCAAGGTCAGGTTAGTGGTCAGCAAATTGTATTGCTGTCCCGTTTCGTAGTTAGTGACCGAGATAGGGGTTCCACCCTGAATGCCGGTAATCGGCATCTCGCTGGTGAGGTTATTTGCGAACGTGTTGCCGGTGAGAGTGACGAACGTTGATCCTCGCAAAGCCATGCCACCATCGTAGTAAAGCAAGAGCGGAGCGTTGAAGCAGACGTAACTGTTTGAGATGCTCACGGGGCCTTCGCTAGCTTCTACCACAACACCATTTCGAAGATTGTAAGCAGAAATTATCGACTCTGCGGTATCGTTCTCATCGTCTGTGTCCCAATGAACGCCGTGGGTCATATTGAAAAACATTTTGGCGCCGTTCACTGTGTTATCGTGCTGGGCAAAAAAGTGGAATCCCCCCGCAGCCCATCCATAAATGCCACCCTGGGCCCCGCGCCAATTGTTGTAGTCGGCCTCATTGGAAGTCCACAAGCCATTCTTGGCCTCGAACGAGTTAAATCCCTGTTGCCCATTGTGGTTGGCCAGGCTGTTTTGCACGGTAAAATTCGTGGTTATGTTCATATGCAGGCCGCCGGAATTGTTCCAGTTGAAGGTGTCCGTATCGATGAGGATGTTATTGCCGCTGTTAAAGGTCACAGCGTCGTTATCGCGGCAAGTGTTGGCCTCATTGAAGCTCAGCCCGCGTAATACGATGTTGCTTTTGCTGTAGGCCGTGAACGGCGTGTCTCGCGTCGAGACCGCGATGGTCGCGTTAGTGATGTTTGTGCTGGTGGGTGGATAGATGTAAACGATGGCGTTGGTTTCGTCCACGAAAAAGCTGCCCAGGCCTAGTTGGCTCAGCGTGAGCACTTCGGTTAACGGGGTTCCATTTACGAAAATCATTTCCCGCCGCAGATTGATGTCCTGTAAGAACGGACCGTCCGAGGGCCGGGGACAAAGTCCCCAAGTGTACGGCCAGGAGTTTGTGTAAACCCCAGCTTTGCCGGCGTAAGGCTGCCATCCAGTCCACACGTCGCTGCCGGAGACAGTCACTGTGCCTGCTTCCGCAGCCTCGAAGGTGATCGGCAAAGATGTATCACTGGCACTGCTGGCCAGCAGAATGGATTCGCGGTACGTACCAGGATTAACCGTGACGCGCGTTCCGATCTTCTTGTGGTTGTTGGCCACCGCCACGACCGCCGCGTGGCTAATAGTTTTGAAAGGCTTGGCTTGCGTTCCAGGATTAGTGTCGGAGCCCTTAGTTCCATCCACATAGACGAAGGCGGTCTCCAGTCCCTCGTTGATGCTGGCCTGACCCTGAGCGACTTCTGAGAGCACGATTGCTGAGAAGATAATGGCGCACACTAAGAGTGCCACACTTCGTTGGCTGGTCATGCGGATCTCCTTCTGGACCTGGGTGAGGCCCTACTACAAACTTCAGACATTGCCACACCTGCGCCGAGAGACGGGAGTTCAGACTGCAGCGAGGGTCGCCCCCTGTAGATACTCAGGGGCGGGCAATCCTGTTACGAGAGAATTGTAATCCTAATCGCTCGGAGACCACCAGGGGTGTAAAAAAGCAATTGTGCAAAAGAGCTGTGCCCAAAGCGACTACATTATGGCGTCAGCTTGAACAGCGTTCCCTGTCCGCTCGCGCCACCTTCAGTGGCTGTTCCATAGAGGTTGCCGGAACCATCGCTGACCAGGCCGTTTAATAGGTCTGCCCCATCTGAGCCCTTGAAGCTATGCAACACGACTTCGGTGCCGGGCTTGCTCACCTCGAAAACGGCTCCAGCGCCGTCAACCCCTCCGAATTCTGCCGTGCCATAGAGATTTCCTTTCGAGTCACGAACCAGACCGGCGGAAGGAAACGCTCCATCACTTCCGCCGTTGAATGTGTAAAGCACAGTCTCGGCACCGGCATCATCAATTTTGAACACGATTCCGACTCCGTGTCCCCCATAGGCAGTGGTGCCGTACATATTACCTGCCGAATCAAGCAACACTCCTCCGAAGGGATTAGCGCCTTCCTTACCCCCGGGAAAGCTAAAAAGAACCGTCTGGTTGCCCTTTTCATCCAGCTTAAACACCGTTCCGTCGTTGGAGGCTCCGCCGAGTTCAGTAGTGCCATAGAAGTTTCCTTTGGCATCCTGGGCAAGACCTGCAATCGGATATTGTCCATCGCTCGGGTTCCCAGCGAAGCTGTGGAGTACGGTTTCCTCGCCGTTCTTTTCCACCTTAAAGGTCGTTCCGAAGCCGAAGTCGCCACCCTCCTGCGTGGTGCCATAAAGCGAGCCGTCCGGACCGGAAGTTAGGCCGGCGCTGGGATATCGTCCATCGTGTTCGCTGGCACCGAAGCTGTGAAGCAGAGTCTCTTCGCCGTTTTCCCCTAGCTTGAAAACTGTTCCGAAGCTGGCGGCACCGCCCATGGTGGTGGTGCCGTAGAGATTTCCATCTGCATCGCGGACCAGGCTTGCGATTGGAAACCTCCCATCCGAAGGCCCTCCCTTAAAGCTGTGGAGGACGGTTTCATCGCCTGACTCAGTCACTTTGTAGACGGTCCCGTAGCTGTAAACACCGCCCTCAGACGTCGTGCCGTAGAGAGTGCGGCTCGAGTCTACAATCACACTCGCTAAAGGATATTGGCCCGTCGCATTTTTGAAGTTATAAAGCACACTGAATGTGCTACTGGACTTTGTTTGGGCCTGGACGACGGCGGGCACGGGTACAACCGCGCATGCCATGAGAACACATGCCAGGTAAAGGTAAATTCTGGAATTCAATCCCGAGCGTGGCCATGTGCTTGCCATAAGTTTCTCCCTCATTTGGCACGAACCGGTTCCGAGCAACTTAATGAACTGTAACGGATACGGGCTTAGACGCAATGCCATTTGCGACCACCACCAATTCCGCTTCTCCTGTCTCCGTCCCGGACGCCAATTCAAAATGCGTGAACACCTCTTTTTCCCCAGTCGCTACGGCCATCGTGCTGTGCTCGCGCGTGCGTGCGTAGAAAACATGTCCGCTGGCACGATTCGTAATGCGCACAAGTGGGTAGTTCGTAGCCATCTGCGCATCGTCGCCGTACATGGCGCCCTGCGATAAGCCATTAAATTGCTTTCCCTGAATGAGGTAGGTTGGGCCAACCTCCAGCTCTAGCGGGACGGAGGTAATGACTGGATCCCAGGAAGGGTGGGGCTTTCCCTTTGATGTATAAACCTCGACGTCGGACGAACCATCGGTGAACAGAATCTGCCCGGTCGGAAGCACAAGCATACTTCCCCCCTCGGTCGATTCCTGAGATGCATTGGGCGGCCCGGGAACCTTGAAGAACTTGACGCCATCGTACTCGTAAAACGTGCTGGGAGAGTTCGCGACCCCGGGATTTGTGTCGCACAGTACATTGCCGCTCGGTAGCAGAGCCGCAGGCGCATCCGCCATGTCGTTTCCGTCGGGAATATCCGGACCCGGCACCCAATGTCCCGTTTGCATGGGATCGGCTGGAGGATGGTAGACGGAGGTGTGTCCGGCGCCGTTCGAATTGGCGCCTGTGGCGAAGACCGTGCCATCGGTCAGCAACACAGCCGGTCCAATTTCCGCCGAACTGGGGTCTGACAGCTGTACGACCGTACTGCCCGCGCTGATCCACCGACCAAGTTGGGGAATATACCTTTCCGCCTGAGTTGGGTTGGCACCGTTTTCGGTGTCGACGGTGAGTACCGAGCCATCTGGCAGTAAAGTCCAACCCTCTTCGTCATAGGAGTCTCGCTTGTCGGCGCCGGTCAGAGTCCAGGTCAACGTTTTGGGATCCAACAGCGCGGCTAGAAACGGAAATGAGCAGCAATTAGCCACCATAAACGTCCCATCCGGAAGAACCACGCTTTCCGCGTCGCCGATTCCATTCCACCCTCCGGGCGGAGCGACTGCAGTCCAAGTGTTGTTTTTTGTGTCGTAGAAGGCGCCCTGATTGGTCCAATCAATTTGGAAAAAATTGTATTCTCCCCCTTCGACAATGACTGATCCGCCGGGCAGAACCGCCGAGGAAAAAGCAAGAGGGCTGTACCCGTGCGGTAGGGAAGCGAGCTGAGTCCAGGTGCCGTTTACGTAACTGCCGGAATTATCGGGAGTCAGTTTCCACCAATCCTGCGCGCCCACATCCTGTACCATGACCGTTCCGTCAGTGAGCAGAAGCGGAATACTGGCGCCAAAACTCGGTTGATTGTGGAGGGGCTGCCATGACTGAGCCAGAGCGAGGCCAGTGCAAGCGAGACAAACCAAAAATGAAACCGCCAGGGTCTTCGATTGGTTCATTTCTATTCCTCCCACAATGAAGCCGGCGAACACGACAAGAGCGATGACTCCAGATCGAGCTCTTCGCTCGAAACTCAAGCCTGGGCAGGCATTTTGGCCTGTCGGCGCGTCCCTGTCAAGTGGAGGTTCGTTAGGATCCGCCAGTACACCCCTCATGGATAAAGTGCCTCCAAAAGCTGAACTGGAGGGTTTCAGAGCGCGATGTGGGGACGATCGAAGACGAACAGTGCCAGAGAATCGGTGGGGGTATGCGGCAACGAAGTTCAGATTTTTACTGTTTCTCTGAATGGAGCCAATGCTTACCTGCACCCGGTTCAGCATCCCACGGCCACGAGTTTGTGAAACGCTCCGTTGTGATTTTCGTAGCGTCGGCTGCATAGCCTCCGCTAGCGGAACTGGTAGCCGGGTTTGAGTTCGCAGCGATAGTTTCTGGATTGGTCTCTGTCGACCCCAACCTGGCAATCCGCCCATCGGAGGAAGAGATCGGGGCCAAGGGGAAACACGATAGCCTCACCCGCGACCTCTGCTTCAATGCTCGGGCCCTCCGCCGTCGCCGGAAGGCTGAAGTTCAAGGCGCGTCCGAAGATCACTGGATAGGTTTCACGCACCAGGTTGCTCGTCATCGGATGAACGACCTCAGCCTCCACCAGGTACGTTGTGGTGTCGGACCAGTTTCGAACTGACACGCTAAAGTGCCGGCGCTCCTGCGAAAAGTTTTCCGTTTCGATTTTGGTGAAGGGACAGGGTCCAGCAATGCAAGAAACTCTTGGGTTGCGAAACTCATTGCCTTCTCCCGCGTCCAGGGATAAAGATCCAATCGTAGCTTTCCACTTGCCGCCCGGCGCGCACGGAGGCTGATTCTGGCATGGCCTATTGCCTGTGTTGACCACCTGGAACGTCCTTACAGCGCTACCAATATCCGCTTCCGTCGTGGCTTTTACCGTGTACCTGATCCGGGGATTTGTCACCGCGAGGTCAGTGTGCGACTCCGCAGTCGTCTCCTGATGAAGCGGGATCATGCGGGCGACGTAATTTTTGTCTGAGATAAAATCGTCCCAATCCAGGGGTTTGTAATCCTTGCGCCGGAATTGCAGCAGAACGGCCTGACGACGCCGAAGGCCGGTTGGCAAGGTCAAGCTGAAAAAGCCTGAAGAATCAGATTGAGCGTGGCCGCTTCCCAGGACGTTGATCGCGGTGATCTGGACATCCGACAATGGCAATTGTTTGTTCGGATCCGCGTCCTGCCGCAGGACGGCTCCCTTTAGCACCACGGGCTTTCGTCGAGTCAAGAAGACAACGGTCAATACCGTCGCCAAAATCCCCAGAGCAACAATTGTCCAGATTGCGATTTTCTTTCCGTTCGTCATCACTCGCTTCGCTTAACATTTTAAGGATGTATTGGCGGGATCGCAAAGTTTGCGAGCGGGTTGCTTGTCAAGTACGCTACAGAGACGTAGGCATTTCTCAGTACCAGCATTCGCACGGCGCACAACCAAAGAAACATCTAAAATTTAGACTGATGCACGAGAACGACAAGAAACTTTTCAGAGCTGGCTCCCTCTCGCGGCGGGATCTTTTGTTGAAGATCGGTGGCTTGGGACTTTGCGGGGTCCTCGACCATTCGAAGATACTTTCCCTCATTGCTACAGCGCAGGAAAAACAAGGCGGATCGCAGCCGTCGCCTGACACGGCCGTTTTTTCGGCGGATGATGAGCAGTTCTTGGATGAACTCGAAAAGCGAAATTTCCAGTTTTTTTGGGAACAGGCCAGCCCGCAGACCGGGTTAATACGGGATCGATGTAATGTGCAAGCGAACGACAACTCCGTAGTCGCCAGTATTGCCGCAACGGGGTTTGGTTTGACTGCGCTTTGCATCGCAGATAAACGTGGGTTTGTTTTGCGCGCTGAAGCGCGGGACCGGGTGCTGCTGACTCTGCGATTTCTGTGGAAGAAAATGCCGACGCATCGAGGATTCTTTTATCACTTCGCCGATATTAATACGGGAGAGCGCGTGTGGGACTCCGAAGTTTCCTCGGTTGACACGTCCATCCTGCTGTGCGGAATTCTCACATGCCGACGCCACTTTCCGGAACATTCTGAAATCAGCCTTCTGGCTTACGAGATTTTTAACCGGGTCGATTGGAGTTGGCTCTCCGAGGATACCTCATTATTGCCGCATGGATGGACGCCTGAGGGCGGTTTCCTCCCCTATCGATGGGATTATTACAGCGAGATGATGATGATCTATCTGTTGGGACTGGGATCGCTCATTCATCCTCTTCCTACCGAGGCTTGGAACGCGTGGAAGCGAACCAAATTTGAATTCGATGGCGTTGGATATATTGGTTCGTTCGCTCCTTTGTTTGTGCACCAATACTCGCAGGCCTGGTTCGACTTCCGTAATAAGCGCGATGCGTATGCGAATTATTTTAAGAACTCGGCGCTGGCGACTGATGCGCATCGCCGCTTTTGTCTGGAATTAGCCAAGCAGTTCCCCGATTACAGCGATGATCTATGGGGAATCTCGGCTTCCGATTCGCAGAAAGGGTATGTGATTTGGGGAGGTCCACCCATGATCGGGCCGGTTGATGGAACAGTCGTCCCAAGCGCCCCGGCGGGTTCGTTACCCTTTCTGCCGCAGGCCGTCATGCGTGTGCTGAAGAACATCAAGGATCATTACGAAAAGGCGTGGAGCCGTTACGGATTCGTAAATGCATTCAATCCCCTGAAGAATTGGTACGACAGCGACGTTGTTGGGATTGACACTGGTATAACGATGCTTGCGGCGGAAAATGCACGATCGAGTTTCGTATGGGATACCTTCATGAAAAACCCGGAAGCTCAGCGGGGCATGGAACGCGCCGGCTTCAAGAAAGAGTAGACATCAAGGTGCATTCCGTCACTTCAGTTCAATCAGCGCCAAGCCGTGGCTGGGCAGAGTTATGCTTAGTTCGCCATCCTTGATGCGGCGGGTTTCGGGCGACGGAAGGTCTGCAGCGTGCCGCAGGTCCTCAATCTGTTTCATGCTGGGATACCGTGGTTTGCCCATCTTTTCCCAGGTGGACTGAACATCTCCGTGGTCATGATCCAGGAGCGAGATTAAGGCGTGCTTCGCCTTCGCACCCTTCAGCCGCAATGTGAATGTTTTTGAAGAACCTGCCTGGTCCGGCGGAGCATAGTTCCAAACAGCGAGCACCAGTGCGCCGTCTTTCCTTCGCGTTAGCAGAGCAGAATCTGAATCGAGATCGATGCGTTCATCCCCCAACTGGTGCAGCAACTTGAAAGCATTGAAAGCCGGCTTCGGAATCCCATCTTCCGCGATGAGCCCGTAACCTCCGTAGAACGGAGTCTTCACGACGCCTTGTTCTTCGAAGACATCGGAGAAGCTCCAGTAGGACATCGAATCCACCAAAGCATCGCATTGACGAATCGTGTCAGCCAGCCAGGGTCCCATGTAGATCGCGTCGGTGACTTCGGGTTCGTTCTTGTAGCTGGCATTGAACTCACTCCAGATCAGCGGAAGGCTGTGCATGGCCGATGCTGTAATCTCTTCGTGAACCTTTTTCACCGCACGGCAGACCATCTGGTCGCGGGGAATATTCTCTTGCGTGTGGAAAACGTCTTGAGCCAGGTCGTTGGCGTAAACGTGGGTCGAAACGTAATCCAGTGGGATATGTTTTTCAGCGCAGTGACGGATCATCGCGTCAACCCACGCTGCTTGCGCCGTCGCGGGACCACCGACCCGTAGTCGCGGGCTAATCTGTTTAATAGCAAGCGCGGTGTGATCATAAAGATCCCAGTAAGTGTCCTGTCTCGGCTGTCCCGCCCAGAAGTCCAAGTTGGGCTCATTCCAAACTTCGAAATACCATTGCGAAACTTCTTCGATACCATAACGATCGACTAGATGATGGACGAAGGCCGTAATCAGAGCGTCCCAGCGGCCCCAGTCCTTCGGCGGAGAGACGTTAGGCTTGTACCAAAATGCTTGCAGGCTGTTGCTGGCCGCCAATTTGTATGGCATAAAGCTGAGCTCAACGAAGGGGCGCACCCCGTTGGCTAGCAAGCCATCGTAGATTTGATCGACGTAGGAAAAGTTATAGACGGGCTGCCCCTGATTATCTTCGTCGTAGACACCAACTTCGTCGTCGAGAATCGCGTGGAAGCGAATGTAGGTAAAGTCGGTGATTTGCTTAACCGAGCGCAAGTCTTTGCGATAGCTATCGCGCAGGCTCAGTATCGCGCGCCCTGAACCAAACATTTTTTCCCAGTAGTGAGAGAAGGGATGCCGGGCTGCCGTTGCGTCGATCAGGATTACATCCGGCGCGGAACCGGCCTGAGCGTGCAATCGAGACAGATTCGATGCAAAGCTTAAGAGGACTGCGAGAGCGAAGATTTGCCAGGGCCGCATAGCGTCAGTATACAAATGCACTTTGCCACCTTTGCTCCAAGCGGGCTGTTCACGCCGCTTTCTTGCGGGACCGGGGCGAACGAGGATGGCGGGCCGGTTTTTCCTGCAGCAGCAATTCCGTGGCTTGCACGCGCGGATGGCTGTGAAACCAGCGTTGCACCACGTCCTGGTGCAGAAAGTTTGCCACGGAGAGCAGGCTCATGCCTTGATGATGTGCCATCCACAAACGCACTGGTTCGAAACGCCGAAGCCGCGAGCGGGCGCGTGCAGAGTTGAAATCCAGAGCCTCGTAGAATCCATAAGCCCCCAGAGCCCGCTTGCGTTGTAGTTTGCGCAAATTGTGCAGTGTGGCCGTGGAATCAATGGGCAGAGCCAGGAAAGTTGAATAGGGTGAGACCACTGGCCCGTCAACATCAACCTTATGGATGGCTAACTGTGGTACTCCGAACGCGTGATATTCGCAGTTGCCCGCGGCATCCAATTTGAAACATGAAGACTCCGAGATACCCCAAGGAATGCCTTTGTCGTCTCCGTAAGCCTTTTGCGATCGCACCGCCGCTACCGCAGCGCGCTCTAACAAGGTGTTGGGATAGATGCGCATCCAGAGTGCCGGCATCAGGTATTCGAACATGGTTCCGGTCCAGGACAGCAATCCGGCCATGCCTTGATCGAGAGTCTGAACTCTTCCGAGCTGAAACCAGGCTTCCTGCGGAATGTCGTCCTTCGCGATCGCAGCAAAGAAAGCGATGCGCGCCTCGCTCGCCAACAAGTCATAACATGCATCGTGGAGCCGCTGCGCGTCGACATCAAAGCCTATAGAGAGCAGGCCGCGGCTCCGGTTCAGGAGAAATTCAAAATCCATTTCGTCCGCCAAAGTGCTCGCCTGGTTGGCAATCTTCTTTAGATCTTCGATTAGACGCAGCACATGGGAGCGCGCGTCTGGCAGCAGCGCGAGCAGTTGCCGGTAAAGAATGTGGGTTTCGCCGGCGGCGGACGTGTCCGCTGCTTCCAGCCTCGCGGCAATACTATCGATGAAAGACGGCATCCGCTTCAGTGCCGGGACATCGTCGGGCCGGCCTTGGCGATGGACCACCGCATCATTCTTTAGAGCGGCAAACTCCGGCAGCAGCCATGGAGCAAAGAGTTGCACCGCTCGGCTGATCTGACTGATTCGCTCTTTCGCTTGCTCCTGGAACCAACGAGCCTCGTCCCCATGCTTCAAGGTGGAGGCTGACTGATGAATGTCCTTCAGAGCCTCGTCGGGAACATCGAGCAAGTACGGTAGCCAGTCTTGCCCCTTGAGCGAACGCTTCATCGCGGAAAACTTCCGGCGCGGCAGGGCTCGAAGGCTCGTCAGAACGTAAAGATGATCGAGGAATCCATCTGGCAATTCAGGCTGCAGGAGCGGCTGGTCAAGCAGCTCCAAGCAGCCGCGCTGCAGGGTCCAAAGTGAGGCTACCAGGTTGCCGCTATCGACGCTGGAGACGAACGCCGGGGAAAGTGGGGCCAGTGTTTGTGTGTCATACCAGTTCAGCAGGTGGCCGCGATGGCGCTGCAGCTGCGAGACAGTCGCCAGCGTTCGCAAAGTCTGCTGGGCAAACTCCGGCACCGTGAGATATCCGAATTCGCAGGCGGCCTGACGCGCATTGAGGAGAAATCCCAGGTTCGTGGGGGAAATGCGCGGCGCAGCTTTGGTGTTCTCTTCAAGCACATTGTCGGGAATCAACCAGTGGTGCTCTTCGGTACTGAACTCAGCGAAATATCGCCACGTGCGGAGCGCGCTCAAACGCAGCAACCATTCATTTCTCTCTGACACTTGCTTGCGTGGAGTTCGCGGAGGCCGGTTTAGCCAAATCGAGATCGGCTTGCTGAGGGTCCACAGAAGCAGAATCGGGACCGCCGCAGGAACAGCCGTGCGGTGTACGAGCCATACGAGAAAAAATAATCCCAACGCCAGCGCGGGGGTGCTGTCGAGGTAAATGTCGAGAATCGTGCGTTTGTAACCCGCGAGCTCTGCCTGCGCTGCTGTCTCCCATTGCAATAGCCGCTGCCGCGTGATCATGCGACGAACCAGGGTTCGCACCATGGCATCCATGGATAGCAGCGCCTGGTGCGCCAGGAACGTGATCGTCAACCAGTCGGCGATACTTCCGTCGGCGAAGGAGTTCAGGCCATCGAGCACAATTGCGCGCCTTCGAAGAACTGCGGCGCGCGCGAAGTCGAATAAAAGTTGAACCAGCGCTGGCAGAAACACGATGACGACCGTTGCCAGAGTCCACGCCTCAGGACGTCCAGGCAGACAGAGCCAACCCAGCAAGAACAACAGGAACAACGCGGGCTCTACCAGGCTGCGACGCAGGTTATCGAAAATTTTCCATCGCGAAACCACTGACAAAGGGTTCGCAACCTTTTGTCCCGACTCGTCGGGCACTTGCGGGCGCAGCCACTCAGCAATCTGCCAGTCGCCTCTTACCCAACGATGTTTTCGCCGGTTGTGGGCGCTGTAGTGAGAAGGGTAGTCCTCAATGATCTCGATATCGCTAGCCAAACCCGCGCGAGCGTATGCGCCTTCAACCAAGTCGTGACTGAGTAAAGCATTGCGCGGGAAGCGGCGATCGAGGACGCGGTGCAGCGTGTCGACCTCATAAATCCCCTTGCCCACGAAGATGCCTTCGCCGTATAGGTCTTGATACACGTCGGAGGCGGCACGAGTGTAGATGTCAAGCCCAGTCTGTCCTGAATAAATACTCGCCAGCCTGGAACGCGCCGAACTTTGGACGCTTACTCCGACTCGAGGCTGCAGGATTCCGTATCCCGTAACTACAACGCCTCTCTCTGGATCAATGATTGCCTGATTCAACGGGTGGGCTAAGGCTCCCACCATCCTGCGGGCTGAACCTCGCGGCAGCTCTGTGTCAGCGTCGAGGGTGATTACAAAACGAACTTTCGAGAATATAGAAAGGTCGCCAACCTTCACTGGGAAACTGTCAAACTGTCTGCACAGAAGATTGTTGAGATCCATCAACTTGCCCCGCTTGCGTTCCCATCCCATCCAGAGTCTCTCGCGGGGGTTGTATACGGGGTGACGATGCAGCAAGAAGAAAGATCCGGTTTTTTCTCCGGCATACTTCTCGTTGAGTTCTCGGATCAGTTCCGAACACAAGTCGACGAGCGAGTTGTTTGCCGGAGGCTTCTCCGGCGAATCGGGAAGATCACTCAGCAAAACAAAATGCAGATTGGGATCGTGATTGCCTAAGAAGCGGACCTCCAAATCGTCCACCAGCTTGCGAACTTGTTTCTCATCCAGCAGCAGGGTTGGGACTGCGACCAGAGTTACGCAATCGTTGGGCAGGCCCTCGGAAAAATCCAGCTTGGGTAAAATCTGGGCCGAGAGCAGCAGTGTGGCAAAGTAGTTCACAATTCGGACCGCGCTTTGCGAACTCGGTAACAACACGGCCAGCGTGGAAAGCAGTATCAGCCCCAGCGAAGTGGACGCATCCGTCAACATCAAGACCACGCCCAGAACAATCAGCAGAGTGAGCACTACGATGCCAGGCAGATAAAACTCATCTGGGTGGCTGCGCACAAAAGTGCGGATACGTTCGGGGACGGGAGCGCGGAAGTCGATCCTCTGCTTCAGAACGGGCGCCCCTTCCGCGAACAGATAGGTGCCAATGTGCGAACGGCGCAGGGTTACGCGAGGGTCAGGGTCTGGATTTTTCTGCGCCTCACGAGCGAGCGCGAGGGCTGCACTGGCGACTTCCATTTCGCTGCAGTCGGAGTGATCCGCCAGTTTTACAATCTTCTGGCGGTAAAGCTCGCGGCTCTCGTAATCCATCTTGGGATACGCGCCGGCAGGGTCTTCACGCAGAATGCGATCGAAACGAATCAGCGGCTCGATCACAACTTTCCAGCCGGTCTGTTTTATTTCGCGAAGACTGAGGACCATCTCCCGAATCCCGTAGGAGCGGACGGAATCTTGAAGCAAACGGCGCCCGCGCTCTGCAATCTGCTCAAGCAAAACCAGCTTCAGGGCAGGGACCAACATCCACAGTTCTGCCATATCGAGGACCGTCACGTCCTGAAAGGCCTGGATGTAATCAGTGAAGCTTCCGGCGGCAAATTGGTACGAAGTGCCCGCTAGATAGTCCTCTGCGATGGTCGCGATTCTGGGAACGACATTGCGGCCGGGAGTACGGACGAGAGGAAGCTTGTGCGGAAGCTTGAAAGTTTGACAGCTCTCGTCAAGTTCGGCCTGAATTAGCAAAATGTTCTCGTAGAGCAAACGAAAGTCAACCGAACCAGTTTTTGCCGGCTGAGCTTGTAATGCTCTGAGCAATGGCTTGAAGGCGTGAAACAAGGTCCGGCAACGCTCGTGAAAAGGACGCTGCTCCACCTGCCCCGGCAGCCAAGCCAAAGTGCGTGCGAGGTTGGCAGCGCTGGTGCTCAGGTTGATCGTGTCCGTCACCATTTCGGTTGCCGCGGGGAGCACACCTTCCGGCTCAGCTCCGATAATCTCCAGATGACCGCTCGGTATCATTTGTGTCTTTCCCATGCCCATGCAGTTCGCCTAGCGATAACTCGATGCCTGCATCTCAAACATTTCGGCGTAACGCCCCCCCAAACTTGCCAGCTGGTCGTGAGTGCCTTCCTCTGTAATCTTGCCATTCTCGAGGACTAGGATGCGGTCCGCTGAGCGAACGGTTGAGAAGCGGTGCGAAATAAAAAGCGCCATCTTCCCCGCAGTGAGTTCGGTAAAGCGGTGAAAAACTTCGAACTCGCTGCGCGCGTCGAGTGCGGCGGTGGGTTCGTCGAGAATCAGGAGCTGTGCATCGCGCAGATAAGCCCGAGCGAGCGCGACTTTTTGCCATTCGCCACCGGAAAGATCGACTCCTTGTTCGAAACGGCGGCCTAGCATCTGATCGTAGCCGAGGGAGAGTCTTCCGATCGTTTCATCGGCCATGCTCTTCTGCGCCGCACCCTTCAGTAGTTCCAGGTTGCCGATTTCTTCGATTCGGCCGACGGCAATGTTTTCGCCGGCAGTCATCTCATAACGCATGAAATCCTGGAAAATTACGCCAATCTCGTGATGCAGATCTTCAAGATCGTACTCGCGAAGGTCGACGCCATCCAGCAGGATTTCTCCTTCGGTAGGGTCGTAAAGCCGGGTAATCAGCTTTACGATGGTCGTCTTTCCCTGCCCGTTCTCGCCGATAAGAGCCAGCCGCTCACCAGTATGAAGCTTGAAATTAATCCGATCAAGGACCATGCGGGGATTGCCGGGATAGCTGAAAGAGACCTCCCGAAACTCAACTCCACGAGTGATCGGTCTGGGTGCCGGCAGAGCGTTGGGCTTGGACCGGATCGTCGGCTGCATTTCAAAGAAGGCCAGCAAATCGGTGAGGAACAGGGCCTGATCGCCGATGCCTGCGAGGGTCGAAAAAATCTGCTCGATGTTGCTGCTGGCCTGCTGAATTGCGCCGGTTAGAAACGTCAACGTGCCGATGCTGAGCGCTCCACTGACGGTTCGCCAGATTACGAAAACGTACGCCGAGTAGTAGCCCATGGTGCCAACCATCGACAGCAGCGAGCCTGCAATCAGTTTTCGCTTCGATAGGGCGACGTTCTCGTCATAGATGTCATCGGACAAACGGGTGAATCGCTCACGCAGGAAATCCCTCAAGCCGAATAGCTTGAGTTCCTTCGCGGCTTCTTTACTTCCCCCCAGCACGCGCAGATAGTCCATTTGCCGCCGCATCGGGGTCTGGCGGAAATTCTTGGCATATCCCAAAAAGGCGAAATGACTCTCGCCAAGAAACGCAGGTACGACTCCCGCAATCAACAGGAGCATCAGCCACGGGGAGAACAGCATGATCGAGACTGAAAAAGTAATCGTGGTGATCGTCTGTTGCACAAGGCGTCCAATCTGCTGAATCATCGCGAGGCGATCTGTCGCCTGCACTCGTGCGCGCTCCAGACGGTCGTAGAAAACCGGGTCTTCGTAGGCCTGCAGATCGAGGCTGGCCGCGTGATTCATGACCCGAATACTGACGTATCGCGTGTACTTGTCGGCCAGGAGAGAATCGGAATAGTCGGTGGCGCGAATGAGAATGCTGTTCAGAACGGCGAGCGCAAATTCCGCCACCACCAGCCACCAGAAGCCAGGCCTTACCGGCTGATGGGTGGAGACGGCATGTACGATGCCATCAATAATCAGCTTTGTGATCCACAGAAGAAAAACGGGTAGGACAGAAGAGAAAAGTCGCGAAACCAGGCCGAACACTACGACCCAGGGTCCGGAATCCCAGACAATTTTAAGCACGGCCGGAACGTTACGGAGAGCAGAGATTCGCTCGTGCCAGCCCGCCCAGTGACTTTCCCGTTCCGCCATGCTAGGACCCTGCCGTCTTTGAGGGCTACCATTTCCAGACGGACGAATTGCCATGAGTGCCTGGGTGTGACAGTGTGTCGCCCTGGTTCCTGGTTTATGTGACGGCCCTACAAAAGATGCGGAAACCGCCGTCAAGGTTTATTGCGACACAGTAAACCCAGGAGTTAATAATAACGTAGAGCCACAGAAATCGCCTCTGAAATCAGTTTGTGGTCAAGACAGCCGAAAATAGGGGATTACTCAGTAGGACATTACTGAGGTTACCGGTCCCTCGCGAGGGGCGGGGTCACTTTGTTGTAAACTGCGATTTCAAGTGCAATCTAGCCTTTTCCATCTGCGAAATCTGGAGTGCGCAGTGCGTTCGTTTTTCCGTTTTTTCGGTTTTTTTATTCTGATTGCGATCCCCTGTGGTGCGGTAACCTCCACCGATTACTACAACCACGTCATTTTCGATAACAGCATCACTCCTGATTACTATTATTACAGCAGCGGCCGGTCGATCTTTCCCAGCACCGTCCAATTGCTGTCGGGGTCATTGCCGGTCGAAAAGAAGAACTTCTTCACGGCTCCGAATGCGTTGCGCTTGCAATGGCGTTCCGTGGCGGGAGGAAGCTGGCAAGCGGAAGTGCGAGTCGTCAGCATGCGCAACCGGTTGACGGATTTCCGCGGCGATACTCTTTATATGTGGTGCTATTCGCCGGAAGGAATTCCCGCGGACGATTTGCCATTTATTCAGCTCGAGGACGAGGAACACAATTTTACAGCCCCGGTTACTCTGGATGGCATTACCGGTGATATGCCTGCGAAACGTTGGGTCCAGCTGCGTCTGCCGCTCAGCGAGTTTGCCACCGCCTCGATTCATCCTTTTCAGGCGCGCCAACTGCATAGTGTCCACTTCGGACAAGGCGCTGCGGATGACACGCCGCGAACCTTGATCATTGACGAAATCAAAATCGATGACCGGGATGCCGCATCACCGGTCGCGCCCGAGGTAAGAAGCGCTCCGCGGCCCCCGCAAAATGTGCAGGCCAAAGGCTACGACCGGCACATTGATATTAGCTGGGAGGCGATTGCGGATAGTTATTTACAAAGTTACGCAATCTACCGCTCCATCGGGAAGCAAAAATTCCTGCCCATCGGGATTCAAAGCGCGGATATCAATCGCTACACTGATTTTGTTGGACGTTCGGACGTGAAGGCTTCCTACCGCGTCAAAGCTGTCGATCGTTCCTATCGCCAGTCGGCGTTTTCCGAAGCGGCCAGCGCATCCACCAGAGAGCTCTCCGACGACGAGTTACTCACCATGTTGCAAGAGGCATGCTTTCGCTACTACTGGGATGGAGCTCATCCCGTCGCCGGCGCGACGCTGGAGAATATCCCCGGTGACGAGCGAATTGTCGCGACCGGCGCCTCCGGTTTTGGCATTATGGCTCTCATCGTGGGAGTGGATCGCGGATTCGTTACACGCGAGCAAGGGATTCAGCGCCTCACGCAAATTCTGGACTTCCTGGAAAAAGCTCCGCGCTATCACGGCGCATGGTCTCACTTCCTCAATGGCTATACCGCGCAGAACATGCTGGTCTTTGGCATGTTTGACAATGGGGGCGACCTGGTGGAGACGTCGTTTTTGATGGAAGGCCTGCTGGCCGCTCGCCAATATTTCAAGGGATCGAGCGAAGCTGAGCAAAGCATCTATAAGAGAATAACCACGCTCTGGGAGACGGTTGAGTGGGATTGGTACCGGCACTCTTCGCAAGATAGCGCCCTGCTGTGGCACTGGTCCCCGCAGTGGTCATGGTACATCGATCACCGGCTTACCGGATTCAACGAAACCATGATCACATATCTGCTGGCGATTGCCTCCCCGACGCATGCAGTTCCGGCGGATCTTTATTACTCAGGCTGGGCGGGACAATCGCCGGCTGCGATTGCGTATCGCTCCGGCTGGTCAGGTTCAAGCGAGGGCGATCGTTATTTGAACGGCCACAGCTACTACGGCATCAAGCTGGACGTGGGCGAGGGCACGGGTGGTCCATTATTTTTCACGCAATATTCTTTCATGGGCTTCGATCCTCGCGGCATTCGCGACCGGTATACCGATTATTTTGAGAACAACCGCAATCTTGCGCTGATCGATCTGGCCTATTGCGAGGCGAACCCGGGGCACTTTCGAGGCTATGGTGCGGACGATTGGGGTTTGACGGCCAGCGACGATCAGCTCGGATATTCTGCTCACGCTCCCGACTTGGCGACCGACAATGGCACCATCACCCCCACGGGCGCGCTCTCGTCTTTTCCCTATACGCCCGAGGCATCCATGGCTGCGCTCAAATTCTTCTACCGGGATCTCGGCGATCGTCTCTGGGGAGTCTATGGCCCGCACGATGCCTTCAATCTGACGCGCAACTGGTTCTCCCCTGTTTACATGGGCCTTGATCAGGCACCGATCGTGGTCATGGTGGAGAACTATCGCACCGGCCTCGTCTGGCAATTGTTCATGTCCAATCCAGAGATCCAACCAATGCTGGATAAGATTGGTTTCCAGCGGGACGGCTCCGAGAAAGCGTTCGCGACGCATTAACCCGCTGTCTTCCATCTCGGCCCGAGCAGAATTCAAAAACCTGGGATTCGCGGACCACCCTTTTACCGCACATTACATCAAAAAGACAACTCGAACTAGCTGCGGCGTTCCGTAGTTGAACGAGCGCGCAATGAGGAGAAAATCTTATGAAAACGTTTGTGAATGGCATTTTCCTGGCAGTGGCGCTGTGCGGTGTCTCGGGTGCACAGGGGACGACACAAAACAGCGGCGCGGCGGCACCAAACCAGAATCCTATGCCGCCTCAGGCCGCGTCCTCCACATCCGCGCAGCCAAGTAGGAATACCAGGATCGCGCCCGGCAGTGTTATTCCCGTGCAGCTGACGAAAAGCATCGACGCCAAGAAAGTGAAGACTGGCGACGAAGTCGACGCTCAAGTAACGGAGGACTTGAAGGCGGGGAATGGCGAGATCATTGTGCCCAAGAATACAAAGGTCATCGGACGGGTGACCGAAGCGCAGCCGCGCAACAAGGAGCAAAAAGAATCGCAGGTCGGCATCACCTTTGACCATGCGGTCATGAAGAATGGAGGCGACATGGCGTTGCCGATGTCGATTCAGGCAATCGTCGCTCCTTCCTATCTGACCGGTGGCAACAACGGCTCCAGCACGGAAGGGTCAGCTCAACCTTCGACGACTCCGGCCACTGGTGGAATGTCACCCGGCAACAATCGTTCTGGAAGCATGGGAGCACCGCAGTCGCAGAATCCAAGTACAGAAGCTGTTGAGGGGCCAACCACCACCTCTGGCAACAACGCGCGCCAGCCAATTACCGGGAATACTCAGGGAGTACTTGGCATCCCACACCTAACACTCTCGACGACAGCTAACTCGACGCAGGGTTCGGTGGTGAGCTCAGAAACAATAACGTTAAGTTGGAAGGCGGCACGTTATTGCTGTTGCGCGTGAATCAATAAACGTGGCACTGTCACAGATCTCACAAATCGAAGATTCGGTAGAGTGACGACGGTTGCTGCGCCTGCAACAGCGAAATCGCGACATTGTGAACCGCAACTCCAGCCGGAGTTCGTCCATCGATCTTTCCGTAACGGTTGTCGTGCACATCTTTAATTAGCAACGTCCCAGGTCATGCTGCATCAAAAATGTCCTAGATGATTCTGAAAGCGGAGGGTTTCCGATGAAAGCGGTGACAGGAGTATTTCGTTCGCAATCAGATGCAGAGCGAGCCTTAACTCAAATTCTTTCAACCGGGCTGTCGGAAGACCGGATCACATTGCTGACTCCGGCGAACGGCAAGCGGGAGCAAGGCTCAACGGAGCAAGCGCCGCCGGTTGTAGCTGCAGAACAACCCGGCATGGGCAAGGCGGTGGGAGCAGTGTTAGGAACGGCAGCGGGAATGTCAGGAGGCCCGCTCATTATAGCTGCACTTATACCCGGCGTTGGTCCCATTACCGCAATCGGGTTGTTGGGCGGGGCACTTTTGGCGGCAGTTGGAGCCACCATAGGCGCGGTTGCCGGTGGAAAATTTGAAAATGCCATGACCGAAGGCCTGCCGGAAGATGAGTTATTTGTCTATGAAGATGCTCTCCGCAAGGGTCGCAGCGTATTGATCGCCCTGGCCGACGACGATGCCGCGGCATCTCGCGTCCGCGAATTGTTAATGGTAGAAGGAGCGGAAACGGTCGACGCCGCCCGCGAACAATGGTGGATTGGTTTGCGGGACGCCGAGCAGGAACATTATTCGTCGTTCAGCAGGAATATCACGGAGGACGAAAAGTTCTATCGACTCGGTTTCGAGTCTGCACTGCACGCCCGGACCCGTTGCAAGGAATACGATCAAGTGCTGGGTGAGATGACGGCACAAATTGAAGAGCTCGAACGTCAAAATCCTGGCGCGGAAGTCGCTGAAGCCTTCCAGCGCGGCTACGAGCGCGGCCGCGACTACTACCAGCAGTTATGTAACGAATCCAAGGCAGCGTAGTAGGGGAAGGCTCAATGGCTACTCTCGAGAAAAAGTTCTGCATCTGCCAGCGAGGGGAATAACGGCAAGGAAGCCGAGGCCGAGCAACATTCCGCTACCGGACTCGGGCAAGGACGTGAGGCTGTCTTCTCCTCTAGACAGATCCCCAGAACCGGAGCCGGTTGGTTCTGAATTTGTTAGAATCACGGGACTGTCTTTTGATGTATTCCGTAGTGCACTCCTGAATACCACCGCTCCGGTCGATATCATCGTCGTCGCCGGGACCGTTCCACTCATCGTGCCACCGGCGTCAGACAGCGTCCGTTCTCGATACACTGGACCCAGGCTGCTTCCAGAAGTCGACAAACTAACAATCGCAATGATGCAAGCCAGCGAACCCCACCCTTTGAGAGACATAGCCTAAACGTTAATCGTCCTCAGACTCGTTATCCTATGGTAGTTTCTTGATGCAGCGACGACGAGGCGGGTGCCGCTGCAGGCCAAAATTAATTATTCAATTTTCCTGCCGAAGCTACTGCGTAGGAATACGGTAAATGCTGTAAGGAATCAAAAGGAGTATTCAGTTTTGTAACTCGGTTCGGTGGCTTGATTCGAATCTTAGGGGCACTGCTGTCGCTCGTCTGCCCGGTGGAGAACCAGCCTTGGTGCGCCGGCTGACGTATTTCGATTCTCTCTGCCACATAGCGGTATGGCGGCAGAGAAGATCGTAGCACTCGCAAGCAGCGTCCTCCAGCCGGGTGCGGTTTTCAATCTTGACGTGTCCGCGATTATAAGTGATCAATCCAGCCTTCGACAGAAGACCAGCGGCTACCGTGACGCTTGACCGGCGGGTCCCTAACATGTGCGCCAGAAATTCATGGGTTAGCGGGACGACATCATCGCCAATGCGATCCTGGCTCATCAGCAGCCATCGAGCCAGCCGTTCATCGACTTCATGGAGGCGGTTGCAGGCAGCAACCTGCGCCCCTTGCATCGAGATCATCTGCGCATACTGGAGCATTCGCCGCTTCAAAACCGTGCATTGCGGTAGGGCTTTTACGAGGTCCTTACTGCTCATGCGGAACGCACTGCCCTCAATCTGAACCAGAGCTCGCGTATCGCTCGACATAAAACCGACTACGAGTTGCAGCCCCGTGCACCCTTCTTTGCCGGTTAATCCAACTTCTACGCTTTTTCCATCCTGCATAACACTGAGGATCGACACCATCCCACTATCGACGAAATATGCGTACTGGATTGCCTCCTCCGATTCCTGCAGAACGTCGTGCGTGCGAAGTTGCACGAATGTAAGTTGGGAAAATATGGCATCGCACTCTTGCGATGGAAGCCCCAACAGAAGCTCATTCCTGACCGGATTTCCTTCGATGTTTGGGGTGGTGAATCTATGGTTTGTTTTGGGCGGGACCATAAGTGGCCTCCTTGCACAGCCAGACCTTCTGTCTGATTTTGCAAGGGACCGTCTCCTGTGGAGGGTACGGCGGAAGGATGCTAGAAGAGACAACTCAATTGTAGCAGGTAGCTTGGATGCGGGATGATTCGACGCTGGCGATCTGCGTTTTCGCCAACCTTGCTAAGGAGTAACATCGATGAATGACTGTGAAACTCGTTAGTATCAATCGTCCGAGCATAAATAGCACCGTTGCCGCATTGCTGTTTGCGGTCGCCATCTCTTGTATCAGTTTTGCGCAGGAAGCCCAGCGGCCCGGCAGTAAAATGGCAAATCAATCTGCTGCAAGTGTTGCGCGCGGAAAATACATTGTGGAGGGAATCGCAGTCTGCAGTCAGTGCCACACGCCGCGCGACAGTAACGGTAACCTGGATCGCTCGCATTGGCTTGAGGGTGCCGCCCTCTGGCTGAATCCTGCACAACCGGCCGGCAACTGGCCACTGCAGGCGCCTCGAATTGCAGGAAATCCCCCGGGAACCGATGCCGAAATGGTGAGCCTGCTGACTACCGGGATTTGGCGCGACGGAAAAACCTTGCGCCCGCCGATGCCACAATTCCGGATGACAGAGCCAGATGCAGAGGCAGTTGTCGCTTATTTGAAATCGCTTGAACCTGGCCCGCACTGAATTCGCGCTGAACAAAGTTCACATTGTGGCCAGTCTCCTTAGTGCAAAAATGCGGCTTAACGGAAAGAAGATTCTGAGACTTAATAGTTCGATTGTTCGATTAACAGGCTATGAGCGTTGCTGTGGTGGAGATTGACTTAGGACGCAGAGAGCCACAGGGAAATGCCTGAACAGTTCCGAGACGGCGATGCTTGCTCGGAATTCCGCAAATTCCACGCGTTCTCCCGTAAACGCATTCCGACACTCTAACCGAGAGATGCTAGACGGGAGTAGTATCTCAGTGTCTTCCCATGTCTCAGGGCCGATTGGCGGGACATCGCTGTCTCCCAGCAAACTAGCCGCCAGGCGCGGCGCAGCCACAAGGACGCTCTCGCTCTCTAGTTTTCTCAGGAACGCTACAACGTGATCAGCTTTCTCGCCTTGCACCTTCAACGGCAAATACTCGCCCTCCTGAAAAACGTGAGGCCACTGTTTACGAAAGCACAAAGTCTTCCACGTCAAATACAATTTGAGTTCGTCGTTTTCGGGAGCCTCCAGCAGTTGGCCGACGAATCGCGGGTTAGGGGCACCACCGAGGTTCCGGATATTCTCGAACACTTGCTGGCGGTGAATGTAGTCGACTGGACGCCGGTTATCGGGATCGACCAGACTGAGGTCCCACAAGTCGTTCCCTTGATAAATGTCGGGTACCCCAGGGCATGTCAGCTTGAGAAGCGTTTGCGATAGGCTATTCCACAAGCCAATCCGAGCGACGCGCCTTTGGAAGGGCACGAAGTCGGCAATAAAGCGGTGGTTGACAACGGGATTTAACAGTGCCTTGACGAAGGAAGAAACCGCGTTTTCGTAGGCATCATTTCGATTGATCCAACTGGTGTTTTGCTTGGCCTCGCGGATCGCTTTCAGCATATAGTTTTCAATCCGCTCGCGAAACGCCTTCCAATGGTTCTCATCGCCGAGATTTTCCAATGGCCACGCGCCCACCAAAGTTTGATAGAGCAAATATTCATCGTTCGGTGAAGGTGCGGACTTGTCGTTAACCAGGATCTTATGGCTGCGGTTGAGTCGTTTCCACTCTCGTACCCGCAGTCGCCATAGTGCCGATATTTCCGACAACACATTGATGCGGGAGCGTACATCCTCCGAGCGCTTTGAGTCATGCGTGCTGGTAGCCAACATTGTGTGGGGCCAATCGCGAAGGCGCTCCTGGTTCGCCCGGTGAAACTCAGCCGGTGTGACTCCGAAGCGGTGAAGATCGCTTCCAACATCATTCAGCGAGACCAGCCGGTTGTACCGGTAAAAAGCGGTGTCTTCGAGTCCTTTCGCCATCACCGGGCTGGTGAACTGCTGAAACTTCATGGCGAATGCGGTGACTGCATCTCGATAGCGGGCATCGTACCCGTCAGCGATGCGAGTCAGAAGAACTTCACCGATGAAATCGAAGACGCTGATATCGGCTGCGGGACTTCTCCGTTTTGCGGAGTCGATCGCGGAGCGGATGTAGCGCGCATCGTCCGCGGACACGCCCGAGGCGCTAACGTACGTGCGGTACACGGGAAAACTGGCCACCACCTCGGTGAGCGCGTCACGCAAGCTGTTCAAAGTGAAGTCGCAGGTGTGACGTTTTGAGAGCGCGATTCGGATGAGTTGATTTGCGAGCACGTTCAGCTCGCTGACCAATGCAACGCGAATGATAAGTTTTCGAGTGCGATAGGAGAGCTCATCGAAATTGATCTCCTCGCCAACAAAATTTCGGTAAACGCGATCCATGCGGGTGGCGCTCGCAGGATCAACAAACAGCCCGTTCACGAGATTGGCAAAATCGTACCCGGTTGTCCCGCAGACGGGCCATTCCGCCCGCAGCCGTTCCGGGCCGGTAAGTATTTTCTCGATCACCACGTACGGTAGTTCATCGCCGTTATTCTGGGGGCTATTCCTTGCGGCTGCGATGGCGCGCTGCAGACGTTCGAAATACTCAGCCGGATTATATAGACCATCGGGGTGATCGATACGGAGACCATCGATCTGACCTTCGGCCACTAAAGTCAAAATCAGACGGTGGGTCGCCTGAAAAACACTTTCGTTTTCCATGCACAGGCCGGCGAGATCGTTGGTATCGAAAAAGCGCCGGTAGTTAATGTCATCGGAGGCGACCCTCCAGTTTGCCAGGCGGAAGGCCTGTACCTTGATGAGCTCATGCAGTTCATCAAAGCTCGCGGGATCGGAAGGAATGCCGTTGATCGATTCAACGCCTTCGAGGATGCTGGCAGTTACTTCCGGAGATCGCGCGCAAAGCGCCGCCAGTCGTCGCTTGTTTATTTCTTTATCGCGATTGCGCTCGACGATGCGATCGCTGCTCACCTCTTGTCTTCGCGGCAAATGGCCGAAAGCGGTGATCAGGCTTTGAAATTCCAACAAGTCAGGATTCTGTTCGCCTAATTGCGCCGTCAGCTTGTCAGTCGCGCGCTGCAGAATGCGAGGGTACTCACGTGGATTCACGGGGAAGCGATGATTCCGATACGAAATATCAAACTCACCTCGATCAGGGTGAAAAACTAACTTTAACTCTCCGCTTTCCAGGACGGCGCCGTAATGATCGTGCAGCACCGGCACGAGCACTTTTCCATGGAGCTCTTCTTTCAGCGGGTGCCAGTCGATATCGAAAAAGCAAGCGTAAACCGATGCCTCGCCATTTTCCAGAACGTCGAGCCACCACACATTGTCACCCCCCATTACCCCCATGTGATTGGGGACAATATCGAAAATCAAACCCGTGCCAAATTCATGGAGAGCAGTTACAAAGCGATCGAAGTCTTGCGGAGCGCCGATTTCCGGATTGAACGAGTTGTGATCGACAATGTCATATCCGTGCATGCTGCCAGGGCGAGCTTTGAGGCACGGAGAAATGTAACAGTGACTGATGCCGAGCGCGGAAAGGTAGGGGACAATTGCCTCCGCCTTGGCAAAAGTAAAATCGCGATTGAGTTGCAAGCGATACGTTGCGCGCGGAATTCGGGAGTCTGGCTTCATGCTTCGAGGAACCACACCACAGAACATGCCGGCAGCGTTCCTTGCAACGCGTCGATCTCGTCCACCCCTTCGCTGGCGTAAATGATACGAGATGCGGAAGAAGTCAACCCCGAGAGCGAAGTTGTTCCGAGATTTGCAAGGAGGGTCAGCTCAGAGCGATCTGGAAACTCCCAGTGTGCGCTGAGTCCGCGATCACCATGCAATTCGTAATGTGCCTTGATGGCGCACACGTTCGAGAGTCGTGAGACTATGTGTTGACATCTCAGTTTCAGCATTTGACGGTAGAAGCGAAACCATTGGCAATGAGCCGGTTGTGTAAGGTCGTCCCAACTAAGCCGTGAGTGCTCGAAAGTGCTGGCGGCGTCGGGGTCGGGTATGCCGGCCCGTGCCGCTGGGTCGTTGAATCTCGCAAAACGCGCGAACTCGTTTCGGCGGCCTGCAGCAACTGCCTCAGCCAGGCCTGGCTCGAAATCGCAGAAAAAAAGAAACGGTGTTTCAGCGCCGAACTCTTCTCCCATAAAAAGCAGCGGCGGAGATGGAGCGAGCAAAAGGATCGCTGCAGCTGCGCGAATGGCACGTTCATCGGCGATTGTCGTGATTCTTTCTCCAAACGCGCGGTTTCCAATCTGATCATGATTCTGCAGGAACGAAACAAATGCGTTGAGTGGCAGATCGGTTGTAGGTTCCCCACGCGTTTTCCCATCTCTAAAGAGCGACGCTTCACCCTGGTACGCGAATCCCTCAACCAGGCAGCGGCCTAATTGATTGAGCGGGCGGTCTGAATAATCCGAATAATATCCATCGCCTTCGCCAGTGAGCAGCACATGCAGGGCATGGTGGATATCATCATTCCATTGAGCTGTATAACCTTGCGTTTGGCATTTTTCGGTGCGACGCAGGAAACGCGCCTGGTTTGAATCGTTTTCGAGAATGAGATGGATGTGGCGATCAGGCTCGACGGATTTTCTTACGACAGTAGCCAATTCTGTAAGTATATGCGGGCTGGAGTCGTCGATGATCGCATCAACCGCATCCAGTCGGAGTCCATCGAAATGATACTCATTCAGCCAGTAGACGGCGTTGTGAATGAAAAAATTCCGGACTACTCGGCTCCCGGCCCCATCGAAGTTAATGGCGTCGCCCCAGGGAGTGCGGTGCCGGTCAGTGAAGAATTGCGGTGCATATGCGTTGAGATAATTTCCCTCCGGACCAAAATGGTTGTAGACCACGTCGAGCAAGACCATCATTCCACGCTGGTGCGCGCCTTGAACTAATTTCTTGAGGTCGTCGGGACGCCCGTATGTGCTATCAGGCGCGAATGGGAGGACACCGTCATATCCCCAATTGCGCAGGCCCGGGAAGTCGGCGAGCGGCATTAGTTCAATCGCGGTGATCCCGAGATCGGCCAGATAGTCGAGTTGCTCGAGGGCAGCTGAAAAAGTTCCCGCTCGAGTGAAGGCGCCAACGTGCAATTCGTAGATGACAGCTTCTTCCCAGCGACGGCCGCGCCACGCGGCATCTTGCCAGTCGAAAGCATTGGGGTCGACAACCTCACTCGGTCCGTGTACATCGTGCGGCTGAAACCGGGAAGCGGGGTCGGGAACTGCCTTCGCGCCATCGACCCGGAAACGGTACTGCGCGCCCGTTTTGGCTGCATCGGTTACCAGCTCGAACCAACCTTGATCACTCGCCTCCAGAGGAAGCCATGCTGAAGTCGTTGCATCGATAAGGCTTGCATCGATAAGGCAGAGTTCAATCTGGCGAGCGGCTGGTGCCCACAAGCGAAAACGGACGCCTCCGCTCTCAAGGCACTCGGCGCCGAATGGCATGCTATGACGGCGCTTCATTCGCCTCTTCCTTTTTTCCATTTCGGCGTTCCATCAAAACCGCCATCGAACGTGCCTGCAAGGGATACGATGCCCCGGAATCGTGCGCATCCGCTGGCCGCAAACCATCCTCTCGTGACGTGTCCATCCACGCCACCCAACGAGTTCCCGGACGAAACACCGGCAAGGTGAAAGCCACATCTTCGTGGTGAGCGTTCAAGAGGACAAGAAAATTCTCGTCGCCAATCTTCCGGCCGCGTTCATCGGTTTCATCCAATCCCTGACCCGCAAGAAACATCCCCACGCAACGTACCCCCGGGTCGCGCCATTGCTCCTCGCTCATTTCATTGCCACTGGGATTCAGCCATAGCACGTCTTTTACGTTCGCACCTTTGATCGGCCGACCCTGGAAGAAGCGGCGGCGCCGAAATACGGGATGCCGTTTACGAAGGTTGATCACGCGCTGAACAAACGACAGCAGGTCGCGATCCTGAGGCTGCACATTCCATTTCAACCAGCTGATCTCGTTGTCCTGGCAATAGGCATTGTTGTTGCCCATTTGGGTATGGCCGATGGCGTCGCCGGCATACAACATCGGCACACCCTGAGACAGCAGTAGCGTCGCCAGCATGTTCCGCTTTTGCTTGGCCCGCAGAGCGTTGATGTTCGCGTCGTCCGTGGGACCTTCCACACCACAATTCCAACTCCGATTATTGTTGTTGCCGTCGCGATTATTTTCACCGTTCGCTTCGTTGTGTTTTTCGTTGTAGCTGACCATGTCCTGCAGAGTGAAGCCGTCGTGCGCGGTTATAAAATTGACGCTGGCATAAGGTCGGCGGCCGCTGTGCGCATATAAGTCGCTGGAACCGGTTAGTCGATAAGCCAGGTCTCCAACGACTCCTTCGTCACCCTTCCAGTAAGAACGCACTGTATCGCGGTAACGATCGTTCCATTCCGCCCAACCCACGGGAAAATTTCCAACCTGATAACCGCCTTCCCCCAAGTCCCAAGGCTCGGCAATTAATTTCACCTGCGAGAGCACTGGATCTTGATGGATGATGTCGAGGAACGCGCCCAGGCGATTTACTTCATGAAGTTCGCGCGCGAGAGTAGCGGCGAGGTCAAAGCGGAAGCCGTCGACGTGCATGTCCAAAACCCAATACCGCAGACTATCCATGATCAACTGAAGAACGCGCGGATGCTGCATATTCAGCGTGTTTCCCGTGCCCGTGTAATCCCTGTAATAGCGCGGATTGTCAGGCATGAGCCGGTAGTAGGCGCTGTTGTCGATTCCTTTGAGCGAGAGGGTCGGGCCAAGATGATTTCCTTCCGCTGTATGGTTGTAGACGACGTCGAGAATTACTTCGAGTCCTGCGGAGTGCAGGGTCTTGACCATGGTTTTGAATTCGCGGATCGAGCTGTCGGCCAGGTAACGGGGCTCCGGCGCAAAAAATCCGATCGAGTTATAACCCCAGTAATTGCGCAGGCCGCGCTCGACAAGTTGGCGATCGTCGATGAAGCTGTGAACCGGCATCAGTTCGATTGAAGTCACGCCTAGCCGAGTGAGGTACTCGATCACCGGGGCGGTTGCCAGACCTGCATAAGTCCCGCGCAGGCGCTCCGGAACGTCCGGGTGACACATCGTGAAACCTCTGACATGAAGCTCGTAAATCAAAGTCTCATGCCAGGGGATGCGCGGTGACTTGTCGGAGCCCCAGGTGAAAGCGGAGTCGATCACGCGATTCTTGGGCATCGCTGCCGCATTGTCGCGCCGATCGAAAGACAAATCCTCCTGCTTGTTTCCAACTTTGTAACCAAAGTGCGAGTCATTCCAACGCAGGCTTCCCCGTATTTGCTTGCCATAGGGGTCGAGAAGAAGTTTGTGGGGATTAAAACGATGGCCTTTTTCTGGGGCGTACGGCCCAGAAACGCGGTAGCCATACAACTGTCCGGGGCGTACCTCAGGCAAGTAACCGTGCCATACCATGTCAGTTTGCTCAGGAAGCGGGACGCGAAGAATTTCACGCTTTCCCGAATTATCGAAGAGGCAAAGCTCTACTTTTTCTGCGTGCTCCGAATAGAGCGCGAAGTTTACGCCTTCGCCGTCCCAGGTTGCACCCAAGGGATAAGGTCGGCCAGTCCACACAATGGGCTGAGATGGATTCGGCATCTATTTTATTTTCTTTGAATAGCAACACACTTCGGGCACCACTAAGTTACCGGGCACTTCGATGCCTGTGCAACGATTAAGTTTGCCGTTCCCCGCCGGAAGGGTCCACGACGAGGCAGGGCAAGCATACTATCTCTTACCGCTCCCATTGCTTCTCAGCTTATTTGCAAGTTTCTTTATCTCTTTTTCCCGCGCGATACTCAGAATACCTTTTGCATCCGTCGTAAAGGCTGTCGCGCAAGGGTGTAAGAAGCCGGGCCTTGAGTTTGGCGTGTCCGGCCACGCGCGCGGGAAGGACGGATGTGTGAGTTTGAAATCACGTCAGAGTGCCTCCCAACGAACCCTTTGCCACATCTTCACCTCCTAGAGCGCCAGGGAAGAACTACCGCGTTTCCTCGGGCTACGACAAGGATGATGGCTTCAAGGTGGCGGTTGTTTGCTAGGGCAATCTCAATGCGAAGATACTGCGGTTGCGGTATCACGTCGAGCGAACACAGCTAGGGTAGGTTTATAGGGAGCCGGTAGCGGGCGGAAAGTCGTTACTCCAGAGTTAGGTTCATCTGGCCGCTCTTGGTGAATTGGACGCGCAGCATTTTTTCCGCTCCGGTAACAAAGTCTCCCGCTACGGTAGCCGACTGATCGAAGTTGCCTGTCTCGGAGGTCACCTGCACGCGAAGATTGTGCTTCCCGGGTGCGATTTGAATAGCGTGGAATTCATGGCCCTGGACGCGGTGGAAGACGACCAGGTGTTTCTTCTCCGCTCCTTCAAGCTGGTGAGTAAAACTCAAACTATCATCCACCCAAATCGCCAGATGCGCCTCAGCGAACTTATGTTCAACTTCGATCTCCAGCATCGCGGGAGTGGTTGGAGCTGCCTGCGGGGTTGAGCGGACCACTTTCGCGGAGGCTAGACCGACAGTAGCCGGTTTGGCGGGCTGTCGTGCCTTTAGTTCTGGTGCTGTTTTGACGGCTTCGGCCGCCGTCTGGTTAGCTGAACTGCCCGCTGGGACCGGGTGTGGTGCTGCTGTCTGCGTTTCTACCAGACTTCTCAGCGACGCTCCTCCAGGAAAAACAAGCTGACCAGCCCGAAGTGCAAGAACAACGAGTCCGATTAACAGCACGGCTCCCGCAAAAGATTTGTTGCGCAACTTCTCGAGAAGAGCCACGGCCGCACCGTGTTCCCGCCGCTTGTCTCTCGCGCTAGATTTCCGAGAGGTTGAAGTTCCGAGTGGGCGTGAGCTTGACGACCGGCCTCCTTCGTTGGCCGTTTGAGCTATGCTTCCGGTACCCGGCTCCTTTGCTTTGTTCCAAGACTCTCGTCCCGCTCGCAGCTCCTGAATATCCAGCGCCATTTCCATGCCGCGTTGATAGCGTGCTGAGCGATCTTTTGCGATTGCTCGCGAAATAATGTAATCGAGCCCCGGCGGCAATTCCGTGTCGAGAATTGTCGCCGGCACAGGGTCGCGGTTGACAATCTTGAAGGCGACCGTTAAAGCGCTGTTGCCTTGAAAGGGTTTGTATCCAGTCACAACCGTGTAGAGGATCACGCCCAGAGAAAACAAATCCGAGCGCCCATCGACCGGGTCGCCGCTTAATTGTTCGGGCGACATGTAGGCAGGCGTGCCCAGGGTGCGTCCTACCGCAGTGGCATTCGCAAGGTTCAATTTTGCGACGCCGAAATCGGCGATCTTGGCATGACCATCTTCCGTGAGCAGAATGTTCGCAGGCTTGACATCTCTATGGACTACTCCCTGAGCATGGGCGCAATCCAGAGCCTCAGCTACTTCAAGCGCTAGTGGCAGTGCTTCTTCCAGAGGTAGCTTGCGGTCTTCCTTCGAAAGCAGTAGCTTTTCGAGAGATTGACCGGGAACAAGCTCCATCACGATGTATGGAGCTCGCGTCTCCGGTTCCTCGCCAACATCAAAGACCGTTACTATCCCCGGATGCGACAAACGGCCCGCCGCTTCGGCTTCCCGGAAGAAACGTTCCCGATACTCCTGTTCCTCTTCCGGTGGCTGGCCTGCCAGCGAGATGGTTTTTACCGCGACCACGCGATTGATTTTAGGATCTCGGGCTTTGTAGACGATGCCCATGGCGCCGCGCCCGAGCTCGGCAAGGATCTCGTATCGTCCAAAACGTTCTCTCTTGCGATCATCCATACGTGCCGGAAATCGTGGGACACACGTCGTCCGTAAAGGACAAATGCAGGCGCCGGGCAGACGAGGAGCCGCACGAGGCCCTATCGCTATTGTCGGCTGACGGCGTTATCGTTCCAAGTTACTGACGTGCGGCTTTGTACGATGCTGCACAGAGCCCAAAACGGAAAGTACAGTGAATAAAACGGCAAACGGGCACCCTTGACGGCGTGCCCGTTGCGCCACTTTAAGAACAAAACAGATCTCAGTTGTAGCTGAAGGTCAATTGATCCAGGAACAGGGAGTAGGGCGTCTGTTTATAGTTTCCATCCTCTTGATAGTTGATGGTCACCCCGTACCAGCCGGGTGCCGAACCATGATCGTAGTATTGATTGAGATTGGCGGTCTTGCCGTTGAGGGTGATTGACTTGTAAAGCAGTTGGTTATCTGAAGTCCGCGCAACCTGAAGCGTCAGATGGTTCCAGGAATTGCTGGCAGGATAGCAGGAAACGCCAGTAGGAACCCAGTGCTGGCTGACGTTATCCCAAATATCCCATTCATTCCCGCCGGCAACTCGACACTCATGACCCCAGATCCGCCCAGATACATCTCGGTTGCCGCGCCACTCATCGAGGGAGATTTAATGTGCTGGGACATGGAAAACGAGATGTTATCGCACGGCGAAGGCGAGCAATCTACGAACGTCGGAGCTCGCTGTCCGTAATCCGCCCATCCACCGCTGCTCTGCAGATGAGAGAACGATTTTTCCCCACCACTGCTAACCGTAATGGTCACCGGTGTGGTGCTCGCTCCGCCGCAGCCATCCCACTCCTGCACAACGGTATGGTAGGTTCCAGGATTCAATGTCTCCGTTCACCACGTAAGCGAGCTGGTAGGGGGCAGTGTAGATGCCCATCGAGGAAACGCCTTTGGAGCAAGAAGTGGTCGCGGTGGCCTTAAAATTGACGGGTGAGCCAACCGTGCTGTTGCCGGCCGGCGAACTCACGGAAACGCCGGTAGATCCGCTGACCGTAATAGTAATGGGCGTAGTCGATGCCCCGCCACACTTGTCCCATTCTTCGACTACGGTATCGTATTTACCTGGACTTAGACTTAGGCTTGTATTGAGGCTGGTTCCATTGACAACGTACACTCGGATCCCGGGACAGGCTTGGAACAGGATGTCCAGATCTAGTGATCACAACTCTCGCGGAGGCCTTGTCGGAAGTTCATCGGCTCGCAACTCCTGAGTTCGCAGTCGAGTCGCTCACGGAAAAAGATTGCGCCTAAGGTCAAAAGTGCATCAGATACCGTGTTGAACGTGCCGCCAAGGGCTTGTCTGCGCAATTGCGATCCAGGTTTGAGATTCGGCGATGCCAACAGCGAAGGAAATCGGGCGCGTTTGGAAGATGATGGGAACTGTCGCACTCGTTTTTTTGATCGGGGTAGTCATAGCGATGAGATTGGTGATCGATCGCGCTGAACCGATTGTCCGGGCTCGCGTTATTCAAACACTGTCGATCCGCTTCCATAGCAAGGTAGAGGTGGCGAGCTTGAGCGTTTCTTTGAGCAATGGAATTCAAGTTTCCGCCAGCGGCCTGAAGATTTTCGGCGCAACGGATCCGAATCCTCACGAGCCAGGAATGCAAGCCCTGATCGGCATTCGGGAGTTCCATTTTCAAACCGCTTTACACAGCCTGTTTCGCACTCCGATGCATATTAACACGGTGTACGTGAAGGGCCTCGAACTGAATATTCCGCCCAAAGGCAATCGCCAGGAGATGACGAAACTAGGTCCGAAGAGCGGCAAGCTCAGCATCTTTGTCGACAACTTCGTCTGCGAAGATACGAAGCTGATGATTAACACCTTAAACCCCAGCAAGGCGCCACTGGAATTCGCGATAAGCAATTTGAAGATGCAGGATATTGGGCCCCGCGAACCCTTGAAGTTCAGCGCGATTTTGGTCAATCCGAAGCCGGTGGGCGATATTCAATCCTATGGCTTCTTTGGCCCATGGCAGCAAGACGCGCCTCGCGATACGCCTGTGCAAGGGAACTATTCTTTCAGCAACGCTGATCTGAGCACGATCAAAGGGATCGGCGGAATCCTTTCTTCTAGCGGCCAATACTCGGGAACTCTGGGGGATATTGTCGTGCACGGAACCACCGACACTCCAGACTTCCGCATTGCGAGCAGCGGACATACGGTACCATTGCACACAGAGTTCCACGCAACTGTCGATGGCACGAACGGGGATACCTTTCTGCGCCCAGTGAATGCGACCTTCCTGCATTCTTCACTTACGGCAAACGGCTCCGTCGTGCGCGTGAATACGCCGCACGGTCACGATATCGAACTTGACGTCGTGCTGAAGGGCGCCCGGATCGAAGATTTGCTGCGACTCGGTGTGCGTACCGATCCTCCGATTATGAGTGGGCCTGTGGAGATGACCACGCGTCTGGGTCTTTCTCCGGGCGATGCAAGTGTGGCGGATCGGTTGAAATTGGCAGGCAGCTTCCATGTGCTGCGCGCGCGCTTCAGCAATGAGAAAATGCAGGGCAAAATCGATTATTTGAGCCTGGTCAGTCAGGGCAAGCCCAAGCAGGCGCGCGAGCACGAGGACGAAAATGTCCCCACTGATCTCCGGGGCGTATTCACTCTAAACGATGGATTACTATCCTTTTCCTTTCTGCATTTTTTGATTCCGGGCACTCACGTCGATATGATAGGCATCTACAGTCTGGATGGACAAACCTTCGATTTTCACGGAAAGGCGAAGCTGGATGCGAAGCTCTCGCAAATGACTACAGGTTGGAAATCAGTTCTCCTGAAGCCGGTGGATCCGTTCTTCCAAAAAGATGGGGCGGGGACCGAAGTTCCGATCCGAATTACAGGTGCAGAGTCGGAACCGCACTTCGGCCTGGATTTCGGCCACAAAGAAGATCACAAAAATGCCGGGCAGAAAAGCGAAACGCTGTCGAGGCGTTAGCAAATTGAACAATGCGACGATCGGCACGAGGAAAGCGTGAACTGCCGATATTCGCTTCGCATCGAGAATACGCTCACGGACGAAAACGGCGAGAAGGTGCGGCTAAAGCCAGGTGCTGAGGTCGAAGTCACAATTCAAGCGCCGCTTGAGACAACGATCACCAAAGAGTAAAGCCGCAGGGCAACGAAAAGTCTACCACGACTAACTTTCAGAGCGGCTACTCACCGCTGCTCAGTTTGCTCCGCTTTGCAAGATGCGAAGCAGCAGCAGCCACCGCCGGACATTGGTTGTCATCAGAAAATTTTCTTTCACGTGCTCGCGCCCGTTCTGCCCGAGTTGCCGGGCAAAGTCTGGGTGAGTTAGCAGGTACCGCATCTGATAGGCGCAACCGTCCACGGAATGCACCAACGCTCCGGTTAGCTTGTGGATGATCTGATTCGGAATGCCGCCCACCGCCCCTGCGATCGTCGGTTTTCCCTTCCACAGAGCCTCGGTGACTGTAAGCCCAAATCCTTCCCTGACCGATTTCTGCACGATGATGGTCGAAGCGCGCTGCAGAGCGTTAATTTCCAAGGCGCACCAGGGAGGCAGATCCAAAATGATAATGTCTGGGTCGTCGCCGGCAGCTTCTCTGACTTCCTTAAGAACAGCAACTCCCTCCGGATCGTCAGTCGCTCCTCCACCGGCCATCACCAACTGGAAATCCACATACTTGCGCGCTTGCTTGAAAGCTTGGATAACCCCCACCGGATCCTTTGCCCGGTCAAAACGTGAGACCTGCGTGACAATCGGCCGTGAGCGGTCGATGCCGAATTCATCGCACACCTGTTGAACAAAGCTGTCGTCGATATCCTTGTTCTTTTCGGAGAGTGGATCGATGCACGGATAGAACAAGTATTGCGGGATGGGTAGTTGCCGGGCGAAGGATTGCGAAGAAAAAATCGCAGCGTCATATTTCTCGACGGACGGTCGAAGAAATCCCCACACTTCAGAATTAGGACTGGAAAGATCAATGTGGCAGCGCCAGATCCAGCGCTGGTGCGATTCCTGGCGAGCACGAATAAGAGGCGCCGGCTGCGGATCGTGAATCACAATAAAATCTTCGTTGAACTGAATACGCTGCCGGTTCTGCTCGTTGTTCATCAGAAAAATATCGCGAGCATGTTGCGTAAGGTTATACTCACCGCCTTGAAGCGCATTGTGGAAGGCCTTGGTCACCTCGAAGAAATCGTTTCCCCCGGTAATGACATCCCAGTGTGTGTTCACTTCCACTTCATTCAGCAAAGGGACCAAGTGATTGAGCATTTCGGCGACCCCTCCCCCCACGGCCGTGGAATTAACCATCTTCACCGTCTTGCCCTTTAGTTCGCGCGCGAGAAAATGTAATTCGTCGATCTCTGCTGCGCCCACGATGTGTTTGTAGTCATCGAGGTGCGGAGGAGGAACGGGCGCAGGAGGAGTCTCCCAAGTGCGGGGCTTTCTTCGCCGTTCGGTGCGTACGGGCGAAGCCGAGGAAGTTTCCGCGGGTCTTGATGAACTCTCCGCCACCGCCGATTCACTGCGAGTTTGAGATTCTACTGGTTCCATAAACTATGTGCCCGCCCCTAGCTCAGCGCCCGTTCCACGACTCGAATAATTTGTTTTCGAACGTCTTCCATGGTCACTGTATAAATATCGATGCGATTCAGCTGACAAGCCGCGTCGGTCAGGCCCAGATCTTCATATAGCCATTGCGAGAAATCATTGGACATGAGCTTGAGCCGAAGCCGCGCCTCGATAAAGTGATGATGGATGCTGTGCACGCTGACGCCGCGCAGCCCCTCGGCAAACTCTTGCAGAGTGTGCGCTACAAAGCTGGTGGGGATCACCATAATGTCGGAGGCGCAGAAATAAAAAGTTTCTTTTGCAGCCCGGTTGACCGCAGCCGGAGTGCGTTTCAAAAACCCCTCGACAATTTGCACGAATCGCTCGCGCAACTGTGCCACTGAAGTGAACTCGCGCACATCCACGCTGGCTAACCCCTCCGCGAGGCTAGGCTCGTTGCACGCCGATAGCGCCCAATGTGCGAAGTCGTTGGAAAAGCCTTCTCGGATGAAGTGGTGTTCCTGCAGCGTTCGAAAACTATGCTGGAATATGGAACCTTCCGGACACTCTCGAAGCGCTTGCAAGAACTCAGATAGAGTGCCGGCTTTTTCGCGCGAAATGCGCACTAGGTGTGCCGAGGTATTGAAATAAAAAGCCTTCACCGGCATATGAAGCGGAGTTGGCGCCATCGCGCTGCTCGTCATGTATTCGCCTCCACGATCCTCGCATTCCTCGCATTCCTCGCATTAGCAACTTTCCGGCAGAGACTTTGCCAAAGAATTAAAGAATTAGCGATAGCTTCTCCGAAGTATTCCGTTCCTCAGCGCGAGTCAGCAACAGAGACGCTGGCGCGCGATTTCTGTTGTGTGCGATCCGCCCCATCGAGCCTCAGTTCGCAGAGTTCGGTAATCAGGCTGCCAGCCCAACGATAAATATTGCGCTCTCGTATAAGCTTGCGCATGTTGCGCACGCGTAATTGCTTCTCCTCCGGTTCCATCTCCAGCGCAGCCCGGATCGCCTCCGCGGTCTGATCAATATCGTAGGGGTTTACCAGCAATGCGTCGCGCAACTCGCGCGCCGCTCCGGTGAACTGGCTCAGAATCAGCACGCCGCGCTCATCACGCCGCGCCGCCAAGAATTCCTTCGCGACCAGGTTCATGCCGTCGTGCAGAGACGTGACCAGGCAAAGGTCGGCGGCACGATAGTAATCTCCGATCTCTTCGTGGCTGTGGTGCCGCTTCAGAAACACAATGGGCTTCCACTTGCCGGACTGAAATCGCCAATTAATTCGTTCCGCCTCAGATTCCACCTCTGCCATTAAGTCGTGATACCGCTTAATGTGCGTGCGGCTCGGCGCTCCGATCTGCACAAACGTGAATTTGCCCTGGTACTTTGGATATTTTTCCAGAAATCTTTCAATCGCCTGAAAGCGTTCCGGAATTCCCTTCGTGTAATCCACGCGGTCCACGCCAACTCCTACGAATGGCGTATCGATTCCCAAACTATGCATGAGCGATGAGCGTTTGATGTAGTCATCTTTGTAGGTGTCGCTTTCTATGGGCGCGTCATCAGGAATATCCACACTGATGGGAAAGGGCCGGACCATGGTCCGATGATTTTGACGGGCCACCGAAAAATGTTCCCAGTCCACCCGCGATTCCACCACTCGGTCCACGGTTTGCAGGAAGTTGTTGCAGTGCGATTGAATGTGGAATCCGATCAAATCTGCTCCTAGCAGCCCGTCCACCAACTGCCGTTGCCAGGGACAAATGCCAAACGCCTCCGGGTTCGGCCATGGGATGTGCCAGAAGATGGCCACGCGGGCGTCTGGTCTTTTGTCCTTGATCATCCGCGCGAGCAACGCAAAGTGGTAGTCCTGCAGCAATACCACGGGTTTAGGCGTGTCCTCAATCTCTTCCAGAATCGCAGAGGTAAACTTTCGATTGACCTCCTGATAATGCTGCCAGTCCTGGGCGCGAAAAGTCGGTCGCGCGTGCGCGATGTGGCAAAGCGGCCAAAGACCTTCGTTGGCGAAGCCGTAATAGTATCCTTCTTCCTCCTCTTTGGTGAGCCATACTCGACGAAGCGTGTAACGCGGATCGTGCGGAGGAACGCGCAACCGGTCGTTCGAGTCCACGACTTCGGTATCGGCATCGCCGCTGCCATGAGCGATCCAGGTACCATCGCAAGCCTCGAGTACCGGCTCGAGAGCCGTCACCAGGCCGCTTGGCGGCACAACCGCTTCCACGGATTTGCCTTTGCGCTGATGGATGTAAGGCTCGCGATTCGAAACGACAAACAACCGTCCATCCCCCAGACGGGTTCGAACCTGCACTGCGAGCCGATCCGCGGTCCACATCGATTCTCCGGCTTCACGCAGGCGAGCCTCATTTTCCGCTGCGCTGCGTGCTTGACTGAGGCTTTCCGTCAGGGTTACGACTTCCCAAGCCAGGGGCCGGAAAAGGTCCAGATCCGGCATCTGCTGGCGCGAAGAGATTCGACCCATGCGAAGCGCGCGCATCCATTGCGCCGCTCGCGCAATTGGGCCCGTAATGCTCCAGCGCACGATCAGCACCGTGATGCAAACGATGAGGAAGACCTGTACGAAAACCAACAGAAACGCGGTACGCCAAGTGCGCAAGTTTTGCGCACGGATATAGCCCGCGTCGTGCACCACCGCCAATCCGCCAATGGTTTCTTCCTGGCGGTACAGGGGCAGAGCAAAAATGTTGACGGGCTCGTCGCTCAATCGCACGAAAGAGCTCTCGCCGTGACCATCTGCGATTGCTTTGGTCACCCCCTGCGGAGTAACAGTGAGGATTTTCGACAGCTCTGGGGTAATTGCGATTACCTTACCCTGCCGGTCGCTGACGGCGATTCCCAGCAGGTGCTCGCGGTTGCCGAAGCGCTGCACCAATCGCTGCAGTCCTCGCTCCGATCCGCCTTCCCACGACTTCTCCACATTCCCCGCAACACTTTCGGCAAGCACTTCAGCGCGCCGTTCCAGATCACTGCGCAGCGCACGTTTCTCTCGCACGACCTGGTAGTAGGAAAATCCTAAGGAAACCAGCGTGATGCCGAAGATTAGGGAGATAATGAGCCGGACACTCAATAACCGCATGGAACCTCCCACCGCGAATCGGTACGCCCGTGCCACCTGACTTTCTCAGAGGCAAATGTTCCTTCTAAGACAAAAGTTAATGACGAGGGGCGCGGCCTGCAACCTCATAAGAATGCAATGAGGCAGGTCGATTCAATTGCAAGGGTCTTAATCCTGGTGAATGAATTATCGCACCGGACCCTTTGGAAATCTCGTTTTTCGTAAAAAATTCGTTGGCCGATATGTATTGCTCACGCCACGCGAGAGTTCGTCGGGTTTCGCGAGTTGTCATCGTTCATCAGTTTCCGTTTGGCGTTCGCTCTTCAATTGTAATGACCGCTAAATTGCACTGACATACTGAGATCACTGTAGGATTCGAAAAAAGATTGTGAGAGAGGCAGCGAGCGCGACGAGAAACTGCTGTTTCTTAGAAACGGTTGATACGGACGCCGAGGAGCGAAGCTTGACTCTGAATAGCCAGAGGATCGATAAACCTGGGAAGGTATCAGACGACTTCAGGTTTGGTCCCATCGGTCGCCGAGTGTTGCATAGGCAACGTGGCAATCACCTCTGTGCCGGCTCCGTTCGATTGAATATCCAGATTTCCGCCCAACTGTCTCAAGCGCTCCCGCATACCGCGAAATCCCACGCCGGTGCGGCCCGAGGTTCTCAGTGCAAGTTGTTTTTCGGCAGACATGCCTTTGCCTTCGTCCTGAACCTCGACGAGAATGCGATGGACTTCTTTACGCACCCGTATCATCGCGGCGCTGCTGCCGGAGTGACGATGAATGTTCGTGAGGCATTCCTGGATCATCCGAAAGATGGCAATTTCCATTTCATCCGAGAGCCGGCCGATTTCATGGGGAATATCCAGATCGACCTTGATTTTGCTGCGTTCCGAGAAGCCCTCCACATACCACCGAAGCGCCGAGGCAAGACCTGCCGCATCGAGCAATGGAGGGTGCAGCAGATGCGAGATGGTGCGAATCTCACTGCTAATTTGTTCGACCAAAGCGGCGTTCTCAGAAACGGCTTTGACGCCGGCTGCGTCGAGCCTATGGGATTGGCTGGCCACCACTCCAAGGTTCATAGTGAGCGCGGCCAGCAGTTGACCCACGCTATCGTGCAATTCTCGCGCAATCTGCCGACGCTCGTCATCCCGCATTTGCTGCAGACGGCTGGATAACTCCCGCAGGCTTTCGTTCGCCAGATTCAAATCCGCTGTTCGTTCCTCGACCTTCTTTTCTAATTCGTCGTGGGCCTTACGCAGTTGCTCCTCCGCCCACTGGCTTTTGGCAAAGGAGCGCCGGTTCGCTTCACCGAGAGCAATGATCAAACCGGAAAAGAACAGGAACCCGATCATTGCAGAAATCGCGGTCTTGGGATCCTCAAGGGCAAAGGAATGAGTAGGAGGCAAGAACCAATACCACACACCTACAAGAGAAAGCAGCGCCGCGAGAATGGAAGGCCAGAGTCCGCAATACCAGGCACAGAAGGCTACTGCCGCCCACACTGTGTGATAAGGGTTGTTGTCGCCGAGAAACGGCGTTAGCAGCTCGCGAAGCAACAATGCCACGATCGCTGACAGGATGGCTAGCCCGTAACGCCGCACGTTGTAAGTATCAATACCTGCTGGAATATGATTGGTCCGCATTTTTCGACCCTACCTGGCAGGGTCTCCGAAACACAGTGAAACGAAAAGCGAGAACTATTACGTTGGCTGACGTCTTCCGGGTTCGCCTTGATTCCTTCCTTTATGCTTTTCGGCCTCAGCGCTCAGGTGCGCTAGTCTGTTTGGATCAGTCACGATTCTGGCCTGGCGGAGCAGTTCCGTCATGGCCAGTTGACGCCTGCGCCACGAGTTTGCTGCTTGGCGGCATATTTGTCTCATGGTATCACTCTCCTCGATTAGGCACGCGCAGCCTCGCTGGCGCGGCTGCCGGCAACTCCAGTCTCTGCAGTGCCTGGAGATTCCGCATGACCCCAGTCATGGTTCGCATCTCTTCGACGGCACCGACCTCATCTGGAAGCTCCTCCATGGCCTGCCGTAGTGTTTCCTCAGCGGCTTTGATCTTGTTCGCAAGACATGACGGATTGCGCTCGAGCATTGCGCCGGCGTACAAATCCTTCCACGAACCGTTCGTCGGCATAGCTGGAACCTTCCTATTCTGCATACAGCATAGCCGCGGCACTAAAAAAAGGTGGATTATTTCGGTTCGTCTATCGTGCCGTTGGCGAACGCTTGTCACCTCAGACGCAGAGTAATTGCCAGCCGGAGATTTTCATTCGTACTCCGTATCGTAAACAAACAGAATAAATATCGTTGAAGTATCATACATAATGCAGATTACTTCAAAAATATACTTGACGTAAATTTGACATTTTGCTATTTTTCTCCATCGCATGTAGGAGGAATCACCGTGGGGAATGAACAGAAAGGCAGGAATCCGCAGTCTGCGCCCAAGTATCGGCAGGTTCAGGTTGCCCAACTAAAAAGAGGCAGGCGAGGAAAACACCACGAACTGGTGCAGGGAATCGTACAGGAGTTGGCCAGCTTGCGACCGGGATCGGCACTTGAGATTCCACTTTCCGACGTGGGGGGCGTCGGTTTGGCGAATCTGCGGTCGGCGGTGCATCGCGCGGCCACTTCCGCTGGCCTGAACCTTGAGACGCTGGCTGACGACGGAAAGTTCTTCGTGTGGAAGGCCTCTTCCAAATAGCGAATTGCAATGTTGGGGTCCCTACAGCAAATACCCTAGGGCACCTCTGAGGCGTCCGTGATACCAATCTACTGGTAGTGTTCCGATTCCCAGCACCCGTCCACCGATGTTTAAGCTAACCATGATTGGTAGCGAATGCGCTTCTAGCGCCCCGCAGGTAGTTCCGCCACCGCCCCTACGCGGCAATCCAAAGACACTCCCTCGTTCCAGGAGCGATCATCATCATGAAGAGAAATAATCAAGACTCCGCTACGGCCGTTGTAAGCGGGAGGTCCGAAGAAGCACAGAAGAGTAAGAGTAACGGGACTTCTGGGCACGCAGCCGCGATGGATTCGGCCGACCTGAGCGTGATTCTGGCCAGTCTCCAAACCATGCGGAATGGCGATTTTTCCGTGCGACTTCCCGGTTCCTGGACCGGACTGGCGGGAAAAATCGCGGATACCTTTAATTCGATCGTTGCTGCCAACCAGCAGATGGCACAAGAGTTAAGACGTGTCGGGCAGGTGGTCGGCAAGGAGGGGAGAACTCGCGAGCGCGTACGCTTTCACGAATCCCAAGGGGCGTGGGGAGACATGGAGGTGTCGGTAAACACTCTGGTTGAGGATTTGCTGCGTCCGACAGCCGGCGTTACTCGCGCCATTGCGGCTGTTGCCCAAGGGAACCTTACCCAAACGGTGCGCCTCGACGTGGACGGGCGACCGCTGGAAGGCGAGTTCCTCCGCTCGGCCAATATCGTTAACACTATGATTCAACAGCTTGGCGTCTTTACTGCTGAAGTGACGCGTGTGGCCCGCGAGGTGGGCACGGACGGCAAGCTGGGTGGGCAGGCACAGGTGCCGGGCGTTGCCGGTACGTGGAAAGATCTCACAGACTCTGTAAATTCGATGGCCAGTAACCTCACCGGCCAGGTGCGCAACATCGCTGAAGTGGCGACTGCTGTGGCAAGCGGCGATCTCTCCCGCAAAATTACGGTCGATGTACGCGGCGAAATTCTCCAGCTGAAAGAAGCCATCAACACCATGGTTGATCAGTTGCGCTCGTTTGCTTCCGAAGTAACGCGCGTGGCGCGTGAAGTGGGAACGGACGGCAAGCTCGGTGGACAAGCGGTGGTCGTAGGTGTGGCCGGCACGTGGAAAGATCTTACGGATTCCGTCAACGCAATGGCCGGCAACCTTACGGCCCAGGTGCGCAATATCGCGGAAGTGACCACTGCCGTGGCCCGCGGCGACTTGTCGCGCAAAATCACGGTCGACGTGAAGGGAGAAATTCTCGAACTCAAAGACACCATCAACACGATGGTCGATCAGCTCAACGCATTCGCTGGCGAAGTAACACGCGTAGCCCGCGAAGTCGGAACGGAAGGCAAACTCGGTGGACAGGCACAGGTGCCCGGCGTCGGCGGCACGTGGAAAGATCTTACGGACAACGTGAACTTCATGGCCAGCAACCTTACCGGCCAGGTTCGAAATATTGCCGAGGTAGCGACCGCCATCGCTACGGGTGATCTCTCCCGCAAAATCACGGTCGATGTGCGCGGCGAGATTTTGCAGCTGAAAGAAACGCTGAACACGATGGTCGATCAGCTCAACCGCTTCGCTGGTGAAGTAACGCGCGTCGCTCGCGAAGTGGGTACGGAAGGGCGCCTCGGAGGACAGGCAAACGTTCCTGGCGTCGCTGGCACCTGGAAAGACTTAACCGATTCGGTAAACTCGATGGCTGGCAACCTCACCGGTCAAGTCAGAAATATCGCTGAGGTCACCACGGCTGTAGCTCGCGGCGATTTATCACGCAAAATCACCGTCGACGTAAAAGGTGAAATTCTCGAACTAAAAAATACCATCAACACAATGGTGGACCAGCTTAATGCGTTCGCTGGCGAAGTGACGCGCGTGGCCCGCGAAGTAGGTACAGAAGGGAAGTTGGGTGGACAGGCGCAGGTGCCAGGCGTAGCTGGAACCTGGAAAGATCTCACCGACAACGTCAACTTCATGGCCAGCAACCTTACCGGCCAGGTACGGAACATCGCCGAAGTGGCCACCGCCGTGGCTCGCGGCGACTTGTCGCGCAAAATCACTGTAGACGTGCGAGGCGAAATTCTTGAACTCAAAGACACGATCAATACGATGGTTGACCAGTTGCGATCGTTTGCTTCGGAAGTGACGCGCGTGGCCCGCGAAGTAGGTACGGATGGCAAGCTGGGCGGACAAGCGCAGGTGCCAGGAGTCGCCGGCACGTGGAAGGATCTCACGGATTCCGTCAACTCGATGGCCAGCAACTTAACCGGGCAGGTGCGCAACATAGCCGAAGTATCCACGGCGATTGCCAGCGGCGACCTCTCGAAGAAAATCACCGTGAACGTGAGCGGCGAAATCCTGCTGCTCAAAGAGACCATCAACACAACCGTGGACCAACTCAACGCGTTCGCTGGTGAGGTGACGCGCGTGGCCCGCGAAGTAGGAACTGAGGGTCGTTTGGGAGGTCAGGCCAATGTGCCCGGCGTCGCCGGCACGTGGAAAGACCTCACGGACTCCGTCAACTCCATGGCAGGGAACCTGACCGGCCAGGTACGCAACATCGCCGAAGTCACAACGGCCGTGGCTCGCGGCGATTTGTCGCGCAAAATTACGGTAGACGTGAAGGGCGAAATTCTCGAACTCAAGAACACCATCAACACGATGGTGGATCAACTCAACGCCTTCGCCGGCGAAGTGACCCGCGTCGCACGTGAAGTCGGCACCGACGGAAAGTTGGGCGGGCAGGCGCAAGTGCCCGGCGTCGCCGGCACCTGGAAAGATCTCACCGACAACGTGAACTTCATGGCCAGCAACCTGACCGGTCAGGTCCGTAACATCGCCGAAGTGGCAACCGCAATTGCGAACGGCGATCTCTCAAAGAAAATCACGGTCGACGTGCGCGGCGAAATCCTGCAGCTCAAAGAAACCCTGAACACGATGGTTGAGCAGTTACGCTCCTTCGCTGCCGAAGTAACGCGCGTGGCCCGCGAAGTAGGCAGCGAGGGCCGGTTGGGCGGACAGGCGAACGTCTCGGGCGTTGCCGGAACCTGGAAAGATCTCACCGATTCCGTGAACGCCATGGCCGGCAACCTTACGGGGCAAGTTCGAAATATTGCTGAAGTGACCACGGCCGTGGCCCGAGGCGATTTATCCCGCAAAATCACAGTCGATGTGAAGGGAGAAATTCTCGAACTCAAGAACACCATCAACACCATGGTCGATCAGCTCAACGCATTCGCCGCCGAAGTAACGCGCGTGGCTCGCGAAGTGGGTACGGAAGGCAAGCTGGGCGGTCAGGCGCAGGTGCCAGGCGTAGCCGGAACCTGGAAAGATCTTACCGACAACGTGAACGTGATGGCCGCCAACTTGACGGAACAAGTCCGCGGCATCGTAAAAGTTGTGACCGCTGTTGCCAACGGCGAACTCACGCAAAAGTTAACGGTGAACGCGAAGGGCGAAGTCGCCGCCCTGGCAGAAACAATCAACAACATGACGAACACGCTGGCCACTTTCGCCGACCAGGTTACGACCGTGGCACGCGAAGTCGGAGTGGAAGGCCGGCTCGGCGGCCAAGCCAACGTCCCTGGCGCCGCCGGTACGTGGAAGGATCTTACCGGAAACGTGAACTTGCTCGCCGACAATTTGACCAACCAGGTGCGCGCCATCGCTGAGGTTGCCACTGCCGTCACCAAGGGCGATCTGACGCGCTCGATTCAAGTGGAAGCCAGCGGCGAAGTGGCGGACTTGAAAGACAACCTCAACACGATGATCGATAACCTCCGCCTGACCACCGACCGCAACACGGAGCAGGACTGGCTCAAGACAAACCTGGCGCGCTTCACCGGCATGTTGCAAGGGCAGCGCGACCTGACTACCGTGGGACGCATGCTGCTCTCGGAGCTGGCGCCGCTGGTTAGCGCTCAACAGGGCGTGATCTATCAGATGGGAGGCGAGGAATCGTCAGAAATGGTTCTTCTCTCAGCCTTCGCCGGCGACGGCGAAGACGGCCATCTGCGTCGGTTGAAGTTGGGTGAAGGATTGGTGGGACAATGCGCCGCGGAAAAGCGGCGCATGCTGATCTCCGATTTGCCGCCAAACACAATCGCGATCCGCTCCGGTTTGTTCGAAGCGATTCCACGAAACGTTATCGTGCTCCCCGTGTTGTTCGAAGACAGGGTGAAAGCCGTGATCGAGCTTGCTTCCCTGAACAGCTTCACAACCTCGCAACTGGCATTTCTGGAGCAGCTGACGGCCAGCATCGGCATCGTGCTGAACAGTATTGAAGCCACGATGCAGACCGAAGGATTATTGAAACAGTCGCAACAGTTGGCCACCGAACTCCAGGTGCAGCAAAAAGAGTTGCAGCAGACGAACGAGCAACTCGCTCAAAAGGCGCAGCAGCTCGCCGAACAGAACGTCGAGGTCGAACGCAAGAACCAGGAGATCGAACAAGCTCGCCGTGCTCTGGAAGAGAAAGCCAAGGAGCTGGCGCTTACTTCGAAGTACAAATCCGAATTCCTGGCCAACATGTCTCACGAGTTGCGAACGCCTCTCAACAGCATTCTGGTACTTGGCCAGCAACTCAGTGACAACCCGGACGGCAACTTGACGCCGAAGCAGGTCGAGTTCTCGCGCACGATTCACGGTGCCGGGACCGACTTGCTGAACCTCATCACCGACATTCTCGATCTGTCGAAAATCGAATCGGGAACGGTATCGGTGGAGGCGGAGGAAATTTTCTTTGCCAGCTTGCTGGACGCGGTTGGACGTCCGTTCCGGCACGAAGCGGAGAACCGGCATCTCGGGTTCGAGGTGGAAAGCGATCCGCATCTTGCCCGAAGTGTGGTCACCGACTCCAAGCGCTTGCAGCAAGTACTGAAGAACCTGTTGTCAAACGCTTTCAAGTTCACCGAGGTCGGGGGCGTCCGGCTGACGGTTTCCCCAGCTAAGAGCGGCTGGAGTGAGGACCATCCCATCCTCGGAAAGGCGGCGTCCGTCGTGGCGTTTGAGGTTTCCGATACGGGTATCGGAATTCCGCTCGAGAAACAGCGAATTATCTTCGAGGCCTTCCAGCAGGCAGACGCCGGCACCAGCCGCAAGTACGGTGGAACCGGCCTGGGGCTGGCAATCAGCCGCGAGCTGGCCAGCCTGCTGGGTGGAGAAATACAGTTGCGCAGCGCTCCAGGCAGAGGCAGTACGTTCATTCTGTACCTGCCGCAAACTTACGTGGGCCCGTCCACGTCGAACGCCGCCATAACCGAAAGAAAATCTCCATCATCGGCCTCGCCGGTTCCGATGTCGGTGGTGGAACATCCGATTGAGAAAATTCCCGACGACCGGGAAAACCTGCAACCGGATGATGCCATCTTGCTGATTGTGGAAGACGATCCCCACTATGGCCGGGTGTTGTGCGATCTTTCGCGTGACAGGGGCTTCAAAGTTCTTGTTGCGAATCGAGGTGCAGAAGCGCTGCAGTTAGCTCAGGAGTACCATCCCACCGCCGTGTCACTCGACGTGTTTCTGCCCGATATGCTGGGCTGGACGGTGCTAAATCATTTGAAACAGGATCCAGCAACCCGGCACATTCCAGTTCAGATGTTGACGCTCGATGAGGATCGTCACCACGGGCTGGCCCGCGGAGCTTTTGCTTTTGTAACTAAGCCCACGACCCCTGAGGGATTGGAAACAGCCTTAGATCGGATCAAGCAATACTCCGCTACCCGGCGCAAGCGATTGCTTGTGGTAGAAGACAATCCTGCCGAGCAGCTCAGTATTAAAGAACTGCTGGGTTACGACGACATCGATGTCACTGTCGTCGCCACTGGAGAAGATGCGATCAAGGCCGTCAGCAACGAATCGTTCGATTGCGTTGTCCTTGATCTGCGCCTGCCCGATATCTCCGGATTCGAAGTGCTCGAGCGCTTCCGTGATACTCCGGCGCTAGGCGATCTACCGGTGATTGTCTTCACCGGTAAGGAGCTATCTCTGGAGGAAGATGCGCGGTTGCATTCGCTGGCACGAAGTGTGGTGGTCAAGGGCGTGGAATCTCCCGAACGGCTGCTGGACGAAACTGCGCTATTCCTGCATCGCGTGGTCTCCGATCTTCCCGCGGAGAAACAAAGAATGCTTGACCGATTGCACCGCTCCGACGATGCTCTGGTTGGGAAGAAGGTGTTAATCGTAGATGACGACGTGCGCAATATCTTCGCTTTGAGCAGCGTGATCGAGCGCCGCGGCATGGCCGTGCTCACTGCAGGAACTGGCCGCGAAGCGATTGCAAAGCTGGAATCGACCCCGGACGTCGCGATCGTGCTGATGGACATCATGATGCCCGAGATGGATGGCTACGAAACCATGCAGGTGATCCGGCAAAACGCCTCGTTCCGGCGCTTGCCGATCATCGCCCTGACCGCAAAAGCGATGAAAGGGGACAGAGAAAAGTGTCTTGAGGCCGGCGCTTCAGAATATCTGGCGAAACCGGTGAACACGGAGCAGTTGCTGTCCTCGCTACGTATGTGGCTGCACCGGTAGCTTAGCTTTTCCGTACGCCGACGCAGAGTAACGCGGAGATATCAATGGTGACACACGAAGAGGTCAACATTCTGATGGTGGATGATCAGCCGGGCAAGCTGCTCAGCTATGAGGTGATGCTCGCTCCGCTGGGCGAGAATCTGATCAAAGCCTCTTCTGCAAAACAAGCCCTCGAAACTTTGTTGAAGACTGACGTTGCGGTGGTGCTGATGGATGTAAGCATGCCGGATCTCGACGGCTTTCAACTGGCTGCAATGATTCGCCAGCATCCGCGTTTCCAAAGGACGGCGATCATCTTCATTTCGGCGGTGCACCTTACCGATCTCGATCAACTCAAAGGCTATGAGCACGGGGCGGTGGACTATATTTCCGTGCCCGTAGTGCAGGAACTACTACGTGCGAAGGTAAGGGTCTTCGCCGACCTGCACCGCAAGACGCGCCAGCTCGAATCGTTGAATCGCGAGCTCGAGCAGCGGGTCTCAGAGCGCACCGAGGAGTTGACTCGCAAGGCCGAATTGCTTCTGCAACTTAATACTGAACTGGAAGGCAGAAACAAAGAGCTCGACGCCATCGTTCAGACTGCGCCCGACATAATCTTCAGCCGACGGACGGACGGCTCCAGGGATTACATCAGTGACAGATTCTGTGACTACACGGGCGCTGCTCCAGGTTCAGCGAACGGCTTCGGATGGCTGGACTACGTGCATGACGACGATAAAGAACAGGCCACGGCGCACTGGATGCGCTGCGTTGAATCGGGGGCAAACTACGAATCTGAGTATCGCATGCGGTCTGAAGATGGAGCCTATCGTTGGTTCCGGGCTCGCGCGCTTCCTATTCGCGACGATGCGGGAAAGATCGTGAAGTGGTACGGCACCTGTTCCGATATTCACGACAGTAAGATGCTGGAGCAGTCGATCCGGAACAATGCCGCCGAACTGGAAAGAATGGTCGATAGCCGGACCGACGAACTACGGCGCCTTTCCGTCCGTCTCATGACCATGCAGGATCAAGAGCGCCGCCGGATCGCACGCGATCTGCACGACGGGTTGGGACAAGAACTTGCTGTGGCTAAGATGGTGTTGGACCGGATGTCATTACAAAAAAACACTCAGTCATCAGGCGACGGTTGGTCCCAGGCAAGCAGCATTGTGGAACGTGCGATTCAGCAAGTCCGCACCATGTCTCATCTTTTGCATCCGCCGTTACTCGATGAAGTCGGATTGCTATCCGCGCTAGCCTGGTTCCTGGAAGGACTCGGCAAGCGCAGCGGCATTGAAACGACTCTTGAGGTCCAACCCAAAGATTTTCCCAGGCTATCGGTCGACGTGGAAACCGCTGTTTTCCGGATCGTTCAAGAGGCGTTGACCAACGTCTTCCGTCATTCGGGAGCCCGAAAGGTGTGGATCAACCTCTCGCAAAAAGAAGGGTTGATCGTGGTTGCGGTGCGAGACGACGGCAAGGGTATCGGCGAGCGTGTAGTCGAAATGCGGGCCGATAGTGTCGGAGTGGGCATCGGAGGCATGAAACAGCGTGCAAAGGAATTCGGCGGAGAATTGAAGCTGAAGAATACAAACCCCGGAACTCTCGTTGAACTCATTCTTCCGTGCAGTGGAGTGCTGCGCGAAAGCGGTATAGTCTTCCAGTCGTAGTGCATCCCGCCGGTGACGCGCCCGCCGACCGAAAGATTTCCTGATCGGCGCCTATCTGGATATCGCGAGCAATCCATGAATTCGGGCGTGTGGGGGCGTTGCTTTGACTTCTCCAACGTTACTGTGAAAACCGTAGGTGCGTGCGGCGAAGGTCGCGCCACATTACAGGCTGAACCGGATGGCAGGACGCGGGACTTTGCGATTAGCTTTGCCTGAGTAACGAAAACTTGAACGGTTGCTCGTTTCGAGCACAGAAAAGGTTCTCTTTATGAAAAGAATCAGTTCCACACTAGCGCGATGTCTCCTGGTGCTCGGAGCCAGTTTTGCACTTCTCTTCGGAACGGCGTGGTGCCAGGACGAGAAGGAGCAGACGAGCATTCAAAAACGAATCGATGCGTCGGCCAACGTACTCAAAGAAATTATGGATACGCCAGACAAGGCCATTCCTGACAAAGTGATGCATGACGCGAAGTGCATTGCAGTGATTCCATCTATGGTCAAGTTTGCGATTGGTTTTGGAGCAAACCATGGAAAGGGCGTGGCTGTCTGCCGTCTGGAAAATGGCGCCTGGAGCGGTCCTGCACCGATCACGATTACCGGTGGAAGCTGGGGATTGCAGCTAGGCGGTCAGGCTATCGACCTGGTGTTGGTTGTGATGAATCAGCAGGGTATGGAGCATCTTCTCTCAAGCAAGTTCAAGATTGGTGCTGATGCCTCTGCGGCTGCGGGCCCTGTCGGACGTGACACTGCTGCCGATACCGACTGGAAGATGAAAGCAGAAGTTTTGACTTATTCCCGAGCGCGAGGACTCTTCGCTGGTGTTGATTTATCGGGCTCTGCAATAACGCAGGATAAAGATGAAACCCATCTTCTTTACGGAAAGTTTATTCCGTTCGAGGATATTTTAACGGGTAAAGTTCCTCGACCGGCGGGTAGCGGAGCCCTCGAGGCGGTCGTGAGGAAATACGCGAATCAGGCCGCGGAACACGGTAAGTTGGAGACTGGTCCCACAACAGAGTCCGCGAGCCGATAAATTGTTATCGTGAACATTGGCGTGCGGCGTATCAAAGCTGCGGCAGTTCCCCCCGGGATTAATCCTGGGGGTTTTCATTTGGTATCGGTACTGTCAGGACTGTAGGCACTGCGGCGCCGGTGGATGCACATTACAGCGTGAACCGGATGGCACAAAACCAATTCAAAAATTAGAGTCACGTTCGGGTATCGGAGGATGCGATGTCAACGATTCTATTAATTGTCGTGGTGCTGTTGTTAGTGGGAGCGCTTCCAGCATGGCCGTACAGCCGTTCGTGGGGTTACTACCCGAGCGGCGGTCTCGGTCTCGTAGTCGTGGTGTTGCTGGTACTGCTTCTGGCCGGGCGTTTGTGAACTATTTGTTGGGCGCAATCGAAAAAATTACGACCGAATCCAAACGGCCTCCTCTTTGCGTGCATCTCAGTGCAGCAGGAAGTATTTGGGGGACTTTTTACGAGACCACGGGAGCGTTAATGTTGAACCAGGGAAGCTCTCGCCGCGCTACGCTACTTCAATATTCGTCACCCGCTGATTGTGGATGAACATGGAAATCCACGGGACGTTAGCGTGGTGCACGGTTTGGGATTCGGCCTCGACGCCAAAGCGATTGAAGCGGTTAAGCAATGGCGCTTTCAACCGGCCGAGAAAGACGGTCATCCGGTGAACGTCCAGATCAGCGTCGAAGTAGGTTTCCGTCTTTACTGATTTACGGTGCTTGTTAAACTCCGGAGCGCCGCATCGCGCCGCAAAGCCTTTACAGATGGCATCGCGCATGATGCGGCCCTGCAACCCTTTTCTCCGAAAAAAGTTTTGCCTCTGCCCGCAAATTTACTCAGAAATAAACTCGAAAGTCCTCAGCATTTACCTTCACGCCAGCGGTACAGCAAGTCTGGTAATCAATTACAGGAGCCTCCTGATGGGCCGCAAGCAGCCTTGTCGCTAGTCTCATTTTGGAAGTTGATGCTCCCGGAGTCATGGAGAGCAGACAAGCACCCAAGGTTCGATAAGGAGAGACTACAGTGGCGACTTGCGTGATTTCCGCGACAGCAAATGTGATTCCGGTCAGCGAAGCAACCAAACGTGACGATTCCGAGCGTAGCCTGGTACAGCGCGCTCAAAGCGGCGACGAACAGGCTTTTGCCACGCTGTTCCAGCTCCACAAGAAGCGCGTGTACTCCGTATGCCTGCTCATGACTAAAGATATAGCGGAGGCCGAAGACCTGACCCAGGAAGCGTTCTTACAGGTGTTTCGCAGCGTAGGTTCATTCCGCGGGGACTCGGCGTTTTCTACCTGGCTGTATCGGGTTGCAGTCAATACGGTACTAATGAAATTGCGGCGGCGAAAAGCCCCTCCCCTGGTTTCCTTGGACGAACCAGTATCGGCGGAATCCCCATCCCTCAAACGGGATATCGGAAATCCGGACCCTCGCCTTTCCGGAGCGGTGGATCGTATTGCCTTGCGGCGCGCGATGCAGGAGCTTCCCGAAGGCTGCCGCAAGATTTTTGCTCTCCATGAAGTTGAGGGATACCAGCATCACGAGATCGCCCAAATGTTGGACTGTTCGGTCGGCAATTCGAAATCGCAACTGCATAAAGCAAAAATGAAGATGCGCGACCTGCTATTTCCGAAACGGAGAGTCCTGCGGCGGGCCGTCGCGAGCCACGTTGCGGAATCTCTGACTTGAAACAGGCCAAGGTGCCGGCAATCGGCGCGCACTGTCACATTGCGGCTCGGGGAGCGCCAATCCACCAAACTCCGCTGCGCGCTAGACCGAGAGAACGAGATAGTTAGACCCGGTCACTTTATGGCAACCGGTCCATCAACCCGGGTAGCGTCTTCATGAGATCGTTGTAGATCACCATCACCGCAAACAGAACGAGAAAAACGAATGCCGCCTGGTAGACGCGCTCTTTGATGCGGAGGCTGACGTCGCGCCGCATGAGGCCTTCGATCAGCAGAAACAGGATTACGCCGCCGTCCAGGATTGGGATTGGCAGCAGGTTAAAGATGCCGAGGTTCAGGCTGATGCCTGCCGTCAACTCCATCAGCGGAGTCCAGCCCTTTTGCTGTGCCGCGTAACCAGCGTCCTGCGCGATACCAATTGGGCCGGAAACCGCTTTGGGCGAGACCTTTCCTTGCAGAATTTTCTTGGCGAGTTCCAGAATGAGCAGCGAATATTTCCGATTCTGCTCCAACGAAAGACCCAGGGCTTGGACAAACGGCAACGTGGTCACCTTGGTTTCGCTCTTGTTGAGGAAGCCCAGCCGATAACGCTGCTCTTTCGGATCTTCAGTTTTCGAAAGTACGGGTTTCAAGTGGAAATTTAACGTCTGATTGCCGCGCATCACCGTGAGATCGACGGGGTCATCCTTGCTCTGCTGCAGGCGCTCGATCATCGATTCGATGGAAACCAGCGGCTTGCCGTTCATAGCAACAATTCTGTCGTCTTCCGCCAAGCCGGCCTGGGCAGCGGGTGTACCTGCCTCAATGTGTCCCACGATGACCGGTTCCTCAGGATACCAACCGGCGGAGCCCACTTCCGAAGTGGTCACGGCCTGGGGAACGATAGTTTTCTGAAAGATCTGATTCCCGCGCTGGATTGTGATGTTCAGCGGCTGGTTGGCGCTCAGCCATACGCGAGGCTGCAGCTGTTCCCAGGTGGGGTTCTCGATCCCGTCAACTTTTACGATCCTGTCACCAGGTTGCAAGCCGGCTTGGGCTGCCGCCGAGTCATGCTTTATGCCTTCGATGACCGCAGGCTTGTCGAGAAAAACCGGGTACTCGTAGTGAACCATGTAAACCGCGGTGAGCAGGAAGATGGCCAGCAGAATGTTCATCGTCGGCCCGGCGACCGCGATCAGGAAGCGATGCCAGCGGGAATGCGACATGAACTCGGCCGGATCACCGGTGCGCTCGTCCATGGGATTCTCGCCGCTCATCTTGACGTAGCCGCCCAGGGGAATCGCGGCGATGCGGTAGTCCGTGTCCCCCCTGCGGAAGCCAATCAGGCGCTTACCAAACCCAATGGAGAACACTTCGACCCTGACCCCCAACAGCTTGGCCACGGCATAGTGGCCGAACTCGTGGATCAGAATCATGAAGCCCAGCACCACAGCGACGGCAACCACGGAGATTATGAAATCAGACATAGAAGAAGTACGGAACCGCTCCCTCGTTAGATTCGACTAGACTACAGATGTTGCTCGTGGCCGAAAAGTCTTATTCGTAACTCGCAGAACCCGCTCTTGAGCATATCGGCGGGCTTCAGCGTCGGCTTCAAGGACCTTCGCGATCGATTGCAACTTCCCAGAATTAGATGCTGAGACAGCGTCCTCGATGATCCGGGGAATATCATCGAATCCGACGCTGCCTTCAAGAAACGCCGCTACCGCTATTTCGTCGGCGGCGTTCAGGGCCACGGCCTTAGCCCCGCCCGCCTCTACCGCTTCATATGCTAAACGCAAACAGGGGAATTTATCCATGTCTGGAGGGCTGAAGTCCAGATGACGCAAGTTACCCACCGGGAAGCGCATATCCGACTGAATCCGTTCGGGATATGTTAGCGCATAGAGAATCGGCAGCCGCATATCGGTCACTGAAAACTGAGCAAGTATACTGCCATCCACAAACTCTACCATCGAATGAACTGTAGACTGCGGATGCACCAGAACTTCCACTTTCGCGGGCGATATGTGAAATAATCTGCATGCTTCGATTACCTCGAAGCCTTTATTCATCAGCGTCGCCGAGTCGATGGTGATGCGTTTGCCCATCTTCCAGGTCGGATGGTTGAGGGCCTGCTCCACCGTAATGGAGGCGAATTCCGAACGCGGCGTATTGAGAAAGGGCCCGCCGGAAGCGGTGAGCCAGATGCGTTCCACTTCCTCCATGCGCCCGCCTCGCAGGCATTGATGCACCGCATTGTGCTCGCTATCAATGGGTAAAAGCGGCTTGCCCTGCCGGCGCGCCTCGGCTGTAATCAACTCTCCCGCGGCCACGAGACATTCTTTATTGGCCACCCCGACGATCTTTCCGGCTTTCACCGCCTCGTAAGTGGCCTCAAGCCCGGCCACGCCCACGATCGCGCTGACCACGAAATCGGCTTCCGCGTGCGTTGCCACCTGCACCGTACCAGCCGCGCCGCAAACTACTTCGACACCATTCAACCCTGCCTGTTTAAAACGCGCGCGCAGTACCTCCGCATCAGCCTCCGACACTATTGAAAGCAGATGTGGTCGCCATCGGCGGGCCTGCTCAAAGGCCGCCTCCAGGTTTCTGCCCGCAGCCAGCGCGACGATCTGAAAGCGTTCCGGATAGGATTCCGCCACGCTCAGCGTGCTGCGGCCAATCGAACCGGTAGATCCCAAAATTGCAATTCGTCTCATCACAGGCGCCATCTATTTTACGCGTTACCAGGGGCGTGCGGGGGAGAAGAGTCCGGTTGCGTAGAACCAAAGGACGGGAGCCGCAAAAAGCAGCGCATCGATTCGGTCGAGCATACCTCCGTGGCCGGGAAGAATTGTGCCTGAGTCCTTCACTCCGGCTCCGCGTTTGATCAGAGATTCCACGAGATCGCCCAGTTGCGCCGCGATATTCACAGCGACCGTCAGAAGGATGATGGGCCACAGTTCAGGCTTCTCCAGTCCGAAGAGCCCGTCCCGGCGCTCGATCAATCCCACGCGCAGCAGGAATGTACTGATCTGCAACGCATGGCTGAAGAGCAGGCTTCCAACCAGCAGGCTTGCAGCGAGCGATGCCATCGCTCCTTCCCAGGTTTTTTTCGGGCTGATGCGCGGGGCCATCAAGTGCCGCCCCAGTGAGCGGCCCACGAAGTAAGCGAAAATGTCTCCCGCCCAAACGACCAGCAGAAGATAGAGCAGCCAGAACGCTCCCGCGAACTGCTGGCGAAGTTGCACCAGCATGGCCATGGGCAGAGCAACGTAAAGAACCGCAAAAGCCGAGGCCGCCGCTGCCGAATATGCCGCGCTCAACTGAACTCGCCGCATCGCGATTGTCAAGAAAATAAATGGCGTGATCGCGGAAGCAAATGCCAGCCCGAAGACGAACTTCAGCGCCGAGAGCTGCGGCGTTTCCACCTCAGCGCTTACGGCGAGCAAAAGAAATAACAATCCCACGAAAATGTAGGTCGACAGGCGCAGCGGCTCAACGCCGTAGGATTCGGCGAGCTTCAGAAATTCCTGCACCGTGATTAAGGCCACGGCGGCGGCCACGACGGCGACCACCGGCACAGGAGCGCGCAGTATGAGCAGCAGCACAATTGGAATCAGCACAACCGCGGTCGCGATGCGCTTCAACAAGGAAGTTCGTCCACCTTATGAATTGCCCGGCTGCACTTCAAAGGGCGCAGCCCAAGCCGCGCCCCAGAATCTACATCACAGAACTCCAGCCACGGTAATCCTTGCACAATATTTGCAATTTGGAGCGGGATTCATTCGGGAGGAATCTGCTATCACACTGTTCGTTCCGCGCGGGAGAACTAGATCGAGTCTACTTGTGAACCTTCGCTGCTTCGGCGTGACCGAGCGAATCGTTGTGGTTTATTACAGCATGGTGCGGAGCAGCGTGGTTCAACCCTCCGTAGCGGCGCTCCCGCTTCTGATATTCGGCGACCGCCTCCAAAAGATGCACGCCGCGGAAGTCGGGCCACAGCGTCGATGTCACATATATTTCGGCATAAGCTAACTGCCAAAGCAAAAAGTTACTCAACCGCATCTCGCCGGAGGTCCGCACAACCAAATCCGGATCAGGCAAATGCCGCGTGTAAAGGTGCTCAGCGATGGTGTCTTCGTTGATCAGCAAGTGCTCGATGCCGCCGTTCTGCGATGCCCCATTCACCATCGAGCGGAATGCGTCCACCAGTTCGCTGCGCGCGCTATAGTTGAGCGCCAGCGTCAGGACCGTGCCAGCGTTTTGCGCCGTACTCTGGCGCGCCCAAGCCATGCGCTCCTGCACGTCCTCCGGCAGTTCATGCTGCCGGCCAATATATTCCAGGCGGATATTGTTCTGATTGAGCGTGGGAACCTCTGCCTTCAGATAGTGGCTTAACAGCCGCATCAGGAAGTCGACTTCGCTCTTGGGACGCTTCTTCCAGTTCTCTTCGGAGAAGGCGTAAAGCGTGAGGGCGTGGATGCCAATGCGCGCCGCGGTTTCCACGGTCGAGCGAACCGCCGCCACTCCCGCGCGATGACCGGCCACGCGCGGCATGTGGCGCCGCTTCGCCCAGCGCCCGTTGCCGTCCATAATGATCGCGATGTGTCGTGGGAGCCGCGCTGGATCAAGCTTCCGGTAGACTTCCGTTTCCTTGCGATCCAGCCCAGCGGGAATTCTTGCCTGCAAGGCCTATCCCCTTCCGAATTCTGAAACTAACACAGCGGGGAAGGTGGTTGCAATGACGGGAAGGGCACAGCGTCCCAGTTGCGGAAAAGCTCGATGTTCGATCTTGCTTTGAAAGCGCGCGGCTTTAAGCCGCGCCGTAAATGCCTCATAAAATCCAACTGCGGCTTCAGCCGCTGAGGTAGGCGGACGCGGATGTCCGTTGGCGACCAGCGCGGACTTTGCTAGCGAGATGATGAAACTTCTAGCCCCTGCTACTTCGCCTCTTCCGGCACAATCCTCAGCTCTAGCTTTTCCGTCCGCCGCAGCACGGTCAGCGTGCAGCTGACGCCTACGCGAACGTCGGTCAGGACGCGGTGCAGATCGTCGACTCCTGCCACCGGATGGCCTTCCAGCGCGATAATTACGTCGCCCTCGCGCAGGCCCGCGCTCTTCGCCGGGCTCCCTTCTTCGACCGACAGAACTAGCGCACCCGATTCTTTGGCGAGATCATAGAAGCGCACCACACGGCGATGGATTGGCACGGTCTGTGCCGAGACGCCGATGTAGCTACGGCGAATCCTTCCGTGGCGCAACAAGCGGCTGGCCACGAACTTCGCCGTATTGATCCCAATGGCAAAACAAATTCCTTGTGCCGGCAAAATGGTTGCTGTGTTCACTCCTACCACTCTTCCTGCGGAATCCACGAGCGGCCCGCCGGAGTTGCCGGGGTTAAGTGCGGCATCCGTCTGAATCACGTCGTCGATCAGCCGGCCGGAATACGAGCGAAGGGAACGGCCCAACGCGCTCACCACGCCTGCCGTCACGGTGGATTGAAATCCATAGGGATTGCCGATTGCAACCACGAGTTGTCCAACGCGAAGCTGCTGCGAATCACCGAGCGCAGCCGCGGTGAAATCGGGTTCATCCACGCGGGCGTCGTCGATGCGGATTACGGCAAGGTCGCTCGCCGGATCGTCCCCGATCGCGCTCGCAGGCAGGCGACGGCCGTCCGCGAGCGTTACCTCGATGCGGCGTGCTTCGTGCACGACGTGGCTGTTGGTGAGAATAAGGCCGTCCGGAGTGAATACAAATCCCGAGCCGCCGCCACGCCGTTCGCGCGGCTCGCCTGTGCGACTACTGCCCGCATCCTGATGCACCTCGATATTGACAACCGAGGGGCTGACCCGTCCTACCACGCCCGTGACCGCGCGGGAGTAAGCATCAAGCAAAGAATCATCGGCGGACTGAGAACTCGCGATCGCTCCCGCTTCAGACGGGGAGTCATCTTTCCACCCATTCGCTTCAGTGCGACTTAACGATGCAGGGTAGGGGGACGAGGCAGAAACACTTCCAAATTCTTCCACGTTCATGCTGGATAGATGTTCGTCAATCTATTTCGGATTCAGGGCCCACCGTGGGGGAAAAAGCCGGGAAAAAAGCCGGGACCAAAACTACGGTCCCGGCTTTGAGTTGGCTGGTTGCCCGGATAAATTGAGGCGTCTTGCGGGCGTGAGCGAAGCGGGAGCCCGCAGCCGAAATCCTGAGCCGCGCTTTCTGCGGCGAAGGATCCCGAAAAGGTTACGCAGTCCTTCTCGGCCTTATCGTCAAGTCCCGCACCTGGGTCAGGATGCTCGACATCTGCATTCCGTTTAGTTGTGAAACGAACGGCAGGATCTCTGCGATGAACTGATCTTTCATCAGTTCGCTGATTTCGTCCTGGCGGTTCTTTTCTCCGCCGCTGAGCAATTCCGGCACGGTCACCTCCAGCGCCCGCGCCAGCCGCTCCAGAGACGACAGCGTGGGCGTGGCCTTTTCGTTTTCGATTTTGGAAACGTAGGTTCGCGGCACTGACATGCGTCCCGCGAGTTGGCGCTGGCTCAGTCCGCTGCGCAAGCGCAGGGAGCGGATTGACGTTGCCAGGTTGAGATGCCCTCGGCCACTGCCAGGCATTGGCATCATTACCGGCGGCGTCATTACCACCGGCTCGGGTTCAGGTTCCTCGTCCAGTGACGAGTGGCAGCGCCGACAGTTGTTATTGACCGTACGGAATTGAACTAGCAGGCAGTGATCGCAACGAACGACCTCCCTAGAATCTACCGGGGCAAGAGTCGTAGCCATCGGGTTGTGGGAGTGCCAGAGCGGGCTACTCCGTAAAGCTAAACAGCGGAACCTGCTATCGGGGGAGGTTCCCGCTGCAGAGACAATCTGCGGTACAAGGCCTGTGGATGTCAAGGTTAAAATGCATAAAGCCGTAAATCTCGCCGGCAAAAACCGGAACACGACGGCGAAAGCCGCAGAAACAGGGCAAAGTGCATGATTGACCGCGAGAGCGCGTGGTGTTTACTAACTGAGTTCACCCAGTCCGAAAGTTTGCGCAAGCATGCGCTGGCAGTGGAGGCGTGTATGCGCGCCTGCGCACGCAAGTACGGCAACGGCTCCCCGGAAGACGAAAATCTCTGGGGCATTGTCGGACTCATTCACGACTTCGATTACGAGCGCTGGCCCACACCCGAAGAGCATCCCTACAAAGGCAACGAGATTCTGAAGGACCGCGGATACTCCGACGAAATCCGCCGCGCCATCATGTCGCACGCGGAATACAGCGGAGTAACGCGCGACACGCCCATGGAAAAAGCGCTGTTTGCCTGCGACGAACTTGCCGGATTCATCACGGCCGTAGCCCTGATCAGGCCGGGAAAATCGCTGGCCGAGGTCGACACGAAGTCTGTGCGAAAGCGGATGAAAGACAAAGCATTCGCCCGCAAAGTGAACCGCGACGACATCGTCAACGGCGCCGCTGCCTTGGGCGTAGACCTCGACGAGCACATTGGATTTTGCATCGAAGCGTTGAAGCCAATCGCGGCCGAACTGGGACTCGACGGAAGCGCCGTGAAGACAACCTGACCGGTGCCGGCTTATACAGTCGGGCCTGCCGACTCCCTGCCCCGTACTTACGAGGATTCGTCCCGCATCGCAGCGCATCCGTCCCGCCACACTACCGAAAGTTGCGTGTAACGGTCTAGTGTATGTCGCGACGCGATCACTCCTGATTGCAATTCATGCGCACTCATTCCAAGGAGGCACTTCCGATGTCCCGAAGCAAAATTTTGCATCTTGTGTTGACCGCGAGCCTGTTGCTTATTTCTGTCGGCTTGACGGCGTGCAACCAAACGAGCGGCAACGTAAGCACCGCCGCGGCTGATAGTGGAAAACTTCCCATCACTACCCGCTCCGAAGAGGCTAGGCAGGAGTTCCTGCAGGGCCAGGATCTTTCCGACAGGCTTCTTGGGCAGGAGTCATTGCAGCACTTCGACAAGGCGCTCTCTCTCGATCCTGAGTTTGCCTCCGCGGAACTGGCTCGAGCCAACAATTCCGCCACCGCTAAGGATTTCTTTGACCATCTGAAGAAAGCAGTGACCCTCGATGACAAAACCTCCGAAGGAGAGAAGTTGCTGATTCTGGCCAACGAAGCCGGAGCCAACGGCGACACGGAGAAACAGAAAAACTATCTTGAGAAATTAGCCGCAGCCTATCCCAACGACGAAAGAGTTCAGTTCAACCTGGGCACCTATTATTTTGGCCAGCAGGAACTCGATGATGCCGTGGCGCATTTTAAGAAGGCGACCGAAATTGCTCCCAATTATTCGCCCACTTACAACCAGCTGGGCTACGCCTACCGGCAGCAGGAAGACTTCTCCAGCGCCGAACAGGCGTTCAAGAAGTATGTGGAACTGATTCCCAACGATCCGAATCCCTACGACTCCTACGCGGAACTGCTGTTGAAGATGGGCCGCTTCGAAGATTCACAGGTGCAATATCGTAAGGCCCTGACGGTTGATCCTCATTTTCAGCCTTCACATTTTGGACTAGCGGCGGCGCTGCTGTATGCGGGCAAAGCCGAAGACGCGCAAGGCGAGCTACAGAAGATGGCAGATAAGGCGCGCAATGACGGCGAGCTCCGCACAGCATACTTCGGAATGGCCGTCATGGAATCCGATGCGGGAAGGTTCGACAAGGCGCTTCAGGTAATGGATAAGGAGTATGCGGTTGCACAGAAGACCAACGACGTCGCGTCGATGGCAGCGGATTTGCAAGCCGAAGGCAACATTCTGGCTGAGATTCCGCGCTACGACGAAGCACAGCGGCGATTCGACCGATCGTTCCAGATGATCCAGGCTTCGAGCCTGTCGCAGGAGATTAAGGACAATGCGAAACTCCAGCACGAGCTCAACCTGGCGACGATCGCCGCGGGGCAGAAGGACTTCGCCGCCGCGAAAGCGCACGCCGAGGATTTTCGAAAGGGCGCGGAGGCTACAAAGAACTCGGTACAAATAAGACAATCACACGGGTTGGCCGGCAGAATCGCGTTAGGGGAAAAGGATTACGCCACGGCCATTGCGGAGCTCGAGCAGGCCAACCTGCAGAATCCTGATAATCTTTATCGCTTGAGTCAGGCGTATCAGGCCAAAGGCGATGCCGCCAAAGCCCAGGATTATCTCACCAAGGCCGCCAACTTTAATTGCGTGCCCGCGCTGAACTACGCTTTTGTTCGGGTGAAGGCGCGAAAGCTGGCAGCGGAGAAGAAAGCTTCCTAATTAAACACAGTCTGTGTGGGGACGGGCGTTCTCGCCCGTCCGCCGGACGAAGGCCGGCTCTCAGTAGTCGACCCTACTTCGACGTCTCCGCTAGTTTCCCGCTGGCGATTAGCTCGGAGAGTCGCGCGAGGTCTTTATACATGACGCGATCTTTGTCGACGGTGGGGCATACCGACCGGATCGCAGAGTGTGCCGCCTGCCCGCGCTTTGAGGTCTTTAGCGGTGCCAGGAAATCGATGGCTTGGGCGACGGCCATGGCTTCAATGGCCAGCACGTTGCGCGTGTTTTCGACGATTCGCTTCAGCTTGTTTGCCGCCGTCATGCCCATGGAGACGTAATCTTCTTTATTGCCGGAGGTCGTAATCGAATCGACCGATGCGGGATGCGCCAGCACTTTGTTTTCGCTGACCAGCGCCGCCGCCGTGACCTGTGGCAACATGAAACCTGAATTCAGGCCAGCATCCTGCGCGAGAAACGGCGGCAAACCCTCGCTGAGCGCGGGATTCACCAGACGCTCAATCCTTCGCTCGCTGATGCCGGCGAGAGCGCTCAGCGCGATCCCCAGGAAATCCAGAGCAAAGGCGAGTGGCTGACCGTGAAAGTTTCCTCCCGAGATGACATCGCTTTCGGAATTCTTCGCGTTCGCAACGAAAACGAGCGGGTTGTCGACGGCGGAGTTCGCTTCGATCTCAAACACCATGCGGCAGTGTGCCAGCGTGTCCCGCACTGCGCCGTGCACCTGCGGGATGCAGCGCAGGGAGTAGGCGTCCTGCACGCGGCCACAATTACGGTGGGATTCACGAATCTGGCTGCCTTCGAGCATCTTGCGCAGATTCGCCGCCGTTTTCATCTGCCCGCTGTGAGGACGCGCTTTATGAATGCGCTCGTCGAAGGCCGTGTCAGTGCCCTTCAGCGCGTCGCAGCAAAGCCCGCCCAACACGTCGGCGGAATCGACCAGGATCTCCGCGGCGAGCAGCGCCAGCGTGCCCAAGGCCAGCATGCCTTGCGTTCCGTTGATGAGCGAGATGGATTCTTTCGCTTCCAGAGTCAGCGGTTTAATTTGCGCGCGCTGCAGCGCGTCTCCGGTGGAGATGCGCGCGCCGGCGGCATCGATGCATTCACCCTCGCCGATCAAGACGAGAGCAAGGTGCGCAAGAGGAGCTAAATCGCCGCTGGCCCCCACACTTCCCTGGGATGGAACGAAAGGCGTAACCCCGCGATTCAATAGTTCGCAGAGCGTGTCGATGACAACGGCGCGTACTCCCGAATAACCTTTAGCTAGTGAGTTGGCGCGCAACAGCATCATGGCTCGCGTTTCCGCCACGGAGAGCGGTTCGCCCACACCCACGGCGTGCGACCGTACCAGGTTGACTTGTAATTCGCGAATCTGGTCGCCAACGATGCGGACATCGCTCAGCTTGCCTACGCCGGTAGTAATCGCGTAAGCCAACTGGTTGCCGGCGACGATCTCGTCAACGACGGCGCGCGCCCGATCCACGGCCTCGCGAGCGTCGGCGGACAAAAGTACCGGGCGACGGTCTTTGATCTGCGCGACTTCGCGTACCGCTTCCAGAGTGAGATACTTACCGCTAATATGAAGTGCGTTCAAGAGAGTTTTCCGTTCCGTTTTCCCACCGCCGCGCGGAACACGTTCAGATATTTTTCAGGCAACGCGGTAATCTTCATATCGGCATTCGTGACAATATGGGTGGTCTCGCCATCGGCCAGCAACGTGCCGTCCTCCGCTCGCCGCAGTTCGTAGCCAAAGTGAATCACGGCATCCCGCACGTTCAACAGTTGCGTCCGCACCAGAATCTCTTCGTCGTAACGTACTGGGGCCCGATAGCGGCATTTAGCCTCAGCTACGGCGATGAAACATTTATCTTTCGCCTCCATGTCGCGATAGGAGAAACCCAACTGCCTTAGTAGTTCAACACGCCCTACTTCAAACCAGATGAAATGGTTGGAGTGATAAACCACTCCCATTTGATCGGTCTCCGCATAGCGCACGCGGAGCCGGGTTTCGTTCGTTCCTTGTTGTCTGGTTGTCATTGTCTGGTAGTCATTGTCGGTTCGTCATTTGCCCGTCCACACCGGCTTGCGTTTTTCGAGGAAGGAAGCAATTCCTTCGCGGAAGTCGGCGGTGGTCCGGACCGAGGCATTCTCCCGCACCGCGGCCTCAATCTGCGCATCCAGTTCGGCGCGCGCATGATCGTTGAGTAACTTCTTGGTAGCAGATAGCGAAGCCGGACTGTTCTCCATCAACAGTGCCGCCAACTCTCGCGCCCGGGATATTAATTTTTCCGGCGCGACGATTTCGTTGATCAATCCCATGCGCGAGGCCTCTTCCGCGCCGATAATCCTCCCGGTGAGCAAGAGATCGCGCGCGTACTTTTCTCCGGTCTGGCGCAGCAGGAAGGTAGAAACGATGGCGGGCACAAAGCCGATGCGCACTTCGGTGTAGCCGAACTTGGCTTCGGGCACAGCCAGGCTGAAGTCGCACAGCAAAGCCAGGCCGGTGCCGCCGGCAATGGCCGCTCCGTTCACCGCCGCAATTGTAACTTTGGGAAATTCGTAGAGCGAGCGGAACAGCCGGACCATCGTCTGCGAATCTTTCAGGTTCTGTTCGGGCGTGCGGCCGAGCAACGCCTTCAAATTCTCCAAGTCCATGCCGGAGGAGAAAGCTTTGCCCGCGCCGGTCACGATGAGCACAAGCGCGTCGGAGTTCTCCACTTCCTTCAGTGCGCGCAACAGATCATCGATTAATTCAAAGCTGATGGCGTTGCGCTTTTCCGGACGGTTCAGTGTGATGATAGCGATGCCGGAATCGTATTCGAGTTGGATCGTCTTATACATTGTGATTGTCCCTATTCTGGCGCCATGTCGTTATTTTCTATCGGAGGCGGATAGAGGTCTAAACACAAACCGATGCCAAGTCCAGCGATTCGCTTGAGAGTGGCGCTGTCCAACCCGAAGCCTCCCTGCCCGTTCCCGGAGGAAAAAGCGCAGAACAAATCGACTTTATATTTCTTAGAGAGCTCTGTGATCACGTCAAGTTTCGGTTCGAGCTTGTCAAGTAGCCACTTAAGGTGGTCAGCCAAGTCGCTCTCATCGCCGAGCGCACTTTGCAGCAACCATGCCGACTCGCGCCACACTGCCTTGTGTTTCTTACTGCGTGGTTCGCCTTTGATGTGTGAGCGTGTGGCAACAAGTCCGAGCGCCGCTCCAATCTGGTCCGGTTGCAGCGTCTCGCCCAAGATTCTTAAGGATGCGCGTGACCACTTTCGGTTGTCATCGACGTGCGTGTTTTCCGGAACAGCCAATTTTTCTCCTCTTCCCAGGCAGCTTGAATATCCTATGCGAATCCGTGGCTGATTCAATCGGCAGCATGCGAGCCCGAAAACCTCGCTCCCATCTCCGTGGTGGCGCGCAGCAGCGCGTCCAGCGGCTTTAGCGGAGGCAGATCCGCGCCACGCTGCCCCAGAGTCTCAATCACCTTCTCAGTCGCGATATTGCCGACCAGCGCATCCTGCGCGAATGGACAGCCTCCCAGGCCGCCGATGGCGGAATCAAAGCGGCGGCAACCCCCATCATAGGCCGCAAGAATCTTCGCCGCTGCATCTTCGGGACGGCTGTGCAGATGCACACCAATCTCGAGATAATCGTACTTCGCCATCACTGCGCTTACCAACTCGGAGATCTGTGTTGCAGTGGCCATGCCGACCGTGTCGGCGAGTGAAAGCATGCGCAAGTTGTCGACTTCCATCAGCGAGATGGCCTCGATCACTTCATCCACGCTCCAAAGATCGCCATACGGATTGCCGAATGCCATCGAGATATAGACTACGACGTCGAGTGCGGCATCGTCGGCCTTCTTCTGAATCTTTTCCAGTTCATCGAGCGCGTCTTCGGCGGATTGATTCTGGTTCTTGCGCAAAAACGTTTCTGAGATCGAATAGGGAAATCCCAGAGTATGGACGGCATGCGTCTCAATGGCGCGCTGGGCGCCTTTTTCGTTGACCACGATTCCGATGATTTCCACGTCATCGGGCGGATCGAGTTCTTTCAATACTTCTTCTGAGTCCGCCATCTGCGGTACAGCTTTCGGCGACACAAACGAGACTGCGTCGATGTGCTTGAATCCCGCGCTGATCAATGCCTGCAGGTAAGCACGCTTGATGTCGGACGGAATCTGCCCCTTCAGTCCCTGCCACGCATCGCGCGGACACTCGATCAGTTTGACGGAATCAGACAATTCATTCACCACGGAGACACGGAGGCACGGAGATCACGAATTAAAGAACCTTTCGTATAAGCCCGCCCCGGGTTAGGACCGACACATTGAAATTCAGGATTAGCCCAACCCGCTTGCCGGTCAGTTTCAAGTATGTCAGGAGTTGAGCCTCATGAACCGGCAGGATGTGTTCGATGCACTTGAGTTCCAGAGTAAGCGAATCTTCAACGACAAGATCGATGCGGTATCCGCAGTCGAGATTGATGCCCTTGTATCGAACCGGCAACGGCATCTGCCGTTCAAATCTCAGATTCCGGAGATGCAACTCATGACAGAGGCACTCTTCATAGGCGGACTCCATGAGGCCAGGCCCGAGTTCGCGGTGTACTTCGATCGCAGCCCCGATGACCTGTTTAGTGAGGGTTTCCTGAAGAAGTCCACTCCGTGTCTCTGTGTCTCCGTGGTGAATCATGTTTGCAGCACTCCCACCTTGAACTCCGGTACGTCGGGATTCAGCGCCGCGGCTTCGAGCGCCTGCGTGATCGCGTCACGGGTCTCGATGGGATCGATGATCTTGTCGATCCACAGCCGGGCTGCGCCGTAACGCGGGTCGGTCTGCTCGTCGTAACTGCGCTTCACCGATTCGTACAACTCCTTCTTGTCTTCTTCACTCAACTTCGTGCCGCTGCGCTCCAGTTGCTTCACTTTTATCTCAACCAGGGTTCCTGCCGCCGAATCGCCGCTCATCACGGCATAGCGTGCGGTTGGCCAGGCAAAGACGAAGCGCGGATCGAACGCCTTGCCGCACATCGCATAATGTCCCGCGCCGAAAGAACCGCCCACGATCACCGTGATCTTCGGTACGACCGAATTCGACACGGCATTCACCATCTTCGCGCCGGCTTTGATGATGCCGCTCCACTCCGCGTCGCGACCGACCATGAAACCGTTCACGTCATGGAAGAAAACCAGAGGAATCAGATTCTGATTACAGTCCATGATGAAGCGCGCGGCTTTCTCCGCAGATTCCGTATAGATCACGCCCCCGAACTCGATGCGCTTGTGGCCTTCGTGATCGACTTGATTTGCGTGCAGCTTTTGATTGGCGACGATGCCCACGGCGAAGCCGCCGATACGCCCGTAGCCGCAGATCAGCGTCTTGCCATATTCCGGTTTGTACTCGTCGAAACGGCTGCCATCGAGCACGCGCGCCAGAATTTCTTTCATGTCGTACGGCCGACCGGGCGAGGAATCGTAAATGCCGTAAATCTCTTCCGCGGCCAGCGTCGGCTCGAAGGGCTTCTTGCGGTCCCAGGGAGACTGGCGGCGGTATCCCCATTTTTCGACGATGGAGCGAATCCGCGCGAGGCATGCTGGATCGTCCGCTTCGCGAAAATCCACGGTGCCGCTGATGCCCGCGTGCATGGCTGCGCCGCCGAGATCTTCGGCCGAAACTTTTTGCCCAATCGCCGCTTGCACCAGTGCCGGTCCGGCCAGAAACAAGCCGCTGCCGTCGGTCATCAAGACGTGATCGCACATCACGGGCAGGTAGCCGCCTCCGGCCACGCACATCCCCATAATCGCCGCAGTCTGGGGAATGCCCAGAGCCGACATAACGGCGTTGTTGCGGAAGACGCGGCCGAAATCGTCCGTGTCGGGAAAAACGTCCTCCTGCAGGGGCAGAAAAACACCCGCAGAATCCACCAGATAAATCGTGGGTATACGGTTTTCTATGGCGATGTTCTGAGCGCGAATTACTTTCTTCGAGGTCATCGGGAAGAACGCACCCGCCTTCACCGTGGCGTCGTTCGCAATGATCATCACCATTCTCGTGTGGATTCGTGCCAGGCCCGTAATCACGCCCGCGGCTGGCGCTCCGCCCCACTCTTCATACATGCCGTATGCCGCGTAAACTCCCAGCTCGAAAAACGTCTTGGGGTCTACCAGCAGATCAATGCGTTCGCGCGCGGTGAGGCGTCCCTTGGCATGCTGGTTTTCGATGGCTTTCGCGCCGCCGCCCTCGCATATTTTCTCGCCTTCGTTCCGCACCTGCGACATAAGATCGGCGAGAAAACGCATGTTGGCCTCGTACCGGGCCGACGTGGGATCGATTTTCGTCGTCAGGACGTTGGAAGCCTTGGACGGTTGGTCTTGGAGAGTTTCGCTGCGCTCAGCCATGGGTGAAGAGATCGGACTGTTTACGGTATACCACTCTCGCGGCGGCGCGCAACGGACGCTGGACGGCCAATCCAACTGAGATGTGGTGGGTTCAGAATTGAGTTGATATGGATTCTACAGAACCGACAAACGGTTCTCTACTGAGGGCCCGAAGCGTCTTGGCCGGAAGAAGAAACTGGCGAGGAATCTGTGGGCGATGTTGGGCTTGGATTGAGCCGCGCTGCGGGATCGGCGCTGTGCGATGCGGGAGTTAGCGTTGCGGCCCGCGAGGCGTCCGGGCCCATGGTCATTGCGCTTTGGGGATTCAGCAGGTGGTCGTGACTCGGACCCAGCCCGAGGCTAATCAGGGCACGCGAATCGGGCACCGTCTTCGATTGCCAGCCGTGGTCGGCCTGATAGCGCCGCATGGCGTCTTCACTGGCCTGATTCCATGTTCCGGCCGCTTCGCCGCTAAGGTAGTGCTCGCGGATCAATGCTTCCTGGATCGCCTGCGCCCGCTCGGGGTCGATCTTCTGCTGGCCTCGTGCGACCGTTTTATGTTTGCCGTTCCTTCGCACACTTGCCTGCTTCGACTTGCCACTACGGCTCCCATTGGCGGTGGTCGATTTCGAACGCGCATTGCCCGTGGAATGCGGTGCAGCGTGCGTTTTAGCCGATGATGTGCTGGCTCCCGCGCTCTTTGACGCGGGCGTGGTGTGATTTTTCGAATTCGTAGTCTTTTTCTGGGTTTGGCTGTCCGTCTTCGAAGTAGTGGCAGCAGACTGCGCCAGCAACACAGGTGGCGTAGAGCCGGCACAAATCAGCGCCACAGCGTATCCCGCAGCCAACCATCTGCTCCGGATTCTTGCCGAAAACGCTCGTTCCAACCTCTGGCCTCCCAGACCTATAAACCGCGGTACCAAACTTCTTTGCTGCAAATGCTTTCGCGTAGGAAAAAATAAGGCCCAACCGAAACCAGCATTGTAATCATCCCCTGCCGAAGGAGGCAATGCCAGTTCCCGTTGGGCTATTCCTTAGGTTACGGAAGTGTACCAGGCAAGAAGATCGTTCCGTCCTGGCGCGACGAGCCGCGTGGGCGGACCAGGAAAACCACGTCCTGGCCGCTCTTCAGGCTCGACTCCACCCTGGCGAAATCTTCTTCGCTGTTCACCGATTGCTTGTTGATTTCCAGGATCACGTCTCCGCGGTTGAGGTTAACGTCCTCAGCGAACGACCCCGGCTTTACGTCCTGTACGATCACACCTTTGCCTGCCGCGACATCCAGCCGCTCAGCCATCTCCGGCGTCAGCTTGCGGACGGTGATGCCGAACTTGCTCTGCTTGGGCGTGCTCTCGTCGTTGCCGCTGTCATCTTCGTTTAACCGTGCGGCAAAGAGTTTCGCGCGATCCGCAATGGTTACGCTGGTCTCCTGTTGCTTGCCATTGCGCACGAAACCGAGCTGCACTTTTGCACCCGGCTTGCGCGACGCGATGTCCGCCACCAACTCCGCGCCCTTGGTTACTTTCTTGCCATCGACGGTGGTGATGGTGTCGCCCACCTTCAGCCCCGCCTGATCCGCGGGGCTGCCAGCCACGACGCTTGAGATGGTTACGCCTGATCCGTTGCCGTAAACGCGAGCGATCGCCGGATTTTCGACCGAGTCAAACATTATACCGATGGAACCGCGCGCAACGCGATGTTCAGGCCCGATGAGCTGGTTGTAGACTTGCGCGACCGTATTCGAAGGAAGCGAGAAACCTACGCCCGCGTAGGCGTTGGTCTCGCTCAAAATCGCCGTGTTGATGCCGATGACCTCGCCGTTCATGTTAACCAGAGGGCCGCCAGAGTTGCCTGGGTTAATCGCAGCGTCGGTTTGAATAAACGTCTGAAACTGCCGTCCGGGTACGATATCCCTTCCTTTGGCCGACACAATTCCCGCAGTGACTGTCCCCACTTGGCCGAAGGGACTGCCGATGGCCAGCACCCAATCGCCGACCTCCATGCTGTCCGAATTCCCGAGCTTAGCCACGGGCACGGCGCGGTCCATGTCAATCTTGATGACGGCGAGATCGGTTTCCTGATCCTCTCCGATGACTTTGGCGTCGTGCTGAACGCCCGGTGGATCGTCCTGCAGGCGCACGCGAATCCGGTCTGCCTTCTCAACCACGTGCCGGTTCGTCACGATGTAGCCTTTGGGATCGACGATCACGCCGGAACCTAGCGAGCGCTCGCGAATGGCGCCATCTCCGCCTCCACCAAACGGGTTATTCTGGCCGCCCTGGCCGCCAGGCCCGCCAAAAAAGCGGTTGAAGAAGTCGTCCATCCCACTGCCGCCGTTGTCATCGTCGTCGGGACTCTGCCCACCACGGCGCCGGTGCGGATTCTTTATGGTCGATTCCGTGTTGATGTTGACCACACTTGGTCCTAACTGCTTGGCAATCTGTGAAAAGGCGCTGGAAAGCTGCTGCGGCGCTGGGACCGTCAGCGGAGTTGCATCGGAAGACTTCTGACCTTCTTTGCCCTTCACGCCATAAGAAACCACTGTGCCGATCAGAATGCCTAGCGCCAGCGTCGTTACGATGCTGAACGAATATGCCCATCGACGGGTCTTCAGACGCTCCCACGTTTCCCGCGAATCCATATGCCTACTTCCCTCCAGAAACTAGAACTTCCTATTATACGCGACCGGGAAATCACCAGCCGGGATTACATCAAGACCTGAAACGGTTAAGTCACAAGGTGTTAGACGCACAAATCAGACTCTTCGTTTTACATCTGCGGGGAATTGCTGCGGCCTAGCAGCGCCATGTCGTACTCAGAGTTCTCGTTACTTGCCGGTTAGTGATTCGTAGACTGTTCTGCCCCCGACCACTGTACGCAGAACCTCTGTGGCTAGCACTCTTTCGGGGGCGACCGCCGTTAAGTCGCGGTCAAGCACTACAAAATCCGCAAGCATGCCGGGCGCCAGCTTACCCTTCTCTTTTTCTTCGTATTCAGCGAAAGCTGACCCTGTCGTGTAAGCCGCAATCGCTTGATCCATGGTCAGCTTCTGCTCGGGAAAATACTCTTGTTTTCCGTCTTCGCTTTTGCGCGTCACGGCGGAGTAAAGGCCGCGAAACGGCGCTACTGGCTCAACCGGATAATCCGTGCCAAAGGCTAGCGTGACGCCCTCGTCCTCAAAGGCCGCCCACGCGTAGGAAGTGGAGGCTCGCTTTGGTCCCAGTCGGTCCTGCGCCCAGCGCATGTCCGTGAGTAAATGGCTGGGCTGCATGGAGGCGATCACTCTCAGCTCTTTAAAGCATGCGATTTGTTCTGGTGTTGTGACTTGCGCGTGTTCAATTCGCAGACGAAAATCGTCGCTGCCATTCGGGGCTTTCACGTTCTGCTCGTGTGCGGCTTTTTCGGCTTCGGTAAAAGCATCGAGCGCCATCTGCACGCCCTTGTCGCCGATGGCGTGAAATCCAATCTGAAAGCCCGCCAGAACACGTTCCCTGGCCATTCTGTTCAGCTTGACTGGATCGTAGCGCAGCAAGCCGAGGTTCTTCGGATTGTCTGCATAGGTTTCCAGGAGGGCCGCGGAACGTGACCCTAGCGAGCCATCCAAGAATGCCTTCAACATTCCGGTATGCAGCATCAAGTCGGATCGCGAATGCGACTCTCGTTTCGCTCGCAAGTCTTGGACCGGCTGGTCAAAGGGTAGCCATTCGGTGATGCGCGCCGTAAGCTTGCCCTCTTTTTCCAAGTCTTCGTAGATCTGGAAATCTTCCCAGGTGGAGCAGCCCTCTGCGATAGTGGAACAGTCTTGCGCTGAGGTCACGCCGTGCTGCGCCAGGTCTGCCAGTGCGAGTTCGATCGCTTGCTGGCGCTTCTCGCGCGAAGGCTTCGGAATGACCGCCCTCACCATCTCGATGGCGGTTTCGCGCAGGATTCCAGTTGGCTCGCCCTTCTCGTTGCGATCGATGCGTCCGCCCTCGGGATCGCTGCTGGCTGGAGTTACATTGGCTAATTCCAGCACCCTGCTGTTCGCCACCGCGCTGTGCTCGTCGATGCGAACCAGGAAAACGGGATGTCCATTTGAGACTTCATCGAGATTCCGGCGATTTGGCGTGACTTTGACGGGCCATAGAGTTTCATCCCATCCTCCGCCGACGATCCACTCGCCGAGCGCTGTCTCTTGCACTCGATCGCGCAGCTTTTTGCGGAGTTCATCGAGCGTCTTCACTCCGGTTAAATTCAGATTCAGCTTCTGCAGACCCGCGTCCGCCAGGTGCAGGTGCGCATCGTTGAAACCCGCCATGACAAAGTGTCCACCCAAATCGATGACCTGGGTTTGCGGGCCTTTCAGTTTCTCGATTTCCGCATTCTTACCCACAGCTTGAATTCGGTCGCCGCGCACTGCGATGGCCTCTGCTCGCAGGATCGACTTTGGCTGCCCCTTCGCGCGCACGCCGGTATAAACATTCGCGTGGATGTAGATCACATCGGCCATTGATCCCGACGTCTGAGTAAACGCTGACAGGCAAGCTAAGCTTGCCAGTGCAGACAGGGCTACCGCGCATCTCAAAGGGACGGCACGGATTCTGTCTTTTGGGTGAACTCGCATCAGTTCGGTATGCAGAGCTTCAGCGCTGCGAATAAGGGCTTGTTTTGGTGAGGGGCCTTAGCCCCTGAGGTTCCGAATCTCCCCATCCGCCCCCGTTCCGGCCAGCGCCAGCAGCGTCAGCAGAATCCGTTTCAGTCCCAGTTCGCGTCCGTTGCTGTCGAACCACTCCTGCAAGGTGTGAGCGCCGCCGCCCGAACCGCCACCACCGATGGCAATAGCCTCCAACCCTAACGACAAAGGAATGTTCGCGTCAGTCGAGGCTCGCTGGACCTGCGCCGCATTGTTAAGTTGCGCATCGACCGCGCGTATCACATGCAGAATCCGGGAGTTTGTCGCCAACTCTCCAGCAGGACGGTTTCCGATGGCGACCACTTCGCAATCCACTCCGGAAGGCCGCTTCTGCACCGGCGAGCGCATCTCGGCTGCCAGGCTTTCGTCCTCTACCGCGCGATTCAGCGCCAGGCGCAAGGTTTGCTCCAGTCGCTCCATCTCGGCCATCGACGTGGAGCGGATATCCACCTTTATGCTGGCCGACTCTGGAATCGAATTTACAGAGGTGCCGCCGCGGATGACTCCGATGTTGAATGTGGTCTTCGGGGTCGAAGGCACGGGCATCGCAGTAAACGTGTCGATGGCTCGCGCCAGAATCACAATCGGATTGGGAGCGCCAAAGTCACTCCACGAATGTCCGCCGGGACCGCGTACGATCACCTCAAAGCGACGGCTCCCGAGGGCTTCGGCCACAATCGTGTCCGCGCCCGCGCCGTCGAGCACCACGGTATAGGCAATGGAGTCTTTCCACCGTGGCGTAGAGAAAATGTGCCGCATGCCACGCAAGTCACCCTCGCCTTCTTCTCCTACATTGCCGACAAACACAAACGGCAGCGCGTGCCTCAGTCGCACGGCGCGCATCAGTGCAGCGAGTGCGAGAATCGCAGTCACACCCGCACCGTTGTCCGAAACGCCCGGCCCAAATAGCCTGCTGCCCTGTTGCCGAATATTCAGCGGAGTGTTTGCGGGAAACACGGTATCAATGTGCGCACTCAAGGCAACGTAGCGCGGTCCAAATCCTGGATGCACGCCGAACACATTGCCCACATCGTCGATGCGGACATCATCGAGGCCAACCTCGCGAAAGCGCTCGGCCAGCCATGCTCCGCGTGCCGACTCGCCAAACGGAGGCGCCGCGATCCTCGCCATTTCCATCTGCCACTGGGCAAATTGCGCCTCTTGGGTGCGCAGCCAGTTGAATGCCGACCGCACCTCCGGCGACGCCGCCAGGCGAGCCACTTCCTGCTGCACCGCGGCAGCAATCTCCGGCAGGTCCGTACGTGGGGAAGAGGGGCTCATGCGAATAATTCCGTTCATCTTACAACGTATGGAACGGAAACGGGGTTGGCAGGGGCGAAGCTCGGAGGTTACTCACGAAAGACTTCCGATCCGTGGTAGCGTCGCGGTATCTCAGTGCAAACGACACTACAGGTTCCGCAGACCATCATTCGACCTCGTATGCCCGAACTGGACACGCTGCGAGGCGCTGCGGTGCTACTCGTTCTTTTGTTTCACGGTTTTTATTTCATCGCTGGGGCCGCCCGATTTCACGGGCCGGTTCGCTGGTTCCTGCTCCTCACAAACGTGGGGTGGACGGGTGTTAACCTTTTTTTTGTTCTTTCGGGTTTCCTGATTACTGGAATCCTGCTTGACAGCCAGAGTCATCCCGAATATTACCGAAATTTCTATCTGCGGCGAGCCCTTCGTATCTTGCCTGCCTATTACGCCGTGCTTTTGCTAGTGTTGGCCGTCGGTCGCACGGATCTCACGACACGGCATGTCTCGTGGGGATTTTTCGGCCTCAGTCTTGTCTATCTATCGAATGTCACAATGCTCCTGGGTGTACCCATGCAATATGCTGTCTTGTGGTCCCTGGCGGTAGAGGAGCATTTTTACCTGCTTTGGCCGGCTGCGGTCCGCAGTTTCTCGCGTCGAGCGCTCCCTTGGATCTGCGGATGCTTTATCGCCGGCTCAGCTGCGCTTCGGGCTTTATATTATTGGCGGCACTGCGATTATGGCGCCCCATACACGTGGCTCGTTCTCGACGGTCTGGCCTGGGGTGCGCTGCTCGCCATATGCGCTCGCGGAAAGCTGTCGGCGCGAAATGGGATGCTTCGCTTTGGTCTAGCCTGTACTATCTCCAGCGCTTTGCTTGTCCTCGTCCTCGTTCCTGCTGGGATCATGTCATCCGGCAGTTTTGTGGGAGGAGTTTTCAGAATCTCGCTGATAAACTCTTTTTTTGCGGGGATAGTCGCGATTGCTCTGGCCGTAGGCACAGGTCCATGGAAAACGATCCTCGCGCGGCCGACATTGAGGTTCTTTGGAGAGATCAGTTACGGCCTGTATCTGATTCACATGCTAGCCTTCGATATCGTCGATCGATTCCTCGGACGCTGGGGCCTGGATGTTTCGTGGACAAGTGGTACCGCGGCCTTGATTCTAGGGCGCTTTGTCGCCGGTGCGACCTTGTCGGTCAGTATTGCCTATTTGTCTCGCTGGTATTTCGAGGAACCATTTCTGCGCCTCAAAGAGAAGTTCGCGGCCGAAGCTGCGCCTGCGGAATCGTCGTTACCCTTCTCATTCGAGACTAGCGCAGCCTCATAGCAAGTGCCCCTACTGAGCAGTCTTATTGCGTGGGGTGGTCGTGCACAGTGTCCAGTGATCAGACAAATCTTACTGACCACTGGACACTGATCACTGGCCACTGATTTTATTGCCGGGTTACCTTGCGCGCAATTCAACGGCAGCCACTAGTTTCCTTGTAACAGGGACATCAATCCCATGATGCGCGGCGCCGCGGAGTATCGGCCCGGCAATCGCATCCAGTTCCGGTGGGTTGTGTCTTTCAACGTCTTTCTGCATGGAGCTGCGCATGTTGCCAGGCATCTTCATCACTCCAGCGATCACAGCATCCGCATCGACTTTCGCGCCCTCGGCAAGGGCCACGGCACAAACCTCTCGTAGACAGTCCAGTCCCAGTTTCCTCCACTCGGGATCGGCAAGGATCTCGCCCGTCGTCTTATCCGCCGCCGTTGTGGACAAAGCAAACGGGGCCAGAAACACGAGCTTGCCCCACATTAAAGTTGGCTCGTCGTCGATGAAGCGGCATTCGAAGCCAAGTTGCTGAAGCTGATTGATGGTGCTACCAAGCATGGGCTGTCCGGCGGATAACACATTAAGGCGGGCGAAAGGAGATCGATGAACGATATGTCCAGGACTGACACGCTCGGTTTCAACCGCAATGGTAGCGGGAATCACGCGCTCTGATCCGTACCTGGCTCGGAGCAGAGAGACATGATCGATGCCGTTGAGCAGTGGAACGATCCCCCGGACAGTCTCATAATTTTTGAGAGCGCCGAGCGCCGCCTCCATCTGCGTGGCCTTCACGGTAAGCCAGAGCACATCGACAGGAGGAACTTCCGCGGCCACCGCAACATTGACTTCGAAGTTGCCGAATGCACTCTCCAGTCGGATTGTATTGGGATAGTGCGCGAGCCTTTGAGGTCGAACTACAAGAGTGACAGAATCTCCCAAGTGCGCCAGACAAGCGCCGATCAGGCCACCAACGCCGCCGGCTCCAAGAATCGCATGTTTCATTGGACTCGAATCTGTTTCAGACATGAAGCTTTGATTCGCGTGGCTTCAGTTTTGCTTCACGGTCGCAGGTAAGCATTCCACAACCTCGGCATCGCTGAGTGTGTGATCGCTAGCTTTGGCGCGCTGGTAGATGCGGTCGACCAACTCGTCGCTTGCCGGGATGCCTCGCCGCTCCAGCCAGAAGAGCACATTCGACTTGCCGCTCATGGGCCCGATATCGATGATCTGCTCCAGCCCGAACACATGCGAGGGTACGCCGGAATAAACGGTATTGGCGAGCACGACATCGTTCTTGTGGTAGGCCTTGATGATGGCCGCCGCGTGTACACCCGTGGCGGTGCGAAAAGCGTCGTCGCCCACTACCGGATAATTTGCCGGAATCGGAACTCCCGTCGCCCGCGAAACCGCTTGGCAATAGTGCTTCAGCTTGGTGAGGTCCTGGTCGTCCCACGGCGCAATGCCCATCAGCTTCAAGTTCACCAGCATCTGATCGATTTGCGTATTGCCCACGCGCTCGCCCAAGCCGATGGCGCAGCCGTGAACGCAATTTGCTCCGGCAATTACCGCGGCCATTGAATTGGCAATCGCCAAGCCGCGGTCGCTGTGCCCGTGCCAGTCCACACGAATCTTCTCTCCGGAGGGCTTCACCACCTCTTCGATCACAAAACGTACCAGCGCCAGAGCGCCCATGGGCGTGGCGTGGCCGGCAGTATCGCAGATTACGATTGCCCGCGCCCCGCAACTAATGGCCGTCGAATAGAGCCGCTTCACCGTCTCGGGATCGCAGCGGCTCGTGTCCTCGGTGACGAACATGGAGTCGAGGCCGAGCGAAACCGCATACTTCACAGCCTTCTCGGTGGTCTGCAAAAGGAAATCGTCGGTCCAGCCTTCCGTAAAACGGCGAATCGGACTTGAACCAATAAAAGTTGCGGCCTCGATGCGCAGCCCCGTTTTTTGCACGATCTCGGCAATGGGACGAATATCGTTCTCATGAGTCCGCGCCGCGCAGTTGGCGCGAATCTTCATTTTGTGTGCGACGATCTCCCGCGCCAGCGCCGTTACATGCTCGACCGCCCGCGCTCCCGCACCCGGCAACCCAAGATCGAGCGAGTCGATTCCCAACGCCTCCATCAGATGAAGAATCTCAATTTTTTCTGGAATCGATGGATCGCGCACCGATGGCGACTGCAAGCCATCGCGCAGGCTTTCGTCATTGAGGAGCACCGGTCCGGGTGGCTTTAAACCCGGTGGATGGTTTTTGTTCCAGTCGTAAATGAGTTCGGAAGTGTTCATGGGGAAACGGCTGCCAGCTTCCAGCTCCTGGCTTCTAGTTTCGTGCCCGGCTCGAGTATCAGCTAGAAGCTATTTGTCTTTCGGCGGCAGCGTAAGCCCGAAGACCGAAATCATTCCCTGTCCGGCGACGTTGATTTTCGCTTCCGCGGGATTGGGCAGATAGAGCGTCTGACAATGCTCGCAACGGTAGACTTCGGCGTCCGGTCCCCAAGCCTTTTCCGCGTCGCCGCACGCCTGCTCGATGACGTCGGTGGTGTAGAACCAGCGCTTCAAATGTCCGCCACAGAATTTGCCCTTTTCGTTTTTCTCGTTGCAAGCTCGCTGTCCCGCCTTCTTGATCTTCACTTTATGATGAGGAAGCTGCACAGGAGTTTGCGTGCCTGCATTTGCAATTTCGCCGGTCGCCAAAGTACTTACCCTCGTTCGCGCGGCGCTAACGCCGCCGGATTCGGCTCCACGAGCGCCATTGTACTCGAAGCGGAAGGCGAGCCAAAGCCGCCATATCGTATGCTAGGCCTAATATCGAGAGCGAAAATCCACTTCAAACTGAGGTCTTATGTACTGCAAGCCCGATTTCAAGCCCGATTCCAAGCCTGATTCAATGATAAGAATTTTCCGGCGCAACGCGGCAATTCTTGTGGCGTTCACGTTTCTGCTCGGCGCGACCAGCGCTCAGACGCCGCATGCGAAAAGTAGCGCTGAGGCCAGCGTGCAACAGGAGTTGGTGCGCACTGAGAATGGCTTTTTCGAAGCGTGGAAAACAAAAGACCAAGCCTACTTCCGCGAACACATGCTGGAGAACGGGATTTTCTGGGGTGACGCAGGCACCTTCTCCCGGGATCAACAACTCGCGGAGCAGCAAGCATCCGCAAAGGTCTGCACCGTGGAAGGCTATGGGCTCTCAGACTTCGGCGCAATTCCGCTGGCTGCCGGCGCATATCTCCTCACTTACAAGGCCGAAGAGTATGCCACTTGCAACGGCGAGAAGGCCCCGGTCCATATGAACGGCAGTTCTATCTATGTCTTCAAGGCTGGACGCTGGCAAGCCATTTACCGGGCGGAAGTCGCACTGAAGAATCCCTAGTTAGTCACAATCTGGTTAATCAATCAGGTTAATCACAATCAGGTTAATCAGAGCCTGGTGGGTCACAATTTGTACAATTGCAAATTAGAACTCGCTCTTCGGTTTAGCCTGCTCCGCTCCCACGCGGCCCATCGTAATTTCCGCCGCATAGTAGCTCTCGCCTTTCACGGGTTCGCCGGCCATTCGCCGCAGAATCGCGATCTGGCCGACGTGGGTCAGCGCATCGGCAATCGGCCCTTGAAGGAGTTTTTCCGGCGAAGCATGGAGAGGCTCACTCGAAGCGAAAAAATCGTCGAACTTCTTCAGCGCCGCGAAAAATCTCTCTGCTTCTTTTTTCCAGGGCTGTGGCTCGGAGTTATGCCACTGCTGTTTTCCGATCGCGATCGAGAGCCCCCAATCCATCAGGTCGCCAATATGCGCCAGAATTTGTCCTGGTGTGCGTACACCCTCGCAGGCCTGAAACGTGGCGAACCCGTCCGGAGCATTGCGGATCGCCTTGCCTGCTCGATAAGCCAACGTCGCCAGGGCGTGCCGCAGCAGCTCGAGTTTCGGATCTGAACTTGTCAGATTGCTCACGAAATATCCTCTGTTTAGTTCTTAGTTCCTGATTTCGATACGCCAGGCTCATAGTCGCTTGCTTCTCACAATACCGGCCGCGCGCAGCGCTCCGCTGAGCCGCTCTCTCAATCTTTGCGCAAACTGGAAATCGATGAACCCTTTCATCTGCCGCACGAAACTTGCGCCGTAGTGATACCACCACACTTTTTTCATTCGGGGCATGCGGTCTGAATCCAAATATTTCAGCTGGACCATCTCTTCCAGGCCGAACCGTCCATGGGCGCGGCCCACGCCGCTCGCTTTCCTGCCGCCGTGCGGGGCCTCACTGATGCCAAAACACGAAACCAGATCGTTCACCATGACCGTGCCCGCTTGAATGCGCCGTGCCAACCGGTCGCCGCGGTCGGGGTTGCGAGTCCAGACACTCGCCGCCAGGCCATACTCCGAGTCATTGGCCAGGTGAACTGCTTCTTCGTCGCTGTCGAACGCCATGACCGGCAACACCGGACCGAACGTTTCCTCGCGCATGATACGCATCTGATGCGTGACGTCAGCCAACACTGTAGGTCGGTAGAAATTCGGCCCTAGTTCTGGGAGGCGAGAGCCGCCAGCCAGAACCCGTGCTCCGCGCGTGACCGCGTCTACCACATGAGATTCGACAATGTGCAATTGGCCCTGGTGGATCATCGGCCCCACGTCGGTGTCGTGGAGCAGGCCGTGGTTCACAATTAGTTTCTTCGTCTTTTCCGCGCACGCGTTCAAGAAGTCCTTGTACAAGCTTCGATGCACATAGCAGCGCTCTACCGAGAGGCAAGTCTGCCCGGCATTGACGAAGGCTCCCCAAACCGCAGCACTCGAGGCTACGTCAACATCGGCATCGTCGAGCACCAGCATAGGATCTTTACCGCCCAACTCCAGTACCAGGGGCAGCAGCCGTTCAGCCGCGGCTGCCGCAATGCGCTTGCCTGTGGCTACGCTGCCGGTGAATATCAGTTTGTCGATTGGAGAATTCGTCAGCGCGGATCCCGTCACCCCGTCGCCCACCACGACCTGAAAAACGTCTCGCGGCACGCCCGACGCGTGCAACAGCGACTCGAGCTCCAGTGCGACGAGAGAGGTAAACTCCGAAGGCTTAAGCACTACGGCATTACCGGCCACCAGGGCAGCGAGCGTTTCGGTCGCGGGAATCGAAAACGGATAGTTCCACGGCGAAATGATTCCAATCACACCGTAGGGTTCGCGCGCCAACCGCCCGCTCTTGAGCTTAGCAACGAGATTGCCGTGCGGTACCGGTTCGTCGCCCAGCAAGCGATACGCGTTATCGATCAGGAACCGTGCCGCATCGAGGACAACCAGCACCTCGGTGGTCAGAGCTTCGGCCACAGGCTTTCCTGCCTCCCGGGTGATGGCAGTGGCGATCTCTGATTTTTTCTCTGCGAGCCTGCGCTGAAACTCCCTCAACACCGTGATTCGGTTGCCGACGCTGATTGCACCCCATGCAATCTGCGCCGTGCGCGCCCTCGCTATCACCATGCGAATTTCGCTCTCATCCGCGCATTCCAATTCGCGCAGAAGTTCGCCAGTCGCGGGATTTACCGAGACGACCTTGCGTGCTGCGATTTGTAGGTCAGTGCCCATACTCCACGTTCACGAGGTAAAGCCCGCTAGCCGGCGCGGTCGCTCCCGCGGCCGACCGATCGCGCGCGTCTAGAATCCGCGTAACGTCATCGGCTTGCCACGTTCCTTTGCCCACTAGGATAAACGTTCCTACTAGATTTCTCACCATGTGATGGAGAAATCCCGATCCCTTCACGGTGTAGACGAGCTCATCCTCCTCGCGCTCCCAGCGCGAAAAAAAAATGCGCCGCAGATTCGAACTCCGTACAGCTTCACGACCCCGCTCGGGGTCCACGGCCGCAAACGAAGTGAAATCATACTCACCTTCCACCAGGGGCGCAGCATGTCGCATTGCATCCTCATCCAGCGGATATGGATAATGCCACACATACTTCGCCAGAAATGGTGGGCAGATCGCCGCTCGATAAATCCGGTACCGGTAAGTCTTCGCCCTGGCCGAGCGTCGCGCGTGAAAATCCGCCGGAGCCTCCTCGACTGCGAGAACCCGCACTGACGCGGGCAGCGCGTCGTTCAAAGCCTTCACGAAATTTGCTACAGGTACAGAAGACTCCGTGACAAATGTCACAACCTGGGCCAGCGCGTGCACGCCTGCATCCGTCCGGCCAGAGCCTTGCGGCAATACCTTTTCTCCGGTGATTCGTCCAATGGCTGAGGCTAGTACGCCTTGCACGGTTACTGCATCGCGCTGCACCTGCCAGCCGGCGAAATACGATCCGTCGTAGGAGAGAATCAGTTTGAGATTGCGCATGCGATCTTTCGAGTCCAACAGTCGCGCCGACTCATCCAAATCCTTTCATATGTGGAGGCTTCCCGGCGGAGAGAGGCATGTAGCTCAGATATACTAATGCGTTCAAATCTCTCCTCGGAAATGAAATCTTTGATCCGGACGGCTCTCCGCACGCCAGAGAGCTGGATGGCTGAATCGGTTTGCAGGTGGAGTTCTTGTAACACTTGTCTGGATCTTCATTTGAAGGAATCAGGGGTTTCAAGGAACCCGGAGGCTGCTCGCTGCGTACCAACGTCTGAGTAGAGTTTCATTTTTGGCTTTCTCAGGTTGTAACCAAAGTCCTTGCTGCAAGGTTCTAATGAACGGAGATGAGTAGATGCTATTTCCATGTTTACGCTCAGTCACGCGGGTGACCGTTGTCAATGTTTTGCTCTCGACGCTGACCCTTGCCGTTTGGGGACAGGAGCCACCCGCCGCGCCCGTCCCGCAGAATACTCCGGAGACGCGGCCGCTTCCGATCTTGGACTACACCAAGCCGGTAACACATTTTCCCAACCCGGTTGGCCCTTATACGCCGCGGCACGTCGCCGCTCCTAATCTCGCGAATACTGCACGTATCGATTCGCTGATGCACGACGGCAAGCTCTACCTGTCTCTTAACGATGCTATTGCGCTGGCGCTTGAGAATAATCTCGACGTAGCGATCGCCCGCTACAATCTGAACATTGCCGACACGGATGTGCTGCGCGCCAAAGCCGGCGCCTCAATCCTGGGTATAAACGCCGGAGTGGTTCAGAATACTCCTGGCGGGGGCGTCGGCGGCATCGGTGCGACCGCCGGCGCTTCCACGGGCGGCACCAGCCTGGGTGCGGGCGGGATCGGCGCCGGTACCAACGGCCTTGTCAGTTCCACGTTGGGGCTGGGGCCGAACATCACCAGCTTTGATCCTGTGGTTACGGCCACTCTCCAGGAGGATCACCTGGAGAGTGTGTCGTCGAGCTTGTTCAATGGGGTGCCGATTCTCGCACAGAACACAGGCACCGTGAATTTCAACTATACCCAGGGTTTTGACTGGGGCACCAATCTGCAAGTTGGATTCAGCAACACCCGCGCTACCTCCAACGTCCCTTTTAACACGTACAGCCCGCTTATTAATTCTTCGCTCCGCTTGCAGGTTACGCAACATCTGCTTCAGGGTTTGGGGTTCCCGGCGAACTCTCGCTTCATTCACATCGCAAAGAATAACCGCGAACTCTCTGACGTGGCCTTCCGCCTGCAAATCATCGACTCGGTGGATCAGATCGAAAACATCTACTGGGATTTGGTCTACGCCTATGAGAATGCCCGAGTGCAGAACGAATCGCTGGCCTTTGCCCAGAAGACCTTGTCGGATACCAGGAAGCAGGTCGAGATCGGAAGCCTGGCCCCGATCGAAGTCGTCCGCGCTCAAAGCACAGTGGCCCAGGATCAGCAGCTCGTCACCCAGGCGCAGACCAACCTGCAGTTAGAGCAGCTGCTGATGAAGAACGCGCTGACGCGTACATTAAAGGATCAAACCCTGGCAACCGCCGAGGTGATTCCAACTTCCACGATCGATGTTCCCGCGCAGGAAGAGGTTATTCCCACCGAGGATCTGGTCAACGATGCTCTCCGTCATCGCGCCGAACTGGTTGAATCGCGAATCGATCTGAACAGCCGCGATTACAGTAACAAGGCGGTGCGGAGCGCTCTGTTGCCCACGTTGGATGCATTCGCTTACTATGCCGGATCAGGTCTTGGGGGCTCACAGAATCCGTCCAACTTGTGCGCAAACCAGACGCCAGAGCAGCTCTTGCTAGGTTTCTGCGCGGGTCCGAATGTTCACAACCCTGCCGAGACGATTCCTATCGTCGCATCGACGAGTATAGGTGGCACATGGAACCAACTTGTGAACTCCACTGCGCCGGATAAAGGAGTCGGTCTTTCCCTGAACATCCCCCTGCGCAACCGTGCCGGCCAGGCTGTGCAAATTCGATCGGAACTGGAATATCGCCAGGCCCAGATGCGTTTGCAGCAGATCGAAAACCAGGTCGGAATCGAGGTCCGCAACGCGCAATACGCCGTGCAGCAAAACCGCGCCAGCGTGGACTCCGCTAAGGCTGCCCTGGATCTGGCGCGGCAGTCGCTCGACGCTGAACAAAAGAAATATCAATTTGGCACTTCGACGACAACTCTGGTTCTGCAATACGAGAGCCAATTGGCCACCGCCGAATCCACTCTGGTGAATGCCACTGTCGCTTATGAGAAGTCGCGTATCGAGCTGGACCGCGCTACCGGCTCACTGCTCGATCACAACGGCATCAGCGTCGACGACGCGGCTCGCGGCCATGTTACCCGCCTGCCAAATGTACCGTACATTACCCCGCGCAAGGACCTGCCATCGGTGTCCCAGCCGGCACCCCAGGCAAATTCGCAGCAGCAGTGACCGCTCGGGCCTTGGACCTCCGACTTCGGGTCTTCGCGTTAGACTCTCTAACGCCGACAAAGACTGACGTCTGACGCCCGGAGTCCGAGATCCGATGGCGGCTGTCGAACAATTCTTTACAATCTGCGACCGCGCCCGCCGCTTAGTCCCGCTAAGATGGAATCACGCTTCTATGTTTTCCGCATGTTTTCAAAATCTATTTTGTATCTTGAAACTGGTGCACGACCGCTCTAACTCCAGGAGACAAATCATGTTTTTGCCTTCGCCACGAATCGCGGCGGCCATCAAGCAGGCCGCCTTGCTGTTGACGGCGGTTGCCCTCGTCGCCGGTCCGCTACTGCAACTGCTTTTGCAGGCGCAGGAGGTCCCTGCTGCACCTGCGCCGCAGGCCGCGCCGGTACCAGCACAGCCGCAGCTGGTCCATTTGCAGGACTACTCGAAGCCACCTTCGGCTTTTCCCCGTATCCTGCAACCCTACCGGGCACAGGAGTTACCTCAGCCAAATCTGAGCAACTCGCCACGCATCGACTCGCTCATGCGCGATGGAAAAATTTATCTTTCGATGGACGACGCCGTCGCTCTCACTCTTGAGAACAACCTCGACCTTGATATCGCCCGCTACAACCTCAACATTGCCGACACGGATTATCTGCGTGCCAAGTCTGGCGCCAACATTCTCGGCGTCAACGCTGGTATTGTGCAGAACACTCCTGGCGGTGGAGTCGGCGGCCTTGGAGGAACTGTCGGTTCAGGCGCCGGCGGTACTACGGTCGCCGCCAGCGGCATCGGCACGGGTACCAATGGGTTGGTCAGCTCCACGCTCGGCATCGGCTCGTCCATCACCAGCTTTGATCCAGTTGTCACGAGCACATTACAACTCGATAAAAACAACACTGAATCCACCAGCGCTCTCAGCCCGGTGCCCGTCCTGGCGCAGAATACCTATACTGCTGATGTGGCCTACACTCAGGGCTTTCAGTGGGGGACGACCCTATCCGTCGGTTTCAATAACACTCACGTTAGTACTAATAGTCCCACCAGTTTGCTGACCCCAGACTTAGGCTCGAACTTCCAGTTCAAGATTACGCAAAACCTTCTGCAGGGCTTCGGTTCGCTTCCCAACCTGCGATTCGTTCGCATCGCCAAGAACAATCGCGAAATCTCTGATGTAGCCTTCCGCCTGCAAATCATCACCACGGTCGATCAGATCGAAGACATGTACTGGGACCTGGTGTACGCCTACGAAAACGTGCGCGTGCAGCAAGAGGCGCTGACATATGCGCAGAAGGCGCTGGACGATTCGAAGCAGCAGGCCAAGGTGGGCACTGTCCCGCCTATTCAGGTTGTGAGCGCGCAGAGCACAGTGGCAACCGATCAGCAAAACTTGATTCTGGCGCAAAATAATTTGCAGTTGCAGGCGTTGCTGATGAAGAACGCCGTTAGCCGCAGCGTCGAGGATCCGGCGTTCGCGGAGGCCGACGTGATTCCGACCTCTACGATGCTGATTCCGCGGGAAGAGGTTGTCATCCCCACGCAAGATCTGATCAATCAGGCTCTCGGTCACCGTGCCGAGCTGGTGGAGTCGCGCATCGATCTCAATTCGCGTGATCTCAGCAGTAAGGCAGTTCGCAATGCTCTACTGCCATCGCTCGATGCATTTGCTTATTACGGTGGATCAGGGGTTGGCGGAGTGGTAAACCCAGCGATTCCGAATTGCGCGAATACAACCAGCACCTTCTGTTTTAACCCTGCGAAAGCGCCGCCGCCGTTCCAGACAGCAACATCGGTCGGCTATGGCGGTACGCTGAACCAGCTCGTGAACTCGACCGCTCCCGATAAAGGCGTAGGCTTGACGCTGAACATACCGCTACGCAATCGCGAGGCGCAGGCCAATCAGGTGCGCGCGGAGCTGGAATACCGGCAGGCGCAAGTGCGGCTTCACCAACTCGAAAACCAGGTTCGCATCGAAGTGCGCAACGCGCAATTCGATGTGAAGCAAAACCTGGTCGCAGTGCAGGCGGCGCAGTATGCGGTCGATTTTGCGCGCCAGACGCTCGATGCCGATCAACAAAAGTTAAGAGTCGGCCTCACGACGACTACCGCGATCCTGCAGGATGCGTCGACCCTTACCACCTCGGAATCCAATCTGGTTTCCGCTAAAGCAGCCTACGAGAAATCGCGCGTGGAACTCGACCGCGCTACCGGATTGCTGCTCGATCATTCCGGCATCGATGTTACCGACGCCACGCGCGGCCAGGTCACCCACCTGCCCAGAGTACCGGACGTCGCACCTCGGCAGGATGTTCTTCCAGGAGAACAGCCAACGCCATCGTCACCGCCAACCGGCCTGAACTAGGTTTAGACCGCGGAAGAGAGAAAGGGCACCAGCGATCGGTCGTTGAGATGCGCGAATTAGCCAAGCTAACCAATTGTTTCTGAGAGCCTGATAAACTCGCCCCTGATGCAACGAATGAACCTTCCTGCCATTCCCCGATCTGTTTGGTGGATGGTGCTACTGTCGTTTGTTCTACAAGTGGCATCGATCGCAGCATTTCACCAATATCGAATGCGGCCGGGAGAAGATAACTTCGGCTTTGGTTTTGAGATGGGCCGCGTGGGCCGCTCCATCGCTCTGGGGCAAGGGTTCAGCAATCCTTATGGAGGAAATACAGGCCCTAGCGCCTGGGAGCCGCCGCTTTATCCGTACCTGATTGGCGGAGTGTTCAAAATTTTCGGCGTTTACAGTTACACGTCAGCGTGGGTCTTGCTGTCGATCAATAGCCTGTTCGCCTCGCTCACCACGATTCCTGTTTTCCTGATTGCGCACCGAGCCTTTGGCTCTCGCGTCGCCATCTGGTCGGCGCGAGTGTGGGCACTCAATCCTTATGTATGGTACTGGTCGATCCATTGGATTTGGGACACAACGTTTACTCCCCTCGTGCTCTCGCTAATCCTTCTACTCTCGTTGGAGATGGAACAGAGAGCAGACTGGCTCGGGTGGGTGCTCTTCGGAGCACTTTGGGCGGTTGGGGGACTGGCCAACCCATCGATGCTCGCGTTTTTGCCGTTCTGCGGTCTCTGGATTTGGTGGCGGAGATATCGTCGTGGCTTAACGTCGCTCGGTGGCGTCGCGCTTTCCTCATTCGTTTTCTTTCTCGTTCTGTCGCCCTGGCTGATTCGGAATTACGAGATCTTCGGGCGCTTCGTTTTTATTCGCGATGATTTCGGGTTACAGTTTCGTCTCGGCAACAACAAGTTCGCCGACGGTATGCTGATCGCCACGCTGCAACCGAATCTCAACCAACCAGAGTTTGAAAAATTCAAGCATATGGGCGAGCTGGCTTACGAAGCCGATTGCAGGCGGCTGGCGTTCAATTGGATCCGCGAGCATCCAGGCCGATTCGCGATAATCAGCATGAAGCGCCTTTTCTACTATTGGAATGGCGTGCCGCGACCCACCGACAGCCTGGCACCGTGGGATTTTCGCAGCTCGCTATTCCTGGCCTCGTCTGTGCTGGCGATCTGGGGATTGGTTCGTGCACTACGGCAAAAGCGGCCCGGGGCATGGCTTTTCGCAGGACTTGTTTTGACGTATCCCACGGTTTATTACTTTGTGTTTCCGCATGCGCGCTATCGCCATCCCATCGAACCCGAGTTATTTATCCTGGCGGTGTTCTTGCTTTGCGAGGTTCGCAGCGGTAGAGCTGCAGAGGTATCGTTGATCGCGGATTGCTGATTGAACAACTGATTGAGCACGGGTTTCAATCATTGGTTAGGAATCAACTCAAATATTCTCATGACTCTTTCGGTAGCCATCGTTAGCTTAAACGAAGAAGCAAACCTCGGCCGTACTCTGGAAAGTGTGAAATGGGCGGATGAGATTGTGGTGGTAGACTCCGGATCGACCGACCGCACATGCGATATCGCGCGCCAATACGGCGCGAGGGTCGTGGTCGAGCCTTGGCGAGGTTATGCGGCACAGAAGAATTTCGCGATCGAGCACTGCACCAAAGCCTGGGTTCTGTCGCTGGACGCGGATGAGGAAATCAGCTCTGGACTCGCGCAGGAAATGCAAAGTGCAATCTCGGACCCGAATGCGCGCGACGGCTATCGGATGCCGCGTCTCAATCTTTTTCTGGGACGCGGAATGCGGCACGGAGGCTTCTACCCCGATCCTAAGCTGAGACTCTTCCGGCGAGGAATGGGATTCGTCACGGGACGCGATCCGCATGATCGCATCGAGCTGAAAAATGTTCCGAAGGACCGCATTGGCCGCTTTCAGAATCCCATGATCCACCACACCTATCCGACCCTCTATCAATACCTCGAACACATGAACCGATACTCGACGGTGTGGAACGAAGTGCAAGGCGCGAAGCCCCAAAGCTTCAGCATCAATGCCATCGTTCTGCGCCCGCTGGCGACTTTCATCTATAACTACTTTATTCGCCTGGGATTTCTCGATGGCCGCGAAGGTCTGCTGCTGCACTTGTATCACGCCGGCTATGTCTCATGGAAATATGCCAAGGCGTGGGAGCTCTCGCGTAAGCCGCAACTGTAAATCCTCCGAGTACTGACCGACCGGTCGTTACGAGGGTTTGCGTGTGCCTTGCCTGGTGCAGTGTGGTTGCCTATCATCGAAATAGAACACTGGGGTTCTTATGCCGGAGAAGAAGTCATCCAAGCCGCAAGTTGCCGATAGTCCTCTCGCCGACGTTTTCGAAAACCGTCATCCATGCGCCGATGAAAAAAAGTGGGCGGAGAAGACCCTTGCGCCCACACTCGAAAAAAATCCCGAGCGGCCAATTGGCGCCGCCAGCGGAGTAAATCTTGATGATCATGGCAACGCCCGTTTCACAACGATTTCCGGTGTGCCTGTGCGACGCCTCTACACGCAGGCTGATCTTCCCGAAGATTGGAGTGAGGAGAAATATCTCGGATATCCTGGCGCGCCGCCATTCACCCGCGGCATTCATGCGACCGGATATCGCGGCAAGCTTTACACCATGCGGCAATTCTCCGGATTCGCCTCACCCGAGGAAACCAATCAGCGCTACAAGTATTTGCTGGAGCATGGCGGCGGCGGCCTCTCCGTTGCATTCGATTTGCCCACGCTGATGGGTTACGACTCCGATCATCCCGCGAGCGAAGGCGAAGTGGGGAAGTGCGGCGTTGCCATTGATTCGCTGGAAGACATGGAAATTCTCTTCGGCGGCATCGACCTCGAAAAAACTACGGTCTCAATGACGATCAATTCCCCCGCGTCCGTGCTCTGGGCAATGTACCTGGTGGTGGCCGAGAAGCAAGGCGCGGACTGGAAAAAAATTTCCGGAACGATTCAGAACGACATCCTCAAGGAATATATCGCGCAGAAGGAATATATCTATCCGCCGGCGCCCTCGATGCGCCTGGTGGTCGATACCTTTGAATTCGGATCGAAGTTCACACCGCGCTTCAACACGATCTCAATTAGCGGGTACCACATTCGCGAGGCAGGATCGACAGCGTTGCAGGAACTGGCGTTCACTTTGTACGACGGCATCGAGTACGTGGAGTGGGCGCTGCGACGAGGACTCGATGTGGACGATTTTGGTCCGCGGCTCAGCTTCTTTTTCAACGCGCACAACGACTTCTTCGAGGAGATCGCCAAGTACCGCGCTGCCCGCAAGATTTGGGGTCAGGTGATGAGAGATCGTTTCGGCGCGAAGAATCAACGCACGTGGCTGATGCGCTTTCACACGCAGACGGCTGGAGTGTCGCTGCCGGCGCAGCAACCCATGAACAACATTGCGCGCGTGGCGCTGCAGGCGTTGGCCGCGGTGCTCGGGGGGACGCAGTCGCTGCACTGCGACTCCTACGATGAGGCGTTGGCGCTGCCGACGGAAGAAGCGGCCCGCATCGCACTGCGTACCCAGCAGATCATTGCCTACGAATCCGGCGTGGCGCACACAGTCGATCCCTTGGGCGGCTCTTATTTTCTGGAAGCCCTAACCCTGCAAATGGAAAAAGGCGCCTTCGACTACTTCGGAAAGCTCGACGCCATGGGCGGCATGGTGAAGGCCATCGAGCGCGGTTATCCCCAGAAGGAAATCGCCGAAGCTTCCTACCAGTACCAGCGTGCCGCAGAAGCGAAAGAGAAAATAATCGTGGGGGTGAACGAATTCGGGATCGAGGAAGAATCGCCGCACATTCTTTATATCGACGAGAGCGTCGCGCGACAACAATCGGCCAAATTGAAGGCCTTGCGAGCTCGCCGTTCGAATGATGAAGTGCGGCGCAGTCTCGACGCGTTAAGGAAGGCAGCAGGGCAGGAATCGAAGGCAGGCGTTAACGGCAGCGTCTCTTCTGCCAACACGATGCCCTACATAGTGGATGCCGTGCGCGCATATGCGACGGTGGGCGAGATTTGCGAGGCTCTGCGCGATGTGTATGGGACTTATACGGAAGTGAGTATCACCTAGCAAGTGCGACAGTCCTACTTAGACTAGCCCTGCTTAGACTAGCCAAAATGGGAAGCGAGCAGACTCTTTTGTTGGGACGACAAGATTGAGATATGTTTCCGGTCTATGATTGAGGTCGTCGCTTGTGACCTCAAATGAAGAAACGAAGTGCAACACTCCTCAGGATGCCAAAGCGGCTCCTAACACGAACTTACACTGTAGAATCCCGCGTCTTGTTTCTGCGTACTCATAGGGTGATCCTGGACGCTGACATTGCCGAACTCTATGGCGTTCCAGTCAAGCGCCTCAATGAGCAAGTGAAACGCAATCAGGAACGCTTTCCTTCCGATTTCATGTTCCAGCTAACCGGGAAAGAGCACGCCTTTTTGAGGTCGCAAATTGCGACCTCAAACAAAAGCCGTGGTGGGCGCCGTTATCGGCCGTATGCATTCACCGAGCATGGAGCTATTATGGCCGCGACTGTGCTCAATTCGGACCGGGCAGTTCAGATGAGTGTTTTTGTCGTGCGCGCCTTTGTACGACTGCGGGAGATGCTCGCTACCAATCGCCGTCTTGCTGGAAAGCTCGACGAGTTGGAGAATCGTTTAGACACACACGATTCGGTAATTGGAGAACTGATCGAAGCTATCAAGGAGCTTATGAAGCCCCAGGAGCCGTCACGGGTCCGCATCGGATTCCAGCTCCCGGCGGGCAAGGTTAAGGGATGATGTCGGGCGGCGACACCGTTAAGAGAATCAGCCACGTCCCGACGCACGTTTCCATGTCTACCTGACCCGTCTGCCTGAATCCGCCCTCCGCCAGAAAGTCGCTCTCTAGGTGTCTCAGCCGCAAGCCGTTGCGTTCGCTCTGCGAAACCCGTCCGCGTTGGAGGTGTGTTGGAGGCATGGCTATCATCGTCACATTCGTTGCGCTTCGCCTCCTCACGAATGTTGTGATAAAGATAAGTCCATGCGAAGAGCTGTTACCCATCTGAAGAAATCCGATCCCGTCATCCGGCTGATCATCGAACGGATCGGGCCGTACCGCATGCAGTTCAACCCGCCTGAGTTCCACACTCTGGCTGAGGCAATTGTCTATCAGCAACTGAACGGTAAGGCTGCCGAGACGATCTTTAAACGCTTTACCGCGCTGGCGGGGGAACCGCTGACGCCTGAGGGCATCTTGAAACTCAGCCCGGAACAGATGCGCGGCGCGGGACTGTCGAAGCAAAAATCCTCCTACCTCACAGATTTGGCTGCAAAAACGGCTGCTGGTCTGCTGGATTTCACGGGGCTGCCGAAGTTACCCGATGAAGAAGTCATCGCGCATCTGACGCAAGTGAAAGGAATCGGAGTGTGGACGGCGCAGATGTTTCTGATGTTCGCGCTCAAACGCGAAAACGTTCTGCCGACGGGTGACTTCGGCGTGCGCATGGCGATGCACAAACACTACCTCGATAGACAGCGGGCGAAGGCCTCGAAAGCTCCTGCCGGGGCGAAGAAGACCCGCAAGAAGAAGATCAAGCTGCCGACGCCGGAGCAGATGGAGAAGATTGCAAAATGCTGGGAGCCTTATCGCAGCGCTGCATGCTGGTACTTGTGGAAGAGCCTGGACACGAAGACGCTTTAGTGAACGCGCGTTTTCCACTGAGCGTAAAGCTCTGTGCCCGGCTGCGGACTCTGTGGTTTAATAAGGGGCGATGGCCGATCCGAAAATTCGCGTGCTGGTGGCCAAGCCAGGCCTCGATGGACACGACCGCGGTGCAAAAGTAATTGCACGCGCGTTGCGCGATGCCGGCATGGAAGTGATTTACACCGGGTTGCGGCAAACGCCGGAGATGATCGTCAGCGCCGCGTTGCAAGAAGATGTGCAGGTCATCGGGCTCTCCATTCTTTCGGGCGCGCACAATGCGATTGTCCCGCGCGTGATGTATTTGCTCAAGCAGAACAAGATGGATGATGTTCTAGTGCTGGTGGGCGGCATCATTCCGGATCAGGATATCGACGCTCTGAAGAAGCTGGGCGTAGCCGCAATCTTCCAGCCGGGCACAGCCATGGATGACATCGTTCAGTTCATCCGCGCGAATGTGAGGGGAACGGGAGTAACAGCAGTTTAGACAGCGGCTGCAGTCGGGCCAGCAACAATAGGCAGGATTATTGTGCAGGCTCCCAACGCAACACAAATCCGGCAACAGCTTGATCGCACTGTTGGTCCTACACCGTGGTATTGGCAGACCTTTCCGGCATTCCGCTCGCAGGCCAATCAGCGTTTTGTTTGGACGCATCACGGTGAGCACGGGCCTGTCGCATATGTGGTCTCTCTGGCGCTGGAACAGGAGCCGGACAAGCCCCGTCTAGCTCTGAACACCTACTGTCGGCCGTTTACCGTACCGCCCCAGCGTCTCGGGATCTGGTGTCCGGAAGGACGCAGCATTCGTTTGGCTTGTTTCGATCCGGATCAGCTTAAAGCGTTCGACCTTGCTGAAATTGCAGGATGGTTCAAACAATCTTCCGAGCGAATTTACTCCGCAACCCCGCCGATTACGGATTTCGAGCTGCCGCTCACGATTGCCCCTGGGATGCACAAGATCGATGTACCACCGGAGCTAACGACGGTGGACGAGTTGATCGTGCCGACCAGCTACAAAGCGTTGTCCAATGACGATCCGGCATTCGCCCTCTTTGTTCTATATCTGCAGGCGGGGCTGGCAGAAGTTCTGCCGCAGAAATGGTTTACTGCCGCGCAGTACCAGGTGGGGAAGCAATGGATATCACGAGCCGCGCGCGATCTTGAATCGCATCGCATCTTCGGCGAATGCTTCGGCGCAGGAAGCTTCCTGCTGGAAGAGGACGGTTGCCGACTGGCCGAGTGGATCGACAAAGAATCCTAATTGCTGTGCTTGCGGTAGCTTCGCACGACAGGGCGCGGAAAATAGGGCAAGGGCTGGGCATTAATGATGGCTTGCGGATTGGCTCCGACCAGAGCTGCTGCCACCTCCGCGCCGCAGATTTCCGCGGCGGCATCGCGTGCCGTCGATAGCACGGGGATTCGTTTCTCTGTGTCGTGTGCATCGGTGGCCAGAACGTGTACGGCGTCGTGCTCGATCAGCCAGTGCGCGGCGCGGCGAACGCGCTCTCCCCAGAAACCGGTGAGCGCTGAACCTGTAACCTGAATCACGCAACCTTGCTCGGCCCACTCCGCCACACGCTGCGGGCTCTCGCGCAGAATCGGATTACGTTCGGGATGTGTAATCACAGCGGTGATGCCGTGGTCGCCGAGCTTGAGAAAACAATCCGTGGTTTGTTGCGGAACGCTGTAATTGCTCAACTCGACCAGCATGTAGTGCGTGCCTTCGATGGCATAGCGTGCAGGATTGGCGAGCACATCCTGTAAGTTGTCATACGAGAAATGGAGATCGCAGCCCAGGCTGATCTTGATCGCATCACCGACGAGACTTTGCAGATGAGCGACGAGCGACTGAAGATACGCCCGATCGTAGTGGTAGCGGTCGTTGGCATGAGGCGTGGCGACCTGGTGGGTGATGCCGTCGGCCGCGGCCATACGGCACATGGCGACCGAGGTCTCCCAGGACCTGGATCCGTCGTCTACTTCCGGAAGAATGTGCGAATGAATATCGACCACGATCGTGAGAGCGTTACTGCTCCGGTGGTGTCACGCTGAGTGTGATTTAAGCAGATTCCAGGGGAAAGAGAAAGCGGAAGCACAAACATTAAACCGCAAAGAACGAAGAGCGCAAAGAACCGTTGCGAACGCCGCAAACCTACATGACCTGTAGATCTCGTTTGGCGACCTCCGCGGATGTTCTTAGCGCCCCTCGCGGTCAAAGGCTCTCCTATGCATGACCGATCAATCGTCCTTCATCGGATCACCGCGGAGAGCCCGGGCTTCCTAGAAAACAGGGGTGAGCAACGAGTGATCAACTGCGGTGAACGACTCGCTGCTATTTGCCGGGCAAGTAGCTGAGGTCAGGACGAAACTTAATGATCTCGGTGGTCAATTTCTCCACCGAATGATCGAGGCGATCGACAATGGAATCCGCTTCCGCCTGTCCAAAAGCGTCTTTGATCATATCGCGAAAGGGTTTCACGTCGGGCTTGTCCTCAAAGTCAGCCCAGTTCTTATGAGGGAACGACAAAACAAATTCCCCGTCGTCTCCCCCGTTTACCAACTGATACCAACTGTAGTTGACGGGCCACTTGGTCTTTTCTCCACCCTCGTGGATCCGGGTAATGGCCGACCGGAAATCTGAGATTTTGCCGGAGCGCACCTTAAAGATATAGATCTCCGAGAACTTCTCCGGCATGTTGTTGCCAGCGTCGATCGGGTTACTGATCTTGGGCATGTAATCGTAGTACCGGGTGACCACCGATTCCACGTAGCCGCCCATCACTTTCTGGAACTCCGCCAGATCGGCTTCGTCCGTCACCGGCGGCTTGTCGTAATCCGCCCAGTGCTGCCCAAAGCGGCCCACCAGGTAGTTACCCGTGTTCTCGCCGCTGAGCGTCTCCCATACCAACAGCGGGAGCGGGTCGTTCTGCTGCTTGTGCCACGCCTGTTTCTGTTTGCGTCCGGCTTCGTACTGCGGCGCCATTCCGCTCTTTATTTTTTGGAACTCTATCGAAGCGAGAGTTCCCTTATCCTGCGCGAATACCGCGCAGGCTGCGAACAACACGACCCCAAGAGCTGACAACCAATGCTTGCGTTTCATTGTGTCCTGCTTTCGTCGTTAGATTGTTTGAGATTTCCCCATCTCCGCGCCCGAGCAACTCGCATGCTCGTGGCCATGAATTGCAATTCCGCGCGAAAGATGTGGATGGAAGGAACGCAAGCATCCTACTCTTTTTGGACGGTAGCGGCGAAAGATTAGAGAAGTGAGTTGTAGCCTTTGCGAATTTGACGGTAGTGCGGACGCCATCTCTCTCACCAGATGGTGGGGAGTGCGCGCGATTTGCGGATTGCACGGTCGGCAGTGATCAGGGAAAGGCCCTCGGCGAGCGCGGTGGCTCCAATGATTCGGTCTGCCGGATCGTTGGGATAGGATAACGGTAACGAAGACGAACGCACACAGACACGCGGGCTGATCGGCAGAACTATAAAACGGGTTTCAACATCCGTCAGGAAAGCTTCAAGACCAGGACTGAAGCTGATTCGTTTCTTGGCGGAGAGCAACGTAATTTCGAGGAGCGTGATGCCGGAGATAGCGAGCCCCGTCCCTTCCTGCCTCGACTTATCGATGGCCGTCCTGGCGTTCTTTGAAACCCGCGCCGGCTCGAGGCCAAGCCAGATAACAACATGGGTGTCAAGCAGAATCAATACAGATCGCCCCATTCTTCCGGGGTCAGCGCGGGGGAGACTACGTCGCCCGTGATGGTGCCTTTGCCCTTAAAAAATCCGAAGATGTCGTCAACTTCTTTCTCGACGGGGACGAGCTTGGCCACCGGCTTTCCACGCTTGGTGATCAGCACAGCCTGGCGTTTCGACTGAACTTCATCCATGACTGCCAGACAATGGACTTTGAATTCGCCTGCCGCCATCGTTTTCATGGGAAACACATCCTTTCGATCATGGTCATTATACCATGGTCATCAGTCCGCGCATCCTCCGCGATTTATTTCCCCCAAACAAGCGCAACGCCAATCGCCATCACGAGTATTCCGCACAGAACATTCAGTGCTCGGACCAAGGGGTTCTTATTTACGGCATGGCTTTCCATGTGCCAGCTCGAAGAGTTATCTTCCGGAGGATGGATGGCCCTTTTGAAACACGTATACGCAATCCATGAGGCCCAAAGGATAACCAACGCCGATCGTAACGCATGACTCATCTGGTACCAACGCAAACGAAGAGTTTGTTTTAGACGGGGTCGTATCGTCCTTGAATGAAATCCGCGATTCCGGAATAGGCCTCGGCCAGTGTCTTTTCATCCGGCAAAAAGACGATGCGGAAGTGCTGCGTGCCGGGCTTCTGACCGAACCCGGAGCCGTGGACGACCATGACGTGTTTCTGGCGAATGAGTTCTTTGACGAAGACTTCGTCGCTCTCGGGAATGTCTATGCGTGGGAAGGCATAGAACGCTCCGCGGGGAGCAACGCAACTGATGCGCGGCGTGGATTCGCACCACTTCTGCGTGAGATCACGGCGCGAACGCAGCTTGCGCTGCACTTCGATGAGATGGTGCTGCGGGCCTTCTAGCGCGGGCTTGATCGCGTACTGCTCGGGATGGTTGGCGCAGAGGCGGGCGCGTAGCAGCCGGTGAATACCTTCGATATAGGGTTTCAGCGCTATGGCGTCACCGGAGACGATGCCCCAGCCGATGCGCCATCCGGGGACAAGATAGTTTTTCGACATGCCGCCGAAGGTAATGCAGGGCACGTCGGGGGCGACGGCGGCGAAGGCGATGTGCGGCGTGGCGTTTCCCTGAGAATCGAAATCCAAAATCAACTTGTCGTAGATTTCGTCGGAGAACACGACCAGATTGTGCCGCCGCGCGAGATCGGCGATTTGCTCGAGCATCTGCCGCGAGCATAAAGATCCCGTAGGGTTGTTGGGGTTAATGAGCACGATGGCGCGGGTGCGCGGCGTGAGCTTGCCTTCGATGTCAGCGAGCTCGGGCTGCCAGGCGTCGTCTTCGTTGAGGTCGTAGGCGTTGAGCGCGATGCCCAGCTTGCACAGAACAGCCGAGTAGAGGGGGTAGTCGGGCTTCGGCGTAAGAATGTCTTCGCCGGGATTCACCAGCGCGCTGATGCACAGATCGACCGTCTCGCTCACGCCGGCAGTAACGAAGACATCGCGCACCGTCGTGATGCTCTTTCGCGCGGCCTCTCCGCGAATCGCCTCGAGCGCCTCAGGAATGCCGGGAGATGGCGCATATCCATTCTTTCCGTCGCGCATGGCTTTGTAGGCGGCTTCGATGATGTGCGGCGGGGTCTGAAAATCGAAGTTGAGCGGATCGCCGACGTTCAGCGGCAGAACTGTGTGTCCTTGTTTAATAACTTCATCCGCAACGCAGGCCAGGTCGCGAATGGCGTAGCGGACGTTGTCGAGACGCTTGGCCGGTGTGATTTCGCGCGCTTGGATAATAGGCATGTATGACTCCCGCAGCAGGGACAAAGCAAAAGCTTAACCGCAAAGCTCGCTAAGAACCATCGCAAAGATCGCCAAAAAAGATCGCAAAGAGGAGCTTCTCTTCAGCGTACCCCATGCCGTAGTTCTCAGCGTTCTCTGCGCCCGAAGGCTTTTGCCGCTGTCGGACGGGTTCTACTCGGTCTTGGCGGCCGCCACTAAAGCGTCGATCAAGTTCGAACCGTCGGGGCTGCCCCAGCCGGTTACCAGATCATAGCCGGTCACTGCTGAATACCTGCCATTGCTGCCGCTGGTGATGTCGTGGAAATCTTTGTGGTAGCTCGCTCCGACGCCAATGTCATAGATTGCCGGGTTGAGAAAGCCGAGTGCTTTTCCGCCGCCCGCTATCGATTGTTGATTCGCCAGCGCCGTCAATCCGGCCCATTGTGGAGCAGCGTAGCTCGTTCCTCCGTTGCCTCCGCTGCAGGAACCATCGTAGCAACTGTATTGGTTGGTGTTCGCCTCGGCAGCCACATCCGGAATATTGCGATAGGTCTTCGATCCGCGATTGAGCGGGTTAATCACGCCTGCGAGCTTCTGATACGAAGGAATGGGAACTTTATTCTTGGAAGGCATGCCGGCGCTGCCATTCCAGCCGGTTTCCGATTTCCACGCGCCACCGGGGCCAGTGGTGGTCAGGTCTGTTCCGCCGACTGCCGTGATATAGGGGTCGTCCGCTGGCCATACCACGTCGGCAGGGGTGCTGGAACCGTTGTCTCCAGTGGCTACGAATACAGTTTGGCCCTGCATCGCCATTTCCTTGAAGATCGGATCGAGGCTGCTTTCATCATCGCTCCATCCCCAGGAGCAGCTTAGCTGCTTCGATGTATTGTCCACCGCCATCCGGTTGAAGATAGAGACATCGCTGCTTCCCACATACACGACTACTTGTTTCAGTCCAGGCGCCATCGAGATAGCCATTTCGATGTCCAAAACCTGCTCGCTGTCGTCACAGCTCGACGGAGGACAGTTGAGGCTCACTCCGTTCAGCGACACACCTTTCACTGGTACTTTTAGAGTTTGCTTTACGTTCTTGAAATAGAGGTTCACATCGCTGATTTCGTATCCGGCATATTCGAATAGTCCAACGGACTGTCCAGTGCCGTTGAGTGGTCCCGAGCCGTAATAGGCCGCCCGCATATCACTGGCAATAAACTGGCCGCCCGGACCGGAGCCGGTAGTTTTGTTAACATCTTGCGCCTGCGTATTGTCCGGAGACGACCGGACGTTCTTGGCACGGGGCAACGTGAAGTTATCCAGCCCGGAGATGTGCAACAGCGGCACGTCAAGATCTGGCGTAGGCTCGCGGTCCGGCGCATAAAAGATGCGGGCCTCGGTGGGATGCTGATAGACGTTCATCGAAAGGTGGAATGCGCTCTCGATATTTGCCGCTGGCCCTTCGATATCAACGACCATACGATTAGCGGCGGTATCGATTACCGCAAGGCCGTTATTCTCCGCGAAACCAAGTACTGCGGAGTAATCGGATTCTGTGGGAGCAAATCTGCTGGTGAAGTCCTGCACGCTTAGATAGTGACGGAAACTGGGACTTTGCGGATCATAGAGTTGTTCTAAGAGTTCGTCGAGATCGGCTTCGTTCCGCAGCGGTAGGGAGATAGCCAGGCTCAGACGCTGCTCGCTCGGAAGATGGCCGATCAAGGGCGCCACTCCGCGGGCGACTGCCTCAGGCACATGAGTCGTGAAGGTGGGGCGCTGCTCTGCCTGGGCTGTGGCCGCTGCGAAAAGGAGGATGGATGCGCACAATGATGCGGCCAGCCGCTGAAAGGTACGTATTGCCAAGATGTTCATTCTGTCGTCTCCTAACGACCTCAGTACTCTATAACGGCGTCAAACAGGGAACAAGGCAATAAGAAGGCTGATCTGCGCGTCTGGCGGGCTGTGGCGCGGGTTGGACCGCTTCGCTGCGAAACAAAAGCACCGGATGGTCAATCTCCGCGATCGATCTGCGCCTTTTGCAGCTTGTCCGAATAATCCACGTACACGGACTTCCACTCCGTATAAAAATCGATGGCGCCGATGCCGCCTTCGCGATGGCCGTTGCCGGTGGCTTTGGTGCCGCCGAAGGGCAGGTGCACTTCGGCCCCGATGGTGGGTGCGTTGATGTAGGTGATGCCGGTCTCAAGGTCGCGAATGGCGGCGAAAGCTTTGTTCACATCTTTGGTGTAGAGCGCGGAGGAAAGTCCGTACTCGATGTTGTTGGCGATCTCGATGGCATCTTCAAGATGGTCGCAGGGAATGATCGATACGACGGGGCCGAAGATTTCTTCCTGTGCGATTCGCATCTTTGGATCGACATCGGAGAACACGGTCGGCTCCATAAACCAGCCGTATTGGTAGTCGCCGTGTTCGAGGCGCTTGCCGCCGCACATCAGTGTTGCGCTTTCATTCCTGCCGATCTCGACGTAGGTGAGGTCAGTCTGAAGTTGTTTTTCATTGATGGCCGGGCCCATCTCGACCGTTTCGTCGAGGCCGTTGCCAACTTTCAACTTCTTGGCGCGCGCAACATATCGATCGACGAACTCGCGATACACGCCCTTCTGCACGATGATGCGGCTGGTCGCGGTGCAACGCTGGCCGGTGGTGCCGAATCCTCCCCAGAGGCCGCCTTCGATGGCGAGGTCGAGGTTGGCATCGTCGAGGACGATCATGGGATTCTTGCCGCCCAACTCGAGCGAGCAATGTTTGAAAGTCTTGGCTGCGATGCCGCCGATGATGCGGCCAACGACGGACGATCCGGTAAGGGAGATGGCGCGCACTTCCTTGTGCTCGGCGAGCGGGGTGCCGACGTCGGGGCCGAAGCCTGAGACGATGTTGATTACGCCTTTGGGCAGGCCGGCGTCGGTTAGGGCGCGGACCAGGTTGAAGGTGGAGAGCGGAGTGTCCTGCGCGGGCTTGATGACGCAGGTGTTGCCGCAGACCACGGCGGGCAGCAGCTTCCACGATGAGATCGCCATGGGGAAATTCCAGGGCGTAATCATGCCGCAGACGCCGATGGGCTGGCGCACAGCCATGGCAAACTTGTTGGGCATCTCGGAGGGAACGGTGGGGCCGAAGAGTCGGCGTCCTTCGCCGGCGTTGTAGTAGGCGGCGTCGATGGCTTCCTGCACGTCGCCACGTGTTTCGGCGAGCACCTTTCCCATTTCGCGAGTCATCTCTCGGGCGTAATCTTCTTTGCGTTCGATGAGGATTTCAGCGGCGCGGAAGACGACTTCGGCGCGCCGAGGAGCGGGCACGAGACGCCATTTGGCGAAGGCGCGCTTAGCCGCTTCGACGGCGGCGTCAACATCAGCCTTTGCGGATTTCTGAAAGATGCCGACCAGATCGCGCGTGTCGGCGGGATTGCGATTCTCGAAAGTCTCTCCCGTGGAGGCCTCGACCCACTCGCCGTCGATGAAATTCTTGAAAACTTTGGTTTGCGTTTGGCTGAGAGTTGCCGGGGAAGCGAGAGTGTCGGTCGCCATAATTGCTCCTTAATGAATGCCTGAATATTGATGCTACAGCGGGTGAGAGAGATGCGGCAAGGCGTATGACCCATAGGGCAAATTGCGGGGTCGGCGGGCAAGGACGCTGAGAAAGGCTAGCCGCTGTTACGCGACGTTTGGCGCAGTTCGGAAAACGTAACGGAGTGCTTTGTTTAGAGGCGGGCGGCGCGTGCGGAATCGGGGGCCGCTTCGCGAGACCTGGCTAAATGCCATAGTTCACTGCCCGAAGCCCGTCTTTGTATGCTTCACGTGCTTCCGTAGCTTTCTCGTGGGCATCGTGCTCTTTGAAGTGGGCGTCATCCCATTTCTCCATGGCAATCATGGAGTGGTCGGGAGTGGCTAGGGCTTCCTCAGCGCGAATGGTGTCAACCCATTCGTCAACAGCTTTCTTGTAGGCCAGACGCAATGAATCAAGATCGGGACGATTCATAGGTTTGGAGACTAGTCTCCCCTCAGCATCGTGGTCAATTGGGCAAACGTCCAATTCACGGAAAATTCACACTTCGCGTTTGCTTAACTCATTGCCCTGCGGACTTCGGAGTTGCGGAGGACTCGTCGAACTCCTCGGCCATCCAGTGCTGCAAGGCGGTCATGCTCGCCGGGCGACCGAGGAAATTCTTGACCAAGTCATTCGCGGACATGGAACCGCCGGGTTCGAGGACGACACGCCGGTAGCGCATCGGAGCATCCCCCGCAAGAAGGTCGTGCCGGTCAAACTGCAGGAAGAAGTCTTCGGCGATCACTTTGTCCCAAAGATAAGTGTAGTAAGCGGAGGAGTAGCCGCCGAGGTGCCCGAAGGAAGCCCACTGGTGGGTGTCAGGCAACGGTAGGAAGGGAGTGTAATTTCGAGTGTCGTCGAGGGTAACCGTGTCAAGGTTCACGGCCTCGGGCTTGGTCTTGTAGACGTCGTAAGAAATAGCGCTGTAGGAGTTCTGGCGGGAGACCCAGGCGCCGCGTCCGAAAGCGGAAGCGCGATTCATGCGGGCCACGAGTTCAGCGGGGATGGGTTCGCCGGTTTTGTAGTGGCGGGCAAATTTGGCAAGCACTTGCGGGCTGGCAATCCATTCTTCGAGCATTTGCGACGGAGCTTCGACGAAATCGGATTCCATACTGATTCCAGTGATGCCGGCCCACTGCTGCTGGCCGCCGAGAATGTGATGCATGAGGTGGCCGAATTCGTGGAAGAAAATCTTGACATCGCCGTAATCCATGAGACCGGGATCGGTGGCAGTGGGTGCAGGGAAATTGCAAACGAGGATAGCCTCGGGCAGTTGCTTGCCGCGAATGCCGTCGAGTATGGGGGCCATTTCGGCGTGGCTGTACTTTCCGGGCCGGGGATGCATATCGAGATAGAAGCGGCCGATCGGTTTGCCGCTGTCGATGACGATCCAGGTTTCGACGGCGGGATCCCAGGCAGGAACGTCCGGTTCGCGCTGAAAGCTGACGTGGAAGAGGTCGGCGGCAGTGTCGAGGATGCCTTGCTTCACTTCGTCGAAGGGGAAGTACGGACGTACAGATTGAGAGTCGAAATTGTACTGGGTGCGGCTGACTTGTTCCGAAAGATATGCGACCTCGTAGCTCCAGATCTCCTTAGCGCCGGGATCAAGCTTCTGTTTTTCGGCGAGCAGCATGTCGAATTCTTTCTTGGCGAGCGGGCGGGAGGCGTCGTTCACTTGCTGGATAAAGTCAGCGATGTTATGGCCCTTGGCGATCATTTTGTCGGCGGCGTTGTAGTCGGCCCAGGAGGGATAGCCGAGAAGTGTGGCGATCTCGTAGCGTGTCTTCATCAGATTGGTGAGAACTTCTTGGTTCTTGGGGTAGGCGCGAGTGCCGAAGGCTACCGAGACGCGACGACGCAGGGAGTCGCTTTTTGCGAAGCTGAACACGGGAAGGGCGTCGGGATAATCCGTGGTGATGCGGACCTTGCCGTCAGCACCGATCTTGTGGCGATCGATGTAATCCTGGGGCAGGCCGTCGAGTTCGGAGGGATCGGCCTCGACCACTTTCTGTCCGTCGGAAATATTGCGATCGAACATCGACTGCTGCTCGGACGCCTGGTCGTTGAGTTTCTTGAGCCGGGCGCGCGTGGCTTCATCTTTGTCGACTCCCGCGAGACGAAATTCAAGAAGCTGGCGCTGAACGTAGTAGCGCGTAGCCGAGTCGGCTTTCGACAGATCAAGCGCGGCAAGCGCGCTGTAGACATCGTGATTAAGGGCGATTGCGGTCTGAGCGGCGCTGGCTTTCGTGGCCATGGCGGTCGCGTGATCGCGAAACGTGGCGTCTGGATGCACTTGCTCCATGAGTTGGGCAAAGTAGGCGGCGGAGTTGATCTGGCGAAAGGCTTCGTCGAGCGGGACCAGTGTGTTCTCAATGGTTCGCGCGCCTTTTGCGGCGAGTAGCGTATCCACAGAACCCCGCGCGGCGGCGAGACGATCACTCTCGATTTTTTCGAATGCGGCAACGTCCGGCTTGGTGGCCCAAATCGTGGGCTGCGAGACGGTGAAGCTTTGGGCAGAATTCTGAGCCGATAGGATCGCGCCGAGAATGATCGGAAGAAAAATGATTGGAAGACAGAAGAAGATAGCCAGGCGTGAGGCGAGCAACATGAAAGACCTCGTGGAGGAAATTGTACTGAATCGAATGAAGCGATTTATTGCGCTTGACGGTGCTGCCAAATTGTTGATGACCGCGTATCGCGATGTCAAGCGCGATATAGGAAATTACCGGGCTTCAACAAGACTCAGCGGGAATGTTTTGTAATTTTCTAGCGCCAGTGTTTGATTTGCGGCCAGAGTTGGTCGAGCGTGCCGAATTTCGCGCCACGGCAGAGGAAAACGTCGATTTGCTTTTCTAACGCGTAGGGATTGTCAGCGGACGTGCCGACGTATTCGACGTGATTCCAGAGATCTTCCAGTTTTTCTCGCCTGTCGTCGAGCACGATCATGCAGTTGCCGGAATAGCCATGCGGTCCCCAGAGCCACCAGGTTTGATGGCCGCTAAGTGATGGCGGCAGACCGGAGCGGCGACCGAGAAAATCAATGGCTCCGGCCTGGCCATAGTCCTGCGCGAAAATGGCGCAGTCGGCCCGGTCGGCCGCGGGGATGCGATTCCAGGCTTGCGCTGTTTCGGCGACGATCTCCTCCCATCCGAATTGATCGGCGTACCACTGTGGGAGAGCAGCGCGAGCGTGGGCGTGTTCCATCACTGGCAACTTAAAGGGGAGATGTTTCGTGTAAGCGAGGAAACCGTTGGGAGAAAGAACCGGCACAGTGATCGGAACAAAGTAAGCTCCGGCGGCGAGCACGAGGATGATGCTTACGGGTTTCAGCCACGCCCAACTTGGATGAGGGTCTTCCGGAATGCCCTCTTTTCTTCCTTCGATGGCCGATTCAATCACGACCGCACCCGCAGCCAGCAGCATGGGATAAACCGGAGCGAGATAGTAATTCTTTCCGTGCAGCACAAAGAAAGTCATGAAGCAAACCAGGTAAGACCAGCCGAGGAAGCGATAAGGCTTGAGCCGCGCGGAAAAGAGCAGCGCAAGCAATCCCGTTAACCAGATCGGAGCCGTTATGGGACCAACCAGCAACGTCTGCTGAAGAAAATATTGCGGGAAGGGAAGAACCACATCGCGGCCTTCAGCGCGAATGTTATGCATCAGTTCGACGAAGGGCCAATGATAGTGAATATTCCAAAGCAGGTTGGGCAGGAAAATCAAAAAGGCTGCGAGTCCGCCCAGCCATATCCAGGGATTGAGGAATACGCGGCGCTGCGGAGTCAAGAGAAGGCCGACGACTATGGCGAAGCCGAAGACAGCGATCGAATATTTCTCCTGCATACCGAGACCGGCGACGACGCCGAACCAGAGCCAATAGCGAGGATTGGCGCGCTTGATGGCGAGGAGGGCGAAGTAAGCGCAGCCCATCCACAGATTCGGTTCGAGGCAGTTGGTGCCGAGCAGGCTTCCGTTGGAGAGATATTGCGGCGCGATCACGACCGTGACGGCGCTGAGGAGCAGGGCGAAGCGGCGTCCTCCGAATTCGCGGGCGAGGGCGGCAGTTTGCACTACGAGCAGCGAAGAAGCCAGCGCGGGGATAAAGCGAATGGCGCGAAGGGAGTCTCCCAGAACAGCTCGGCTGATGTGGATGAGAAAGGGAATCAGCGGCGGCTGGTCGACGTATCCCCAGGCGAGGTGATCGCCGCAAGACATGTAATCGAACTCATCGCGGAAGTAGCCGTAGCGGTTGTTGAAGTAGATGTGGAAGAGGAGCTTGACGAGAGCGATGAGCCAGATAATGGCGAGGCCGGAGGCGAGGAAAGAGGGGTGGTCGGGGCTGCGACGGGAGGGGTTAGAGGGGTCGCTGACCATACGGGACGCTAGGGTAACAGAAGGAGGGTGAAGGACGCAGTGGCTCCAGTGAAGCGCGAACCCATTGGAATAGCGCGTGTGGCTCGGACTTCGGCCTCGCGTACTATGGCCCTGACCGACGCCTTCTTCTGATTTTCACTTCCTACAGCCTTCGGTGGTGCCGCTTCCCCCGGGGTTATATCTCTCCAGGTTGCGCCCCCGTCAACTGTCACCAATAACTCGTCTGCAAGGAGCCAGCCATGGACACCGTCGATCATGTCGAGAGAGTCGTAGCCCGCCCCCAAGTTGTAGTGTCGTATTGGGATGCCATGGATCTCGGCCGTTACACGGGCAGGTGGAGAGCCCTTGTCGACAATCCGCAGGGTCGCAAGTGTGAGCCTATCCATGCTCTGCGAGGTGGAACAGACAAACAGCGTGTTGCTAACGATGGCGACCGCCCCATCCAACCCGGGGAACACTCGTTCAAACCTCCAGGTCATGCCGCCATCGTCGGTCGAGAATAGGACATTTGTCGGACCACCCGACCCATCCCAGTAGCTGCCGATCAGGAATCCTCGCGCCGGACTCACAAAGAATGGCAGCTGGTAGTCTGGCCACACGCCATTTTCCGCTGGCGGCCAAACTTCAATCTTCACTGTCGTCGGAGGCTTGACGACCACTTGGCTCCAGCTGTCGCCGCCGTCATGCGTCACGTACAGGTCGGACTCTGGCTGTCCGCCGCCTGCAATCCAGCCGTTTTTCGCAGTAACAAATCGGAAATGGTCCGCCATTGGTAAACTGTCATGTGGAAGTTGCGCCCACGTACGGCCTCCATCAACTGTCCGGAGCATCTCGCCTGAGCTGCGTGCAGTGTTCAAGCTTCTTTTCAATATCGCCCAGCCGTGCTGCGAGTCGGCGAAGTTTACGAACGTGACGCCAGAGAATCCTTGCCCGTCATCGATCGCGGACTGGGGGACCGGATCCACAATCTTTGGATGCGAGATCGACCAAGTCTGACCCGCATCGGTGGTGTAGGCGAATTCGAAGCACACGTCATCGACCTTCGGGTCGCGCCCGTCACCGCAGCTAAGAAGCACCCAGCCAGTGGATGAGTCGAGAAAGAAGACCGATGAGACCACCTGCCCTTTGTGGGTCACCTTCGGCGTGATGTCCTTCCATTGAGCGCCGCCGTCGGTGGTCCAGAAAAGTTTCTTGCTGGTTGCAGCCCAGCCCACGTCGGGCGTGAGCAGTTTCATGGATTCGATTCTCCCCGCCTGCTGCGCCTGTGTGTCATTAAACAGACAGAGTGTCAGCAAAAGCGAAAAGACGAGACTTAATTGCCTTGTTTGCATTGAGCCTCCTGAGTTAAGAAATCCACGAAACCTGATGAGCACACAAACACCCAAGCTCGCAAATTCGTTCAGTCATCTGGGACGCCGCGAGGGAAGGGATGCGGCGACCGAACGCACGGATTGTCTCCGCGGAGAATCGCGTCGTCAAGCTCACTTTTTCCACAAGACAAGGAAAAAGGTACAGCATGGATGCAATCGGCTCGCGGCCGAGCCTCAAACGAAGGTAACGTTCCTTATTGATTACCTGTTTTTCGCGTTTAAGGGCTTGTGATAACGTTGAAAGTACCGCATCTTCAATAGGCTTGCATAAGAGTTTTGGTCCACGTGTCCTCGCAGACTCGAAAACCGGGCTACCACATTGCGTGGAAAACGGTCACGTATCGCAGTGTGGCTCTGCTGATTCTGGCCGGCGCCGCGATATTTTTTATCGCGATTCGACTGACCTTTCCGCAGTTTACGGAGAACAGCATCAAGGCCGCCAGCGGTGTTGCAGACAAGGCGCTGGAGCGCGTGGCGGGGATGGCTCCGAAGGCGGGCAGTGGCCTAATCACAGCGCAGCAGGCTCACTTCACGGCGCTCGATGGCACGGTGCGCGTGAAGAAGGGAAACGACAACAGCTGGGTTGCGGCGGACTACAACATCCCCCTGGACAAGGGCGACGTGGTGCAGACCGGCTCGGAAGGAATGGCGAAAGTCGTCTTCAATGACGGCACCAGCTACACCGTGAAACAGGATTCGCTCATTGTGATTGAAGAGAACTCGGCCAACGATCAGCAGCAGACGAATGTGGCCGTAGCAGTGAGTACGGGAACGGTTGATCTTTCCACGGCGACTTATTCCCAGGGATCGAAATCGCAGGTGATCGTGGCGGGGGCGACGGCGTCCCTGGCTCCGGAGTCGGCGGCGCAAGTACACAACGATCCCAAGATGGATCAGCACGAGATTTTGATGAAGAAAGGCGCCGGAGAAGTGACTCGCAACGGAGAAACCGTGCAATTGGCCAACTGGGAAAAGGTGACCTTTCAGGCGGCACAGACGCACATGGAGAAAGAGAAGGGCACAGGGCCGCCGACCCCGATTTCGCCGGCGAATATGGCGCCGATCTTCACTGCTGGGGAATCGACCAAGGATGTCGAATTTTCCTGGACTCCGATGGCGAATGCGGTGGCGTACCGGTTGCGGATCTCGAGGAATCCATATTTTTCTTCTACATTGGTTGACAAGAAAGTAAATACTGCCGATGTTTCCGTTTCGGGCCTGGGCGAAGGAGCTTACTACTGGGTGGTACAGTCGTACGAAGCGTCAGGAAAAGAATCGGTGGAGAGCGAGAAGAACCGTTTCACCATCATTCCCAAGGGAAAACAGACAGAGGCCATTGACTTGGAGCTGGATCCTTTTATCCAGCACGGACACGTTATTGAAGTAACCGGGAAAACCCAAATCGGGGCTCGAGTGATGGTGAATGGGCGGGAGGTGCCGATGGTATCCACGGATGGTACCTTTCATTACTTTACCCCTCCGCTCGCGACGGGTGAGGCCGTGATTACGGTGACGGCGCAGACCGCGCAGGGCGGAGTCAATACGCAGCAGAAGAAGATCATCATTCAGTGAGGGATTGCTTTAGTGAGGTTGGGATTAGTGAGGTAGAAAAGGTCAATTAAGGAAGCGAGCCAAACGCGCCCTTCAGTCGCTTGCGCTCTTTCAGGGCAGGCTACGAGGTGGTCGCGCGGCTCGCCTGGATCCACTCGCAGGGCATAAAACGCTTGCTCGGGATGACAATGCAGAAGTAGGGTTCCGGGCAGAAGTACGAGGTACCTTCGGTTCCGGCAAGGTCGCGAAGACTCTCTTAGACTAGAGAAGAAGGACTAGAGAAGTAGGACTAAAGAGAGGAAGCCCTCGCGCCGGATTTGGCAAATCGGGTTCGCCCGCAAAACAAAGCGATCAATGTAGATCGCGAGAAGAGTTCGACCATGTCAAGCAACGGATTTCATTCATCTCGTTCTCACAACCTGCGGTCGCTTTTCAGCTTGTTCTCGAGCGACCTGGCCATCGACCTCGGCACGGCCAACACGCTGGTCTACGCGCGCGGCAAGGGCATCGTCGTAAACGAGCCCTCAATTGTCGCCATCAACAAGAACACGGGCGAAGTGGAAGCCGTGGGCAAAGAAGCCAAAGAGATGCTGGGCCGCACGCCGGGGAACATCGTGGCCATCAAGCCCATGAAGGATGGCGTGATCGCCGACTTCAAGGTCACCGAGAAGATGCTCAACTATTTCATCCAGAAGGCGCACAACCGGAAGATGCTGGTGCATCCGCGCATCGTGATCGGTGTGCCGTCTGAAATCACCCAAGTGGAAAAGCGCGCGGTCATGGACTCCGCGTACCGCGCCAAAGCGAGTGAAGTACATCTGGTGGAGCAAGCCATGGTCGCGGCGATTGGCGCGGGGCTGCCGATTACGGAACCGAGTGGCAATATGGTGGTTGACATCGGTGGAGGTACAACCGACATTGCCGTGATTTCGCTGAGCGGAATCGTTTACTCGCGCTCGGTACGGATGGCTGGCAATCAGATGGACGAAGCCATCATGAATTATTTGAAGCGGAAATATAATTTGCTAATCGGCGAGCGCACCGCCGAGCAGATCAAGATGGAAATCGGCTCCGCCCACCAGCTCGACAAACCGATGACGATGGAGATTAAAGGGCGTAACCTGATTGAGGGAGTGCCGAAAACGATTACAGTGGACGATGGCGAAGTTCGTGAGTCCCTGAGCGAATGCGTTTCGACGATCATGAATGCGATTCGCGTGGCGCTGGAACGTACTCCTCCGGAGCTTTCAGCCGACATCAGCGATCGCGGCATTGTGCTGACCGGAGGCGGAGCCCTGCTGAAGAATCTGGACAAGCGCATCCGCGAAGAAACCGGGCTGCCGGTCTCGATCGCCGACGATCCGCTATGTAGCGTTGTGCTGGGTACGGGCAAAATGCTCAGCGACTTTAAACTGCTCCGGAAGATATCGATCGAATAACAGTGGTCAGTGGGCAGTGATCAGTGGCCAGTTTCCGGACCTGCTGACCACTGGCCACTAGCCACTGACCACTGATGTTATGGAATCCGTACTTGGCCGTTACCGCAATTTGACCATTCTGGTAGGAGTGTTGTTTCTGCAGGTGCTCGGTCTCGCGGTACAAGTGAAGCGCAGCGCTGACGCGGAACATACTCGCTTGATCCGCATCTGGGCAGTGGATGCGATCACTCCTTTCGAGCGCGTGTTGGTCTGGGCCCAGAATCGGAGCGGCAATGTCTGGCACAATTATTTCTTTCTGCGCGGCGTGCGGGCCGAAAATCGTCAACTGAAAGAGCAGATTGAGCAGATGCGGCTGGAGCAGGTGCGACTGAGCGAAGACGCTGCTCAGGCGCGGCGGTTGCAATCCCTGCTTGCCTTTAAAGAGCAAACCATCGCGAAAACCGTTCCCGCACAGGTGATCGGATCGAGCGGAAGCGATCTTTCCCAGTCCATCTATATCGACAAGGGTTCCAACGATGGCATTGCGCAGGATATGGCAGTGATAACGGTCGGCGGTATTGTGGGCAAGGTGCTGCGCGTATATCCCACGACGTCACTGGTGCTGATGATCAACGATCAGAGCAGCGGCGTGGGCGCACTTCTCGAGAAATCACGGTTACAAGGCGTGCTTCGGGGATCACCGAATGGCGAGTTGGTTCTGGATCGGGTGATGAGCGACGAGCAAGTTTCTCCGGGAGATATTTTGCTGAGCAGCGGAGGCGACCAGATCTTTCCCAAGGGACTGCCTGTAGGTACGGTAACCAAAGTCAACCCCGGAAAAGAATTGTTTCTGAGCATCAAGGTGAAGCCGGCGGCTGATCTGAGCCGACTGGAGGAAGTGCTGGTCGTCACCGAAAAGCGGGAGCAGGAACCGGTTGCGGAAAGCAGCGGCGTCAGGGTGCGAGCGGCCGATATTCTAGCCCAGCGGCTGCCGTCGGTTCCGGCTAAGCCAGCGATGGTTGTCGGAGCACCTCCGACGGCGGACGAGAACACTGCGGCGGGGCAGACTTCGAGCGCCGTCGCGAAGCCTCCGGCAAATGGTGCCGCGAGGCCTATAACAGGAAATGCGATAAAGCCGGAAGGCAGTGCTTCAGCGGGACCGGCCGGCAATGCGGCAAACCAAAGCCTTGCGCACGACGTGCCTATAAGCGGGCAGCCGGTGACGACCCAAATTTTGAAAAAAGCTGTACAAAAGCCGGCTTCACGAGATTCCGACACAGATGTTGCGGCTGGCAGCACGGCCGCGTCGAATCCTGACGATTCCTCCGTGAAGCCAGCGAAAGCTCCGTCCAAGCCTTCGAGCGCACAATCGTTGCCTCAACCTCCGGCAAGCGATGACAATCCCCACTAGCGTGCCCATCACTTACACATCGGGTGAGCAGATTGAGGTTTACCGGTTTAACATTCCGGTAACGGTGGGAGTACCGCTGCTGGCGCTGTTTCTACAGGCTTTCGTGCCCCGGCGGTTGCCATTTTTCTCCATCTTTGACTTACCCCTGCTGGTAACGATTTTCTTTGCCATGGCGCGGCGCAATCCGATTTCAGGATTATTCACGGGAGCGGCGATCGGGCTGGTGCAGGATATGCTCGGAGCTTATCCAATAGGGATCTACGGGATCGCAAAGACAGTTGTGGGATACGGAGCTTCGTCATTGGGAGCGAAGCTGGACGTGGAAAACGCCGGGGCGCGGTTCTTGGTTACGCTGGGATTTTACCTGGTCCATCAGGCGGTTTATTTTACGGTTGCGCGCGGCATGGTCAATCTGACACTGAATTGGAGTTGGAGCCGCGGAATCCTCGCGGGAGTAGTGAACGCTTTCCTCGGCGTCCTGTTGTACTTTGTGCTGGATAAATTCAAGCAGAGGACTTGAACAGTGGTCAGTGGCCAGTGGTCAGTGAAATTTGTGCAGGCTGTGACTTCCGTTACCCACGTTGATAATTCCGAGGCCTCGTCACGCATTACAATATGCTTCAAGGCTCCTTTACATTCGATCTTGTGAGGCTGTGATCCGTTGCAAACCGGACAAATCTCCCACGAGTGTTGGACTGGCCACTGGTCACTGGCCACTGGCCCCTGATTTATGTTCAGCCGTGACGACAAAGTTTCGGAAATCCGCCTTACCGCGGCGCAATACATAATTCTGGCTATCTTTCTTTTGCTGGCCTACGGATTGTGGAAGCTGCAGGTGATGCAGAGCGGCTACTACGCCTCCGCGGCCGAAAAGAACCGCATCCGCAATGTGCCGATCCTTGCACCCCGCGGCAAAATTCTCGACCGCGAAGGGCGCGTCATAGTGGACAACTATCCTTCGTTCTCGGCGCTGCTGTTGCGCGACTCTTCCCGTGATCTCAACGCGGACGCGGATCTGATTGCTCAAGGTTTGCATCTGGATCCGAACGAGGTGCGCGCCAGGGTAAAGCACTTCGCCTCGATGCCGCAATACCAGCCGATTTTCCTGAAAGAAGACATTACTCCGGATGAGCTTGCCTTTATCGATTCCCATCGCAACGAGCTGCCGGAATTGGACACGATTGTGGCCCACCGGCGGCTCTACCCGCGCAACGGCTTTATGGCGCACTTGATCGGCTACGTCGGCGAAGTGACGGAGGACATGCTGAACCAGCCGCAGTTCGAGCTTTATAGCCCCGGCGACGTAGTAGGAGTCTCCGGCGTTGAGCGGCAATACAACAACGCATTGATGGGGACGAACGGGGCCCGGCGGGAGGTGGTAAACAGCCACGGGCGCGAGGTGGGGTTGCTGGGAGAAACCGATGCGATCCCAGGAAAGCAGTTAAAGCTTACGGTTGACATCGATCTGCAGATCGCTGCCGAGGAAGCACTTGAGGGAAAGAACGGCGCTGTTGTGGCGATGGACCCGCGAACCGGGGAAATTCTGGCCATGGTAAGCCGGCCGACTTTCGATCCCAATGATTTCGCGGTGCGGGTTTCACGCGACGAATGGAACAAGCTGGTGACGGACCCCGACAAACCGCTGCTGAACAAGGCGATTCAGGCGCAATTGGCTCCCGGTTCGACGTTCAAGATCATCATGGCTACGGCGGGGTGGCAGGAGGGGATTGCGCAGGAGCTCCATGTGAATTGCACGGGCGGGGCTGAGTTTTACGGGCGCAGGTTCGGCTGCTGGGTAAAAACCGGACACGGCTCGGTCACTCTAGAGAAAGCCATTTATCAATCTTGCGATGTCTTCTTTTATACGCTGGCCGAAAAGCTGGGCATTGACCGTATTGCCAAATACGCTACCGCTTTCGGCTTGGGCCAAAAAACCGGGATCGATTTGCCGCAGGAAGTCAGCGGAGTAATGCCGTCGGAAGAATGGAAGATCAAAAACTTCAAGCAGAAATGGTTTGCTGGAGAAACGATTTCGGTGGGGATTGGGCAGGGCGCAGTTGCGATTACGCCGGTGCAATTGATGCGCGCCATCGCGGCGATCTCCATGGGCGGCCATTTGGTTGTGCCCCACGTTGTTGACCCGCAGGAGCTTCCCAGCGGATACGTGGAGACCAGTCACGTCACCGAAACGAAGAACATTCCCATCGATCCGAACGGATGGACCTTCATTACCGACGCGATGTCGCGAGTGCTTTTGCCGGAGGGTACCGCCCCTTCAGCGCATATTCCGGGGATTGATATAGCCGGCAAAACCGGGTCGGCGCAGATTGTTTCTCTGGCCACCCGCGCCAAGTTCAAGAACAGTGAAGCGCTCGCGCAAAACGGTTGGTTCGTCGGATTCACGCCCCGGCGTAATCCCGACATCATTGTTTGCGTTCTATTTGAAGGTGGCGAGCATGGGAAGTTGGCGGCGCGGCTGGCGACCCAGGTGCTTAAAGCCTATGTGGACAAGAAGCGACGCCTGCCTAACAAGATGGCGGAGAAGCCGAAAGGCGATGGCAAAGTCGACATCGGAGGTCTTTGGACCGCGCCCGAAGGCGACAAACTGGAGGGTGGGCGCTTCGAAGTGAATTTGCCGAAGAGGCCGCTAGCTGTGGCGACGGCCGCGCCGGGGATGCAGTAAGTACCGAGTACCTAGTACCTGGTACCCAGCACCAGCACCAGCACCACGGGAAAGAGCGCTATGAAGATATTCGACAAAATGCGCAGGGAGGCAGTCGCTCGGTACTCGGTACCGGGTACTAGGTACTGATGTCACGTTACGTTTCATTTCACGACTTCGACTGGCTGCTGCTGATCTTCGTGCTCATCATCTGCGGACTGGGCGTGATGGAGATTCGCAGCGCCACCATGCACACCAAGTTTGTCGGCTCCCACATCAAGCAAATTTATTGGGTTTTGGGCGGCGTAGCCATGATGTTTATGATCAGCGCGGTGAACTACCAGGCGCTGCTGGACAAAATTCACTGGTTCTATATTGGGGCGGTCACGTCGCTGATGGCAGTTTTGGTGTTCGGGCAGAAATATCTGGGAGCGAAGCGATGGATCAAGATGCCGGGTGGAAACCACTTTCAGCCGTCTGAATGGGTCAAGCTGATCCTTATTTTGGCCGTGGCCAAATATTTTGCCGACTTGCGGAATCGCGAACTCTCGTGGTCGGACTTCGCGAAAGCGGCTGCCATTGTGGGCATACCGATGCTAATGGTATTGAAGCAGCCAGATCTTGGTACCGCTCTGACCTATGTACCCATTGCGGTCATGGGTGCTTTTCTGGGCGGAATGCAATGGAAACAAGGGTTGGTCGTTGTGCTGTTGGCGGCCGTGGGAATTGGCGCCGTCTTCTTCGTGCCGCGCGTACACGTTCTAAAGTCTTACCAGAAGCAACGCTTAACCAGCTTCATGGACCCGGAAAACGATCCCCAGGGTTCGGGGTATCAAGTTGAGCAATCCAAGATAGCGGTCGGTTCTGGAGGCTTGTGGGGCGGGAAAGGCTCGCAAACACATGGAGCATTCCTTCCAGTCCCACAAACGGATTTCATTTTCGCGGCATTTGCCGAAGAGCATGGATTCGTGGGCGCGCTGGGGGTTCTGCTGTTATACTTCATAGTGCTGATGCGTTTGACCCAGAACGCGCAAACAGCGCCCGACCGCGCTGGCACGTTCGTGGTGATGGGTGTGGTGGCTGTGCTTAGCTTCCATATCCTGGTCAATGTCGGCATGGTGGTCGGTTTTATGCCGGTCACCGGAATACCTTTGCCGCTAATGAGTTACGGCGGGTCTTCCGTTTTGTTCATGTTCCTGGCGCTGGGGATGGTTATGAACGTTCGAATGCGCCGCTTTGTAAATTAGCTGGGGCGATCGCATAAGAGCGCCCGGCTAAGGAACAAATAAAGCAGATTCTGGTAAGGGGTTCATATCAACCAGGTTCAAGATTCTTGAACTGGGAACATAGCAGTGAGCAGTTTGCTGCGCCGGTTGGCGCAGCCCAAAATATCGATCACCCTCGCGTTAAGAGGGTATTTCACCGGTTAATCGAGCTGTAGAGGACCGGGCAGGATTGAAGCTATAACGCTGCTGGCAGGGAAACGGCCCCCCGACCGGAAACGGTCTGAGAGTGCGGTCACAAACCCGGCAGATGAAAGCGAAACGTGCAAAAGATACCCAAGCTTGTGCAGCGGAGCGGGTCCGGGAGAAACCTCCCACACACCATCCGTCCCCGATATGGGGCCAGCATCGCGACGCTCCATCCCCCCGATTCCTTCCAAGCTCCATCCCGGTGAAACCTGCCCGACTTTCTTAGTCGGAGCGGAACCGGAGTGTCAATGAATAAGGAATTGTTTGTGTCTTCCACGCCCCACGAAACCAAAGTCGGGCTGGTGGAGGATGATCTGCTCGCGGAAATCTACCTCGAGCGCGAAAACGAGTACACCCTCGCAGGGTCCATCTACAAAGGCCGCGTAACCCGCGTTCTACCCGGGATGCAGTCGGCTTTCGTCGACATCGGCCTGGAACGCGATGCCTTCCTCTACGTTTCCGACTTCATGGAATTGGAGGAGCACGACGAGGATCTGACCGATTCCATCCCTGCGAATCGCGGAGTGCAGGATCTGCGTACGCAGCCGGAACCGGCTGCGATGACGCAAGAGATGCCTCACTTCGAACATGCCGAAGCAGTGAGCGCTGGCGAGAGCGAGGCTGCGTTTGAGCAGCCCTCCGACGCAACACAGCACGATGCAGGCACCCAGTCCTATGGCTCGCCGAATGTGGCGCAAGAGGGGTCCGACGGTGCGGAACGCGATCGCGGAGGATATCGCGGACGCCGACGCCGTAGAGGTGGACGGCGCGATGGACGTGGCGAAGGACGCGATCGGGGATCGGAACCTCGCATTGCGCGGCCGCCGATCGAAGCCTCCGCTGCAGTCGTCCCCGCCGCAGTTCCGCGTCCTCATGAATCCGGGAAAACGCCGTCATTTGGACCGCCAGCCGGATACCAGCCGATACTTCTTCCGGGGGAATCGATTTCCAAATACCGCAGCTTGACTCCGCAACCCGCAGCGCAGGAGCTGCGCTCGACCGAACCCGCGACTGGATCGCCCGTGAGCTCGGCTCCAGAAACGGCGGTGCCAGTGGCCTCGGCTTTTCCGGATGACGAACCCATGTTTGCCAGCGCTAATGCCGTTGCGCCCGCGGCTGCGAGTATCCCGTCAGTAATTGAAACTCCCAAAGACGAAGCCCGTATGCAAGAAAATTACGCGGCGGCCTCAGCGTCGGTAGCGTCCACTTCAGTCGAATGGAAGCGCGAATTTCGACGACCGCTGGCGATTCCTGCAGTGGCCGCCACCGAGGAGCCTGCGACGATTGAAGAAGAAGTTGCCGGAGAAGAAGAGCGCGAGGTAATGGCGCGGCCCGCCCATTCATCGGCGCCTTCGCATGCCGACGCCGAAGCCCCCGTTTTTGCAGCTCCGGGAACGCTCGAAGAAGAGACTATCGATGAAGAAGAAGCGGACACCGTCCGTTACGAACAATCTTCTGACGAGGGATACGACGAGTTTGAAGAAGAAACCCGAGCGGTAGGTCAGGCGGATTCGGCGAGCGGAGTGCATATTCTTCCTGACGTCCGCGAAACCGTCGACGAGATTCACATGTCGTCTTTAGCAGAGTCGGGTGCGGCGTCGGCGGATGGTAATGCAGCGGAGAGCGAGGAAGACTCCGAGGAATTAGAACTGGAAGAAGCCCAGGCTGAAGCGGAGGCGATGCTCGACGCGGAAGCCGGCGGCGGTAGCCCCGTCGATACCCGGGCGGAAGTGCGTGCTCCGACCGGGACCGTGGGTTATACGCAGCGCGCCCCGCGTCCGCGGCCCGGTTACGACCGCCAGCGCGGCGGTGGACGCCGCGGTGGCGGGCGGCGTTTTCCGCGCCGTGAGTCGCATGAAATCCCAAAGATCAGCGATTTGCTCAAGGAAGGTCAAGAAATTCTGGTGCAGATTGCCAAGGAGCCCATCGGCAAAAAAGGCGCACGCATCACCAGCCATATCGCGCTACCGGGCCGCTTCCTGGTTTATATGCCTACGGTGAACCACACCGGTGTCTCGCGCAAGATTGCGTCGGACGAGGAACGCCAGCGGCTGAAGCGCATCGTGATGAGCGAGCGGGAAAACGGGCATGGCGGCTTCATCGTACGTACGGCGGCGCAAAACGCGAGCGAAGACGAACTCCGCGCCGACATCCGCTTCCTGAAAGGCCTGTGGAACGACATCAAGACTCGGGCCGAAGCCTCGAAGCCACCGGCGCTGATTTATCACGATCTGAACGTGGTGGAGCGCGTGCTGCGCGATCAGGTCACCTCCGATTTTTCAGTGATCTGGGTCGATACCGAGCCGGAATACGAACGCATTCTCCGCTTCTTCAATCGCTTCCAGCCCGGCCTGGTGAAGCGCGTGAAGCTCTATACCAAAGAGACGCCGCTGTTCGAACAATTTGGCCTAAAAGAGGAGATGGACAAGGCCCTCAAGTCGAAGGTGTGGCTGAAGAGCGGCGGTTACATCGTGATTAACCAGACCGAGGCGCTGGTCGCGATCGACATCAATACCGGCAAGTATGTGGGCAAGACCTCGCGCCTCGAAGACACGATCGTCAAAACCAACGTGGATGCGATCAAAGAGATCGTCCGGCAGGTTCGGCTGCGCGATCTGGGCGGCATCATCATTATCGACTTCATCGATATGGATGAACGGCGCAACCGCCAGCGCGTGATGCAAGCGCTCGAAGAGGAACTTAAGCACGACCGTGCGCCCTCGAAGGTGCTGCAGTTCAACGATTTCGGTCTGGTCGCAATCACTCGCAAGCGTGTGAAGCAATCGCTCGAACGCACCATCGGCGCGCCGTGTCCCTATTGCCAATCCACCGGCTACGTGAAGTCTCTAACGACGGTGGTGAACGAGATCTACGTGGAGATGCGCAAGATCGCCAAGCATCTGGAGCACGAAGACGTGATGCTGCGCGTGAATCCGGATGTGGCGAAGGAACTAAAGGGCAACAACGGCCGCTTATTAAACGAGATGGAAGAACTGACCAAGAGGACGATCATCGTGAAGAGCGATCCCGCGCTGCATCAGGAGCAGTTCGATATTAACTAGGCGTCCAGCCGCTAGCTTCGAAAAAGGGACGGGCTTAAATTGCCTGTCCCTTCTTTACTTAGAGAGAGAGAGAGAGAGAGAGAGAGAGAGAGAGAGAGAGAGAGAGAGAGCCGTATGGCAACCATTTTCCGTACCATATAAAGTGGTAGTCACTATGGTAAAATGAATGCCATGACAACCACCCTGACCATTGATCGGGCCGGCCGGCTTGTTCTGCCCAAGCCTGTGCGGGAAGAGCTTCAATTGTCCGCGGGAGACTCCTTGGAACTGGAGACTTCGGACGATCAGATCGTCCTGCGTCCGGTGCGAGGGGCCGCGACCATGCGGAAAAAAGAGGGCGTCTGGGTGATGCGAACCGGGAAACCGCTTTCCGCGGAAGTCGTAAACCAAACCATCCGCAAAATTCGCAACGAGCGTGGGCGCGTCGATGCCAGCTCCCTGCGTCCCTCTCGCCGCCGCAGTGAGAAAACCAGTTGAAATGGTTCTTTGATACCTCGGTGCTTATTCCAGCTTTTGTGGAAGACCACAAGGATCACGACCGCTGTCTGGCTGTTTACGCTCCGTCCAATAAACGAATCGCATGCTGTGCCGCTCACACCCTCGCCGAGGTCTATGCCGGAGTGACGCGCTTGCCGGGCATATTTCGGGCGAGCCCTGAGCAAGCAATCCTTTTCCTTACCGACATCGAAGATCACCTCACAATCGTCTCGCTCGATAGCGCCGAATACTTGACGACCATTCGACAGGCGTCGGCGAACGGGATCGTGGGCGCAACGATCTACGATGCGCTCCTGGCCGCGTGCGCGATCAAAGCCAGGGCGGAGACCATCTATACCGACAACGAGAGGCACTTCCGCATGTTCGGCCCCGAAGTTGCCAGCCGAGTCATGAGACCCTAGCCGTGAAATCCAGCGCCCACGTGGGGACAGCCGCCCCCCGGCGCTGGCCTACCTTGGTGCCAGCACGACTGAGGATGCCCCACTCGCCGCGGTTTTCGGCGAATGGGCACCGTGAACCTCGAAAATCAAAATCGTCCTGTGCGAAACCTTCACCGATGTTGCCTCACGGCAGCTTTTCCCATATCCTGAAGCCGATGGAACTGCATTTCACCCCTGAGCAGCAAGCACGTATTGCGCAGATCGCCACGAAGGCCGGTACCGACCCCGAGCACTTGGTGACGAACGTTGTTGCCCGGTATCTTGACGAAGAAGCCCGCTTCCTTGCCGCCGTGGAAAAAGGATTAGCGGCAGCCGAGCGAGGCGAGTTTATCGAAGAAGAAGAAATGGACGCCCGCGTTGAAGCCATGTTCAAACCCTGATGCGCATCCGCTGGACCGTTCCCGCTGCCGACGACCTGCAAAACATCAAGAACTATCTGCAACGGAACTACCCGCATTTCGCAGAACCGACCGTGCGCACAATCTACGGGCGCATCCGTTCCCTGAAAACCTCACCGAACAGGGGTAGACCTGGCCACCACAACGGAACGAGAGAACTTGCGCTTACGCCACTCCCTTACGTTGTGGTTTACGCGGTGAAAGCTGAAGCTGTCGAAATCGTGCATATCTATCACGGAGCGCAAGACTGGCGCTGATCTGGGATTTGGGAGGTCTCCTGCTAGGCGCCGCGCAGGTCTATTTTACGAAGAAATCCACCGCAGTGGTGGTGCTGCAAAAACCAGGGTCCCTCGCTTTGCTCGGGATGACAGAGGTATTTGGGCAGCGGTGCGGGAAGCGCTTAACTCCCAGTTTGCGCCAGAGCTTTCACGGCCAGATCGGAGCGATCGCGGAGTTTCTGCACGGTTTCGTGGATGGCCTTGGCCGATGCCGCATCGCTGCTCTCGGCCATTTTAGCGACGCTTCCAGCTTCCTCCGCCGTGGTACTGGCAATGTCGAGTAAAACCACGAGCGCGTCCGCATGGAGCTTCCATAGCGAAGACATGCTCTGGCTGCGTTTGAGTTCTTCCAGTTCCGTGTTGATTCGCGCCACGCAAGAAACCAGGCGGATCAAGGTACGAGCGACATCGGCGCGCGTGCTTTTCTCTTCCAGGAAGCCGGCGTTGTAGGCTTCGGCTTCTGACGCGGTCAGGGTCAGATTGAAAAAGCGCATGGGCACAACCTGGCGATACTTGGGATCGGCCACGCGAACAAAGACCCGAATCGATTCCTCGACACGCCGCAGTTTGCCTTCTTCGACTGAAATTTGCTGTGCGGTGATTGCGGGAGGCTGGAAAACCTGAACTGCGACGGGAGCTTTTGCAGCAGCGGCTGCGCGTGCAGTTTTAGCGGCAGCGGCCGCCTGGCCGGAGGATTGGATCGCGTTGCCTGCGCTAGGCGCGAGCAAAGACTTGCGGATGGGTGGTCGCCGGTCGAGTTCTTTTTTCAGCTTCGACACGCGCCGGAACTTTTCCAGCGCACTTCCGTAATCAGCCCGGAGCATTTCCTTTTGCTCGATCGCCGCCACGTGTTCGACCGTCACTTCCACGCCATCCACTGTGCTTAGAATGCTGCCGCCCATTTCGTCCAATGCCTGGGCGAATTGTTTGATTTCTGCCAGGGCTTTGGTGAAGAGCAGGTCGAAGCGCGCACCGAACGCGGCATTGTGGGCAGCAACGGTAGCCAGCACTCCGGGGTGATAGAAAGAAGAGTCCAGCCAGCGCTTTAACTCGCGCACTCGGGAAACAATGCCGGAGTCCATTAGCGCATTGAAATCGCGATAGCGGGCAATCTCTTCGCGTAACGGATCGAAGTTTCGCAGCAGCTGTACGTGCTCTTCCGGCAGCGAGGGCACATCCGTATCCGCAAGAATTTCGATCAGGGCAATTTCGAATGGTGAAAGGGGCAGCGATCCGTCGAGCCCGTAGCCGTGCTGCTGCCACTGCCCGGCGACTCGGGGATGGCGGTAAAGAAAAGTGGAAATTAAATCGGTCTTATCGCGGTTCACCTCGCTGGGTTCGCGGCGCCGGACAAAATAGCGAAGCAGGGCCTCGGCAACTTCCGAATCTGTATCTGGCGTGAGTGCCTGCCGCATCATTGCGGGCGTGATGGCCATATCCAGCACGTGTAGCCAGCGATACATCCGGGAGAGAGTTTCGGGAAGATCCCCTTCCGAGTGGCGAAGCGAAAGCTCGTCAAGCCCGCTCGGAACGGGCACATCGCCGCCGAGCGAGTCGCGCATCAGCTTCTGATAAAACCCCTGGACCGTCGCCAGGATCGACAACTCAAACTTAAGGTCCTCGGCCAAGAAACGCTCCCGCAAGCGAGATTCTCCTCGTCAGTTGAGGGAATTCTTATTGCTTTTCCAGTAAAGACGAAAGTCACCAGGGTCGCAAGTTACTACCGGGGGTGGAACCGTCACGCAAACGGCGGGCTGCTTTCCGGAGGTGCATGGCCTTCCGCGCAGAGGTGATGGTCTGAGATCTTTCTCAAAAAGCTTTCAGAAAACCACGGTCTTATTGCCATAAAGAAGAACACGGTTTTCCAGATGCCAGCGAACCGCGCGCGAGAGGACGACCTTCTCGAGGTCGCGGCCCTTGCGAATCAGATCTTCGACAGTGTCTCGGTGAGAAACGCGAACCACGTCCTGTTCGATGATAGGACCGTCGTCCAGGACCTCGGTCACGTAGTGGCTGGTCGCCCCGATCAGCTTGACGCCACGTTCGAAGGCCTGGTGGTAGGGGCGGGCGCCGACGAAGGCGGGCAGAAACGAATGATGAATATTGATGATGCGTTGCGGATAGCGGTTGACGAATTCGTTCGAGAGAATCTGCATGTAACGGGCCAACACCATGAAGTCGGCTTTGTGCTCTTCGATCAGCGACTGGATTTGGTTTTCAGCCTGACGCTTGTTGTCCTTTGTGATGGTGATGACAGTGTAGGGAATCCTGTAGAAATCGGCGATAGGCTGGTTGTCGGGATGATTGGAAACAATCAGCGGGATCTCGCAGGCGAGTTCGCCGCTTTGATGGCGGTAAAGCAGATCTACGAGGCAATGATCGTACTTTGAAACGAATATGATCATGCGCTGCCGGTGGGACGACTGCGCCAGACGCCAGTTCATCTGAAACTTTTCGGCGATGGGGGAGAAATGTTTGGTGAAGCCGGCGAGGTCTTTATCGGTGAGGTCAATGTCGAAATCTTTGGGATCGAACTCGACACGCATCAGGAACAGCCCGGATTCTTCGTCGGCGTGTTCGTCGGCATGGAGGATGTTGCCGTTATGGCGGTAGACGAAGTCGGCGATGGTGGCGACCTCGCCTTTCGCGTCGGGGCAGGAGACGAGGAGGATGGCGGAGGGTTTCATTCAGAACTCATGTTGTCATCTTGGCCGAAGCGATGGCCACACGCAGAGCGGCAATCACGCATCGATTACGATTCCGCTGACGATGATGAACTACATGACGATGATATCGGCCATCATGCTGGTTATGATGTTGGCACTCACCATGGTGCTGATGCTGGTGCTATGTCCTTGATAAGTAGCATCAAATAAAGATCATCAACAGCACAATCTTCAAAACCAAAATGGCGATAAAAGCCCTTGGCCTTTTTATCAATTGCATGAACCAAGACGGCTCGTGCGCCAATTTCTTTTGCAGCACGTAGACATCGTTGTAATGCGTCTTTCAGTAATGCCGGTCCGAGGCCCTGGTGCTGTTCAGCTTTATCGAGCGCTAGACGCGCGAGCAGAATTACAGGGATGGGATGGTTAGGCTGACCTTTTGCACCCCGGATTGACCCATCTTCTTTGCGAATGCTTGACGCGGCCAGAGAATAGTACCCAACAACACGTCTGGCGCGATGAACAACATAGGTTCTGGTGGAGTTGCCGGCTTGGTTAATTCGGGCGAATTGTCTTAACCAAGTTGTCAGAGATTCGTGCTCTCCGCAATCGAACTGATCGAGAATATGACTCTCGTTTAAGGGTTCGACTGCGGAAAGCGAATGTTTATCGTTCAAGGATAGAAGGTTCTGACATCAATCTTGCCAACCGCTCGTGCTTTGTTTCTGGTCGCTCTAAAGCAGCGACAAACTTGTCCCAGCGATCTTGGGGCAAAACAAATTCTTTTTGGTCCGCCAAAATCATTTCGGCCTTTTCTTGCGCGCTAGAAAGAATAAAGTCGCTTACGTTTTGTCCGTTGGCGTTCGCACCACGAGTGATGAAAGCCTTTCGCTCGTTGGTGGTGCGCACCTCAATTCGAGCCTCTTTTTGTGCCACTGCGGGTGCCATAGCAGTCTCCTTCCGTACAATGTACACACAAATAGACGCCAAGGCAAGGGTAAAAGATGGCCACAGCATAAGACGTTCATTATCAATGTTTTAGATAGATTCGATTCTTTTGTCTTAGCGGCAAAGTCGGCCTCGGGTTACGCGTGCCGGACACAAAGCGGCTACCGCTTCAGTTCCTTCACAATCTCCCTCGCCGCATTCGCTCCCGAGCCTCCAGTCAACCCCGCGCCCGGATGCGTTCCGCTGCCGCATAAATACAAATTCTGAATCGGCGTTTTGTAGCGTGCCCAGTCCAGCAGCGGACGCATGGTAAAGAACTGATCCAGCGCAAGGTCGCCGTGGAAGATCTGGCCGCCGGTTAATCCGTAGACATCTTCGAGATCCTGCGGCGTGATGATCTGGTGAGTCAAGATCAGCTCCGGCAGATTGGGAGCGTATTGTGCGAGCGTCTGCACTACCGTTTGGCCGAGTCCTTTGCGCTGCTCTTCCCAGTCGCGTTTCAGTTTGTACGGCGCGTACTGCATGTAGATCGACATCACCTGCTTACCTTCCGGCGCGAGCGTGGGATCGGTCAGCGACGGGATTGTGACTTCAAGATAGGGCTGGCGCGAGAAGTTGCCGTACTTGGATTCGTCGAAAGCGCGCTCGATATAATCGATCTCGGGCCCGATGTGAATGCGTCCCTGGAGCGCAGCTCCATCGCGGTTTTTCAGCGCAGTGAAATTGGGCAGAGCAGAAAGAGCCAGGTTGACTTTCGCGACTGTACCATTGCCACGGTGGTGCTGCAGCTTCTGTACGAAGTCCGGCGAAAGATGAATCGGGTCGGTCAATTTGAGCAGAGTCCGTTTGGGGTCGGCGTTGGAGATAATGGCATCGGCAGTGATTTCTTCGCCGGTAGTGAGCAGCACGCCCGTGGCCGCGCCATCTCTCACGCGAATCTCGATGACTTCGGCTGCGGTGCGAATCTCGACGCCGGCAGCTTTTGCGGCAGAGGCCATGGCCTGCGTGAGCGCTCCCATTCCGCCAGCGGCGAAGAATGTCGAACCGGCAGGATGGGAATCGCCGGCGGCGCGGATGAGCAACTGCAGACTGCTGCCGGCCGACCACGGTCCGAGAAAAGTTCCGAAAATTCCGCGAGCCGCAATGATCGCGCGCAATAATTCCGTCTCGAAATATTCCGCCACCAGATCGGCAACCGCCATGGGCCCCCAGCGCAGCACCCGGTACATATCACGCTTGCCGAGATTTCGGACAGCCCGGCCGGTCTTGAGCATGCTCCAGAGGTCGCCGCTGCTGGGGTGATCGATGTCGGGTGGAGTCGTGGCGAGGGCCTCCGCCATTACTTTGCTGATCTTGTCGAGCGAATTTTGAAATTCGGGATATTTCGCCGCGTCTTTCTGTGAGAAAGCAGCGATCGCCTGCGCAGATTTATTCTCGTCCTGATAAAGCGAAAGAGCACGGCCCCCGGGCGTGAGCGCGGTGACGCAGGTTTCTGGCGCGATGAATCGCAAACCATGCTTTTCCAGTTGCATGTCGCGGATGATGTCGGGACGAATCGGGCCAGCGGTGTGGGCGAGTGTGGAGCAGCGGAAGCCAGGATGGAATTCGTCGGTGATCGCTGCGCCGCCGACCTGCGGCCGGCGCTCGAGTACGAGAGGCTTGAATCCCGCTTTAGCCAGGTAGAATGCGGTGACGAGCCCGTTGTGGCCGCCGCCGATGATGACGATGTCGCGTGCCCCTTTAGCGTCTGTATTCATAGGTTGAAAGTCCCAACCGCTCGAGGAGAACGCTTGCGATGCTTGCGCTGTCTGAGCACGTGTAGGGATCCCTTCGACTGCATTTGTCTCGCGTGTCCGCGAGAGAAATTTCGCTCAGGATGACAGAGGGTCAGGAGTTAGGCTGCCCCCTTGTCCTTCAGAATTTCCAACGCGGCGAGACGTCCCGGTGCTCCCATGATGCCGCCGCCGGGATGCGTGGCCGAACCGCACATGTAAAGATTCTGTATGGGCGTGCGAAAACGCGCGTAACCCGGCGCTGGGCGCAGAAAGAAAAGTTGCTCCAGCGAAAGTTCGCCTTGAAAAATGTTGCCTTCACTCAGTCCCCACTCGCGCTCGAGATCGAGCGGAGTGATGACTTGCCGGTGCAGAATGATGTCCTTGATGTTGGGCGCGTATTCGGCGATGGTGTTGACGACCGTATCGCCGAAGGCCTCTTTTTCGGTGTCCCAGTGCAGGCCCGGGCGCAACTTGTAAGGCGCGTACTGCACGAAGCAGGAGAGCACGTGCTTGCCCGGAGGAGCGACCGATGGATCGGTGAGCGAGGGGATGACCATGTCGATGTAGGGATGCCGCGAGAAGTTGCCGTACTTTGCGTCGTCGTAGGCGCGCTCCATGTACTCGACAGATGGTGAGATGGACATTGCACCGCGCAGGTGCGGGCCGGGTCCGGGCATGCACTTGAAATTCGGGAGACCATCGAGCGCCATGTTTACTTTGCCGGAGGAGCCTCGATATTTGAAACGGTTGATATCTTCTAGAAAGTCGGCGGGCAGATGTTCGGCTTCGATGAATTTGTTGAAGGTGAGTCTGGGGTCGACACTGGAGGAAATTGTGTTGGCATAGACTTCGTCGCCGTTGGTGAGTACAACGCCCTTGGCCTTGCCATTTTTGACGATAATTTTCGCGATGGCGGCCTGGGTTCGAATCTCGACTCCGGCCTCGCGGGCCGCGTCGGCGATGGCGTTTGAAATTGCTCCGGTACCCCCGCGCGCGAATCCCCAGGCGCGGAATGCGCCGTCGATTTCTCCCATGTAGTGATGGAGCAGAACGTAGGCGGTGCCGGGCGAGCGCACGCCGAGGAATGTGCCGATGATGCCGGAGGCGGACATGGTGGCTTTGAGCACGTCGGTCTCGAACCATTGATCGAGAAAATCGATGGCGCTCATGGTCATGAGCTGAACCTGGTTGTACTTGTCGTAACTCGACATGCCCTGAAAGCGGCGTCCGATGAAGAGCAGCTTCATCAGTTCGCGCGGGTTGAGCGTGTTGGGATCGGGCGGGACCATGCTGAGAATCGGTTTCACGAAGCGGCACATGGCCTGCATGGCTTTGCCGAATTCGTCGTAGGCTTCGGCGTCGACGCGCGAGTGACGGGCGATCTCGCGATGAGTTTTGCCGTGATCGTTCACTCGCCATAAGTAATCGCCGCTGGGCATGGGCGTGAAAGTGCCGTCGAGCGGGAGAATCTCGAGGCCGTGGCGCGGCAGATCCAGGTCGCGGATGATTTCCGGGCGCAGCAAAGAGACCACGTAGGAGCAGACCGAGAACTTGAAGCCTGGAAAGACTTCTTCGGTGCAGGCTGAGCCGCCGAGTATGTGGCGGCGTTCGAGCACCAGAACTTTCTTTCCGGCGCGCGCCAGGTAGGCGGCATTGACCAGGCCGTTGTGTCCGCCGCCGATCACGATTACATCGTATGAATTGGGCATGAACTTCTGGCTCCTGGCTGCTAGCTACTGATTCGAACGCTGGGATTTCAGGAAACGCAATGATACTCGCGAGGGAACGGTGTGGACAGCGTGATTAGAGTCCGCTGGGAAGGACGGTCCATTGAAGGAGGCGGTACATAGAGCGCCTCATTGTAGCGTGGTTGGAATCGAAATGTCTCGCTCAGTCACGAAAAATTCGCCACCCGAAAACAAGAAAGGCGATTTGGCCAACAGCGTAGGCAAGCGACAGGACGATTAGCATCGCTCCAAAAACGTAGGCAAAGAGCTGGCCGCCGGGCGAGTGAGGGGATCGCAACCAAACAGGAAAGCCGACAAGGAACACAATCAGAAACAAAAGGAAGGGACCAACAACGCGCATTCTAACTTTCTTATTCACTCGGCTGCCTCTGCACCTCCGTAATGCTCCAATAATCCTACCAATCCCTCCAATTTCCAAGCGCGATCCGCAAGAGACCACAACGCGCCGTCTCCCGGCCGCTCCATTGCTCGTCCCGTACGAGACTGCGTATAATTCGGCACGTCGCAATCTCTCCTTTTCGAGGCCACTCCATTGCCCATTGGAACCGCGTTTCACGAGCGAACTTTTCCGCTTTGCCACAGCTTGAATTACCGCGAGTGGTCGGGATACTACACGGTCAGCGTGTATGAGGTGCATCACGAGCACGAGTACAACGCCATCCGCAATGCGGCGGCGCTGATCGATATTTCGCCGCTCTACAAGTATTTGATTACGGGGAAAGACGCGACGCGGTTGGTGAACCGAGTGATCACGCGCGACATTAATAAAGTGAAAGTGGGGCAGGTGATTTATTGCTGCTGGTGCGATGAAGAGGGTAAGGTCATCGACGACGGAACGGTTTCGCGGCTGGAGGAAAATGTCTATCGCTGGACGGCTGCTGACCCCAGCCTGCGCTGGTTCCGGCAGAATGGCCTGAATATGGATGTGCAGGTCGAAGATATTTCAGAAAAAGTTGCCGCGCTGGCGCTGCAAGGGCCGACCTCGGCGAAATTGCTGAAGATGGTGGCCGATGCCGATATCGCGAACCTGAAATATTTCCGCGTGACCCACGGCAAGATTGCCGGCGTGCCGGTAGACATTTCGCGCACTGGTTATACGGGCGATCTGGGGTATGAAATCTGGGTGCCATTAAAAGACGCAAACGACGCCGTGAAGGTGTGGGACGCGCTGACGGAAAAAGGCAAGCAGTTCGATTTGCACGCGGCTGGCATGCTGGCGCTCGATGTGGCGCGCGCGGAAGCGGGGCTGTTGCTCATCGAAGTGGATTACACGAGTTCGAAGAAGGCGCTTATTCCGTCGCAGAAGTATTCACCATACGAACTGGGTTTCGCGAAGATGGTGCATCTCGAGAAGGAGAACTTCATCGGAAAGCGGGCGCTCGAGCACGACCTGAAGAACGGTGTGGCGCGGCATTTTGTCGGCGTCGAAGTCGATTGGACCGAGGTTGAGGCGCTCTATGAGCGCTACGGGCTCACGCCAGCCGCACCGAGCCAGGCTTCGCGCGTGGCCGTGCCTTTGTACTCTGGAGAAAAGCAGGTCGGCAAGGCCACAACGACGAGTTGGTCGCCGATCCTAAAAAAGATGATTGCGCTGGCCAGCGTGGAGACGGAGCATTCGAAGCTGGGGACGCAATTGCAGATGGAGATCACGATCGAAGCGATCCGGCTAAAGACGAATGTGAAGGTGACGGCGATGCCATTCTTTAATCCTCCGCGCAAGACCGCTGTGCCGGTATGAAATCCTGGAAGTCTGCGGCGAGCATAAGCTAAACGGAAGCCGCTCCGCCCGGGCTAACAAACTACCTCGCAAAACTCTGTTGTAGGGCTGCAACCTACGCCTCGCGTCTAGAGCGGTTGGATCTTCTATTCCCCCAGCCGCACTTGGGGTATTCTTTCAAAGCTATGAGTCGTCCTCGACAGGATTGGCCAACACTGAGCCCCCTGGTGATCCTGGCCGGGATTGTGTTGATTCTGTATTTCGCTCGCGCGATTCTCATTCCTCTCGCTCTCGCCTTGACGCTCAACTTTCTGTTGACGCCACTGGTGAACTTCTTTCAAAAGCTCCCGATGCGTCGCGTACCCGCGGTTGTGCTGGCGCTGCTGATTTCGTTTGTTGCCGTCGCAGGTGTTGGTTGGGTGGTCGCGCGGCAACTCCTGCAGGTGGCGAACGATCTGCCCAAGTACCGTCTAAATATCCACAATAAGATTGAAGCCCTTCATTACCCAGCGGGGAGCGCACTGGGGCGGGCAACCGAGAGCGTGGAAGAAATTGGCAAAGAGTTTTCGGATTCGACGATCAACCCCGAGGCTCCTTCGTCCGATTTATCTCGACGCGCTTCGCAGCCCGGCGCTCAAGCTGGTTCCCAAGCTAAGCCGGCGTCGCGTCCGCAAGGTCCCTTTCCGGTTCAGGTCGTCGCCGTTCCGGTGAATGGTCTGGCGTACCTTCGCGAGGTGCTGGCTCCGGCTGTGATACCACTGGCGACGACGGGCATGGTCCTGATATTCACGGTGTTCATCCTTATAAAGCAGGAGGACCTGCGCGATCGATTCCTGCGCCTCGCCGGTGTGCCTCAGTTACACGCCATGACGCTGGCGTTGGATGACGCGGGTCGCCGCATCAGCCGCTATCTGGTGATGCAATTTGTGGTGAATGCCTGCTATGGGATTTGCTTCGGGGTCGGCCTGTTCTTCATTGGTATTCCGAATGCCACCCTTTGGGGGGTCATTGCCGGTCTTCTCCGCATCGTTCCGTATGTGGGGGCACCGACGGCTATGGCGTTCCCACTCGTGCTGTCTCTCGCGGTATTCAATGGTTGGGGACCGCCAGTTCTAGTTTTTCTGTTGTTCACCTTGCTCGAATTGATAGCGGCAAATCTGGTGGAGCCGTGGTTATACGGTGCTCACACTGGGATCTCTTCTCTCGCTCTGCTGGTGACCACGGTTTTCTGGACGACGCTGTGGGGATGGGCGGGACTGGTATTGGCGGTCCCTCTTACGGTGTGTGTGATTGTGCTAGGGCGCTACGTCCCGCGCATGTCGTTCCTTCATATTTTGCTTGGCGATGAAACTGCATTATCAGTTGAGGCACAGTTTTATCAACGTCTGCTTGCACTGGATCAGGAGGATGCCCGGCTGATCGCAAATAACTTCCTGAAAACTCACTCGCTGGTGAGCTTGTACGACGGCGTACTAATCCCTGCACTCACGTTAGCCGAACAGGACCGGCACAAAGGCGCGTTGGGCGAAAGGCGGGAGTCATTTCTGTTTCTCAGTGTGAGCGAGATCATCTCGGAATTAACGGGCTACGGCCTAGAAGAAACTTCGGCGAAACCGAGAAAGGCGAAATCGCGCTGGATATCTAGCGGGCCGCCTGATTTGCCTTCGAGCCGCGCGGAACCCGCCGCTTCCGCCGTGCGGGTTTTCTGTTTGCCGGCGAATGATCAGGCCGATGAAATCGCGTCCTCGATGCTCGCCCAATTGCTGGAGCGCTCCGGCTACGGCGTGCTCTCGCTGCCTGTCGGTTCTCCGTTCGAAGAAATTTTGACCTATCTTCCGCCCGAACCTCAAGACATAATCTGCATCTCCGCGGTTCCTCCTTTTGCTTTTGCCCAATCTCGTGCCCTATGCCAGCGCGTCCGCATGCACCTGCCTCAGATCAGGATACTTGCTGGCGTTTGGGGATTTTCCGGCGATATCGAAAAGGCTAAAGAGCGCTTCGGAAGTGTACAGCCAGATCGCGTCGCGCCTTCTCTTGCTGCGGCAATCGAGCAGATTAACGAATGGCACAAGGCGAAGCTAGCGTCCGAAGCAGCGGGCCGGGTTGAGGCGTAAAGCGATGTCGCGAACCTAATGATCCTGCAGCTACGAGACTTGCGCCGCCCGGCGTTTTCCTGCGGAATACAGCCAAATCCCCACCAACAGCAGTGCTCCCGTTCCCCCTACGATCTTCAACAACGCCAACGGTTTGTTGGGTTCGTCGGGCTGCGGAATCAAAGATAAAACGATTGTCAACGTCGTCGTGACAAATCCGAGTACTGCGACCAGCTTAGCCACGGTGCTTCCTCCGGGAACTCGGATCACTTCTGGTCCCGCAGGCTCGCGCTGTAGCTTGATCATCGCGGCAAACAAGTACAGGTAAGGGATGAAGTAAACGATCACGCCCATGCTGACCAGCACGTCGTAAGCACCTTTGACGCTGGTTCCGGCCTGGCCGAGAAAAATAAAGACCGCACCGAGAACGAACTGAGTTAGCAGTGCGACCCATGGAGTTTTCCAACGCGGGTGGAGTGCTCCAAAGGCCGGCGGCAGGAAGCGGTCAAGGCCGGCTACGAATGGTAAGCGAGCAACCGCGGCGAGGTATGCTCCGGCGGCGCCGATATTACTGAGCGCGATCAGGAATGCCGCGACCGGAAGCACTCCGGGGAAACCTACACGGGATGCGGTTTTCGAGATGGCCTGGACCAATCCCTGCAGGTTGCTAACTTCACTTGATGGCAGAGCGAGCAGGATGGCGGCCGTTCCAAGAATGTAGCAGAGCGTCACGGTGACTCCGCCGAAGAGCAACGCGAATGGGATCGAGCGGCGCGGATTCTTGATCTCTTCTCCCATGAACGAGGCGGTCTCGCATCCACTGAAGGCAAATGTCAGCACCGACCAGAAAATAATGTCGTTGAGATGCGTGCTGGGGGTCATCGAGTGCAAGGTGAACGAAGTGGCCGAGCCGTAACGATGCCATGCGATCAATCCCATCACGATGACGATGCCCACGGGAATCCACATCGCGAGCGCGCCTATATTGTGCAGCCACTTGCCGACGTCAAGGCCGACGATGTTCATCAGAGTGGCGGCACTCAGCGTGAGCAGTGAGAAGACGATGTAGAACGTGGCGTTGTTCGTGAGATGCCCCCATGCGGTCTGACGCATGAAGAGAATGTTGCTCGCGGCGAAGTAGAGGACGGCCGGGAAGTAGGGAAGATTGCTGGTCCAATAAGTCCAGGCGGACATGAAACCGGAGAAATCTCCGAAGGCCCGCTTGCTCCAGACATAGAGGCCGCCCTCACTGGGATAGCGGGAAGAAAGCTCCAGTACGGAAAGTGCAAGCGGCATGTAGAAACAGAGCCAGGCCCCGATCCAGATGACGATGGAACTGGGACCGGCTGCAGCTGCGGTGGCAATCCATCGCAGGCTGATGCCGGTGACCACGTAAAACAAGACCAGATCGCGGAAGCCGAGCACACGCTTCGGCCGGTCGGGGTTACCGGCTTCGGCAATCGACACGCCGGAGGAAGGAAATGAGATTCGGTTCAGCGCGTCGACGTCCGCGTTCGGGTCAGGCAATCTGGAGCCACCGGGATCGGGTTGCGATCCACCAAGGAACGGCCGACACCGATCTAAACATCGATCTACACCAGGCGGCAAGATGAAAATTGTTGTGGTGTCGGCCTTACGGAAACCCGTCGAGTTTGACTCGACGAACAGCCCGGGGTTGGTTGTCTTCACATGAGCATTTCTCACTTGTCTCAGTTTCAATCAGCGTGGGATGTAGTCGTCGAGAAGTGGGACGACGAGGGAAGTGAAAGACAGAGCGCGCTGCTGAGCGGCTTCCGGTGTTTCTCCGGGGAACATCGAAATTGTGATGCGGACCAAAGCCCCATCGCTTCGGTTCATGCGAATCGCGTCCTTTACCAAGTAATATTTGGCCCAATATTCGCTGGCTACACCACGGTCGTGAGCCCAGTACCAATACAACACCAGACGTCGCGACTCAGCTTTGGAGATGACATAGCGATTGGCGGGAAAAGGGCCGTGACCTGGCAGGGCGAGCGTAATGCGAGTTCTTTGTTCCGGGTTCCAGCCTGCGCCGGGCAGGCAGTGCTGCGGGGAGTGGATCGTGTCGCCCGCACGCTGGGTGGCGAAATACGCTAGGAACAAGTCAACCTCCGGCAACTTGCCGTCAGGGTCTTGATACACGCGTTCCATAAAATCGCCTGCCCCCAGCACTTCGAGGGTTTCCTTGTCCAAAGCGACCTCGGTGCCTTCCCAGTTCCCGAGCTGCGGTGGAAAAGACGAGAACGGCCGATGCTTCGGAATGATTTCGGTGCGCCCCCGCGCCTGCAGCAAAATGGCGGTAAGACCGATCAGTGCAACCGCGAGAACAAACCGGAGGATGCCGGTTGCCTTCATGATCTTTCACCCTCTTCATGCAAGGAAACGCGGATGATTTGATGCAGCAGATAAAGCATAATCAGCGAAACTACGAAGATCAGCCAGCCGGAAAACTCGTGAAAGAAGCCCTGTGCTTTCTCCGGATCCCAGTATTGAACCAGCAGGCCGGTACCAACGATGCGAAAACTGTTTGCAGCGACAGCGATGGGAATCGATGCGAGCGCCAACAATACGCGCACGCTGATCCGCCGTTCCATTAGATAGCCGTAGATGATGGCAAGCGTCATCAGCGACATCAGCGAACGGATGCCGCTGCACGCCTCCGCCACTTCCAAAGCCATGGCTGGAAGAATGATGACGTTGCCTTCGCGCAGCACGGGTACGCCCATCCAGGGCAGCGTGCTGCTGGCTACTTTGGATGCCAGCAACTGCAGCGGGAAGGTGATCTGATTGAACAGGATCGCTGGAATGGGGATCATCAAGACTAGAAACGCCCACGGGAACAGAACTGCACGGAAAAAACTCCAGCCAAGAAACAGGACCATCAGGCCGGCCAACACTACCAATAGCGATAAGCGTGAGAGAAAAAGTTCAGCGCCCATCTGGCCGACGATGAGGACACATAATCCCAACGCCAATAACAACAGGCCCCACCACGAGGGGTATACGCTCACTGCGGTGAGTCGTGAGCGCTCCTGCCATATTACGAACGCAGAAAACAGAGGAACGAAGAAACCGTGCGAGAAATTGGGATCCTTCCACCATTGTGCAACCAGGTGAGCGAGCGTGGGGCCGTATATCCAAAACAACAGAGCGGCGAAAACCGAGGTTTGCCAAAAGATGATCCGGCCCCGGTTCGCCGCGCGAGCGCGCATGGTCGATAACTCGGGATGGAGCACCTGGCTCAACGGGACAGACTCTATCATTAAAAGGGAAAGTAGCTTCCAGCATAAGTTAAGCGCATTCCATCTGCAATTAAAAGGTCTGATACAGGAGCAACCCGATGATATGCGAGAGGCACCGTAGAAGGCGGTCCACTGTGAGCACCGCTTTGCCTTTGAAAGGAATGGTGTTTGGGTAATAGTTCCTCAATTGGGACGATCGAAAGGAAACTCTTGTTAACCTCGATTGGGAAATTACTTTCCGTTTTATGCGGAACAGCGTAGGGGACTAAGTAGTTTTTCTTGCCCCCAAAGGTCATGCGATGCCTGTATACTTTTGAAAATATGGCGGAAACGATAAACGCAGCTTGCCAGGTCAGTGGGACACGATGCGGTTTGCAGTCTGCCGTAACTCAACAGACGTCCGCCAATGTCGTTCAGCCCGTTTAGAATTTTATTCGCGAGAAAACAGATGGGATCGCATGCTCGCCAAGGCGTCAAAGACGCACAAATCGCCGTGATTCCCGACCCGCTGAGATCGAACTTCGTGGAGGGTGTGAGCCCCAGCATGCGGAGCGTAGAAGCGGTGATGCTGGAAGTTGCGCAGAGCGAAGTTCCCGTCCTACTGCTGGCCGAGCGAGGGGCGGGTAAGAAAGCCACGGCCCGGCGGGTTCACGAGCTTTCCCGGCGTGCCGGGCGATCGTTTCGAGTGGTTTCCTGTTCCTCGTTGATAGCTAATGAGTTAGCAGATTCGCAAGGGGAGATTGAGGTGCTCGGCGGGGGCACGGTTTTCCTGGAGGAGTTGGCAGAATTAAGCTTGGAAGCTCAAGCATGGTTGCTGGGGGTCCTGACGCGAGGGAGCGCGAACGGTGGACCCTCTTCCGGTCAGGCTCGTTTGATCTGCGGAAGTGCGCGCGATCTGGAAGCGGAAGTGAGAGCGGGGAATCTTCGCGAAGATTTGTACTATCGGGTTAGCGGCGTGTGCTTGCGGCTTCCTCCTCTGCGCCAGCGCCGTGAAGATATACCGATTCTGACTGATTATTTTCTTCGCAAGTACGGACGCGATTTTCAACGGACAGTGCCCGCGCTTAGTGAGGAGACGCATCGGCTGTTCCAGGAGTACTCCTGGCCGGGAAACCTCAGGGAACTGGAAAACGCCGCCAAAGCGATTGTGGCCCTGGGAGATGAAACGGTCGCGATGGGTGGTTTGCGTGCGATGCTGTTGCGCTCAGACCATGGCGGCAATGGCGGCAGGATTTCGCTGAAGCAGGCGTCGCGCGCCGCCTCCCGCGAGGCGGAGAAGGAAATGATTCTGCGTGCACTTACACGAACACGTTGGAACCGGCGTCGGGCCGCCCAAGAGCTGCAGATCAGTTACAAGGCTTTGCTTTACAAACTGAAACAGATGGGATGCTCCGAGTACGAGGCGTCTTAGGTCCGGAAGAGCAGGTTCAGGAGGAAAACGAGGAGAACGCATGAAGAAGGGATTGAAGCTGGCGTGCGTGGCCCTGTTAGGGTTCATAACCGTTGCCGTATGGGCCCAGAACGACAGCGACGAGAATGCCGCCAAGCCGGAGAAAGCGCCCCCGCCGGAAGCGCAACCTCCCGCGCCATCGGTTCCAGTCGACTACATCATTGGGGCGGACGATACGCTGAAAATCTCAGTCTGGAAAGAACCTGAGATGAGCGTCAATCTCCCGGTGCGGCCCGACGGCAAGATTTCCATGCCGTTGCTTGACGACGTGCAGGCTGCAGGAATGACCCCCATGCAGTTGGCGGGCTCGATCAGGGACAAGCTGAAGAAGTATATTGCCGATCCGCGAGTGACGGTGGTGGTGACAGCGATGAACAGCCAGCGGATTTACCTGCTGGGCGAAGTAAACCACCCCGGACCCACGGCTCTGCTGCCAGGTATGACTGTGCTGCAGGCGCTCTCCACCGCGGGGTTTACTCAGTTCGCCAATCTCAAAGCGATTTACCTGCTGCGCACTCAGGACGGCCAGCAGACCAAGATACCGTTTAACTATAAGGATGCAATCAAAGGCCGGGGCACGCAGCAAAACTTGGTGCTCAAACCGGGAGACACGCTGGTTGTTCCTTGATGCCGGGAAGGAGCGCCGGAAAAAAGACCCGCGAAAGAGAGCTGAAGAGGTAGACGGATGAATAGTAGACGGATGAACAAAGGCTACATCATTTTGACCCTGACGCTGATCCTGATCGTGCGCAGCGCGGCTTGGGCGCAGGACGAGCAACAACCGGCCCCTGCCCCAGTTCCCGCCGCTGGGCAGGACGAAAATGCTGTCCCGACGGTGAGCGAGAACCCGCCAATTTCCGCGATTGATCAGCCGGGGCTTGAACCCCACGCAGCACCCGAAAGCTTTCTGGTACCCGGCCTGCATTTCAGCGAATCGGTGGATTCCAATGTCGGGGATACTACGGCCGGGTCATCTTTGACGTCGGTCACTAGAGCTCTCGGAAGCCTAACGTTACAAAAGCTTTGGAGGAACTACGACGTGGCCATGGATTACATCGGCGGCGTTGCTTATTACGATCAGTCAGGTTTTGGGCTACAGCAACTGCAGCAATTCGATATCGACAACCGGATAAACTGGAAGCGCGGGCAGTTGGCCATCCGCGATTCATTCAGTTATCTCCCCGAAGGTACTTTCGGATTCGGAGCTTATGGTGGTGGTGGGGCTTACAACTTGGGAGTCGGCAGCCTGGGCTCGGGTTTGCTGGGAGGAGGCGCGTTCGGCGGGCAGTCGAGCGCTTTCAGTGGAGGAAACGGTCTAAATATCGCGCTGGGCGTTGTGCCCCGTATTACGAATTTTGCGCTGGCCGATGTTGTCGAGGAGCTGACGCCGAAGTCGTCGGTGACATTTGCCGCGGGCTATGGACTCCTGCATTTTTATGGCAATCTCACTGACCAAAATTCACTGGCTGGTCCGCTGCAGGAAAATGTCTCCTTTATTGGCAGCTCCGAATATACCGGCCAGGTTGCATATAACCGAATCTTGACTCCGAGGGACCAAGTCGCGGTGAGTTATGGCTATCAGGCCTTTGACTTCTCCGCGGTGGGCACCGCATTTCACTCCAATGTCGTGCAAGCGATGTACGGGCACCGCATTTCCGGACGGATGGATTTCGTGATTTCGGCGGGACCTCAGTTTACCCGTATCAACCAGCAGGAATGCAATATCCCCACGATTCCAGCGGCGTCCTGCACTGGTCTTGGCGGCACGGTGAGCACCGTGGGAGAATCGCGGCTCGGCGCTGCCGGCCGAGTGGTGCTCCGGTACAGATTCCCACGAACCACAGTTTCGCTAAGCTACCAACGTTACGACACGAATGGCTCCGGGATTTTCGCAGGCGCGCTGAGCGACATCGTAACGGCTGATGCCAGGAGGCCATTAAGCCGCGTCTGGGACGCATTTGCCAACGCCGGCTACTCCAGGAACAGCCAATTGCAGGTCCCGGGATCAGTCGTCAATTCGGGTACCTTTAATTATATCTATGCTGGGATGGGACTTCATCGCCAGTTCAGCCGCAACCTGCGTGGATTCGTGAGTTATCAGTTTAACTACGTCAGTTTCAATAATGGATGTCCCCTGGGTACGGCGTGCAGCAGTGCGTCTCAGAACCACGTTGGTTCCATTGGACTGGATTGGACTCCCCGGCCCATCCGGCTTGACTAGTTTCGAGGCCGGCGGACGGGGCCGGCAGAACGGGTTAGAAGATGATGGAAAACCGCGAACTAAGCATGGACGACTATCTGGCGATGTTGCGCCGCCGGATGAAAGTGATTCTGATTCCGGCACTGCTGGCGCCGCTGGCCGGATTTCTGGTCTCGTATGCCTTCCCCGCAAAGTACACCTCGAAATCCGAAGTGCTAGTGACGCCGCCGAAAATCCCGGACGTGGTGGTGCAGCAAGTCTTTACCGAGGATCTGACACAGCACATTACAACGATTGCGCAACGTGTTTTGAGTCCGAGCCGGCTGCGGCCGATGGTGGATACGCTCGGGTTGGCCAAGGGAGGCCAGAGCGCCGACGATGTGGCTGCCAGCATCCCGCTCAACATGACAATTGACCCGGTTCCCGATATCTCGCAGTTTGGCACTACGAAAAAAAGGCCAGGACCAAACACCACTCCGGTTCCCGGCTTTTACGTGAACTACACTGCGTCGACAGCCCGCGAGGCGCAACAGATCTGTACCAACCTGACCTCGATGTTGCTGGAAGAAGACCTCAAGTCGAGGCAGGAAGCAACCCAGGGTACGACGACGTTTCTTACCCAACAGGTGGAGGACGCCAAACAGCATATCGACGACCTGGACCGGAAACTGGCTGCTTTCAAGAATCAGCATCTGGGCCAACTTCCGGGCGACGAGGATAACAATGTCAAGATTCTGATGGGGTTGAATTCCCAACTCGACGCCAACACGCAAAACCTGAACCGTGCGACTCAGGATAAGTCCTATACCGAGTCGATGCTGGCGCAGCAGTTGGCAGCTTGGAAGTCGTCGCAGTCGTCGAATAATCCCCAGTCCTTGCAGCAGCAGCTCTCTCAACTGCAATCTCAACTCATCGACCTAGAGGGACGCTATACCGAGGACCACCCGGATGTCATCAAGGCCAAGGCAGACATCGCGGAGGTGAAGAAGCAGCTGGCGGACATCAACAAGACATCGGGGAAAACAAATGATGCTGCAAGCGACAACGGCTCCGCGACAGAGCCGCCTGAGATTCGTCAACTGCGCCTTCAGGTTCATCAGTATGAAGATTTGATCGCCCAGGGGACTCGCGACCAGAAAAAGCTTCAGCAGGAAATTGCTGTATATCAAAGCCGGGTGGCGTCGAGTCCTGGCATCGAAGAGCAGTACAAAGAATTGGCTCGGGACTACGACAACGCGCAGAAGGTTTACCAGGACGACTTGGCCAAACAAAGCACCTCCAAGATGGCTACGCAGGCGGAGCAAGAGGAGCAGGGCGAACATATGGCGCTTCTGAATCCAGCCGACCTCCCGGATTCGCCAAGTTTTCCGAACCGGCTATTTTTTGCCGGTGGAGGATTTGGCGCCGGCCTGGTGTTGGGCCTCACTCTGGCGATATGGCTTGAGTTCCGTGAGAGGTGCATTCGCACCGAGGCGGACGCCGAAGCAGCGGTTGGACTTCCCATGCTGGTTGCAGTTCCCTGGGTGGTCCAGACAGAGCCGGTTAATGGCAATGGCAAAGGTCATTTCTGGAAACGCAAAAAACAGCCGCAGGAGAAAGAAGAGACGGCTGGAGTTTAGGCAAGCGTTCAGGCAAAGACAAAGAGAAAGACATGTACAAAGAGTTCTTCGGCTTGCGGGCAAATCCGTTCAACGTTAATCCGGACCCGCGTTATTTGTTCCTGACGCGGCACACCGAGGAGGCATTGGCGTGCCTCACCTATGGCATCCAGAGCCGTAAAGGGTTTGTGTTGCTGACCGGGGAAGTAGGCACGGGGAAGACCACGCTGATTAATAAGTTGCTCGAGTGGTTGCGGCTGCAGCAGGTGGCGACTGCTTTCATCTTTAACTCGCGCCTGAACACGGCGCAGTTCCTTGATTACATGATGGCGGATTTTGGTATTCCTTGCGATTCGAAGGCTAAAAGCCAGATCCTGCTGCGACTCTATAATTGGTTGCTCGATCGTTACCGGGCGGGCGAGACCGCGGTACTGATCGTCGACGAGGCGCAGAATCTGACCGATGAGGTACTCGAGGAAATCCGAATGCTCACCAACCTGGAGACATTTACCGAGAAGCTTCTGCAGATCGTACTGGTTGGCCAGCCGGAGCTTGAACAAAAGTTGAAGCAGCCCCAAATGCGGCAGCTGCGGCAACGGTTGACACTGCGCGCCCGGACGCATCCACTCACGCTCGAAGAGACCAAGGCGTATATCCAGCAACGGTTGCGCATCGCCGGTTCCAACGGCCAGCATATTTTCGAGACCGACTCCGTGGTCGCAATTCACCGCTATGCGAGCGGCATTCCGCGGGTCATCAATTTGTTGTGTGAGCATTGTCTGGTAAGCGCGTTCGTAGACCAGCAGAAAGTAATTGCACCATTGGTCGTGGATGCAGTGGCCCGCGACTTTGAACTGGGCGATGGCACCGCGGCGGGAGCTATGATTGCGGCACCGCCGCCGTCGAATCACGATCGGGTGAACCGGGATAAAACTGACTTAGTGGAAACCTTGCGGTCGCTGGCTAATCTAGCGGACCGGCTGCGCGAAGAAGATAAAGACGACCTCCCCCGAGAGAGGAAGCTATGAGCAGAATTCACGAGGCGCTGAAGAAGGCCGAACAAGAGCGGGCGGCGGCGCAGACAGGCTCGGCGCAGGGAGGCTTGCCGCAGCCCAGCTTCGCTACGTCGACCACGGCTGATCCGCCCGTGACCATTGCGGAAGAGCCGCCGGTAGCGGCGGAGGCGCAGCCCCCTGCCGCTCCATTCCTGCCTCCCATGCCGTCATTCGCTAATTCTTTCACCCTCGATGCCCTGCTGGCGCGCTGTCCGCAATTGCAGTGGCAGCCCGATCCGAAAACCATGCTCTTTTTCAACGGCGACGATAGCAAGCGCGGCACCGAGGAGTTCCGCACGTTGCGCTCGCGGTTGTATCACACGCGCGAGAAGATGACGCTCAAGAAGATCCTGATAACCAGCGCACTGCCCAAAGAAGGCAAATCTTTCACCGCGGCGAATCTGGCGCAGGTGATGGTACGGCAGCATGGACGGCGTGTTCTGCTGATTGATGCCGACTTGCGCGGTCCACGACTTCACCAGATGCTGGGCACGACCTCGTCTCCCGGCCTTACCGACTACCTGCAGGGTGGGAGCGACGAATTCTCGATCATGCAGCGTGGGCCGATGGAAAATCTGTTTTTTATTCCCAGCGGTCATCAGATCACCGAACCCGCTGAATTCGTGGCCAATGGACGGCTGAAGTTTCTGCTGCAACGGGTGGAGGCCCTGTTCGACTGGATTGTCATCGATTCGCCGCCAGCCGTGCCGGTTTCCGATGCCAGCGTCCTGGCAAAAGTCTGTGACGGTGTGCTGATGGTAGTTCGCTCCAATGCGACGCCTATCGATATGGCGCGCAGGGCCCGCGAGGAATTTCCAGACCAGGCACTGGTTGGGGTCGTGCTGAACGGAACAGACAAAGAGGCTTCTCCTTATTCGCGCTATTACTATGAGGCGTATGTGAAAGATTCGACCGAGTCCAAGTCTTAGGGAATAGGGAACCGTGATCCGGCTGTTCAAAGTCTACTATCCGCTGCGCACGCTGGTCCTTCTGGCGGGCGAGGCGTTTATCGTTGCGTTCTCGTTGGTGCTCGGGATCTGGGCGGCCTCTTGGCTTTCAGAAGTCGGATTTCTTCAACCTACCCCGCTGCAGAAGCCCGACGCGCTACTCAACCTTAAGATTCTAGTCGTTACCGGAGTGGTGCTGCTTCTTTCGCACCTGTTCGACCTGTACGACTCCTCCAGTCTGGGAGCGAAGTGGGATCATGTTTTTCGCCTTCTGCTGGTGCTGGGATTTGTTGCACTGGCGCTTGCCGGCTTGGCCTGGGGCTATCCCCGCCTAATGCCCGGGAACAATGCCGCGGTTTGGGGACTCATCATCCTCACCTTCACTTTGTTTGGCTGGCGCGCGGCTTATTCCTGGATGGTGCAGCTGCCCTTCCTGCGCGAGCGGGTTTACGTCCTGGGCACCGGAGAGCGCGCCCAGCGGCTGGTAACGGGGCTCCGCGAGCGCTCCGCTCTGGGCGTTGAAGTGGTGGGATGGACGGGGGACGTTGACGGCGAATTGACGCGCGACATCGTGGCCTTGCACCTCATGGGTTCGGCCCGGGGGAAAAAGGGGCTGCATCGTGTGATCGTCGCGATGCCAGATCGCCGCGGCACCTTGCCCGTAGAAGAATTGCTGAACCTCCGCCTCGCGGGCGTGAAGGTGGAGGAGGCCACATCGTGGCTGGAAAAGATCACGGGGAGAATTGAAGTCGAACAGTTATATCCCAGTTGGCTTATCTTCGCCGAGGGATTTCGCTTCAGCAGCGTCTTCCGGCTGGTACGCCGCAGTGTAAATTTTCTGTTTGCGCTCGCCGGACTCGTAATCTCGCTTCCCTTGCTCCCTTTTGTCGTCCTGGCGGTCAAGCTGGATTCTTTAGGGCCAGTACTGTACCGGCAGCAACGCGTAGGCCGGGGCGGAGAGATTTTTTATTGTTACAAATTCCGTACCATGCGTGTGGATGCTGAGGCCGATACTGGGGCCACCTGGGCCACCGACGACGATCCACGTATCACACGCGTGGGGAAATTTCTGCGCGTGTCGCGGTTCGACGAGATTCCCCAGTTGTGGTGCGTATTGAAAGGGGATATGCATTTCGTAGGTCCGCGCCCGGAGCGTCCGGAGTTTGTCGAATGGCTGAGCCGGGAGATTCCGTACTACGGAGTGCGCCATGTGGTGCGGCCGGGAATCACCGGCTGGGCGCAGGTGCAATACAAATACGGCAACACTCTGGAAGACGCTCGAGAAAAACTCCAATACGATTTGTTCTACATCAAGAATGCCTCGCTCGGTCTCGACCTGCTGATCATGTTCCAGACCATTAAGATTGTGTTGCTGGGACGGGGCGCGCAATGAGATGGTTTTTCTGGGGGCGCGGCTTTTCTGTTTGCCTACACCTGCTCGGGTGGAGGATGCCGGAAAATGCCGGAGCCAGTGGTGGAGAATTCTGATGGTTCTTGAGAAGGATGTCCCCAGAGCCCGGTGGTCGCAGAGGTTGACTCTGAAACGAGATCCGCTGGCGGGCGCATTCTTCTGGTTGAGCGCGTTTTACCTGGTTTATTGTGCCCGGCCGGAGGATTGGATTCCCGGGCTCCAGTACGTCCCTTTGGCAAAGATCTCGGCTATTTTCGCACTGCTGGGGCTTTTGCTGAGCGCGGGGAGAACCAGGCGGGGGCTCCGCGATCTGCCCAGGGAGGCGAGTTATTTTTTCGCCATGATCTGTCTGCTGTTTGTGTCCGCGCTGCTCTCTCCGGTGTGGAGAGGCGGTGCGTTTTTCGGAACGCTGGATTTTGCCAAGGCTCTGGTCGCGTGGGTGCTGACTTTCATGGTGATCACGAGCTTCGCGAGATTGCGGCGAATCATTTTCATCCAGTCGGCGTCGGTCGCGGTGATTGCCGTCGTGTCCATCCTGAAAGGACGATCCCGTCCCCGGCTGGAAGGTGTGATTGGGGGAATCTATTCGAATCCCAATGACCTGGCATTCGCGATCGTGCTTTCGCTCCCATTCTGCTTTGCCTTTCTGTTGAGTACTCGCAGCATTCCGCGCAAAGTTGCATGGGCAGCGGCAATAATGGCAATGTGTGCTGCCTTGTTCATGACCGCCTCGCGCGCCGGATTTATCGATCTTCTGGGCATGGGGGCTGTCTGCTTGTGGTTTTTCGGCATCAAGGGGAAACGGATTCACCTCATTGTGGCTGCAGCGGTGGTGGTGCTAGTGGTTGGGCTAGCCGCCGGCGGACGGTTGAAAGATCGCTTCTCTGCGATATCCGGGAACAGTCTTGATACCGGGCTTGAAGTGAGCGCCCACGACTCTTACGAACAACGCCGGATGTTAATGGTCGAGAGTCTCCAGGGAATAGCTCGCTATCCCTGGGGAATTGGATTGGGAAACTTCACCGTAATTTCTGGCGTCTGGCGAGAAGTTCACGTCTCCTATCTCCAGATCGCCGTGGAGGGCGGGATTGGCGCTTTTGTGTTCTACCTGCTCTTCTTCGGCCGTGGTTTCGCCAATCTCAAGCGGCTGCGCCGAATGCCCAGCCACGATCCTGAGATGGATCTGTTTTCGGGAGCCTTGTATGCGACTCTGATCGGATTCGTCGTGGGGGCATTCTTTGCGCCCGAGGCGTACCAGTACTTCCCTTATTTCGCTGTGGCTTACACTTCGGTGTTATTAGCGATCGCCAAAGAAAAAGAAAGAGAACAGTCAGATGTTTCCGCGCCAGGTTTGTTGAATCGACCCCAGCGACGGTCGAGAGTGGAGGCCCGGGCGGGCGAGTTGGCGCCGGTTCGCGGCGGTCCGGCCGAGCATTCCAGAACACCTGACGCTCTGCTTCGAAATCAGCGATGACGAACTCGACGCAAACATCGGCTGCGCAGCCCGGAGAACGTGCATGTGCGGCATAGCGGGAATGGTTCAAACTCATCCTGACGGCGCGGTGGATATCGCCACCGTTCACCGGATGTGCGAGGCCATCTTGCATCGGGGTCCTGACGACGAGGGGATCTTTGTGAAGGCTGGCGCCGGACTGGGCATGCGTCGGCTCAGCATCATCGACCTGGCGGGTGGGCACCAGCCGGTCTTCAACGAAGACAAGACCATTTGGATTGTTTTCAACGGCGAAATCTACAATTTTCCAGAGCTGCGTGCCGAACTGGCGAAACGCGGCCACCGCTTTTATACCCACACCGATACGGAAGTGATCGTTCATCTGTACGAGGATCTGGGCGCTGATTGCGTAAACAAACTTCGAGGCATGTTTGCGTTTGCCTTGTACGACGAGCGCCGCAGCAGGCTGCTGATGGCGCGTGATCGGCTGGGGAAGAAGCCGTTACATTATGCCTTGTCGGATGGCCGTTTGCTGTTCGGCTCCGAGATCAAGTCCATCCTGGCGGTAGCCCCAGAACTCGCCAGCGTTAACAACGAAGCGCTTCTGCAATACATGTACTTCGGATATGTTCCCGATCCGATTACGTCCTTTCTACCCATTCAAAAGTTGCCTCCCGGACACTTGCTCGAGTTTGCGGCAGGCCAGGTTCAGGTTCGGCAGTATTGGGACTTGCCGGAATACGGCACACACCAGCCGCGCAGCGAAGAGGAGTGTTTGGAGGAGCTGGAGTGGCGGCTGGCCGAAGCGGTTCGCATCCGCTTGATTTCTGACGTTCCTCTGGGCGCGTTGCTGAGCGGAGGAACCGACTCCTCGACGGTCGTCGCTCTGATGGCACGGGCAAGCTCCACACCGGTGAAGACTTTCTCGATTGGGTTCAGTCACGACGATTTCAATGAATCTCACTATGCCCGAATTGTCGCGAAACACTTTGGCACCGAGCACCACGAACTGGTCCTGGAACCTGACGTTCTGGAAACGGTCGAGACGCTAACCAGTTCGCTCGAGGAACCGTTTGGGGATTCCTCTATGTTGCCGACCTATTACGTCTCCTGTATGGCTCGGAAGCACGTGACGGTGGCCTTGTCGGGCGACGGCGGGGACGAGATATTCGCGGGATACGACCGCTATGGGATCAATCTTCGCCGGCAGGTCTTCGAGCGAATTCCGCGCTGGGCGTGGCGTTTGTACCGTGAGCGGGTCTATCCCCATGTGCCACGGAACATGCGCGGAAGAAAATTCTCGTACAACATTTCCTTGCCCTGGCGGGAGCGTTATGTGGATAGTATTTCGTTCGTCCCCTCCTTTGAAAGAGACACACCACTCTTGTCCGGTGAGTTCCGGGAGACTCTGCGGACAGACGGCAATCCGGAGAACGTGATGTACGGGTATTTCGATCGGGCCCCGGCGAAAGACCCTGTCAGCCAAATGTTGTATGTCGATACCAAAACCTACATGGTTGCCGACATCCTGACCAAGGTGGATCGAATGAGTATGGCGACCTCGCTGGAAGTGCGCGTTCCGCTTCTCGATCACTTGTTTGTGGAATGGGCCACGGGACTGCCTGCGGAGTGGAAACTGCGGGGCGGGCAACAGAAGTACATTCTTCGCAAGCTAGCGGAGCGAGTTGGCGTACCGCGCGAAGTGCTGTACCGGCCAAAGCAGGGCTTCGCCATGCCGCTGGTGCACTGGATTCGGAATGAATTGAAAGACCTAATCATGACGGTTTTGCTGGAGCCTCGAACTCTGCAACGAGGGTACTTCAACCCCGAGAGCGTAAGGCGATTGCTCGACGAGCACTTTCGTGGACGCCGCGACCATGCTCACGAAATTTGGCGCTTGCTGATCTTTGAACTGTGGCACCGAAACTTTCTGGAGAAAATCCGGACCACGGAATGGGGCGCCAAGCCATACAGCGTCACCAGTGCGGCTGGAAACTTGGGATGAGTTCGTTGACAGATAACGGAACGAGGCTGGAACCAGATCAACCAGCAGCCTCGCAAACAACCAGTCCACTTCCTTCCGGCTCCCCTGACGCCATCTTTCTAATGATCAACAGCCTGGAGACGGGTGGCACGGAGCGTCAGTTTGTAGAGATTGCGCGGTCGTTGGGGAAGGATGCTTTTCAAGTACATCCAGGCTGTTTGCTAAAAAAGGGACCTTTCCTGGAAGGTTTGGGCGAGCTGCATCTGTCCGAACCCGGCGGAAGTCTCTATAGCCTAACGTCGATTCGCAGCCGCTGGCGGTTGATGCGCCATTTGCGGAAATCAGAGATCGCAGTGGCTCACGCTTTCGACTTTTACGCAAATCTAATGCTGATTCCGGCCGCAAAGCTGGCCCGAGTTCCGGTGGTGATTGGCAGTCACCGTCAACTGGGGGATCTCCTTACTCCTGCCAAGTTCCGGGCCCAGTTAATGATGTTTCGCTGGTGTGACCGGGTGGTCTGCAACTCCCAGGCGGCCGCGGATCGCCTGTTGCAAGCGGGCCTGCCGGCACACAAGCTGGTGGTGATCGGCAATGGCTTGCCGCCAGAGGCGTTTGCGCAAACCGCGCCGGCCTTGGAACGTTGCGAAGGGATTCTTCGGGTGGGGATGATCGCCCGGATGAATGCGGGTTATAAGAACCAGGGCGTGTTTCTGCGAGCGGCGGGGCGTCTGGGTCCGAGATTCTCCAACGTGGAATTCCTGCTGGTTGGTGACGGGCCGTTACGCTCGGAACTGGAGCGGGAAGCAGCAGATCTCGGCTTGCAGAGCCGGGTTCGCTTTTTGGGAGATCGCCGCGATATACCCGCGATCCTGGCCAGTATCGATGTATCAGTCGTGCCGTCTGCTTCGGAAAGCCTGTCGAATGTCATTCTGGAGTCGATGGCCGCCGGGGTACCGGTCGTGGCGACCGCGGTGGGGGGAAATTGTGAACTCGGTGGCGACGGGCGGGTGCTGCTGGTTTCTCCGAATGACGATGAAGCTCTCGCCGCCGGACTAGAGCGTGTGCTGGCAGATGAGGAACTCCGGCGGGAAATTTCGTACCGGGCGCGGCAATTCGCACAAGAGAACTTCACCGTTGAGCGAATCCGCAAGCAATACTGTGAACTTTATTCTGATGTGCTCGCCAGCCGGAGCCAGCGCAGCGGCCTGGGACGTGGGTCTCACTCAGATCCGGTCACTGAGCCCCGTATTCGTGTGGCCGTTGTTGCTCCTAGTTTGCGCTACGTTGGTGGCCAAGCGGTGCAGGCCGATCTGCTCTTGCGAAATTGGAAGGATGATCCGGATGTAGAGGCTCGTTTCGTTCCTGTCGATCCGCGTCTTCCTTATGGGCTGGGTTGGGTCGAGCAGGTGCCGTTCTTGCGTACGATTATCCGCGAACCGTTCTATGCGATGAGCCTCTGCGACAGGTTGAAAGATACGGATGTTGCCCACATATTTTCGGCTTCGTATGCATCTTTTCTATTGGCGCCGCTTCCGGCGTGGATGATGGCACGTCTATGGGGGAAGAAAACCCTGATCAACTATCACAGCGGAGAGTGCCGGGACCATCTGCGCCGGTCCCACATCGCGCGCCGGGTGTTAAAAGGAACCGATCGGCTAGTTGTTCCTTCCGGGTATCTGGTCGAGGTTCTTGGTGAGTTCGTGCTGACGGCCCAAGCGATCCCAAACGTCGTGGATGTATCGCAATTCTCGTTTCGGGTGCGGCGGCCACTGCGTCCTCACCTGGTGTGCACGCGGGGCTTTGATCGCTACTACTGCGTTGACGTGGTGGTGCGTGCGTTCGCTGAAGTGCAGAAGGCGTTCCCTGACGCACGGCTCGACTTGGTCGGCGGCGGGCCACTCGAGGGAGAGATTCGAAATCTGGTGCGGAAGATGAAGCTCACGGGAGTCGACTTCAAAGGCGTCGCCGCGCACAGTGAGATTGGGCGTTTTTACGACGAGGCCGACATCTTCATCAATGCCTCGCGCCTCGATAATATGCCGGTCTCAGTTTTGGAGGCATTCGCTTCAGGAACGCCGGTGGTCAGTACGGAGCCGGAAGGGATGCGCTATGTTGTCGAGCACGGACGTACCGGGTTGCTTTCAGCGCCGGGAGACGCGGCTGCACTGGCTCAGAATGTCATCCGGGTTCTGCAGGATCCTGAGTTGGCGGACCGCCTGGTTTCAAACTCGCGGCAAGAGCTCGAGCGCTACTCTTGGCCCGTCGTGCGGGAACAGTGGCTGGAAGTCTATCGGGCCTTGACCTCCCGCGAAATGAAAGCGGCAAGAGAGTCTGCTTCCGGCGGTATAGATTCCTCCGAAGATTAGCCCAGCGTGGCAGCAACCGGCTCGTATTTTTCTTTTTCCAGGCAGACTCTGTGCCACAACTCCAAATTCAACAGACGCCAGATGCGGTCGCAATGATCGCGGTACCCTGACCGATGCTCGTTGAATAAGCGCTCAACGGCAGAACGCTGAAACACCTCCCGCTCCAGGCTCCGCGGTTCGAGCAGCAGCTTGCGGATCACGTCCAACTGCGGTCCGGCCAGCCAGCGGCTGAAGGGCGTGGGGAAGCCCAATTTCTGACGGTACAGGATGGAATCCGGCAGCAGATCTTCAACGGCTTTCTTTAGAATGCGTTTGCATGCGAATCCGCCGAGTTGCAGATGCTGTGGGATATTCGTGGCAAATTCCACCAGGAGATGGTCGAGGAAGGGAACGCGGCTTTCGATCGAAGCGGCCATGCTCATGTTGTCCTGCTTCATCAGGAGTTCGACCAGATAAGTCTTGATGTCGGTGTAGAGAAGACGTTGCAGCATCTCGCCCGAGGAATGTTCCCAGTATTCCAGTACGTGCCGATAAGCCGATCCTACGGAGCATTCCTTGAGGACCTCGTTGGTCAGTAATCCGGCTTGATCACTCTCGCTGAATGCGGAGAAGAAGTTGTCGAAATAGAAAGAAACCCACGAGCTGCCGTTGCGGGCGAGGAAGGTGTGGGACAGCTTGCGTCTGACGGCGGCGTTGATCCAGGTGGAATCGGCGATGGAGCCGCGAATAGCGCCGCGGACCGCACCGGGGATCATGCGCCGATAAATGCGGTCCCAGGCCGCATTCTTGAGAGTGAAGGCATATCGGGTGTAGCCGGCCAGCGTTTCGTCGGCTCCTTCGCCGGTCAGCACCACCTTCACTCGCTCGTGTGCTAGCTTAGCGACGAAATAAAGAGGAACACTCGAGGGCCAGACGATCGGCTCGTCCTCGTGCCAGATAAGATGCGGCAGGCTATCGAAGAAATCCTGCTGGCTGACAAGAACTTCATGGTGAAGCGAATTCAGATGCCGCGCGACTACGCGGGTGTAGGGCAGTTCACTGTATGCATCTTCGAAGTAGCCCACAGAGAAAGTCTCAACCGGAGCACGGCGGATTTTTGTCATCAACGCAGCCACCGCGCTGGAATCAACGCCACCGCTGAGAAAGACGCCGAGCGGGACGTCGCTCATCAAGTGACTGCTCACCGCTTGCTCCAGCATCTCCCGATAAGTCTGAATGTAGTAACTCTCCGGCTCTGAGTGCTCGCTTTGGGTTAAGGACAGATCCCAGTAGCGCTCAATTCTGATTTGCCCGCTTGGGTCAACCTCCATCCAATGACCCGGCATCAGCTTGCGAATTCCGGCGTAGAAGGTTTGCTCTCCGGAGAGATATCCGAACGCCAGATATTCAGGAAGGACCGTGCGATCAAGCTTCTTGCCAGTTTCGGCGTAGGCGAGAATCACTTTGATCTCCGAGCCAAAAACGATTTCCTGGGGTGTCAGTTGGTAGTAAAGGGGCTTGATGCCCAGCCGGTCGCGCGCTATGAAAAGGCGTTGACGGCGCGCGTCCCAGATGGCGAAAGCAAACATGCCGCGCAGGTGTTGCACGCACTCCGCCCCATATTCTTCGTAGAGATGAACGATGGTTTCCGTGTCGCTGTTGGTATTGTATCGGTGACCCAGCGACTGCAACTTCTTGCGCAAAGCGGCGTGGTTATAGATTTCACCGTTGAAAACAATCCAGACTGTACCGTCTTCGTTACTGAGGGGCTGGTGTCCGGTTGCCAGATCGACGATGCTGAGTCGCCGCATGCCGATGCCTACGGAACCAGCGGTATAGATTCCCTCGTCGTTTGGCCCGCGATGGACCATGGCGGCACACATCTGCCGGAGAGTCTCAGGCTCAACCCTCGCGCCGTCCCCGATTTGCATGATCCCGGTGATGCCGCACATTTGCTGTGCTTCCTTTATCTCATCGAGGTTCGGCCTGCCACACCAGCTCAAATCACGATTTCCGAACCGAGCGCCGTCGCGGAAAACGATCGGGCGGCAGACTCATCGGAGCTGAACAGTTGTTGCTGGCCCGCCCGGTTCGTCCACTCTAGCCATTGTAGAGTGGCGTCTTGTGAGATGAGGGACTCGCCCGGGAGTTGCGCGAAACTTCCCTCGCAGAACAGCACATGGTTCACTCGCCGATCCTTCACACAAAAATAGAGGAATCTGGCGTCACTCGCCCATGGACCAAAATTCCATACTGTCTTCTGCGCTTGACGAAAGATCATGCAGTGCGTCGCATGGCCATCCTCGTACCAGTAAGCCGCTTCCGGTAGTCCGTCGTCGCGGTGCTGGCGGTCGTGGCGGAAGAACTCGCCGGTTTTTTCCATTCCGCCAACCGCGGGAATCAGCAATACAGCGTGTTCTGCCGGAAGTCCAACCCGAGCGCTGCAGCGTACGACGGGCGCACTCAGCTTTGCGCCGTAAGCCGGGGACACATTCTCCGAGAGCAGTTCGGAGTTCCATCGCGGATCGACGACCAGCAGAAGGGTCAGATGACTCGATTCATCAGGATTGGGTTGGCCTTGTGCCGGAGTGGCGACAAAGCCACTCCCACGCTTGGAAACTTCGAGCTCCGGTGCAAAGTGCCAAGACGTCTCGAGTAGATGGGAGCCGTTTCCCTCGGCCAAGTCGCGCACCAACCAAAAGCTGCCATGCAAGTGAAACACAAAACGCCGGTGCCGCACGGGCTGCGGGAGCCGTTCATATCCGGAGTGCGATCCTTCAAACAGAGTGAAGTTCGCGCCCGTCATCCACAGGTCCGTCTGAGTGTCAGGGATCGAACTCCAGGCGAACGGTCCTGCGGCTTCTGCCTGATCGAGGCCGTCAACCGCCAGCGTATTGTGGGCGCGTGTACCACGAAATTTATTCCGCTCACCGCCGGGACCGATATAGCAGCAAGTTCCCGCATCGATTAGCCATTTGCTGCCGCCGAAAGCTAATTTGACGTTCAATGCGTCCGCGTGGCCGTGCCCGCTGCGTCCAGCGCCTTGAGGTCCAGCGTCAATGATTATCTGTTGAGGAAACGGCTCAGAGCTTCCCGTAACGTAGAGTCCACCGTCTCGAAAGGACTGAGATTTCGACGTGGGACGCGAGTCGAATACTTGCACGATCCGGGCCACAGCCTCTTCGCCAAACAACCAGATTGCTTCCTCGGTCAAGGCGGCGCTGGCTCGATGGCTCTCGTCCTGAAAAAGCGCAGCTCCGATCGCCAGGGGATCCGTCATGTGTTCAGGGCGGTTGCGTCTGGGGTTGAAGACTCTTCCGCCGTCATCATCGCCGAAGCCGTCCGGCGGACCTGCTTGTGCAAGAGCCTGAATAACTGTCAGCATCTTTCTGACGACAAGATCGAATCCAGGTGGAATTTCCATCCCATTTTGCGATGCGAGCAAGCGCGCGTGCAGGAAGAAATCAAGGGCATAGACGTGGTAATATAACGATTGCTCGAAATATACGCCGTCGGGCCGCACCTGCCGCAAGGCTTCTTCCTGAACGATTCTCCAGCCGCTTTTCTTCCATTTTTCGGCTGACGAAAGCTGAGGGCAAAGCGTTCCGATAAAAAACAGCGCGACCGCTTCCCCCAGCAAGTGCGTGTTGGGAGAGAAGTAAGTAGATAGATATCGGTCAATGTAGTGGCCGTTCAAGGCTAATGCGGGCAGCAGATCGGTCTGGAAACTGGCGGGCACAACGGGACACTCGCCTAGCAGGTGGTGTAGCCAGATCCAGGACAGACTGCGGAATGCGACTTCGAGGCTGCTGGCCCAGTTCGCTCCCAGCGGATAAGGATTGGCATGCTGCCAGGAGTACCATTGCGCGAAGATTTCCCGCGCATAGGCCTCTTCGCCCGTAAGCAGCCAAGCCTTCGCCAGCGTGACCAGGTGTTGATGACGGCTCAACTCCCAAGTGACCTTGTGATCGCCCGCCTTCTCGAAATCGAGAAAGTTGATCTTGAACCACGGTACTAACGGCGAGCGCAAACCATGTACTGCGTCGAGATGCCAGTCGATTTCGTCGCCGTATGCGAGGTCGGCGTATCCCAAGAGTCGAAAACGATGACGGCAAATCTCATTCGCTTCCGCCACAACGGCCGCCGCCTCGTGAGGCAGATGTTCGCGCAAAAGACTGACGCGCTGGGGGAGTTCATCCGTTGAAAAGAAGAAGTTTCCTGGAGACTGGGAGGAGGAGCGCAGTCCGTTCCGGCCCGGTCGCAGTCCGATGCTGCAAAGGGTTACGTCGAGCCGCTTGGAAACCTCCTGACGCATGCGAGTCTCGAGTTCGTCCCAACTCATGTTGGACAAGCGAGACCAGAGTCCTCGTCCGGTGAGAGCCACAACCATAGTTTATCCTCAAGTTCCCGGTATACTCCAATCTGAGTAGAAGAAGATTCTTGAGAAGCGAAAACTCAAGTCACCTTCGAAGCGGCTGAAGAATTGGCATACTGGAAGCTCGTGTTCATGAAGGTGCATTTAGGAGCCAAGAGTGGGTCTGTCGATCAGTGTGTTTGGCATGGGCTACGTCGGGTCGGTTACAGCCGCATGCTTTGCTCACGTGGGCCACAGAGTGACCGGGGTGGACGTTAGCCCCGCCAAAGTCGAGATGATGGCTTCGGGGCGCAGTCCTATCATAGAAGCCCGCATGAGCGAACTGGTGGCAGAGGGGCATCGGGCCGGGATGCTTCATGCCACTACCGATGCTGTGGGCGCAGTTCGCGGTTCGGAGATTTCCTTCGTTTGTGTCGGCACTCCTAGTCTGCGCAGCGGGAAGCCCGATCTGGGTTACGTGGAGCGGGTGGTTCACGAAATTGGCGCCGCCCTCAAGCAGAAGGATTCCTATCACGTGGTCGTGCTGCGCAGTACTGTTTTGCCCGGTACGACCGAGTCGCTGGTGATTCCGACCCTAGAGAAGGCCAGTGGGCACCGTGCGGGGGCGGATTTCGCTGTCTGCTACAACCCCGAATTCATGCGCGAAGGAAGCGCCGTCGCTGATTTTCTTCAGCCCCCTTACACGGTGTTCGGCGCGCAGGACCCGAAACATCTCGCGGTGGTGCGGCAACTGTATGGAACGATCGCCAATCCGGTCTTCGAAACCAGCATTCCTGTGGCGGAGATGGTGAAGTACGTATGTAACGCATTCCATGCGTTGAAGGTCAGCTTTGCGAACGAGGTGGGGACGCTGTGCAAGAGCCTCGGAGTCGACGCCGACGCGGTCACAAAGATCTACACCTCAGATACGAAGTTGAATATTTCCCCGGCGTACCTCTCGCCGGGTTTTGCTTTTGGGGGATCGTGCCTGCCGAAAGATTTGCGTGCGCTGGGTCATCGTGCGAGAGAGTTCGATCTGGCTCTGCCGCTCCTGGAGTCGATTTTACCCAGCAACGCGCAGCACATCGATCGGGCAGTTGACGCCGTGTTGCGGACAAACAAGAAGAAGATCTCGTTTCTAGGGTTAAGCTTCAAGCCCGGGACCGACGACCTCAGAGAAAGCCCTCAGGTACAGATGATTAAACGGCTGCTGGGGGAAGGCAGTCAGGTGCGGGTATGGGATCGAGACGTTTCGCTGGGACAACTGGCCGGCTCGAACCGACAATATATTGAGGAAGTCATTCCCCATATTGGTTCTTTGTTGTCGGCCAACCTTGAAGAAGTGGTTCGAAGCGGCGAGGTTGTCGTTATAGCCACTAAGGTCGACAAAGACCAACTTGCCCGCTGCCTGGGGCGCGACCAGATTGTGATCGATCTCGTAAATCTGGCCTCGGCATCCCAGCTCAGTACGGCCGCCTCCTATCAGGGGATCTGCTGGTAGGCTCTGCGCGTTTTCGCCATCACGTTCGTTTGACTAGACGGCAGCGCACCACCGCTGTTGTAAATTCGCGCGTGAACCGGTTGTGAAAACGTCGAAGCTTCTTGATGGGTACAAGTTCAAGGCGGGCGAACTTGAGGGGGCTGTTCGCTATTAACTCCTCGAACTTCGCTATGGTGATTTGGTTCAAGCCTCCGGCCACCTCGCTGAATCGTGTTGCCCCATCCGTTTTAAAAGTGGACCGCCAACGGATAAGGGCCTTTTCGCTGAATATTAGATGTGCCCATGGAAAAACCGAGAATAAATGACCACCCAATGGGTGATGCCAGGTTGGACCGAAGCTTACCAGCACCTCTCCTTTTGGCTGCAGGAGCGAGCTTATGATGCGCAAGGTTCCCGCGGGGTCCGCGAAATGCTCGAATGCGTCCACGGAAACAACAAGGTCCGCAGTCTCGTTCGTCGAAGATACGAAGAGACAAGTATTTTGAACACCGGCACTGCGCGCCTTCTGTCTTGCCACTTGGAGAACATCCTCACGGATATCAATACCGATGACCCGCTTGGCCCCTCGTCCAGCCATCTCTAAGGCGTCAGTTCCTTCACCACAGCCGAAGTCGATGACAACTTTCCCTGCGATCTCGGCGAAGAATTCATCCCCCATGAGAACCGCGAGCTTCGACTTGCCTTCGTAAATGCGCCCGCTGCAGCAATCTGGGGCCCCGGGAGAGATTCTCTTTAGAATTTGATATTGAAGGTTGGCGAACATTTCACTTTGGTCGTTCTCCCTGTTGAGACGGGCCTTCCGTCGCGCCAGTGACTCCTGCATTGCCTGCCTCAGCCGCAGCTGGAGGTGTGGGCTGGGTTATGACGTCCTGCAGAGTGCGGGCAAAATTTTCAGCCACTTTCGGCCAGCTGTATTTCTCTTGTACCAGAGCTGTCGCCGAAGCGCCCAATTTCTGCCGTTGGTTGGGATCACGCAGCAGGGAAACCACAGAACGGGCAAAATAGTCGGGTGTGTCTGCCAGAAGGATGTTCTCGCCGGCACGCACTGGCAGGCCCTCGGCGCCCACCGAAGTAGAAACGACCGCTTTACTCATCGCCATGGCTTCAAAAATCTTGAGCCGAGTGCCTCCGCCGATGCGCAGTGGCACGATGCAAATTGAGCCCCGTGCGACGAACGGCCGTATGTCTTCCACCCACCCCGTGAGTCGCATACTCTTTTCTTGCTGGGCCAAAGCCTGCAGCTTGCGGGAGGGGCTTCGTCCCACAACCTCGAGAGACACGTCGGGGCACTGCCGCTTGATCAAGGGAAGGATAGCTTCGACGAAGTAAAGAATCGCGTCTTCGTTCGGAAGCCAATCCATCGAGCCTGTGAATACCAGGGAATTCGGGGTTTCTTCCACGGACATGGGTTGGAAGTAGTCCACGTCTACGCCGGTGGGAACCACGGTTAGCTTTCCGGGCTCCACGAAAGGCGCGAAGGCGTCACGATCCGTTTCAGAAACTGTGAGCACCCGGTCGGCAAGACGCAGGTACCGTCGCTCAGCAGTTTCCATCCTTCGCCATTCCAACCAGGAAATAGCCCTCCAGAGAGGGTCGTCAGCAACGTGGTAATGCCGCCGCCAGATTGTGGCCTCTACGTTATGTGTAAACAGCACCTTGGGAGTAGGCCAATCCCAAGGGATAACGCCCGCCGCCACCATGAAATCACAGAGGATGACGTCATAGGTCTCCTGCTTGAGCAGGGCGCGCAATCGGCGGCGCACCTCCGGACGGCAATACTTTGTAATGTTGTAGGGCTGTGAAGAGAACAGACGAATGCCATAGTCGAGCATCTCCGCAGGGCTCTTAGGTGCGGGAAGCCTGAGCGGGAGGCAGACTACACGCTCAAACATGTTATTCAAGTCCGGGTGCAAATCGTTGTCGTGCGCGGCGTAGAAGGAAAAGAAAGTAACGGAATGCCGGCGCGCAAGTTCACGAAGGATGTTGTAACTGCGGATTTTCCCACCGGTATCGGGTGGCACCAAGCCGCCGGCTTTAACCCAGAGTATTTTCATGTCACGGATATCGAGCGGCGTAATTTTGTCGCCCGATCACGACCGAAAAGATACACTCAGCTTTCTACTCCACGCCGGCCGTAGCCGAAGCGATGGCAGCCACATCCGCTCCGAGGTCTTTCCCATCTGTCCCTTTGCCCTTGAAATGGCTGGAGGGTTGCAGCTGATAGTTGCCGCCATTGTAATTGACGAATCGGACTGCTGCTGAGGACGGGAAGAAGTTCCCCGAGGGCCATTGCGCCGGCAAAGCGAGGGCAGGAGGATCGATGATAGCGTTGGTGGAAAACGTGTAGGGGCTAAAACAAGCGTTGAAGGTTTTGAGGGGGTTATCCTGGGCGGCACAGTTCGTCGCACCACCACTGGACCATACCGGGTAGATGCCGGCACTCACAATGTTGTTGGTGAAGACAAAGTTCTTCATCTGCGTAGTGGTTGCGACTATATCGCCGATAATGAACATCATTCTCGGGGGGAAAGCTGTCACATGATTGATGGTCAGGTTTTGAAGGACTGGGGCGCCTGCACTCACCGAAACCTGCGCAAATTCACCTGGACCGGTGTACTTCACGCCGTCAATATCGTCGATCACAATATCGTGAATGCTGTAGCGCTGCCCGTCGAGTGGAGGGCCGTTGCCTGCCAAGGCGTTGGCGATCTGCAGTCCGGCCCCCACATGGCTGATAGAGGTATAGCGGATGGTCACATCGGTGACCTGGCAAATCGGGCAGTGATTGCTCTGGTTAATGGGGGTTAGCAAGATGCCAAAGCCGACCTGAGAGAAGCCGCCCCAGGAGTTCTCCATAATGTTGCCTTCGAGCAAAACGCGCTGTGCGTTTTTCAGTTCGAAGAGATTTTTGACAATAAATGGATTGCCGTTGGCTCCCGCCACGTATCCGGGCTGCCCTTTCATCCAGGTCAGAGGCTTGAACATGTGATTGCGACGAATCTCGATATCAGCCGGAGTCGCGGTGGCCGCGCCCCCGCCGAATAGGATGTTCTCCCCGGAAGCCTCAAGAAAGTTGTCCACAATCTTGTAAGGTCCCATTGGGGCATCGCTCAGACCTCCGGCGATGGTTTGCGCATCCACGCAGGTTCCACTTCTGGACACGCAGTGGAAGTCAGTAAAGAATGAATCCACAACAGCGACATACCGACTCGGACCCAACAGGATGCCCCGGGTGGTTTCGTCCTGGGCAGTGCCATGAACCCACAGACGATCGAATACCACGTGGTCGGCTGGACCGTTAAACTGGATGAGGTTGTAGACGGTCGCTGGGGATGAGGCTCGCGTCACTTCTAACCCAATCAGCCTGTAGTGATTGGCTCCCGGAGAGAAGGTGATCGGCCCTGAGCCGCCCTTGCCATTGAATTCAATCTTGGCCAGGACGTTTGCCGTGGCAGCGCAATTCAATCGAGGTCTGCCCGCCAGAGATGACACGCCTGCGTAGCAAGGGGTCAGGCGAGTGCCCTCCGGAGGCAGACTGGAATCAGGGGCACTGGTGCGGATGATAATCCAATGCGAGTCATCGCAGCTTTTGGCTGGTATCACGAAGTTCCCGCTGAACGTGGCGCCCGCCTGCAACTGAATGACATCGCCGCAGGATGCGCCGGCGAGAACCTGCTCAAGACTCCGCTCGGGACCTACCGCCCAAGTCTTTCCACCTGCGGGAGTATCTTTTAAGGAACTCTGTACATACTCCCTTGGCAGCTCTGCGGGGCCATCGAAATTCTTGCTATTGACCGTCGTGGAGGAATGATCCGAAGTGGCAGCACGAAGCGGAGAAGCCAAAATCAGTAGGAGAAACACGACCCAGGACGCAGCCCTACCTCGGTTGGAATTCTGCATGTTTGTCGACCCCTTCACACGACGATCCTAACAGGCCGGTGGGCTTGGTCGTTTACCGCCTAACCGAGGGGTGGCCGTTTCCCCAGTTGATCAAGCTCTACCCGCGATGGAATCGGGCGGCCGTGACGCAGAGCCTGGTAGACCCACGCAAACAGCGCCGAGTTAATCATGCAGAAGTAGTATGGGAGCCGGAGGACTTTCGGCTTGGGGCTGACCATGGCACCTAGTACGGCGAGTCCGTAGAAGAGCATTTGCCCCAGCAGCAAACAGTTGTAGGGAAATTGCCCGCGCAGAGCGATATTAGCTGCGAGCGCCGTGAGCATGAACAGTGGCACCAGCAGCCGCCCGGTCTTGTGGGAGAGCAAGCAGAACAGCACAAACGGCCGGGGCGGCCAGATCAGGCTCTTGATCTCCCGCAGTTGCTCGATGTTTCCGGCGGTGATCCGCACCCTGCGGGAGAATCCTTCCATTTCATGGGCCTCTTCATAAGCCACAGCGGCCGGTTCGTACGCCACACCGTAGCCGCGCTCGAGGATGCGCATGGGGATCGTGAAGTCGTCGTTAATCGTATCTGCGGAGGGAAATGGATACAGCGCGCGGCGTATGGCATACAGAGATCCATGCGCGCCCGTGAATGCGCCGAGCTTGGCCTCCTGCACCTTCAGGAACGTTTCGTACTTCCAGTAGAGATCCTCTTGCGATCCGAGCTGGGCTTGATCCTTCTTCAACAGACGGTAGACCCCACTGGCCGCGCCGACACGAGAGCCGCTGAAGCTCTGAACCAGCGTGCGGAGGGAATCGGCGGCCAGCATGCTGGAGGCGTCGGAAAAGACCACGATCTCCCCGCGCAATTCCCGTACAGCGTCATTGAGAACCGCCATCTTGCCGCGATTCTTCTCGAAGTTGAGAAGACGCACTCGTCCGCTGGTTTCACCTTCGGCAAAAGAGCGGACGATTTCCGCGGTGGCGTCCTTTGACCCGTCAGACGCGATCACGACTTCCAGTTTGTCGACCGGGTAATCGATCGCGACACTGTTGCGGATCTTGTCCGCTATCACCGCGGCTTCGTTGTATGCGGCTACTAGCAAGGAAACGGAGGGCTCAATCGACTGCTTGCGAGGCGGAGAGCGAAAGACCGATTGCAGCCCCCACAAAAGGGCGGGGTAACCGATGTAGACGTAGACCGTAAATCCGGCTGAGATCCAGAACAGGAGCTTGGCCATCGTTTTAGATTGCAGTGGACCGGACGCAGTACAGTTGCCCCAGGATCTCGCGCGACTCCACGCGGAAGCCCGCACGCTGCAAGTAGTCTTCTACCTGTGGCAGCGTGAAGAAATAGACCGGGCAACCGTCTACTTTCAGCCGCACTTTGCGAATTGCAGCCCGCAGGGTTGCGGCGCGGGGCCAGGCAGAGAGGAAGGTCGTCTTGGTGAGCCGGCGGATGACCCGCAATCTCGGCAACGGATCCGCAACATAGTCCCAGAATCCGATCGCGACCACCAGATCGAACTGCTCGTCCGTCTTCCAATCCAACACATCGCTCATCACGAACTTACATCGATCCGCGACGCCTTCTTTCTCGGCAAGCTGCGCGCCCAGTTTCAGCATCTCCGGCGCAAAGTCGACGCCCGTAACCTGCGCGCCTCGTTTGGCTAGGCTGGCGACAAAGCGCCCGGATCCGCACCCGATATCACATATCTTCATCCCTCGCCCGTCGCCCGCCTGGCTCATCACCCATTCGAAACGCTGGTAGATGTCGCGCCGCAGCCAGCGGTCCAGACTACGGCCAACCGGGTTCTTGTTGCCGGTGTAGATCGCATCGAACTCATTTGCGATGTTGTTCCAGTATTCCGCTATCTGCTGGGTTTCGTCAGTTCTTGTGTTGGTTCCAGGCATAGAAGTCAAAATCCTTGGCCGTGTCGGCGAGTCCGCTTTCCCGGAAACTGGTGTACTTTCCTGCTTGCAGCACGCTCCGGAAGCGCCCAAAGGTCCGCGACAGATTGGTGTAATGGCGAAGCCGGGAACTCAAACGTCCGGGCAATCGCGGCTGTTCGGAGTCGATCTCCCACGGATGGATGTAGATTACGATGGGCAACCCCTCTTCTTGCACCCGTTTTAATCCCAGGCGCGTGTACAGCCGCGGCAACAGGCGAAGATAGCCACCCCCTCCCACCGGAAAGTTGTGCCCAGCCAGGCGAAACGTGGTGATGGGGAACTCCGTCATGGGGCCGGAAGGTGTCTGAAAACGGAAGGGCGAGCGCGGCGCACCCGGCATTCCGTAGCGGTCATGACGGATGGGGAAGATGCTCGAGTCGTAGGAGAATCCCAGCTCGGTCAGAATCTCAAGCGCCCACACGGAACGATCAATCACAGAGTAAGTCGGTGCGCGATATCCGCTTACTGCTTGGCCCGCGATTTGTTCAATAATGTTCTTGGCGCGCCGGGTGTCTTCCCGAAATTCCGAGGGATCCAGTTTGTAGATCAAACGATGCCAATAGGAATGGCAACCCAACTCATGTCCGCCTGCCGCGATCTCGCGTACCAGTGCAGGGAAGCGCTCGGCAACCCACCCCAGTACGAAAAAAGTAGCGTGAACATTGAGCGTTGCCGTTAATTCCAAGAGGCGGCGGGTGTTCACCTCCACCCGGCTGGTGTAGCTATTCCAGCGTGCGCGATCCACGACATCGGAAAAGGCTTCGGCGTGGAAATAGTCTTCCACATCCACCGACACCACATTTTTTGGCATTTTCTCCGACACCCCCCGATGGATCGACCCGCGAAAGACGCCGGCTCAGTATATCAACTCTGCGAAGTCTGCTTGGGTTTGCGTCCTCTGACGCCAATGGGATCCTCACCGACGGTCAGGTCCTCGAGCCCGCAAGTCTCAAACCAACGGAATACCTGTTCATAGGTGTGTTTGGACTGATACTTGGGAGAGTACCAATCCAAGGTATCCAAAAGTCTGGCTTCCGGATCAGGTTGGCGGTTAATGGGGAAGACGTGCTGGATGAGGCCCGCCACTGGCTTGCCGACGATTGGAACCACACGAAGACCACGGTCCAGCCAATAAAAGAAAGGCACGGCCACGCGGAAGAGGCGGTGCAAGGTGCGCGGCGACATGCGGTGGGTGATCTTCCTGTACTGATCGCTGAAGCGATACCACTTGTTGTAACCGCTGTAGAGCCAAACCGCGATGGTCCCGCCGGGTTTCAGATACTGAGGCAGTACCTTGAAAGCCTTTTCGCAATCCGGAGTGTGATGCAGCACGCCCATGCTGTAAATGCAATCGAAGGTTTCGGGCAAGAAAGGGAGCTCAAACACATCCGCCTGGAAACCTACAAAATCCCGGGCAGACAGGTTCTTTACCGCAACTTCGGCGGCGGCGCTCAAGTCTATCCCCACCACGCGAGCGCCCCAGCGGGTCGCCACTTCTGCGAACCGGCCCATGCCGCAGCCCACGTCAAGCACCAGTTTTCCCTTCAGATCGTCGGGCTTCAGTCCGGTCTTCTTTACAAAATCCGGCTCCGAAAAATTACGGCTTCCGTCATCGAGTTGGGTCCTGTCAAATTGCCGCCACTGGTAGCCGAAGCTGTTCGCGTAGTTGCTCTGGTCGACAAAACGAAGCACGCCGCGTACCTCCGGGAAGCTCCGGCCACAGGATGGACAAGAATAGCCGCTCTCTTGTTTGAGTAGCGAAGCCCGGCAGGCGGGGCAACAGAGCAGAGTGAATAGGTCCTCTGAGGCCCTACACGCCATTTCGTTGCCTCTCGTTCGCGGCCACTTGTTTTCTGTTTTTTCCCTGGGCCCATATCGCGCCGAAGGAAGAGGCGCTCATTCGCAGGCGTCTCAGCTCTCTATTCCACGCCAGCGGTGGCCGCATCGATGGCAGCGACATCGGCTCCGAGGTCCATGCCATCTGTCCCTTTACCCTTGTAGGGGCTTGAGGATTGGAGTTGATAGTTGCCGCCATTTCCGCCATTGTAATTGACGAACTGGACCGCTGCTTCTGTCGCTGGGAAGAAGTTGCCTGAAGGCCATGTCGCTGGGGCAGCGAGGGAAGGAGTATCGATGATAGCGTTGGCGGCGAAAGTATAGGGGCTAAAACAAGCGTCGAAGGTAATGAGGGGGGAATCCTGGGCGGCACAGTTCGCTGCAGTACCCTCATCGCCCGTAGACCATACTGGATAGATACCGGCATTCACTATGCTATTGGTAAAGACAAAGTTCTTCATCTGCACTGTCGGTAAAGTACCAATAAAGAACATCGTTCTCGGTGGAAAGGCTGTAATGTGATTGATCGTCACGTCCTGCAGGACGGGCTTGCCCGGACTGATAGAGACCTGTGCAAATTCACCTGGACCGTTATATAGAACTCCGTTAATATCGTCGATCACGATATCGTGAATACTGTAACGCTGTCCCTGGCCAGCAGTACCGGTCAAGGCATTTGCGATCTGTAGTCCGGCCGCCACATGGCTAATGGAGTTATAGCGAATGGTCACATCCGTAACCAGGCAAGTAGGACAATGACCGCTCTGATTGACGGGCGTTAACAGCATGGCAAAGCCCACCTGGGAGAAACCACCCCAAGAGTCCTCCATAATGTTGCCATCGATCAAAACGCGCTGTGCGTTCTTGAGTTCGAGGAGATTTTTTACAATAAATGGATTCCCGTTCGTTCCACCCACGTATCCGGGTTGACCTTTCATCCAGGTCAAAGGCTTGAACATGTGATTGTGGCTGATCTGAATATCAGCCGGGGTCGCAGTGGCCCCACCTCCGCCGAATAAGATGTTCTCCCCGGATGCCTCAAGAAAGTTGTCCACGATCTTGTAAGGTCCGATCTGATCGTCACCCAGGCCCCCATTAATTGCCTGGGCATCGGTACAAGAGCCGGTGAGCGAAATGCAGTGAAAATCCGTAAAAAAAGAATCTATGATCGATGTGTAGGTGCTGCCGCCGAGATCGACGCCCCGGGTTGTTTCGTCCTGGGCAGTGCCATGCAGCCATACTCGGTCAAAAATAAGGTTGTTGGCGGCGCCGCTACCTGTAACCGACGCCAGCGCGTAGACGATCCCGGTTCGAGCAAGGCGGGTGACCTCCAGACCAATCAGACGATAGTGGTTTGCGCCCGTGGCAAAGACGATGGGGCCGTTGTCTCCGCTTGTCAACAACAGTTTGGCTACCACGTTATTGGTGGAAGGACACTGAAAAGCAGGTCGGCCGGGCAGAGAGGCGACCCCGGCGTAGCAGGGAGTCAGGCGACTGCCTTCGGCGGGAAGCAAGGAATCGTCGGCGCTGGTGCGGACAATGATCCAATGGTTGTCATCGCAATTCAGGGCCGGGAACGTGAATACTCCGCTAAAAGTTGCACCTGCCTGCAGTTGAATGGTGTCGCCACAGCTGGCGCTGTTCAGCGCGGACTGCAAATTTCCTCCGGAGTTGACGGTGATCGTGCTGCCGGGTGCCGGGGTATTCGACATAGCAGTTTGGATATAGATAAGCGGCAACTCCGCTGGGCCATCAAATCTATTGGCTAAGGCGGGAGATACTGTGAGGACGAAGGCGGCCGTGGCGCTGCTTCCAGATGCGTCGATCACCTTGGCCGTGAAGGGAAACGATCCGGAAACCGCGGTTGTGCCCGTGATGGTGCCGCTAGAGGCTTGCAGCTGGATTCCGGACGGCAGGGTGCCGTTGACGAGACTCCACTGGTAAGGTGTTCCGCCGCCAGTTACCGAAAGTGAGACAGAGTAAGGCATGCTGGCTTCGGCTGCCGGAATCGCCGAGGTCCCGATGGCCAATGCGGCCTTGGGCGGCGTCACCGTTACCGTTGCGGAAGCCCGCGAACCTGCGTTAGCTACATTTGCGGGTCGTCCCTTGCTTCCCACATCAATCGTATGCGACGTGGTTGTAGTGAAGGCCACACTTGTGGCCGTTATGATTACCGGCGTATTCGTGGCTACGCTAGGGGCCGTAAAGAATCCAGTATTCGAAATCGTTCCGGCGCTCGCCGACCAGTTCACGGCTGTATTTGAAGTTCCGCTTACGTTGGCTGTGAATTGCAGCTGTTCCTGCGACGCCACCGTCGCGCTGCTGGGTGTGAGAGTTAGTGCAGCCGCGGAATTGCTGGCGGAGCCAGTGCTCTGCGAAGCCGCACCACATGCTAGAGTCAGGCCGATAAGGCTGAATGAGAGCAAAAGGACAAGCAAGGTCGGGATAAAATTTCTATGGCAAGAGTCTTTTGTTGATGCCAATTGCTCGGCGTCACACATTGAGAATAACCTCGGAACGGAGTTGGGGGGACCGTCGTTCGAGTCCTTAAGTGGCACTGTAGAGAAGGAGCGGGGGAAAAGGCAGGTCACCTTAGAACAGGACCATCAGGGCACACTAATACATCACCGATGGACCGTGTACTTCCGGGTTTGAAAACTCAAAACTTGAAATTCCAAATGAGGACGAGAATTGTCTGGGCTATGAAAGTCCGTCAGTCGATGATGGATGCCGTGCCCAGGATCAACACTTGATGCTGACTTGCCGCCCGTCCACTCCCGGTTGGGCACGTTTTCAAAGCTGTTCCGGCTGAGGGGTTTCGATCAGGACCGCGGCAACCTGGTTGGCGGCGTCCTGATCGTGAATGCCTTCCACCTGCCAGGCCTTGCGTGTCCAAATTGCCCACACCAGTCCCACGCCATAAACGGCTGAGCCCACCAGAAGCTGAATGGCCAGGTGGAAATAATTGTGGGCAACGGACCAATGGCGCATGAGCAACAGAACAGCCACCAACGGCCCGCACAACATCAGAGGCAGCAGGAATGCCTGGCGCAGGTAAACGCCGATGCCCATCCTCAACACACGGCAAAGATGCCGAGGCATGAAGAACAGGGTCGTGCAGGCTAGCGGAATCGCGGTGCCCACAGCATCCCCCAGAATGCCAAACCGTCTGACCAGCAAAATGCTCAGGAACAGATTCGCGCCGCCTTCCATCAGTGTCACGACCGCCAGAGGTTTGTGCCTCGCCATCCCGTAGAGAATTCGGCCGGAAGCGCCCTGCGCCAACGTCAGCGTGAAAGGGATTACCAGTACCAGCAAGACAGGGTAGCTCATCGCTACATACCGCACCCCGACCCAGGCCTCGATCACCGATTTTCCCAGGATGACGAGGATGGCCGCCATGGGGAAGATGATCAAGGCGCAAGCACGGTTCCCGGCAACAAAGATCTTTCTCAATCCTGCCAAATCCCCGGTGGCATCGGACTGGCTCGACATGGGCACGAACACCTGCGCCAGGCCTCCCACAACTTCTCCGGCATAATCCACCAAACGCGATCCGATGGTGAAGTAAGTGATCGCGGCGGAGGACACAAACGTGCCGATGACGATCGCATCCGTCTTAAAACGGAGGCGGACGGCCACGATGAGAATGAAGGTCGTGCCGCTGTAGCTGGCAATGCGTTTCAAGCTCTCGCGACTGAGGTGCTCGAGGCCGAAGCGCAAAGGCAGAATGCGGAGTGCGACGATTGCATTGACCATGCCCGTAAGTAACGGCAGGGATACTGTGATCAAGGCAACCGTCAACAATCCCCGGCCGTGCCGAAGTGCAATCACGATCAGCAGTGCCCGCACCAGGGTTGAGCTAATGCTGGTTAGGTTCAAAACATAGAATCGCTGCAGACCTTCTAAAATGCCGCCGAATACTCCTAAAGGAAAACCCAGGGCAACGGCCGACCCCACCATCAAGAACAGCCAGCGCGCAAGATGGACGGAACTCCCTGAGATACGAAAGATGGAGCCCACGTTGACGCTGACCGTGATGGTAATCAGGATCGCAACCGTGCCGATTCCGCTATAGGTGAAGAAAGCGGTATTAATCAGGCGGTTCAATTCCTCATTCTGGCCAACGGTAGAATATTTGGCGACGTAGCGAATGATGGACGAGCGAATTCCTAAATCGAAGAGTCCGTAATAGCCAGTGACGGAAAAGATCAACACCCAGAGACCGAACGCCTCGTCTCCCAAGTGGTGGAGGATATACGGCGAGAGGAAGAGACCGACCAGAATATTGAGCCCAAGGGCAAACCAGCTTGAGCCCACATTCTTGAAAATCGCGATTTTATCCAGCCTCTTCATGTAGGCGACTACCGGGGCTTCTGCTGCCAAAAGCGTGCGGCCAAGATCGTCAAACGTGGTGCGATTCGCAGGCTCACCAGCACAGCACGAAGCTTCGTGGTCGGCACAAGAGCATGGGCGCGGCTGAGGGATTCGTGGGCTTTATCCCGTTCTCCCGCTATCAGTAACGCCTTGCCTTCAATGTAGGCAAGCTGCGCCTGTATGATTCGCAGTCTCTCTGCGAGCAACGCGCGAGTGCGGGGACTCAGATCGAGATCTCGATCCAGTTTTCTAAGCGTTGTGGCTTCGCCGGACAGCAAGCGTGCCGGAGCCGAGCCTTGGCTGTCGGGCCGCACATTGCGGCGCAGGAGTACTTGGCGCTGATATGCAATCTTGCCCCCAGCGTAGATGACACGCAACCACAGATCGTGATCTTCGGAATGGCGAATCGCTTCGTCAAAAAGACCCGCTGCCGTTACTTTTTGCCGGCGCACCACAGTTCCCGAGGTGATCGGCTGAGTTTGCAAAACCAGAACGCTCTCGAAAGTTACCGGCCCGGTCGAGGGGCAAAGTTGCATGTAGGTTTTACCCGCCGTGTCCACGTCGCCCTGCACAGTCGCGTCGCAATACACCATATCCAAGGCAGGGTGACTGTACAGGAATCCCATCTGCTCTGCGAGGTAGTGTGGCAGCCACTCGTCGTCGCTGTCCAGAAAGGCGAGGAATTCTCCCTGTGCACGCTGAATACCAAGATTGCGAGCCGCGCTGGGTCCGAGGTTTTGTTGTCTAAGGTAGATGATGCGGGCAAGGTAGGGCGCAATCGCCAGCTCCATCTGCTGGCTGTCCGGCGACCCGTCGTTGATCACGATGACTTCAAAATCGGTGTAGCTTTGCGCGAACACAGAACCCAGTGCCACCCCAATGTGGCCAGCCGTGTTATAGGCGGGAATGATTACACTCACTGCGGGCAATCCAGGCCTCTGTTGTACGTCGTCGTTGAGTATCAAGAGAGAGTATCAAGAGAAAAGAAAAGCCGGCCGGATTTTCATTGGAGGACTGAATGCGTCTTACTGCCCTCGCTGGCCACCAACGGATACCCGAGCGTCGACATGAGATCTCCCCAGGTCGACTCAATCTTCGATACCAAGGTTCCCGTGAGCTCCGACTGCCATCGTCCGCTCACGGCCGTACCCACGAAGGGGATGTCCTTGCGATGTTTCTTCGTCGCTACCCACTGATCCGATTGGGTCCGTTCCATCTCTCGCATCCGCTCCGGCGAACTGGCTTCGATGGCTTGCCGCAACCGCTCCGGCGTGGGTTTCAAGCCCAGAAAAGCTGCGATTCGCTTGAGCTCCCGTTCGGTGTCACTCTTCATGTCTTCATAGCGCAGAAGCAGGAAGCTGCCATGGTGCTGGCGAGTGTAAATCCAACTCGCCACGTTTTCACCCCAACTGCCCCAACCAGACGAGATCAGCCTGCCGTTGACAAAATCGCCCACGTAGTCGGCGAGCGGATAATCGTCCGCAAGCTGCCGGTATTTTCTCTGAAAGTTGTAATAGGACAGCACCAGGTCGCGAGGGTCGCGCACAATGTAGAGCACGCGGGGGTAACGCGGATCGAAGTACGTATGACTCTTGATAATCCGTGGCCGGGGTGTGCGTTTCAGCGCACGGCTGGACTGCGAAGATGTATCCGGGATCAGGCGCTCAATGTTCGTGAAAGTTACGCTTTCTGATGGGAAAACCAGGTTCGCGATGAGAAAACGAGTCCAGGTATTGCCGGAACGCGGATACGAAACCACAAAAGTGTCGTCTGGATATACCGCCAAGTTGCGGTCTGCAATATCGGTCCCTAGCAGATATTTGAAAATAACTTTGATTCCGTAAATCATTGAGAGAAAGCTCCATCAAGTCTAGCAGTGTCCGCGTATCTTCTCCCGGCGCGTTTTCGAGGATCTCATAGCTGGGTGCGGAGCCAATGTTGTCAGTCCGGCTTGCCTAAGGCGTTCTCGATCAAAGCATAGACGGATGCTGACTGATCTAGTGTTACCACCTCGACCAGGTGGGGCAGATTCATGACGGCAGCAAACTGTTGAAGCTTGTGATCCAAAGGCATCAGGATGCAGGGACGCGCGTAGGCGACCGCCAGAACGGCAGCATGCAGCCGCATGCAGATCACGCCCCGGGCATTTCGGAAGCGGTTACAGATCCGTCGAAAATCGTCAGTCCAAGGAAGGATCTCGATCCGCGCCTGATGCTTCATCTCTTTTTCGACTTGCCGATGCATGCTGTTGTCGTCAAAACCGGTCCCTGAGATCTGCTGAAACGGCGTGAACACAACGTCCACGCCGTGCTGTTCGATGAGCGCATCCAGGATCACGGCAAAATTCTTGACCCTGTCCGGGTTGAAATCATAGAAATGGAATGCGTTCGGGTCTGCCCGCAAACAGACGAGCACGTAGGGACGATCGATATTCGCGGGAGAGGGGGTTGGCTTTTCATCAATCAATTCGGGTAGAGAAAGCACGATATCTGGAGCGAACCTGGCTTTCAGGGCTGACATTTGCCGGCAGATGGCTAATGATCGGGGATCACGCACGACAATTTCCTCGCAGCGGGGGAGTGCCCAGCGCAGAAGAAAGCGACCGTACCAGGTGCGAGGTGCTCCCAATCCCACGTTCAACAGATAGACCTTCTTGCCCAAGAGAATCGCCAGGATGAGCTTCTCCATCGTAAAGGAAAAGATCCGCCAGCCGAGGTCATCGCGAATGAGGTCACCGCCACCGATCACGAGGGCGTCGTTCTCAGCCAGTGCCCGGATCACGCGGGCAGCTCCACCTTTGAACCAGGCAAAGCGCCAGGCCCACTGACCCAGGAGTGGGCAATTCTGCACTGCGGGAAGATGATGAAGTTTTTCCACTTCCTGCGGCTGCTCGGACAGAACGGTCAGCCGGAATCCGCGTTCTTCCAACTGACGACGGAGACAGAACAACATCATCTCGTCGCCCAGATTCTTCAGTCCGTAATAGCCCAGCAATAAAGCTTTCACAGTCTTGTTTCGGCTAGCCGGATGTATGGTTCTACCAGGGCGAGCAATTTGCCTTTCAAAAAGGGCCCGCTTGCCAGCAAGCCTGAGAGCAGCGGATCGCGGCGATTGGCGATTAGTTCGGTTTTCTCCAGGGTACCGACAAAGCCACCTGCGCTCATCACCAGGGCTGCTCCTGCCACCACATCCCACTCGTTCTTGGGAGTCAGAGTGAAAGTAATATCTGCCAGTCCGGCTGAAACCAACGCCAGCTTATACGCCACCGAGCCCATAGGGCGAACGGTAAAGGCGGCGTTCTCGAAAGGTTTCCACTCGCCACGCTTGACTTCGCTGCGGCTGGCGAGGACTAACGCGCCCTCCAGAGTTTTGCGCTGGCTGGGTTGGGAAGGCAGGCTGTTGTACATGACGCCGGAATCGATCGAGCCCAGGAAAGTTTCATCGGTTGCTGGATTGAAGATTCCACCGGCCACGGGGCGGCCGTTCTCGACGAACCCGATGGAAACGCAGAACTCCGGAATTCCTTTAACGAATTCCCGGGTGCCGTCGAGGGGATCGACCACCCAAACCCGCGAGCGCTGCAAACGGATGGGATCATCCACGCTCTCTTCCGAAAGCCAGCCTTCTCCCTCACGCAGCAGTTCTTTGCGCAGAACGGCATCGAGGGCACGATCAGCTTCCGTCACAGGATCATGTCCGATTTTGTATTCCGTTTCAATCGCCCCCGGAGTGAAGCGGGCAAAAACTGCGCGGGAGGCTTCGAGGGCGGAATGAATGCGTTGCAGAATCGGTGCGTAAGAATTTGAGCTCATAATCTCTCTTCAAATAAGTTGTCAGTTCCCGGCTCTCAGTTTCCGTCATGCGCATTTACGGCGAACTGAGTACTGGGGACTGAGAACTGTTTTTCAAGCCATTAACATGCGCGCGCCTGTGGCCAGCAATACCGCGCAAAGAATACGTCTAAGCCACGGAACCGGTACCCGCGTGCTCAAGTATGAACCCAGAAGTCCTCCGGGTACCGAACCCAGCAAGAGTGCACCTACAAGATGAGTATCGACATTGTGCAACCGGAAATGGAGAAGGCTGGTCACGCCCGTGAGAAGCAGGGCGTGAACGATATCGGTGCCGACCATGACCTTCGGCTGAAAACTGTAGAAGAGCAGGAGCATCATCATGACAATGCTGCCCGATCCGACCGAAGTGATGCCTACCAAAAATCCGGCGACCAGTCCGATCAGAGCCATCCACGCAAACGATTTCATGGTCGGCGGCCGTACCGCCGCCCGGTCCTCAATCTTCTTCTGGAAGAACAAAAAAGTGGGAATGCATATCAGCAAGACTCCAACCGCGACCGTGATGAAATGATTTACGCCGTTGCCGTACACGTTTCGCAGGTGAACCAGAAAACTCACGCCCAGATACGAGCCCGGAGCGCTGCCGACCGCAAGTGCTAGAACTACTTTGCGCCGAACCGTTCCTTTGCGCAGGTGAACGATGCTGGCGCCGATCTTGGTAAGAAAATTGAAGAGCGCGTCCGAGCCCACGGCGCGCATGGGCGCCACGCCCAAACCGAAAATCAGGATCGGGAGCAACAGAACGCCGCCCCCGACTCCCGTCATTCCGATGAGGGTCCCGACTCCGAACCCCACCAGGCTCTTGATCAGCAGATCCATGACAATAACGGTGTCAGCCTCGTATCAACTGCCGGGACAACCGACGCGGTTTAAACCGACTCCGCATCGGTTCCGATGAAGCCTTCCCGTTCAAGGTGGAGAATAATCTCCTGCGCCGCTTCCTCGGCGGATAGTTCACCCGTGTTGATGGTGACGTCAGCATCGGGTGGAACTTCGTAGGGATCCGAGATTCCTGTGAATTCCTTGAGAATTCCCGCGCGCGCCTTGGCATACAGACCTTTGCGATCGCGTTGCTCGCAGACATCCACCGAAGTGGCAATGTGCACCAGAATGAATCCACCGTAAGGCTCAATCATCTGGCGTACATGTTTGCGGGTTGCGTCGTAAGGCGCGATGGGCGCGCAAATAGCGATGCCGCCATTCTTGGTAATTTCCGAAGCAACGTAGCCGATGCGGCGGATGTTGATGTCGCGATGCTCCTTGGAGAATCCCAGTTCAGAAGAAAGATGCTTGCGCACCAGATCGCCGTCGAGCAGCGTGACGGGACGTCCACCGGTCTCCAAGAACTTCGTCATCAATACATTGGCAATCGTCGATTTGCCGGAGCCGGAGAGGCCAGTGAAGAAGATGGTCACACCTTGCTTGTTGCGAGGTGGGAAACTGCGGCGCAACTCCGCCACCACTTCGGGATAGGTGAACCATGCTGGAATCTCGCGGCCTTCGTTCAGACGCTCGCGCAGTTCGGTGCCGGAGATGTTGAGCACGCGATCGCCCTTCTTCACCTCGTCATCGGGAACGTATTTGTCCTGATCCTCGAGGTAGACCATCATGTTGAAAGGCACCATGGTGACGCCGATGTCAGCTTCATGCTTCTTGAAAACCTCTTGCGCTTCATAAGGTCCGTAGAAGGCCTTGCCGTCGGTGTCTTTGCCGGGGCCCGCGTGATCGCGGCCGACGATGAAGTGACTGCAGCCATGATTCTTGCGGATGAGCGCGTGCCAAATGGCCTCGCGTGGTCCGCCCATGCGCATGGCAAGCGGCAACAGGGAAAGTTTCGCCGTAGACTGCGGGAATTTCGGAAGCAGCAACTGATAACAGCGCACTCGAGTGTAATAATCCACATCGCCGGGCTTAGTCATGCCCACGACGGGATGAATCAGCAGACTGGCCTCGACTTGTTTGGCGGCTCGGAAGGCAAGTTCAACGTGAGCGCGGTGCATGGGATTGCGAGTTTGAAAGGCGACGATGCGGCGCCAACCCACACGCGCAAATTCGGCACGCAACTCGGCCGGTGTTAAACGCAGATTACGAAAATCATAGTGGGAGGGAATCTGTGTTCCCTCGAGGGTTCCGCCGACGTACCAGGGATTCGACTTGTTGATGGCATAATCCGCGCCGGGATGGGCGGCGCTGGTGCTGCCGAAGACTGCCTGGGCCTCAGCCTTGCGGTCGGGTTGCCAGACTTGTTCCACATGCAACACGGCCAACATCACGCCTTCCGGATCGCGCAGCGCTATTTTGCTCGTCCCCGGCGTGAGTTTCTTGGCAAATTCCTCGGTCACGTCCAAGGTAACGGGCATCGGCCATAACGTTCCATCGGTAAGACGCATGTTGTGGCAAACGCCTTCGTAATCGGCGCGCGTCATGAATCCGCGTAGTGGAGAAAAGCCGCCGGTGAGCAGCAGTTCGAGATCGCAAAGCTGGCGACCGGTTAGGTCCCACGAGGGCCACTCTTTAGAATGGGATTTTAATTCCGCGGTTCTTTCCGACTGAGCGATCAGTTGTACAAGTTCTCCACCGTGCGGAGGGATGAGATGGCTGGTCGACGCTGTCAAGTGTGAAGCCTCCTTAAGCACTGCGCTTTGATTCTCTAGTAGACTTATCATCTTTGCCTAGATTGCCTCCAAGTTATATTTTGGGCCACGGGGAAGCCGGCCAATTGCGGATTTCCTAAAGGGAGAGGAACGCCCCGAAGAGTTACCTAACAGAGTAACACTTTTCAGGTCAACAGAATGCCGGATTTCGTTTCATCAGTCACAAAAGTGTCCAGCAATTGTCAGGCCTTCAGTGGAACAAGATTGTCCTTCTAAGTAAATGAAATGCAATGCTTTCCGAAATGTTAACCGAGGGTTTCTGCGATTCGGTGTTAGAAGTGAAAACAATTGCGACAATGGCGAGATCAATTCCCTCGGTGAAAAAGGGGCGCGCCTTACTCTATCCATGTTTTCAGTTTCCAATGTTGACCGCGGACGCAAACGGCGGCGATGTATCCCTGAGTTGATGGTATCTCCTGAAGAAGCCAGCGGCTGGCTTCCGATCCATCGGGCCGAGTCGCGAGCAGCGCGTTGGCCTCCCCTATTTCTAGAGATACGTCGAACTGGCTCAGCGGAAGCGACAATCCGTCCCCGGTTGCTTTGATGTAGGCTTCTTTGCGGGTCCAGCAACGGAAGAAGGCGTCAACTCTTTCGTCGGCGGATAGCGCGGCAAGTTGCGTTTGTTCGCAAGCGGAGAAATATCGGTGGGCGAGAGCTTCTACTTCAAAATCGCGGCGAACTTGTTCCACGTCGACGCCGATCTTTCGCTGCCGTGTAAACGCAAACAGTGCGATTCCACCGGAGTGAGAAATATTGAATTGAAGGTCACTGTCCGCGTACGCCGACCCCAGGGAAGGTTTTCCCTTGTTGGAGTACGAAAAGGTCAAAGCGCCGGGATCCGTCGCCAGATAACCTGCAAGGATCATTCTCAAGATGGCTCGCGAGGCAGCGAAAGAGTACCGATCGCGTGGAAAGTGAAAGCGGAAGGCGCGCGCTGATTCGTCGCTGGAAAGAAGCTTCAACCAGCGAGATTCGTTGATACCTACTGCCTCCAGATCGACTCGCCACAGTTGCACTTCATTGTCGGGTAGCGCGAGAGGTTCGTCGATCTCAAAATCCGCCTCGGTGATGTTCATGCCGTGGCTCATCCGCTTCGCTCAGGCTTGGGTTGTGGGCGGGCCGTCATTGTTACATCACGTCTTACAGTGGTTTGGGAATCAAACAGAACTGGAAGCGCAGGGTCATCTTTAAGTTCCAACGCCTTCGGTCAAAATTCGAGTACCCCACCGCGAAGGGCGGCCAGACAATCAGTCGGACCCTATTCCGCAGGGGGCAAATGGCCGGAAGGACCAGGGGTCAGTGCTTCAGGGTCAGCCGGCGTCTTCGCTGCATGGTGCGCAACCGCGGGTTCAGTAACACAATACTTCACCAAGCACCAGAGCGCGCGCACTCCATCCCTCCACTGAATTTTCTTGCCTTCCTCATAGGTACGGCCCCAGTAGCTGATACCCACTTCGAAGATACGCAACTTTCGCTTGGCGATTTTTACAGTAATTTCGGGCTCAAATCCGAAGCGTTTTTCTTCCAGAGGAATGGACTGAATAACCTCGCGCCGAAAAGCCTTGTAGCAAGTCTCCATATCGCTGAGGTTTATGTTGGTAAGCGCGTTGGAGAGCATGGTAAGAATCCAGTTGCCGACGGAATGCCAAAAGTAGAGCACGCGATGCGGACGCGCAGAAAGAAATCGAGAGCCATAAACCACATCGGCCTGCCCCTGTGTCAGCGGTTCCAGCAGCACGGTATATTCCGCCGGATCATACTCGAGATCGGCGTCCTGGATGATCACGAAGTCTCCCGTGGCTGCGCGGATGCCCCGATGGAGGGCCGCGCCTTTCCCCATGTTCCTGGGCTGAAGGAAAGTTCGGAGCTGGGGATGCTCCTCCTGCAGTTGTGCAAGGATCTCCCGCGATCCGTCGGTCGATCCATCGTCCACGCATATTAATTCGACTTCCAGCGGGACGGCAAGCACTCTTGCCACCACTTGCCGCAGCGTGGCACGTTCGTTGTACACCGGCATAACGACGGAAACTATCACTGTGCCAACCAGTGTAGTGGAAAAGTGCGGTGAAAATCCAAGCCCCGAAGCCGATTCCTATCTGGTTGCTTGGTTAAAGATGCGGAAGCGACGGGGAGCAATCCGCGCCTCGAGAACCGGCGCTAAGCAGCGGCAAGGAACACGCTCTCAGTATTTGCCTCTGCAATAAACATCTCACCGCAGGGGCTGACTCCCCATGAAGCCAGGTCTCGCGCCGGTCCGCAACCTAAATCAAGAACTCGCAAACCGCCCCCGATCGGCCGTACCCTGCGTGGAAGCCGGCCGAGCGGGAATTATATTGGGTTTCTCTACCCAGAGGTATCGTGCTGAAGATGATCGAGGAGGATCGCCACGATCCTTGAAGCCGCTTTACCATCCCATAGGGGCGGACACTGGAACGGCCGCACAGGTTTCTGCAAGATGGATCGAGCGGCCGCGAGAATGCGATCCGAATCCACTCCGACGAGGTGATTCGACCCGTGGTCCACGGTAGCAGGGCGTTCCGTGTTCTCACGCAGCGTGAGGCAGGGAATGCCGAGGACCGTGGTTTCCTCTTGTACACCTCCAGAGTCAGTGAGCACAAGCATCGCATGGTCATTCAGCGAAAGGAAATCAAGATACCCGAGCGGATCAATGGCCCTGATCCCACTGCGAGTTGCCCCTTCCGTATTGACCAGGTATCGCGACAAGCCAAAAGCCTCGATGTTTTTCCGCGTGCGGGGATGAATGGGAAAGAAGACGGGAAAATCGTCGGCCAGGGCGTTGACTGCGTTCAGAATGCCGTGCAGGATTTTAGGGTCGTCGACGTTCGATGGCCGGTGCAGCGTGAGCACGGCATAAGGAAGAGAGGTAGAACCATTCTGACTCACGCCCAGCCGGTCGAGAATCGGCGACTTTGCAGCAAGTTCGCGATGACGAAGCAGGCAATCGATCATGACGTTGCCAACAAGAAAAATTTTCTCTGTCGGCACACCTTCATTTCTTAGATTGTCGATCCCGCTTTGTTCGGTGGCAAAAAGCAAAGTAGAGATGGCGTCCGTGAGCTTGCGGTTTATTTCTTCCGGCATGGTCATGTCGAAGCTACGCAGCCCGGCTTCGATATGAGCCACCTCGATTCCTAACTTGACGGCAGTGAGCGCTGCAGCGATCGTGGAATTCACGTCGCCAACGACGAGAACCATCTGTGGTTTGTAGTCGAGCAAAACCGGTTCGATGCGCGTCATGATTTCTGCGGTCTGCACCGCGTGGCTGCTGGAGCCGGTCTGGAGATTTACGTCCGGCTCGGGCAGACCCAGGTCCGCGAAGAAATTGCTCGAGAGGAGTTCATCGTAGTGCTGACCCGTGTGCACCAGGCAGTGTTCAACATCGGCAAACTTATTCAGCTCACTGAGAATGGGTGCGATTTTCATGAAGTTGGGACGCGCCCCAACCACGCTCAGAAGCCGGATCATCGTGGAAACCCTTGGGCGAGTGGGAAGGCATCGGAAACTTTTTTCGCGATCACTGGGAGCTGGAGAGTCGCCTGGAGCGGGAGATTCCTGCCAGCTTGATCTTGAGGGTGTGATCTGAGGAATTTCATCGTTTGGGCAACAGTGTAGAGCACTTTGTGCGCACCTGATCCATATCTCGCGGGCTCATAACCTGGGTTACGAGAGTGGCTTCCTGCGTGCTCACCGAATGGTGAGTTCAGGCCTGTCAAAATAGATCATGTAAATTGTTCAAAGCCACTCCACGAGCCTAGCAAATTTCACATAGGGTATTCACCTGAGTGGGCGAACTTGGTTGTGCATCGCTCCCTCGTCCAAAAAAACTGATTGCGGCCGCTGCACAGCCCCCAGTCGACGGAACCTTACCAAATGAAATTCGGAGCCCGTCACGGTGTAATCGGCTTCCGATGCGAAAGTGGCTGAATTTACGCAGTTTTCGCACTGCGGCGTCGACCAGAAGGGCGAAAACGCACCCTCCCCCGGTCGCTCTCTACAGGCCCACCGTGCTTTTTGAAGAGCCTGGAAATCCCCGTAAGTGCCTGTGGAAATGGGTGTTCTTAAGTCACATCCCTTTTCGTCTCAAAGTGGCATTCTGGATGCTAAGCAATGCGTAACATCCCAGTTGTAAGCGGTTCTGTAGTTTTAGGCGAATCCATCCAGGGGGCTAGTGATGAATGAGCAGTCCGTTCGACTAGGACCGCGCGAACAGCAAATAGTCGAGTTGCTCCTGCAAGGCTGCGACAACGCTGAGATTGCCTCCCAACTAAAGATGGCACGAAGAACTGTGAAGGCTCATTTTAACCGGCTGTTTCTCCGTTTTGGAATCACCGGCGGAATCAAGCGAGTGAAGCTCGCCACCCTTTTATACAGGAGGCAATTATGTTTGCAAACGAACGCTATGGATCCCGTACCCCCAACCAGCGTGAACACCGCGTCATCGAGCTCGTCGCACAGGGCTTGAAGAACCGCGACGTGGCCGATGCCATCGGCACCACGGAACACGTCGTGAAGAATTATCTTCGTGTGATTTACGACAAGCTCGGACTCTGGAACCGCGTAGAGCTTGCCCTATGGTATGAATCGCGACGACAGGAGCCGGAACTTCCCGCCTGAAACGTATACCCCGTGACCCTCGCAGACGGGCTGCAGGAGGATTTCCTGCAGCCCGCTTCACTGACAACCGAAAGCTTGCAAGTTACGTAGACGATCCGCGGCAGACTTCACACCTTTTCGAGCGGCCGCATCGAGCAATAGGCGGGCTTGGTCGCAGCTCTTCGGAACGCCATCCCCTCGAAGGTACAAATCAGATAAAACAATCGTGGCCGCAGGATTCCCTTTTCCTACAGCCTTCCAAAGCAGCTGTACCGCCTCCTTGCTATCGCGAGCTCTACCCTGATTGCCGTTCAGGTATTTTTCTGCCATAGCCAGGTCGTCAGCGCCGCTAAACTCAGCAGACGCGGAGGAGGAGCTTCCATTCATCGGGGCGATCCCCGGCGCCGCCGGTGCAGAGATTGCTCGTTTGCGTGAGTTAGCCGGTTTAGCGGCAGGGACCATCGGGTTGAGCGGTTCTTGAGTCCTGTCTACTGTTTTTTCTGCACCTGTTTTTTCTGCACCTCCGGCGCTGCCCGTTGCAGCCGCCGGTTCGGGGGGTGCCGGTCCAGGTGTTGCCGATCCAGGTTGCGCAGCGGGAATTACCCGGGAAGGCGGTGACTGCGCGGCATCTGAGAGCGCTCCCGTCCCACGGCGTGCCATATAAATCAGTGCAGCGAGAAGGATGGCCAGCCCCACTCCCACGTAGAGCCGGTAGCGATGGGGAACCCCGCCGCGTTCCGCTGTGCTACTTGGAGCGTCATCAGCGAAACGCGGAACATGTTGAGCGAAACGCGGAGCCTCGTTACGAAAATGCGGAATATCGTTTGGTGAATGATTGCTCGCCCGCGGCCAAGCTGGTTCATTACTTTCGTTTTTACTTTCGTTTTTTTCGGCAGGAGCGGCAAAGCGATAATCGGCCTCGATTGCGGGATCGAGGGAGTCTGCACGGAAAGACGGCAGAGGATCATCCGCAATCGCTCGTATACTCGGCCGGAATTCATCGATTTCGGAGATGCGCTCTTCTGACGTCGCCTCCAGTCGAGAGCCGCACATGCCGCAAAATCTTTGTTCTTCTCGATTGCTATGCCCACACACACTGCAAATGCACACCGATTCCAAAGTTGCTGGCGGCGAATCTGGCGCTTGCGTTGCCTCCGTTTCTGTCTCGCTCAACGTCTCTGTAGCCAGCAGCTTCTCTGTTTCCGTCTGCCTCGTTTCCGTCTGCACCAATGTTTCGTCGACGAGAACCTGAGAATCGGGCTGCGGCGGAGAAGTACTCTCCAGCTCCTTGAGCAGATCAGCGATTGCTTGTCCGCGTCTCTCGGGTGGAGTGGTGAAATAAACTTCCGCCCATCGTCCCATGTGAGCTGCCAGCAGCGGATTCAAAAGCGGATTCAACTCAGGATCCGGTAACGCGTTCTGGTCAGATTCTTCCGTAGGGTTGGGCACTCGCATCTCCGGGATAGGTATGATTGCACTCCCAGGAAAGAAGGTTGTCAAATCCGGCCGAGCGGAGGTGCCTGTTTGCCGCTCTCAGCGCGCCGCAATCAGTCACAAGCCTTACGCGAGGCGGGTTCGAACTGATCTAATTGCGCGTCGCGCTGGCTGGCCAGCTTGCCTTTCGCGGTCTTTTCATAAAGATCGGAACCGGGGCAATAATACAGCGCCGTGTTCAGGTCAACCCACACCTGAGTATCGGGATTACCCTTGTATTCCGGGGCTTCAGGCGGATCAGCCAGACCGAGAGCGATGAGGAATCTGTCGAAGGCAGAAAGGTCGGCGTCAGGAGCGGGACGCTTTGCCCGAGTCGCGCTCCTGGTAGTAACAGCTCCGCCGTCGCCGGCGCTCCCCGAGTGGTTCGACAAGATTCCCCAGCCCAAAACAATTACAACCAAAATGACCGCGACCGCAAGATAAAAATCGCCGCGACGCGAGTTCCAGAAGCGTAAGAATGCGCTTGGCGTACGTATGGCCGCCAGCGATTCCAGTAAATCCTGGGCCTTGGCGCCAGAAGTCCAGGCGAGGTCTTCCCGCGACTTTATCAGAGCCTGAGAGGGTGCTTCGACACCTTGCTCGTCGAGATAGTGTTCAGGCTCGGATAACAAAGGCTCCGGCAACGCAATTTGACGTTCGCTCGCAGTAAACAGGTGAGACAATTGCGGTCGATCTTCCTGCCTCAGTTCTGGCAGAGAGAGCGATTCAAGGAAGTCATCAGCAGTAGTCTCCGCGGGCCTTGGCTGTTTCTCTGGCGGATGCGGCGGGACTGAGTGCTTGGAGTAATCCCCATGCGGCGAGCTCCCATTGGCGGGCTTGGCCGCGACGGTTTTCTCGTTCGCCTGCTGCGCGTGCCATGCCGATGCTAGCTTGCTCTGCATAGTGGACTCTTCACCATCGCGCACACGCGGAGCGCCGCACTTCCCGCAAAACTGCTCTTCTGCCAGCAGCCTACCACCGCACTTCCAGCAGGAAGAGATTCCCGCAGGCACAGCACCCAAACTCGCATTGGCGACGGCCGCGGAACGATCTTCTGGCAAGACTGCGACATTCGCTTGGAACTTCTCAAGTGCTGCCAGCATTTCGGATCGTTCCCCGGCCGCTGACTTCTTTCTTAATGCGGGCGTAGCGTCGCGACCAAGCGCCTCGGTGACGAGTCCGGCCATTAACTGGCAAGTATGGATGTCTTCCTCAACGAAGCCACGAATTCTCGCGAAATACAGCTCCAGTGCTCCGGCGATTTGGCCATCGTAGTAGATCGGCACAGCGAGCAGCGAGCGGATTCCTCGTTTGCGGCAGGGTTCGGGATCGAAGAGAAACTCAGTATCCAGATCCTCGGTTCGGATTACCTGGCCGGTGCGGATGCTAGCCTGGCAGACCGCGGTTTGCAGGGGAACCTCGGTTCCAGCGGGCAAAGCCGGGGAGCCTGCTCCGGCGCGATAGCGCACGGTCGCGTCGTCGAGAATTCCTATGGCAGCACCGCTCGCGCTGGTGATTCGCGCAAGTCTTTCCGCCACCACGGCCAGCGCCTTATCCAATTCGAGATGCCGAATCTGTATTTGATGTTGCGCTTCGACAATCTCCGCCAGCGTCAGCGTATAGTCGACATCCTCGCGCGTCTTTTCGTTGGACTCCGACTCCGATTCGTTCTCAGCGAACAGAGCTTGTTTGGCCAATTCTTGTTCGCGGAGTTGCTCGCTCTGAGATTCCAGACTTTCTTCCAGTGCCTGCATCTTGCGGTTGTGCTCCTGGAGCACAAAAGCAGCTTCCAGCAGCTTTCCGAAAGTCTGCTCGTCGAGAACTGGCTTGTTCTTTTGGTCACTCACGATCTTCTCGCCCGTCTGTGGCCAGCCCGGCAGGGGGAAGGTAGGCTGGCCGGAGACCAAAGTCTATTCTAGAGCAATTCTTGCGCCAAAGAACTCTAGTGTAGGACGTAATTCCGTGGCAATCGCCATGATGCATGATGAAAGATAACTCTGCCGAATTCAAGCGATTATCACGCTTCCGAAGAACAGAAGTTCCAGCGAGCGTTTCAAGACTTTCGCATACCGAAGGTTACTCTCGTAAGCTGCAAAGGTGTGCACACCGAATGCGAAACGCGTCTCGCTGCCGAGATCGCGATGAATCTTTTGTCACCAGCGCATACTTCCATGCGATGCCCAGATCGCGCAATGGTCGCCACAAACCTCGCTACTACTTGTTCTCCGGTAGATCGACCTTGTACGACTTGGGAGGAAGCAGAAGTTGAATGCCAAAATAGCCGACAAAATAAGACTGGTTACTGCGGGTGGCTTCAAGGCTGCGTCCCGCCATGAACAGAAGAATCACGGGACGATGGATTTTGTAGCGACCGCCAAAGTCAATCGTGGGCTGGTTCCCGGAAGGATGAAACGTGCCCTGATTGTAGAATTCTACCTCGCCTTCGAGCTTTGGCGTGAAATCATGGCCGACGACCAAGCCCGTGATCCAGCCGTTCGGCCCCTTGTGGACAGACTCGTACCCAATTTCATAGTCCACGTCGACGGGGCCAAGTTTCTTGGTGAATTCGAAAGGCAGGAGAAAGGTTTGGCTGGCCGGAGTAATCCCGCGGCGGACCGCATCGTTGGGATTGTCGAGGAAGAACTGCGGAAAAGTCGAAATCGAAAGACCCTCTTCGCCACCATCATAGAAGCGCCACTTGACGCCGGGATTAGATTGCCCCAAGCCGTACCTCGTCGAGGAGGAGGGATTTTGAACTCTCAGCCACGCATTTTCGTAGGTGAGTTGGATTCGATCACCCACCCCGAAATTGATGTCGAGGTCTGGCGTGTGGGAAACGGATTGATTGCTGTACAAGAACGGCATGTACCCGATGTTGATTTCCCAGTTGAGATTGCCCGGAGTGCCCGGATCATTGGTGTAGTACGGTGGGCCACCCTGGGCGAATGCCGCACTTGCCAAGAGCCCCAGAACGAGAATCAGCCTACGTAATCTGCGCTGCCAAAACGCTGGTGAAAGATAACACCTATCAAACCGGATGAGCTGCATCGGGGAAAAAGGCTCTCGTACATCAAGCGATATTCTGAAATTTCTCTGACCTGTGCAAATAGAAGCCCTAACTCTCCACCAGCACCAAAACAAACATCGTTGCCTTAATTAGATGTCCGTTTTGGGACGGGTGGATTTCTCTGCGCTGACAACTGGGTCCACACCGCCGGTATGGCTTCCGCGAGTTCCCAGCTGTCAGGTGAGGATCTGCACATAGGTCTGAAGCGAGAAGGATTAGGTTGATACGCTTGGCGGACCATCCCGGCAAACCGGCTGTACCAGAAGTCGCCCGCAGCGAAGCCTGGCAATGCCATCTGCTGGTTCTGGTTTCGCCATCTGCTTCCTCTCCTTGGCCCGATTCGGGAAGACATAGCCTAGCACGGCGTTTCTGAACTTCTTCTGAAAGCCATGGTTCTCGACCCTAAGTGCTGGCACCTAGGGGCCTTAGCGGAGAGGTGGAGGGAAGGAGAAAGTTTGGCGAAAGATGTGCTTAACCTAAAGTGCGGACCGCGACCGGAATCGAAGAAAAATTTAGTAGTGGTTAGTAGTGGAAGGAGAAGGCAGTGATGGATCTCGATAGAGTGAAGGTTACGCCTCGCGATCAGCAGGTGCTGGATTTGCTGGTTCAAGGCTGCAGCAACAAGGAAATCGCTGGCCAACTGAGCATCAGCCCGCGCACCGTGAAGCAACATTTGCGAACGCTTTTTCTGCGCGCCGGAATACGGGACGGGCGCAAGCGCGTAAGGCTGGCTACCGCCGCCTTCGAGAAGGCAGAGTTGAAGTCATGACTCCACGTGAATGTTTGACCCCAAAAGAGATTCAAGTGGCCACCCGGGTTTGGGAGGGTCTTACCAATCGGGAGATCGGAAACCTGATGGGCACGACTGAGCAGGTCGTCAAGAATCACCTGCGCAATACCTTTGACAAACTCGGAGTTTGGAGCAGGCTCGAGTTGGCGATGTACATCGCCAGCCACGGTGGCAAGAACTGGCTGGAAGAGCCGGAATGCTCTTTCCCCGATGTGGATCGCGAGGCCGCGAGATTCGGTTAGGCGGAACTCTGAATTTGCTGGACGAAGGAGTCAACCCTTGCTGCAAAAGGTTTGCACTCGGCCATCCTCGGGGGCAAGCAAGCGCGTTTGTAAGTTATTGAAAAATAAACGCTTGGGTTTTGTTGTGGTAGGTCTTTCAATTGCATTGTGACACTCGATCTGACGGCGGCTTGGCCAGCTTAAGGCAAGCCGCAAGCGGTCCCAGGGTGGGGTGGCATGCTTTACAAAGAGACTTTCTGGATGGCTTGCGATTCCACCGAGCAACTGCGGGCGGAGTACGGCCCGTTTCACACCCGCGCGGAGGCCGAGGCTGAAGCTCGCAAGCTGGGATTCATTTACCTGCTGCGTTACGAACACATGCTCGATGACAACGAAGACATCCAGGAAGTCCGGTGCATCTTCATTGAATTGCCCGGCACGGATTTTCCTGGCATGGGGTTGACCGGCGCATTTGAGGCTGAAGGCAATTCCATTCGCCTGCATACTCGTTGTGCCACCTGCGGTGAATCCGCCGCTCACGACCGGGGATGGAGGGCTGAAGTATGGGCGGACATCCACGAATTTGAACATGCCCGCCATCGGGTTCGGCTCTTCGAACACTCGCGTGGTAATGGACTCAAGGAAATTGGTGGTTGGCGCGGATAGCTCCTCGCGTTTTGAAGCCGGCTTAGTCTAACCAGCCGCATGGCCTCGTTCCCGGTTCGTGGCAAACGGAACACTCACCCTCAATCCAGCCGTAGCATATATCCGGCGGTTCTGCCCAATCTCCCGCCAAAGGCCTGAGCGTCCAGTACGGCCATGTCCCATGAGGTCCACGAAACCGGCACGAGTCGTATCGTGACATCATCAAACGATTCAAACACCGGCCCAATGTGGGGATCGGCAGTCGCTGCTGTGCTCAGATATCGGCTGTGTATCCGCCGGTTGATCTCACGGGACTGGTCACCTGAAATCAATTCCGCTCTTCCTGCCGCGTTCACGCCCCGCTCGGCTCCAGGGTGTCGCGCGTCCACCATCAGTGACGCTTTCGGCCGTGCCGCGATATTGCGCGCTTTCCGGCTTTTGGAAGATGTCGCAATGAACAAGGAACCATCCGCGAAGAGGTACCAGACCGCGGTCAGGTGGATCGTACCGTCTGCGTTCTCGGTCCCGAGGCTAGCGATGTAGCGTCCTTGCAGGAGTCCTTGGAAGGTCGGGTCTAGGGTTTGAGTCGGCATTTTCCCTCCGTTATGTTTCGGGTGATAGGTTTGATCCTCTCACGCCGCCGTTGACAGTTCGCTGGCCGCAGCGCGATCCACAAACCAGATAAGCTTACCGTCGCTGGGGCGCACCATCTTCGAGGGATATTTTTCGCCGGGTGCGTTGCCCTCAAAAACTTCGTGGAGCGCCGGTGCCTTATCGATTCCACTCACTAGAAACGCAACACAACGGGCTGCGTTGATGACTGGAAGCGTGAAAGTAATCCGGCTGGTTTTCAGCTTCTCTACCCAGTTGGCCACGACGAGTCTCGACTTCTCCCGCAGCCCCTCAGTTTCAGGAAACAAAGATGCCGTATGTCCGTCTGGCCCCATCCCCAGAAGGATTAAATCGAAGCGGGGAAATTCTCCCGGCTTAAGCGCAAAGAACTTCCGTATCGTCTGCTCGTAGGCTTCCGCTGCAGCCGAAACGTCGGGATTCTCGGCTGGGACACGAAAAATATTTGCCGCCGGAATCGGAGCCTTCGACAGCAGCGATTCCTTCGTCATGCGGTAGTTGCTCTCCGGATCGTCCGGCGAAACGTGGCGCTCATCTCCCCAGAAAAAAAACATTTGATCCCAAGGCAGACTCGCGCTGGCATTGGCTGCTATCAGGGTGTAAAGGTTCTTGGGAGTTGATCCGCCGGAGAGCGCAATGCTGAAGCGTCCGCGCTGCGCGACCGCGTCGGTGGCTGCACGAATGACTTCCTCTGCCGCGGCCTGAAACAGATCCTGCGGTGTGGTCAGCCTGCGCAGTTCGGCAGTCGCACTCACAACGATCCCACCCCGCCATTCGCGGATTTTGTAGCCGCACACCGCGCCGCCCCCAGCAGACCGGCCTTGTCGTTGGTGACGACTTGCACGGGGATACCTTCCAGAAGCGGGCGCAACCTGCCCTTCTCAAGAAAAGCCTTCATAAAAAGTGGCCCCATAAGTTTAGGAAGAATCTTTGGCGAAATTCCACCACTGAGAAAGATTCCGCCCGTCGCCATTGTCTTAAGAGCCAGGTTGCCGGCTTCCGCGCCGTAGACGCTGATCCAGAGATCGAGCGCCTGCTCTGCCAATGGATTCGTTCCACTCAGCGCGCCGCTGGAGATCGCCGCAGCCGCGTCTTTCTGGGCAAGTTGTGCGGAAAATCCGGAGGGTTCAGCCGCACACCCCCTTTCCCGCAGAAACTCATAGACGTTGACTAGACCGGGTCCGGAGAGGATACGCTCGTAACTCACATGTCCGTAGCGATTGGCCAGAAAGCGCAATAGTTCGATCTGCAGATCGCCTTGGGGGGCGAAATCGGTGTGTCCGCCTTCGCAGGCGAAAACCTCATGCTGGCTGCCATTCCAGAACAATCCGGCTTCCCCTAAGCCTGTTCCGGGCGCGATCACCGCCTGATTCCCATTCGACGGCACTACGCGGTTGAGAGCAACCAGGTCTCCCGGGCCGAGCGCCTCGATGCCCCACGCGTTCGCTTCCAAATCATTGATCAGCAACGTGGCGGGCAATTGAATTTGTTTCGAAAGGCGCGATTGTTCGATTACCCAGGGAAGATTGGAGGTCTCGACGCGGCCATTATGCACTGGCCCCGCAATTCCGAAGCAGGCAATCTCAGGCCGCGTCTCCGCGTCCTGCAAAAACCTGGAGACAATCTCGCCCAGTTCACTGTACTCGCGGCTGGGAAAAATACGCTCCGAAATCAACCGGAGATGGCCATTCTGTTGCTTAAAATATGCGAGTCGAGCGTTGGTTCCCCCGATATCGCCGGCCAGGATCATTGCTCGAAGTTCCTCCAACGCCGGCCATCTCGCTCCAACAACTCTTCAGCCTCTCTCGGTCCCCAGGTGCCTGAGGGATAGTTCGGGAAGTTCCGCGGAGGCAGCGCCTTCCACAGATCGAGAACTGGATTAACCACGCTCCAGCCCGCTTCCACCATGTCCGCCCGCTGAAACAGTGTTTGGTCGCCGATCATGCAATCGTGCAGCAGCCGCTCATAGCCGGTGCTGGGCTGCTTTCCGAAGTATTGCTGATATTCGAAGTTCATGTCCACCGTGCCCAGGCGCATAATCGGTCCGGGTACTTTGGCCGCGAACTGCAGCGAAATGCCTTCCTCCGGTTGAATGTGCAATACCAACTGATTCGGCATCAAGTGTTCCACAGAGGTATCGCGGAACAGCACAAACGGAGCTCGCCGGAATTGAATCACGATGTGAGTGTTACGCGCCGGCATGCGCTTACCGGTGCGGAGATAGAAGGGAACATCAGCCCACCGCCAGTTATCAATCAGCAGTTTCATGGCGACGAAAGTTTCAGTCCTGGAATCGGCGGGGACGTCAGGTTCGGAACGGTAGGCCGGCACCTGCTTGCCATCTTCTGTGCCCTCGCCGTACTGCCCGCGCACGGAGCGGCTGAGAACCTCTTCGTCGCTGATGGGTTGGATGGCATGCAAGATCTTCGCTTGTTCGTCGCGCACCGCGTTGGCGTCAAACGAGATGGGAGGCTCCATCGCGGTGAGGCTGATGAGCTGCATGATGTGATTCGGTACCATGTCCCGCAGCGATCCCGCGTGATCGAAATAGCTGCCTCGGCCCTCCACCCCTACAGTTTCGGCCACAGAGATCTGGATATGATCGATGTAGCGCCGGTTCCAGATGGGCTCGAAGATCCCGTTGGCAAAACGGAAGGCCATGATGTTCTGCACGGTTTCCTTGCCCAGGTAATGGTCGATACGGTAGATCTGCTTTTCGTCGGCAAGCTTTAGCAGTTGCTGGTTCAGGGTTTTAGCCGATTCCAGATCGTGACCAAAGGGTTTCTCGATCACCACTCGTCGCCAGTGATCGTTACTTTGTTCCATCAACCCAGTTGCTGCGAGCTTTTCAACGATCGGCCCAAAGAAACTCGGCGCGGTCGCCATGTAGTAGAAGAAGTTTTGATGAGTTGCGTGATCGCGGTCAATCTGGGCCAGGCGATCCTTGACTGCCGGATAGAGCTTATCGTCTTTGAAATCGCCGGCGTAATAATAGAAGCGCCGCGAAAAGCTCTCCCAAAGATCGTCCTGGATGCAGTCGCCGCAGTACTCTTTTACGTCTTCCTTGAGCCGCTTGCGGAAATCTTCGTCCGTCATCTGCGCCCGGGCCACGCCCAGTACCGCAAACTCCTTCGAGAGCAAGTCTGCCCGGGCCAGGTTGTAAAGCGCGGGAATCAAGAGGCGCGCTGTCAGGTCGCCGGCAGCGCCGAAGATCACCATGATGCATGGATCCCCTTGTTTACCAACGCGTGGAACTGCTGCCGTGGGCTTTTCCGCCAATTCAGCCATCCTGGGTCCTTTGCTCCGGCTCCTTGCTTTTTGCTGATCGATGCCTGCTTATGCAGTTTTCTTTTCCGCCGCGCCGTTTGGCGCCGGCGTCCCGTCGGTTTTGACTTTGGTCAAACTATCTTAACGCCGCTTGAATCGCAGCGGTGAGCTTATGTAACCCTGCATCAACATCCCCGAGATGCACACGGAGCGCACGCCGTCCGCGCTCGGCCAGCACCTGGAAGTCTCCGCGCGCCTGGGCCGCTTTGACCACTCCAAATGTGTATTTCTGCTGCGGCACCGGAAGCTCCAGAGCGTCGTCGCAAGTCACTTGCAGAAATACTCCAGAATTCGGCCCCCCTTTGTATGCCTGTCCTGTTGAGTGCAGGAAACGAGGTCCAAAGCCCAGGCAGGTTGCTACGCGTTTCTTCTCACGCGCCGCATGGCGTATGGTCTGAAGAGCCTTCTCGTGCTCGGCATTCATCTGAATGTATCCCAGGACAGCGAAATAATCGTGCGGGTGGATGCGATTCAAATGCGCCTTCAAGTATCCCGCAAGTGATTTGTCTTTGCCGGCTTCTCGGGCCAAATCCGCCGCGTTCTTTTCGTCCGTAAAAAGCTTGATGCCGTCATCTTCCAGCACAGGTTCTTCCACGGGGAGGCAACCGTTCTTCTCATATTCCGAAGTCAAATTTCGAGTGGCAATTTTGCTCGCTTCGACATCGGGCTGGTTGAAAGCGTTGATCCCAATAATCGAGCCGGCGACTGCCGTGGCAATCTCCCAGCGAAAAAATTCCGCGCCCAGATCGTAGACGTCGGCCATGGAGATTCGCACAATCGGGTGCCCGGCCTTTTCGAGCGCGTCTACTTTAGCCTCCACAGCTAAATCGGTGGCATGTTCCGTATGAACGTAGGCGAAGACACGGTCGTCCCCGTAAACCCCCGGCGCCGCCAATTCTTCCCGGTCGACAGGGATGATGCCCTTTCCAACTTTCCCAGTGGACTCCGCCAGCAATTGCTCGAGCCATGCGCCCAGATCGGAAATGTCAGGGGAAGTAATGATCGTGACTTTATCGCGGCCAGCCCGCGCCGCCGTCCCCAAAATAATTCCAAGCACCGCTCCGGGATTTCCCTCGATCGAAGCGGAGGTTCCGCACGTCTGCACCATCTCCTGTGCGCGGTCGAGAAACTTTTTGGTATCGACTCCAATCACTGCTGCGGGGACCATGCCGAAATTCGACAGTGCCGAATAGCGGCCGCCAATCGAGGGCCGGCCCAAAAAGACGTGCCGGAAACGATCTCCTTCGGCTACCTGCTGCATCTTCGACCCGGGATCGGTAATAGCAATAAAATGGCTGCCGGCCTTATCCGCGCCCACAGCCTGCTTGGTGCGTTCGAAAAAATACTGCCTGAAGATGTTGGGCTCGAGCGTGCTCCCCGATTTGCTGGAAACAATAAAAAGCGTCCGGGCAATGTCGATCTTGTTTTCGAACACTTTCACCTGCGCCGGGTCGGTGGAATCGAGCACGTGCAGATCGGGGTAACCGGCGATCCGGCCAAATGTCTTCCTTAGAACTTCCGGACACAAACTCGATCCGCCCATTCCCAGCAGAAGGACGTCTTTGAAGCCCGCGCTCCAGACTTCTTTCGCGAGGTTTCGTAGCTCGATAGGATGAGCAATCTGGTACTCGGTGATGTCCAGCCAGCCCAGCCAATTGGCCTCATCGTCACCGGTCCATAGGGTTGCATCGCGCTGCCAAAGGCGCTGCATTTTGCCGCCAGACTGCCAGTCGTTCATGGCAGTCTTCACTGCCGCGGCCAGGCTTTCCGGCAGCGAAGATTTCAGTCGACTCACGCGGGTTTTCCTTTTTGCTTCGTGCTCTTCTCTACCGCCCCCAGCAATTTGTGGAAAGCATCGGCGAACAGTTTTACTCCGTCGGTAGTCAGCTTGGTGGTTACTTCTTTGATCGAGATGCCGGCTTTCGCGAGGTCATCCATTACTTTTTGCGCGGCCGGAACATTCTCGGTGAGGCTGTTCCGCAACTTTCCATGGTCGCGAAACGCATCCACCGTCGCCGGAGGCATAGTGTCCACCGTGTCAGGGCCGATCAGTTCCTCCACATACATCACGTCACGGTAGGCCGGATTCTTCGTGCTGGTGCTTGCCCACAACACGCGCTGCGTCTGCGCTCCTTTAACTGCCAGCGTTTCCCATCGAGGTCCGCTGAAAATTTTCTGGTAGCGCTGGTAGGTCAGCTTGCCATTCGCAATCGCAACTTTCCCCTTCAGGCTCCTGAGCAGTGCCTGCTGCTGGGCATCAGTGCTGGTTTTCAGCTTATCGTCAATCATCGAATCCACCAGCGTGTCGATGCGGCTGATGAAGAAGCTGGCCACTCCCGCCATTTTCTTGAGATTGCCGCCGCGCTTTGCGAGATCTTCGACTCCGGCGATGTATGCCTCTGCAACCTTCTCGTAGACTTCCTGCGCGAACAACAAAGTCACGTTGATGTTGATGCCTTCCCCAATCAACTGGCGAATCGCGGGAAGCCCCTCCGCCGTACCTGGAACTTTGATCATCACATTTTCGCGATTCACGGTCTTCCACAGCCGGCGCGCTTCGTCGATCGTCTCCTTTGTCTTGAGCGCGAGTAGGGGAGAAACCTCCAGGCTTACGTACCCATCGCGAAACTTGGATTCTTCATACACCGGACGCAGCAGATCTGCGGCGTCTTGAATATCCCGGATCGCAATCTGCTCGTAGCGGCTGGTGGTGTCCAAGTCAGGCTTCGAAGCCAGCGATTGCAAAATGTCGTCATAGAGCGAGCTCTCAGCGATCGCCTTTTCGAAGATAGAGGGATTCGAAGTCATCCCACGAAGACCATCCTCCTCGATCAGTTTCTTAAGGCTTCCGCCCGTGAACAGATCGCGTCGAATGTAATCGAGCCACATCGATTGTCCGTAGCCCAGCAATGCTTTCAGAGGATTTGTTGCTTTTGAGGTTTCGAGTACTCCAGTTGGCTGCATGATGATTTCTCCCTGATGAATCGACGGCGGACGTCGTTATCTGAAATTAGACGGTGTGCGACGCTTCTCGTTTTTGTTTAGACCCAGAAGGTAGTGTCGCGGTTAATTTTCTGCAATCGCTTTAAGTGCTTCTGCAACGACTGCATCTGCAGTGAAACCAAAAAACTTCAGCAAATCTTTCAAGGGAGCGGAAGCGCCGAAGCGGTGCATGCCAATTTTACGTCCCTTGAGTCCAACATATCGTTCCCAGCCAAAGGTAGCCGCCATTTCCACCGAAACTCGCGCGGTGACCGAAGAGGGAAGCACGCTTTCTTTGTATGCCGCATCCTGGCGATCAAAAATCTCCCAGCAGGGCATACTCACCACCCGTGCTTTGATACCTTCCGCCTTGAGCTTTTCGTAGGCCTCAACGCACAGCGAAACCTCGCTTCCCGTTCCCATCAGGATCACGTCAGGCTTGCCGCCGGGTGCGTCGGCGAGAATGTAAGCGCCTCGTGCCGTGCCCGAGGCCGCGCCGTATCTGGTCCGATCAAACGTGGGAATCGCTTGCCGGGTCAGCACCAGCGCCGCTGGCTGGTGTTGCAATTGCGCAATGACCTTCCACGCTTCAACCACCTCATTCGCATCGCCAGGACGAAACAGGATCAGATTAGGCATCGCGCGCAACGAGGCCAGTTGCTCGATTGGCTGATGCGTTGGTCCATCTTCTCCCAAGCCGATCGAATCGTGGGTAAAAATGAAAATGGAAGGAGCTTCCATCAGAGCGGAAAGTCGAATACTGGCCCGCATGTAGTCGCTGAAGTTAAAGAAAGTCGCCCCGAACGCGCGAATTCCAGAAACCGTCAGTCCGTTCACGCTCGCGCCCATCACGTGCTCGCGAATGCCGAAGTGCAGATTGCGTCCAGCATACTGACCAGCCTGGAAGTCGCCCGCGCCTTCAAACTTTAATGTCGTTTTGTTTGAGGTAGCCAGGTCAGCCGAACCGCCAATCAGCCACGGAATATTCTCGGCTAGCGAGTTCAGCACTTTTCCTGAACTGTCGCGGGTCGCCACTCCCTTCGGGTCGGCGGGGAATGTGGGAAGGTTCTTATCCCAGCCATCAGGAAGTTCGCGTCGCTGCATTCTATGCAGTCGGTCAGCCAGTTCAGGATATTTCTGCGAGTACTCGGCGAACATCTTCTCCCACCGTGTACGAGCGGAGTGCCCGCGTTTTCCAACCCCATCTTGGAAGTGCTCACGTACACCTTCTGGCACAAGAAACTTAGCGTCCTCCGGCCAGCCATAAAACTTCTTTGTCAGGCGAACTTCCTCTTCGCCGAGCGGCTCTCCGTGAGCCGCGTTGGTATCTTGTTTGTGCGGCGATCCGTAGCCGATGTGGCTATCTACAATAATCAAAGTGGGACGGTCCGTGGTTTTATGAAACGTCTCAAAAGCCCGCGCCAGCATTTCGAGATCGTTGGCATCGGCGACACGCGTTACGTTCCACCCGTAGCCGACGAAGCGCGTTGCCACGTCTTCGCTAAACGACCAGTCCGCTGGACCATCCAGTGTGATGCCGTTGTGGTCATACATCCAGCAAAGATTCGAAAGCTTTAGATGTCCGGCCAGCGATGCGGCCTCACCACCGATACCTTCCATAAGGTCGCCATCCGAACACATGGCATAGATGTTGTAATCGAAAATTTCAAAACCAGGACGGTTGAAATTCGCGGCTAGCCATCTGCTGCCGATGGCCATTCCCAAACTGTTTCCCACGCCCTGCCCTAGCGGGCCCGTGGTGGTTTCCACGCCAGTAGCGATGTGTGACTCAGGATGCCCAGGAGTCCGGCTTCCGAGTTGCCGGAAGCGCTTAATTTCCTCCATCGGGATCGCCAGCTCTTTGAGGACTTCTCCGTTTTCGTTGACGTCGCGAACTCCGGCGAGATGAAGCATCGCGTAAAGCAGCATGGAGGCGTGGCCATTCGACAAAACGAAACGGTCGCGGTTCAGCCACTTCGGGTCCTCCGGATCGTAGCGCAGGAATTGCTGCCACAGGCAGTAAGTCACCGGCGCCAAACCCATGGGCGCGCCCGGATGTCCGCTATTGGCTTTTTGGACAGCGTCGATCGCCAGGGTGCGGATCGTGTTAATGCACAGGGTATCAAGTTGCGTACCGGTCACCAACGCCTGTTCACTGGTTGCCATGCGATGCGTGCTCCTCCCACGGACAAAACTGTTGTCAATTGAGGTGTCCTGCTGACCCTAAGCCAATTAGAGTCCCGAGACGGAAAAGGGTTTCAGCGAAAAAGGCTTTCGCTACGCATCGAGTGTATCAATTTCTCCCGGCCTCATGCCGGCGAGGTCTGTGCAAAATCGAAGAGAGGTGCAGAAAAAGTGGAAAAACGGAGGCGTGCTATTTCAACATTTGCAGGTAGCTTTTTTCGCTGTTTGAAGCCTTGGTGGTTTCCTGAACATATTTGAGGAACTGACGGAGATTCTCTTTCTCTGCTGCGTCCATTCCGGCGAAGCGAACGCGAACCCCGCCCGCGGCGGGAGCGCTGCGAGTTACCACTCCATTCAGCGCCAGTCCCTTTACCCAAATCTTACCGCTGGCAACCCAGAGTCCGATCTCAACTTTGGCGCCGCCGCTGACGGCGGTTGAAGTCTCGATCTGGCATCCTCCCATGCTTGTGTTGGACAGATTACCCCAGATGGGAGCATCTCCCTCATTGACGCGCAACTCCACCGCCACGAAACATTTGATCCTGGGATGCCGCCTTCGATCTTGTCCCCAGTTGGGGCTGAAGAGATCGGGCTCAAACGGTGGGATAGCCGTAGCCGGGGAAGGCAGGGATGGCAGCGGCTCGTTAGCCGTGTGGGTTGAAGTAGCTGTCTTCGTTGAGGTCGCGACGATTGTACTGCCAGAAGATTCTTGTTTGATCTCCCGCATCGCCTCAATCAGAGCTTGTTCTCTGCGCTCGGGCGGGGCATCGCGATAAGCCTGCAGCAGCTTTCCCAGGTTGCGAGCCAGATCCGGGTCGGTGAGCAGCCGGGTCCAGTCCGTTCCTGCGGCCGGCGTAGGCCTCGAATTACTCATGATAAAGAATATCCCGTTCGCTTTTTAGAATGACTCTGCAGCTTGAGCTTGAGCCACAAGTAACCGGTTCACAAGATGACCGAAGTCATCCAGCAAGTTCCCGACAATGCACGCGCAGCCTATTCGGGTTCAGGCCTAGGGTGATGGTGCGAGTTGCGGCAAGCTTTCCAGATAAGTCTTCAGCGTTTCCTGCTGCGCACTTGTAAGAGACAGAAATTCAAATCCGTACTGATATCCGCGCCGATAACGTACCACCGCCCGCACCTCCCACAGTTCGATTGATCCAGGCAGCGAGAAGGTTAAGCCGACAACCTCGCCACTATTCATCTCTGTCGCTAGCAGTATGCCAATCCCGGCCTCGGACAGATCCCTGCAATGTCCATTGATCGTCTGGTACTGATTTCCCAGATAACTCACTGCAACTCGGAAGTCGGCACGATATCTCGTGTGCCGTCTACGGCGGCGGTCGATCTGACTTGCTGTGACCTGTGGTCTTGGAGCGGGCATTCCGTGAGCGAACCTTCTGGGGAGTATTTCCTGGAGCTTTCAATTGCGATTATCGAGGCTCGAATGTGATTTCTACGAGCCCGACGGTTTCATCCGGAGCGGCCACAAACTTCCACTTGCGGACCGCATCCGTGGCTGATTGAACTAGCACTGGACTTCCTCCCACCACCCTTGTTGACTCAACGTTCCCGTCAGGCTGAATCACAACTTCCAGTTTGACCGCGCCAGCGATGTGCATCCGCTTTGCGAGATCCGGATAAACCGGAGCGACCTTTCCAATTGCCTTGCGTTCCACGTAGCCCGACGCCTGAGCCGCGCTGGTCCCTGGGAACGGACCCACATACAGAGCAGGGGCCACGATCCAATCACACAAGCGATGCATCGGATGGAAGGACCCTTCCCGTTTACTTTATTAGCAGCGCCGAGACCAGAAAAGTGTCTAAAGTAACCGTTGGGAACCAGATTTCGTTGTTCGGCGTATTTTCCAGAAATCTCATTCCCTTGTTATCTCGAAGGCATCCAATGTCGGTTCGGAGACTGCCCGCCTTTTGGATCGCGCGATGCTTCGGTAGAATCAATAGTTTGACGTTATGCTATGAAGGAGAAAGGTCGTCCCGAGGAGTTTTCGTACAAAGGGACTTTTTCAAAACTGGGAATGCCCCGCTCCCTGTTTCATCCAAACCGCAGACGTCCTGCTCTTACGCTGGTGCTTCTACTGGCAAGTAGCCTCAGCGCTCAAGACTCCACGCCTACTCCTTCTATCACCCTTCCCGGCTCACAGAGTCCTTTCACTGGCAGTGAACCGGAAGGCAAAGCCACGCCGGAGGTGTTGCAAATTGGATTTCAAGAGGCCATTGATCGCGGGCTGCGCAATAACCTTGGCTTGCTGCTCTCAGGTGATCAGACGCTCAATGCCCGCGGCGAGCGGTGGAAAGAACTCAGCAATCTTCTGCCCAATCTTTCGGCCCGAGTGCAGGAGGATGTTCAAACCCAAAGCCTCACTGCCCTCGGTTTCAAGAGCAGCCTTTTCCCATTTCCGCTCCCGCGGGTGATCGGTCCTTTTAATTACCTGGACGCGCGCGCTTCGCTGACGCAGTCTATTTTCGATTTTAAGCAGATCGAAAAGGAACGCGCCGCCTCTGAGAGCTTGAAGTCCGCACAATACAGCTATAAAGATGCTCGGGAGTTGGTCGTGCTAGCGGTGGGCAATGCCTACCTGCTGTCGATCGCCGACGCCGCGCGGATTGAAACCGCGAACGCACAGGTCGTGAATGCGCAAGCCCTCTATGACAAGGCAGTCGACCAACAGAAGGCAGGTCTGAACCCAGCGATCGATACTCTGCGCTCTCAAGTCGAGTTGCAAACCCGGCAACAGCAGCTTATCGTGGCGCGTAACGATTACGCCAAGCAGAAGCTCTCGTTAGCTCGCATCATCGGCTTGCCTCCAGGTCAGGAGTTCGCTTTGACGGAAAAAGCTCCCTACCAGGCGCTTACCCCGCAGCCCGTTGAAGTCTATCTGCAGCGAGCCTACACTTCACGGTCGGACTACCAGGCGGCGCAAGCGCAAGTCCGCTCTGCCGAGTTGTTGCGCAGGGGTGCTACCGCCGGCCACTATCCCAGCATGGATTTAAGTGCAAACTTCGGTGACATTGGCGTTACACCGGCCGAGTCGAATGGGACCTGGCAAGTGGCTGGAAGCCTCAACATTCCCATCTTTGCGGGAGGAAAAACGCATAGTGATGTTCTCGAGGCTGAGTCCCAATTAAGACAAGCGCGTTCACAGCTGGGCGATCTGCGCGGCCGCATTGACTACGAAGTGCGCACCGCGTTGTTAGACTTGAACGCTGCCGCTGAGCAGGTGGAGGTAGCACTGAGTTCGGTCGACCTGTCAGAACAGGCGCTTACCCAATCCAGGGATCGTTTTACTGCCGGAGTCACCGACAACCTTGAGGTGGTGCAGGCGCAGGAGGCAGTTGCCAGTGCCCACGAGAGCTACATCCAGAGCCTGTACACGCATAATCTTGCAAAGATAGAACTGGCCCGAGCTATCGGGGATGCAGAACAGGGAGTTAAGCGATATCTGAAAGGCGAACACCAAAATTAATTATGGAACCGACGACGCAAAGTCCTCCCGCGCAAAGCCCGCCCGCCGCACCGCCGGAGCAGTCTGAAAGCCGTCCCAAGCCGCTACCGGCGACGGAACGGGACTTCCGCACTCGTCCTTCGCGAACCGCCAGCCCGGGCTTTCGAATTGGCGTCATCATTGCAGTGGTGGTGTTGCTGGTTGTGGGGTTCTTCGTCTACCGCTATGTTTCCAGTTACGAATCCACCGACGATGCCGAAGTGGACGGCCACATCAATTCCATCAGTCCTCGCATTTCGGGCCACGTCATCAAGCTCAATGTGAACGATAACCAATACGTGCAGGCGGGTACGGTTTTGGTGGAGATCGATCCCACTGACTACCAGGTTGCTTACGAAAAGGCCAAAGCCGAATTCGAAGATGCGCAAGCCACCGCGGCTGCAGCCGGCGTCAATGTGCCAATCACCGACGTCAGCACGAGCAGCCAAGTGTCATCAACTGAAGCCGACGTGGCCAGCGCCCGCGCCGGAATCGCCGCCGCGAGGCAGCAGTTTGATGCAGCCAAAGCGCAGCTTGTCCAAGCCCAAGCCAATAATGTGAAGGCGCAAAATGATCTTGTCCGCTACAAGCAACTGGTCGACAAGCAGGAGATTTCGCAGCAGCAATACGATCAGGCCGTAGCCGCCGCGGCGGCCGACGCTGCTGCCGTCGAGAGTGCTCGCTACACGGCTGATGCCGCGCAATCCCAGGTGACTGAGGCCCAGGGAAAACTTGTGCAAGCGGAAGCCAACTACCGCAACGCTCAGACTGCCCCCAGGCAAATGCAGGTGATTCGCTCCAGAGCCGCATCGGCGGAGGCGCAAGCACTGCAAAAAAAGGCCGACCTTGATCAGGCGCAACTCAATCTTCTGTACACAAAAATCATCGCTCCGGTTACCGGCGTGGTCAGCGATCGCACCGTCGAAGTCGGACAGAACGTCGCTCCCGGCCAGGAACTGATGAAGGTGATTCCGCTCAACGATGTCTGGATCACCGCCAACTACAAAGAGACGCAACTTCGCGAGATGAAAGTTGGCCAGCCGGTCACGGTTGAAGTGGATGCCAGCGGAAGAAGCTACAAAGGCAAGGTCGACAGCATCGCAGGCGCAAGCGGCGCGCGTTTTAGCTTGCTGCCTCCGGAAAATGCCACCGGAAATTATGTGAAGGTCGTGCAACGTATTCCGGTAAAGATCGTGCTCGATCCGGGAGAAAACAAGGATCAATCACTGCGCCCAGGAATGTCCGTTGAACCCAAGGTCTGGATCCGGCAATGAGTGCCGGTACCACCGCGTTTGACAACACAGTTGCCTGGCGTCCGGCAGTCAATCCCTGGATCATCGCCGTTACCGTTACGCTGGCGACTTTCATGGAAGTTCTCGACACTTCCATCGCGAACGTAGCTCTGCCACACATCGCGGGCAGCCTCTCCGCTGGACAGGACGAGAGCACATGGGTTCTCACTTCCTACCTGGTCTCGAACGCCATCGTGCTTCCGCTCAGCGGCTGGCTCTCCTCCATCATGGGCCGCAAGAACTTCTACATGAGTTGCGTGGCCTTGTTCACCATCAGTTCTTTTTTGTGCGGTTTGGCGCCGAACCTGGCTACCCTCATCGTATGCCGCGTGCTGCAAGGCGCTGGCGGAGGTGGCCTGCAGCCTAGCGAGCAGGCCATACTGGCCGATACTTTTCCTCCCGCCAAGCGTGGCATGGCCTTTGCCGTCTACGGCGTCGCCGTTGTCACCGCGCCGGCAATTGGTCCAACTCTTGGAGGGTGGATTACCGACAATTTCACCTGGCGTTGGATTTTCTTCATTAACATTCCTGTCGGAATCATTTCCATACTGCTGACCTCGCGGCTAATTCAGGACCCTCCCTACTTCAAGCGCCGCAAACTCAGCGAAACTACCATCGACTACATCGGCCTCGGTTTTGTGGCGCTGGGCCTGGGAACTTTGCAGGTTGTCCTTGATAAGGGACAGCGTGACGATTGGTTCGAATCCCATTTCATCGTCACACTTTCGGTGATAGCCGCGGTCTCGCTTCTCTTCGTCATCTTCTGGGAATGGCACCACAAAGATCCCATCATTGATCTACACCTGTTCCGTGACCGCACATTTGGGATCTCCAATCTTCTGATGTTTATGCTGGGCTTCGCTTTGCTCGGCAGCACGCTATTGCTCCCTCTATTCATGCAGACTCTGCTGGGATACACCGCAGAGCAAGCGGGACTGGCTCTAATGCCCGGCGGGTTCACGATCATGCTCTTGTTGCCTCTGGTGGGATTCTTGCTCTCGCGTCATAGTCCGCGCTGGCTGCTGGTTTTTGGCTTAACCATGCTCTCCGCTTCGTTGTTCCACATGACAAGTTTTGATTTGCAAATCGACTTCCACACTGCGGTCTTCGCTCGAGTATTGCAAGCTGCGGGAATGGCGTTCCTTTTCGTTCCGATCAACACAGCTGCTTATGCTTACCTGCCGCGGGAGAAGAACAATGCTGCCTCCGGTTTGATGAACCTCGCGCGCAACATTGGCGGCAGCGTGGGCATTTCGCTTGTAACGACCTTGCTGGACCGGCGCGGCCAGGTTCACCTGAACTACCTGTCCCGTCATCTGAGCGCTTCGAATCCCGCGTTTCAGTCGATGATGCAAGGGGCGACGCAAGGCATGCGAGCGCACGGCGCCAATTCGGTATTCGCCACGCAGCAGGCTTATGCCATGATTGAGGGCACAGTGCAGCGGCAAGCGACAATGCTGGCTTATATCGATGACTTCCGGCTTCTTGGGTTCGCCATTCTGGCGATGGTCCCGCTTGTCTTCCTCATGAAAAAAGGCAAGCCCGGGGCAATGGCTGTACACTAATTCGCGGTAAATTCGTTCGGAGTGAACTGGTTCGCGGTAAACTGGCTGGCGACAAACGGTGACGGGCTATGTTTCGCGTAATCACCATCGAGCGCGAGTACGGCTCTGGAGGCGGCGCCATTGCCGCCCAACTCGCCCAACATCTCGGGTGGAATCTGTGGGACAAGCGTCTCACGGAGGAGATTGCCCGCTTGGCGAATGTCGACGCTTCCACGGTGAAGCGCTGCGACGAGCGCATGGACAGCCGCTTCTACCGTTTAGCGAAAACTTTCTGGCGTGGCAGCCACGAATCCAGCTCTCATCTAGGCAATCAGGCCTTTGATACCGATTGCATGATGGAATGGATGGCACAGATCACCGCCAGAATTGCCCAGGAAGGAAATGCGGTGGTTGTAGGCCGGGGTGCGCCCTATTTCCTTCGTGAGCATCCCGATGCCTTCCATACGTTTCTCTATGCGCCACGCGCCGAAAAAGTTCGCCGCCTTCTCCAAGACGGATCGACGACGGCGGAGGCGGAGGAGCTGGTTGAATCGGTGGACCGCGAACGTATCGCCTTCGTCAAACATTACTTCAACGCCGATTGGCCCACCCGCTCGCTTTACCACCTTATGATCAACACTGCCGTAGGCAACGAAGCGGTCATCGACACAATCATGCACACCATGCATCGGATTTCCGGCCGTCCCAAAGCCACGGACTACGAACCTCCCAGACTTTCCACAACCATCTAACTCGTGTGCGCCCGTGCCGGCCGCTGTGGAGCCGGACAACAGCTTTCCGCACATACATCCGCCCGCGGTCCGAGCGATCCCAGCGCCCTACGTTCCTGTGCTGGATCGATCCGCTCCAGAATCAACTCGCGAATCATCCCGATGAACTTCGGATGCACGCCTACGGTTTTTGCGCGCGTCATCGGCAAGCTCAGCAAATCGCAAAGCTGCCGCGCTTCCACATCCAGATCGTACAACACTTCCATGTGGTCGGAGATGAAGCTGATCGGAGCCAGCACCACAGCGGAAGCCAAACTCTTTGACTTCACCTCGCGCAGATAATCGAGAATGTCCGGCTCTAACCAGGACTGTCCCGGAACGCCGCTGCGACTCTGATAAACGAGCACATCGTTTTGCTGCCCGAGCGCTCCCGAAACCAGGCGCCGTACCTCTTCAAGTTGCTTCACGTAGTCGCTGGTGTTAGCCATCGAATGCGGAATACTGTGCGCGGTATAGATTATTTGGATGTTACCCCTCGCGTCAGCTGGAACAGCCCGCAGTGCCTCGCGCACTCGTTCCACCGTAACTTCGATGAAGGCCGGATGGTTGAAGAATGCCCGCAGTTTGTCCACCTCCGGAGCATCTTGTCCCACTTCACTCTGCGCTCGCGCAATGTCTTCGCGATACTGCCGGCATCCGGAGTAGGAACTGTAAGCCGAAGTCACAAAAGCGACTGCGCGCCGGATTCCATCCTGCTTCATTTTTCGCAGAGTCTCGGGCAGCAGCGGATGCCAGTTGCGATTTCCCCAATAAACTGGCAGCTTGGGGCCGTTGTGCTGCAACTCCGTTTCCAGCGCGGCGATTAGTTCCCGTGTCTGCTGATTAATGGGGCTCTTGCCCTCGAAATGATAGTAGTGCTCGGCAACGGTCAGCATGCGCTCGCGCGGAATGTTTCGCCCCCGCAGCACATTTTCGAGGAAAGGGATTACTTCTTCTTTGGATTCCGGTCCCCCAAAAGAAACCAGCAGAACGGCGTCGTAGTTCATGTCGAGATAATGATTGTGACTCAAATCCAGAGACTAGAGTGTACTGCGGCGAGAGCCTCTCTCGAAAACCTAGAATGTGAACCGCGCTGAAAACTGCAAAACACGAGGAAGCCCATTCGGGCTGATTTCCTGCAGGGTCCCGAAATTGCCAGGTCCGGAATTGGGCACTAGATAGCAGCTTTGGTTCAGCGTTGCGCCGTCCCCGCAATTGGTCCCAATGGGATTGTATTGCAGTTGGTTGACGCCATTGCCGTTCTGCACGTAGTAGTTCGCGTGGTTGAATAGGTTGAAGGCCTGTGCTTGAAGTTCCAACTCCCTGCCTTCCCTGATCTCGAAACTGCGGGCCAGTCCGACGTCGATTCTCTCCAGCCACGGGCCAAAGAAAGAATTCAGCCCGATTCCAGGTGTGGGTCCGCCGCCATTGATTCCACCTGCGGTGTTCGCGGTGTCCTCATTGAAGGCGGTGTCGTTGAGGTTTCCATTGGCACCGTTGCAATTGTTGAACGACAGGGTCGAACTGGTGCACGCGGGGCTCAACAACCCCGCATAAGGCCGGCCAGAAGAGAACTCCATAACACCGCTCAACCTCCAGTGCGATAGCAGAGCGCGGCCGGTACTCGAGCTAGTCAACGCTTCCAGCCCAGGCCGGTAGACCGCAGCCGCGCTAATACGATGCCGTTGGTCGAGCAGCGACGGAGCGTGCGTATCGCTGAAGTCGAATTGGTTGTTGAAGTCCATTCCATCCAGCATGATGCTCTTGGCGAAGGTGTAGGAAAACTGCAGCGAAAGCCCCTGCGACATACGACGCTGCACCTGCAGGAAGAAGGAGTTGTAATGGTTTTGCCCGGGGCTGATGAGTTCGTTGATCTCGCCGAGGTTGGCGTTGATGCGGCCTTCTGTGAGCAGACCATTGTCCATGTTGGGCAGGGTTATCGGCCGCCCACTGCAAGGCAGCGTAATCGTGTTGGGCGGGCACACAATGTACGTGGTCGTACCCTGCGGCGGATTCAGGTTCAGATCATAGGCGCTGCCCGAAAGCAAATGCACTCCATGATTCCACATAGTGCCGATGCTTACGGTTGTGTTCTCGAAAATCTCCCGCTCAATCTGCAAACTCGCCTGCAAAATATACGGTGCCCGGAACTGCGGCGAGACCAGGGAAATATCCGGAGAAGTCGCAAAGAGCGGAGAATTGGCGGGGAGAACATTCGGAAATGTTGGCAGCTGTTGATTCGGGGACCCGCCGTTGTAACTGACGCTCGCTGAAGACTGTTGTGACGCGAGGCCGTTCGAGATGACCGAGTTCCGGTAATTCAGGCCGTTCATGTTGGTATGGAACTGCCCGAATCCCCCGCGGACCACCGTCTTTGCCGCAGGTTGCCATGCAAATCCCAGGCGCGGTGCCAACCTTCGGAATTGGTTGGGATACTGCCCGGTGAGCGGGAAGGCTGGGTTTTCCGCAGGCTGCGGGTAAACTTGAAAGTCCTCGCGCAAGCCCATTTCCAGCGTCAGCTGCGGCAAGGCCCGGAAGGAATCCTGTACATAGAATCCGTAGTAAGGTACCGCAAAGGAAAAAGTCGGGCTGCCGGAGGCCTGACTAAACACGTTGTATTGGCCGAGGGCAAATGATTCCAGATTCGAGAACTCGTAGCTGCCGAGGGGCGACCCGAACTGGACAGCGGCGTTCGGGTCTGCGCCGCCGTCGTTGGTATCCGCATCCCGGGCGCGGCTGAAATCGAAGCCGAATTGCAACGTGTGCTTGCCAATCACGTAATCGATGCGGTCCGCGAGAGACCACTGCCTCTCAAAAACTTTCCCAAGAGAGAATGGAGCGTTGCCAAGAATGAAAGAGGCTGGACTATCCAATATCACCGTGGGCGTGTTCGGCGCCAAACCGGTCGGCGTCGAAGCTTCGTTGTCTTGAGAAGTGCCGGCATGGAATTCGTTCAGCAGCCTTGACGAGAACGTGTGCGTCCATCCCAGGCTGGCTTGGAACTCGTGTACGTAGGCGTTGGCCAGGGTTTGTAAACCATAGTTGCCGACCGTCGGGTCGGTGATGACGCCCCCAGGCGAGTTGAACCGGTTCAGGTTCAAGCTAAGGAAGAGGCCGTCGCGGGAAGTCGCTTGGTAATCCAGCCGGGGCGTAAACACCAGATCGTTGCGTTTTCTCGCTTTGGTGCCGAGATTGGAGTTCAGTGCATTCACTACATTCGACACTTGCTGCAGATACACCGGATTGGCCGGATCAGGGGCGGTGTCGCTGCCTGGAACAGGCAAGGGGCCGTTCGGCGCAGGCAGCGTCGTTCCCGCTGGGATGCCAAAGTTGGCGCTCAAGAAAGCAGGCAAGTTTGCCGGCGTCGTCGCTAAGGCCGAGTTAATGACGGGAATCGGATTGTTCCGCAGTTGTTGCTCATAATCCACAAAGAACCATAAGCGGTCGCGAAGAATCGGGCCACCCAGTCCAGCGCCGAATTGCTGCAAGTCATCTTCCGGTTTAGGAAAGCCGCTGGCCTTGTCGAGAGCGTCGTTAGCTCCCGTAGCGGAGTTCCGATTGTAATAGAACGCGCTGCCGTGAAAGGCGTTGCTTCCTGACCGCGTAACGGCATTCACGAAACCCGCTCCACCGCCATACACGGCGGAGTACGGGCTCACTGAGACCTCAAACTCCTCAATGGCATCCTCGCCATACAGATAAGGGATGCGGTAACGGCCTAAGATGTCGGCGAAGTAATTGTTGGTGGCGTTGGTTCCGTCGACGGTGAAAGCATTGGAACCGTTTCCGTTGGCGTAACCCGAATCCTCTCCACCCTGCTGTCCGGCAATGCTCACTAGTCCAGTGTCGCCGTCGTAACTGGTATTCGGAGTAAGCACCGTAAAGTCAGTGTAGCGACGTCCGTTCAGCGGCAAATCCGCGATAAGCGAACGCTCCATCGTGGTGCTGGCGGAGGATTCGGCGGGCCGCAGCAGGGGCGTCGTCCCGTTCACTTTAACTGTGTCTGTGCCAACACCCACCTGCAGCTTAATGTCCTGCAATGTTGAGTTTCCAACGAGCACCCGCACAAGGACTTGAACATCTCGAAACCCTTTTAGACTTGCCGCGATGGAATAGGTGCCCGGCATGACGGCCGGAAAACGGTAGAGGCCCGCGTGGTTCGTCTCTGCAGCAGTCTTTACCCCCGTTCCCAGATTCTGCACAACCACCGACGCTCCCCGGACCACCGCTCCACTTTGATCTGTGATTCGGCCGCTCAGCGAGCCTGTCAAAACGACATTCTGAGCGGTCAGCAATGCGCAGCTCGACACCGCGACCAGCGCGCTGCTTACGAGCAGACGACCGGCAAGCAGGAGGGTTCTCGCGCTAAATCGAATTAAGGTTTCCATTTTCATTTTGAGGTTCATCCGAGGAGGTTCATGATCAAGCGGTGCTACGCACTTAGAATCTGACACCAACTGAATCCGAAATTCAAGCTAGCTCACGCGCTACTATCGGCGATCGTACAAGTATTAAGGCTAAAAAGGGGCAAGCTGAATGCCTGCCCCCCAATGGAAGAAGCTCGGACCGCGATCCGACAGCACATAATAGGAAGCTTGTATGGAGGAAGTGTTAACCGCACATAAAATTTCCGTGAATCGTCTTTGTTTTGAGGATCGTCCTTACCGATGTGAGAGCCGACGGACCATCCGCTCGGTAGTGTCTTTAAGATGGCGTCTTTAAGATGTTGTAGTGACAGGGCGTTCGGACTGCGGATATCTGCCGGGAGAATTTCTCCAGCGCGTCTAGTGATTTTCTCAGACTAAAACCGTCCAAAGACGTCAATCATAATTGAACGGGAGGACTCGCATGTTACGCTTCAGCGGAGACTATGGAAGGGAAAGTGCTACGGCGGGTCTTTAAAGCATTTCAGTATCGGGACTTCCGCCTGATGTGGTTTGGCGCCTGTACGTCTAGCATCGGTACATGGATGCAGATTGTGGCGCAGGGATGGCTGATCTACCGCCTCAGCCACTCGGCGTTCTTGCTGGCGCTCGATCAATTTCTTGCCGGCATCCCCATCTTCCTTTTCTCCCTGATCGGCGGAGTGGTGGCCGATCGCGCGGAGCGCCGGAAAATTCTCCTCGGCTCCCAATACGTGCAGATGGCCACGGCCGGGATTCTTACGGTTCTCGTCGCGACCGGGCTGGTGCACGTCTGGCACATTCTGTGTCTCTCTTTTATTTCTGGCTTCGCCCAGGCCTTCGGCGGCCCGGCCTACCAGGCGCTGATTCCTACGCTGGTCGAAAAAGAAGACATGCCCAACGCCATCGCCTTGAATTCGATCCAGTTCAATGTCGCAGTTATGGTGGGGCCGGCGCTGGCTGGGCAGGCGTTGGCGAAGCTGGGAGAAAAATGGTGTTTCGGCTTGAACGCGCTTTCGTTCCTTGCGCCTATCATTTCGCTTTCGATCATTAGCGCGCGCTTTCTTCCGCTGAAGACCACCGAGTCCATGTTCAGCAGCCTGAAGCAGGGTATTCGATTTGCCCGCAAGCAAAATTCGATGGAAGCACTGATTGTGCTGGCTTTCTGCATGACTGCGCTGGGCATGCCCATGCGCACCTACATCCCGGTTTTTGTGAAGGACATCTTTCATCGTGGTCCGGAGACTTATGGCAACCTCCTCTCACTGATGGGACTGGGTTCGATTTTCGGTTCGCTAATGATCGCGAGTGCGGGCAATATGCGAAAAAAAGGAATCGTCGCGCTCGGAGCGCTTCTTTGTCTGGGTGCGGGAATCTCCGCCTTTGCCCTCTCAAAATCAGTGCCCTTCAGCGGCGTCATTCTGGTGCTGGTGGGCGCTGCCATGATGGCCGTCTTCGCGACGGTCAATTCCCTGGTGCAGTTAATCACCACGAACGAAATGCGCGGACGCGTGATGAGTGTGTACAACTTCGCTTTCCGCGGCGGCATGCCCATGGGGAACCTTTTGTCAGGCTGGCTGGTTCCAATGTTCACTGCGCCGGTGGTGCTTGGCGTGAACGGCTTACTGCTCATCCTGCTGGCTCTTTATTTCTTATTGGTGCAGCGGCGGCTGGCTGCGTTGTGAACTTGAGGCGTTTTGCGGGCGTGAGCGAAGCGTGAGCCCGCAGCCGAAATCCTGAGCCGGATTTGGCGAAGGATCTTAAACCGAGAAGGAATCGGGGAAGAATTTGGTGCGCCCGGAGAGATTCGAACTCCCGACCTATTGCTCCGGAGGCAATCGCTCTATCCATCTGAGCTACGGGCGCGTACCGGTAGCTCCAGTTTACATGGGAGGGTTGAGAGGCATCAATGTGAGTTCTGTCGTGCGAGAAAAACCCGATAGCCGTTCGGGTATAGAACGCAACGCTCTCGCAGTTGCAAAAGCCGTCGCCGCGCGCGTCCGAACTCTAAACTCTTAGTAGCGGCCGCGTCCGCCGCCGCCACCGCGGCCACCACGGTCGCCGCCGCGATCTCCGCCTCGGCCGCCGCGGTCGCGTCCGCCGCCTCCGGCGTGCTCGGTTTTAGGACGCGCCTCGTTCACGTTCAGCGTGCGTCCGCCCACCTGCGAGCCGTTCAACGCGGTGATGGCCTTGTCTCCGTCTTCATTACTGGCCATTTCCACAAAGCCAAAGCCGCGTGACCGTCCGGTATCGCGGTCCGTCATGATGCTGACTCTGTCCACTTGCCCGAACGGTTCAAACATCTGCCGCAGTTCGTCTTCCGAGGTGTTAAAGCTCAAGTTGCCTACAAAAATATTCTTCAAGCGTCTTCCTCTGCATTGAGCTGTCGAAGTGCAAGCTGGATGCGGCGGGACTGGCAGGTCGGGGATACCTTCCTGAAAATCGAGACCGTTGCTGGCGAACACTCAAATGCGGGCAGAAGTATAGCAGGTTTGTCAACTCGGAGCGGAGTGTGGATGTTTTTGGTATCAATGGTTTAGCGGGCTGGGTTTAGCGGGCTGGAGATGGAGCGATTCGGTCGCTTTGGCAGCCTTGACTGGTAACTGAGAATGAACTGGCAGTAAAACAAGAAGGCCGAACAATTCCGCCAAACTAAGGTCGGAAGTAACGCCGCTAGCATTCGTCCACCTTCCAATAGCCTTCGCGGTGATATCCAACTTGCAGCAGCCGATTCTTGGGATCGTGCCGCTTGCTGCAGTTGGGACAGATCAAATACCGGCTCCATGCGGTCCCTTGCCGGTCGTAGCTTGCTTCAACCGCAAATGTCGCCCCGCAACTGCACGGCACCAGCAACATACGCAGCGGCGCCCCAACTGAAACCTTTTCGGATTTACTGCCGGACTTCACCTTCCTCCACCGTTTCCATCGCCTTCTTCCTGCGCTTGTTCGATTGCAGAACCTTCTTTCGCAGCCGCAGCGATTTGGGAGTGATTTCCACGAACTCGTCATCCGCGATGAATTCGATCGCTTGCTCAAGATTCAATTGCCGGAAGGGCACCAGCCGAATCGCCTCATCCGCAGTTGAAGCCCGCATGTTGGTTAGCTTCTTTTCCCGCACCGCATTGACGTCCAGATCGTCGTCCTTCGCATTCTCGCCAATAATCATTCCTTCGTAGAGTTCAATGCCGGGGCCGACAAAAAGCTCTCCGCGTTCCTGCAATCCCCACAGCGCATAGGCTGTTGAAACGCCGGCCCGGTCCGCAATCAATGCTCCTGTAAGCCGGTGCGGGATTTCTCCTTGCCATTCGGTATATCCATCGAACAGCGAATTCATCACAATCGTCCCGCGCGTGTCGGTGAGCAATTGACTGCGTAGCCCGATAAGCCCGCGACTGGGCACGCGAAATTCGATGCGCACTCGCCCGTAGCCGTGGTTGTGCATGTTTGTCACTTCAGCCTTGCGCGAGCCGAGTTGCTCCATCACCACACCAACAAAGTCTTCGGGCACGTCCACGGTCAAATGTTCTACCGGTTCCATCAGCTTGCCGTCAATGCGCTTGGTGACGATCTCGGGCTTCCCCACCATCAGCTCGTAGCCCTCGCGCCGCATCATCTCGATCGTGATCGAAAGCTGCAGTTCACCGCGTCCCAGGACTTTGAACGAGTCGGTTGTTCCCATCTCTTCCACGCGCAAAGAAACGTTGGTGAGCAACTCTTTCTCAAGACGCTCGCGGAGATTTCGCGACGTAACGTAAGTCCCTTCGCGTCCCGCGAATGGCGAAGTGTTCACCGTGAAGGTCATCGCGATGGTCGGCTCGTCGATGACGATGGGCGGCAATGGCGCGGGATTCTCCGCGTCCGTAATGGTTTCGCCGATGGTGATTCCTTCGACGCCCGCCACCGCGATAATGTCCCCCAACACCGTTTCCGTAATGTCGGTGCGCTTCAAACCGGAGAAAGAAAACAGCTTTGTGATCTTCGTTTTCTGCATCGATCCATCACGCTTGGCGATGACCACGTCTTCGCCCGTGTACATCGTTCCATTAAAGACGCGCGCAATGGCGAGCCGCCCGAGATAATCGCTGTAGTCGAGGTTTGCCACCAAAATCTGCAACGGACCAGCCGGGTCGCCCTGCGGCAGCGGAGTTGTTTTCAAAATTGCGTCAAACAGCGGCCGCAGGTCCTCGCCAGCGACCTTGATATCCGTCGACGCAGTGCCCGCCTTCGCATTCGTGTACAGAACAGGGAAATCCAGTTGATCCTCTTTAGCATCGAGATCGATAAACAGATCGTAGATTTCGTTTAGAACTTCTTGCGCACGTGCATCCGGCCGGTCAATCTTATTAATAACCACGATCGGCGGCAGCTTCGCTTCCAGCGCCTTGCTCAGCACGTAGCGCGTCTGCGGCAGCGGGCCTTCGCTGGCGTCGACCAGCAGCATCACTCCGTCCACCATCTTCAGCGCGCGCTCCACCTCGCCGCCAAAATCGCTGTGGCCGGGCGTATCCACGATGTTGATTTTCACGTCGTGATAAAAGATGGCTGTGTTCTTGGCCAGGATGGTGATGCCGCGCTCGCGCTCCAGTTCGTTCGAATCCATGACGCGCTCGACATGGTGCTCGTTCGAGCGAAACGTTCCGCTCTGCTGCAGCATGGCGTCGACCAGCGTGGTCTTGCCGTGGTCTACGTGCGCGATGATAGCGATATTGCGAATGCTCAAACTCAAAGTATGGTTTGTCCTTTAAAAAGGTGATTCAGGTTGAGGGGACGGACAGCCGTTCGGCAGCGGTCATGCCCCATCTATAACTTTACTATGTGTGGAGGGTTCGCAGCAGTTGACCTCGCACTTACGTAATGAAGGCCAATTAATTGTCGAGGATTAACGACTGTCGATTAATGCAAGTTCGGCTCAGAAATTTGGCGGGACCGGTGGGCAAGCAACATCAACCGGCCACCGCCTTCTGTTTAGGCATTGGCCTGCCCGCCAATCGCGCCTCCACTTCTTTCACGGCGCGCTGTGCCGCAAGGATTCCACTGTCGGTCGTCGATTCAGGACCCTCGGAGTCCGTGTTGGCGAAGAAAACCCGATCCATGGGACGCCGCACGAGCGGCTGAACCTCCGTATATAGCCCAGGTTTGGACATATACATAGGGTGCCCCCGCCGGTAGATGTGAACCTCGACCGGGTCAACATTCAGCCCTGGCAGTAGCTTCTGGAAGTCGCTCAGAACATCAGCAGCGACCTTGCGCGCGCCAGTCTCGGGTAGCAGGTGGCTCCGCTCTTCATCCTTCATCGGCGTGTAACAGCTAACAATGTTGAATTTCTGTTTGTAGCCCGGCTGCTTCTGGACGACCCAATCAGCGACGATGAAATCAGTGAAGGTGTTGCCCGGGCACCAGGTGTCGTAGCCGTGATTAAAGACCGGCTGGTCGAAAATCAGATTTACGACGGGATAGGGAATATAGCGAATCTGACGCATGGCTTCACTTTGTTTTTCGGGCAATCCCTCAACGATGCGTCGGGTGATGAACTTAGGCGTGGCCATGATCACGGCTTTCGCCGCAACTGTCTTCAATTCCCCGCCTAGCATGTAGGTGACCTGCACATTTTCCTTTTCGGAAACGACCGCCACGGTGGTCGCCCCCGTCTGCATTCGGTCTTTGTATCTCGGCTGAAGAATATCCGCCAGCTTTCTCGTGACTGCTCCCAAACCTCCAGGCCAGGTGTACCGATTGTCCACGTCACTCTCTTCGACCATTTCCTGCAGCGACAGAATAGCCAAACCCGCAGCCGTATCCTCACTGGCTGCACCCCAGTTGGATGGCCCGTAGTTATCCCACCATTGCTTGAGTTCTGGCGGATACGCCTTCAAGAAATCGGAAAACGGTTTGCCGAATAGCTCTTTACTGCGTTTCTCGACATCAATCGCCAGCATCTCTTTTTTGAACTTCTCGAAGCCTTCGCGAACCGACGCTGGGTAGGGTAGTTTGTTCAAACCGTTGCCCCAGGTATCCGCGACAAACTCACCCCGAATAATGCTGCCGTCCGGACTATTGACTGGCAACGGCTCCAGCCCAATTTCTTTCGAGAAGGGGTAAGCATGTTCGTCCTTGGTCAAGAACGCCGATCCGGTTGCGTACATGCTGCCCTCATACTCCATGGCATACGCGTTGCCGCCCCAGTGAGGCTCTTTTTCAAGCAAAAGAAAATCTCGATGCTGCAATCGATAAGCCGCCGCCAGACCGCTAACGCCGCCGCCGACAATCACGACATCGTGCCGCGCCGAAGCCGGGGGCCGGGTGAACACCTTGCCATCTCGCACTTGATGGCAGATCCGATTGTCTTCTCCATCGACGTCCGCAGGATGATCTTTCTGTGCATCAGCCGCCTGCGCCGCAACCAGCGATAGATCGATCGGACACCCCGCTGTCACCGCTCCTGCAACCACAAACTTGATGAAATCTCTGCGATTCGCGCTCATGGTGCATTCCCCTCAACCGCTGCGACGATCTCTGAGCCCGCGTCAGTTCGTCCTTCACCGCGCACCCGCAAGCGATACCAGAAGACAATCGTCACCAGCGAAAACACGAAAATAATCGTCGATACCGCGTTAATCTCCGGCGTGATGCCGCGGCGCAGCCGTCCCCAGATTTCCAGCGGCAGTGTGTTGTCGCGCCCGATCAGGAAAAAGCTCACCGCAATCTCGTCCATCGAAAGCGTAAAGATGAGCAGCGCCGCGCCGATAATCGGCAACTTTAGATTCGGAACCGTGATGCGCCAGAATGTCTGCCAGTAATTTGCTCCCAGATCGAGCGAAGCCTCCTCTTGGGCGCGGTCGAGCTTCTGGAGGCCGGCGAACACTTCGGTCGTGGCCACGGAAATCAACGCCGTCCCGTGGCCCAAAATAATCGTTGCCAGGCTGGTGTTTGTTCCCATCACTTTGAACAGCATGAGAAGCGAAAGCCCGGTAATAATGCCCGGCAGAATCAGAGGCAAAAGCACCAACCGCCGGAACAACGCCTTCCCCGGAAACTGCGCCCGCTCGAGAGCGAGCGCCGCCGGCACTCCGAACGTTAGCGAAATTGCAATGGCAGCCATCGCAACCTTTAGGCTGTTGAGCACCGAATCCCAAATGGGGGCATCCGCAAAGAGCGTTCGATACCAGTCGAGTGTTAGATGATGCGGCGGAAATCCGCCCACACCCTCTCCGTTGAAGGAATAAAGAATGAGAACGACAATCGGCAGATACAGGAACGCGAACACAGCCGCGGCGTGGAAGACTAACCAGCGTGAGCCCGAAACCAATTTCGTGTGGCTCACGAGAAGCTCCATTTCTTTTCCAGCCGCTCCGAGAAAGCCAGCAGGCTTACCACCAGCAGCAGCATGCAGAAGGAGATCGCCGCGCCCAGCGGCCAGTTATATGCCGCACCGAACAGGCTGACCACAATATTCGAGATCATGATGCCACTCGGACCACCGAGCAGCAGCGGCGCAAGAAAATCACCCAGACTCAGCACAAAAGCAAACGTTGCCCCCGCCACTACTCCCGGAATCGAAAGCGGAAGAATTACCTTCCAAAATGTTTGCGCAGGAGTAGCTCCCAAATCGTGCGACGCTTCCACAAGGTTGCGCGGAACATGTTCCAGTGCCGCGTAAATCGGCAGAAAGGCAAACGGCGTGTAGATGTGCGTCAGTGTCAATACCACGGCAAACGGGCTGTATAGCAGGAATTCCAGCGGATGTTTCGTCAGGTGCGCATACTGCAGCAGAGTATTGAGCACTCCATCCGAGCCCAGGATTGTCTTCCAGGCATAAGCCCGAACCAGATAGCTGACCCACAGGGGGATGATTACGAGTTGATAAAGCAAGTCTTTTTTCTTGCTCGCATAAAAGGAAAGAAAATATGCCAGCGGATACCCCAGCAGCAGCGAGAAAATCGTTACACGCGCAGCGATCCACATGGAGCGCAACAGAGTCTGCCAGTAAACCTCAACCCTTAGCAGTTGCAGGTAATTGTCGAAGCTCCAGGAATGCACAATGGTTTGCGCCGCCGATACCGACCAAAAGCTGTAGCAAAACATCAGCGCATACGGCGCCAACAGAAATACCGTCACCCATACCAAAGGAGGCAACGCGACCGCCGTTTTGTAAGCTCGTGAAAACATCAGATTCTTTCCGGAGACTCGAGCACCAAAACCGCATCCGTAGAAGAAAACTCCAGTTCGACATCGCCAAGCGCTCCGCTACTTCCCGGAGTTCGCACCACTAGCACCAAGCCGTCGGCGCATTCCACGCGAATCAACTCCGTAGCACCATGAAAAGCCTGTGAGAGCACCGTTCCTCGAACCCGCACACTGCCAGGCACAGCTGCGTTTCCGGACGCCAATCGGATATTCTCCGGTCTCAGTGAGAGGAGAACCGGCCCATCGGGAAGCGCCGCTAACCATGTCAGCGGACCGGAGCGCAGCATACCTGCTCGCACTTCGCCCTTCAGCAAATTCGTGTGCCCGATAAACTGCGCCACGTATGCGGTTGCCGGCCGGCCATAAATTTCGCGAGGTGTGGCAACTTGTTCCAGTTCACCAGAGCGCAGCAGCGCGATCCGGTCCGACATCACCATCGCCTCTTCTTGATCGTGAGTCACAAAGATGAATGAAATTCCAACCTCGCGCTGCAGAGATTTCAGCTCTACTTGCATCTGTCGGCGCAAGTTCGCATCCAGCGCGGAAAGCGGCTCATCCAGCAACAGCAGCCGGGGACGATTCACCAACGCTCTTGCCAGAGCGACGCGCTGCTGCTGTCCGCCGCTGATTTTCGATGGTTTGGATTTCGCGTGCGCGGACATCCTGACTTTCTCCAGAGCTTCGGCTACGCGGGTCGCAATCTCTGCCGCAGGTCTTTTCGCAACCCGCAATCCGTAGCCCACGTTCTGTTCGACCGTGAGATGGGGGAACAGCGCATAGTGCTGAAACACTGTGTTTACGCGGCGACGGTAGGGTGGCTGCCGGTCCAATCGCTCCTCACCCATCCACACCTCGCCCGCGCTGGCGGTCTCAAAGCCCGCGATGATTCGCAGCAGCGTTGTTTTGCCCGACCCGCTCTCACCAAGGATCGTGAGAAATTCACCTTCCGCCACATCCAGAGAAATATCTCGCAACACCGCGTTCTTGCTAAAACTCTTGGCGACATTGCGAATGCTGAGAAGTGCAGCTGATGAAATCGAATTGTCGTCCTTCGCTGGGATCATTGAAGCGGTTGAACTGGAAGACATATTGGATCGAGCGTTCTGATCGAGTTTTTCAAAAAGGGCTATTGCGCCGCTTTCACTTCATTCCAGATCTCGTTGTACTTGGCGCGGCGCGGGACGTTTTGCCAGAAAGAAAGCCGCTTCTGGTAGTTGTCGACGTCATCCAGATGCAGGTTCTTCACTTCTTGTGACGTCATGAACTGCGCTGCCTGCGGGTTCGCCGGAGTATATCCGGTCACGTCGGTTACCTTCTTCTGCGTCTGCGCCTCAATCATGTATTCGATAAATTCGTAGGCCAGATCTTTGTTCTCGCTGCCTGCCGTAATCATCAGGTGATCGATCCAGCCGGTCGTATTCTCTTTTGGGATCGTTTCTCCCACGGGGAAGTTGATCTTGCGGAGTTGGTTCGTCATCAGGGGCCATCCCATGGCCGCCACCACTTCGTGGTTCTGAAAGAGATTTGTCAGCTCTCCGCCGGTCGACCACATCTTCCGGATATTCGGTTTCAATTCCAGCAGTTTCTTCTTCACAGCTCCAAGCTGTTCATCGGTCAGGTTGTAAAGCTGTGATGCATCGGGCTTGTCATAGCCGAGAACCTGCGCCGCCATGTAAACCGTCGACAGATCGTCCCATACCGAAATCTTCCCCTTGTACTTTGGATCCCAAAGCACATTCCAGCTTTCAGGAGGCTGCGTGAAAACCGTGGTGTCGTAGAGTAGTGGATCTGGGCCCCACATGAACGGAACGCCATACACCTGCCCTTTCATCCGCACGAGCGGCAGGGAAGTGAGCTGGGGAGAGAGTTGTCCGTAGCTCGGAATCTTCGACAAATCCAGCGGCGCCGCCAGGCTCGCCGATGCAATCGAGGTTGCTACGTCGCTCGAGGGTGAGATCACGTCATAGTTTCCCGCGCTGCCGCCGCGCAACTTGGCCACCAGTTCGTCGCTCGACCCCATATAGGAAGCCGAAACCCTGCAGTGATGCTGCTCCTCAAAAGCTTTGACGAACGTGGGGTCTGCGTACCCCTCCCACACGAGTAAATTCAGTGTAGGTGTCTTCTTGGTGCACGAAGTTGCGAACACAATCAAGGTCAGCAGAGTTAGCGAAACCGATCTTCGCGTCTTCATCGTCCTCCAGTGCGCATTCAGCTCAAAACGTCGGTGGCGTGTTTACCCACAACACCAAGGTTTCCGCCCGCCCCGGGTTTTTCCAGTAATGCGGCGTCGCGCTCTCAAAATAAAAACTGTCCCCAGCTTTGAGGCGGTATTCTTCATCCTCCAGCGTAATCGTCAGCGCTCCACGCAGAACGTAGAGGAACTCTTCTCCCGCGTGCGCGTAAGAGTCGCCGCTGCTAGCTTCCGGCGCAACCCGAAACAAATGCGGTTCCATCACTGTGTTTCCCCAGGCCAGCAGCTCCATGCGGACGCCGGGGCCCGCCTCCAGGACTTTTCGTTGTTGCGGCTGGACCTGCCGGCTGCTCACTCCGGTGGCGTCAAAGAAATCGAGGATGTTGGTCTTATAAAATCGCGCCAGCTTTCGTAGCGTTCCCACCGAGCCGCTCATCTGGGATCGTTCCAGCGCGCTCAAGAATCCCACCGAGATGCCCACCGCCCGCGCGACTTGCGCCAGCGACAACCGCCGTTTCGCTCGCAACTGACGCAAGTGTGTGCCAATCGCTCCAGCGTTTCCGTCCGCTGCCGGACGCGTTCGACCTTCGCGGCGCAGCAGTTCAACGATCGCAGGCGCGTTCAGCCCGCGCACCTTTCGCAGAAATCGCGCGCGCTTCAGCAACTTCACATCTTCGGCACTGTATAGCCGGTACTTGCTTTCCGTGCGCCGCGGACGCGTAAGGCCCAGGTTTTCCCACGACCGGATCACCGACGGTGAAACTCCTACCTGCCGCGCCACGTCTCCGATCTTTAAATACGCTCTCACGCTCGAAGGATTCATCGTTCACCGGACGTCGTTCAATGGACGAAAAGAAAAATTTTCTATGAGAGAGAACGCTTTTTTTCTTCTTGACAGTGCGCGTGCCTCTTCTCTAACCTTGCGGGATTATAGCAAGGTTGCGGCTTCACACAAGCTATAGCTTTCAAAGAAAAACCGCTTCCAAGATGCTGGAGGTTCCATGCCGTCACTGCGAGCCCGCTGGACCGCCGTATGTCTTGCCGCTGCCGTCTCGATACTTGTCCCGACCTTCCTTCCAGCCCAGGGCGCCAGTGGCCGCATCGTGGGACGCGTAGCCGATCCCAGCGCAGCCGTGCTCGCACAAGTAAAAATCACTTTGACCAACGAAGCGACCGGCATCAGCCGCGATGCTCTCACCAACGACAGCGGCGACTATTCGTTTGTCGAGGTGGCTCCCGGTACCTATACGGTTCAGTTTGAACTCGCCGGCTTTAAGAAGAACGTTCAGAAAGATGTGATTGTCGACGTCAATCAAGTCGTAACGCTGAATTCTACGCTTCAGATTGGCGGAGCCCAGGAGACTGTCGAGGTGACCTCCGAGGCTCCTCAAATTGACACTACCAGCACTCAGCTTGGCGCCGTCATCAACGACCGATCGGTGAACGAACTGCCGCTGAATACCCGTGACACCTATCAGTTCCTGCAGCTTCAACCCGGCGTACAGGCCCAGCTCGGATCTAGCAATGGCGCTTTGTTCTTCGGCTCCGATGACGCTGGTTCAGTCTCCGTCAACGGCGGTCGCACGCGCGCCAACAACTTCAACGTCAACGGCGGTGACGCCAACGATCAGTTCGTAAATACGCCAACTATCCAACCCACTCCCGACGCCGTCGAAGAGTTTCGCGTCATCACCAACACCTTCGACGCCGAGTACGGCCGCAACTCCGGCTCGGTCGTGAATGTGATTACTAAATCGGGCTCCAATAGGTTTCACGGAAATATCTATGAATACTTCCGTAACACCGATCTGGATGCGCGCAACTACCCCGCCCCCGCCACACCCCAGCTCAACCAGAACCAATTCGGCGGCACATTCGGCGGTCCGGTCAAGAAGGATCGTACTTTCTTCTTCCTCTCTTACGAGGGACGTAGGATCCGCGCCGGTACTGTAGGAGATTTACTGAACGTGCCCACGGCTGCGGAAAGGAATGCCGCAAGCGGAAACTTCGGCGGGCCGGGGGCCTTTAACGTCATCAATCCCGTTACCGGCGCTCCTTACGGAATCACAAGTCCGTTTGTGGCTCAGGCTTTGGACGGCCGACCTGGCTGCGATGCCGCCTTGGGTTTACCCGCGGGCGGCATCTTTGCCGCGGGCGGAGGCACAGCCTTCACCGGCGTCCCCTGGACGTCAGTCTTTCCCAACGGCACGATCCCGTCGCAATGCCAGGATCCTGTGGCGGCGAACCTGATGCAACGGTTTATTCCTGCGGGTCAAAACGGCCTATATCAAGCCATCCCCGTAGGAACCGACAACGCTGACCAGTTTACTGCCCGATTCGATCACAAGATTAATGACCATCAGAGCTTCACAGCGTACTACTACTTCAATGATCAACGTCAGCTCCAACCCTATGACACTTTCGAGCAGGCGGGTGCCAACGTTCCAGGTTTCGGAAACAACAACAACCTCCGCTTTCAGCAGTGGAACTTCTCCCACACTTGGACTATAAGCAACGCCCTGGTGAACGAAGCCCACTTCACCTATATGCGCGAGGGCGAGCTCGGCTTCCTGAAAGCGCAAACTACAAATGCTGTCACCTCATCGTGCACTGGGGCCGCCACCGCCTTTTGTTTCACGGGGGTATCTGACTCCAGCGTTGGACCGAACTCTATCCAGGGTCAGTTTGGAACCAATCCCAAGCTCGGCATTACTACAGGATTGCCCGCGAGTCTTACCGGAGTTCCTTTCGTCAGCATCTCTGGAGGGGCGTCATTCGGCAACAACTTCGAGGGCTTCCTGCCCCAGGTGGGCAACAGTTTTCAATGGTCTGATGGCCTGACGTGGGTCAAAGGCAACCACACCCTCAAGTTCGGCGTAGATATACGCCGCGCCCGCTTCGACCAGTATTACTACTTCGACGTCAATGGCGAGTACACGTTTAACAATACCGGTCCCAATGCGATTGTTCCTACCGATGGCGACAATTATGCCGAGTTCCTGCTGGGCCTGACCGATCTCTATGTTCAGGGCTCCGGACAGCGTGAAGATATTCGCGCCTTTGCTGCCTATCCATTCGCCCAGGACAGTTGGAAGATCAAGCCCAACCTGACCCTGAATTACGGCTTACGCTGGGAATACTCCCCCCCGCTGACCGACATCAGCGGCCACGTCGAAAGCTTCCGCCCAGGGCAGAACTCCAGCGTTTACCCCTGCGGAATTACGACGAGCGCCTCCTACTGGCAGACTCTTACTCCGACCCCCGTTCCCAATCCCACGTGTGCTAACACCGGCGCTGAACCCACCGGCTTGGTGGTCCCAGGCGATAAGGGCGTCCCCGCGGGAATGACTTCGACCTACTACAAGGCTTTTGCCCCTCGCATTGGCATAGCTTACAGTCCTAACTTCACCAGCGGACCATTTGCCAAGCTGTTCGGCAACAATGGGAAAACCAGCATTCGCGCCGGCTGGGGTATTTTCTACAACCCAATTGAAGAACTGGTTTTGGCACAGTTCGGCGCCGAACCTCCTTTTGGAGGCAGCACCGCGCTCGCTGATGACTTCTTCAACACCCCATATGTAAATCAGGGAGACTTCACCAGCCCAAATCCTTTCAACGGAATCATCACGCCCACGAAGGGCCGGCCCACCGATCTTTCTCTGTTTCGCCCAATTCTTCTTTACGGAGAATTCGGTCCTCACTTGCGCTCGCAGGACACTACTCAGTACAACCTTACTATCCAGCGCGAATTGAGCACCAGCCTGATGTTCCAGATTGGCTATGTCGGCTCCCAAGGTCACCGCCTGCTGGCAACTCACGATATCAATCCATCGACGCCGGCGAGTTGTGTGGACATCATGACTATTGCGGCACTACCCGGATCGAACGTGACCTCCTACGGCCTGCCAGCCACTTGCGCACCCACCTTCGAAGACTCTCAATGGAGCGTGACCATTCCGTCTGGCTTCAAGTTCCACATGCCCAATGGCAGCATCCTCAACGGGACCGGCCAAACCATCAACCTCGTGGGGCTGCGCCCGTATTCCTCGCCGAATTGCAATCCGTTGCTGCCGGCGTTTACTCCCGGCACTGGCTGCCCCGTCGACGGCATCCCTGTCTTCACCGACATCTTCGCCGAAGACACCATCGCCAACTCCAACTACAACGCGCTGGAGATGATGCTTCAAAAGCGCTTCTCTCGCGGTTTACAATTTCAGGCCGCCTACACGTTCAGCAAGTCGATCGACGACGGTTCCACGTTCGAGGAAACGCTCAATCCCTTTAACTTCGGTGCTAGCCGGGGTCTGTCGTTGTTCAACTCGAAGCAACGCTTCGTCGTCAGCTATGACTGGGAATTGCCGATCGCCAAGCGCCAGGGTTTCGCCGGTAAAGTCCTCAACGATTGGGAAGTCTCTGGCATTACGCAACTCCAAAGCGGATTCCCCATCCGCCTCGACACTGCTGATGACACCGAGTTGATCAACAGCTTCTTCTTCCTGGGGACAGAGGCCCCCAATTTGAACGGCCCTCTGCAGATCGAAAATCCGAAGAAAACCGGAGGTTTCTATCTCAACTACAATCAGTTCTCCGACCCTCCGCTCGGTAGCTTTAACAACGGCACTCAGCGCTCATTGTGCTGTGGCCCAGGCCTGGTCGATTGGGACTTCTCTGTGCATAAGAAGATTTCTCTGAGTGAAACCAAATATTTTCAGTTCCGCGCGGAAGTCTTCAATATCTTCAACCGCACGAACTTCTCGAATCCAGACGGGCACTTCTCGGACGGCCCAACGCTCTTCGGTAAGATCACGTCGGCCGGAGATCCGCGGCTGTTGCAATTTGCTTTGAAGTTCTTTTTTTAGCGAAAATTGTTTTGAAAGGGCGCGGCTTTAAGCCGCGCCGCAACGAGAGTAAAATAAAAGCTCCATCCCCCGGGCGGCCTCGCTGCCCGGTAATCTAATGGCCGCCTCCGCTAAGAGCCGGCGGCCTGAGTCACCCCGGAGAATCCGATGTACCCCGATCTGCAGAAAGAGCTCGCGACATACGAGCGCCGCACGCCTAAGTCCGCCGAGGCGCACAAGAAAAACCTTAAACGCATTCCGCTCGGCGTCGCCAGCAACTATCGCCATTACGAGCCCTGGCCGATCTTCGTGAAAGATGCCGGCGGCAGCAAGTTTCGCGACCTCGATGGCAACGAATACATCGACCACAATCTCACCTTCGGCGCGCTCATGGCCGGACACTGCCATCCTGCCGTGATGAAGGCCGTCGAAAAACGTCTTTCCACGGGAACGATGTTTGGCATGCCTCACGACATGGAGTGGGAACTCGCCGAAGAAATCTGCAAACGCTTTCCGGTTGAGATGTGCCGTTTCGGTAACAGCGGAACCGAAGCCACGATGCACGCGATCCGTCTGGCTCGCGCCGCCACTGGCCGCGACAAGATCATCAAATTCGAAGGCGCCTATCATGGACTGCATGACTCCGCCCTGGTGAGCGTGAAGCCGCACGCCCCCGACTTTGGCGATATCGACAATCCCGTCTCTGTGCCCGGCGGTCTCGGAGTGCCGAAATCCGCAGTCGCTAACGTCGTCGTCGCCACCTTCAACGACCTTGGCACAGTCGAGCGCCGCTTCAACGAAAATCCCGGCGAGGTCGCTGCGATTATTCTCGAACCGATTCTGATGAACGTTGGCCTCTGTCTTCCGGAACCTGGCTTTCTGCAGAGTCTACGCGAACTCGCTACGAAGAAGGGCGCACTCCTGATCTTCGACGAGGTAAAAACCGGCGCTAAACTCGGCTGGGGAGGCGCCTCCGAATACTTCAACGTTCAGCCTGACATGATCTGCCTGGCAAAGTCGATTGGGGGAGGCTTCCCGCTCGCCGCGTTCGGTGCTAGTAGGTCAGTGATGGATCTCATTTCTCAACACAAGGTCTTCCACGGCGGCACCTACAACACCAACCCGGTTTCGATGGCTGCGGGCCTGGCAACATTTAGAGAAGTCCTCACGCGCGATAATTACGCTCACGTCGATAAACTCGGCAAAAAGCTTGCGGACGGATATCGGAAAACCATCACGAAAGTGGGCCTGCAAGCTTACATCGCGCAAGCAGGGGCCAACGGGGCGCTGATGCTTTATCCCAAGGAAATTCGCAACTACCGCGACTGGACCACGATTGACATCGATCTCTGGCGGCACTATTGGTTCGCCATGGTCAATCGCGGTGTTATGCCTCAGCCCTACTGGTGGGATGAGCAGTGGACGATTTCCGTCCAGCACACCGACGCCGACATCGATAAGCATCTATCCGCTTTCGACGACATCGCGGCGTCGCTCGCGAAAGCGCAACAGGAGCGTGCCGGCCAGCCCGTGCTCGCTGCGCACTAGATCGCCGTAGCGTGCTGGAAAATTGATTGCTTGGGGCGGGCGTTTCGGCCCGCCCTGCTTGACAAGTAGAAGAGTAAACAAAGATCTTTTCCTTGCGAGCCGGGCAACGCCCGGTGAGGAACCTGCTGTTCGGCCACTGCTGGCACAAACTTTGTCTGCCACCACCCAACCCGCTGCTCAACCTCACTTGGTCCGCGCCCTCGGGCGCCGCGACCTAGTCCTGCTTTTCGTCGTCGCCGTCTTCAACCTGAACGTGGTTCCTTCCATCGCCGCCAACGGCGGTGTCACCATCTGGCTCTGGATCATCTCCCTTCTTCTTTTCTTCTTTCCGCAAGGCATCGCCGTCATCGAACTCTCACACCGCTACCCGGGTGAAGGCGGAGTTTACCTCTGGGCCAAAGAAGTTTTCGGCGACTTCCACGGATTTCTTTCTGGCTGGTGCTATTGGACGAACAACATGCTTTACGTGCCGACCATCATGCTGTATTTCGTCGGCGTCTCCGTTTACATCCTTGGACCCAGCCGCCACTTTCTCGCCGACAATAAACTCTTTGCTTTAATTATTTCGCTGGTTCTTCTCGCTCTTCTCACTTTTTTCAACATCCTCGGCCTCGGCATCGGCAAATGGATCAATAATTTCGGCGCGATTGGAACCTTCCTTGCCGCGGGCGTACTCATCGTTTTGGGTGTCGTCATCTCTTTTCGGTTCGGCGCTTCGCTCTCCGTGGCCGACTTTAAGATCCCAGACAATCCCCGTTTTGTTCTGAATTCTTTCGGCGTCATTTGCTTTGGCCTCATCGGTCTTGAACTGGCCTCCGTCATGGGCGACGAAATAAAAGATCCTCGCCGCACTCTTCCCGGCGCGGTCGCCTGGGGAGGCGTTCTCAGCGGCCTCCTCTACGTTGGAGCAACTCTCACTCTTCTCATTGCGGTGGGGAAAAACGTCAGTGTGCTACAGGGCATTGTTCAGGCTGTCACCCACATGGCCGGACGAGTCGGGCTTTCGGCCATCACCATTCCGTTCGCAATCGTGCTGAGCCTTTCCATTGCAGGCATTGGATCGGCTTGGATCGGTGGCTGCGCACGCATTCCGTTCGTTGCCGGCCTTGATTCCTACATGCCATCATGGCTCGGCAATATTCATCCGCGCTATTGCACCCCTTATGCTGCATTGATAGTTCAGGCTATTGTTTCAGCTCTCCTCGTCGTCCTGAATTTTGCCGGTGCCGGAGTGCAGGAAACGTTTCAGAAACTGCTTTCTCTCGCCGTCGTTTTGAACCTCGTTCCCTTCGTTTATATGTTCGGAGCGCTGGTGAGGTTTGCTCTGCGCGAAAGCACGCCGCAAGGCCGGTACAGCCGCAACACGCTGTTCATCGCGGGATTGAGCGGTCTGCTCACGACGGTCCTGGGCATCGCCCTAGTATTTTTCCCGGCGCAACAGATCACGTCGCTATGGTCCTACGAGTTATGGATGTTCGGAGGCACGGCATTTTTCGTTGGTGTGGCCGCCTTCTTCTTTTTCGTCTATGGTCGCAACAAATTGCAGCAAAAGATTCGGACGGGCACGACTTCAGTCTTGCCACTGACCGCTGACAAACTTTGATCTTGGGTGGCGCAACGCTTTAGCGCTGCGATAAAGATCGCAAATCGACGGGCGGCGTTAGCCCGTTGAGGTATAGGGAGGTCGAAAAAATGCCCGGCGGAGTCACAACAGAAGTCCGCACCTATCAGATGTTCATCAACGGGGAGTGGGTCGCGAGCAAATCCGCGAAGACGTTTCCCGTCTACGATCCCTCGACGGAAGAAGTCATGGCCCAAGTTCCAGACGCTGGCGCGGATGACGTCAACCGCGCCGTCGCAGCTGCGAAGACCGCCTTTGAAGACGGCCCATGGGCGACCTCAACCGCACAGGAACGCGGCCGCGTGCTCTTCCGCCTCGCCGAAAAAATCCGCAGCAATCTTCCCGCGCTCGCCGAACTCGAATGCCGCAACACCGGCAAGCCCATCGTCGAAGCCGAATTCGACATCAACGATGCCTCAACCTGCTTTGAATACTACGGCGGCCTCGCCACCAAAGTTGTTGGCTACGTAAATCCCGTTCCGGACAATGCGATGTCGCTCTCGCTCAAAGAGCCGGTCGGCGTCGCCGGACAAATTATTCCGTGGAACTATCCGCTGCTCATGGCCGCCTGGAAACTCGCTCCAGCCATCGCCGCAGGCTGTACTTGCGTGCTCAAGCCCGCTGAGCAGACTCCGCTCACCGCTCTCGAACTCGCAAAATATTTCGCCGATTGCGGCTTGCCGCCGGGAGTCGTCAACATCGTTACCGGCTTTGGAGAAACCTGCGGAGCGCCGCTGGTTCAGAATCCCGACGTCAACAAAATTGCGTTCACCGGCAGCGCCGCCGTGGGAAAGATCATCGTGAAACAGGCTGCCGACACGGTGAAGCGAGTCACCCTCGAACTCGGCGGCAAATCGCCCAATATCTTCTTCGCCGATGCCGATTTCGAAGCCGCCATCGATGGCGCGTTATTCGGAGTTTTCATCAACCAGGGCGAAGTCTGCTCCGCTGGTAGCCGCATCTTGGTGCAGAAGTCCATCTACAAGAATTTTGTTGAAGCAATGACGGAGAAAGCCAAGAAGATCAAGCTCGGACCACCGCTCGATCGCGAAACTAAGATGGGCCCGCTCGTCAGCAAAGAACAGTACGACCGCGTTAACTCCTACATCGAGATCGGGAAGAAAGAGGCGAAACTCGCTTCCGGCGGAGGGCGTCCCGAGAAAATTGGGAAAGGATATTATGTCCAGCCTACGATTTTTTCTGATGTGACGAACTCAGCCCGTATCGCCCGCGAAGAAATCTTCGGCCCCGTCGCCGCCGTGATTCCTTTTGACGACGAAAAAGACGCGCTTAAAATCGCCAACGATTCCCCCTACGGCCTCGCCGCCGCGGTTTGGACGCGGGACATTTTCAAAGCCATGCGTGCAGTGAAGGCCCTGCGCGCCGGCATCGTGTGGGTGAACCACATGCAACCAACGTACGTGGAAGCCCCCTGGGGCGGCTACAAACAATCCGGCTTCGGCCGCGAACTCGGCCCCTGGGGAATCGAAGAATATCTCGAAACCAAGCAGGTGTATATCAATCTGAACGAACAGCCGATAGGTTGGTACTGAAAAACAGTGGCCAGTGGTCAGCGACCAGTGGCCAGTTTACAAACCTGAATTGACTGGCCACTGATCACTGACCACTGGCCACTTGAGAACTGATGATGTCAACCATTCAACTGCGTACATCAATCCCCGGCCCCAAATCCCTTGCGCTCTCTGAGCGTCGCGCTCAAGCCGTACCCCGCGGCCTTTCTCACGGCACATTCATCTATGTAGCTAAGGCCGAAGACGCGTGGCTCGAAGACGTTGACGGCAACCGTTACATCGATTTCGCCGGAGGCATCGGTTGCGCTAACGCTGGTCACCGCCAGGAAGCCGTGGTCGACGCCATTCGCGGCCAACTGGACAAATTCCTGCATACCTGCGTACAGGTTACGCCCTACGAAGGCTACATCCGCCTCGCCGAGCGCATGAACGAAGTCACGCCCGGCAAGTTTCCGAAAAAGACTCTGTTCGTCAATAGCGGCGCTGAAGCCGTCGAGAATGCGGTCAAGATCGCGCGCGCCTACACGAAGCGCCCCGCGATCATTGCCTTTGAGGATGCGTTTCACGGCCGCACCATGATGACGCTTGCTCTTACCAGCAAGACTCATCCTTATAAAGCCGGCTTCGCACCATTTCCGGCCGAGGTTTACCGCATCCCGTTCGCCTACTGCTATCGATGCTCCTATAACTTGAAATATCCCTCGTGCGATCTCTATTGCGCACGCCATCTCGAGGACACATTCAAGCGCGTTGTCGCTAACGAAGAAGTCGCCGCCGTGATCGCCGAGCCAGTGATGGGCGAAGGAGGCTTCATCGCCCCACCGCCCGATTACTTTAAAGTGCTGATCGATCTCTGCCACAGGCACGGCATCCTTTTCATCGCCGACGAAGTGCAATCCGGCTTCGGCCGCACCGGCGCGCTCTTTGCCAGCGAGCGCTACGGGATCGAACCTGATCTAATCGTTACCGCCAAGTCCCTCGGCGGCGGTTTGCCGCTAGCCGCTGTCACGGGCCGCGCCGAAATTATGGACGCACCTGCTGTAGGCGGACTTGGTGGTACTTTTGCCGGCAATCCACTTTCCTGCGCCGCGGCACTGGCCGTGCTCGACTTGTTTGAGAACGAAAACTTGTTAACCCGCGCCAGTGAGCTCGGCGATCGCTTCCAGCGTCGCGCCTGCGAATGGCAACGACGCTGGCCCATCGTCGGTGACGTGCGCGGCCTCGGTGGCATGCAAGCCATTGAACTTGTGAAGTCGAAGGAGACAAAAACTCCAGCTGCTGAAGAGACCAAGCAGATTACACAGTACTGCTACGAGCACGGCTTGATCACGATTACCGCCGGTTCGTACTCGAATGTGATCCGCGTTCTAGTTCCGCTGGTGGCGACCAACGAGCAAATGGACGAGGGCCTGGACGTGCTGGAGGCCGCCCTAGCGACGGTCTGCGACAAAAAAGGCGCGATGACGCAGCTGGTGTGAAGCGAGATGAAGGAACTTATCTTGGATGCTTCCGCGTGGAAAACGAGGGACGATGTTTACGACTCTTTTTTCAAGGCTGTCGGAGCACCCGAGTGGCACGGTAGAAACCTCGATGCACTGATCGACAGCATCGAAACCGGCCGCATCAACGCTGTTGAAGTCCCGTATCGGTTGGTCATCAAACACTACGACTCCATTGCCGCCGGAACAAGAAAGATGGCTGACGACTTTGTTGATCTGATTCGTGAAATTGCGGGACGTGGATGTCCGGTCGAAATCGTAGTAGAGAAATGACCCTGCCCCGTAGGGGCAATCGACAATAGCCCGCCGCTTTAGCGGCGGGTAAACAAACGAACGTGAGGAAGCCCCCGGAGGGGCGGCCGAAATCCCCCAACGGATTCAGCTATGATTCAAAGCATTCTTTGCGAAGCAGAGGCAATCCCGTGACCACCATCGCTGCACCACCCGCCATCAAACTTACCAACTACATTAACGGCCAATGGACCGACTCCCGCGCTCGCGAATGGCGCGACGTCATCAATCCTGCAACCGGCGGCGTGCTGGCCCAAGTCCCGCTCGCCGACGCCGCCGAGGTCAACCAAGCCGTCGAAGCCGCCGCCGCCGCTTTCCCTGAGTGGCGGCGCACTCCGCCCGAAGACCGCATCCAGCCGCTGTTTAAGTTGAAGATGCTTCTCGAAGATCACCTCGACGGCATTGCCCGCATCATCACGCAGGAAAATGGCAAGACTTTCAGCGAAGCCAAAGCTGAGATGCGTCGCGCCATCGAGAACGTCGAAGTCGCCTGCGGCATTCCTATGATGATGCAAGGCTACAACCTGGAAGACGTCGCCCGCGGCATCGACGAGATGATGATCCGCCAGCCCCTCGGCGTCACAGCAGCCATCGTGCCTTTCAACTTTCCCGGCATGATCGCGTTTTGGTATCTGCCCTACGCAATTGCTACGGGCAACACGTTTATCCTCAAGCCTTCCGAGCGCGTTCCGCTCACGATGCGTTACATCTACGAGTTGCTCGAGAAAACTGGATTGCCCAAAGGAGTAGTGAATCTGGTCAACGGAGGTAAAGCTGCTGTCGATGCGCTGCTCGACCATCCGAAAATTCGCGCGATCAGTTTTGTTGGCTCGACGCCGGTGGCGAAATACGTTTACTCTCGCGCTGCCGCGAACGGCAAACGGGCGCAGTGCCAGGGCGGAGCGAAGAATCACGTTATCGTTCTCCCGGATGCGGACATGCCCATGGCTACGCAGATCATCAGCGACAGCGCCTTTGGATGCGCCGGCCAGCGTTGTCTCGCCGTCTCCGTCGCCATCACGATCGGTGAAGCACAAACAACATTTCGCGATTCCATTACCGACGCTGCTTCAAAACTTAAAGTAGGAAATGGTCTCGATGACGGCGTGCAGATGGGTCCCGTGATTACGCCCCAAAGTAAAGAGCGCGTCGAATCGCTCATCGGACTCGGAGAAAAGCAGGGTGCAAAGGTTTTGCTCGATGGCCGCAACTCGAAGATTCCGAAATACGAATCGGGAAACTTTGTGAAGCCGACGATCCTCGACGACGTTCCAGCGACAAGCGATCTTGCCGACACGGAAATCTTCGGCCCCGTGCTAAGCCTCGTTCATGCCGATAACATGGACGACGCCCTCGCCTTCCTCGAACGCAGCGCCTACGGCAATCAGGCATCACTGTTCACTTCGAGCGGATCGGCCGCGCGCCGTTTCCGCTACGAGGCGCCCGCGGGAAATATCGGCATCAACATCGGCGTGGCGGCGCCCATGGCCTATTTCCCGTTCAGCGGATGGAAGAACAGCTTCTTCGGAGATCTCCACGGCCAGGGCCGCGACGCCATCGAGTTCTACACCGACAAGAAAGTAGTAGTCGAACGCTGGGCGAAGGAACATTCGCGCAAGTTCTGAGCTTTAACAGAGAAGAACCATGAAACTTCTCACCACAGAGTCACAGAGACACAGAGAAATCGAGAACCAGCAGGACCCCCGAACTGCTGCGATCATTGGCGCGGCGATCGAAGTGCATCGTCAACTCCTGACATACCTGAAACTGTCAGGAAAAAAGGGCGGACTACTAATCAACTTCAACAGCTCATTACTAACGCAAGGCATCATACGAAGAGTCCTATAAAAGGTTTTCTCTGTGTCTCTGTGACTCTGTGGTGAATCGGTTTCAAAGAGGAAATAATGACCACTACTGTTGCAAGTCCGTCAATGTCCGGCAAGGAAATTGTCGACCTTTCCCGCAAGCACACGTTGTACGAGTGGTCCGCACAGTCGAAAGTCGATCCGATTCCCGTAGCCAGCGCCAAGGGAATTTACTTCTACACGCCGGAAGGCAAGCGCTTCATCGACTTCAATAGCCAGCTCATGTCCGTCAACATTGGACACGGCGACGAGCGCGTCATTCAGGCGATCAGCGAACAAGCGGCGACCCTCGCTTATGCGAATCCGTTCATGGCTACGGAAGTTCGCGCGCGACTCGGTGCCAAGCTCGCCGAAATTGCTCCCGGTGATATCGACACTTTCTTCTTCACCAACGGCGGCGCCGAGGCCAACGAGAACGCCATCAAGATCGCGCGCTTCTTCACCGGACGCCACAAGATCATCGCTCGCTATCGCTCCTATCACGGTGCGACTGCGGGCGCGATCAGCCTTACCGGCGATCCGCGCAGATGGGCCGCTGAGCCTGGCATTCCGGGTGTGGTGCATGTGCTCGATCCTTATCATGGCATCGAGCGTGGATGGGAATCGGCCGAATCGTCGCTGGCCATGATTGAGGAGATCATTCAGCTCGAAGGTCCGAACACGATCGCCGCATTCATCCTCGAGCCGGTGACCGGAACCAACGGCGTTCTCGTTCCTCCTGACGGATATCTCGCGAGCCTGCGCAAGATCTGCGACAAGTACGGCATCCTGATGATCGCCGATGAAGTGATGTCCGGCTTCGGACGAACCGGCGCGTGGTTTGCCGTCGATCACTGGAAGGTGGTTCCCGATCTGCTTTGCATGGCGAAAGGATTGACTTCCAGCTATCTCCCCCTCGGCGCGGTCGGCATGCGGCACCACATCGCACAGCATTTTCAGGACAAAGTTTTCTACGGAGGGCTGACTTACAACAGCCATCCGATGGGATGTGCGGCAGCTCTGGCCACGATTCGCGTGTACGAAGAAGATGGGCTGATCGACAATGCGAAAAAAATCGGCGCGATCATGAAAGCGTTGTTATCGGAGTTGCAGGCGAAGCATCCCTCGGTAGGCGCCGTGCGCTCGATCGGATTGTTCGGCATCGTGGAACTGATTCGCAATCGCAAGACGCGTCAGCCGATGGCTCCCTTCAACGGCACGTCCGACGAGATGGCTGCCTTGGGACGCTTCTTCCGCGAGCAAGGGCTCTACACCTTCGTTCGCTGGAACACTTTCTTCACCAATCCTCCGCTCTGCATCAACGAGCAGCAGATGCGCGAGGCGTTTGCCATCCTCGATCGTGGGCTGGAGATCACTGATAAGGCCGTGGTCGATTAGATTTTGGTTTTGGGTGGCGCAGCGCTTCAGCGCTGCGATCAAGCCCCCTACTGACGATGTCATTCCGAGCGCGCCAAAGGCGCGCGAGGAACCCGTTGTTTGCTTGCGGAGGCACGCCCCGTGCTCACCCAGAGGCAGCAGAGACAATTCGCGCAAAGTGGGGCGTCCGGCCAAAAGTCGGTAGGCAACTCCTTCTTACCTTGATCTTGACCTCTAAGTCCCTAGCTAGAAGGATTTTGCGGGCCAGAACGTGCTTAAGTTGATAATTCTAGAGCTACGGGGGTGCCCATTGCCCATTACGAAAAGGTAAACTGCTTTGGCGGCTGAAGCCGCCGGTTAGATTTATTTTTCGCTTAATCGCAGCGCTGAAGCGCTGCGCCACCCAAAGGCAAACAGCTGGTTCCTCGCCCGCCTTCGGCGCGCTCGGAATGACAAGTTTTATGTAAGAGGCCTAAGAGAGTTAGCCGCGCCAGAGGCGCTGCTGGTTATCAAGGGAGGAGAACATTACAGGCTCGTGGTGGATTTTGGTGGCATGCTGGTTGATTGCGGTGGCGGCCTGGGTGCGAAGATTGCCGTCGCGGGCGTCGAAGTCGAGGGTGCTGACGTGGTGGGCGCAGTGAGTGCAGGTGAACTTCATGCCTCCCTTGACGCGAGCGATGGTATAGAGGCGCTTCATAATTTCGAGTCTAGTCTTTTGGCGGGGAAGGGAAAGGTACGGGGGTGAGGCAGCGAAGGTAATGATGGGATAGTTTTAATGGGGGAATCCGACAATGGCGTCGGACTTTCGAACCTCAGACCTCAGGGATCGAAGTCAAGGTCGAAATGACAACAGCGGCGGCAGGATAAGGAAGGTCGCGTCGCGCTTATTGCGATGCCAAAGGACGGCATCGCGGCGCGGTCGCTCCCTCAGGTCCTTCGTCGGGCAAAAAAGCGCCCGCCTCAGGATGACAACGCTTTGACGAGCGCCTGAGGTCATTTCCCCAGCCGGTTGTATTTTTTTAGTATTTCGCGGAGCCGGTCGTGGGGGAGAGCGATCACTTCGTGATCGTCGATGCCTTTCATGCTTTCGGCGGCGACCATGGCGTTGACGACGGCTTCCTCGGTGGCTTGCACGGTGGCCAGGAAAATTGGGTCGAGAGAGTCGTTGGGAAGCATGGTGAGTTGATGCAGACCTTTGGTGCCAACGGCGCCTGGGTTGGCGGTGGAGAAGGCAAGGAAGATGTCACCGGAACCGTCGCCTGAGTAGCTACCGTCACGGCCGAGGCCGAGGGAAACTTTTTTGGCGACGCGCTTGAGTTGCGTGGGGATGAGCGGGGCATCGGTGGCGACGATGACGATGATGGAGCCGGTGTCGTCGCTGTTGCCATAGGCGGGCTTTTCGGGAATTTCCTTGCCGACGGGGACGCCGGCGATGCGGAGCTGGTCGCGGCGTCCGTAGTTGCATTGGACCAAGACACCAACGGTATAGCCTCCAGCTTTAGCGTCGATCACGCGCGAACTCGTGCCGATGCCACCTTTGAATTCGTTGCAGACCATGCCCGTGCCGCCGCCGACATTGCCCTCTTCGACGGGGCCGGAGTGGGCGGTGTCCAGTGCGTGCCAGGCATCTTCAGGATGGACGTGGAATCCGTTGATGTCGTTGAGCCAGCCGTCCCAGGTTTCGGCGACCACGGGCAGCGACCACCAATAGCCTTCCATGTCAGGACCGCCATGCTTCACCTTCCAGGCGATGACGGCGTCGCGGACTACGCCAACGCTGTGCGTGTTCGTAATCATCACCGGGCCGTTGAGAAATCCGGAGTCGTCGACCCAGGTTGTGCCGGTCATTTCGCCGTTACCATTGAGTGTGAACCAGGCGGCGAAAACGGCGTCGTTACTGGCCTTGCCGCGGGGATGGATAGCCGTGACGCCGGTGCGCACGGGACCTTTGCCGACTTCAAGTTTGCCGTTGCCTGAAATGAGTGTGGTGTGGCCGACTTCGATGCTGCCGACGTCTGTGATGGCGTTGTTGTGGCCGGGAGTGCCGTCGAAGGGGACGCCCAGATCGCGGGCGCGGGGTTTGGTTTGCGCTGATGCGGCGAGGACGCAGGAAAGGATCAATATGGCTAAAGCTGCGCGCGTTGCGGAGAGGGGAAACGACGTCCATCTGGATATGTTGCGATTCAACATCGGCCTCCACGTGACCGAAGAAGTATATAAGGATCGCGCCTCTGGGAGGTGGCAGCATGCTCGATTGCTGCGATTGCAAAAAGACGATGCAGACAAGTGACAACGCAGAAGTGGGAACCAGCATCGGAATGGTGTGCGTGATAATCAAATAAGCGGGAGTACAATCGCATGAGCATATTTCGCAGGAGAAACATGGACCCGTGGAAAAAGGCGCTGGTGGCGGGATCGATCGGGGTCGCGACAATTTTGTTCTTGAAGAAAAACTATCCGGCCGGAGTTCTGGCTACGGGTATTGGGCTGGCGGTGCTGGCGGCGGAGTATCCGGAGAAGTTTGAGAGGGTGCGCAGGTCGCTGCCGGATTATTTCGATCGCGGCATGCGAGTCATCGAGATGGCTGAGCGCGCCGGCCGGCGTATCTCTGATCAGGGCTCGCTGGATTGGGGCGATATGGGTGGGTAGAAACGCCCGGGGGCGTCGGCTTTCGGGCGTCGGCCCGCTGGCATTCAGAATTTCATTCCTCGGTTAGTCGTTCAAGCTGAAACAGGCAGGGATAGTATTCTTTACGCTGTGCTGAAAGCCAAAGCCCGAAAGCCAAGGCCGGTCACTCGATGCCGAGTTGCTTGCGGGCGTCGGGGCTGAGGCGCTCCGGGGTCCAGGCGGGAGTCCAGACAACGTGAACTGTGGCATTGCGGATCCCTGGTAGCTGTTCGAGCCGCGACTTCACCTGGGCGCTGATGTTGACGTGTTCCGGGCAGCCCTGCGAGGTGAGGGTCATATCCACCGTGACGTCTTGCTTGTCTTGCTCCGGTAACTCGACGGGATCGAACTTTACGGTGTAGATAAGACCGAGATCGACGATGTTCACTGGAATCTCGGGATCATAGCAACTCTTCAGTGCGCTCAAGACATCTTGTTTCGTGACAGTTGGCATCAGGGTTTCCTTTGCGGCGTTCGGCTCCAGGCTTCGTGTGTCGCGATCCGGTTGCCGGTTCTCCATTTAGTGTAAACCAGCCGCTGACGGTGCAACGCCCCCGGTGTCTTGCCGCGATCTGATAGAGTTCTTGCCCATGATGAGCGAAGAGGCGAAGAGGAGGATTCAATTTGCTCTGGCGCTGGCCCTGGTGGTGGCGGGAGTGCGCGCCGGCTACATCCTTTACCAGCGGCATGAAGACTATCTTGCGGCGCAGAAGCAGGAGGAGTCCAGGAAAGCTGGGTATTCGAATGCCGATTACTACGTCACGCCGAAGAAACTTTATCCTTTCGATTTGAAGTCCGCGAAGACTTTGACGCAGCAGCCGGTGTGGGTGAAGGAAGGGTATCGATATACCTATTATCCTTACGATACGGCGCACAAGCGGACGGACTTCGCACATGAGGCCGGGCTGCTGTTACCGATTCAACGGCTCGAGATCAAGGATGTGGTGGCAGAGATGGGACCTGGGGGAGGGAACCGGCGGCAGTTGATGGCGGTGTTTGAGAAAGAGGGGAAGAGCTTTGCTGTGCCGATCGGGTTCGAGAGCGACGGGCAATACAAGATTTATTCCGATGAGATGTTTTATGTGGAAGATCCGCATGACTTGTACAAACATTGGCCTGCGGATGTATGGCAGTCGGTGGCGCAGCATGAAGTTAAGCCGGGGATGAACGAGTTGCAGGCGGATTTCGCTGTGGGAATGGGAGTTCCGGATGCGGGCGCATCGTCGGACGAAAAGACGGTGCACTATCCGAATGGAGGGAAGCCGCTGGTCGTGATTTATCGCGGTGGGAAAGCATCGGAGATTAAGGCGGGAACGCCAGCTTCTTAAGGCCCGGCCCGTATCTCGAAAACCTTCCACCACAGAGGGCACGGAGGAACACAAGGTAAACCGCGCACCAGCGTATCCACCTCTTTGTCGTTCTACTTCACTGCCGCCAGCGCTTGCGAGACTTCTTTTATGTCGGGCACCACAGGAATGTCATAGTCCTTCTGCCAGGCGAGTTTGCCGTCGCGGTCGACGATGAAGATGGCGCGGCCGGTGATGCCTTTATCTTCGAGATAGACGCCGTACTTGGCAGCGACTGCGCCGCGCGGGTGGAAGTCGGCAAGCAGCGGGTAGTGGATTCCCATCTTATCGGCATAGGCCTTGTGCGACCAGACGCTGTCCACGCTGAGGCCAAGGACTTGCGCGTCGAGATCTTCGAATTGCTTTTTATCGTTGACCATGCAAGCGTGCTCCTTGGTGCACACCGGGCTCCAGTCGAGCGGGTAGAAAACTAAAACCACAGGCTTCTTGCCACGGTAGTCGCTGAGCTTTACGTCCTTCTGATCCTGATCTTTCAGTGAGAATTCGGGCGCGGGTGCGCCGACGGTTGGTGACATGGTTCCTCCTTATTCCTTTAATCCTAGAATAATTTCTGGTTTCATCATAAACGAGTTGCGTGACAGGAACGAGCGGAGTGGGAAAAACGAGCTGTGACACTCCTTGCCTGGCCTGTCGTGACGTGGCGCGGGAAAGGGATCCCCTTCGGCTTCGCTCAGGCAGGTTTTCAACTGCGGTTGCGCTTCGTTTGGGCCAAGCACAAACTTCGCTCAGGATGACAGAGTCATTTCACCACGAGCGACTTGGCATCGGCGGGCTTTTCCTCGTCGGCATGGATTTTGCCATCGTCCTCGGCGTAGAAGGACCGATGCTGGGCGTCGAGCTGCTTGGGTGTCATGGTAAGGACAAAGCTGTCTTTTTTGCCTTCGAAGCTGGCGATGTAATCACCGCGATCGGGATTGACCATGCGTTTGGTGAAAGAGCCGGAGTGGACAAGTTCGGCGAGAGAGGTGGCGAAGTGTCCGTATTGTTTGTTGAACTGGCGCTGGGCGCGGATCACGACCCGCATGTAAGCGAGAGCGGCGGCTTCGGAGTCGGAGCGGGCCGGATCGCCAGCAAATTTTGGCTGATAACTACCGGCAGAAGTCTGCGCTGCAAGGTCCGAAATCGGCACAAACAGGGTAGCGGCGAGTGCGAGAGTGGCGAGAATGGCAACAACCCGAGCAAAACTTTTTCCCATGCTGAATCGTCTCCGCGAGTGGCGCGGTCAAGGATTTACCCGCCAACATCGGCCGTCGAAGGGCTTTTCGTCCTTCCTTTTCATGTTACTCCCGTAATTTAACTTCGGTCACCTTCTCTTTGCAGCGCGGGCAAATGCCGCTATGCTCTAGCTAAGTAATTACGCCCTACAGGGAAACCTATGAAAGCAGCAGTAGCGAGAAAACCGACTATCAAAATTGCCGTGGTGGAAAGCGACCCGCTGAGGTTCGTGGGCTTCCGCGCATTGTTCGACACGGAACCTGAGTTCGAATTAATCTCCGCGAGCCTGCCCGAGATTTCCACGTTGCAGGACGTGGACTTGATCCTTCTGGGAAACCGCTCCGGTCAAAATTTGTTCGATGTAATGGCGAGCCTGAAGGCAACGCGCCCAGATCTGCGCATTATTGTGACCGGGTCAGGCGTGGACGAAGAGACCATCCTTAAGGCGATCGCTTCCGGGGCCAAAGGCTATGTGGACGAGGCAGCTTCGCCGGCAGAATTTGTGCAGGCGATTCGTATCGTCAGCCAGGGGTCGGTGTGGGCGCCGCGGAAGGTGCTTTCGATGTTCATCGAGCGGGTATCGTCGGCGCCGGGGCGTATCTTTCCCGCGGGCCGCGTCACGTTCACCGATCGTGAAAAGGAAGTACTGGAGATGCTGGTGGCAGGGCGCTCCAACAAAGAGATTGGCGCTCAGTTGGGAATTGAAGAGCGCACGGTGAAAGCCCACGTGGCAAAACTGATGCGCAAAGTCGGCGTGCAAAACCGAATCGCGTTATCGGTGCATGCCATCACTCATTCGCTGGTGGCCGCAAAATAAGAATAGCAAAGCGTCGTGACCTCAGTTACTTCAGGACAGTGACCTCGGTGATCTTGTAGGCAAAGCCAGCCGGACGCATACTCGCGTCACCTACCACAGAACCTGGGAGACGGGGTTGGGAGTGGCGATTAGGGTCACCACTTTCAGCCCCGATTTTTTTGGTCCTCAGGATCTCCGGCCAGCAGGGAATTTCAGATTGCCGATTGGCAATTTCGTTTGTGATTGCGTCCCGGCTATTTTGTGTAGCCGACACAATCCCGGCATCATCATTTACAATCCAGTTATTGCTCCCAGACAATTTCAGATGAATGAGGAACCATGAAAAAGTTCTTACTCTTGACCCTATTTGCGTCTCTCTGTTCTTTCTCGTTCGCCTCGGATGATGAGCCCAAAGAATCCAAAGCTGCGGACCGTGCGCAGGCGGCGGCGGATGTGCTGAATGAAATCCAGGGAGCGCCAGATAAGGGGATCCCCCAGGAAGTGTTGGGCTCGGCCGAGTGCGTGGCCGTAGTACCGTCGATGCTGAAGGGCGGTTTTATTGTCGGCGCCAAATATGGCCGCGGGCTGGCGAGTTGCCGCACGCCGAAGGGATGGAGCGCTCCCGCGTTTTTTGTCGTGAGCGGCGGCAGCTTTGGTTTTCAGATCGGCGGGCAGGCAGTCGACCTGGTCATGCTGATCATGAATAAAGAGGGTATGAAACATCTCCTCTCGAGCGAATTCGCACTTGGCGCGGACGCGTCTGTGGCGGCAGGACCAGTAGGCCGTCACGCCGAGGGAAATACTGACTGGAAGATGCGGTCTGAAGTCCTGACGTATTCGCGCGCTCGCGGGTTGTTTGCTGGCGTGAGTCTGAATGGAGCGGTGATCAAGCAGGACAAGGACAGCACACGCGAATTTTACGGACGCATGGTGCCGTTCCGAACCTCGCTGATTGGAGAGATCGATCCACCGGCGGGGGCGAATGCGTTTTTGACTTCGCTGGCGAATTGGGCGCAGGAAGCGGCAAAATAAGAAGGTCGTGTGGGGACGGCCGTCCCCGGCTGTCCGTCGAGCGAAGCTCGACCGCGCTGCCTCGATGATCGTTTGCAAGATGATGGTTTGCAAAAACTTTTTTACGGTGATACCGTCACGCTTCCCCGATGCGGCAGCGACTTGAGTACGCGGCAGCCTGGCCGTTCATCAAGATTCTCGGTATCCTGCCGCGGCCTCTGGCACGAGCCGCCGGCATGGCTTTAGCGTGGGCGGTTTATCTTCTGCATGTGCGGTTGCGGCAGGTCGGAATGCGCAATCTCGCCATCGCGTTTCCCGAAAAAAGTGAGGCAGACCGGGCGCGGATCCTGCGCGCCGAGTTCACTTCTCTGGGGCGACAACTGGCCGAGGTCTGCCACTTTCCCAAGTACACGCGGGAAAACGTTGAGCAGGTCGTGGTCTATGACGGACTGGAAAATTACGAGCGGGCGCATGCGCGGGGCAAAGGAGTGCTGTTTCTCACCGCGCACTTTGGCGGATGGGAACTTTCCGCGTTCACTCATTCGCTGCACGGGCACTGGATGCACGTCGTGGTCCGAGCCATGGACAATGTGTATCTGGACCGATTGATCCGTCAGTACCGCACGATGCACGGCAATCAGATCGTAGAAAAAGACGACTTCGTCCGTGGGTTGCTGGCTGCGATGAACGCGGGTGAAGTGGTCGGTATATTGATGGACACCAATATGACCCCGCCGCAGGGCATCTTCGTGGATTTTTTTGGCATTCCGGCTTGTACCGCCAGCGGACTGGCCCGGATTGCGCTGCGCACAGATGCGGCAGTGGTGCCGACGTTCACGATCTGGGACGCGCAACTGAAAAAATATCGATTGCGCTTCGATCCGGCGGTGGAGTTGATGCGCACGGGCGACATCGAAGCCGATATTCAGGCGAATACGCAGAAATTCACGACCGTCATTGAAGAATACGTGCGGAAGTATCCCGAGCAGTGGCTGTGGGTACACCGTCGGTGGAAGACGCGACCGCCAGGGCTGCCGCCGTTGTACTGAAGGGGTTGAAACATGGGCGAATCCCCAAAGTACGAACAATGATATACCTGTCATCCGCCCATGCGACCAGAGAACTTATTGTGCCGTGCGGAGCTGGAAACGCGCCCATGCTGGTGCCTCGACGGAAAGAACAGCTAGTGGCGAACATGCCTCGCCATGGTGAGGTTGTGTGTGATTCCTAACCCAGTTTCGCTATTTTGCTGCGCTCTTCGTCAAATCTACGATCGTTGTATCGGGATCAAAGATTCCAGCTCCCACTACATACGGAGTACCAGCGGCCAGGAAGCCGTAGCTGATTTTCCGCGACCCTTCCATTTCGCCGGGTTTCGGAATCCAGTATTCGGCCCAAGTGCCACTCGGATTCTGCGTGGCCGCGCACAGCAGTTCGAAGGCTGGGTTGCCTTTGACGTCTTTAAGCGACGCGACCGGTTTGCCGATTAGCTCCGCCTTCATGGGATGGGCCGCCATAACACCCTTCGTGCAATCGAGCACAAAGACATAGCTGTCCTTCCAAACCCATGGCCCAGGTTTCTTATCGAAGTCGGCTAAACCGGGTTCCCCCGATTTCGCTAGAATGTCGGCGGCCTCGCGCACCTTGCTTACCAATTCTTGCGGCGTCGCTTTATCTTGCGTCACTGCGAAATGAGGCAGAGCACAGACGAAGCATATGGTGAGTAGCCGAACAACGAAAACTTTTGCGAGTTTCATATTCACATCCCTTTCGTTTGGTTTGGTGTGTCGTATTAAAGATGTTCTTTGCATGTTCGGGGAGCAGTGCTGCCCACCTCCTCTTAGGTGCCGGCACGCGCTGCCATCACCCGTGACGGGTCGCTTCCGCCGGATCCATGGCCGTCGTCCGCGCTAATCCGGAACTGCTCGATCAGGCGGCGAAGCTGGGTGGAGGTCTCCAACAGTTGATGCGAAGCCTGCTGGGTGTCGGTGGCGCCGCGGGTCGTGCCCTGCGCCGCCTCTGCCATACCCGCGATGTTGCTGGTGATTTCGCCGCTGCTCTGCGCGGCTTCGCTCACGTTGCGTGACATCTCGCTCGTCGTCGCGTTCTGCTCCTCTACCGCTGTCGCAATCGTGCTCGAGATATCGTTGATCTGTTTGATCACTCCAGAGATAGTGGCAATGGCATCCACTGCAGCTTTAGTGTCGGTTTGAATGGCTTCAATTTTCCGGCTGATGTCTTCCGTTGCTTTTGCGGTTTCTTTGGCCAACTCTTTCACTTCGTTGGCCACTACGGCGAAGCCCTTGCCAGCTTCGCCGGCGCGGGCGGCTTCAATCGTGGCGTTCAAGGCCAGCAGGTTCGTCTGTTGGGCAATCGACGTGATGACCTTAATCACCTGTCCGATCTCAGTCGAGGAATCGCCGAGTTTGGAGACGGTCGTGGTGGTCGTCTCAGCTACTTTGACGGCGCTCGTGGCGATCCTCGCGGCTTCGGTGGCGTTTTTGGCGATCTCCCTGATGCTGGCCCCCATTTCTTCGGCCCCGGTCGCGACGGTTTGCAAGTTCTGGCTGACCGCCTGTGCCGCCTTGGAGACGACATCGGCCTGGGCAGAAGTCTCGGCGGAGTTGGCAGTGATGTGTTGGCTGGTAGCGTCCAGCTCTTCGCTGGCAGTAGCCACCCGCGCGGCGCTCCCTGCAATGGATCCGATCATCGTGCGTAGGTTGTTCTTCATGCTGTTGAGTAGTGCGCCGGCCTTGCCGACCTCGTCCTGGTTTCGAATCTGCATGTCGTCGGGCGAGAGATCGTTAGTCGCGATCGCCTGGATCATTCGCACCATTTGCGACACTCGGCCGGTGATGTTCCGCGCGATATAGATCGCCATGGCAAAACTAATGACCAGGCCAGCTGCCACCAGGCTCACGACCGGGATTATTGCCCGAGATTTCGCCTTCTCTTGCGCCTGGACAGCCGCCGCTCCAAGTTCTTGCCCTCTCTTTATCAAGCCGGCAATGCCCGATGTCACCCGGTTCCGGACGTCATTCGACTGGGGCGAGTTCATCAATTCCACGGCCTCCTGAGTCTTGCCTGCGCGCCGCAGCTCGATCGTGCGATCCATGGTCGTGTGATATGCGTCCGAGGCCTCGCGTATTTGGGCGAGCATCTGCTTACCTTTTTCGGTGTGGACGATGGCCGTCATTTCGGAGAAGCTGTCCGCGAGCAAGCGATTGTCGTCCGTGTAGCGCTCCGCTCTTTCTTTTTGGCCATCGAGGAGGAACCCACGATATTCGGCTTTCTGATCGCTGAGGCAGCTCTCCATGCCCTGCAGGACGCTTAGAGAGTGGGCTTTTTCAGCAGCGTCAGCGCCGAGCGCACCCAGCGTCTGGAACGTGGTGTAGGTCACGATCCCCATTACCACTAGGATCAGCACCGGCAGACCGAAGCCCACTGCCAGTTTCATTTTCAAACTCAGACGTCTCATGAACCCGTCTCCTCTAAAGGCAAACCATCCAGATCGACATGTCTGCAAAATCGAGAACCATAGCTCACGCGCCCGCGCGCGCCGCCAGCCTTCTGGCCGACTCGCCTCCGCCGGGGCCCTGGCCGCTGTGATCGGCGCTAATCCTGAACTGCTCAACCAGCCGGCGCAGTTGCGCGGACATGTCCACTAATAGCTGCGCCGCGTTTTGCGTTTCGGCCGCTCCGCGCGACGTGCTCTCCGCCGCCTGCGCCACCCCCGCAATGTTGCTGGTGATCTCGCCGCTGCTGTTCGACGCTTCGCTTACGTTGCGTGACATCTCGTTGGTAGTCGCGTTCTGCTCCTCCATCGCCGCCGCGATGGTGCCCGAAATTTCGTTGATCTGATGGATCACCCCGCTGATCGACGCAATGGCATCGACCGCGGCCTTGGTGTCAGTCTGGATGGCTTCGATCCTGCGGCCGATATCTTCGGTAGCCTGGGCCGTTTCCTTGGCTAGTTCCTTCACTTCATTGGCAACTACGGCAAAACCTTTGCCCGCCTCGCCGGCGCGCGCGGCTTCGATCGTGGCGTTCAGGGCCAGCAGGTTGGTCTGCTGCGCAATGGAAGTGATGGCCTTGATGACTTGTCCAATCTCAGTGGAGGAATCGCCAAGTTTGGACACGGCGGCGGTGGTGTTTTGCGCTACAGTGACGGCGGAGGTTGCGAACCTGGCGGCATCGCTGGCATTTTTGGCAATCTCCCTGATGCTGGCGCCCATTTCTTCAGCGCCGGTGGCGACGGTCTGGAGGTTCTGGTTGACCTGTTGTGCGGCCTTTGAAACCATGTCTGCCTGCGCCGAGGTTTCCCCGGAGTTAGCCGTGATTTGCTGGCTAGCGGAATTCAGTTCCCCGCTCGCACTGGCCACTTGCGCAGCGCTGGATGCAACCCCCTGCATCGCGTTCTGTAGCCTCCCCATAAAGGAATTGAAGGCGCCGCTCACTTGGCCCGCCTCATCCTTACTGGAAACATGGATACGGGTGGTCAAATCACCTTCCGCGCCCTGCCGGAAACCCGCGACCAGTATGCGCATGGGCGTCGCGATGGTATTGGCTACCAGTATGGTCAAAACAATTCCGACAGCAATGGCTAGGGCCAGAAGCAGCAGAGTGACGTTACGCGCACTCCGGTATTCAGAGGCGGCTTTTTGGGCCGCAGCATCGGCGCCTTCACCGCTCTGGGCAATGACTTTTTCAATTGCGTCCAGCATGGCATTCATCAGCGGCGTTTGGCTAATCGCCAGCCTCCGGGCTTCTTCGTTCTTGCCCGCTTGCCGCAGTGGAACGATCTCGCCATGAAGTCCGACACACTTTCCCAGAGCTTCCTGAAACTGCTGGTACAGGCGGAGGTCCTCTTCTGTCGCGACGGACTGGAACTTGTCCTGTCCTTCTTTGATGACCTGCTGTAGCTTCTGCAAGGCGGACGCTAACTTCGTGTCGTAGTCCGCAACCTCGTCCTTGGACGAGACCAACAGCCACATAAGCTCTGTACGTCTGGTTGCATCGATGTTGGCACGGACCGAAGAGAGATAACGCACTTCAAACATCCTCTTTTGCGTGATGTCCTCAGTGGCCCTGTTCATCGTTGCCATTTGATCCAGTGAGAAGACACCCACCAGCAATATGACCCCCAGCAAAGCCCCAAACCCTACAGCCAGCTTTTTTCGAATTGAGAGATTTCTGTAGCCAAACATGATTTTTGCTCCTTCCCCCGATCGCTTCTGACCTTTGGACGGCTTCGATCTTGTAGCCTTGGCGGTTTCCTTGGCTAACTCTTTCGGTACGTCGGCAATCTTGGCAGATCGCATTAGGGGCAACCTCGCCGTTGCATGAGTCTTCTTCAGAAGTTTCCGATTCAGGCAGTTCGCCGATATGGAAGCGCTGCAATCTACCAATACAAGGTGGACGGTAAGGACGAAATCCTTTCCCAAGGCCGCGTGGGATAAGCGGAATTTAACTCAAGCCTCTCTGCTTGCCTGCCGATTGCACAAACTTGAGCGTAGCCTTCGGTGGCAGAAGTTCCCCGGGGGAATGTTCGATACCACAATTATTTCGGACGACAATCTCAGAAACGGAGAATGGGGAGAAATCACATGGATCAATCAGTCGAGTACAAGCGGGCACGTAAAGTGTTTCGCGGCGCGTTGCTGACGCTGTCTTTGTCTTTCGCGATCGGCCTGACCGGAGTTGCCAACGCAACGGAGAATGGCGCAAGCGTCTACCCCGTTGGAGTCGAAACCGTGATGCCGGGCATTACCCCTCCTCCCCACGGAACCATGTTCTACGAATATACCGCCTCTGTTTCCGCTAATCAGACCTACAACGGCAACGGTACAGCCGTGCCGGTTGAGTTCAAACTCCGGGTCTTCGCCAACGCCATCAAAGTCAACCACAACTGGGGCCTGCATTTCCTCGGCGGCAACGTGGAGAGTGTCTTTGTGCTTCCGTTTGTCTCCCAGGAACTTCACGTCGAGCCAGGCAAATTTTCGAAGTTCGCAGTGGGCAACATGATGGTCAGTCCACTGGGAGTGGGGTACGTCAGGGGCCATTGGCATTTTTTCTACGAAGGGGAACTCTATTTTCCGGGCACGGGCCGGTCCGCCACCGATGTTCTCAATGTCGGACAGAACAACTATGCCGCAGCGCCGGTGGGTGGGTTCACGTACTTAGCTGGGAGAGAAGAGATCAGCTCCAAGCTCCAATACATCATCAACCTCAAGGATGCTGCCACCAATTACCAGAGCGGAAACGAGTTCACCTGGGAATTCGACGGCATGCATGGAGTCACCAAGAAAGTCGCCCTTGGCGCCAATGGCTTTCTTTATCAGCAGACAACCAACGACACCTTGAACAACGCCCTCTACCTGGGTGGAAATCGTGGCCGCGATTTTGCCATCGGGCCTGAAGTCCGCTTCAATCTGATCCCTCACGGCGGGTTCGCGTTCAAGTACCTGCGCGACACCATGGTCGAAAACCGGGCGCCGACCAACGCTATCTGGTTTCAGATGGCGGTGCCGATCAGCATCGGTCACAAGGAATAGCCCAACAGCCGGCGGATGCTCCTGCATGCCAGCGGTGGCGAGGTTTTCGAGGTAAGACGCAAGTTTTCGGCTAGTAAGTAACTAGCCTCGGAGGAGACCATGATAGTGCATGAAATACCGGGTACGCTTCTTGTTGAATGGAACGATGAGGTCAGAGCCATGGTTGACACATGGTCAGCCTACAGGATTACGGTCCCGCAGTTTCGGGAGGCGATTTTGAATAAGGGGCTTGGATATGCCAAGACCCATAGAGGTCGAGCCTGGGTGATGGACGGCACAAGAGCTAAAGGAGCTATGCCCGAGGACGTACAGAAACTTATTGAGGCTGAGGTTTTCAAAGCCTTTGCAGCAAACGGCATCAAGTATTTCATCACCATCAAGTCGACTGCCTCCGCCGTAGCAAATATGAGCATTAAGAGCTTTGCCGCCCATGCTGGTCCGTGCGGAATCCAATTGGTCGAGGTTCCAGACCAAGATAAGGCCATAGCCTGGCTGAGGGAACATCCGTAGACGAAATCAAGGACACAGAGCGCATCCAACGGCGCTAGGCGGCTCCGAAGCGGACAGAGACCAGTAGGAAAAGGAATGAGTGGAATCGAAACCTGCCACCTAAGGTGGCAGGTGCTTCCAAGTCGAAAGCTCCAAGGTACCCGTATCCATGCATCCAGTGCTCGTTGGTTTTCTGATGGCGTGGAGGGATAGAACTTCTTGTGCGAAGGATGACGACTACGTCTTCCCGAGCTTTCGGCTTAAGGGCAAGAAGCCGTTGTCGGCTTCAATCAGGGAGTTCCCGATAAAGTGATTCAGGCCATACTTCGCCACTCAAACGTCAACGTCACGCGTGGCTCTCACATCAAGCCACAAACCCAAGACGCCGTTGCAGCCATGAGCAAGTTCGAAGCGGAAATAGCTGCTCACGATTTTGGGGACACCGATTGCACACTAAATCGGACCTCGGGTGCAATTCCAGAATCCGTAAACTGATTTGTTCGAAGAGGTTAGGATGGAGCCGACGAGCGGACTTGAACCGCTGACCTGCCGATTACGAATCGGCTGCTCTACCAACTGAGCTACGTCGGCTTCTGGTTGGATTTTAGTTTACCAAACTGTTGACTTCTGGCGGGTCTGCGGAAACCGGCCTTTAGGTGAACGGCGCTTGTTCTGCCGCGCTCACGGAATCAAAGAAGCGGAAGAATTGCTCGACATGGGTGACCTTCAGCGCATTGTGGATGCGCTCGCTCACCCCCACCAGGGATAGACTCCGCCCGCCGCGCTGTCGCGTCACATACGCTCCCACCAGCGCCCCGATGCCCGCGGAATCCACATAAGGCACGTTGGTGAAATCGATGATCAGCGAGCGTGAAGAGTCGGCGCGCACCGTGGATTGAAATTGAAATACTGTGGGCATTACCAGGGCCCCGTCGAGGCGAAGAATGCGTTGTCCTGGTTGGCTTCCGGGCTGGTCTTCAATGCGAAGGGACTCTTGCGGCATGCCGGAGATATTAACTCCTACATAAACTTTGATTGTTAACGTAGCATTAAATTTCGTCGCCCGAAGCCAACCCCCTAGAGCGCGGCGGCTTGTTCCCGGCGCCGGGCTTGGATTTCGATGTACACATTGACCAGCGACACGGCGGCGGGGGTTACTCCGGGGATACGAGAGGCCTGCGCGAGCGTGCGCGGCTGCACATGCGTGAGCTTCTCCTGCATTTCGCGCGAGAGTCCGCTGACGGATCGATACTCGAACCACTCCGGAATCGACCGCTGTTCTGACTTCTTCATGCGCTCGATGGCGCGCTGCTGTTGCAGCAGGTAGCCTTCGTACTTTATTTCAGTTTCCACGGATTTGAGTTCGTTGCGAATTTCGGAAGAAAGCTCTGCCACGGATTTACAAGGATTCTCGCGGATTGTTTCTTTTTCTCTAGAAAAGAAAACAGGATCCAGCGCACGTAAAATCGTAGCCAGTTGCTCGATGGTGATCTCTGGCCGCTTCAGCAATTGGGCGCAAGTCTGGCCAACTGCTGATTCCCACTGACTGATGACAGCCGGCGCGCTGGAGGCAACAGCAGGTTCCTCGTCGCTGTGCTTCTCGGAACGACAAGAATTCATACTTTCCAACATTGAAACAGTTAATTTGGTGCGCTCCAGCAATGTCTTCATCTTTTGCAAGCGTTCCTGCTTCGCCTGAAACTCTTCCCAGGCTTCGTCCGAAATCAATCCCACGCGGCGGCCGTGCGGCGTGAGCCGGCGATCGGCGTTGTCGATCCGCAGGTGCAATCGGAATTCCGCCCGCGAGGTAAACATCCGGTAAGGCTCGTTCGTGCCCTTGGAAATGAGATCATCGATCAGAATCGCGGTATAAGCTTCGGTGCGGTCGAGGATCAGGGGCGGCTGCGCCTTCACTTGCAGCGCTGCGTTGATGCCCGCCATCAGTCCCTGGCAAGCGGCCTCTTCGTAGCCGGAGGTTCCGTTAATCTGGCCTCCGAGGAACAGCCCTGCGATCTTTTTCGTTTCTAAAGTGCGCTGCAGTTCGGTGGGGTCGATCGAGTCGTATTCAATGGCATAGCCCGGACGCAACATCTCCGCGTTTTCGAGGCCGGGAATCGATTTCAGGATCGCAATCTGGACCTCTACTGGTAAGGAGGTGCTCATGCCGTTGACGTAGATTTCGTGCGTGTTCAGGCCTTCTGGCTCAAGGTAGAGCTGGTGCATTTCCTTGTCGGGAAATTTGACGATCTTGTCTTCGATCGACGGGCAGTAGCGCGGACCGATCGATTGGATTTGCCCGCTGTACATCGGCGAGCGGTGAACGTTTTCGCGAATTATGCGATGTGTTTCGGGAGTAGTCCAGGCAATGTAGCAGGGAACTTGCGAGTCGTGATGGGCCACGCGCTTGGTGCGGAAGCTGAAAGGCGTGGGATCGTCGTCTCCCGGCTGCACCGCGAAGCAGGGCCAATCGATGGTGCGTCCGTCCAGACGCGGCGGTGTTCCGGTCTTGAGGCGGCAACCACGCAGGCCAAGCTTCTTCAGCGCTTCGCCGAGCAGGACTGCGTTCGCTTCTCCGGAGCGCCCTGCGGGATATTGCTGCTCGCCGCAATGAATCAGGCCGTTGAGAAACGTTCCGGTGGTGATGATGACGGCTTGCGCGCCTACGGTGCGGCCGTCGCGGAGGCGAACGCCCAGGACCCGAAGGCGGTCGTTGGTCGTTCGTCGTTGGTCATTAGCAGAACGGTCGTTAGCAAAACCGTTTGCGCCATCGTTTTCGGCCGACGACGAACAAGCATCGACCAACGACTCTGTAATCAGCTCCGCGACTTCCGCCTGCTTGATTTTCAGGTTCGGCTCCGACTCCAAGACCTCGCGCATCTTGAGCCGGTAGGCTTGTTTGTCGCACTGCGCCCGCGGCGACCACACGGCGGGACCACGCGACGTGTTCAAAAGGCGAAACTGGATGCCCACCGCGTCGGTGATCTCGCCCATGATGCCGCCAAGCGCGTCCACTTCGCGAACCAGATGTCCCTTCGCGATGCCACCGATCGCTGGGTTGCACGACATCTGCGCAATCAAGTCGACGTTGAGCGTGTAGAGCGCCGTCTTCAGGCCCATGCGCGCCGCAGCCATCGCGGCTTCGCATCCGGCATGGCCAGCGCCGACGACGACTATGTCGAACTGTTCAGTGAAGGACATCCTTGAAATCTTGGGAGCAACCCATCTACTTTCATTCTAACAAGTTGCCAAGCAATCGTGATCCCCATCACTTTCTGTCGCTGAGCCTTGCGCTATAGTAATCGGTCATACTTTAGGCACTGGAGGAGTCATGAATAGCGCTGAGTTCTTCGAGCGAGTGGAGGCAGTGATCACCAAATATGATCTGCTTTGTCATCCATTCTACCAAGCGTGGGCGGCCGGCGAGTTGACTCGCGGCGATCTGCGCGAGTATGCCCGCCACTATTACCACCACGTCGAAGCATTTCCCTGCTATCTGGCAGCGTTTGCGCTGCGCCTGGAAGAAGGAGAATTGCGGCGCGCGGTTTTGGCCAACATGTGCGACGAGAAGGGCATGACGGGAAAATCAGGGAAGGATTCGGTGCCTCACTCCGAACTGTGGCTCGATTTTGTCGAAGGTATGGGAGCGCGACGGGACGTGAGTTGGCACCCGCCGGTGATGGAGGTTCGCGAACTGATACGGCACTTCCAGCGCGTGGCAGGCGAAGGCACGCCGGAAGAGGCGCTCGCCGCATTTTACGTCTACGAATCGCAAGTGCCGCGTATCGCCACAGAAAAAGAGCGCGGGCTGCGCGAGTTCTATGGCGCGGATGACAAGACCTGCGGCTATTTCTCCCTGCACACCACCGCCGATGTGCACCATTCGAATGTATGGCGCAAACAGTTGGAGAAGCGTCTCGCTACGAATCCGCAAGCAGCGCAAGCCGCGCTGGAAGCGGCTGAGGTCACAGCCAGGATGTTGTGGCAGGCTCTCGATGGAATTGAAGCGGCGCGAATGGCTTTTGCCTGATGCATGGCGCCGTACGTGACAATGAGCCAATGTTTCCCGCAGCATCGCGCGGGATCATTGGCTCTTCGTTTCTGAGAATTTCAAAAAAGAGCAGGACGAAAAACTAGAAATGGCGAGAGATGTTCCCATCGGTGTACGAAGTGAGGCGCAGGAGGTTGTCGAGTTTAAGCACACGCTGGCCGCGCATCATCCCGAATTGCCTCCTGTGTATTCCACGCCTGACATGATTCGTCTGATGGAGATCGCGGGCTTTCGCGCGCTGCAGCCTTACTGTGAGGGCGACGAGATTTCTGTGGGAACTTCGATCAACATCGAGCACCGCGCGGCTAGCGGCGTCGGCGCGAATATCAAAGCCAGGGCGGAACTGGAATCTTTTGATGGCCGTTTCTATACCCTGCGCGTATCTGCGTGGGACGATGTCCAGGAAATCGGTCGGGGAAGGGTGGGGCGTGCGATCGTGAGTATCGGGAGGCTTCTCGAGAAGATGAAGACGAAGTGAACAAATTCAGAAGCAGAATGCAGAAGTCGGAAGTTGAAAGACCTAAGACCACGACCTAAGACCTGATGCCTCCCATCCTGATCGGCGTCGTCTCCGACACGCACGGCCTGCTGCGGCCTGAGGCGATGGAGGCCCTGCGCGGATCGGAACATATCATCCATGCCGGCGATGTTGGTGAACTGGAAATCCTTGCTGCGCTCTCGGCAATCGCTCCTCTAACAGCGATACGAGGCTATGTCGATAAAGGGGCCTGGGCTAGGAAGTTGCGTGAAACCGAAGTGCTTGGGTTGGGCGGCGTTTCCATTTACGTGGTGCACGATCTAGTGCAGTTGGACCTCAAACCCAGAGCGGCTGGATTTTCAGTGGTAGTCAGTGGCCACAGCCACGTTCCAAAACAGGAGAGTCGCGACGGAGTGCTCTATTTCAATCCCGGCAGCGCCGGACCTCGGCGATTCAAACTTCCCGTCAGCGTGGGAAGGCTCATCGTGAATGAAAGCGGCGTTCGGGGAGAGATTCTGAAGTTGCCTGTGGGGCGATCCTAATCGCTGATTCCGTCCCGTTGCTACAATCGCAAGACTTAAAGATTCAACGAATGTCCATTAGGTTCCATGTCGATGCGCGGGCCGGCGCGGCGCGCGCCGGCCGCCTGCTCACCCCGCACGGCGAGGTCGAAACCCCTGTATTCATGCCTGTGGGCACAGCCGCCACGGTCAAAAGCGTTCCACAGGATGTTCTCGAGGAACTGGGAGTCCAGATCCTCCTCGGCAACACCTATCACTTGTATTTGCGTCCCGGAGTCGAAACCGTGCGCAATCTGGGCGGTCTGCACGGCTTCATGGCATGGCCTCGGGCGATCCTCACCGATTCCGGCGGTTTCCAGGTTTTCAGCTTGAATGAACTCCGTAAAGTCACTGAAGAAGGAGTGACTTTCCGCTCGCATCTCGACGGCTCGTCGCACTTCTTTACTCCCGAGAGCGCGACGCAGGCGCAGATCGGACTCGGCGCCGACATCATCATGGCGTTTGATGAGTGCACAGAGTATCCCGCCGACCGCGCTCGCACCAAGGCTTCCATGGAATTGACGGTGCGCTGGGCGGCGCGCAGCAAGAAGTATTTTGAAGAGCATAAGCATGAAATGCCGTGGGCCGGCGATGCCCATGTGGGGACAGCCGCCCCCGGCTGTCCGGAAGAGCGAAGCTCGCCTAGCGTCGAAGGCGGCGCTCGACTAGATGGCGAGAAATCGGGCCTTCGGCCCGAAGGACAGCCGGGGGCGGCTGTCCCCACATGGACTGGGAAGACGCAGTCGCTCTTCGGCATTATCCAGGGCGGCATGGATTTGGAATTGAGAAAAGAATCCGCCGAGCGCACAATCGAGATCGGCTTTCCTGGCTACGCCATTGGCGGGTTGAGCGTTGGCGAGCCGCGGGAGCGGACTCGCGAGGTCGTCCAAGCTACGCTTGAACATCTTCCCGCTGACAAACCGCGCTATCTGATGGGAGTGGGCACACCGGAGGAGATTGTCGAGTACGCCAGCCTCGGCGTCGATATGATGGATTGCGTGCTGCCGACTCGCGCGGCCCGACATGGACTTCTTTTTACCTCCGAAGGAAAGGTGTCAATCAAGCAGGCGCGGTATACTCGGGATGAGGGGCCGCTCGATCCGAATTGCGGCTGCCGGGTTTGCCGACGCTATTCGCGCGGGTATTTGCGTCACCTGTATGCTTCTAATGAAGTGCTGGCTCAGGTTTTGAATACCTTGCACAACCTGAGTTTCTACCTTGACACTATGCGGCGGGTGCGTCATTCTATTCGACTTGGGGAAGAGTCCCGTTTTCTTTCTAGCGTCTGGTCTCGACCGAAGCCGTGACCTTGCCTATAAAGACTCTTTCCGGATCCGCCTGAGTCGCTGATGATCCGGCCGGAACCGATTACTCCCGTCGTGAAATGACAGGACTGCCGCGCATGCAAGTGTGGGGAGTTGTTCGTGGGTCGGCGGCGAGCAGCTGTAAGCGTAGCGGTCTGAAGATAGTCTGATGAATATGCAACTCTGGTTGGCAATGCAAACTGGTGGTGGCGGAATGGGCTGGTTAAGCGTCGCCCCACTCATTTTCATCTTTGCAATCTTTTATTTTTTGCTGATTCTTCCTCAGCAGCGCCGCCAAAAGAAGTGGACGGCGATGCTGGATTCGCTGAAGACTGGCGACAAAGTGACCACCAGCGGTGGCCTAAGGGGAACAATCATCGCCTTGAAGGATGACTCCCTGCATCTGAGGGTGCCTCCGGACAACTTGCGCGTGGAGGTAACCAAGGCGTCGGTCACACAGGTCACGACCGCGGAAGACGAAGCGAAAGCTAAATAACGGCCGCACAACCTGATTTTTGAGTTTTATTTTCTTATGAATAAGAATCTTACCTGGAGATTGGCAGTCATCGTCGCATGCCTGCTCGTTTTTTTGTTTGGGATCTTCGGCGTTCCGCAAAGCTTTTCCGGCCAGGGCCTGCTCGCGGCTATGACCAACCGCATTCACCTCGGGCTGGATTTGCGGGGCGGAACTCACTTGATCCTGCAGGTGCAGGTCAACGACGCGGTCAACATCGATTCCGATAACGCCGTCGAAATCCTCAAAGAGCAGCTCAACAAACGCAAGATCGCCTTCGCGGATATTTCCAAGCCCGATCCGCAGAACAGTCCCGACAAAGTCGTGCTGAAGGGTGTGCCGCCGGAGGGACGAAAAGATCTGCTGGATATCGTCTCCGAGCGGTTGCCAGAGTACAACCTGAGTTCGGGAGCGGAGAACAGCTTCGCCCTGACCATGAAGCCGCAGATGCTCTCCGACTTGAAGAACAAAGCGGTGACGCAGGCGATCGAAACCATCCGCAACCGCATCGACGCGCTGGGGGTGAGCGAACCTACCATCCAGGAGCACGGCCTGGGGCAGTACCAGATTCTCGTGCAATTGCCGGGCGTCGACGATCCCGGCCGTGTGAAGGACATCATGCAGTCCACCGCTATGCTTGAGATCAAGCAGGTTTTGGGCGGACCCTACCCGAGCGAACAGGCTGCGTTACAGGATAAGGGAGGAGTTTTACCGGCGGATGCAATTCTTCTGCCGGGGCACGCGGCTCCTGGAACTCCCTCAGATCAACAGGCCTGGTATCTGGTGTCGCGAGTCTCCGCCGTGAGAGGGAAGGACTTGCGGGACGCACAGCCCAGCACTGACCAGAATGGACAGCCGAACGTGCGCTTCCAGCTTACGGGTGAGGGTGGGCAGCGCTTCTACAACTTTACTTCCGCACACGTGGGCGAGAGTCTAGGCGTGGTGCTCGACGGCAAAGTGCAGGAAGTCGCAAACATCAAGGAAGCCATTCGCGACAACGGCGAAATCAGCGGCGGCAGCATGAATCAGCAGCAGTCCAAGGATTTGTCCATGATCCTGCGCTCCGGCGCGCTGCCTGCCGGAATTAAATATCTCGAAGAGCGCACGGTCGGGCCGTCGCTCGGCACCGATTCCATTCGACACGGCATAAATGCCGCAATCATCGGCATGCTGGCCGTGTTGATCTTCATGCTCATTTATTATCGTGCGGCTGGCATTAATGCCGACATCGCCCTCTTGCTGAATCTGATTATCCTGCTCGGATTCATGGGTTTCTTCGACGCTGTACTGACCCTGCCGGGAATCGCCGGGGTGATTCTCACCGTTGGTATGGGCGTCGACTCGAATGTGCTGATCTTCGAGCGCATTCGGGAGGAGTTGCGCAACGGCAAAACCCCGCCATCCGCGGTGGATCAGGGTTTCGGCCATGCCTGGATAACAATTGTGGATACGCACGTGACGACCATCGTCTCAGCGGCCATCCTGTTTATCTTCGGCACAGGGCCAGTGAAGGGATTCGCGGTTACACTCACCTTCGGTCTGCTGGCGAATTTGTTTACGGCAGTATTTGTTTCGCGCACCATCTTCGACTGGATATTAAGCCGCAAGGAGCGCGGCGAAGCGTTGAGCATTTAGGGGAATTAGAAAAAGACGTTGTCATTCCGAAGCGCGGCTGTATCGCGCGAGGAATCTGCTTCTCGGCGGCGGGCAAACGGCGGGTTCCTCGCTTCGCTCGGAATGACAAGCGGTTAGTGGAGCTTACTAAAATAAGGGGCTTATACAGGTGGAGTTCTTTCGCAATACGAACATCGATTTCTTAGGCAAGAAATGGTACTTCCTCGCTTTTTCACTGGTGTTCAGTGTGGCGGGCGTGCTTTCCATGTTGTTCTGGCACGGCATCCCATACGGCGTGGACTTTCGCGGTGGAACGTTGGTGTACGTGAAGTTCTCGCACCCCCCAGACGATAATGCGCTGCGGGCCGCCATGGATCGCGTCGGGCTGCACAACGCGAAGATTCAAAGATACGATATTCCTTCCAACAACGAGGTCCTGATTGATCTCGACGTGCAGGAAACCAGCGAGCAGGCGCTGGACAATGGCAAGAATAAGATCATCAGCACGCTTGAGACTAATGTGCCCGCCGGCAAAGCGGATCTCAACAATGCCAGCTCCTTGGGCATCAAGAATTATCTGATGGATAAAGATCCGCTGCACTTGGGCTCGGATGCTGACCAGAAATATACGCAGCAAGCTCAGGCGATCGTGGATACGCGTGATAAAGTGCTGGGCGGTGTGCTGAGTTCATTCGACCAGCTGAAAGGGCCGGTCGATCCCGCGGTTGTGGCGTCTTTGTCGGACAGCTATTTTCTTTCTGATTTCGGGGTTCGCAACGTTGAGATCGTCGGGCCGCAGGTGGGTGCGCAGTTGCGCAAACAGGCTCTATTGGCGACAGCGTACTCGCTGGCGGGGATGCTGATTTACCTGGGCTTCCGCTTTGAATGGATCTACGGCATCGCGGCCGTGGTCACTGTCTTTCACGACACGCTCATCACAGTGGGTGCATTTTCGCTGCTCAACAAAGATATTTCCCTGACCGTGATCGCCGCCATCCTCACCTTGATTGGTTACTCTAATAACGACACCATCGTGGTGTTTGACCGCATCCGCGAAAATATTAGACTCATGCGGCGCGAGAAGCTGTCGGACATTGTCAACCGGAGCATTAATCAGACCTTAAGTCGAACCATCTTGACAGCGGGATTAACCTTCATTACCGTACTCGCACTCTATATGTTCGGCGGCGAAGTGCTTCGCGGCTTCAGCCTCGCGCTCGTCATCGGCATCTTGATTGGGACCTATTCGTCGATTGCTATTGCGGCCCCGATTCTGGTCGCTTACCAGGATTGGCGTATCAGCAAAAGTAAGCCAAGTGGCCGCAACGCCCGTCCAGGGCAGGTTGTGGCCCGATAACGGTGCGGTTGATTTTGTGTTAAGCGTGTGTTTGTAGAGAGTTGCAGTGGGTTGCGGACTTGGCCGGATTTCTGTGGCGCCAGCGAGTCAAGCCGCTGAATTTGGGAGCAAAGGGGACGCCGTCGGTGTCTAAGTTTACGTAAGCTCTGACGTAGGAGAAATCTCATGTTTGAAGACAGCCTTCTGGAGTCTGGCGGCAGACTCAAGACGAAGCGGGGACGAACCACCACCTTCGCTATCATCCTCGAAATAGGGTTGATCGGCTTGATGGTGCTGATGCCCCTTATCTTTACCGAAGCTCTGCCCAAGCAACAACTTATGACCTTCCTGGTGGCCCCTCCGCCGCCCCCTCCACCACCACCCCCCGCCGCCGCTCCGGTAAAGATCGTCAAGCAGATTCAGACCGATATCGTGAATGGGGCTTTGCGCACCCCGACCAAGATTCCTCAAAAGATTCAGATGATCAAGGAAGATGAGGCCCCACCGCCGTCGATGGCAACGGCTGGCGTAGTCGGAGGCGTTCCGGGAGGAATTCCGGGTGGCCAGATGGGCGGGGTAATTGGCGGCATTATTAGTTCCACGCCAGTGGCCGTGCCTAAGGTCGCGACCCCGCAGCGTGTCCGCGTATCGCAGGGCGTCTCCGCGGGCCTTTTGGTCCGTCGGGTTAACCCCAACTACCCACCCCTTGCCCGGCAGGCCCGCATTCAGGGTCAGGTTGTGCTGAGGGCCGTCATCAGCAAAGACGGTTCGATTGAAAACCTTACGCTGGTGAGTGGGCATCCAATGCTGGCTCCAGCGGCTATAGACGCCGTGAAGCAGTGGAAGTACAAACCTTATCTCCTCAATGGCGAACCGGTCGAGGTGGATACGGAAGTGTTGGTCAACTTTACCCTGTCCGGAGGCTAGTCCGGCGGGAATTGGAAGCAGAGAAAAGTAGCGTCAGGAAGTGCCCGTATGGCCATCCCCTTCCCACCTAAAAATGGTGGCCGGGAGAGAACCCTTTATAACTCTTACAGGGTTGCGGTCGCCGTACTTTCGTTTCAGGAAAATGATTGCAGAGCAGCACGAACAACTTTGTGTCCATCACGCTTTGCAGCGTCTATCGATCTCGCATCAAAGTCTAAGAAGGTTTAAGGAGGGAAGCAACTCATGTTCGCAGCTAACTTCGCAGGAGCAATTCTCAGTCATGTACCTCGGGTAGCCGCCTGGATTGTGCAGGAGGGTGGCGCGGTGGGATGGGATCCGATTTCGCTATGGAAGCAGATGGGTATCATCGCGAAGATCGTGGTCGTCATCCTGTTCATTATGTCGGGCTGGTCGATCGGGGTCATGATCGATCGCGCCATGGCATACAACGCGGCTCGCAAGCAGTCTCGCGCCTTTGCTCCGGCGGTTGCTGGAGCTCTGCGCGACGGCCGTATTGACGAGGCCATCAAGGTTGCCGAGCGCAACAAGAAGAGCCATCTGGCCAAAGTTGTCACCGCCGGCCTCATGGAATTCAAAGCTCACCAGGATAGCCCCGGCGCAATCCCTGGCGAGACTATTGAAGCTTCCAAGCGCGCTCTGGAGCGCACCGAAGCCATCGTCCACGCCGAATTGAAGCGCGGCTTGGGCGGTCTGGCTACCATCGGTTCGACAGCCCCATTCGTGGGCTTGTTCGGCACGGTGATGGGCATTCTGAACGCCTTCAAAGGTATTTCCGAGCAGAAGGCTACCGGTCTGGGCGCGGTCGCAGGCGGTATTTCCGAAGCGCTGGTAACCACGGCGTTCGGGCTGCTGGTGGCCATTCCCGCCGTCATGATGTTCAACTACCTCACCGGCCGCGTTGAAGCCTTCGATGTGGAGATGGACAACTCGTCGAGCGAGCTGATCGACTACTTCCTGAAGCGCCGGGACGTTCGCCGCTCCTAGCAGTTCGGGCTGGAAGTCCGTTATGAGTTGCGGTCCGGCGCTGGGAACTGTCCAGCGCCGGCCTTCCCAACCGAAAGAGTGTTACTGGGAACTGGCGACTGTTTTACGGGAGAGGATTAAGTTATGGCATTAGCCAAACGAAACGAAGGGGCCAAAGTAAACTCTGACATCAACGTTACGCCCATGGTGGACGTAATGCTGGTGCTGTTGATCATCTTTATGGTGATCACGCCCATGTTGCAGAAGGGCATCAGCGTGGACATGGCCAAAGTAAACAATCCGACGCCGATGCAGGACGCGGACAAAGAAGACGCGCTGCTGGTCTCGGTGATGCGCGATGGAACCGTCTACTTCGGCGCCGACAAGATCACGCCGGATAGCCTAACTGGGAAGGTGAAGGATCGCCTGACCAATCGCACCGACAAGCGAGTTTACGTGAAAGCCGATGCCCGCGCCCACTTTGGCAATGTGGTTCAAGTAGTGGACGGAGTGCGCGCAGCGGGCGTTGACGACCTGGGCTTGCTCACCGAGCAGAGAAAGAGCACTCCGAACGCGCCGCCTGCCGCCCCTGCAACCGGCGGGCAGTAGAATTCGGGTAAAAGAACTTTAGAGGAGATCGACCATGAGTATGGCAATGGGCTCGGGCGGGGGCCAAAGCGCAAATATTAACGTTACTCCGCTCATTGACGTGCTGCTGGTGTTGCTCATCATTTTCATGGTGATCACGCCCCTGACGCCCAAAGGTCTGGATGCGCTGGTCCCCCAGCCGCCTCCGCCGAACGCGCCGAAAAACAACACGCCCGACCGCACCATCGTCGTGCAGTTGATCGATCGCGGCGCCGGCCAGGATCCCGGCCTCAAGATCAACCAGGAAGACGCCACGTGGGATAACCTGCAAGGTCGTCTCGCCGATATCTACAAGACCCGTGCCGAGAAAGTCATGTTTGTGAAGGGCGATGATGCGATTCCCTTCGCCGACGTCGCCAACGTGATTGACATCGCGCATGCTGCTGGAGTAGACAAGGTTGGTCTGATTACCGCGAAGATCGAGGCAGGCGGCTAAACCTACGCTCAAGCTGCGATGTTGCTGTGGCGCGGGCACTCCTGCCCGCGCGCATGGGGCGCCAAAGAGTCTCGTGGGCAAGATGCCTGCGGCAGACAGGTCAGTTTCCGCCCGCTAGACGCTTGTCAACTTGCAGTCTTTGGGCCTAGGATGCTGTGGCAAGGGAGACTTATACCGCAATGAATAAATCCATCCGTCTGCTCACATTGGCGGCCGCTTTGTTTGCCCTGTTATCTTCAGTGGGCTGTAGCAAGCTGCGCGCCCGCGACCAACTCAACAAAGGCGTGACGGCTTACAAGAACGCCAAATACGAAGAGGCCATCGACCACTTCCAACAGGCCGTCGCGCTCGATCCCAGTTTAATTAATGCCAAGATGTATCTGGCCACGGCCTTCGCCCAGCAATACATTCCCGGAGCCGATACTCCGGATAACAACAAAATGGCGGAACAGGCTATCGAACAATACCAGCGGGTTCTCGACATGAATTCCGCGCGCGATCAGAAAGTAAACTCCGCCAAGGGAATCGCGTATCTGTACTTGAACATGAAGAAGTTCGACCAGGCCAAGAAATATTACCGGATGGCGGGTGATCTCGATCCCAACGATCCCGAACCGTACTACTCGGTGGGCGTTATCGATTGGACGGCCTGCTACCAGCCCCGCATGGAAGAGCGCGCCAAACTCGGCTTGAAGCCCGATGAGAACCTGAACCCTAAGAACAAAGATCAGAAAAAAGTTTGTTCCGAGTTGAAGGCGAAGAACGACCCGCTCATCACGGAAGGCATCGACAGCCTGAACAAGGCGATCCAACTTCGCCCTGACTACGACGATGCCATGGCGTATCTAAACTTGATGTACCGCGAGAAGGCGGACGTAGAATGCGACGACCTGGCCGCCCGCCAGGAAGATTTGAAAAGTGCCGATCACTGGGTTGACCAGACCTTGCTCACCAAGAAGGCCAAGGCCGAAAAGCAGCCCGGACAGCAGGGCATCACCATGGATCAGCCAAAGTAAGATCAGCCAAAGTAAGATCGGTCGAAATATGGACGCGGCAAGTTTCCTGGTTATCACACCGACGCCAGTACCTCAAACACACAAAAGGCCCGGCAGTCATCCGGGGCTTTCGCAGAAGTACTGACGCCGCCCGCCAAGCATCTACCGCATAACTTTGGCCGCAGCTTTTTCAATGCACCTTGGATCACCGGTTGCTGTAGAGTCTGACCTCCACCTGAGGAAATTGCAGGCGCTCGATTTGCGGGAAAGATTCGCCGAACGTCTGGCTCAGCATCAGCGTCGTTGCATCAGGGTGGCCGGGACCTCCGTTGCTCATCAGCACCACCCAAATCCTAGGATACTTGCCGGCCACGGAGCGCAAGAATTCGCTCGTCGGATTTCCGGTAACATCACGGTAATCGAGATGGTCGCCGTGGCGCGGGAAGATAATTTCCGGCCCGTTCGCGGCCTTGTGTTGCGCGTCCTTCGTCCCACGAAGCGAAACAAAAAATGCGTATGGAATCCGCGCTTCGGCGATATGAAACAGAATCGCATCGCCAGGCTGCGCGTGATCGTAAATGTAGTTCGCCGCCGCTTCCGAGCCATCGCGCTCCAGATCGAAGTCGTGATCGTAATAAGAAACGGTTCCTTGCCAGGAAAACAAGATCATGGCCGCGAGGCAAATCGCCATCATCCAGGTTTTCCGCAAACTCGCCACACCAGCTGCCGCCAGAATAATCAGCGCGGGCAGGCAGAAGATGAAATATCGTGGCAGAAAAACTGGTCGCGCCAGCGAGAGCAGCACGGTCAGAACCACCGGGAAAAATAGCCAGATCAGCAGGAACCGGATTCGCCAAACGTCCCAATCGGCCGCCAGCCCGAACAGGCGTCCTCGTAGAGGCAGGATTGCGGCCAGACACGCGGCTGAGTAGAGCAGCAGCAGCGGCAGTCCATCGTTTCCCGCGAGATGCTCCCAATAATCCAACAGAGTGTGAGCGCTGGGCTTTGGAATCCAGCGGATTGGTCCCGCCCCAGTCTTGCCCACAAATGCCAGCAAGGGCAGCACCGCGACCCCGATCGTAATCCAAGCCCGGTGAATGCCCGGAGAAATCGGCACACGCCGCTCCGACTGTTGTTTATCAGCTAGCCTTCGCACTGACAACCACTGCGCAGCCACCAGCAGCAACGCATAGAAGTGAGCGTAGACGGCAAGAGTGCTAGCCAGAATATATCCCATGCGGTTTCGGCGCGACGGTTCGAGGAGATACGCGACAAAGAAACCACTCGAGAGCGTTGCTAATAGCACGAACAGCGAATAGCTGCGCGCCTCCTGCGCGTAACGAATGGAGTACGCGTTGCAGCTCATCAGCGCGACAACAATCACACCAACGCGTTTGTCAAACAGCTTGCACGCCAGCCTGAAGGCGGCCGGCAGCGTGGCCAGCGAGGCCAACACGGAAAAGCTACGAATAAAGAAAGGGTTGAACGCGTAGCGATGCGCTGAGCCTATGTCCAGCCATCCCCGCAGCAGCAGGTAATACAGCGACATGTTAGCTTCGCGCCACCACAACAAGCGACCGAAGTCGTGCCCGCTCAGCCGGGCGACTTCCACGCTGAAACATTCATCAAACCAAAAGGGCTTCCGTGCAAGAAACAAGAAGCGCAACGCCGCAGCGACTGCAGCCAGCAAAATGAGAGTACATATCGAGAGCGAGGTCCAGGTCGGACGCCGCGAAGAAGAATGGTTCGTGTTGCCAGTGTCCTGATTCAGACAAGTCTGGTTCACTGCGGTCTGGTTCACTGCCACTTTTTGGGCACCACGCTGAACAGGGAGTTAAACTTGCGGATTCCAGATGATACTATGCTAAAAATACCAGGAAGAAAGAAACCCCAGGTCGCAACCAGCAGGTTTCCGTACAGCCATGGGTACAGCTTTGAAGGCATCGCCGCGCAGCAATGACGCCGCCGCATTTTCAGCGAGTGAGCGGTGGGCCGGATGCGTGTCTATAATTGTACCCGTCTACAACGAGGTGGCGCACCTGGATGAGCTTCTGCAGGCTATCCAGGGGTCGCCCGTCAGAAAAGAGATCATCATTGTCGACGATGGTTCTACCGACGGCACGCGCGAGAAGCTCCAAGCTATGCCGCCTGCAAACGATGTTACCGTCGTTTTCCATCAAAAGAATTGTGGCAAAGGGGCGGCTATTCGTACCGCGCTCCAGTATGCTCAGGGTGAATATGTCCTGATTCAAGATTCGGATCTCGAATACGACCCCCAGGATTATCCGGCTCTTTTGCGACCACTCGAGCGGCGCGAGGCGAACGTGGTCTACGGCGTGCGTCCGGATCGGCCTGAGCGTGGCCTTCGGTTTTTCCTGGGCGCGAAGCTTCTAACACATCTCACAAATTTGCTTTACGGCGCTGGCATTCACGATGAGGCGACGTGTTATAAGGTTTTCCGGCGATCCCTGATTGCGCAACTTGATTTGCGATGCCAGCGCTTCGAGTTCTGCCCGGAAGTGACTGCGAAGCTTTGCCGCATGGGGGAAAGAATCGCGGAAGTACCGATTTCCTATACGCCGCGCTCGCCGGGCGAGGGCAAGAAAATTCGCTACGCAGACGGTTGGCTGGCTGTTTGGACTCTCTTCCGCTACCGCTTCAGTCGCCGCACGGCGAATCCAGGCTCTGGGGCAGCGCAACCACGAGCGCCTTTCGCCGTGAGTTTCTCCCGACTGCCGCCGAACTGAGAAAGCACAAACTTCCCCTGGCTTGCGATGGTGAACACAGCGTTTCCCTGCGTAATCGTGTAGTCTGAACAGCGCGTTCGTAAATCGCCGATCGCGGTTCGATCACGATCGATGGTCGTTGCTCGCTGTTAAGTACGTCGAAGAAAGCAATGTTCAAGAAAATTCTGATAGCCAACCGCGGTGAGATCGCCGTGCGCGTGCTGCGCGCCTGCCACGAGATGGGAATTCCCGCGGTGGTGGTCTATTCCGACGTGGATCGTGCTGCGCTGCATGTACGCAAGGCCGATGAGGCTTACCCTATCGGTGCAGCGGCGGCGTCTGAGTCTTATCTCAATATCGACAAAATTCTCGACGTCGCCCTGCGATCCGGCGCCGACGCCATCCATCCCGGCTACGGCTTCTTATCCGAGAACGCGAAATTTGCCCAGGCCTGCGCCGACGCTGGAGTGAAATTCATCGGGCCGACTGCGGCGGCCATGGAAGCCATGGGATCGAAGACGCGAGCCCGCCAGGCCATGGAGAAGGTCGGCGTGCCCTTCGTGCCGGGCACGTCGCGAGGCGTGGAGTCACCCGAGCAGGCCGAGCAGGTGGCCGCAAGAATCGGCTATCCGGTGATGCTGAAAGCGTCTGCGGGCGGCGGAGGCAAAGGCATGCGGCACGTGCATGGTCCCGATCAACTCAAGTCCGCGTTGGAGGCGGCTCGCAGCGAGGCTGAACGCTCGTTCGGCGACAGCGAAGTCTACATTGAGAAGGCGATCATCAATCCGAGGCATATCGAGATGCAAGTTCTCGCCGACGAACACGGCAATATTGTCTACCTCGGCGAACGCGAGTGTTCGCTGCAGCGCCGCCATCAGAAGGTGCTGGAAGAAGCGCCTTCGCCGATCGTCGGTGCCGACATGCGGTGCCGGATGGGTGAGGTCGCGGTTCGCGTCGCGCAGGCGGCGGCTTATACCAATGCGGGGACGGTTGAGTTCCTGGTTGATCAAGAAAGCAATTTTTATTTCCTGGAGATGAACACGCGCTTGCAGGTGGAGCATCCGGTAACCGAGTTGATCACCGGTCTTGATCTCGTGCATCTGCAGATTCGCATCGCGGCAGGCGAGAAATTGCCTTTCAAGCAGGACGATGTACGAATTCGGGGACATGCCATCGAGTGCCGCATTTACGCGGAAGATCCCGATAACAATTATTTTCCCAGCCCCGGCAGGATTACTTTGCTGCTGGCACCTTCGGGACCCGGTATCCGGCGCGACAGCGGTATGTACGAAGGCTGGAACGTTCCAATGGATTACGATCCGCTGCTGGCCAAGTTGATTGGTTACGGCACGGACCGAGATCAAGCCGTCGCGCGGCTGACCCGAGCTCTCAGCGAATACTTTGTGGGCGGGATCAAAACGAACATCTCGCTGTTTCGCCGCATTTTGCGCGATCCGGAATTCCGCGCCGCTAAGCTTGATACTGGATTCCTCGACCGAATGTTGAAGCGGCCTGAAGATCGGTCAGTCGATTCAAAATCGGCGGAGGTAGCAGCTATCGGCGCCGGCATGTTCGCTGTTCTCGGTGCAACTCTGTCGGGAGCATCGAACGGCACGGCTGGCAATGCTACGCGTGCTGAAAATGCAAATTCGAATTGGAAGATGACCAGCCGGCGTGAAGCGTTGCGTTGACGGAGACGAATTCGGATTCGAAGCAACTGGAAACTGGCCGCTGACAACTGCTTCTCATGCTCTACGAGGTAACCATCGACGGCAAGAGTTACCGGCTTAACCTCAACCGCGTCGACGGCCGTTGGCTTTGTCGCCTCGATGGACAGGAGTTGGAGGTTGACGCGATTCTTGCTCGCCCCGATGTGCTTTCCCTTCGCATCGGGAACCAGGCCTATGAGATCAAGTCGGAGCATGTCGCGAACGATTTGCATTTGTGGGTGGGTAGTAAGCGCTTCGCCGTGGAGATCCGCGATCCGCGCTCTTTGCGGGGCCGCACTCGCGGCGGCGACGATCAGGGTCCCAAGAAGATAACTGCGCCCATGCCCGGCAAGGTTGTGCGCCTGCTGGTCCGCGAAGGAGACGAAGTGGAACCGGGCACCGGGGTTGCGGTAGTCGAGGCAATGAAGATGCAGAACGAGATTAAGTCGCCGAAAAAGGGGAGCGTTCAGAAAATTCTAGTCGGCGAGGGTGCCACTGTGAATGCGGGCGATGTGCTGGCAATCGTCGAATGATCCAAACTTACTTTGCCTGCCCGTTGCTATCCAGTACCTTCTTCGCATAGTAATTTTCCACCTTGGCGGAGTCGCGCAATACTTCGTAGTAAGCGGCCTTCAGCAGTTGCTCGCGGCGGTCGTGAAGTTGTGAGCGAATGGCTTGCTGGACGCGGGGATCAGACAAATCGCGCTGGCCGGAGGGTTCCTTCGCGATCAGCTTCACCACGCGAAAACCCGCTACCTGCTTGGTTGATGGATTCACCACCGAGATGATCGGGCTATACTGCCCTGGCTTCAGCTTGAGCACCAAGTCTCGCGTGCCGGGATCGGTGTTGCGCAGCGAGGATTCTGGAATCGTTCCCAGGTCTCCGCCGTTGCCGGAAGTTTCCGGATCCTCGGAGTAATTCATCGCCAGGGTCGCGAAGTCGTCGCCACTGTCCAGCCGATTGGTAATCATCTGAATTTTCTTACGGGCGTCGGCTTCGTTCTGTGCCTTGTTGTTCTGGTTGTGCACCTGCGGATTCGGCGTAGGAGTCACGAAGATCTGCGCCAGGTGATATTGCGGCTCGATGAGATTGAATTCGGACTTGTGCGCGGCAAAATAGTTAGTGATGTCCTGGTCGGTCACATTGATCTTTGAGGAGACTTCCTTGTTCATCACCTTGTCCACAGTGATGGAGCGGCGGATGTCGCGTTTGAAATCGTCCAGAGTAATCTTTTTTTCCTGCAACCGCTTATCGAACTCCTCCTGCGTGTAGGGAGATTTGATCTCGTTGAGCTTGCGGTCAACTTCTTCCTCTGTGGCCAACAAACCAAGTTTCTCCGCGCGGCGCATTACCATCTCGTCGTCAATCATCTGGCGCAGAATGTTCAGGCGGAGAATCGTAGCTTGTTCCCCGACGGGCGCTTGCTGAGCGCTAGCCACCTGATTGTCGTAGTATTTGTCGACATCGGAGCGGAAAATCTTGCGGCCATCTACGGTCGCCATCACGTCGCCGCTCACTTGAGACTTACATCCCAGCAGAGTCGCCAGCAGGCTGGCTGCGGCCAATAGGACTGCGAGCCGGCCCGGGTTTATAGTTCTTTTCAAAGAATTTCCCCCACACTCACGGTCTGAGCAGAATTCGGAATCTGCTGCGGGTCTAAATCCACCCTAACTTTGCCGATATCACTTTGAGGCCGGGGCCGCGGCGGCGGCCGTATGCTCGGGCACGGGCAAATTGGCATCCTTCAGCGCGCGATCCAGCGCGGCACGTAATTCGCTTATGGGCACGGCGCCGTCGACCTTTTCTCCATTAATGAATAATGTCGGAGTGGCTTCCACGCCCAGTCCGTCAGCCTCCTTCATCGACGCCTTCACCGCACTCTCATCTTGCGCTTTAACGCAGGACTGCAGCTTTACCACGTCGAGATTATGCTTCTGGCCCTGCAGTATGGTGAGCCGGTCGAGTTCTTCCAGCCGCGCGGGCGGCGTTTTTTCGTTGCTCACATCGTGCTGGTTGGCGTGAATATAGTCTGCAAAATCCCAGTAAGCATCGCCGTTCTGCGCTGCCAGGCAGTTGGCGTCGACCGCGGCGTGGATTGCCCACGGATGAATTTCCGACAGCGGGTAATCCTTGTAAATAAAAGTGACGCGGTCGCCATACTCCTTGAGCAGCCCCGGAAATAGAGTCTGATGCATGCGCGCGCAGAACGGGCATTCTAAATCGTCAAAATTCACCACCACAACCTTGGATGCCTTCGCACCGCGGGTGGGCCGTCCGTTCACGTCGATCTTACTCATCGTCTCGGCGAAGGGATCCTTGTTCAGGTCGAATTTGGTCAGGCGCATCATCGCCGAACGATCTTTGGAAACCAGAAAGGTAAGATCCTGTTTTTTCCCGTCGTTTTCGACGGTTACGGTTACCGACTCGTAGTTTGGAAAGTCCACACTTGGGGAAGGAGTACCCACCAGCACTTTCACCTCGGGAGGGATTTTATAGTAGGAGCGTACCTGCCGTTCGACCTTCTTCGCCAAATCAGAGGAGGTTGATTGGGCCACACAGCCTAGGCAAATCACGAGAAGTAGGACAAGAGAACGCCGAATTAGAGTCACCAAAAACCGCCTGAACATTACGGGTTAAGTGTTGATTATCTCATAACGAAGGACGGCTCGGAAAAGTGGCTCGCGGGAAACTGCTTAGAAACGAACTCACTATACGAACTACTATACGGCCGGCTACTTAGCCCATCCGCCGCGATAATTGCTCTGAGGGAAGCAATACATTCATTGATCCGGACCGAAAACCTTCTAGATCGAGGGTCACGAACTTGAAGCCCAGCGCCTTGAATATTCTGGTGAACTCGGCAGCCATGCCAAGGTCGAGCGCCCGTTCCAATTCTTCACCAGCGATTTCAATGCGGACGATCTCTCCATGGTGCCGCACTCGGAATTGGCGGAAGCCCAGCAATCGCAATGCGTCTTCGCCTTTCTCCACCATATCGAGCGCCTCTCGCGTAACCGGTCGACCGTACTCGATCCGCGATGATAAGCAGGCCGAGGCCGGCTTATTCCATATGCGCAGGCTTGCGTTCCGCGCGAGCGTCCGAATTTCTTCTTTGCCAAGCCCGGCGTCGAGTAACGGAGCCACAACCTGGTGCGCGCTCGCCGCCTTCTGTCCGGGACGCCAATCGCCCTGATCATCGAAGTTGACTCCGTAGGCGATGGCATCGAAACCCTTCGAAGCGCACAATTCTTCCATCAGTGTGAATAGTTCATCTTTGCAAAAGAAGCAGCGCTGCGCATCGTTGCGCACGTACTCCGGGCGATCGAGCTCGGATGTGGCAATCACCTCCAGAGGGATGGTTTGCTCCCTCGCAAAGGCAATCGCGTCGGCAAGCTGCGTGCGCGCCAGGCTGGCGGAATCGGCAATGATCGCGACCATGTCCTTTCCCAACGCCTGATGCGCAGCCCACGCGAGGTACGCGGAATCCACACCGCCGGAATAAGCGATAAGAGTTCTTCCCAGTTCTCGCAGGCTGGATTGCAGCGATGAGGCTTTGGCTTCGAGGTCCATTTTCCGCTATCTGTAGGTATGTTAGCAGGCCTCGTGAGGTTGCACGACCCCGTAGCAATTTAGGCAGACCTCAGTAAAGCCGCTGCTGCGGGCGCAGGCTGCCGAAACCGCCAATATTTGCCAGAGTGAAGGTGAAGCGTAGTAGATTCTCGTTCCGCACATTCGCCACGGTGTAACTTTGATATTCCACCGTCATCCCGCAGCAGTTCCAGTTGTAAGTGGTTTGCGCGTTGATGAACTGCAACTGCTTGCTCTCTGCATCAAAACCGAAGCTGGTAGCGCCACTGAAGCCGCGCTTATTCGGGCTGCCATATCCCAGGGCCAAACGAAATTGGTTGAACGTCTCGGGCTGCGCCACAGTGGATAGCGAGGTTCCAGTCTGAACTGGAATTTGCAAAAATGCGTCGCCCCCGCCAATCGTCGCCTGGCCGATGTGGTAATTGGCCAGCAGAGTACTGGCATTGGTGGTGTTGCTTTGGAAGTCGTAATCGAGATCCCACTCGGCGTCCGTGCGCGAACTAGTTTCCACACGCAATCGCGAGACCAGAGGCGAAAGATGCCGCGCCTCAGTTAGAAACGCGATGCCCGTGAGGTCGACAGTGGTAGTGAACACATTGCGTTGGCCCGCAATTAGCGCTCCCCCAAACGTGGGATCGAGGAAGTATTTCTGCGCCAGTTCCCAGGTCACGATTTCGCGTGAGGAGGGTCCAGGCTGGCAAGGAGCATTTGCCAAGGGGTTCACATGCTGCCACGGGATGGCTGATTCCGGCACGGGGCCACCGACGGTGAGAGCCCTCATGATGGTGTCGCAATCCTCGGGCTTGCCCGAAGTGCGCTTGGCATAAAGCCGCGTCACAAAGCCATATTCGACTTCGTTCGTATCGGTGAGAATGTCGCGCTCGTCGAATTTCAAAATACTCGGGTAATTGTTCACGCCGGTGACATAGCGGTAGATGACTCGCGGTTCAATCACATGCTTCCACTTTCGTCCCATGAATTCTTTGTCGAAGATGCGCTCCAGCGAGGGCGGCCGCAGCTCGACGGCTGTCTCCAGCGCCTGCCGGTTCGTGGGATCGCTGACCGCCGTCCCGGGATTCTGTCCGCTCTCGCCAACCAGCCTTTGCGTGTAATAGGTTTCATGCAACGTCAGCTCCGGACGCACAGACCATCCCCGGAACAATAACGGCAAAGAAATTTGCGGATTCAGGTCGAATCGTCCGAGCAGGTTTGCGGTGCGGAACGGCGGTATGCAAGACTGCGTCGAGCCTACCGTCGAACACTGCTGAGGCTCGCTGCGGGAAAGACCCGCCGCCGATGCGTCAAACGACCAATCGAACGGCGTGTGCCACAGAGGCCGGTCGACGCTTGACGTGTCGACGCTAGGGGCGTGCAGAATGGTGATCACTTGACCCGGAGTCGTGCCGAGGAAATTCTGATAGCGCTCCGCAAACCCATTGAGGCTGAAACCATCCGCGGACTTTGAGAGAAAACCTTGCGACTTCACCTCCGAATACACGGCCTGACTGAAAACTTCGTTGAAGGCTAAACGAAAAACAAATGAACTCAAGTAATCGATGTTGGTCACAGCGCGAAAACCATCGAGGTTTCCGGCAGAGTTGAGGCGCACATTTTCTCCGCCTTCTTTGAGCGGCGGTGAGCCGATGCCGCGGTCGATTACTCCAAAATAGTTCAGGTCTACATACGAAGTCTCGCTGGGGCGCACTCGCAACTCCCCCCGCCGCGACCAACCGCGCAGGGACATGTACTCGGCGCCAAGGGTGGCATCCATCATGCGATTGATGGCCCAATAGTAAGCATCGGTTAACGTGTAGCCGTATGTGGAAGAGTGGCCTGCCGAGGGCATGAGGAACCCCGATTGCCTGGACTCTTTCTCCACCGGATGCGTCGCGAATGGAAAATAGAGGATCGGTAGCCCATGCAACTCGAACGTGCTGCGGTAAATTTTGGCGTTGCCACCCACATCCACCATCACCTTGCGCGCGTCGAATTGCCAGTTAGGATGCGGCAACTCGCAGGTTGTAATGGTGCCGTCATAAACGAGGTAGTGATCTGGACTTGTTTTCTCGACGAGTTTTCCGGTAAAGGCGAAGGGAGCAGTCGATGTTAAGATCACGCGGTTGGCGTGAAAGCGCAGGCCAGTCGTCCCCGTCACATCGTAGAAGCTTCCGGTTTCGAGCTCCAGATTGTAAGTTCCGTGCGAGGCGCGAATGTGGTCGTCATTGGGGCCGCCGTCGAGCGCGAAGTGTCCCTGCGCGGTGGCTTCTTTCGTGTCGGAGTTGTAGGTGGCTTCGTCGGCCCGCAGAATGTAACTTCCATAATAGATTTCGACGGCTCCATGCAGTTTGTAGATCGCGCCTTGCTCTTCCTGCTGAATGGCGCAGATCGTTTCAACGTCTCCTTTTTCTTTCTGGGCCGCGGCCGCACGGGCGCAAGGGGTTTCCTTAACTTCCGGTTTTTTCGAGGTCGCTTCCGCGTGCTCCACTTGCGCGGCCGTGCTGGAGGGCGGCAACTGGCTGGTAACTAATGATGGGACGAGAAGCAGGTGACAAAGCACCGCCGCCGTGATAAGGATTCTTTTGCGACTCATCGGAACAAGATCATCGGAACCAGTTCGTCCGGACGCAAAAGGAAGCGCTCGGAGTTTGTCTACGTGAGCAGTCGTCGTGAACTTAGCACGGCTGTGGCTTGCGAGGCAAAGCCGTTAAAGCCCTTGGATTCCACGGGAGTCTCAATGGTTATCCGCCAGGGTTATCCGGGATGGTGATCGGTTCGTCTCCGATGTGGAAAGTCCGGCGAAGATTGTGATTCATGTCCTGTCCGATTTGTGGTGCCATCTGCCGCTGCTCAACGAACGTAGAATCCGTAGCCTTGCCGCGCTGGCTGCCCGATATCGACGAGGCTGTTGCGACAGCGCATCCCGGGATCGAAGAGCCGGCAACGAAATCGCCGGCACTGTCTTCGGCAATGGAAACCTGCGAGGCCGGGAAGAGCCAAGAGAGTGCGGCGGAGGATTCTATGGCTTGGCGCGAGGAAGTTGCAGCACGGCTAAACCGTTATAACTCCCGGCGCAAGCCGCGTCCGCCGCGCTATCCCTCTCTCCGTTTGCGTTTCGAGGATGCCGATCGAGTTCGTGCGGCGGGTGGCAACTCGGCAGAGTCCGTGGCTTTTCCCCAGAGTACGAACGCCTTGGCCATAAACGAATTCGCCATTAGAGCCGATGATTCTCCCGATCCAATCACGGTGACGACAGCTGTGCCAGACGTCGATGCTCTGCACGCGACTGCGCCATTTTTCCCCACGCCAGAACCTCAGCAAGCGGCTCTCACCACGCCTGTACCTTCGGCCCCGACAACGGCAAAGATTATTGAGTTCCCGCGTTCCTGGACTCCTGCTCCACCGCCTATCGACGAGCTGGCGGAGCCAGTTATAACCCGTCCTCGCATCCTGGAAGCCCCGGAAGTTGTTCCCCCGGCGCCGGCCTTGGGCGGAATCACAATTGAGCCAGTCCAGCAATCTGAGTTGGAGAAACGTCCGGGCATCGATATCCCGCTGCAGAGTGCGCCTCTGGGGCGGCGCATTCTCTCCGCCGTGATCGACGATGTCATCATTGCGGCGGCCTGTCTTCTCTTCGGGTTCATCTTCTGGAAGGTGACTGCACTCCGTCCACCGCAATTCCAGATTGTGGGGATTGCCGTCGGCGTGGCTGGCCTATTCTGGGCAGCTTATCAATACCTCTTGCTGGTTTATTCCGGCACCACGCCCGGGCTTCGTCTAGCGCACCTGGAACTGGCCCGCTTCGATGGGAGTCGCACGGGTCGCCGGCTGCGCCGCTGGCGTGTGCTGGCGTCCTTTCTTTCTGCCGTTTCTCTCGGCATGGGATACGCCTGGGTTTTTCTCGACGAAGACGCTCTATGCTGGCATGACCGCATCACTCACACCTATCTCGCACCGAAGAGGCGTGAAATAGCGGTCGCGAGGGATCGGGCCGACTAGCTACCGAGCACTGCTCGGCAGGGTCGCACCGCGCATCAGGTTGCGTGCCCGGCGATCAAGTAAAGAGAGTCGCAAAAGGTATCACGATGTTGCTCAGGTTGTGGCCGAACACAGATGGCCAGACACTATCCGTGCGCTCGCGAACCCATCCTGAAACCAAGCTCATCAGAAACGGGGCGATAGCTGCGTGGAGAACGATGCGCGCATGAAGTTGATCATCCACGGCGACAAGACCGTTGGACCCGGCGAAGAGTATGGCAGTGACGATGAGCCCCCAGCCGAACTCCGCGCCGGCTAGGTGCCACGGTTTCCCCAAGGCGCGGTTCAACAAGGGCTGATACACGCCTCGGAATACGAGTTCCTCGGCGAGGCCGGGCATGATAAGCAGGAAGGCCCAGCCCTGGGCGTCCAGTTTCTTCCGAGCCCCAAGAATGAAGAAGACTGCGGGAACCGCCAGAGCCAGGAGCCCAGCGATGATCGACGGCTTCAACCAACCGGTCCGGAAGCGAGAGGTCACGCCAACTGAGGCTAGCGTGATTCCGGGGACGAGAGCGACCAGCAAGAACGGCCATGCCGTCGAGAGTAGGCACTCCTGCCAACTCCAGTGCAGGTGCTGGAAACCATCCACCCGAGGTATTTCGGTGAGGGCAACGTTCAGGACCACTAAGGATGCCACGAACAACAATAAGCGCCAACGCCGCGTGCAGGAGTGCCAGGCGGCAATCAACACAAATGGAAGGGCGCACGCCAGCATGAGCCCCGCTTCGAGGGCGACACGATAAAGATAAGCGCGAAGCTGCACGCCGCAGTATACTCTTGATCCCTCGCAAAGCCGTTCGAAACACAAAGAAGTAAATGGTGCGGTCGCTACTTAAGAAGGTCGTCCTTCTCGGAGACTGCACCCACTACCACGAGTTCCGAAACCGCCAAGCCACCCGCGCCCCCGCCCAGCCTTCCCTGTGCTATCTTCAAGGTTTGTTTTCAAATTGTGGTTCGCATTCATTTTAAATAATGGCTACATCGGTGGAAGGTTCCAAACCGGCCATAAAGGTCTTCGTTGCCACCACGGTGATGTTGACCTTCATCTCGTTCTGGCGGGCTTCCGCGATAGTCCTCTCCGACCTGGCATCGTCGGCATATTACGCCGGCGGCGACGCCGAAAAAGTGATCGGCAAAAGCGCCCCCTGGTTCATCCTCGCCGTGATGTTGTTCAGCTATGCGGTCCGGGCGCTCTATATCGAATCCAGCAGCATGTTCGTCCGCGGCGGCGTGTATCGCGTGGTCAAAGAAGCGATGGGCGGAACGCTGGCCAAGTTTTCCGTCTCTGCTCTGCTTTTTGACTACGTGCTGACCGGGCCGATCAGCGCCGTTTCCGCCGGCCAATACCTGGCCGGTTTTATAAAAGACATCGGAGTGTACCTGCACCGCCCGCTGAATTTTTCCGACGATCACTTCGCCGCGGGCCTGGCCGTTATTGTGGTGGCCTATTTCTGGTGGAAAAATACCCAGGGCATTCACGAATCCAGCCAGAAGGCGCTGCAGATCATGGTCATCACGACGGTGATGGTGGTGATTCTGTTGGTCTGGTGTACGATCACGGTTTTGCGCGCTCCGATTCAGTTGCCGCCCAACCCCCTGCATTCCGGCATAATTCCGTTGAACAAGGAATCTCTGGGGTGGCTCAACGGAACCTGGTTCTCGCACATTACCTGGATCATTCTTTTCGTGGGTTTTGGCCATTCCGTGCTGGCCATGAGCGGCGAAGAGACTTTAGCGCAAGTCAACCGTGAGATCGAACATCCCAAGCTGAAGAACCTTGAAAAGACCGGGCTAGTAATTTTCATCTACAGCCTGTTGTTCACCTCACTGGTTTCGTTTTTCGCGGTGATGATCATCCCCGATAAGGTCCGGCCCGACTATTTCGCCAACCTCATCGGCGGCATCGCCATGTACTTGGCCGGCCCGGAGAGCCTCAAGCTGCTTTTTCATGGTTTTGTGGTGCTGGTGGGCGTGCTCATCCTGGCAGGGGCGCAGAATACGTCTATCGTTGGGGCGAATGGGGTTTTGAATCGCGTGGCCGAAGACGGCGTGCTCACCAGTTGGTTTCAGAAGCCGCACAACCGCTACGGCACCAGTTTTCGCATCATCAACCTGATCGTGGGAATGCAGTTGCTCGTGATCTTCCTCAGCTTGGGCAACGTGTATGTGCTGGCTGCGCTCTACGCTTTCGGCGTGATCTGGAGCTTCGCCATGAAGTCGATCGCCGTGCTCGTGCTGCGCTTTACCGAGCCCGGGAACCGCGCCTGGAAGGTGCCGGGCAACTTGCACATCGGCAAAACCGAAATCCCGGTGGGCTTGATCCTCATTTCCGCCGTGCTGCTGATCACGGCGGTAGTGAATCTTTTTACAAAATACGAAGCCACCATCGCGGGAGTGATTTTCAGCGGCGTCTTCTTCACGATCTTCACTCTCTCTGAGCGCCACGTTGCCAGGGAGCGTCACGGCAAGCCCGAACAGCTCGACCAGTTCCGCGTCTACGGCAATCAGGAACTGGGCAGCGGAGCCATGGGTGTTCGGCCGGGAAATATCCTGGTTGCGGTGCGTGATCCCCGCAATTTGTACTACCTCCGCCAAGTGCTGGCACATACCGATACCAACAAGCAGGATGTGGTCGTGATGAGCGCACGCCTTTACCATCGCGAGCCAAGCTTCGGCGGCAGCTCAGTGATGGAAGCCAGCCAGGTTTTCGACCACTACGAGCAGGAGCTGTTCACTGCCGCTGTGGCTGTTGCCGAAAAAGAGGGTAAGCCGATTTCGCTGCTGGTAGTCCCCGCGACCGACGTTTTTGATGCCATCATGGTGACGGCGCAGCGGCTCGATTCCACGCGTGTGATCTGTGGTTTATCGAACAAGCTCTCCTCCGACGAGCAAGCCAAATTAACGGGAGATGCCTGGGAGCGCATGCCTGAGCCCCGCCCACGCCTCTGCCTGGAGGTGTGCGCTCCCGACTTAACGGTGCGAGAGTACGCGATTGGCCCGCACACTCCGAGCCTTCGCCCACAGGACGTCGAGCTTATGCACAAGCTCTGGCTTAACATCACCACGGACCCCAAGTTCGCCGGCGCCCATCACTACCACATCGTGGCTCTTGCGCTCGAAGAATTGCAGCGAGAGTTGAGCACCGACCAACGCGCTCAGCTCCTCGACAAACTCCAGGAGGAAATGCGTCGCTCCAATCCCAACTGAACCAGATTATGTCTGAGATCAGCGCTTCAAAAGCGCTTCCAGGGCCGATCTCAATTCGCAATAGCGAAACGGATAGCCGCTCGAGATTAGCTTGCCGGGTTCCACCTTCTGGCTCGCCAGAAGCAGTTCTGTGCCCATCTCGCCGAAGAGGGCTTTCACCGCGAATGCCGGCATCGGTAAAACCGCCGGACGCGAGAGCACGCCGGCCAAGGTGCAGGTAAACTCCGCGTTCGTGACCGGTTTGGGTGCAACCATGTTCACCGGCCCCTGCAGCAAGTCGTTTTTTAAGATGTGATTAATGGCGCCTACCATATCCTGCACATGAACCCAGCTCATCCACTGCCGGCCATCCCCGATGCGGCCTCCCACGCCTATCTTGAACGGCAGAAGCATCGCTCCGAGAGCGCCGCCTTTAGGGCTCAGCACTACTCCGGTCCGAATATGCGCCGTACGGATGTCGGCTTGTACGGCAGGCGTGGTCGCTTCTTCCCATCTTTGGCAAACGTCAGCGAGAAACCCCGCGCCCGGCGCGCTTTCTTCACGCAACAATTCATCTCCGCGATTGCCATAATAGCCAATCGCCGACCCGCACACGAAAACCCTGGGCTTCTCTTCGGCGTTCGCTAGAGCGTGCGCTAGATTCGTTGTCCCGTCCAGGCGACTGTTGAGAATCCTCGCCTTCTTAGCAGCAGTCCATCTTCCAAAAATGCTTTCCCCCGCGAGGTGGATAACGGCGTCGAATCCGGAGACTGCTTCCGGCGAGATCTGCTTTGCTGGATCCCATGCGATCTGGTCTCTGCTTGTGGGCTGACCGCGAACGAGGCGTACCACGAACCATCCACTGGCCCGCAGAGAGGGAAGAAGAGCGGCACCGATCGGCCCGGAGACTCCGCTGACGAGAATTTTAGAATTCATGACTGGCGATTGTCACTCTACCAGTTCGGGAAGCGGAGCAACAAATTGCGGGTGGATTTGAAGGCTTTGAAACGAGTGAAATACGAAAAGAAGTGCAGCTCTACCGCTGGTTTGGCGTGAAATAGCGCACCGTAACGTCGTTTCCGAAGTGTGTGACCTGGCTCGCCCTAACCCCTCCGTGAAGGGTTGCAGGCTTGTAGGTGAAATGACGCACCGTAACATCGTCTCCGATGTATTCGACTTCGTTTTGTCCTACTCGCGCGCGCCGAACCCTTGTTCTGTCAAGCGCCGGCTGCGGCCGTGGACCAGGCAGAGGCCTGAGCGCTCCCTCAGCCGGCTTGGCCTTGGCAGATTCGAGGCCCTCAGAGTGCTCGATATCGCCGCCAGATCCGGGGGGAGCTGAAGATCCGGGGAGAGCTGACGATCCGATGGGCAAAGCCGGGCCGCGACCGTGGGCGGTCCAGAGGAATAACCCGAACGCGGCGGCACCTGCCGCAAAAGCGATAACGCGACGGCGCTTGTCCCAGTTAACTTCTTGAGCTCGGTGCAACCACGCCTTTGCCATCGCGACCGGCTGCCTCACTGCCGACGACTCCTTAAGCACGGCGAGAGCACCTTCGCAACGATGGTAGATGGCCTGAGTGCGTGAGGCGAACATGGCGCGATAGCGTTTAAAAAAAACTCCGCTGTGGGGAGTAATCTCCTCGACGGCATGGGGAAAGACCAGATCCGCCGTCAGATGTTCCTGTTCAACCTGAGCGGCCACCTCCATAGCTGACTCGATCAGCCCAGCCATCAATCGATAGGTGCGTACCTCGCGATCCCCGAAGATGTGTGCCTCGCTAAATAGAACTTCCAGGATTCCTGCCAAAGCCCGGTGATGATAAATCGGCAAGATGAGGAGGGATTTAGCTCCGAACTGCCGGCAGATTGCGGCTTCAATGCGCGTATCAGTCTCGGCATCCTCGACACGGAGAATCTCGCGGCTCGACTTGGTATTCGGCGGGAGGGTCAGGGAAGCCTTAACGCGACTTCCTATATTGGCGGCGGAAGATCCGCTTCCAGCCCGGTAAACTATTTGATTTCCCTCAAACAATCCGATTGCTGTTCCGGTCGCATTGGCCAAGTCTCGCCCGGAATCAACGACCAAGGGCATTACGGCGTCTAAACCGAGGTCTCTTTTTGAGATCAGGCGCTGGACTTCCATTATGCCGGACAGCAGTGGAGGATCGATCTGGCTCTCTTGTACGGCAAATGCACTTGCCAAGAGACGCTGGAAAGATTCGCGATCAAGGCTGTCATTGGCATTCATACGGATCTAGAAGGGCCGAAAATGGCGCACTCGTTTCCCACACACCGAAAATGGCAAGCCCAAAGAGACTTGGCTCTTGGATTCGGATGGCGGGAAGGGGGTTTTCTGCGGTTTTACGAGTTTTCCACAAGTTCCGGCCAGCTTCTCATGTTCGGATACGGACGTTCCCCCAGTCTAGTCCCGCAAGATTGACAAGGAAAGGTCCAAACGCGCGCTTCGTGCCGCGGACAGCCGAGAGCGGCCATCCCCATATGGACTTGAATCCACATGCGCTTGGGTCCGCGTGGGCTTATCTTGCAGCCCTGCACGCTATAATCGTATATGGCGAGCTTGCGCCAACAGATCGCGACCACCGCTCTTACGCTCACAAAATTCCGCGAGTTGATGAAGCGGATTGAGGAAAACCGTCCGCAGGACGATCTGTCCCTTGTCAAGAAAGCCTACGATTATTCCCTGAAACATCATGAAGGCCAGAGCCGCGCCTCAGGCGAGCCGTACCTGGTGCATCCACTGGAAGTGGCGCTGGTGCTGGCCGAGATGAAGATGGACCCGGTCGCCATCGCTGCCGGTCTGCTGCACGATTCGGTCGAAGATACCTCGGTGACCATCGTCGACATCCGCAAGGAATTTGGCGAGCAGGTCGCGCACATCGTCGAGGGTGTCACCAAGATCAGCAAGATCGACTTTGCCACACGCGAAGAGGCGCAAGCTGAGAACCTGCGCAAGATGATGCTGGCCATGGTCGACGACATTCGTGTGGTGCTCATCAAACTGGCCGATCGGTTGCATAACATGCGCACGCTGGAACATCTGCAGCCTGACCGTCAAAGCAAAATCGCCGAAGAAACGCTTGAAATCTACGCTCCCATCGCGCACCGGCTGGGCATGGGAAAGATTCGCGGCGAACTCGAAGATCTCGGGTTCCGCTTTCTGGATCCCGCCGGCTACGAGCAGGTAGAAAAAGCCGTAAACGCGCGCCGCAAGCAGGGCGAAGTGTTCCTCGCGAAGATGCAGTCGATCATCAACGACAAGCTGAAAGAGGCGGGCATCCAGGCCAAAGTCGATAGCCGGATCAAGCGCCTTTTCAGCATTCACAAAAAGTTGCAGCGGCAGCGTATCTCGGTCGAGCAGGTCTACGATCTTTTTGCCATGCGCGTGATCACGCGCTCGCTGCAGGATTGCTACGCGGTGTTGGGGATCATTCACAACATCTGGCGTCCGGTGCCGGGACGCATCAAGGATTTCATCGCCATGCCGCGGCCCAACTTTTACCAATCGCTGCACACTTCGGTGATTACGGAAGACGGGACGCCATTTGAAATCCAGATTCGCACCGAAGAGATGCACAAGATGGCTGAGGAGGGAATCGCTGCGCACTGGAAATATAAAGACGGCCCAGTTTCGGCGCAGGACGAGCAGCGGCTGGCATGGCTGCGGCAGGTGGTCGAGTGGCAGCGCGATGTCAGCGATCCAAATGAATTTTTGTCGGCGCTGAAAGTCGATCTCTATCCCGAAGAGGTTTACACTTTCACTCCCAAAGGCAAAGTGGTGGTGCTTCCGCGCGACGCCACGCCGATCGACTTTGCCTATACGATTCACACCGAAGTTGGCCACACGTGTATTGGAGCGAAAGTCAACGGACGCATGGTTCCACTGCGCCACAAGCTGCATTCCGGCGACATCGTTGAAATCCTCACCCAGGCCGGTCACAAGCCCAGCCGCGACTGGCTGGGGCTGGTCAAGTCGTCGCGCTCGCGCAATAAGATCAAGCACTGGCTCAACGTGCACCAGCGCGAGCGTTCGATCGAAGTTGGCCGGAAGGTAATCGAGAAAGAAGCCCGCAAATACCGCATCGCGCTCAAGGAAATCAAAGAAGAAGAGCTGCTGAAAGTCGCCGGAGGCTATGGGCTGGGCAAGGTTGATGACCTCATGTCCGGCATCGGCTACGGAAAATACTCTGCGCGGCAGGTTCTGGCGCGGCTGTTGCCGGCCGGCGCCACTCCCTCGATGGCAGGCGATATTGAAGCCGAAGGGCTTTCGAACAAGCCGGGGGCCATCGCCAGCGTCGTGCGCCGCGTTTTTGGCGACCACAACGCCATCATGGTCAAAGGCCAGGGCGATATGCTGGTCTACCGCGCGCGCTGTTGTAATCCCATCCGCGGAGAAGGCATTGTCGGCTACATCACGCGCGGCAAGGGAGTGGCGGTGCACGCGGCGAACTGTCCGAACGTGACCAACCTGATGTACGAACCGGAACGCCGCATCGACGTGGAGTGGGCTCGGGATGAGAGCACGCCCACGGCTTACCCGGTCAAGCTCACCGTCTACTGCGATGATCGTTTCGGGATGCTGAAAAATATCACCAGCGTTATCGGTGACGCGCAAAGCAATATACGCAACATCGGAGCGCACACCGCCAACAGCCAGGCCAGCGTCGAAGTTGTCCTCGACATCACCGACCTTAAACACTTGGAGCAAATCATGGCCGGCCTGCGAAAAATTCCCGGTGTTCATGAGGTGCAAAGACTGCAAAAAATCTAAAAGCAGTGGTCAGTGGCTAGTGGTCAGTGTCCGTAAAACGCAAACCCTGGTAGTGTCTGAAGTCTTGAGACACTACCCAAAGCCTCTTCAATTGACCTTTGCCTCTCAATCTGAGTTAATTACTGAGGCGTGTGGCATTCCACTGGCCACTAGCCACTGACCACTGCTTTTATGCGGGAAATCATTTCCACCAAAGACGCCCCTCAAGCCATCGGCCCCTACTCGCAAGCCATCAAGGCCAACGGATTTATATTCACCTCGGGCCAGATCGCCATCGATCCGTCGACGAAGCAAGTCGTCACGGGCGACGTGGCCGCACAGACCGAGCGCGTGTTGCGCAATCTGTCCGAGATTCTCGAAGCTGCCGGGAGCGGACTAGGCAAGGTGGTGCGCTCAACCGTCTTTCTCAAAAACATGAACGACTTCGCCGCCATGAACCAGGTTTACGGAAAGTATTTCACTTCCGCGCCGCCAGCTCGATCGACGGTAGAGGTAGCACGCCTGCCGAGGGAAGTGCTTGTCGAAATTGATGTGATCGCTTTGGAATAAAAAGTTCTGCGCGGCAATCGATTCCGGCCTCGCTCAGGAATCGTAGGATTTGAATCCTCTATGCACCTCGGTGCCCTCTGTGTTTAAGATTGTTGTTTGAGACTCATTGAGGAGGAAAGAATGACGAAGTACATCGTACTGATTGCAATCATCCTGGCGCTGACCGCGGTATTTGTCGTGGCGCAAAGCGCAGCCAACAAGACCGCACCTCCCAGCACCAACGCTCCCACCAAAGTGACCGGTGACGGGGTGAAAACTCCCTCCGGCTTAGCTTATTGGGATATTCGGGTTGGAACGGGCGAGGTCGCCAAAGAGGGAAGCCACGTGCGCGTCCACTATACGGGCTGGCTTACCAATGGCAAGAAATTCGACAGTTCAGTCGATGCCGGGAAGCCTTTCGATTTCACTATCGGTAATGGCGAAGTCATCAAGGGATGGGAGGAAGGAGTCGCCGGTATGAAGGTTGGTGCCAAACGCCAGCTGCGTATTCCGCCCGCCCTGGGATATGGCGCTGAGGGCACGCCGGGTGGCCCAATCCCGCCCAATGCCACGTTGATCTTCGATGTCCAGTTGCTGGGCGTGCAGTAGAGGATTTTACCGCCGAGCACGCAAAGATCGCCGAGAAAAAGATCGCCGAGTAATCGCGGAGCTTGACTCAAGAGTAGGAATCGTTTCTTGACGGCCTCAGCGATCTCGGCGGTAAGTCGTTTTTATGCTTTCGTGACTTTTCCGCTGCGAATGCAAGAGGTGCAAACGCGCATGCGCTTGGTGGTTGCGCCCACACGGGCGTGTACGGGACGCAAATTCACGTTCCAGCGCCGCTTGGTCACATTATGGGCGTGGCTGATGCGGTTTCCTGATTGCGGCTTCTTGCCGCAGATATCACACTGTTGTGCCATGACTGCTGTCGATCCTTTCAAATCCTTAACGGAAGCCCCTATTCTACCGGATTCGGTGGCTTCCCGACAATTCGTCAACGCCAAGCCGGCAAGGTAAACTAGCATGGTCTTTTAGCGGAGCGGGAGGAAGCCTTATGTCAGGTCGTGGGAGAGCAACCCTGGTAGAAAGCGCGCTGGTCCTTGCCTTGATGGGAATTTTGGCTGGAGCCATTGGAGGCTTGGCCGTCGGAGTAGTCACCGCCCCGAAGTCGGCATCGACTGCGCACTAGCGGGCGCCGGCCACCGCTGCGCGCGCCGTATGCGATACTGAAACCATGCAGTCCCCGCTTCAGTCGCCCACTGCGGCCACAGACCCTAAGTCAGTAAAAGTGAATCTTACTGCCGGCACGGGTGTCGACATCGAGTGGGCCGATGGCCACACTTCCCACTATCCCTTCGTCTACCTCCGCAACGCCTGCCCCTGCGCGATGTGCAACGAAGAGCGTGAAAAAGCGGGACGCAAACCCGGGGCACCCCCGAAACCCGCTCCTGGAGCGCTGCCCATGTTCAAGCCCGCCCCGAAGCCCGTCTCCGCCGAAGGCATCGGCAAGTACGCCATCAAGTTCACCTGGAACGACGACCACGATCTCGGCCTCTATTCCTGGAAATACCTGCGCGAAGTCTGCCCGTGTGCGGAGTGCCAGGCGGCGCGCGTGTGAGCCGCAGGGTGCTCCAAAAAAGTGAAGGCCCCGATTTCTCGGGGCCCATCGAATCTGTAACGTACAGCACCCTGCGACACTTTCAGTATAGGTCACACATGTCTGCAGTCAAGTTACTTTTGTAGGAAAGCTATCCCTGCTTTGCTCCCCCGCAGAACCCGCGCTCTGTATCCCAGAGCGTGGACCCGACGGAACTCAAACCCGTATCTGCTACCGTCGCAGGGTGCTGTGTTCCCGTTACACCACGGGCCCTGCCAACAAGTCTAATCGCCCTTCGCAACCATGAATCCATTTTGACGGCATATCCAAACTTAGTGCCTCCCGAAAGAGGAAAGGCGGGGCTTTATAATCACCCAATGTCAACCTCTGCAGGCAGCTCAGTCGTCGCTCATACAGCTTACGAGCCAGTCATCGGACTCGAAGTGCATGTTCACCTTCTGACGGCGACGAAGATATTTTGCTCCTGCTCCACGCGCTTCGGCGCTCTGCCCAATACGAATGTCTGTCCAGTCTGCCTGGGCATGCCCGGAGCTTTGCCGGTGCTCAACCGCAAGGCGGTCGAATTCGCTACGCTCGCCGCGATGGCGTTGAATTGCCGCATCAATGAAACTTCGATCTTCGCCCGCAAGAATTATTTCTATCCCGATCTGCCCAAGGGCTATCAGATTTCACAATACGACAAGCCACTGGCCGAGGAGGGATTCATCGAGATCTCCGCCGGCAACGGCAAAGAGCCGGAAACTGAGAACCGAGAACTGAGAACTGCCAGAAAAAAAATCGGGATCACTCGTGTGCACCTCGAAGAAGACGCGGGCAAGAGTTTGCACGAGGGCTTTCCCGATGCCGCCGAGAAGACCGCCATCGACCTCAACCGTGCCGGGGTTCCGCTGATCGAAATCGTCAGCGAGCCCGACATCGCCACGCCCGACGAAGCCTACGAATACCTGACGCAGTTGAAGGAAATCATTCTCTACACCGGCGTGAGCGACTGCAACATGGAGGAAGGTTCGTTGCGTTGCGACGCCAACATCAGCGTGCGTCCGCGCGGCCAGAAAAAGCTGGGCACCAAAACCGAAATCAAGAATGTGAACTCGTTCCGTTTCATCCGCGAAGCGCTCATATACGAGATCGCGCGGCAAGTGGATGTGATCGAATCAGGCGAGAAGGTTACGCAGGAAACGCGCCTCTACAACCCGCAGGAGGCCAAGACCTACGGCATGCGCTCGAAAGAGCAAGCCCATGACTATCGCTACTTTCCTGAACCAGATCTTCTACCATTGGTGGTCGATGAGAAGTGGAAGACGGAGATCGCAGAGACTCTGCCTGAGTTGCCAGAATCGCGCCGTGCACGCCTGGTGAAGGAATATGGCATCACCGAATACGATGCGCAGGTTCTGACGGTTTCGAAATCCCTCGCCGATCAGTTCGAAGCCGCCGCGAAGGCCGCGAAGAATCCCAAGCGCGTTGCGAACCTGGTGCAGAGCGAACTGATGGGCCGCCTCAAGGCCATAGGCGCGGAGATCGAGCAGTCCCCGATTTCGATGAAAGGCGTTGCAATATCTGCCGATTTGGTCGAGAACGGCGCAATCTCCGGCAAGATGCTCAAAACTTTATACGACCTCAGCTTCGCGCGAAACAAAGATTTCCCCCAGGTTTACGAGGAGGAAGGCCGCCCGCAGCAGTCCTCTGACTCATCGGCGCTGGAAAAGATCGTCGACGAAGTGCTTGCGGCGAATCCCAAGCAGCTCGAACAATATCGCGCCGGCAAGAAGACCATGATTGGATTCTTCGTAGGCCAGGTGATGAAAGCCTCCAAAGGCCAGGCTAATCCGCAGTTGGTGAATGAACTGGTTACGAAAAAACTGGAATGAATGTGGGTGTGTAGGACCGGTTCTCTGGCTCGGTCATTCGTACACGTGACGGAAGTAATCTGATTCTCCTCTCTGTTACCGTTACGATGACCTCATGAAACTTAAGCTTGATCGCATCATTAGCATTGCGACGCTTGGGGCCTCGCTGGTGGCTATTATCCTGGTCTTGAAAAAGCCAACGCCAGTGGCGCAGCCGCAGACTCCGGCGGCCATTGCAGCCAACGCTCAGTCGTTTGGACAAAAGCTGGATCAGCTCGAACAGGCCTCGCAGCAAGCTCCGTCAGCGCCAGCCTCCGTCTCAGCATCCAGCGGAAATTATCAAACGACGCCTTTCGGAAATCAGCAGGCGGCTCCTTCCAGCTCCCCGTCAAATTCTCAAGCGAAAGCGGCGGTTCACATCAAGTCCGACGAAATCGGCGCCGCGCTGGCTCAGGCTCTGGGAGCGGCCGGAAGCGGACAACTCTCGCCCGATTCGAATGTAGGGAGTGGCGCGCCGACTATCAAAGATCAGCAGGTCAGTTTCGAAGGCGACGTTGTCCACGGCCAATTTCTTACCGAGATCGCGGGGAAAGACGTGTGGGTGACTGTTTCCGGGCACCTTGCCTCAAAAGACGGATATGCGACTTTCGAGCCCACGGAGTTTAAAATCGGTGATCTTAACGTACCGGTTTCGCTGGTGAATCCCGCGCTGCAGAAAAAACTTGCCGAGCAGCACGATCGCCTGAAGCTTCCGGAATTTGTCGGCGATGTGAAAGTGCAGAATGGCGAACTGGTGATGCAGCAGAAATAAAAAAAGCGGCGGTCTTCTGCCGCGACCGGATGAGAGACCCAGTCCTACAAGTTACAGGGGTCCTACACGATTCTCCCCAGCCACCCGCGCGTACCAGCGTCCTGATTCCTTGATGGTGCGCTGTTGCGTTTTGAAATCCACGTAGGTCAAGCCGAAGCGTTGGCTGAAACCTTCCGCCCACTCTAAGTTATCCAGCAGGCTCCAGGCGTGGTAGCCGCGGACGTCCGCACCATCGGTGATCGCCCGCGCCAACGCCTGCAAGTATTGCCGATGATACTCAATGCGGCGACTATCACGAATGACGCCATTCTTGTCGAAGCCGTCGTTGTAGGCGCATCCATTCTCGGTAATCTCAATCTGTGGCCGGTTGAAGTCTCGCGTGATGCGCGTGACGATGTCATAGAGCGACTGCGGCCAAACCTCCCATCCAATATCGGTTTTCGGGCCTTGTTCGCCCCCCACTGTCTTAACCGGAAATAGCCATTCCTGCGCGTGGGCGATTCGCTCCATCACGCTGGGCGCCGAAGCGATAGTGCGGTAGTAGAGATTGATGCCGATGAAATCCAGCGGCGCCCGCATCTTGTCCAGATCACCTGGCTTGATTCCCATGACAGTCTCCGGGAAAAATGCCAGGGCCGCGGGGTAGCGCCCATTCAGTGCGGGCTCCAGAAACCAGAGATTGGTAACCGCGTGGGCGCGCTCGGCGGCCAGTTTGTCTTCTTCGGAGTCGGTCGCTGGTTCGCAAGGCGACATGCTGAACGCAGTGCCCACGCGCGCCGACGGACGGGCGGCTTTCAGCGTGCGAAAGCCCGCGCCTTGTGCCAGGTTTACCGTGTGGGACGCGCGCAGGAAATCAATGAGGCTTTTGCTTCCCGGAGCGTGCGTTCCTTCGAGATATCCCCGGTACGTAAAAGCTAAGGGCTCATTGAACAGCATCCAATCGTTAACCCGGTCGCCCAAAGTACGCGCGACAAGCTCGACATAATCGGCAAAGCGCGACGCCGTATCGCGATTGGGCCAGCCTCCGGCATCCTCTAAAGCTTGCGGCAGGTCCCAGTGGAAGAGTGTGACAAAAGGGCGAATTCTGGCCTCCAGTAAGGCATCGACAAGGCGGCTGTAGTAGTCGATTCCCTTGGGGTTCGCTGCACCCGCGCCGTTCTTCTGAATGCGCGGCCAGGCAATCGAGAAGCGGTAGCTGTTCAGATTCATGGCTCGCACGAGTGCAACGTCCTCGCGCCAGCGATGGTAGGAATCACAAGCAACATCGCCGGTGTCGGCACTCTTGATCTTGCCGGGCGTATGCGCGAAGCGATCCCAGATGGATTCAGACTTGCCGTCTTCGTTCCACGCACCCTCGATCTGGTACGCGGCCGTGGCTGTACCCCAAAAGAAATTTCGCGGAAAAAGGATCTCGGAAGCACCCTCGAACTGTGTGGTCCTGGAATTGGCAAAATGCTCAGCGCGCGCGGCATTCGACGACACTGTGCAGCCCGTGAACAAGCTGGCGGGCAGCCCTGCTGCAACCCCAGCGGCGAGGGCAGACTGCGCAAATCTACGGCGCGTCAGGCGCAAGGTGGAATGAGGCTCCTCAAGAATAATACGAGGTGCGACTTCAATTATGCTTCATAAACTTGCCGGTCTTCTGCCCGGTCAGTGAGTTGCAGAGCGTCTCCAGGAACGCGTCTTCGGTGATGAAGTCCCCGTCATATTTCTTCCAGGGAGCGAGCAGCTTTGCCTGCTTCATCTGTTCAAGCGTCTCGCCTTCTTTCAATGCCTGTTGTACCACGTCCCGGGTTTCCTTCAGCATCGTCTCATAGTCTCGCACGTTATCCAGGCTGGAGACCGGGCCGTGCCCCGGAATCACTTTCACATCCGCCGGTAGCTGCGCGATGACCTGCGCTACAGCGTCAATCATGCCATTGATACTACCGCCGCTCTCCACGTCAATGAAAGGAAAGCCGTAGGTGACGAAGTCGTCGCCCATGTGGACGACATTCGAGTGGGGAAAGAAGATGATCGAGTCGCCATCGGTGTGTCCAGCGGGGAAGTACAGGGCGCGAATGTCCTCGCCATTGAGATGCACGGTGACGTCATGATCGAAGGTCAGAATAGGCAGCGCCTCGTGAGGCGCGGGCTTCATGTCAAAATGCACGGAGCCGCCAGTGCCGCCGCCTCCGCCACTCTCGAGGCGTTTGCGAACGTTGTCTTGCGCAATGATAGGCGCCTGCTTTTGGAAGTAGGCGTTCCCCCCAGTATGGTCGCCGTGATAGTGCGTGTTGATGATGAAGCGTACCGGCTTGTCGGTGATGCCTTTCAATGCAGCTTGAATCTTCTCGGCAAGTGGGGCGTATTGATCGTCGACGATGACGATACCGTCTTCGCCCACCGAAGCGCCGATGTTCCCGCCCGCACCCTGCAGCATGTAAACGTTGCCTGCCACTTTCGAGACCTTCATCTGCACTTTGCTGAAGTCCTCGTCCTGAGCGGTTGAGAGAACCTTGACGAACAGACAGACGGCGAGAGGAATCCAGAATCTGCGCATGATTGTCCTCGTTTCCACTTTGACCTCGGGCAGACATTCTAAACCGGAAAGAGGAACCGCGCACTTAGGACTCGGCCTAAGGTGCTGCGTGGCCGGCTCGGCACAGCGATTGCACGGGGAGGGTGAGGGTTTTGAGCAGCGGGGATCGAGCTTAAGAGCACGCAGGTATGAGCAGCACAGTTGGCCTGCAGATGCCGGCCTGGAAGGAGCACGTCCACATCCATGCATGTACATGCGAGCCAAATCAATCCCTACGCCCAGTTGGATTCGATGTACGCTGCACAGAAGGCGGCAGGCAGGCGGGCAGCCGCGCAAACGCGAAGAAAGTTGCTGGAGTTTGCTTCAGCACTGGCCGGCGAGGCTGATCTTGAGGGCGCTCGCGTAGCAGGGGTGGCCCAACGCGACCAGGAATCCCATAGGAACCAGCAAGATCAGCAACGTGCCGAGGATGTCGAAAAAGCGGCCTAGTGGTCTCATTTTCCCTTCGAGGTAGCGGAAAGGGGAGCGTCATTCAAAGCTTTGTAGGAGTAGATCACCTGCTGGGTGTAAATGACCTCGCTCGACCACCATCCCAGGGATGCCGCGAAAGTGAGAAGGAAGGAGAGCAAGGCCAATCCCGCCCTCGCGGCGCTGCCGTAGCGAATTTCCTTCTGCGAAGCGGCGGGTTGGGCTCCCTGGACCTGCTCCCTGTTCGTTGCCGGGGATTGCGGCTCATATTTCCATAGCAGACACGCTGCGATCGCGGTAGTAGCGAGGAGAATTGCCTGCCCCACGCGAAATGAGATTGAATCCATACAGTGCAGACTGCCGGCGCTGAGACGTTCCCAGTGATGCAGAGCGCCGGCTGCGGATACAAGCAATCCGGCAGTGACGAGATAGCGGCCAGGATGCTTCCAGACCAGCCACGCTCCGGCGCCGCCAATGAGAAGCAAAACAAATTCCATGTAGGGTGGATCGGAGATGGCCCGCTCGGAAAGATGATTTATGACGGCAATCGCGAACATTACAATATACACAACTGGGAGCGCCAGCAAGACCCAAAGCGCGCGCGAGACAGTTTTCTCGCGCCGGAGGGCTGCGCCCCACGCGAAACAGCAGAGCGAGAACGCAACCACACCATTAAACGCGGCGCCGCGGAGCACCATGACCTGGTCATGGAGTTGACGGAGCCGTAGCGTGGAATCCTCGCCTTGAAGCAGGAGCGCACTTTCCTGGTAGGTGAAAATGTCTACCGCTGCAGCGATCAGATCGTCATCTCCTTTCTGCCCATCTTCGCGCTCTTCTTTTTCCTGCTCTTCTTTTATTTGTCCTTCTTTTTTCTGCTCTTTCTCCCGTCCCTTGTTCTGCTCGCCCTGCGGCTCATCGAACTTGACAGACCACCTCAGAACCTGCCAGCAAGAAGGATTCTTACGAAAGTCGTTGATTTTGCCAAGGAGATAGTCGGCTTTGACGGTTGATGCCTGCTCATCAAACAGATCGCTGCAATAAACGCTGGTCCGGATGCGGTCTTCGGTTGCGCCGACGCGAAGATGATGGCCGTCAACGGGCAAGTTAAGATCGTCGTCGTCAAAGAAATCCTGAGCGATGCGCGAGACGGCTGAACCGAGAGTATAGGCAACGGCAAACAGCAGCACACCCAACGCGGCCGACTGGCTGACCGGCTGCACCCAATCGCGGAGTGTACGAACCTGGCCCGCGCCGTCGGAAAAAAACAGGTAGATGATGAGTACCACCCAGGGAAGCGCCAAGGCGCCGGCGATGACCGTGTCGAACGCGATGCTGAGAGCGCCCATATCGCTATCCCCTGATCGATAGTGAGAACCGCCGGTGTTTCGTTTCACTTCACTTCAAGTCCGCCAGATCCTCCTGTAATTGCGTCAGATTGAAGCCGTTGGGAGCGACAGTCTGACCGCCTTTCTGCTCGAGATAATCGGCGCTTAGAATTGCATAGGCTTCATCGCAATACGCCGCCCAGAATCCCCAGGTCATTGTCTGTAGAGCTCCCCAGGTGACGACCGTGAGACTGCGGGAGTCGTAGGCGATCACAGGCAAGGCGTGTCCGCCCCAGGATCCAGGTGCGCCGTCGCCTCCAGTCCCTTGCGGCGGAACCGACCACGTCTGCTTGTTGCTGGTTTGAGCCTGCGCGCTCTTGGGCAATGCCAGCCCGATGTAGCAACCCCCGAAGATCCAGACCGCGTCCATCACATGGCTGTGGTTCGCGGGTTCCAGAGCCATATAGGCCTCAATGTTGCGGTCGGCTATCCCCTGCTGCCGCCAGAAGTTCAATACGTCAAGCTCCTGAGCTCCGTTATCATTGGCTCCCGTCGTCGGATTGTATCCAGTGATGGCAGAATAGGCGGCCACGATCTGCTGGTCGGAGGGTGTATCCATTTTGGATTGCGCGTTTGCCGTCCATTCCATGATCAAGTGGCCCGCTGCGGCGCAGGTGCAATCCCCAATCTGGTCGTTATCCATCATGCCCCATAGGCCTTTCACCTTTTTGGCGACATTGGCAGCGGCGGGCGGCGCAGGCAGCGCGGGCGTCGTGTAGGAAGCCATCAGCAGAGTGCGCGGGTCATGCCGCGCGGCCAGTTTGCCAAGCTTCAATTTGTAGGGATCGATTCTGGTTGGGTCAGATTTTAGAGTGACACTTTCACTCGCGGCGGTGGGGTGGGTATCCAGCTTCTTTACGGCCATAGCTAGGTTTTCCTTTCTGGATCGGCGAACGCTGCGGAAGCTCCCCTCGTAGGTTAGTGACCAAAAGGAGCGGAACGTTTCATCCTGTGGAATCGTGACAACCGTTGGGGGAAGACTGCGTGGCGAATAGTAGAACGGACGGAGGGACGTCGTTAGGACGAGGCTAAAGTTGTTACGAAAAACGAACAAAAGCTACGGAGGAGGAATCTGGACGAGGGTCAAGATCACGGAACCGACCCCCGGGTAAGGCGAAGCGGATACGCGGGCAAGCGCGCCGCTTGTGGAGTTGATGGCGAAGGGTTGGATGCCATCAAGTCCGGCGACGTAGAGATATTCGCCGAAGGAATCAGTGACCATCGAAACACCGCTAATGGCGAAAGGCGAACCAGAAAGCGGGGTGAGCACACCGCTGTTCGAATTAACGCTATAACCGGAGATCGAGCTGTTGGGCGTAAAAGGTTGGTTGAGCGCGTAGAGGAAGCCATTGGCAAAGGCGAGCGTGGAGGGGTTGGTTCCTGAGGAGAAGGGTGAACCCGGCACGGGGGTGAGGGCGCCGGTGCCGCTCACAATAGAGAACGCGGCGATCTGATTGGTTAGTGGCAGCGTGGTATAGACGTAGGAGCCGGTGTCGACGATGCCGGTGGGCACGTTGTCGGCTTGCCCGGAATAGTAAATGGCGAACCCGGCACTTGGGTTAGCGCTCCGGTGGAACCGATCGTGAAGGCTGCGACGCCGCCGGAAGGACCGGCGGCGTAGAGGAATCCGCCGGAGGGGGCGGTTGCGAGAAGGCCGCTTTCTGAAAGGAAAGGAGAGCCGGGAACGGCTGAGGGCACGCCGGTTGAGCTTATAGTAAACGCTCCGACCGAGCCGATGTCTGAGGCGTAAAGAAAATTGCTGCCCGGCGGCGAGGCCAGGCCGGTGGGAAAGCTGAGAGTACCGGTGGAAAACGGGGAGCCCGTGATCGTGCTGAGAGCGCCCGTTGTTTGATCGATGGAGAAGCCGTCCAGCTGCGACTGGGAACGGTCAGAGGAAAACAGGAACTGATTGTTCACGGCTGCGAGACCGACCGTCAAGAAAGGGGTGGAAGGCCCAGGCCCGGAGCCGATTGGGGTTAACGCTCCGCTGTTGCGATCAACGCTGAAGGCTAGAATCTGGGCGCCGAGGCCGCCGGTGCCGCCGGTGCTGGTGATGCTGATGGCATAGAGAAACTCTGGGCCGGGGCTGACGGGGCACGCAGCAGCTCCCGAGCCGCAAGCGCAGGTGGCAGCGCTGCTGCTGGGGGGGTGGTTGCAAACGCTGGGTCCGTTCGAGCCGCATGCGGTCAGGGCAAAGAGCAGAGCGCCTACGGCGAACAATCTTGTCGGAGTTCCAAACGTGTTTGCCGGCATAAGCTCCTCCGTATGGAGAGAACGATAATAGCCGTGGGGCGGTCGAAACTGCCCGATGGAACACATTTTAGAGTGTCGCAACCACGAATGCACGGGAAAGGTCCTCGACTATTCCTGAGGAAATCAATGCCAGGAAATCAATGCGACGAATCAATGCCAGGCGTCGAGCACGTTTTTCAGGATGTCCACAGCCCGATTCAACGTGGCTAGCTCCACTGGTGCAAGGATGCTGAGATGGCTGGCAAGGGATTCAATGCGGCGGCGACGCGCCTGCTGCAGAAGGCTTGCGCCCTTGCTGGAGGAGCGGATGTGCATGCGGCGAGCGTCTTCCGGATCGCGAGTGATTTCAATCAGGAGGCTGCGCTCGAGTCCGGCAACGATGCGGCTCATGGTGGGCGGCTTGACTTGTTCAGCAGCGGCGAGTTCACCGAGCGTCTTAGGACCGGCAAAAACCAGCACCGAGAGCGCCGATAGCTGTGCGGGACCTACGCCGGTGGCATGGTCCTGCTTGCGTACGCGGCGCAGCAGGTGAATGGCTGCGGAATGAAGGCCATCGGCGGCGGCCAGAGTTTCCTGCCGGGGCGCGATATTTTTGTTCTTGACTTTGCTCATTGAATATAGTTAGCTATGCTAACTAATTTGAATGAGGAGGTCAAGACATGAATGCAACCGAAACTGGAGTTGGAATTACCCGCCTCGGCCAGATCGCGATCAATGCCAAAGATGTGGACCGCGCAACCGCCTTTTATCAGGGTGTGTTGGGATTAAAACTGCTTTTCAAGGCGCCACCGAGTCTAGCCTTCTTCGACTGCGGGGGCGTGCGGCTGATGCTGGACCACGCGGAGAAGCCGGAGTTTGATCATCTCAGCTCGGTTCTGTATTTTTCCGTCCCCGCTATTCAATCGGCATATCACAAACTGAAAGAGAACGGGGTGCGCTTCGAGGACGAGCCCCATGTGATTGCCAGGATGCCGTCGCACGATTTATGGATGACATTCTTCCGCGACTCGGAGAGCAACTTGCTGGCGTTGATGAGCGAAGTGGAGCGGTAGGCCGATCGACCGTAGCCATGACACTTCGTGCGCCCGCAAAGAGCTGATTTCGATTGCCAACGCTCCGATTGGTGATTCAGAATTTGACAAGTGATCCTTGACATTCGGCGAGCGCCGCCCGCACTCTCAGCGTCGGGCTTCGGCAGTGCATGGTTTGCGCTGTGCCTGGCGTTCGCGCTGCATATTGTCGACGAGGCCTGCACCGGCTTTCTGGCTGTCTATAACCCGACCGTCACTATCCTGCGCGAGTGCTGGGGCTGGTTTCCTCTACCCGCGCATGAGGTTCGCGACTGGCTCACAGTTGTGACGCTGGTTTGCGCAGTGTTGTTCTGCCTGACTCCCATAGCTGCGCGCGGGATGCGCGGCTTGCGCCCGCTCGCGTGGTTTTATGCCATCCTCATGTTTCTCACCGGCCTGGGTTACACTGTTTTCTCGATTCTCGGCCGCATGGTCGTGACGTTTCCGCGACCGGCTCCAGGATTTTATTCTTCGCCGTTTTTGTTCGCGACATCGTTGTGGCTGATGTTCCGGTTGCGACGTACCGCGCGCGTAGATTTCCAATTGCCAACCGGTTTGTGACCCAGGACAATTCTTCGCATAACCGCTCCCACGTGACGACGCCGGCCCTGTTATCATCTTCTGCGGAGCACCACAGCACTATGGAAGACGAAGAACAACTTCCTTATATATCCGGTTCAGGAGAAGGACTCATGGAAGAAGCGCCAGCTTCGCACGCGGGGTCGCGCCGTAACGAAGATATCGCTCTCGATTTGATGAAATTTGTTGCCATGACCACAGGGTATGGCCGAACTACCTCTTCCGGAGTAGGCTTCCAGGGCACGGGTTCAGCGTCGAAGCCCGACGAATACGCTGCGCAATTGCTCGAGTTGTATAGCAAGTGCCGGGCAGCGGTAGAAGGAAAGAAGTAGCGAGCACCCAGTAGCGATAGGTTTTCGCGTCCGATCACCCGGTTCGCCAGGTTCTCCGTTATTTTCCGGTCGCAGTGTAGTTGATTCCCAACTGATCAAACAGGAAGCTGAAGACATCGGCCTGCTGTTCGATTCTCTCATCGAGTGCGGTGCCAATCCCGTGGCCGGCGCTGGCCGTAGTGCGCAACAGGATTGGATGTTCGGAACTGTTGGCGGCCTGCAAACGCGCCGTCATCTTGCGCGACTGCATGGGGTTCACACGGTGATCGTTCTCCCCGGTAAGGAACAGAATCGCGGGATAGGCCGCGCCATCTTTGACGTGATGGTAGGGCGAGTAGGCGTGGAGGGCCTTGAACTGAGCGGGATCCTTCACGGTGCCGAATTCGGTGATATTAAAAGCGCCGTTGGGATCTAGTTCGACGCGGAGCATATCGTAAATCCCCACATAAGAAACGACGGCGCGGAATAAGTCGGGGCGCTGAGTAAGCGCCGCGCCCATGAGTAAGCCGCCATTGCTTCCACCCAGGATCGCAAGGTGCTCGGGCGATGTATATTTCCGGTCGATCAGGTGCTGGGCGCAGGCGATGAAATCGTCAAAAACATTCTGCTTACGGGTCAGATTGCCCTGGTGATGCCACTCTTCTCCATATTCGCCGCCGCCGCGAATGCTGGCATAAACGTAGACTCCACCCTGGTCGAGCCATAATCGTGCCTGAGAGCCGGCAAAATAGGGTTTCTCATTGACACCATATCCCCCGTAACCATAAAGCAACGCCGGGTTAGCGCCGTCGAGCTTTGTGTCTTTGCGGCGGACGATGTTGACGGGAACGCGAGTGCCGTCTTTGGAGACGGCAAATTCGCGAACCACTTCGGCGTCATCGAAATTAATGGGAGATGTCTGATAGAGCGCTGTGCGCACAGACCTCCCTGTGGCCGCGTCGAAACGGTACCAGCCGGGCGGACTGAGATAGGTGGAAGTGTAGAAGAGCACGTCGCCTTTGCCGATTGAGACAACTTGGCCGACCGCTGAGATGGGCGGAAGCGGCGGGGCGGCGAGCGCATGGCCGTGATCGTCGAATACTCTCACGCGGGAAGGACCACCAATGATGTCGACCACATACAAGCGTCCAGGAGTGGGGACGAAATCTTCAATGGCAGCGCGCAAGCCTTCACTCGAAGTAGAGCCGGGACTTTGCGGAACGATCAGTTTGGCCTGTGCAAGATCGAGATGCGAGAGCGGCAACCGGAGGATCTGGCCGCGGGGAGCCTCTTTGCGTGAGAGGAGGTACAGGGCATCGTCCTCACCAATCTTCGCTGAAACAATTCCGTCATCGAAGTGCGTGACCTGGGTCCAGCGGCCGGCGGAATCCATTACGTAATGCGCGAACTGACCGCCATCCCCGTTGGCGACGGCGGCTATCAGCCAGCGGCCGTCATCGCTGCTGTGGAGTTGAACTTCGGCGATGCGCGGGAAGGCTTTGCCGATAATGTATTCGTCCTGCTTGGGATCGGTGCCGAGTTTGTGAAAATAAACCTGCTGGTAGAAGTTGGCGTCCTCCGGAGGACGCTCATTGCCTTGCGGATAGCGCGTGTAATAAAAGCCGGAGCCATCGGCTTTCCAGTCGAGGCTGCCTCCCGCGGTTGCGAAGTTGACCCGCGGCACGACATCGGAGAGTTCCTTGCCGGTGACAACTTCGAAGATGTGAGCCGAGCAATCTTCCGAACCAGCATCAGAGAGCGCGACCGCAACGTATTTGCCATCGAGTGAGGGAGTATAAAACTCCACCGACAGCGATCCCTTCGTACCTGCCGCATTGGGGTCAAAAATTACCTTCGCACTGCCAGGATCGTCCGCAGAATGCATTGCCACCAGTATGGGCTGCTGTTGGGGCGGTTGGAATTTCATGGCGAACAGAATTCCGCCGCGAAATTGCAAGTCGTGGTACGAGGCCGAGGAGGCAGCGACTAATTCCTTCAGGTGCTGTTTGATCGCGGCACGTGCGGGCAAATGATCGAGGTATTCCCGGGTGCGGGTATTTTCGGCCGCGTTCCACTGTTTAACGGCGGGGTCGTCCCAGTTCTCCAGCCAGCGATAATCATCGGTGACTTTTGTGCTCTGATATTCGTCTGTGACAGGACGCTTGGGAGTGTCAGGCGGCCCGGGAATCGAGGGGCTCTGCGCGTATGCAGCAAGTGTCAACAGGCAAACATAGAACCAAGTTTGAAGTGAGCGTGAGAGACACATGGATGTTCCCTTCCTTGGAGCGGGGAATTATACTCCGGCGTCATTTGAGAATGTATCGCGAGATCTTCAAGCGAGTAATCCGCACGAAAAAAACCGCGGCTTTCGAGCCGCGGTTCTTGAGGTCGTTCATCTCCGCATCAGGATCTCCGCGTTAGCGGCGGCCCTTCTTGGCCTTTTTCTTCGCTGCTTTCTTTTTGGCCGTCTTCTTCGCCGGCTTCTTCGCAGCCTTTTTCGCAGCCTTCTTGGGAGCCTTCTTCTTGGCAGCTGGCTTCTTCTTCGCCGGCGCTTTCTTCTTCGCGGCTGGCTTCTTAGGGCTGCCACTGGCGGGAGCGGAGGGCTTGGGCTTGGGAGGTGGGGGAGCGGAAATTACCGGTTCAATGATCTCCGGTTCCGTACCACCGGCCTCTTCCTCCTCTTCTTCTTCCTCTTCGAAATCCTCTTCGAGCGACTCGCTATAGGCGCCGCTGTCGCCGAAGTCTTCTTCTTCATCACGTGCGTAAAGGGTTGGATCGTAGACCGTCATTGCTCCTCCTGATCTTGATTGGCGTCCCGGCGCAAGAACGGCCGCGCAAGGTTGCCGGGAACTAGAAATTAAAAGACCGATCACAACTGTGCTCGAACGGCGGGCGATTATAGCACGACGTTCCGTATAGGCTGCAAGGACTGCAGATACTGTTGATCCATTCATCTGTTATCACAGCGGCATGGGAAAAGGGAAGGGAAAACGTAATCAGGTGGAAATGAAAATCCCCACTCCGAAAAGTGGGGACCAGATGTTACTTTGTAGTGCGTCGGATTGCCAAGCTTGCGGACGCCCCCGAAGGAGCGTCCGCTTAAGTTAACCGAGCCCTACGGACTGGTTAGAACTGAACCGCCGGCAGGACGGGAGTTCCCTCCGCCAGCACCGCATCCAGGGCGTTAGGATTGATACCCAAAGCGTGAAGAATGGTAGGTGCCACTTGAGCAGTCCCCACTACGGTGCTCACTGTCCTAGGTTGGATGCTGGGGTTGGACAGCAGCAGAACGACGTTGGTGTCGTCATGAGAGAACCCGCCGTGCTCCTCCTGCTTCGCATGGCTACCGGAGTACGTAACGCCGACATTCGGGGTCACGATGATGTCCGGAGTGCGGGGGTCTACGGTTGGGTCGTTGAAGTTAAGGAAGAGCGAAGGGCCGTAATAAATCTGCCCCAGCCCGATTCCGGTAGTAGTGGAAGGGTTCGCTTCGAGGATTGAGACGGCGTCGTTCGTATCGAAGGAGCTCTTCAGCCAAATCAGCGAAACGTCATCTTCCGTCGGTCCAATTCCGGTGGGATTGTTGGTGGATTCCGAGAATGGAATGAAACCCGCGTTGGAGAGCAGGGTGACCGGTGAAGTGCCATTTATGGTCTGACCCACGTAGCGGCTGGGATCGATGGGCGACTGCCCGTGTTTGGCGGTGATCACGATGAGGGTCGAATCAAAGAGTCCTTGTTTCTTCAGCTGGCTGACAAATGCCCCAATCGAGGCGTCGACGAACTGGAATTCGTTGATCAACGCCGCGCTCGGCGTGCCAGCGGCATCCAGATATCCGCCCGTCACATGGTTGCTGGCTTCAATGAGCTTCTGGCCCACGCTAAGCGCCTGGAAGTTCATGCCGAAGATGGTGGGAACCTTGGTAGGTTTGGTGCCGAGGTGATTCTTCCCGTTGATCTCGTTCAGAATAGCATCTACTTTCAAAGAGTCGTAGCATTGGATGTTCTCGAAGCTGTTGGTCCAGGACGTCAGATCCGAGCCTTTATCACGGATTGTGGCGCAAGAGATGCCCGTTGGCGTTGTAACTCCGGGAAGACCGATGACGGTGGAGTTGATTTCAGGTGCGTAGAAGTCGTCGAGCGCCTTCGGTCCGATGCCCGAGGCAACCGAAGCGTACGCAGGGTGTTTGTCGGACCACGCGGCATATCCGCCAGCCGCATGAATCACGCTGAAGATGCTGTTGGTGCGTACGAATTGCCACGGGAAAACGGGCGCGCAGCCTTGACTGGGGTCGCGAACCAGTTTCTTGGGGTCGATGGAGGCCAAGCCGCCGTCCGTTAGCGCCGCGCCGGGTGCGCCACCATTCACCTTGGTCTTGTCGAAGTCTATGCCTTCTTCATACTCGGTTGTTGTGCCCGTTGGCGCCCCATACGGCTCGCAAGGGCCAGCCCCAAGGCCGTTGCCAGTGGTTTGTGCGGGAGCGTTGTAATTTCTCGAATAGGCCACGTCGTAATAGACGCCGGTCAGGGCCGGGCTTCCACCCGTGACAATGGCGGTCAGGCCGGGGAAGGAATCGGAGGGTTTTGACGTGCTGGCGGAGACGTAGTTGATCCCAGTATTTCCCAGGGCAGCAATCGCCGGGCAAAACGGCTGGCCGTTGTTGGCGGTGCTGATGCCATTGGCGCAATTCAAGAAATCGACTGCGTGCATTCCATCGACGCTGATGAGCAGCACACGCTGAATCTGGGTTTGACTCTTGCTCTTGCTGGGAGCTTGAGCGAATGCCACCGAGGCTGCGAGTAACAACGCCAGCAATGGAGTGCTGATGCGAAGTCTACGAGACAAATTCATGGGTTTCCTCCAGGGGATTGAGAAAGCTCTCCAGAAATAGCAAAGGAGGATCAATGCAAAGTGACAGTAGGATTAATCCAATATGAAAATGGAGGACTAAGGTGTTTCACTGACTGGGCTGTACAACAAGAACCATGCCGGGCCGCAATGTGGCGAGGTTGCCGTTGTTGCGCTTGAGAGCGGCGACAGTGGTTTTGTAGGCGGTCGCGATGGAATAAAGAGTCTCGCCGGATTTCACCTTGTGACGGAGGACGCTAGCCTGTTCTGAACTCTCTTCGTCATCAGATTTTGCCGGCTTGTGATTGGTGAGCTTCGCAGTGGCCGTTGGTGTTGCCTTCGACTTGTGCGCGCTCAATTTTGTCGATGCGGTCGATGTGGTTTCGCTGTTCGGCGTAACCGGGAGGTGCAGTGCGAGAACTTTGCGTCCGCGGAGGCTGTCGCCCCGGGGCAGGCCATTCCACTGCCGCACCATCAGCGGCGAAACACCGAAATTCTCCGCAACGGTCTCGACTGTATCACCCTTCCGGACTTTGTAGCGTGTAATACGCCGCGCGTAGGTGGCTCTATCGCTCGGCGCGTGTTTTGTGGGTGCGACCGGAATGATCACTTTGGCATCCGCTGGAAGCTCCGAGCCGTCAATGTGGTTCGCAGTGGCGATCGATCTGGCCGTGACCCGATACGATCGGGCAAGGGAAGCCAGCGTATCGGCCGGCTCAACTTGGCGATAGCGCCACCATAACCGCATTTCGCTCGGGATTGCAGCAATTTCCGTCTGATATTGTTCTTTCGTCCCGGCTGGAAGGTGGAGTTCGAATTTGCCTTCTTTCGGCGTAGTCAACCGCAACAAGCTGGGATTCAGCTCCTGCAGTTGGGCGGGAGTTGCGTCCACGCATTCTGCCACCAGGCGCAAATCCACAGGATAAGTGATCGTTACCCTGTCATAAGCCACCCGCTCGTCCATCGAGACGTCATCAAAACCGTACTGAGACAGGTTCTTGGTCATGATGGTGACGGCCAAAATAATGGGAACGTAATTGCGGGTTTCTTTAGGAAGAACGTTGCGCCGGTAAAGCTCCCAGAAATCGGCGTACCCGGTCCGCTTGACGGCAGCCTGCACCGTGCCCGGTCCGGAGTTGTAGGCGGCCATGGCGAGATACCAGTCGCCGAACTGGCCGTAGAGATCTCTTAAGTGACGTGCGGCAGCTCGAGTGGATTTTTCCGGATCCTGGCGCTCATCCACCCACATGTTGTGTTGCAGGCCATAACCACGGGCCCGGCTGCCCATGAACTGCCAGATGCCGCGTGCCCCGACGCGAGAAACAGCGAGGGGATGAAATCCCGACTCGGCCTGAGCCAGATAAATCAGATCCTGCGGCACGCCCTCTTCCTTGAGAATTGAAACCATCATGTCGTGATAGCGGCCAGAGCGGGCGAAAGCGCGCTCGAAGGTGCCGCGTCCACGATTGGAGAAGTAGCTAATGTAACCAGCGACCGGGTCCGTCATCATCAGGGGCAGGTCGGAGCGAGTAGATTTGATTTCAGCTTGAGCCTTGGCCTTTACTTTGGCGTCTGCCGAAGGAGTGATGCCGTTAGTCTCGTCGATCGGTGCGGGTTCGCTCTTTTGTGCCTCCGAGTCGGATGCTAAAGCACCCAGATCCAGATGATTGACGCCGTCCGTGATGTGGTCAAATTCCTTTTGCAGGCGGTCGTCGGAGCGCACATCGAAGTTGCTTTCCAGCAATGCATTGAAGGCGTTGTCGAAATCTTCTTTGGCGGCGTCGGTCTGGCCGGAGTGATAGGCGTCTAATCCAGACTGATATTGTTTTTCAACCCGGGCGATCAGATCGTCCACCGCATCGCGAGCCGCTGGCGCCGATGGCGCTTGGGTCTGGTGCGCCGCCTGAGGTGCAGCCTGCGCTTGCTCTGCAGGGTTTGGCGAGGGCGCGGCGGGTTCAGTCTGGGTTGCCGTCGACGCTGGTGCCGGATCGGAAGCCACAGCCGTGAGCGATGGAGCAGTTGCGGCGGACGGCAACTCAACTGGCTTTTTCGCTGACTGGCAGGACGAGCCAGCGATAGCGGTTACCACCAGCACCAGAATCCGCACCTGGAGTTTTGCAACTCGCATAATTTTCTTGGAGATACGAATTGCTCCCTAGTGTCAAAGTTCGGTGAATTCTATCAAAAAATCGTACGCTGCGCGCGGCATCGGGTCAACGCCGAAAAGGTACGTGCAGCAGTTACTTTCGGCACCGGTCCGGATGGTTACCCCATACACTGAGACGCCGAAGAGAGTGGTAAAGGTTTGTCGGGATCATCGGCCAGCCGTATCTTTCCAGCGCCAGGCATGCGATTTCAGACCCGCCAGTAGTCAGGACGCCAAACTTGAATTGCTTTCTTAATATCCGCCGCTGATAACTTCTCAGACAGAGTTCGTTCCGCTAGTCTTGGTATTTCCACATCAGAGGCGAAACGCAGCGCGATTAACTGCCGTTCGGTTAACTCCGGAATACGCGAGCGCAATGGCTCAGGCAAAAGTGCGGCCAGCCTCAGCCGCTCCTCGAGGCGAATCACGCGATCCTGGACCTTGAGCGAGTAAAGCCGAAACTTCACGACTGCAGTAGCTGCAGCTACCGCTACCACGAAGAATGCGGCTGAATGCCAACTGGGATGCCAGAAGAAATGGACCGCCGCAGCAATTGCCGAAAGACCGAAGACTGGGAGGACGAAAAAGTGAAACGGTGGATCGAGACGCGAGTGGTTCGCCAATGTCTGGGGCTTCTTTTCGGCCATGGGGATCCCGTTGCGCGAGAGACGTGCCAGTCTAGCAGAGAAGGCGGAGGCTGGGATCGATTCTGATGAGAGTGACGCTATTATAGAAACGCAAGGGTTCGGGAATTCCCCTGATTCCCGAACCCCTTGCGTCGCTTGCCGGAGCTATTTCAGAGAGGCTAGCAATACCTCTTCGGCATGGGGCACGTTCTGGGCGCGCAATTCGGCCTCCGCCTTGCTCTCCGGCAGCTTATAGATGGTCTTTGCGTCCGCGAGCTTGATTCCCGAAAGGAAGTATTGATTTCCGTAATGGTTGAAAACCAGCGCAGACTGGACAGCGGGTTTCTTGGTTTCGCTCAGCGTCGCCGAAGCAAACAAATTCACGGTGGCGCCGGCATTACGGATCATTAGTGTCCTTGCGTTCATCGTGGCGGATTGCACTATACACTTGCCGGCAGGCACGATTTTGTTAGCCACCGTGAACTCAAATGGCACCTGCGCGACGAGCTTCTGCTCGCTTGTTAATTGTGCACTTGCGAAGCCCGAAAGCAGCGCTAACGTCATCGCGAGCATCCATTTTGCGTGTTTCATAAATCACCTCCGAAAGCTGTTTTGTTCGACCTTGAAACTGATTGAGATCTTGCGCTCAGATTTAAAAAAGGTCCATGGAGGCAGTCTGAAGCGGTATTAATTGATCTGAAGAACGGAAGATGGCTTGACAGAGCCCGGGCGGCATACAAGAATTGTCGACAACTCTGAAAGGCGTGTGTGGTATGCCGGAGAAGAAGATATGTTTCGCCGAATTCGAGTTGGATTTCGGCCGTTTTCAGCTCTGCCGTGGCGGAACTCCAGTGCGGCTGGAAGGTCTTCCCCTGCAATTACTGATGTTCCTGGTCGAAAACAGAGGGCTACTGGTAACACGAGAACAGATTGCGGAGGCGCTGTGGAGCAAGGACGTTTTCGTCGACGTCGAACAAGGTATCAATACCGCGATCCGAAAAATACGCATGGCGCTGGAAGATAATTCTGCGCAGCCACAGTATTTGCAGACGGTAGTCGGAAGAGGCTATCGCTTCGTCGCGGCGACCATCATGGAAGAGTCGACCGCCGGGAATTCTGGAACCGCCGAAGGGTTTACGGTTTCGGCCGAAGAATTAGGACGCGCAATCATGGCAGCGGCAGACGTGGACCCTGATGATCCTAAAGCACCCCCGAAGGGGCCCGGCGAGTCCTGATTTAGGCCAGCCCCGGAATCCTGCCCGCGGTTCCGCGAATCCAAGGCAAGCATGAAAGCTATCCAAGTCAAGCAAATCGGCGGACCAGAAGCGATGGAGCTGGTGGAGTTGCCGGTTCCGCAACCGAAGGCGAACGAGGCAGTGGTGAAGCTGGCTGCCTCGGGCGTGAACTTCATCGACGTATATTTCCGCGAAGGCCGCTATAAATCGCCCCTGCCGCTTATCCTCGGCCAAGAGGGCGCGGGTATTGTAACTACTGTAGGCGCGGAAGTGAAGTCGGTGAAAGCAGGAGATCGTGTGGCGTGGAGCGGCCTGCAGGGAGCTTACGCGGAATATGCAGCGGTTGCCGCCGACCGGCTGGTGCCGATTCCACAGGGAGTGAGCGATCAACAAGCTGCGGCCGCCATGCTGCAGGGCATGACCGCGCAGTACCTGTTGTACGACGCTCATCCGCTGAAGCAGGGCCAGACGGCTCTGATTCATGCCGCGGCGGGGGGTGTAGGCCTCCTGCTGGTGCAGATGGCGCACAACATTGGCGCGCGCGTGATTGCCACGGTCTCCACCGAGGAAAAGGCGAAGATGGCGCAAGACGCGGGTGCGGACGAAATCATCCTCTACACGCAAGCCGATTTCGAAGCCGAGACAAAACGGCTGTTGGTCGGCAAGGGTGTGGATGTCGTCTACGACTCGGTGGGCAAAACAACATTCGAGAAGGGGCTGAACGTCCTGCGGCCGCGCGGAATGATGGTGCTCTTCGGAGGCTCAAGCGGCGCCGTTCCGCCATTTGATCCGATTGTTTTGACACAGAAAGGTTCGCTCTTCCTGACCAGGCCGTCACTGGGAAACTACATTGCCACGCGCGAGGAGTTGGTGGCGAGATCAAGCGCAGTGTTCAGCATGATCACGGCAGGCAAGCTCAAGCTTCGCATCCAGCACACCTATCCTCTCTCCGAAGCGCAGCGTGCCCATCGCGATCTCGAAGGCAGGAAGACGACTGGGAAGCTGCTGCTAATCCCTTGAATTTTAAGCTCAAGGTCTCCAACCAAAACTCATTGTCATCCGAGGCGAAGCGACAGGTAATGTATGCTTTCGGAGCCGTCGGTGTTCCGTACAATCGCTGCGTCGTGGAACCCGACATCCAGGAAACGATCATGAAAGCAATTTTCGTGCAACGCACGGGCGAGCCGGAAGTGATGGAACTGACGGAGGTTCCCCTCCCGCAACTAAAACCGTCAGCAGCGTTGGTGAAGGTCACGGTTGCCGGTGTGAACTCCATTGACGCCCAGTTCCGCGACGGAAGACTGCGGACTCCGCTGCCGTTCATCCCCGGACAAGAAGGCGCGGGAGTGGTGACCGCGGCGGGTGCACAGGCGAAGACAGCGAAAGTCGGCGACCGTGTAGCGTGGAGTGGAGCGTTCGGATCGTACGCAGAGTTCGTGGCGTCTCCGGAGGAGCATCTGGTGCCGGTGCCGCAGTCAATCAGCGATGAACAAGCGGCGGCAGCGATGGTGCATGGGTTGACAGCGCACTATCTGGTGAATGACGCGCGTAAGCTGAAAGCGGGCGAAACGGTTCTGGTGCACGCAGCGGCGGGCGGAGTGGGATTGCTGCTGGTGCAGATGGCGCACGCGAGCGGCGCGCGGGTGATTGGCACGGTCTCAAGCGAGGAGAAGGGCCGGCTCGCGCGCGAGGCCGGCGCGGACGAAGTGATCGTCTTCACGCGGCAGGATTTTGAGGCTGAAGTGAAGCGACTGACCGACGGCAAGGGTGTGGAAGTGGTGTACGACGGCGTGGGCAAGGCGACCTTCGAGAAAAATCTGAACTCGATGCGTACGCGCGGGATGCTCGTGATCTATGGCATGTCGAGCGGCCCGGTGCTGCCGGTGGACCCAGCAAAGCTTTCGGAGAAAGGCTCGCTCTACATGGCACGTACCACGCTCGCGCATTTCACCGCTACCCGGGACGAACTGCTGGCGCGCACCAGCGCGCTGTTCGCGATGATTGCCGAGGGCAAACTCAAGCTGCGGATTGCAAAGACGTATCCTTTGGCCGAAGCGGCGCAGGCACATCGGGACTTGGAAGGGCGGAAAATGACCGGGAAATTCCTGCTGATTCCGTAACGGAGGTGACTATCCGCATCGCGATACATTCTTCGCGAAGTCACAGCCGCAAAAGAAAAGCTGAGTTAGTATTCTTTCGATATTGCTGCTAGCGTCTTCTACGATCGAGGTGTCCATGCCGCGTTTTTCGTTCGCGATTGCTCTTGTTCTTTGTGCTGTCCATCTTCTTTCGCAGTCTCAGGAGCAAAAATCCGCTCCACCGGGGCATTACTTGTTTGCCTGGACTGGCGACGTGGCGCATAAAGGCAATGACTTCCTCGCGGTCATTGACGCGGACCCGGCATCTCCCACCTATGGGCACCTGATGACCACGCTGGCCACCGACCAGCAGACGATGAGAGTGCACCACACCGAATACACGATGCCGGCCAGCGGGATGCTCTTTGCCAACGATCACGACGCCGGAAGGACATTCATCTTCGATCTGCGGGATCCGCTACACCCCAGGGTTTCAGCTTCCTTTATGGATATGGCGGGTTATATGCATCCGCATTCCTATCTGCGGCTGCCGAACGGCCATGTTCTGGCCACATTCCAGCACGAACACCACCACATGACCGGCGGACAGATGGCTGTGACCGGTGGCTTAGTGGAAATTGATGACGAGGGCAAAGTGATTCGCTCCAGCAGCAACGCCGACGCTGCATTTCCCGATGCCCTGCTCACGCCCTACAGCCTGGTCGTGCTGCCGGAACTGGATCGCATCGTGTCCACAAACTCTTCTATGCACCTGGAGGATATTTTTCGCGGCGTGACTTATCAGGTGTGGCGTCTCAGCGATCTCAGACTGCTCAAGACAGCCTACTTCGACGTGGGTGAAAACCGCTATGCCCAGATCAGCCCGGAAGAACCGCGTCTAGGTCCGGACGGATCGGTGTTTGTGCAAACTCTCGGGTGCGGAATCGAGCGCATTACCGGTGTGAACACAGACGAACCGAAGTCACAGCTGTTTTTTAGCTTTCCCGGGGACTGGTGCGGAGTTCCGACCATCGTTGGGCATTTTCTGATTCAAAGCGTGCCCGACACGCACGGCCTGATTGTGCTCGACGTCAGCAATGCCGCGAAGCCAGTCGAGGTTTCCCGCCTGGAGCTCGGCGAAGGCTTTCGTCCACACTGGACGGGCTGGGACGCGAAAACGCAGCGGCTGGTGGTGACGGGATCGGAATCCCGCCTTTACTTGGTGAAGCTGAACCAGGCGACCGGCGCTCTTGCGATGGATGATGCCTTCCATGACGCTGAAGGCAAGCCCGGCTTCAACTTTGAGAACCAGGACTGGCCACAGGGATGGAAGGGATCGGGCCTCCCGCACGGAGTCGTATTCTCCCGGTGACGTCGGTTGTCGATTGTCACTCGGCAATCGGCTTAGGACGGCGGGAGTAGTTTCGCGCGTATGGCGGCACCGCGCGCATAGGATCCAGCCTCGGGTCGTTGATTGGCTGGCCCGCCTTTGTTTCCAGCGGCACGACTCCTGCCCAGGTCGGAAACGAATAATCCTCTTCATCGTCAATCGCCGGCCCGCTCCGCACCTTGGCCGAGAACTCATCGATGGGCACACGCAACACAGATGTTGCCTTGAGTTCGCGCTCATTGGGCTGACGCGAGTCGGCCCAGCGGCCCGGAATGATGTGCTCGGAAAGCAGTCGCAAGGCCTCGAGCTTTTCTGCAGGATCATCTACCAGCGTAGCTTTTCCCAGCACAACCACCGACCGGTAGTTCATCGAATGATTGAAGATGGAGCGGGCGAGCACGAGCCCGTCGAGCAACGTGACCGTGATGCAGACTGGGACGCCCTCCCTCAATTGCCGCAGCATGCGGCTGGCGGCGGAGCCGTGAATCAATAGCATGTCGTCTTTGCGGCCATATGAAGTAGGAATGACGAACGGCTGTCCGTCGACGACAAAACCAACGTGGCAGAGGAAGCCTTCATCAAGAATGCGGTACGCGGCTTCACGATCATAAACCGCGCGCTCCGCTTCTCGGACCAGACGGGTCCGCGGCGTCGGCGTATAGGGCTGAGACATGGGGAAGAGACTCCGGCAAGCGCCAAGGATGGATGAAGGAAGAGTGTACCACCCGCCGTATTTTTCAGGCTTCCTGCTTACCAGTTCACCTTCAGCGCAAACTGAAATTGACGTGGATCATAGGCGGCAGTGACTTGGCCGGCGTTGGTGAAGAGCGGGTTGACAGCGGCTGCGTTGAAACGATTCGCCAGGTTGAACATGTCGACGATCAAGTCGGTATTGATGCGCTCGCCGAAATAAATGCGCTTGGAGACACGGAGATCGTTGAAAACGGTCCAGGGCTGAACCCCGCCGTTGCGCGGAAAGTCGCCGTCCAGCGACAGCAGCGTGCCGTTAAAGTCAGCGGGGCAGGGCTCCTGAAAAACGCCGGTGGGCGAAAACTTGGAGTTGACGACTGGATTTCCCAGGGCGGTGCAAGCGGGACTGACAAAAGTGTCAGGCCGACCGGTATCGGGAGAAAACTGGAAGTTATCGGAGTTCCCGGTGATGATGTTAAAGGGCCGTCCCGAGGAGAACTCGATGATGGGTGCGAAGGTCCAGTCGCTGAGAAGCTTGCCGGAAAATCCTTCGCCCACCTTCCCCGTTTGATAAAGGCCGCTGAAGACAAAGCGGTGGCGCTGGTCGAACAGGGAATTCGAGCGCTCCAATCCCGGATAGTAGCTATCCTGAGGAGCAAGCGGCGCTTGCAAGTCTGTGGAATCGTCGATCGCGTGCGACCAGGTGTAAGACGCGAGAAATTCGTAATGGTTGCCGAAGCGCTTGCGCAGATTGGCGCTCAAGCCGTGGTAGACCGAACTGCCGTTGGAGTAGTTTGCATCCATGTCGCTGAACGGAATGCAACCGGCTAGGGTGCTGAGATTGCAAGGATCGGTAAGTCCATCCCCTTGCAACACGGCGGGCAATAAGGTCGTCACGCAGGGAGCTGACGCCGGATTCGATAACAATGCCAGAGCAATCGCGGGATTGACCGCCGAGGGCCGGAAAAAGTTCGTCAGCGCCGCTGAAACCCAAGGCTGCCCGCTGGGGTTGACACCGCAAGGAGCGAAGCCCTGAGAAGTAGGGCCTGCGCCTACGCCAAGCGGCCCACCGACCGAGGCATACGAAGCGGGATCGGTGCTGGCCACCAGATAATTCTTCATCACCAGGTCGCCCCTGGTGGTATTGGCGTTGATCGGGCGATTCAAATGACGTCCGCCATTGAAGTTATAGGCAAGGCTTAGAGCAAAGCCATCCCCGAGGTCGCGCTCAATGCTAAAGTTCGCCTGTTGGGAGTACGCGTAAACAAAATTCTTAGCCTGCGGATAGCCGAAGGGCTGAAACACCAGCGGGAAAAAAGTTTTTGGATTCAGATAGTTCTGATTAACGAACAGACCGGGAAACTGCGGATTGGAGGCCTGAGCTGGAGTAAACGGCGCGGTATTGAAACGCTGCTGTGCTGCGATGTAGCCGGGCACCGTGGGCAGGCAGGATGGAGAATTTAAAATTCCCTGAAAGGTGTTAACGGCGTTTAAGCTGCCAGGACCCGCGGCTGAGGATGTACTGCATGGCGATCCGGGACCAAATACCAGCTGGCCGCTCTGCGAAGCGTCGGAGGCGTCGCCGAGGAAGTAGAGAGCAAGCAGCGGATGGTCGTAGAAAATGCCATAGGAGGCGCGCACCACAGTCTTCCCGTCGCCCCTGGGATCCCATGCCATACCTACGCGGGGTTGAATATTGTTGGTGTCCGTCTGGATTCCCTTTTGCAAACCCAATTCGTTATAGGCAGCCTTGGCGAGTGCGTTGAGCGGGCTCAGCTGGGGCGGAAACTCTACGTCATAACGTACGCCGTAGTTTAGGGTCAACTTCGGCGTAACCCGCCAGGAATCCTGCCAGAAAACTCCTAAGGGCTTATTCGAAAAACTATCGGTGGGATTTCCATAGCCTTGCACAAGTTCATTGGGCAAGCCTAGGCCGTAACTCTGCACAGCCGTGAACCCGGGGAAGGTCGGGCAAAGAGCGGCGGGAAGTCCGTTAGCGGAGCAAATATTGCTGAAACCCAGACTGGATGCGTCGGTCGTGCCGAAGTCGTACAGGCCGCCGTAGTTGACGGTGAAAGTGGCATTGATCGGAAGGTAGTTGAAATCTCCGCCGAACTTTGTGTTGTGGCGGCCAATGGTCCAGGAGAAATTGTCTGTGAACTGGTAGCGTTGCTCGACACGTTGAACGTAGGAATAAGGCTCGCGCCCGAAATAGGCGAAGCCGGGAATGTTTTCGGCGACATCGCCGCCGCCGGGGATCGCAGTGTTGTAGAAGTACGCCAAGCCGCGCCGCGCATACTGAAAGCGGAACTCATTCACCTTGTTGTTACCAATGGTCCACGTGTCCTGAAAAACTCCGCTCAGGTCGCGATAGGTTTGCTGCGAGGTGCGGGAATATGCGTTCTGCCCAAAGACTTGGTTTTCTCCGTTAACTTCGATGCCAGTGATCGTGCTGGGACTTACGTTAGCGCGCAAGGTCAGTCGATTGTTGTTGCTCACATTGTGATCGAGGCGGAGAGAGTACAGGCTGGTGCCTTCGAATACAGGGAAGTTGCCGACTTGCGAATTCAGGCTGAGAAAGTTGGCTGGCAACGAGTTACACAAAACGTTTCCCGCGGCATTGCACGAAGTCGGGAATTGTGTGAGCGGCCTTGAGCCGTTCGGTGGTATGGGAATTGCCGTGCCCGCCAGTGCGCCGAAAATCAACGGGTAGCTGCCGTTCAGGGCAATTCCCGAGGAACCTCCCACAAATGTCGCGTAGAGTGCTGCTTCCTTGCCGTACCCGGCTGCCAGCGCCGGACTCACCGTCGCCAACGCCGCTTCGGCGGCGGGCAGTTGCTGAAAAAACTGCTCCTGCAGAGCCGTGGCGCTCACTCCTTGCTGAATCGTTCCGGCCGGCAACCCGAATGCGTTAGAAAGATCGACGTTGTTCAGCAGGCCGAAATTATCCTGACCAATGCTGGCGAAGCCCGTTTCGTGCCGCCGGGTGATTTCGTAAGAAAAATAAAAATAGGTTTTGTCCTTCTTGATCGGTCCGCCAAAAGCGGCGCCGGCCTGCACACGCGTGTAAGCCGGATTCGGAACCGTACTGAAGGGGTTCACCGCCTGGAAATTCCGGTTGCGCAGATAACCGAAAACGTCGCCGTGAAAAGCATTCGACCCGGAACGAGTGATAATGTTCACCACGCCGCCCGCGGCGCGGCCATATTCGGGTGCATAGTTGTTGGTGATGATCTGAAATTCCTGTACCGCTTCCTGCGAAACTGTGGACCGCACGCCGTTGGTCGAATTGTCAGTGGCGTCGGCGCCGTCGACGTTGACCAGGTTCGAACGTGCGCGCTGGCCGCTCATGTTGAGCCCGGAGGTAGGCGCGGCGCCGGTGTCGGGGGCGTTGTCCCGAACCACTTGCGAATCGGTCAGGGTGAAATTGATGTAGTTACGGCCATTGATTGGAAGATTGTCGATGCGCCGCTGTCCAATCGTGTCTGTCGTAGAGGTACGCGAGGTCTCTACCAAATCCGCTTGGGAAGTGACCTCCACTACTTCTTTTCCGGTAGCGACCGCCAGCGAGACTGGAAGCTCCACCAGCCCTCCGACCGTGATGTTAACGTTGGTGGCTTCCACTCCGCCAAAGCCGGGCGCTCCTACGTTGACGATGTACGTTGCCGGGGGCAACTGCCGGGCACTGTAGCCGCCCTGGCCGTCGCCGGTGGCGCTGCGAACCACTCCTCTGGCCGCGTCTTTTACAGTGACCGTGGCGTTGGCCACAAGATTACCCTTCGCATCCTTTACGGTTACATGCAGGTCGCCGGCAGCCACTCCGCCCTGACCGAAGGCAATGGAGGATAACAACACAAACAGCAGTGCGACGGAGAAAGTTCTGAGGCTGCAGATCATGGTCATGCAGAATATGATCATGCGGATCCTGATCATGCGGATCATAGAGGCTCCCTTGATTCTGCTCACTTGAAAGTGGCGGCAGAACAAACTCCAACGGCGATTAGGCCGAAGCACGAGCAAAATTGAGAACAGTAGATTCCCGCTGGTTTTTACACCAGAACGGGTGACGAAAACAAGGCTGGAATGACGAGGGGTGGTGCGCAAGTTACCCCGGCAGTTCGTAAGGCACGGCAATACCGAAGCGATTTTGGCATAAAGCCCGCCGCGCCGTCTGTGATAACCGTCACACCTCTACCGCATTGCGGACAAACGAACCGGAACAGCGGGATTCTGCAAGCGGCCCAGCAGCATTGCGGCTCCGCTCAGTTGCTCGTAACGGTCGACCACTCGCACCGCCGCGAACCCAGAGTTGGGCCAAGCCAATGCCAGGTAAATTCGCGCCAGCGCCACCGTCGCGTTGCGGCGAAGTAGCAGCGCGTCATTCACCAGTTGCTGCGCAGCGCCAGCGACGCGCACATCGCCGCCGGCAAGAGCCGCTTCGCCAATGCGCACCAGCACAGACGCGTTTCTTCCCGCAATCTCGACATAGGCGGCCATGGCGCGCAAGCGTTCGCGACGGACCATGCGGAACTGACTCGGCTGCAAACGGCGCCGCAGGTAATCATCCTCGGCGGGATCAATCAAATTGCGGAACGCTTCGATATCGATGGGACGAATCGCGACCGCCAAGTTGGTGCTTCGCCTGGCATGCAGGCTTTGAGTTACGGCCACGCTCAAAATAGTGGCGAGCGCAAGTACAGCGGCAATGACGATGATAATGGCCAGATTCATTGTTGCAGTAGACGCTCCAATTCCCGGTTCCAGATGTCGAGATTATTCTCGGGCAACGGAACCGCAGACGTAGTGGCAACTTTCTGGGGGACGAGGAGGTAGTAAAACCAAATCAGGACACAAACGTGGTACGTGGCCATGTTCAGGAAATCGAGGAGGTAACGATTGTGAGGCAAACCGCCATTGGCCATGACGGCCCAGGTAGCCAGGTGCACTGAAGAGGAAATGCCCCGTCCCAGCCCAATCCCCAGAGTTGCCCTGCCCCAGGTGAGCCTGAAACAGGCGGCGAACACGAAGAGGAACAAGATAAGGCCGCACTCGATCATGTACAGCGTCTGTTGCAGGATATGTGCGCGGTACCCGATCACGAACTGTTGACTGTCGACGGGAGCGTAGGCTGCTGCCAAAGTTGCGAGCAATACAAGAATTCCACCCGCGCCGGTAATCAAGCGCCCGCCCACTTTGGCGATCGCCGGCCGCGAGCGCAGCAAATGGAAAAACAGTTCTCCCATGACTGCGAGCCTGATGAATCCTTCAAGCACCAATCCGATGCAGCAGGCGTACCACCATGTCGTCACGCTCCCCAAAGGGATAACATCCATCCCGTAAAGCGTAATTTGCTCAATCGCTTCGAAGATAAGATAAGAGAAGAAAACAGGGAACCGCCTATGGATTCCGCGCCGCCACAAGAGCACCGCGAGGATCGCTTGTAGAATGTGCGGCCCGATCCAAAGGTAGTGCCAGAGCAATGAGTGCGGCTGCAACATAGGCGTAGATCGGCACTATACCGCGACTCGCAGCAGACGGCAACGTCGGCGCTAACCGTGTTCGGTTTTCGTAACGACGCTCAAGAACTACGGCCTACACGCACCGCTGCAACTGGGCATGCCGTCGGCATGAGCAACGGTGGGGACGACCACAGTGTTGAGGAACATCAGGGCTGCTGCCACGACAAGTAACATACGTTTCACGGTTGTTTTTCTCCTTGTTTGGAAAAGCGAACCGTGATATTTTCATGTCCCTGAGCTGCTAGGAAGAGCACGCTAGGCTCGTTCCCTGTTCGGAATTCGTAACAAGCCTATGACACTGAAGTCCGCCTTGCAGGATCTGCGAGAAACCACGCTGGCCGCCATTTCGGGGCTGTTGGCGAAGCTGGCTTATCTCGCGTCGCTGCGCAATCGCGAGGGCGGATACTTGCACTGGGGGTTTGCGCTACTGCATGGAGCGGAAGCCTCAGACCGCGCGCTGAAGGCAGCTCACACCGAGGTATTGTCCACGGTGCTGCGGACACCGATATCCGAGCTAGTAGAAGATTTGCGCCAATCCAGCCACGATGGGAAGCAAACCGCGGGGGCTTACGTGGAAGGCATGCGCCAGCAGGTCGACCAACTTCTTCCTGCCCCGCAGGATGTAGCCTCTGCCCGGCACCTTAATTCAGTGCTGACTGCCCTTTCGAGCCTGGAGCGGGAGAAGAACCAAAAGCGTGCCACTCCGTCAGCTTCATAGCCACGCCCACCACCTGGCCGATGATCTCCGCCTCCTGAGGACAGCGCAGCACTCGAATGGGAACCGGCGACAAAGGATGCGGCTGTAGAACAATGTCGTCGCGACGCATGCTGCACCAGCAGCAGGTATGTCCCTCGCGGGTTTCCACAAAATAAATAGGACGCTCGTACTCGCAGCGCCACAAACCCTCCACCACTTTATTCCTCGCTTCGTCGACTTGGATGAAGCTGCCGGGCGGAAGAATCGGGTACATCGTGAAATCCTGGTTGCCGATGTAGCCGTAGGTAAAATCGCTGTTCGCAAATTGCGCCAGATAGGACAACGGCACAAGTCCCCACTGTTCTACAATCCTGCCCAGATTCGTGGTCCGTTGCTGATCGAAGGCAGGATCGATGCGGACCGGCATTTGCACGGAGGAGATTCCAGCGAGCGCCTCGGACACATGTGATCGCGGCGGAGAAATAAGTCCTAAATCGGCGGCCATGTTATTCATGTCAACGCCGTACCAGGCCAGCAGCTCCCGCAAGTCCCGGCGGTAAATCACGGCTAGTGCGTAAAGGCGGAAAATACTGGGCAAAACGCCTTTGGTTTCAATATCCGACAAACGGCTGGGAGGAATCGAGAACTCTTCGTTGCGATATTTTTCGGCCATACGCGCGCTGGATGTTTCGATGTCGCGCAGGGTCAACCCGAGTTTCTCGCGCAGGGTTCGAAGACTCTTACCGGCTGGAAGCATGTTGCCCCTCCAAGGAAGTGTCCGACATCATAGCAGGGCAGTGATGCTTCTTGTCACGATTTGCAAAATTTTTTTATCCGGCAACGTTTGTTACGAATTCCGAACACGCTCAGCCCAGCGACTGGCTTGACGAAACGCTAATTCAACGGTGACGGGCTAAGGTGAAGCCGGCGGGGCGACTTTTCTATCAGCTCACTCAGTTTGTTCGGATTTCGTAACAAGACCGGCCAGAAATTGCAAAAACGTCCTCTTCGAGCCCCTACGGCTCCATCCTGAAATTTGACTGTTCCAGGCCTGCGTCTTCTCTTTCGAGCGTCCTGTGGGCCCACGCCATGCGCGGAGTATTATGCGCGATGCCGAACTGACCTCGGCTGTTCAGCACGATAATCCCACCGTGGCCATGCAAGCGTTGCTTCAAGTAATTCATGGCTTCCTGCGCAGCCCACTCCGGCAGATTGCCCGCCGATACGCGGTCGGCAGTCCACTTCGCCAGCACCAGCTTCATAATCGGCTCGCCCCAGCCCGTCGTCGATACGGCTGCGCTCGAATTATCCGCATAACAACCGCACCCGATCAGCGACGAATCGCCCAGCCGTCCCGGAGCCTTATTCAGCGTGCCGCCCGTCGATGTCGCCGCGGCGATGTTGCCTTCAAGATCGAGCGCGACAGCTCCTACCGTGTCGTGCGAAATGGTTACATCGTCAGAGCTCGGCGCGAACAGGTCGTTGCCGTGCTGCGCGGCTTCCCGTTGATATTCACGTAGACGTTCAACCTCCCGCGGGATGATCAAATCATCGTTATTGCATAGCGGAATGCCATGCTGCGCGGCGAACTTTTCCGCGCCTTCGGCCACGAAATACACATGCGGGCTCTCGCTCAAAATCTTTCGCGCCGCCCGCACCGGATTGCGCACGCGTTCAACGCATCCCACTCCTCCAGCCCGCAGGGTAGCGCCGTCCATGATCAAGGCGTCGAGTTGCACCTTGCCGTCGCGATTGAGAAAACTGCCCCGTCCCGCGTCGAAGGTTTCATCGTCTTCCATGATGACGACGGCTTCCTCGACCGCATCCAGCGCCGCGCCGCCGCGCTCAAGCACGCGCCAGCCTGCACCTAGCGCATTTCGCACCCCGTGTAAATGCGCTTCCACCATGTCATCAGGGATAGCCCACGCACCGCCGTGAACCACCATGACAGGGTTAGTCGGCAAGAAGATTCCTCGGAAGAAGTGAAATGACCGAATAGTCTAGCACTCAAGGAGTGGGAGGACGGGTGAGGCGGATCGTCACATCTCGTCGGAGGTAAGCATCCCTTGGACAACTTCTGCCAGGAAGCGGTACCCCTCAGCGTCGATCTTCCCTTGCGTTGCGACCTTGAATTTGACCGCCCGTTCTTTGGCATCGAAATAAAATACCAGGTCGGCGAGAACCTCGTGGGCCTCGCGGCAAAGAGCGCGCGTATGCATCAGACCATCCGCATCCAAGGGCGAGCTTTGGACGCTCGCTATCTGCTCGAGCACGCGCTTAAGTTGCATCTTCCATTCCTCGAGTTCGGATTCATATTTCAAATAATATTCTGCGTCTCCGACAATCAGCAGCTCTAACGCTTTCAGATCGGCCTGTGTCAACGGAGCTTGGGAAACAAGCTTGGCAAGTAACGACTTCATATCAGTCTTGGCCTGGACGGCTTCTCGTGCCTGCGCTTCGAGATCGTCTATTTGCTCTTCCAGAAGTTCGTAGTTGTCGCTACTCTCACTCCCACTGCAGCGTGCCGCGAGTTCCACGGTTTTCTTAATGGTAATTTTTACTTGCTGGTCCTTCACCTGCTGCTGGTCCGCGGCCATCGTTTGCTTCCTTTCGAAGATCGGATTCAAGGTTGGTAGTAAGCGAGCTATTCTCGCATCGAAATCGCAAGTCAGCAATGAATATGGCTTCGCACACCGTTACAGGTAGATTTGGATATGTCCAGAATCGGCAAGGCCTATGCGGCCTGGCCCGCCTTCGCGGCGGCGGGCTGCCCGTCCTGGGTTCGAGTCCAGGTGTAGCGCATGCGGTGGATTACCGTGAGCGTCGATAGCACTGCGATCACCCAAAGCACGGGCGCCATGCGATTGAAGAGTGCGCCGATGATTACGAGCACGAGCCGTTCGGGGCGCTCCATGAAACCGACGCGGCAGGATCCAATGAGCGACTCGGCGCGGGCGCGCGTATAGCTCACCATGATGGCGCTGATCATCACGAAGGCGGTGAGCACGACATAGAAAAAGCGGTCGCCGCGCGCGTAGAAGACCAGCAGGCCCAGGAACTGTGACGCATCGCTGTAGCGATCGACCACCGAATCGAAGAACGCTCCGAAGCGCGTGACGCGGTTGGTGGCGCGGGCGACCTGGCCGTCCACGAGATCGAAGAAGCCGGAGAAGATGATCACCAAACCCGCGTAGAAAAACATGCGCTGCTGCGTGACCGCATTGGCGGAGCCGAAAAGAATTGCGGCCCACGTATTCACTACCAATCCCATGAAGGTGAGCACGTTGGGATTGATGCGCGACAGCGCCAGCCAGCGCACAATGGTATCGAGCAGCACGCCGCAGGCGCGTCCGAAGGCGCTCGTCCAGCTACGGTTTGGGTTGGATCGCGTTGGCGAAGCGGCCACTAAGCGCCCGCCTTTTCGGGCTCAGCCTCGTCGTGGATCGTGGTTAGCGCGAGAATTTCCAGTTCGCGCTTGCCGTTGGGCGTGATCACGGTGGCTTCGTCCCCTACCCTCTTATTCAGCAGCGCGCGGCCGATGGGAGACGTGGTAGAAATCTTGCCCGAGCTCACGTCTGACTCTTCGCTGGTCACGAGCTTGTATTCCATCTCTTCATTCTTAGTACTATCAAAGACCTTCACCGTAGAACCCAGCCCCACTTTGTCCTTGGGGATGTTGTTCATGTTGGTCAGCGACAAGTCCGCGAGACGCTTGCCCAGTTGGCGGAAGCGCGCCTTGACGAACTCCTGACGCTGCTTGGCCATGTGATATTCGGCGTTCTCACTGAGGTCGCCGAGAGCGGCGGCCCGCTTGATTTCTTTGGGTAACTCGTGAACCAGTTCGTGTTCGAGCGCGTCGACTTCTTCCTGCAATTTTTTCTTGAGTTGATCAGTCATTTCTAACCAGGTGTGCGTGCGGTACGCTCTTGGGATTATAAACCTGTTGGGTTGGAAGGATCGCAATCTGCCTACGATTGATCTTCGATTGGATTGAGAACTAACGGATTGAGAACTAACGGATTGAGGAGCTGCGTAGAACGCTTTGGATCAGGGGTTGCGATTTTGGCAGTTTAGGCTGCCATCGCCAAAATCTTGAAAGCACAAGATTTACTTTCAGAGCCTTGGGTTCAGTGAAGAACATATTTTTGGCTCTTACGGGTCATTGACAGATGGCCACAATAGTAGGAAACTTTTGGAAACAACGGTTCCCCCCAAAGCATTTGGTCTAACCTCTTTGCAGGACGCTATCCTTAACGATTGGTTCCGAGCTAACAGACTTGTGCAAGAGGTACTTACAAGCTGGGTGCTTATTGGAGAGGTTCGCCGGAGCCCATTGGATCTGTGATTTTGGCACGAGAAAGTAATCAATCCTTGGGGGAGTAGACACTTCGATGGCTCTTCGCTTGACATCGCGCAACGTCACGGAAGCGCGGGTGCCGCGCGACCAGACGGTCCCGCAGGGGGAAGAGCGCCATGAGGAGCATTTGCCACGCGACGCCTCGGCTGGCGGACGGAGCGCCGATTCTCATAAGAAAGTGGTCGCCGCGGATGTTGCTCTGGATTGGGTTTTGCAGGAGATTGTCCAGCAGGCTCGCCTAGCCACAACAGCCACGGGGGCGTTCATCGGCATCGTCCGGGCACACAGCATTATTTGTCAGGCAACGAGCGGTTCGAACGCGGCTGAGTTTGTCGCTTATTTGAACCGCGACCGGCGAATGCTTGACTCTTGTCTCTCTGCCAACGCTCCGCAGCGCTGCCGTGACTCCGAGAGTTTTGAGCAGCTCGACGCGAACACCTGTCGCTATTTAGGTGCGCGCTCCGTGGTCATCGTTCCTATTGTCGATGCCGAAGGAGAGAAACTCGGGGTTTTCGGTGTTTTCTCGCCTCAGGCAGATGCCTTTTCCGCCGCGAACATCGTAGCCATGCAGACATTGTCTTGCCGTATCGGGGACGCAATGGCCCAGATTGATCGATGCACTTCTGCTTCTAACGGGAGTGCATCCCCTCGGCGCCACTCTGATACGGGCAAGTCTTCGATTCACGATCGACTGCTTCGCGCCGCCCGACGCCCGCTGCCGGCGATCAGAGGCCCAGTCGCGTGGGTTCTTGGAATTTTGGCAGTCTTGCTGCCAGGATTCTGGATTCTGAGCCGCAATGGCACTATAAGTCAGTGGACGATACACATGTCTGCGAGAGCCCCCGCTGCCGTAACTTCACCGGCGCCTTCCGTTTCGTCAGCGCCGCCCTTGTCTGACCACCTCTCATCCGGCAGTGCAGATGCAAATTCCGGCCAGAGTTCAGCGGTCGGAGCTGTTGCTAAAGAAGGCGCTGCCATCACAGTGGGAGGCAAACCGGTGAAAGACGCGCCGGTCGCTTCCACGGCAGGGAAGAAAATCTCTGCTCGTTCCACACCCCGCGTGCCTGATCTGGAGATTGAGAATACGCTGGACGACGCAAACTCAGAATCACTCCCGTCTGCATCCGTGGACACATCGAGAACGCCCAATCAATCGAGCATCTCAGTGCCGCCCCCGTCGAGCGTCGGCAAGCAGGCAACCGCCGGGAATGCCGGTGGTTCTTCTGTGCCGGTTGGCGCGTCAGCGGGATCGCTCGCGCCGGAAGCTGTGCACCTGACAAGAGCTCCCGAACCATCGCGCGCCGAGGCAGCGACCCCGGCAGGCGGGACAAGCCAGAAGGCCAGTGCAGCGAGTACCGACCCTGCGCTAGAACCCCCGATCATGATTCCCGAAAACACCGCTCTCGATCGCATTGCTGAGCAAGTGAAGCCAGACTACCCACCAGATTACCCGGAGGACGCGAGAGCCAAAGACCCGCAGGCTACGGTTGCGGTAGATGTGATTGTGGGCAAAGATGGCCAGGTCGAAAGCGTCGCTCCGTTGAAGGGAGATCCGCGATTGCTGGCGGCGGCAGCTAAAGTCGTGGCGAAGTGGCGTTTCGAGCCGCTTCCGCGCAACCACCGTTTCGTGAGATTTGAAAGTCACATCACTGTGCAATTCGCCTCGCCATGAATTTAAAGCTACTGCGCTATCGAATTCAAAACTCTCGGGACCGACGCTCTCATCTATGGGCGGCGGCGAGACTTGCCGCTTTCTCCCTGGCGGCCTTCCCGCTCGCCGCATTGGGCAATCCCCAGGCGAAGCTAGAGCCGTCCAATTCGAGATCTGACAAAGCGGCATCCGCCTCAGTGCAGCACGTCCAAATTCTTTTGGATAAAGGCGCCCCGGCTGTGGAGATCATTACCACTGCGCCCGTGACCCCGCAGATCAGCAAGTCGGATGATGCGATGCGAATGGATATCGACTTGCCGAATACCAACATGTCCGTTCCGGAGAAAGTTGTGCCCATCAAGAATAAGGATCTGGGCACCCTCCGTCTGAGCCTTCGCAACACCACACCGCCGATGGTGCACGTGGAAGTCGATTTCCGGATGCCGCTGTACTACCGGTGGGATTCCGCCGGGAACCGCCTTCTGATTAATTTCCACGAGATCCATAAAGAGGAAACTTCCGCTGTCTCCTCCACGGCCGGCATGACTCCGCTGCCCGTCTCCGCTCCAGCTGATGTCGCCGACTTTACTCACATGGTGCCGGCGGAGCAGTTAGCTCCAGGAGCTTCCGTAACTGCTGACGACGATACCCTCGTTCTGCGTCTGAAACGCTCCGGAGATGTGTACGTCTGTCCGCAAACCGCCGTTTCTGTTGTGCAGTCGCGGAATGGCCCCGACGTTACATTGGCGATGAACAACGGAGGCCTGGAAACCCACCTCGCTCTGAAAAATTCAGCGGACGAAGTGGTCACCCCGGATTTTCGTATTCTCCTGCGCGGTCCCGGAGAATTTCACTACGCCATTCGGGCAGACTCGCGCGGCAACACATGTGTTAAAACTCTTCCCGGGAACACAGCCTCCGCCATCATTTATGAACTGATGGGAGATGGAAAATATGAAGCCCAGGCCGGTGACCAAGTTGTTTTCCACGATGGGAAGTTGAACGCTGCCAGCGTATCTCACACGGAATCTGTGCTTGCCGTGGAATGCGGATGCCCAGCCCCTTCTCGTCCGACTCTGCCGTCGCTCAGCAAGCCACAGACTGAAATTGCGGTAGGGAATCCGTCTCCTGAGCCCTCCGCTTCTGCCGAAGGTCGCCCTGACCCGAGTCCGACTTTGACCAAAAATCCGGTTGCCGCCGGCTCTCTCGCTCCACCCAATGCAGGACTCGAGATTCCCGAATTACCGGAATCGGTGCGTCAACAACCGCACGCGCAGGTAGAAGCGTCGCTGGCCTTCACTCCCAATCCTTCGGAGATGGCCGCGAGACATATGCCTGCGACCTCGCGCCAGTTGCCATCGACACTCAGTGCCCTGCCGCCGTTGCCACCACTGGAAAAAGCTCCAGAGGAGCACAAGGGAGTTTTCGGCAAAATCAAAACCTTCTTTTCACGAGTGTTTCGCTAGAAAGGTCGAGAACTGACGTTGCGCGATTTCACCGCCTCCTGACAGGCGGCAGAATGTCAGCGCTACGCTTCCTTCACTGCGGCCATCCCTTGCGGTCAGACTAGTGGCGATCGTTATCGCCGTGGCTGTGGCGCCACGTCCAATACTGCTTTTGCTGTTCGGGAGGGAGATGGCGGAAGTCGCGATGTTCGTCGTAGTGGTTTTCGCGCGACCACTGGTGATAGTAGACAACTTCGTTGTCGTTCCAAACGTGATAGTCGGAGTAGTAGGGGTCGTAGACGCGGTAAGAATGATGTGCGCAAGCGGTACTCAATACGGAAGCCGCCAGCGCTGCCGCCAGGAAACCTGAAATGAGAAAGCGCGACTTGCTCATCTGTGAGTGATCCCCCTTCTTGGTATCGGCTGTTCGTTCGTCCCAAATTCTAACCCAGTGCTTGCACGGTTGAGTAAAGTTGGTTGCCGGGATTCGCTAAACGGGTTGCTGACAGATGAGGAACCTTCACTCGATTCAGCAGCGTCCGTTTCTGCGCTAGAATCAGAGACGCTGATATTAATTCCAAGGAATGAAGGAGCCCAATCGATGTATCCGGAAATCATGGTGATACCCATGCGTGAAGAGTTGACGCGCCTGGGAGTTGAGGAACTTCGCACGGCCGACGACGTTGACCGCGCGTTGAAGGGGCGCTGTGGCAGTGCACTCGTGATCGTGAATTCGATTTGCGGGTGCGCCGCCGGACGCATGCGGCCCGCGGTTCGTCTTGCCTTCGAGAGCGCTGCCCATCCCGAAAAATCTGTCACTGTATTCGCCGGACAAGACAAGGAAGCTACGGAACGCGCCCGCAGCTATTTCACCGGACAACCTCCGTCCTCGCCTTCGATCGCCATTCTGCAGGATGGCAAACTGGTATACATGATGGCGCGCCGCGACATCGAATCCCGCGAGGCGCCAGCAATAGCCGCCGACCTGAAAACAGCTCTGGACAAGTTCTGTGCCAAGCCAGTGCCAGCTTCGGCATCGTCTTAAGACGCCCGGGATCTCACCGGCCACCTACCCGGAATGCCTTGACCACGATTGCATTCGGCTGCATGCCCACAGGAATCATCGTCAGAAGCGAATATTCCGTTGGCTCAAGCTTGCGCGGAGTGCGCCGCTGAATCACTGTGACATCGCCCGCTTGCGTATCGAGCACCAAGATATAGTTTTCATCCTGGGAGAGCGCGAGACCTTCCGGCCGGCTGCCCACCGCGAGGGTTGCGATCCTTCGGCCAAGGTCGATGTCGTAGACAGCAACACTATCCGAACCAAAGTTGCTGATGTATAGCCTGGAGTTATCGCGTGTAATCATCCCCCGAGCGGGATGCTGTCCCACGACCACGCTGCTGCCGACCTCGTCGTTTCCGGTTTCAACAATCGAAATACTATCCGAATCAAAATCGCAAACCATCAACTCGCCACCATCCGGCTTGAGGGCAAGATTCACCGGCGTTCGGCCCACATCCAGCAGCGCCAGCACACGGTCGGCCGACTCCTCAGCATTCTTCAACGCGATCGACGCCACTTGCGACGAGCCCGAGCACGCTACAAACGCTTTGCCGGAGTCGGGTAGAATGGCAATATCCTCCGGATGATCGCAGACCGGCAAAGTTGCCCGTACCCGCAAAAGCTTCGCGTCAATGAGCGAAACCGTATTGTCGCTTCGATTTGACACCACCACGGTTGCACCGTCAGGCGAAACGCGTGCTACTCCAGGCCCGGAACCAACCCGCACGTTCCCTACAACCTCGTGCTTCTCGAGATCGATGACTGAAACATTGGCGGACGCAGAATTTGCCACGTAAGCGCGTTTACCATCTTCCGAAACGTCGATGAAATAGGGTTTGCCGTGTACCCCGATCGTTGCGACCACGGCATTTTTCTCGGCATCAATCACGCTCACATTGCTCGAACCCGAGTTGACCACGTAGATCTCATTCTTTCTCTTGTTGACCGCGACGCCCGTCGGCGACGCGCCCACGGCAATCGTTTTTGCCGGTTCGAACGTGCGCAGGTCAATCACGCTCACCGTGTTACTTTTGCCGTTGGTGACATACGCGTACTCGCGATATGACGGGCCGTAATCCGGAAACGCGCGCTCGCGGAAATACCACCAGCCGAATGCGCCGAGCAGCGGAATCAATAAAATGATAAGAAGGAGTTTTCTCAAGAGGCAGTCGCTTCCCTGGAGAAAATTAAGATTACCAGAGAGCAGTTTTTGCGAAGCTAGCCTAGCGTGGCGCGCTTTCCGCGGTCGACGACGGTCCCTTCGCTTCGCTAGCTTTCAACTCGCTGGTTAGTATGGCCGCCTTGTCGCTGGAAACCTGGATATCGCCGTTCAAGACGATGCTGAGCCTGCCCGCTCCAGTTTCCAAAAACTGCGCGCGGCGTAGTGTGACGTTGCCCTGCGCTGCGGAAGGAAGCAGCGCCTTGTAGTTGGAAGCCGACTGCACGGAGGTGAGCAGCGATTCCGTTATCCTGTCGCGCACAACTTCCCCGAGAGTGCCTGACCGCAATAAGTCGCCTACCAATCCCTGTGCGTCGACCCGACCGATGGTCGGCACCAGGTGCAGCGAACCATCTTCTGCAATGCCCAATAGCAGCTTCACTTCAATGGCACCGTTGCCCTCCACCATTTCGTTGGGAGCACCGCCAAAGCACGCCCAGCGCTCATAGTGCATCTGTACGAGGACCACACTCGCGGGCGCCGATGGCGTGAGATTCGCGCTTTGAATCACAACCTGCTCCCCGCAACGCTCTCCTTTGTCGAGCTGCGAGCCCAAAACTTCAGAGATATGTTGCTGCAGGTCGGACAAGTCTGCGGTCAGCTCAAAGCGGAATATGTTCTCCCCGCTTTGCAATGCGCCCTTGGAAATCACCCCGGAGGTAGTAATCGCCACTGACAGATCAGATGGGCCAACCGAGGCCGGATAAAGTACTGCAAATTTCACTTCGTTCTTCACCGGCGGAATTTTGAAACTCACTTCCTGGCCGCCGTCGCCAGCCCCAATGCTCATTTCCTCTCCGAGATCGACCTGCTGGTTCTGGAAACTCGTGAGCGTGCGCTGCAAATTCTGCGCGGAGTTCGCGATGAGGCTTCCGCCAGTTTTTGTATCGATTGCCAGGTCCAGTGCCTTGGCCTCCTGTGCCAAGTCGGAATCTGTTTTTACTAATTTCTTGATCGTATCTTTCAGCCCCGATTTCTGGCGATCGGAGAGTTTTTGCAAAAACGCGGTGTTCTCAGTCCTCGCTTTCTCGAGGGCCTGTTCTAAAGCCTTATCGCGATCGGCAACCGCCGAAGCATTATTTTCCTTGGCTGCCTGTTCCAGGAAAGCTCGCAATTCGGCTGCGCTTTCCGTGTCCTTGATCATCAGTTTGTATTCGATGATCTGTTGGCTGTTTGCCTGCAGAGCCAAAGTGTCATGAAAGGTCTTTAGGTCATCTTTTAAGTCGAGACCGGTCGCAGGGCCGCTTCTACCCATCGCGCCCCCGCCCGCAGTGCCACCTCCAACACTTGCGGCTCCGCGCTGGGCGACCATTGTGCACGAATTCCCCAACGCCGCGATCACGAAGATCGTTTTTAGTCCGGAAATAAAACTCCCCGTGCGAAACATGGCTAAATCTCCTACAGAATCCCTTCCCGCCCGACGCCGCGGGAGAACCCTAGCTTGCCGCAGCTCCAAAAAAAAGGCCACAAACTTTACAGTTCTTTGCAGAACGTAGAAGTCAGCTCCAGTCCAGTCCGAGACCCAGCCCCTACTGGCTAACTCCCACTGTCTCCTTCACTTCAATCCCCGGAACAGTCCTCCCGACCACTGCCGCAATTTGACGCACCTGCATCATCAACTCATCGAACTGATCGGGAAACAGCGATTGCGGACCATCCGACATCGCCTCGTCGGGCTTGTTATGCACCTCCACCATCAGTCCATCTGCTCCCACTGCGACTGCCGCACGCGACAGCGGTGTCACTTTATTTCGCTTTCCTGTGCCATGGCTGGGATCGACAAAAATCGGCAGGTGGCTCAAGCGCTGCACCGCTGGAACCAGGCTCAGGTCGAGCGTGTTGCGAGTGTGGTCGGCAAATGTGCGCACGCCGCGCTCGCACAGCGCCACGCTGTAATTACCTTCACTCAGAATGTATTCTGCGGCCATCAGAAATTCTTCCAGAGTCGCTGACATGCCGCGCTTCAGCAGGACCGGTTTTTTCGCCCGCCCGGCGCGCTTCAGCAAGGAAAAATTCTGCATGTTGCGCGCCCCGATCTGGATCACATCCGCATACTCCTCCACCAGGTCGAGCGATTCGTTATCGATCGCTTCCGTGATGATTTTCATTCCATACTGTTGCCGGATGTCTGACATGATCCGCAACCCTTCCTCACCCAATCCTTGAAACGAATAAGGAGAGGTTCGCGGCTTGTACGCGCCGCCGCGAAAGAATTGCGCTCCAGCGCGGTGCACGCGTTCAGCCACAGCAAACGCTTGCTCGCGGCTCTCGATTGCGCACGGCCCTGCAACAATTGCCAGGCCGCGCCCCCCGATGGTGGCCTCCGTTCCCGCAAACCGTATCACCGTGTTGTCTTCTTTAATATCGCGGCTCACCAGCTTGTAGGGCTTTGAGACTTTGATAACTTCCTGCACGCCCGGCATCTCTTCCAGCGTGCCCTGCTCCACTTCGCCCTTGTTACCGGTAATGCCAATCGCGGTGCGCTGCGCCCCCGGCATGGCATGCGCGCGGTATCCCAGCTTCTCAATTTTTTCGCAGACGCCACGAACCTGCTCATCCGTGGCATGCGCCTTCATGACGACTAACATAGATTCCCCTTGCTGCGAACCTTTACATCCCTTATGTGGGGACAGCCGCCCCCGGCTGTCCACGTCGAGCGAAGCTCTACCAGCCTCCCGCGCTGTCTGAAAGCAGCGAGCCCATCAAGTCTACCTTCGCTCGCTCCTGCACCGCAAACGCAGCAGCCGTTCACCTTTATACTTTTCTCATGCCCCAGTCCATTGCCCGCGAACAAGACATCCTCAACCGGCCCGCACCGAGACGCCCGCCCCGCCTCACTTCCCGCCGCATTGGCATTCACACTTCCACTGCCGGAGGAATTCACAATGCCGCCGAGCGCGCCTACCGCATGGGATGCAACACGCTCCAGATTTTTTCATCGAGCCCACGCCAGTGGGCGCCCTACGAACTTAGTTATCCGCAGTGTGAGGAGATGCTTCGCCTGCGCGCTGAGTACAATCTTAAGCCGGTGGTCATTCATACCAATTACCTGGTCAATCTAGCCAGCACGAGTCAGTTGTTCCTCAAGAAATCCATCGAAGCCTTTCGCGGCGAAGTCGAACGCGCTCTCGCGCTCTGTGCCGATTATCTTGTGGCTGCATCCCGGCTCATTCCGAGGAGCTGATCGAGAGGCCGGCCTGCTCCAGACTTCGGCGGCAATTGCCGCAGCCACGCAGGGACTCGAGCTCGCGCGGGGTGGACTGACGATCCTTATCGAAAACACCACGGGGTCGGAGTTTTCTCTCGGAGGCAGCTTCGAGCAGGTTGCCGAAGTGATCGAGCGCTTGCGCGGTATCGTTCCTATCGCCGCCTGTATCGATACTTGCCACACTCACGTCGCGGGTTATGACATTGTTAGCGAAGCGGGCATCTATCAAACGCTACGACACATCGATGCAACCATCGGCCTGAACCATGTGAAGGTGGTTCACTGCAATGACGCCAAGGCCGGCCGCGGCTCAAAACTCGATCGCCACGAACAAATCGGGAAGGGAACCATCGGCAAAGAGCCGTTCCGCGTCCTATTGAACGATCTTCGCCTCGCACACGCTGCTTTCATCGCCGAAACTCCGATAGACAAGCCCGGCGACGACCGTAGGAATGTTGAAACGCTGAAGAAGCTGGTGGGCTCCCTCTGATCTCAACACACAATCTCCGCGTCATTGTAAAATCTAAGGTTTACCAGTAGCTCCTCAAATCCTCTTATGCCGCAGCAAGACAGAGTCGAAGAAACCACAACCGCGAGCGCCAACCCTACCGGCTCGCGCCGCGCCGCCGATCGGCCCGACGACGAGCGCTACGATCCAAAGCGCGTTGAGAGCAAATGGTTTGAGCGCTGGCAGAGCGATTCGGAACTCTATGCCGCCGAGCACCACTCAACCAAGAGGAAATATTACGTGCTCGAAATGTTGCCCTATCCCTCGGGCGTGCTGCATATGGGACACGTGCGCAACTACTCGATTGGCGATGCTCTTGCGCGCTACATGTGGATGAACGGATATAACGTTCTCCACCCGATGGGATGGGATTCCTTCGGCTTGCCCGCGGAAAATGCCGCCATTCAGAACAACACTCCGCCGCGCCAGTGGACTCTCGGCAACATCGCCAAGATGAAGGCGCAGATGAAGCGCCTCGGCTTTGCCTACGACTGGTCCCGCGAAGTCACCACCTGCCTTCCCGACTACTACCGCTGGAATCAGTGGTTTTTCCTCAAGTTTTACGAGAAGGGTTTGGCATATCGCAAGAAAAGTAAAGTCAATTGGTGTCCGCAGTGCGCCACTGTGCTCGCGAATGAGCAGGTGCTCACAAATGGGTGTTGCTGGCGTCACGAAGATACGCCAGTAGAGCAGCGCGCGCTTGAGCAGTGGTTCTTGCGCATCACGAAATACGCAGACGAATTGTTGCGCGATCTCGACAAGCTTGGGGGCTGGCCCGAAAAAGTCCGGACCATGCAGCGCAACTGGATCGGCCGCAGTGAAGGCGCGCTGATCGATTTCAAGCTCGACTATTCACAACCTCACACCGGATTTGGGCCGGCCGGTGCCACCATCAGTGTCTTCACAACTCGCGTCGACACAATCTACGGCGCAACTTCAGTGCAGCTTGCTCCTCAGCATCCGATGGTTGCCGATCTCACCGCCGCCAGCGCCGATCTTCGCGCCAAAGTCGAGCAACTCATCGCCGAGCAACGCAAAGCCAAAGAAGTAGGCGACATCGGCGAAATCGAAAAACACGGCGTCTTTACTGGGCGCTACGCCATCAATCCCTTTAACGGCGAGAAGATTCCCATCTGGGTGGCGAATTACATCGTGATGGATTACGGCACCGGCGCCATCATGAGCGTGCCGGCGCACGACGATCGCGACTATGAGTTCGCCAAGAAATACAAAATCGAGATCCGACTGGTAGTTCTTCCAATCTCGGACGACCCAGAGGAAACCGTTACCGAGCCGCGGCTTCCATTTGTCGCGCACGAAGGCATGCTGATTAACTCCGGCCCATATAGCGGCCTCGAATGCGCCGAGGCGATCAAGACAATGTCAGCGTTCGCTGAACAGAATGGTTTCGGCAAGGCAACGGTCACTTATCGTTTGAAGGATTGGGGAATTTCGCGGCAGCGCTACTGGGGCACGCCGATCCCCATGCTCTATTGCGAAAAAGATGGCATCGTCCCTGTGCCTGAAAAAGATTTGCCCGTTATCTTGCCGGAGAATGTCGAGATAACCCTCGCTGGTGGATCGCCGCTTGGAAAGATACCCGAGTTCGTCAATGCGACATGCCCCAAGTGCGGCGGTCCAGCGCGCCGCGAAACCGATACTATGGACACGTTCGTCGATTCGTCCTGGTATTTCTATCGTTACGCCGACGCGCACAACGACCGGGCTCCCTTCGATTCGAAAATCGCGCGCTATTGGTTTCCGATCGATCAGTACATCGGCGGCGTCGAACATGCCATCTTGCACTTGATTTACTCGCGCTTTTGGACCAAGTTCATGCGCGATCTCAGCCTCATCACGAATGACGAACCGGTGGAACGCCTCTTCACCCAAGGCATGGTGATCAAAGACGGCGCCAAAATGTCGAAGAGTCTCGGCAATATCGTCAGCCCCGACGAAATGGTCGCCCGCTACGGCGCCGATGCCGCGCGCCTCTACAGCTTATTCGCCGCTCCGCCCGATCGCGATCTCGACTGGCAGGATTCCGGCATCGAAGGCATTCAGAGATTCTTGGGGCGCGTCTTTCGCTTCGTAATGCGAAACGCGAGCGCCGGCCATGAATCCGTGGAGATGTTGCCTGCAACGTCTCTCTCGCCCCAAGCACGGCAGATCCAGCGCAAACTTCACCAGACCATCAAGCGCGTCAGCGACGACTTTCAAGGACGCTGGCACTTCAACACTTGCATCTCGGCCATCATGGAACTGGTGAACGCGCTCTACGCCTACGAAGAAGCTTGCCGCTCTACCTCTGACAATGGCAATCACACCTCGGCAGCTCTCATGGCCGAGGTGCAGCGCAACCTCGTTTTGTTGCTTGCACCTTTCGCTCCCTATCTCGCCCACGAACTCTGGGATATCCTCGGCGAGAAAGGGAGCCTTCTCAAAGCTCCGTGGCCCAGGTACGATGCCGCGCTTGCAAAGGAAGAAGAACTCGAAATTCCCGTGCAGATCAATGGCAAGCTGCGCAGCCGCATCGTTGTGCCTGCCGATGCCTCCGAAGAGTTTGTTGTGGAGCGCGCCCTTGCCGACGAAAAAATACAAGCCGCAATCGCCGGCAAACAGATCGTGAACAAAATTTACGTCCCCGGCAAACTGGTCAACATCGTTGTGCGATGAAGTCCGAGGTATTCCCTCCTCCATTGTCATCGTGAGCGGGGTGACTGTTTCGCTGAGGGAAGCAGTCACGCAGTCGAACCCTCCGTAGTAGCTAAACCTCCGCTGCCGCTTCGAGGTGTTCTCCCCATATTCCACACTTATTGAGTTATGCTGAGCGTTCGTGCCTCATATTTCTCCGACGATCGAGGGCTTTCGCGCCGCGTTTCGCCGGCCGTCGCTGACGCTGGCTGAGATTGCCTGGCGCTGGACGGTTGGCGCGAGCGCAGGAGCTTTACTTTGTTTTGGGTTCATTGAATTCCTCGACACATTGACGGTGGATAATGTCGACGCCACTCTTCTTGGGACGAAACAACCGTTACTTGTGCTAAGAGCGATTAAGCACATCCTTCGTGGCAGTCTCAGTCGCGCCACGTTTGCCGCTTTATTCGCGGCGTTGGCATTATCGCTGCTATGGATCGTCGCCGCTTCGATTGGCCGCGCCGCCACGATTCGCGCTCTGCTCGACCAATTCGGAGGGAAACTCTCTCACAATGCTCCATCCGATATTCCTGGTCCACCAACATCATTCCGTTCGCTCATCGGTCTAAATTTCCTGCGCGCTGCCGCGACGCTTGCTGGGATTCTCGCACTCCTTGGAGCAGTGATTGTTGCCGGCTTCGCCTCGCCCGAAGCAAACCCGAGACCCGGCCTGTCGTTTGTCATTTTTATGCCACTGGCTGCAGTCATCTGCATGGTGTGGGCGGCGCTGAACTGGATACTGTCACTCGGCTGCGTATTCGCTGTGCGGGACGGCGAGCACGCGCTAGGCGCACTCTCGGCAGCCGTCAGCTTTTTGCGGGAACGCACGGCGCCTGTCTTCGCAGTGAGCACATCGACCGGACTCGCGCACCTGACGGCTTTGTTCGGAGCATCTACCATGGCCTCACTGCCCGCTGCTTTCGTCCATATCGCTCCCACGCGGCTCATCGTTGCAGCGGTCGTTCTCGTCACGCTCACTTATTTCGTCGTCGTAGATTGGTTGTACATCGCGCGCCTCGCTGGTTACATCTGCATCGTCGAGATGCCGGAAGCGGTAGCGTCGGCCGAGCCGCTGCCTGTTCCTCCGCCCGCGGGCCAAGGCTTTGTGCCGAGCACTCCAATCCAGACCACAATCGACCGAGACGAATTGATTATTGGGGATGTGCCGGGGAGTGCCCCGGCTCTGTCGTAAAGGGCAATCTGCGTCGGCTCGCTTTACACGTTCTCTCCGATTTGAGAAACTCATTGGTGGAACCCCAATCCCGACTCAGCCCATCTCTACCCGTTCAATCCATCGTCATCCTCGACTTCGGCGCGCAGTATACGCAACTCATTGCGCGCCGCATCCGCGAACAAAGTGTTTTCTCCGTAGTGTTGCCCTGCAACGCTTCACTCGCTGAGATTAAGAATTGCGGGCCCATGGGCATTGTGCTTTCCGGTGCGCCGTGGTCGGTCTACGACAAAAATGCGCCGCCGGCCGATCCGCGCCTCTTTGAGCTGGGACTGCCCGTCCTCGGCATTTGTTACGGACTGCAATTCATGGTGCACACTCTCGGCGGCAAGGTGCGTCCGGCCGAGAAACGTGAGTACGGCCACGCGGAGATCGACATCGTGGCGGATTCCGTACTTTTCCAGGGACTGGCGAAGCGGCAGCCCGTGTGGATGTCGCACGGCGACGAAGCCCTGGAGTTGCCTTCGGGCTTTGAATTAACCGCGAAGACTTCTCATGCCGTAGCGGGAATCCAGAATGTCGAGAAGAAGTGGTTCGCAGTGCAGTTTCATCCTGAGGTACACCACACCAGGAACGGTACCGAAATCCTTCGCAACTTCGTGTTCAAAATCTGCGGCGCCAAGCCAACCTGGACGCAGCAACGCTTTATCGACTCCACTATCGAGCAGGTTAAGCGGCAAGTCGGAAGCGGCCGCGCGATCTGCGCGCTCTCCGGCGGTGTGGATTCGTCGGTCGCGGCAGTGCTGGTGGATCGCGCGCTACGCGACGCAAAAGGCAAGTCGCGGCTGACCTGCATCTTCGTAAACAATGGCGTGCTGCGCAAGAACGAGTTTGAGAAAGTACAGAAGACGCTGCGCGACAAGCTTGGGCTGCGGCTGGATGCAGTCGACGCGACCGAGCGCTTTCTCGGCAAGCTCAAAGGAGTCAGCGACCCCGAGAAAAAACGCAAGATCATCGGCAACGAATTCATCAAAGTGTTCGAACGCGAAGCGCGCCGCATTGAGAAAGAAGGCAAGGTCAAGTGGCTGGTGCAGGGAACGCTCTATCCCGATGTGATCGAATCGCGATCGGTGCGCGGACCGTCGCAGGTAATCAAGTCACATCACAACGTAGGCGGCTTGCCAGAGAAAATGAAGTTGAAGCTGATTGAGCCGCTGAAGGATTTGTTTAAGGACGAAGTCCGCAAAATCGGCCGTGACCTCGGAATGCCCGAAGAAATTTTGCAGCGGCAGCCCTTCCCTGGTCCCGGCCTGGCAGTGCGAGTGCTCGGCGAAGTCACGCCCGAGCGCCTGGCGCTGCTGCGCGAGTGCGATGACATTGTGGTGGGCGAAATTAAGAACGCCGGCCTTTATACCAAGGTCTGGCAGTCGTTCGCCGTACTTCTTCCGGTTATGTCCGTTGGCGTGATGGGCGACATGCGCACCTACGCTTACACCTGTGCGATTCGCGCCGTCAGTTCCGAGGACGGCATGACCGCAGACTGGGTCCCGCTCCCGCATGAAGTCTTGAAACATATTTCCACGCGGATTGTAAATGAAGTGAAGGGAGTAAATCGCGTAGTGTATGACGTGACCTCCAAGCCTCCGGGAACGATAGAGTGGGAGTAGGGACTCGGCGGCGTCCTAAGCCCGCATTCCGCTATACTAGAAAAGCATGCCGGTACTGAAAAATATCGCCGCCATCGCCAAGGGTATGAGCATCACCTTCATGGAGATGTTTCAGCCCACTACCGTCGAGAACTATCCCGACGGCAAAGGCCCACTGCGCGGCGCGCGCATCGAGGCTCGTTTCCGCGGCGCTCACGTGCTGCAGCGCGACGAGAACGGACTGGAAAAATGTGTGGCTTGCTTTCTCTGCGCTGCCAACTGTCCCTCGAATTGCATCTATATCGAGGCTGCCGATAACACTGCGGAACAGCGCGTGAGCGGTGCCGAGCGCTACGCCAAGGTCTATAACATCGACTACAATCGATGTATATTTTGTGGATATTGCGTCGAGGCTTGCCCGACCGACGCCATCACGCATGGACACGGATTCGAGCTGGCGACCTTCAACGCCAGCAATCTGGTTTACCGCAAGGAGCAAATGCTGGCTCCCCGGCCGGGACACATGGGAGCAAACGTCGTATTCAATCAGGCCGACGTGGATGGCGGAGCTCCCAAGGAGATGGTCGCGGGAAGTTAAGGTAGAAGTGAATTTCCACAGAATCCCCCGCGCTCCCAGGGACCGGCGTTTCGCGTCGAAGTGTAGTCTAGAGGGAGCGCCAGCGTCTCCTTACCTTGCCAACCGACGAACACAGAACAGCATCTTTTCCTGCATGATTCGAAAACTACAATCCGGCGAGTATCGTTTGTATTCCCGCAAGAAAGATGCCAAGACTGGGAAGCGGAAGAATCTTGGGACATTCTCTTCGCGCGCGGCTGCGCAGACGCATGAGCGTGCGATTCAGTATTTCAAGCGAGCTTAAAGACCGCGCCTGCCGAATAGGGATCCCTCAACTTCGCATGATTGTCCTTCGGACACTCACGCTGTGCTCAGGATGACAATCTCAAGAAAGACAATCTGAAGAAAGAGTTCCGCTCTAGAACGTCGCCGCCAGGCGGAGGGAATAGCTTCTGGGAGGTCCGATGGCATTGCCAGAGAAGAGGCCCCCGAAGTCGATGATGTTGAGGCGGTTATTGAGGTTTTCGCCGTCGGCTTGAAAGTTGAGGGCGAGTTTTTCCGTCTTGTAGAGCTGAGCGCCGAGGGAGGCATCGAGTGCGAGAGTGGGCTTGATCCGTCCGCTGTTGATGTTGATGCGGTCGACAACCGCCTGACCGTACTCGGCGAGGGCCTGCTGCTCGGTTCCATCGAAGTCGAAAGGCAGGCCACTGCCATATTCTGAGCCGCCGGCAATCCACAAACGCGAGGTTAGCTGATAGCGAATGCGCAAGCGCGCCGTGTCGCGTTGATCCTGTGAATCGGGAAAATGTCCGCTGAGTTGTGTAGTGGCGCTGACGGCGTCCTGCCCGGCGAAGAGACCTCCGGTTGCCGGAAACCAAGAGTTGCCGACGATGTAGGAATAACTGAGAAAGCCGGAGAACCGCTTCCAGTGCGGAAGTTCGAGTTTCGCTTCGGCTCCGTAGAGTATAGCTTTGCGGAACGCGATGGGGAAGCTGATGCTGGTGTTAAGAATCTGGTCGTCGTCGGCGTAGTTGTTGACGTAGCGGCGGAAATAATTCACATCAAAGCGGAACTGCTCGAGCAAGCTTGTGGTCGCACCGAATTCAAAGTAGTTGCCGTGGGAAGGTTGCACCGGCAGTCGAAGAACTGTCGGTTCGAAGGATTGTACCTGGGCGGAACTGGAAAGCAGGATGTTTTCGAAAGACGGGGTCTGAAAGATGCGGTCGTAGGAGGCGTGGATGATCAGTTTCGCCGCTGGAAAATAATGGGCCATGGCGAGACGCGGGCTGACGGCGTTTTGATTGAGGAGTAACTGGTAGTGGTCCCAGCGCAGTCCAGCGTTGATCGTCCAGTTGCCGAGGTGGATGAGATCTTGAATGAAGGCGGCCTGCTCAAGATCGGGACGGCTGCCTAGGAAACTGAAGGTGGTTGCGGTGCCGGGGTCGAAGGGATAGTTGGCGAAATTTGGATTGGCAGTGATGACGTCGCTGTAGTTTTCGTGGAGAAAGATATTGTCGGATTCGATCCCGGCCTTCCACTCGTGGTGGCCGTGGTGAACGGAGATGGCGTTGTTGAAATATCCTTCTTTGAAGTCGTTGTGCTGGAAGACGATGATCGGCCAGGAGAAAGGGTTGGAGTAGAAATCGTTAGAGTTGTCGCGAACCATGCCGCGGACGTCGACTAGAACGTTGGGCGAGAAAATGTGTTGAAAAGAGGCAATGCCGATCGTCTCGAAATTGTCGGCGGTCTGGAGCTGGGGCGGAGTTCCCGGCGGAGGTGCAGGCTGCCCAAGCTGCGCCAGGAGCTGCGGGTCTTGTTGCACCTGCTCATTAGGAATCTCGTAGCGGGAGAGTTCATGGCGAACGCTTAGTGTGAGATGGTCTTTGGGAGTCAAGTCACGCTGATAGGCTACGGAGAAGTCGCCGATGGTGCCGCGATTGGTGAAGTTTTGAGGGACAACGGGGTTGAGGTAGTGGGCGGTCATGTCGCCGGAAGCGCTGACGCCGATCGTGTTTTTTCCAAAGGTATCCTGCAGGCGGGCAAAAGCGCCAGCGGTATCGAAGCTGCCGCCGGAGAGAATGAGATCGCCGTGAACGGCGCCATTGGCCTGCTGCGCGTCGCGAAGAGTGTTGACTTCGACGACGCCACCCATTTTGCGTCCATATTCGGCGGGAATGCCGGCAGTGTAGATGGTGAGAGAGTCGACGTCGTCGGCCTCGATTTCGGGGCCGAAGCTAGGCGAACGGTTGTCGGTGAGCGGGATGCCGTCAACGACGAATTGAGTTTGATACTCCGAGCCGCGTGGATGGAGGACGGCGTTGCCTTCGTAGAGCCAGCCAGGCTGGGAGTTGACGAGATCGGCCATGGTGCGGCCGGGAATCGAGGCGGGGCGATCGGCGATTTCCTGTTGATCGATATGGTTGGCAGAGCCTGCACGTTCGGGATCGAGCAGCGTGTTTTGCGCGTTGACTTGGACGGCGGTGCTCACGGAGGCGATGCTAAGTTTGACGGCATACTCGGTTGGAAATGCGGAACGAATTTCGACGGAGCCGTCGTAAGAAGCGAAGCCATGGTCCTGCACCTTGAGCCGGTAAAGGCCGAAAGGGAGATTGCGAACGATGAGCTGACCGGTATCGTCGGCGGAGAAAGAGCGGTGGAACTGGATGGCGTCGCTGGAGAGTTCCGCGGAGGCTTTGAGGGGCAGACCATCGGGGCCAGTGATCTTGAGGCGAAGTTCTCCGGCGTTGCTCTGCGCCAGCAGCGGAAGAGCGAGGAAGAAAATGCCGAGGTGGAACCATAAACGCACGGGGTTGGATGGAGGAATCTTCATGCTATCAGTTTTCATAGCGCGAAATTGAGTTACTAAGGGCACGCAAACGGACTGCCGTCTTCATAAACCGTTCTTGAGTGATCCTGCCGGAGTTGTGTAGAGTCAGAGCATCCTTCCTTTCAATTCCAAACCGATGGGGCGCAGGTTGAGCGCTCCAAAGCAGTCACGCTTGTTCTTTTTGGTGCAAACTGCGGGTTTTCTGCAAACTATGCCTTTTCTGCGACCTGCGCGCAGAACTGGCGCGGCGGCCGTGTTTGTGGGATCGCTTTTCCTGTTCGCCGGGTTAGCTGCGACGGGGACAGAAATCAAGACCACCCGTCCGGTTGGTACAGTGCGGCTGCCGGCGGTGGATGCCGTGATTGAGCAGGCGATTCACGATGGGAATATTCCGGGTGCAGTGCTGGTGGTGGGACATGATGGGCATGTGATCTACCGGAAGGCGTATGGTTCGCGGGCGCTGGAGCCGCGGCGCGAGGCGATGACGCTCGATACGATTTTTGATGTGGCGTCGATGACCAAGGTGATTGTGACTACGACTGCTGTGATGCAGTTGGTCGAGCAAGGCAAGGTTCGGCTGAACGATCCGGTGGCAAAGTATTTACCGGAATTTGCGCAGAACGGAAAAGAAGACATCACAGTGCGGCAGTTGCTCACCCATTACTCAGGGCTGGAGCCGGATCTGGATCGGAAAACCCCGTGGGAAGGAAAGGAGACGGCTTACCGAATGGCGTTTGCGGAGACGCCGGAGGATGCGCCGGGGTCGAAGTTCACGTACAGCGATATCAATTTCATTGTGCTGGGCGCACTGGTGGAGCGAATTTCGGGCGAGATGCTGGATGCATATGCGACGAAGCATATTTTTGTGCCGCTGAAGATGATGCATACGCGATTTGTGCCTCCGACAGCTTGGCGCGCCGGTTGGATTGAAAAGACCGCGCCGACGCAGTACGACGAGAATGAGCACATGCTGCGCGGGGTGGTGCACGATCCGACGGCGCGGCGGATGGGCGGCGTGGCGGGGCATGCTGGATTGTTTTCGACAGCCGACGATCTGGCGAGATTCGCGCAGGCGATGCTGAATGGGGGCGGAGGGATTTTGTCGGCGTTGACGGTGGAGAAGATGACGCGGCCGGAGCAGCCTCCCGCGGCTCCGGTGCTGCGAGGGTTTGGGTGGGATATCGATTCTCCGCTCTCGTCGAATCGCGGCGATCTGCTGCCGGTGGGCGGCTATGGGCATACGGGGTTCACGGGAACATCGATCTGGATCGATCCGACTACCGAGAGCTACATCATTCTCCTGACCAATGCGGTGCATCCGCGCGGGCAGAGCAATGCGATTGCCTTGCGCTCGAAGGTGGCGACGGCTGTGGCCGCTGCGTTGCCACTGACGACGAGCGAGAAAGAGGCGCTGCGCTGGCGGAGTATCACGGGCTACAACGAGGCGCAGAGCGCGGCGCGCCGCATGAGTACGCGCAACGCCAGCGTGAAGAATGGGATTGATGTTTTGGAGGAGCATGGGTTTGATGTGCTGCAGCACATTGAAGGGAAAGACCCGCTTCTCGCAAAAGATGCGAGAAGTGGGGCACCCGGCAAGAAGATTGGTGTGTTGACCAATCAGACTGGCGTCGACGCTGAGGGTCGGCGGACGATTGATGTGCTAACCCAGGCACCGGGGATGACGCTGGAGGCGATCTTTAGTCCGGAGCATGGGGTTGCTGGCGTTCTCGATACGACTCATGTCAGCGACACCAAGGATGAGGTGACTGGCGTTACAGTGTACAGCGTGTATGGCGGGTCGGATGCGGCGCGGCGGCCGCCGGTGGATGTCTTGAAGCAACTGGATGCGATGGTGATCGATATTCAAGATGCGGGAGTGCGTTATTACACCTACGAGACCACGCTGGGATATTTTCTGGAGGCGGCGGCGCAGGCGGGTGTTGAACTGATTGTGCTGGACCGGCCTGATCCGGTGACGGGGGCGTTTGTGCAGGGTCCCGTGTCGGATGCGGGTCGGGAGAACTTTACTAATTACTGGGCAGTGCCGGTGCGGCACGGCATGACGATGGGCGAACTCGCGAAGATGTTTAACGCCGAACGGAATATCAACGCCAAGTTGACCGTTGTGCCGATGGAAGGGTGGCAGCGCGGAGACTGGTTTGATTCGACAGGCCTCGAGTGGGTGAATCCGTCGCCGAATCTGCGGAGCGTGACCGAGGCGGCGCTGTATACGGGCGTCGCGCTGATTGAGGGAACAAATGTTTCTGTGGGGCGCGGGACAGATGCTCCGTTTGAGCTGGTGGGTGCTCCGTGGATGAAAAGCAGGGAACTGGCGGCTTACTTGAACGCGCGCGGGATTGCCGGAGTTAGATTTGTCCCAGTAACGTTTACTCCCACGTCCGCGATTTACAGCGGACAGAAGTGTGGAGGAGTAAGTGTGGTTCTGACGGAACGGAACGCGTTGGACGGGCCGGAGTTGGGCATTGAGCTGGCGTCGGCGTTGAGAAAGTTATATCCCGCCGATTACAAGGTGGAGCGCATCTCGGAGTTGCTAGTGAATCATGCGGCTTACGATGGGCTAGTGGCAGGAAAAGATCCGCGGCGGATTGCGCAGGATTGGCAGGAGGAGTTGGAGAAGTTTGAGCTAATTAGGAAGAAGTATTTGATTTATTAGTGAGCGGAATTGTATGGCTCCTCAAGTCAAGTTTTCTCGGACCGTTCCCGATGCTGATCGAATCCACTACGTGAACGAGGAGGACGTCCGCATTGTTCTGAGCCGCATGTCTATCGAACTCTGGCAGCAACTGCGTGCTGTCCACTTCAATGATCGCAGCCGCGGTGCCCGCGTTCTTGGCTATGTCAACCGTGAGCGTCGGGATATCGCTCTTTGTGCGCTGCCGCCTCGCGTGAGCCTGAAAGGACGCGGCCAGCCACCTGAGCAGTTCGGCGCTAGAAGAGGGCACAAATGGCCGACGATAGCGGTTCGTCGCTTCATGCTCTATTACGTGTTCCTTCATGAGCTCGGGCACTTGCAGCCCGTAGACAAACATGCTCGTTCGGTGCGGCTCAAGTTTGCCAAGGAAGCATTGGCTCATGCCTTTGCTGTACAGTGGCGCAAGCGGTTGTGGGCCGAGCCCTTCATCCATCCCGACCTCGTTCATAACCCGCCATCCAGCCGAAGAGTTTGAGGGGCTTTCTCTCTAGCCCAATCCAGGTGCATCGCTCGACCGGATAACTCCGAACCGGAAAAGACGCATCCTAGGCGTTAATGGCGTGGTATTCTCGGCTTGATTTAGTGCCGACGAGGATTTGGCGAGGAGGTACACGATGCGTGGGTTCTTGCTAGTTCTTTTCATTTCCGGGATAGCGTTGGGGCAGGTGGCGGACACCCCGAAAAGAGATGACGCCTCTGCGAACTCTAATCCCGCGGCTACGACACGAGCGTCCGCGCCTTCGGCTGCCGATTCGAATGTCGTCACGATTCCTGCGGGAACGAAAATTCCGCTTTCTCTCAAGCAGGCCATATCCACCAAGAATGCGCGCGAAGGGGATTCAGTTTATGCGGAGACGGCGTTTCCCTTTGTCGTGGATAACCGCGTGGTTGTGCCGGCGGGCTCGTACATTCAAGGGAAGGTAGCTCACACCGAGCGCGCCGGACATGGGCACGGGCGCGCCGAAATTCTGATCCACTTTACGTCGATGATTTATCCGAGCGGGTATACCGTGATGCTGCCGGCTTCAGTCGAGAATACGCCAGGGGCCGAGCACAATTCGGTGAAGGATCAGGAAGGAACGATTCAGCAGGACAAAGATACCGGGAAGAAGATTGAGGATGCCGCGAAGAATGGTGCGTACGGGACTGTGGCGGGTGCGACAGCTGGCGGCGTAGCGACGGGCGGGTTGAACGGAGCACGGATCGGAGCCGGCATTGGTGCGGCGGCCGGTATTGGATGGGCGCTGTTGAAGCGCGGAAACGATGTGAGGCTGGATGTGGGTACGTCGATTGAGATGGAAATTCAACGTCCCATCACGGTGGATGCCAGCCGGATTGCTGTGGCGAAGGCGATGCCGTAAGGATTCTCGGCGTCAGGCCGTCGCCCGGCTGAAGCCCCTTATTAAAATTCACATCTAACACGGTGCTGAAGCGCCACTCCACGTCACCCCCGGCCTCGTTTTTTCTCCACTATTTATTTTGTCTTCCAACTTTTTTCTCAAGTCCTTCGGGCCCATCATTTCTTACCACTGATTATTTCTGTTACTCATTTGAGATTGAAAAGTGCGTTCACATGCGCCGTCACCGTTACGTTTTGCGGCGTGAATTCCTCGGCGGGAGCGGGCGTGGCGTTGGGCGCTGCTGCCATGGCACGGGCCATTCGCGGGACAGGAATACGCTGGCTGTCAAAAGTATCGACCGATGCGTAGGAAAGTTCTCCCACTGTGCGGCCGCTGGCGCGGGCGAGGGCGTCGGCGGAGTTGCGGGCGCGGCGGTAGGCGTCTTCCACGGCCTTATTCTTTGCCTCGTCGATATTTTCCAGAGTGTAGTTTAGTGTCTGCGATTCACTCACGTTGGCGTCGGCCAGTTGCCCGGTTATGGGGCCGATCTTGGAAAAATCCTTGAGCTTCAGCGTCACGTTGGTGGTGACGCGATAGCCGATCGGTTTTTGCCTCCCATTCTTATACTCGTATGCCGGCTGAACTGAGAAGAATCCAATCGCGGCGGCTTTGGGCTCGATGCCGTTGCCACGGAGAACCTGGCGAACCTGCTCTACGTCTTTCGAGGCATGCTCGTAAGCGCTTTGCGCGCTGTCGTCCTGCACGGAGACGTTGAACTGGAGGACGGCAGTATCGGGAGCGGCTTCAAACTTGCCATCTGCACCGACATAGACGGAATTGGGAGTTGCGGTGATGGCAGGATGCTCCTGCGCCAACGACGAGACCGCTAGGATGCAGAGTGTGAGAAGACAGAGTGCGAATTTCATGAATGCCCTCCGAGTCATCAATTGTAAGGTCCTCAGGAGCTGAAGCCATTACCAAGAGGCGGGGTCAATCGCAGTTCTGAGCGCCGCGCCAACCACAATTCATCGCCACTTAGACACTTATTAGAACGCCGAAATGGACGGGTCTTGCGGGAAGAGCAGACCGGTGAAACTTATCCGTGCTCAGTTGCCCTTAGCGCTGGCGGAGTAGCTCAAGGGGTAGGCCTGGTCGTTGATTTCGCGTCGGAGGTCTTCGAAGATGTCGTCGGGCATCTTCATAAAAGCCTCGACGACTTCGGGATCGAACTGGCGACCGGTCCACGCCCCGATTTCTTTGCGAGCCTCATTGAGAGTTCTGGCCGGGCGATAAGGGCGGTCGGAGATTATGGCGTCGAGCGTGTCGGCGACTGAAAAGATGCGAGCGCCGAGAGGAATTTCCGCCCTCTTGAGACCGCGGGGATAGCCGGAGCCGTCGAAGTGTTCCTGGTGAGAGTAAACAATGTCGCAGGCTTCGGCGAGGAACGGGATCTTCTTGAGCATTTGGTAGCCGTGATAACAGTGCTCGCGCATAATCTCTTTTTCTTTTTCGTCGAGCTTGCCGGGTTTGCGAAGGATGTTATCGGGGATGGCCATTTTACCGATGTCATGGAGGAAAGCGCCGCGTGCAATGACGAGAATTTGTTCCCGGGGCACGCCCATGGCCCGGGCAATGGCGATGGTAAAAGCCGTTACGCGCCGGGTGTGGGCCCCAGTCTCGGCGTCTTTGAGGTCAAGCGCGTCGCCCAAAGTTTCCAGCGTTGTGTCGTAGGAGCGCTCAAGATCAGCCATGGCAGCGCGAAGTTCGTCGGTGCGAGCCCTTACCAGAGCCTCCAGGTTAGTTTGATAGGTGCGATTTTCAACTTTGAGGCGACGATTTTCCAGGGCGCGGCCTACGGCGTTCAGTAGTTGTTCACGCTCGAACGGCTTAAGTAGATAGTCGTATGCGCCGTTTCGAATCGCGGCGAGAGCGACCGAAATATCGTGAACCGCGGTGACCATTACCACCGGCATGTCCGGGAAGCGCTCCTTGGTACGTTCGAGCAGGCCGATGCCGTCGAGGTCCGCCATCATCAGGTCGGAAAGCATCAGTTCAAATGTTTCGCCGGAGTTAAGCACTGCGAGGGCTTCCATGCCGGAACTGGCCTGCTTCCAGGAATAACCGGCGGCAGCGAGAATGGCGCAGACAATCTCGCGAATTGCTTCTTCGTCGTCGACTACCAGGATGCGGTCGGGCATGGCTGTGCAAGTATACTCTCGGCAATTCTAGCCTTTGCGACAGATGCCGAAAGTAACCAGCATGGTCCGGAAAAGCGATGGTTTCAGGGCGGAAGCGTGGTATTCAGAGGAGGGCGCTACTACGTCCGAAATACAAGCCTGAAACAAGATGAACGGTTCACTCTGGTCGATTTGGAATACCGCACAACTGGCGCTCGCCGGGTTGAGGGCTGGAGAATGGGCGCTGTTAATCGTGCTGGCCGCTTCGCTGCTGGTGCTCTCGGTGCTGCGGGAGCGCTATCTTCTGATTTGGACAGCGGGATGGGCAATGATCGTGAGCTCGCGCATGGTCAGCGTATATGGTCCTGCAATGCGCCTTCCCGCGCGTTACGTTCCCGCAGTTGAGCAGGCCTCCTTCGTGCTTGCAATGGGACTATTCGCAGGCGCGGTTTTCGTTTATATCCGTGCGCGGAATCTACTGGCACCCCTTGCGGCAATCACAGCGACCGCGACGGGTTTTGCGATTGCTCGAGCGCTGTTGTGGCCTGCTTCGCTGTCCCTGCGCGTGGCTCTGGAGGTTTCCTATCGACTACTTCTATTGATCGCGGCGATTGCCCTGTTTCGTTCTCGCCGCGGACGTTGGGAACCCTGGGCATGGCTTCTGGGCATATGCCTGATGGTTCAGCATCTCAGTTGGCTGCCTTTTACCAATCAAATTCCGAATGGATTTGTTGTGTCCTCAGAAGTGTTGCTGGGACTGAGCATGCTGCTGGTTGCATTCGGAGAAGCGCGCGCTCAGGGCCGGCGCTTGAGCGTGCTGCGGATCGTGACCGAGAGTACGGTGCAAGCTCAGCAGCAGGGCGGCATGGTGGAAGTTGCCCTGCAGCAACTGCAGCAACTAACCAGGAGCAAAGCGGCATGGTTCCGCTTGATCGAGGGAGGCCATCTAGTAGCGACCCACGCGGTTGGCGTCTCGGCTGACTTTTTGCGCGAGTCCGGCTTTGCGGAATTGACTGAGAGTGCGTCGCAGGTGCTGGAGCGAGGCAAGATAGTGTTTGCGCACAGAGCCGGAGCGGTTCCAGAAGATTCGGAACGGCTGAAGGCGGAAAAGATTCTTTATGTGCTGCTGGTCCCGGTGCTGGGAAAAAAAGCGCCGATCGGATTGCTCGCTCTCGGGAGCGCGCACGCCCGGAAGCTAACCGCCGAAGAACTGGAATTTCTGGAAACTTGCGGACGCCAGTTAGGAATCGCGATCGAAAACTTTCGCCTGCAGGAGCAGACCCTGCGCTCCCAACGGCAGTGGCGAAATACTTTTGATTCAGTGCACGACATTATCCTGGCCCACGATTCGGAATACCGGATTATCAAAGCCAATCAAGTATTGCTGGAGCAGGTGGAACTCGCGGCGGCGGACGTGATCGGCAGTACATGCGAATCGGTGTTGCCGCACCGCCTGGGCGAATGGACGGGCTGTCCCTACTGCGCTCGCGGAGGCGAGGAAATCAGCGAAGGCGCCGACCCGTGCTTCGGCGGATTTTCGACAGTCTCCACTTCTTCCTACACCGAGCAGGCAAGCAAGCAGAAAGGCACGATTCACATCGTCCGTGATATTACAGAGCGGCGCTCGGCAGAAGAGAAATATCGGCTGCTGTTCGAACAGGTTCAGGAAGGCGTGTATGTTGCTACGCCCAGGGGCCGTCTGCTCGATTGCAACGATGCCCTGGTGCACTTGCTCGGCTACGAAAAACGGGAAGAGGTGCTGACGCTGAATCTTGACGAGGACATTCGCGTGGACGCGGCGCAACGGGATGCTTTCCGCCGGGCTATCGATCAGCAGAGTTATGTGCGCAACTTTGAAGTGACGATGCGGCGCAAAAATGGAACGCTGCTGCTGGCAGCTGAAAGTAGTTTCGCCACGCGCGACGCGGCAGGCAAAGTTGAACGCTATCAGGGGTTTGTTCTGGATGTCACGGAAAAGCGGCGCACTGAAGATGAGATGCGGCGGCGCAATCGCGAACTGAACGCGCTCAACGCGATGGCCGTAGTGGCTACGCAGTCTTTCGACCTGGATGAAATACTGAACCTGACGTTACGGCAAGTGGTTTCTTTATTCGGAGCGGAGAGTGGAGCGGTTTATCTCTCGGATTCGGATGCTCCGACCTACCGGCGCCGGGCGGCTTGGGGACCGCGCAGCCGCGACAAGTCGCGGCCAGCGGAGATCAGCTTTGCCGAGGGCTTCGGCGATTTGGTGATGCGCTCGCGAGCCGAAGTAATCACGGCGGAATATCTCCCACATCTCACTGGATCTGTCGCGGAGTTTATCCGTTCAGACAGCGACGGTTCGTGGATCTGGGTGCTGTTTTGGGGCAAAGACAGTCCGATTGGCATCATGGGTTTGCGCAGCCATGCGGAATACCAATACTCCAGCGGAGAAGAAAACCTGATGGTGGCGATCAGCCGTCAACTGGCTACCACCATTGAAAAAGTTCGCCTGTATGAAGAAACCTGCAAGGCATATGAGGACCTCCGGCGCACGCAGGAACAACTCTTGCAGAGCGAGAAAATGTCGGCCGTGGGGCAGTTGATTGCGGGTGTGGCGCACGAATTGAATAATCCGCTGACCGCGATTTTAGGATACGCACAGTTGCTGGAAAGCGAAGGATTAAACGAGCGCGCACACGACTATGTGGGCAAGATGTTCAAACAAGCGCAGCGCACACACCGCGTGGTGCAGAATCTGCTTTCGTTCGCGCGGCAGCGAAAGCCGGAGCGGGCCGAAGTGGATATTCGCAAGGTGCTGGAGGAAACCCTGGCCCTGCGCGACTACGATCTCAAGGTCAACAACATTGCGGTAGAAAAAGATCTGGCGCCGGAGCCCGCCATGGTGGTCGCCGATCCTCACCAGATCGAGCAAGTATTTCTGAACATCATCAACAACGCCGTGGACGCGGTGTTGGAGACGGGACGGGCGGGGAAGCTCAAGATTCGCGTTTATTGTCAAAACGGCGACGTGTGTACCCAGTTCGCCGATGACGGGCCGGGGATCAAAGATCCCAAGAGAATTTTCGATCCTTTTTATACGACAAAGAATGTTGGAAAAGGAACGGGCTTGGGTTTGAGCATCTGCTATGGAATCGTGAAGGAGCACGGTGGCGACATCATCGCTCACAACGCCGCCGAGGGCGGGGCGGTGATTGAGGTTCGTCTGCCGCTGGCGGTTGCGGCGGACGCGGTAGTGGATGCGGGCCCAGTAGCGGCACCCCGACGCGAAGGTGCGATCCAGGGCCGGGTGCTCCTGGTGGAGGAAGAGGAGGCCGTTCTGGAATTCGAACGCGACGTCCTAACCGGCGCAGGTGCAAACGTCATTACCGCCACGCGCAGCGAAGACGTTAAGACGCGTTTGCTTTCCCAGCCGTTCGATGCGCTGATTATGAATGGAAAAATGCCAGCGGACTGGAACGCGAAAGAGGCCTATACCTGGATCAAACAGAATTGCGTCGAGATGGAACGGCATGTGTTGTTTACCTTCTCCCACGGCGTGGAGCAAGGCGATGACCGGGCGTTCCTGCAAGAAAACAACGTGCCTTACCTGGTAAAACCCTTTGAGGTCGCCGAACTGATTTCGCAAGCCAGGCGCTTGCTGCAAAAGGCGCATGCGGCGGCCGCTTCCGCGAGCTAAAACTCGCTTCCGATCCATTGCACTCTGTCGCCCTCTCACAGTTGTGCGCGTAGGTTCTTCACCAGGCGGCGGAGCGCTTTTTCGTTGCGCCAGTACCATCGCCACTGCCCTTGCCTGACTGCTTCGACCAGGCCGGCTTTTGTTAAGACGGCCATGTGATGCGAGATAGTCGGCTGCGTCAGATGAACGCGTTCTTCAATGTCACCAGCGCAGAGTCCCTTTTTCCCCGCAATGAGAGCACTTGGCGAACCAGCTCCGCTTTGTTTGAGCGCGAGGAGAATGCGACGGCGCGTAGGATCGGCGATGGCTTGTAGTGCGTGATCGAGGGACGTGGGCGTGGTCATGGAGATTAGCATTAGCTGCTACATCGATGGTTGTCAATGTGTTCCTGAGCCGGGGGGCGAGGCGGTGGCAGCACAGTCGAGCTTTGCTCGACCGGACAGCCGAGGGCGGCCGTCCCCACATGGGTGTTGCCTAGGCGCGCTGCCGCGTGGCGCGCATCCACTCGATGCGCGTGAATTCGAGATATCGTACGTCGTTTTCGGGCAGGGAACAGTTGGCATGGTCGAGGTGTTGTGGAAGTGTGCCGCCGCGGATCCAGTATCCCGTCTCGTCCTTCTTAATAATAGTTGAGTCGAGCGGCTCCTTGCCGTGCAGCTTGAAGATGACACGGCGGTTCAACAGGGGGTCCAACTTCATACGGTCTTTCGCTTCTTTGGCGTCTACTTTTTCAGGATTGGGTTGTATCCGTCGTTGATGAGGCGGGCGCGCGTCCCCTCCGCGTCTTTGATGTCCGCGAAAGGGCCTAACTGAACGCGGAACAGCTTATCTGCGGAGGAACCGTCCGCGACGAAGGCGGGATATTGTTTTTTCTTCAAGGCGTCGACCAGGGCTTCGGCGTCATCCCGTTTGCTGACCGCGGCGACCTGCACGAAGTAACCGCCAGCGGGAATCGCGGCTAAGGGATCGGGCGGGTTCGATGATTGCGAAGACTGAACTGTTATTGCCGAGGACGAAGTGGGCCCTGAGGCTGATTGATCTGCGGCGGCGCTCGGCGATCCCGCATCCGCGACAGCGGGTGTTAGTTGAGTGCTGGCATCTTTTTGCTCGACTGCCTTATAAAAAGTCATGGGTGGAGCGGGTTGGGAGGCGGAGCCCCCGGGCTTGGGGCCGGTGTAAGTGCCCTGCAACGGGGCGGCCGCGCTCGCCGATGTGAGTCCCATGTCAGATCTGCGGCCCAGGGTGTAGCCGAGTGCGAAGAAAACCGCGCACACTATCACCAGGCCGAAGAACAGGCCCAGCAGTTTCGTGGTGCCTAATGTGATTTCGGTGTCCTGTGAATCCATAGCAACTACTTCCCCTCAGGGGCTAATGCCCACATTCATCGCGAAGCTCCTCTATCAGCGCTGGAAGGGTGACGAACTTCAAGACCTTCTACGCTGACTTAGCCGCAGGTGCCGCATTGTCGCCAATCGTTCCCAGCATCTTCTGCAAACCCGAGAAAAAATCCACCGGGACGGGGAAGATGACCGTGGTATTCTTCTCGACGCCGATTTCGGTCAGCGTCTGCAGGTAGCGGAGTTGTACGCTGACTGGTTCGGTCGCGAGCAGATGCGCGGCGTCGACCAACCGCTGCGCTGCTGAAAACTCACCCTCCGCGTGAATAATTTTGGAGCGTTTCTCGCGCTCGGCCTCGGCCTGTTTGGCCATGGCGCGCAGCATAGATTCCGGCATATCCACCTGCTTGACCTCGACGTTCGTCACTTTCACACCCCAGGGCGAAGTGTGTTGATCAAGAATGCTCTGCAGTCGCAGGTTGATCTTTTCCCGGTGCGCAAGAAGTTCGTCGAGCTCCTGTTCGCCCAGCACCGAGCGCAGCGTAGTCTGCGCAAATTGCGATGTCTGGTAGACATAATTCGAAACCTCAACCACTGCTTTGCTGGGATCGATCACGCGCAAGAAAATGACGGCATTTACTTTCAGCGTAACGTTGTCGCGAGTGATAATATCCTGCGGCGGAACTTCGAGAGCTTCCTGACGTAGGGAGACTCGCACCATGCGGTCGATTGGCACAAACACCAGAATCACACCAGGTCCCTTGGCGGCGCTGAGCAGGCGGCCCAGACGAAAGATGACGCCCCGCTCGTATTCGGCCAGGATCTTGATTGAGCTCAGTAGGTATAGGACGATGATGATGATGACAATTGTGCCAAAGCCGAAACTCAGTTCTCCCATATGAATACCTCGCTACTTGAACGCAAAGCCCTTCTGAGGCGGATTGTAACGCAATGCGGGAACATGGGCGCGGAATTCGGACGCTGGCAGTTGCTTGCGTTGGTGCGCGGTCCCTTTAGAGAACAGCCGGCTCCGCAGTGGGTCTGGTTACGGCGGCGGGGTCGACCTGAAGCAGAAGCCCATCAACCCGGCGCACCACTACGGTCTGGCCGGCAGATACATCGGAGGAGGAGACCGCGTCCCACAGTTCCCCGTGGACGAATATCTTTCCCCGCGGAGACAGTGAAGTTTGGGCGATGCCGGTTTCACCGATTAATCCCTCAGCCCCGGAGACCCTCTTATTGCGGCGCGCTCTTAGAGCGATGCTCATCAGGAACGCAGTAATCAGGCCGAGGGGAATGCTGACTGCGAGCGCGGTCAGCAGGTGGACGCGCATCTCCGGGATCGGTGAATCGACGAGCAGCAAGCCTCCGAGCGTGAGTAGCGTGATACCGCCAATGGTGAGCACGCCGTGGCTGGCGAATTTGGCTTCGGCAGCAAAAAGCGCGAATGCCCCCAGAATGAGTACCAGTGCGGCAAAGCGCGTGGGCAGCAGGTTGAGCGCAAAGGCCGCGATCAGGATAAAGACGATGCCGACGGTTCCGGGAATGACTGCACCAGGATGATTGAACTCCGCATAGAGCGCGAGCGCGCCGACGGCAAGCAGAATGAAGGCAATGTTCGGGTCCATCAAATAGCCAAGGATCCGTTCCTTGAGCGTCATGCCGAAGGGCGCGATGGGCTGGCCCGAGAGTCGCAGAGTGACCTCCTGGCCGTTGAAGCGCTTAAATTTTTTTCCTTCCAACTGGCGAAAAAGATCGTCTTCGCTCGAGGCCACGTAGTCGATCAGATGCTGTGAGAGAGCTTCCTGTTCCGTGAAGGATTTGGATTGGCGCACCGTGCTTTCCGCGACCTCGACGTTGCGGCCGCGCCGGGCAGCAACGGAGCGCATGAGGGCAGCCGCGTCGTTTTCCATCTTCTGCTTCATCGCATCGTCCAGGTTGCCGCCGCCGATAACGACCGGGTGAGCCGCGCCGGTATTGGTTCCGGGGGCCATCGCGGCGATGTCTGCCGATTCAAGTATGAAAAATCCGGCCGATGCGGCACGGCTGCCGCTGGGGGTGACGTAAATGATGACGGGAACGGAAGAATTCGTGATCTTCTCGATAATCTCTCGAGTCGATTCTACGAGGCCGCCCGGTGTATTGATCTCGATCAATACAGCTTGATCGTTGCGTCGATGAGCTTCGTCGATGGCGCGCGCAATGTATTCCTTAGTGATGGGCTGAATGGTGTCGTTGACGACGACTTTGAGAACCTCGGCAGAGGAGACAGAGCTGAGAACCCAAACTGCGATAACCAGGGCTGCCGACCAGCCTGGAATAATTCGCGAAATCAGAATGTGCTTCATCCGCCGCCACCTGCCCTCAACAATATTCTTACTCTTATTTGTCGACGGTGGTTGACATTTCTTGCTTGGCTGTCGCGTCGGTGGAACGCTCGGACTCCAGGGCATTCCAGCCTGGAAGGTCAGTGCTGCCTGTGATCAGACGAGCGCCGCGCTCGTAGGTGAAGTACGACCATGCCCACTGGATGAAAACCAGCACACGATTCTGAAAACCGATCAGAAAAAAAATGTGGACGAACAGCCATGCCAGCCACGCTATGAATCCGGAAATATGAATCTTGCCGAACTGCGCGACTGCGGCGGCCCGGCCGATGGTGGCGAGGCTTCCTTTATCAAAGTAGTGAAAAGGCGTGCGAGATAGCGGCGGCCTGGCTGAGCCGCGCGCGCGTTCTGCTTCCTGGCTGATTTCGCGACGAATCAGCTTGGCAACGAACCGGCCTTCGAGAATTGCGACAGGAGCCACGCCGGGCAGCATCTTGCCGGAAGCGTCTTTCAATGCGGCGAGGTCTCCGATAACGAAGACTTCGGGATGATTGGGAAGGCTAAGATCCGGTTCGACCAATACACGCCCCGCGCGATCGAAAGGCACGCCGAGTTTCTTGCCTAGCGGCGAAGCGGCCACGCCGGCAGCCCAGACAATCACCGCTGCTTCCAGCCGGGTTTTGCCCATACAAAGTGCGCCGGGCTCAATTCCTGTGACCATCGCGGACGTGGTCACTTCTACGCCCAGTCGCTTCAGTTGTTCGAGAGCGCTGCGCGAAAGATCTTCGGGATACGCAGGGAGAACCCGAGGACCGCCTTCGATAAGATGAATGCGGGCGCGACTTGGATCAACGGACCGAAAATCGTGAGCCAGAGCGTGGCGGCAGATTTCCGCGAGCGTTCCGGCGAGTTCAACTCCTGTGGGTCCCCCGCCGACGACCACGAAGTTCAAGGGATCACGTCGGCCTCCTGCCGAAGCCTCGCGTTCGGCGAGTTCGAAGGCCAGCAGAACGCGGCGGCGGATTTCGATCGCATCCTCAATCGTCTTGAGGCCGGGAGCGAGAACTTCCCACTCATCGTGGCCGAAATAAGCGTGGCTGGCGCCGGCGGCGACGATGAGTGTATCGTAGGGAATTTTTTCCCTTGCGGTTTGCACCACGCGGCGTTCCAGGTCGAAACCTGTAACTTCGGCCATCAGCACTTCGACGTTTTTGTGGTCGCTCAGAATCGACCGTATCGGCGTCGCGATCTCACCGGGGGAAAGGCCGGCTGTTGCTACTTGATAGAGCAACGGCTGAAAGGTGTGATGATTTCTTCGGTCGATGACGGTGATTCTTACCGGTGCACTGGCCAGCTTTTGGGCCGCATTCAAGCCCCCGAAGCCCGCGCCCACGATCACTACGTGATGCATTCCGGGATGCGCATCCTTGCTGTTCATGGTTCTCCTCTATAAGATTCAGCCCGATGGCGATGGACTCCAGAACTTCTGCTGAGGACTCGAATCCTGTGTGGATTCGGTGGTTTTTGCCCCCTATAAGCGACCTGTTTTTCGTTGCGCTGGTGGGAGTGCTCGTATTCACAAACCTGTCCGTGCGATTACTGGGTGATGCCGGGATCGGCTGGCACATTCGAACCGGGCAAATCATTCTGGCAACACACGCGATTCCGCACGTCGATCCATTTTCATCAAGCATGAGCGGCCACCCCTGGTTTGCCTGGGAGTGGCTTTACGACGTTTTGGTCGGCTGGCTGGAGAGCGCGACTGGGCTGAATGGCGTTGTGCTGTGGACGGCCTTGATTATCGCTACGGTTTTCTCGTGGACGTTCCGGCTGCTGCTGCATCGTGGCACGAATATTGCTGTGGCGTTGATCCTTGTGCTGCTTGCGGCATCGGCATCGATGATTCATTTTCTAGCTCGGCCGCACGTGGTGAGCTGGTTGTTTACCGTCGCGTGGTTCTGGATACTCGAGTCGTCTGAGAATGATCGCACTGATTCGAATGCGAATTTCTCTGCGACCTCGGCGATCAGACGTGCTCGGCTGTGGCTTCTGCCTTTGATAACGCTGCTGTGGGTGAATTTACATGGGGGATTCTTGCTCGGGTTCGCCCTTTTGGCGATCTACTGGGTGAGTGCTGCGGGGCAGTGGTTGAGGCTGACGCTGACACTGACGGAAGACCGATTCGAAAATTTCTTGCGGGAACTCCGGGCCGGCCGTCGCCTCAGGGCTCTGACCTTCGTCGGGATCGTGAGCGCGGCAGCGACCCTGCTAAATCCCTACGGCTTCAAGTTGCACTTTCACATTTACCACTATCTTACGAACCGCTTTCTGATGGATCACATTGACGAGTTTCAATCACCCAATTTCCATTATGTCGCGCAAAAATGTTTTGCCGCATTGCTGCTCTTGTCTCTGTTAGCGTTGGCGACGAAAAGACGCGGGATCAGCGTGAGCCACGGATTGGTGCTGCTGTTTGCGGTGTATTCGGGGCTGTACGCGTCGCGCAACATTCCTGTGTCGTCACTTCTGTCGATTCTTGTAATTGGGCCGTGGTTGTCGGACGCGATGGCACGGCTGGCTGCGTCACTGCGAACTCCCGCGCGATGGCGACGTCTCGCATATACACAGTTTCTCCACCGCATGGAGGGAATCGAGCTGAGTTTGCGGGGACACCTCTGGCCCATCGCAGCGATTGTCCTGACATGCTGGATCGTTGCGCACGGAGGCAAGCTGGGCGCGGCGCCGTTGATGAACGCACACTTTGACACCAAGCGTTTCCCCGTGGCGGCGGTGGATTATCTCAAGAAAAATTCTCTCGAAAAACAAGATCTGCAGGGGCCGCTGCTCAGCCCCGATTCCTGGGGCGGCTACCTTATCTATGAGATGTACCCGGAGTTTTACCCGCGCGTGAAGGTGGTGATCGATGACCGCCACGATTTCTACGGGGAGGAGTTCTTAAAGTCTTACTTGAAGATGATCCACGCGGAGCCGGGCTGGGAAGAATTTCTTCAGCAGCATGCGCCTTACTGTGTGATCGTGCCCAAGGACTCTGCCTTGGCCAACCTGCTGCTCGAAACCACAAACTGGAAGGCGATTCACAGCGACGATGTGGCTATTGCGTTCGTGCGAGATCCAGCATCGTTGCCGCCAAGGTAGCAAAACCGTTCACATTGACAGCGCTGGAGAAACCGCGATATCTTCAGCGGCACGGCGGCTACTGCCTCGCACTGTTTGCACGCGAATACCCTGTTATTCAAGGAATAAATTCCAGGCAAGCAATCTTCCGCATCCGAGGATAAATCCCGATGAATCGAATTCTCTCTCCCCGTCGCATTGGAAATTTTCTATTTGTCGGGGCCGCGCTCAGCCTCTGTCTGGCGACCACAGTCGGCGCGTATGGGCAGGATGCCAAGTCCGTAACCTTCACGCAGATCAGCTCTGATCCTTTTACGATAGGCCCAGGCCAGCACGCCACCGAGGTTGAGCCGCATGTGCTGGCCAACGGCAATACGCTGGTGGCTGCGTTTCAGACAGGGCGCATTGCTCCCGGCGGGGCAACGGCCATTGGCTGGGCAACTTCCACGGACGGAGGCAGCACTTGGACGCACGGATTTCTTCCCGGCCTGACGACGGGAAATGGTGGCGGTCCCTACGACGCTGCCAGCGATCCCGCCGTCGCTTATGACGCCAAGCACGGCGTATGGATGATTGGTACTCTGCCTATCTCGAATACTTCTTTGACGACGGCAGTTGTAGTGAGCCGGTCGACGGACGGAGGATTCACCTGGGATAAACCGGTCAGCGTTGGCCCTCTCGTGGAGAGCTCCGACAAAACCTGGATCGTGTGCGACAGCACATCCACCAGCCCTTTCTACGGGAGTTGTTATGTGGAGTGGGACAATCCCGCGGCCGGGGACGAAATCCTGATGAGCACCTCAACCGATGGCGGCCTGACCTGGGGAGCGGCAACCGCGACGGCGAATCAATCGTTCGGCATTGGCGGACAGCCCTTGGTGCAGCCCAACGGCACAGTGGTGGTGCCCATTGAAATCACAGGAATGTCGGCATTCATCTCAACCAACGGCGGCAGGTCCTGGACGGCGCCGGTGCTCATCTCGAATATTCAGAGCCACATCGACGCGGGAGGAATTCGCAGCGGACCGCTGCCCTCAGCCGCGGTAGACGCTGCCGGTACGGTTTGGGTTGTGTGGGAAGACTGCCGCTTCCGCGCCAATTGCGCCACCAATGACCTTGTTTACAGTACATCCAGCGACGGAGTGCACTGGTCGGCGGTGAAGCGCATTCCTATCGACAACACTACGACTTCGGTGGATCATTTCATCCCTGGCATCGGCATCGATCCGGCGACTTCGGGCGCAACCGCGCATGTTGCGATTCACTACTACTACTTTGCGCAGAGCAACTGTACGACTGCGACTTGCCGGCTTTCCGTTGGCTACATTTCTTCCCACAACGGGGGAACTACCTGGAATACATCGAGAAAGCTGTTGGGGCCGATGCAGCTGAGTTGGCTGCCGAATTCGCAGAATGGCCTGATGGTGGGCGACTACATTGCCACGGCCTTCACCAACGGAGTGCCGCATGGCGTGTTCGCCGTAGCAGCTGTGAAAAGTGGTTCAACGTTTGACGAGGCCATGTACACAGCGCAAGGTTTGACGGTGCCGGAAGCCGGTCCGCAGTTTTCTTCGGCAGGCGATAAACCGCTGCACAACCTTTCCGACCCGATTGAGAAGGAGCGGCCTGAGAAGGGCGCAGTCCCGCCTTCAAAGCGCGCGACCAAGCGCAGCGCGAAATAAAGAGTCATTTTGTCATCCTGATCGTAGATTGTGTTTCGCGAATGCGAGCACAGCCGGAGTCGAAGCCTCCCTTCGAACCGTTCGGCATCCTTCAGCTTCTATCGTCTGGCGAATCTAGATCTACCTTTCCAATCGCAGCCCAACCGCCACCCCTGATAAACTCTCTGCGTGTCGCGCCTTACTCACCTTGAATGCACGCGCTGCGGAGAATCCTTTCCCGCTGACCACCCCCAAACTGTTTGCCCGAAGGATGGCGGCATCCTCTACGCGCGCTATGATCTCGCCAACATCAAGAAAAGTTTTTCACCCGCGTCGCTACTACCGCTGGCTCCTACGATGTGGCGATACGATGCCGTTCTTCCGGAGGCCACGCCGGTCACGCTCGGTGAAGGTTTCACCCCCATGCTGCGCAGCCGCGAGTATCCCAACGTCTTCATCAAAGACGAAGGACTGAATCCCACCGGCTCCTTCAAAGCGCGCGGACTCTCCGCCGCAGTGACAATGGCTCGCCATTTCGGTCTGAAGAAGCTTGCCATCCCCTCCGCTGGAAACGCTGCCGGAGCCCTCGCCGCCTATGCCGCCGCAGCCGGCATCGAAGCCCACATCTTTATGCCCAAAGATGTTCCTATGGCCAACCGCATCGAGTGCCACTTTTACGGAGCCGAGGTTACGCTGGTCGACGGTCTCATCTCCGACTGCGCGCGGAAGATTGCCGAACTCAAGGAGAAAGAGGTTTGGAAAAAAGAAGGATGGTTCGATGTCTCCACAACCAAAGAGCCCTACCGCGTTGAAGGCAAGAAGACCATGGGCTACGAAGTTGCGGAACAACTCGGTTGGAAACTTCCGGATGGAATCATCTATCCCACGGGCGGTGGCGTGGGCCTGCTCGGCATGTGGAAGGCATTCGACGAAATGGAGCACCTAGGGTTCATCGGTTCCGAGCGTCCGAATATGATTAGCGTGCAAGCTGCGGGATGCGCGCCCATTGTAAAAGCGTGGGATGAAGGCCACGCCACGGCAGAAATGTGGCCTCGTGCGTCCACGCTGGCGTCGGGCCTACGGGTTCCGAAACCCTACGGCGACTACCTCATCCTCGAAATCCTGAAAAAAAGCGGAGGCCTCGCGCTCTCCGCCACCGACACAGAAATTCTCGAAGCGACTCGTCATTGGGCGAAGGTCGAAGGCATCTTCGCAGCGCCAGAAGGCGCAGCCTCGCTCGTCGCCTACCAGAAACTGCTGGCTAACGAATTCTTCACCGCCGACGACAAGGTGGTGCTCTTCAACACCGGGTCCGGGCTGAAGTACCTGGACGTGCTGGACACAAAAGACGCGAAAGCTGCAGCTCCGCAAGCGTCCCGTGCCATTGCGGGAATCATCGGCCCTTACTAAGACGGTTGCGAACGATTCCGGTTAGTTCTGACCGTCTCGCCTACCCTTAACTCGGCACGCTCAGTTGGCGAGTTTCTTAACGAGCAGTTGGCCGTTTGGACAGGTGTTGCATGTACTCCTGGCGGCATCAAATGTACTCCTAGTGTTTGACAGTCTCCCAATTCAACTATAAGTTCTCACTAACAAATCCCTAATCTTCCCTCCTGCGGACTGCAGGCTGTGGGTGTTGTGCTAGGCAATGCCCTAAGGCTATCCGCTGACGGTTCTGTGTCGGATTTCTCGCGCCACGGGAAATAACTGAGACATCGCGCGACTTCGCCATGAGTCCGGCTTGCGCCGGATGTGTAAGTTACCCGTGCATGGAGGCGTGAAATGACATATTGGAAGAAAGTAGCAACCATCGCGACAGTCTTGTCAGCGGTTGCATTCGTAGCATCCCAAAAAGCACCCCAAGATTCTGGACCGCGACCTGGACCAGCTGCAGCAGGTGGGCTAACGGGTTTTTATCCGACACTGAACGCCACAGAGCAAGCTGCATATGCGAACGGGATCGCCCAATTTATAGAAGATGAGGGCGTTCCTGATCTTCCACCGGGGACCGGCAATGGTGGGCTGGGGCCCGGATTCAATTCAACCAGTTGTGGGTCATGCCATTCTCAGCCGGCAACATTAGGATCAAGTCCGAGTCCCAGCAGTCCGCAGGTTCCTCAACCGAATCCTCAGATTGCGGCTGCCGCTGAAATGAATGCTACAAATGTGATTCCACCCTTTATCACCCCAGATGGGCCGGTCCGAGAGGCTAGATTCATCAGGCATGCAGATGGAACTCCGGATGGAAGTGTCCACAATTTATTTTCCATTGCGACCCGATCGGATGCGGTTGGATGTAAGCTCGCTCAACCGGACTTTATCGCCCACCTCGTAGTCAACAACGTTATTTTTAGAATTCCAACTCCGCTGTTTGGTTTGGGCCTGGTCGACAATACCCCAGACTCGGTATTGCGCGCCAACTTCGAAGCTCACCGAGACAAAAAACAAGACCTCGGAATCGCAGGAAGATTTAATCTGAGTCCAAACGATGCAACCATCAGCAAATTTGGATGGAAGGCCCAAAACAAGTCGCTGAACCTTTTTGCCGGAGAGGCATACAACGTAGAGATGGGCGTGACCAATGATGTCATGCCTGACGAAAGAAATGCGATCGCAGGATGTGTATTCAACGCTACCCCGGAAGATACGCACTCTGAAGCAACGAATGGCATCTCAGACCTAGATGCGTTTGTCGACGCTATACGCCTTTCAGCTCCGCCTTTACCCGTTACTCCAACCGCTCAGACGAAAGAGGGGCAAGACATATTCAACAAGATTGGATGTGTGTTATGTCATTCAGATACGCTCACAACCGCTCAGTCTGTGTTCACAGGAATGGGCAATGTGCAGTATCATCCCTTCTCCGATTTTGCCCTCCACCATATGGGAACCAACCTGTCAGATGGAATTTCCCAGGGACTGGCGGGTCCCGACGAGTTTAGGACCGCACCTCTGTGGGGCATTGGGCAGAGGCTGTTCTTTCTGCACGATGGAAGATCGCGGGACCTGCTGGGTGCAATTCAGCAACACAGTTCCCCAGGATCGGAAGCCAACAAGGTAGTACGAAGGTTCGACGACCTGTCCCCAGAACGAAAACAAGCCGTGCTGGATTTTCTCAGATCGCTTTGACGCGATATCTTGAGACTCGCATCCATTGAACCGGCCGCAAACACAGAAGGGCAATCGCGCTCAAGCGATTGCCCTCCAAAGATTTTTGGCGGCCTCCCCAAAAAGAAGTACTCTTTGCCACGCCTTCCGTGGTACAAAAAATCCACCGCATCTCGTGATGCAGTTCTTTCCACGGTACTGCACATTACTGATGCTGCACATTATTAACGAGGCGTAGCGCAACCTGAGCGGCGCTCTGATCTTCCACTGAATTAAAGCAGGCGGTACATCCGGTATTCCAAGATCATGCGGACCGTGCAAGCCGGTCGGCGGCTCTACGAGGATAAATATTGGTTCACAGGCAGTTTCTTAAACGAAGAACAAGAGAGGAGACGACTTCCATGCCCACCTTCAAGACAAAAGACGGTACACAGATTTACTACAAAGACTGGGGTAAAGGACAGCCCGTAGTCTTCAGCCATGGCTGGCCGCTGAGCGCGGACGCGTTCGAAGATCAGATGGTTTTCTTAGCCGCCCGCGGCTATCGTTGCATCGCCCACGACCGCCGCGGCCATGGCCGGTCCGACCAGCCATTAGACGGCAATGAAATGAACACCTACTCCGACGATCTCGCAACACTGGTCGAACAACTGGATCTGAAGGACGCGATTCACGTTGGCCATTCCACTGGAGGCGGTGAGGTAGCACGTTACATTGGCCGGCATGGCACCAAGCGTGTTTCCAAAGCCGTGCTGATCGGCGCTGTGCCTCCGTTAATGTTGAAAACCCCTGCGAACCCCGCTGGCCTGCCGATCGAGGCATTTGACGCTCTTCGCGCCAGTGTCGCCGCCGATCGCTCTCAGTTCTTCAAGGATTTAAGCATTCCTTTTTACGGCTATAACAGGCCGGGCGCCAAGATTTCCCAGGGCATACGCGATGCATTCTGGTTGCAAGGAATGTTGGCCGGATACCCAGCCTCTTATGACTGCATCAAGGCATTCTCCGAAACGGACTTCACCGAAGACCTCAAGAAGTTCGATGTGCCAACCCTGATTCTTCACGGGGACGCCGACCAGATTGTGCCCATCGTCGCTGCAGGACTGCTTTCTGCGAAGATCGTGAAAGGGGCGCAACTGAAGGTCTATCCGGGATTCCCGCACGGAATGTGTTCCACCGAAAAGGACGTAATTAACGCTGACCTGTTTGCATTCTTTAAAGGCGCCGCGGCTGTCGCCGCTTAAACTTTCATCGCCAGCCTTCTCGCTGGCGAAGGCCTGGCACCCACGTCTCGCCGCTTTTGCGAGACGTGGGTGATCGATGCAGCAGAGCGTCCGGACGCCACGAGCAATGTCGGTACGGCTCTATCAGAACACTGATTTGTTTGCCAGGCATTTTCTAAAAACTATCGAGTAGGTGGCCGAGAAACCGGCTTGTCAGACACTGGCGACGAGCCGTCCTCCGGTTGCGCTGTGTTTGCTTCCGGCCTAACCGTGGGTTGGGGTGAGATGTAGCGCACCGTCACATCTTTTCCAAAATTGACTTGTTTGTACGCAACCCGCATCGGCGACGCTTCAGGGATATGCTTAAAAATGCGAATTGTCACATCTTCCGCAATGTAATCGACTTCATTCTGACCGATGCGAATCCGCCTGAACACGGAGCTGGCAGCCTCAGGAGCCGGTACACGGGTCGCTTGCTGCTCGTAGACTGCCTTCGATGCCCCTGGCGGTGAAGCTTGGCGGTGATCTGTGTAGGCGAACCATGCAATTATTGCGAGTGCGACCACTGCTGCCACATCTGCGCTCCATGCAGGCATCCGCAGAGAATTGCGCCTCCGGAACATCGTCTGCGTGAGCGCAGAATTACCCCATTCTTTGTCTTTGTTTCTGGGTTCATCGTCTTTGGGTTCATCCTGAAACGACGGTTTTCTTAGTAAGGTCGGCTGTGCCGCTTGACTGTTTAGAACCAGGCGATCGACATAGCAATCCTCATGAACAGCCCGTCCGTACTCGTCGGCTTTGCTGGTTTCGAGTGGAACTGCTCGATCACAGATGTGGCACCGAGCGGGTGATTCCTCGAAAGCGAACTGGCAGTAGGAGTCCAATTACCCCCCATGCGATGCGCGAGACTTCACGAGCTTTAGGTAAAGCAACTTAACAACCAAACGATCCTTGAGTATATAAATCCGAAATCTGACTAGGACTTACGGCGAGAAGTTCAATCGCAGGACCGGAGAATGCGACCGCCCAAAACTTCTCGCGGTCTGGAAAATTCGACGCACTCAAGGTTCCGGACGGCTATGCGGCTGTCGAGCGAAAGAATCAGGCAGCTCGTGCGTATCTGCCATCGGCGAGAGTCAGCAGAGCCATCATTTCGTCGAGCGTAGCGATGTCGAAGTCTCTCATCGAACTGGCATGCTCCAGCATGTTCCGCACCGATGGACGGGGGTTGAACAGCTTGAGTCGAATATCGTGGTCTTGCGCCCATCGCTGCAGAAACACGAGCATGCCTAGACCTCCACCCGCGATGGCGGTCACTTCCGAGAAATCGAGCACAATGGTTCGGGAATCAGCTTGCAAGTTCACAGCGTTGCGTAATTTGAGGGCGTCTTCACTCTGGACAATTCGGCCTTCGCACTCAATGACGGCCATGTCGCCAATATTTTCAATATAGATAGTCAGCATATTTGTTCTCCAGCCTTGATGCTGCAAGAGCACGTGTCGTGCCATCTGACGCGACTTGCATTTTGTGCCTCGTAGGCGCTGATCGTGCGATCGACTGAGGGTTTCCGGCGAGAAACCGGGAAAATTTGCGCTAGAGCGAATGCTGTATATTTTCGCCTGCTTTTTGACGTTGGACCGGGATCCGCGCCGCGCGTGTAGGAGGTTTGCTGCGAGCCACCAAAGCACGGACGGAGCATTTTTTCACACTACCTCCGCCCTTCGGTGGTGGCTCAATTTGAATTTGTCGGCCTATAGTTTTGGGTCATCCTGAGTGCAGCCGTTTTTCAGGCGGAACGAAGGATCTCCCACAGGCCGTATGTATGGGAGATCCCTCACGCGGCTGAAGTACGCCGCGTCTCGGGATGACGGCCTCGTAGGAGAATAAATTGAGACTGAGCCGCTACCCCGCCCTACATTGACTTGCCGCCCCATCACCCCTAATATGAACGCGCACGAATGATCGGCAAGACCATCTCGCATTACCGCATTCTGGAGAGGTTGGGCGGCGGCGGGATGGGTGTCGTTTACCGGGCTGAGGACATCAAACTGGGCCGATTCGTCGCGCTCAAGTTTCTCCCCGAAGAACTCGCCAAGGATCGCCAGGCTCTCGACCGCTTTCAGCGCGAAGCGCGGGCCGCGTCGGCGCTTAACCATCCCAACATCTGCACTATCCATGAGGTTGACGAGGAAGACGGACAGGCCTTCATCGTCATGGAATTCCTCGATGGGCAGACGCTGAAACACCGTATCGCCGGCCGCCCGATCGACACCGAAACGCTGCTGAATCTCGCCATCGAAATTGCCGACGCGCTCGATGCCGCGCATTCGAAAGGCATCATTCATCGCGACATCAAGCCCGCGAATATTTTCGTGACCAAGCGCGGGCAGGCCAAGTTGCTGGATTTTGGTCTAGCGAAGCTGTCTCCGGGAAACCAGCATGGCAGTTCCGAATCCGCGCTGCTTACGGCTACCGAAGGCGCGCTGATGACCACGCCCGGCTCTACGATAGGAACAGTAGCCTACATGTCTCCGGAGCAGGTACGCGCCGAAGAGCTTGATCCGCGCACCGATTTGTTCGCGTTTGGCTCGGTGCTCTACGAGATGGCGACGGGAAGTTTGGCATTTTCCGGAAGCAGCAGCGGGGTAATCTCCGAGGCCATTCTGAACCGCACTCCGCCGCTGCCTTCGATCACGAATCCAGCGATACCGCCGAAGCTGGAAGAATTGATTTTCAAAGCGCTTGAGAAGGAACGTGAATTTCGTTATCAAACGGCTGCTGAGCTGCGCGGCGACTTGAAACGCATCAAGCGTGCCCTGGATACGTCACGCGTACGCGCCGGAAGTCCAGCCAGTCTGATGCCCGCTTCAGAGGTGGCAGGGACTGGAGTCGCCCAGCCTGTGTCATCGCAAAAGCGCCTGCTGATCATCGCGTTGGCAGCGGCAGCCATTGCGCTGATTGCGGGCCTCGGTGCGGGAAAGTTTTTGTTGCAGCGACCGCTGTTACAAGCCGCACTCCCGGTTTACCATCCGCTCACATTTCGCCGAGGTATGGTTCATGCGGCGCGCTTTGCTCCGGACGGAAAGACGATCATCTACAGCGCGGCGTGGGAAGGGAAGTCATTGCAGCTCTTCACCACGCGACCCGAGAGCCCGGAGTCGCACGAGTTAGAGCCCGCTGGAGCCGACATACTGGCTGTTTCCTCGTCGGGCGAAATGGCGCTGTCGCTGAGGAGTCATCCAGTCGCGCAATTCCTTTATTCCGGTACGTTGGCCCGCGTGCCTTTGGTCGGCGGCGCGCCGCGCGAGGTCATGGAGAATGTCGAATTTGCGGATTGGGCTCCCGATGGAAGCACGCTGGCGATTGTGCGCCAGGACCAAGGCCGGCACCGCCTGGAGTTCCCTCCAGGCAAGTTGCTCTATGAGGCTGATGGTTGGATCGGTCATATCCGCACTTCTCCAAGAGCGGATGCCATTGCCTTCATCGATCATCCCCAACTCGGCGACGACGGCGGCGAGGTTGCCACAGTGGATCTGGCGGGAAAGAAGACAACTCTTTCAACCGGCTGGGACAGCATTCAGGGAATCGCATGGGCTCCCGCAGGCGATGAGATTTGGTTTACCGCAACCCGCACGGGCGGCGACCGCTCTCTTTATGCGGTCAATTCCTCAGGCGCAGTCAGACTGCTCGCGCGGGTTCCAGGCGAATTAACTTTGCTCGATGTTGACCGTGAGGGGCATGTGCTTCTGACCCGAGGTAACGATCGTGCGGGAATGATGGGTCTCGCTCCCAGCGAGACCAAAGAACGTGACTTGTCGTGGCTCGACTGGTCCGTGCCTGGCGATTTGTCACCCGATGGTCGAACTGTTCTTTTCTTTGAGAGCGGCGAGGGCGGAGGACCGAAGTATGCAGTCTACCTGCGGAAAACGGATGCTTCTCCAGCTATTCGTCTGAGTGAGGGGATCGGGTTAGCTTTATCTCCTGATGGAAAATGGGCTCTCACCCGGCACAATATCACTCCCTCACAACTGGTTCAGCTGCCTACCGGAGTCGGCGAAGCCACACCTCTCACTCACGATTCCATCAATCACCTCTGGGCACGCTGGCTGCCCGATGGCAAGCACTTGGTGTTTTCGGGAAGTGAGGCGGGGCACGGTTTTCGGCTCTACGTGGAATCTCCCGAGGAAGGCAAGGCGCGTCCCATCAGCCCGGAAGGAGTGAGCCCGTTTCTTGTGATCTCTCCAAAGGGGGACTTTGCGGCCAGCGTCGGTCCCGACCATAAGATTTATCTTTACCCTATCGCAGGTGGCGAACCCGTGCCCGTCTCCGGAGCTGAGCCAGATGAAGCGCCGACCGGATGGTCTGCGGACGGCCGTTCTCTCTATGTGTTCCGCTTTGGGGAGATTCCATCCAGAGTGAATGAGTTGGAGTTGTCGACCGGCAAGAGAAAGCTCTGGAAGGAACTGGTGCCAGCGGACGCGGCTGGAATCGATACCATCCGGGCAATCACAATTACTCCAGATGCCAAGGCATACGTCTATGGCTTTATCCGCACGCTCTCTGATTTGTACGAAGTAGAAGGATTGAAGTGAAGATGGATTGATTTTAGGTGGAGCAGCGCTTCAGCGCTGTTAAAGTTCTGTTTGCGGCATCGGCTTTAGCCGCTGCGTTCAGAGCGGCGAAATGGCCAACCTTTTTTGACCAATCTACTTTAACCAATCTCTTTAGGAGAGAATCTTATCCTGAAAATCCCGCTCCGCCCGCTTCAGATTCTCAGGCCGGCCCAGATCGCGCCAGTAATATTTATCGTCGCGAAATGCGACGATGTTTTCTCCTTGTGCCGCAAGGCGTAAATACGAGTTGATGATGGAGAATGCGCCTTCTTCTGTTATTAGCTCGAAAATATGTGGAGAAATAACGTGGATGCCGGAAAATGCCCAGGAATGCGCTTGGGCGGCTGGGCGGACGAGTTCAGGCGTCTGATCGTGGCCTGCGCGCCGGCCGCAGAGCTGATGCTTCGCGTCGAACACTAGATAACGCGAAGTTTCACGGTCTCGCACCGCCAATGTAGCCAGGGCGCCAGTTTCAGAGTGAAATTCCACCATGCGCCCCAGATCAATGGTGCTGAGGACATCGACATTATGCAGGATGAAAGACTTGTGTTTAGAATGCGGGGGAGGATCTTTGAGAAACTGGGCAGCCTTCTTCAAACCGCCACCGGTGTCGAGCACCACTTCCTCATGCGAGATCTCGATGTACATGCCGAAGTTCTGGTTGGCCTTCAGATAATCGATCACCATCTCGGCGAGATGATGCACATTGACGATGACCTCGCGCACTCCAAATTGCCGCAATCGTGAAAGCGTGATCTCCAGCATCGTTCGCCCGCCAACTTCCACCAGCGCCTTGGGACGATCATTCGTCAGTGGGCGCAAACGCGTGCCCAGTCCGGCGGCCAGAATCATGGCTTTCATTGCGCGCGACTCTCCAACTCGCGATGCTGCACGACGACCTCTACTCCGTTTCTTCCGCGCAACCGTTTTGCAGCCTGCTCCGCCAGATAGACTGATCGATGCTGCCCGCCAGTGCATCCGAAAGACACCATCAAACTCTTAAAGCCGCGCCGCTGATACTCGCCCACACTAGCATCGACGAGCGACATCACGCTGGCCATAAACTGGTGCACGCTTTGTTGCTGATTCAGATATTCGATTACCGGAGCGTCTTTTCCGGTCAGCGCTTTGAACTGCTCTTCGCGTCCAGGATTCGGCAAGCTGCGGCCATCGAATACAAATCCACCACCGTGCCCGCTCTCATCCTTCGGCATGCCCCGATGAAATGAAAAGCTCACAATGCGCACCGTCAAATTGTCCGCCTCGGAGGCCAAGCCTTGCAGTTTCTCCGAGGCCAGCATGCTATTGAAGGCCTCCATCAGCGTCGGCAGAGCGATCGGCAAATTCACGTTGTGCAGCAGCCAGCGCAAGTTCTTCAGCGCGTAGGGAACACTTTGCAAGAAATGCGCTTTGCGCTCGTAGAAGCCACGAAAACCATACGCACCCAATGCCTGCAGAATTCGTACATAAACGTACGCGTAGTAATGCTGCAAAAACGCTTCACGATCGATCTCAATAAAAGCCCCAAGCTGCCCGAGATAAAGGTCAAGCAACTGCTGCCGCACTTCCGGCGGCAAATCGGCCTTGGCGTCGTACAGCAGGGAAGCAATGTCATACTGCAAAGCGCCTTTGCGGCCGCCTTGATAATCCAGAAAAAACGGCTGAGCGTCGCTATTGCGCAGCATAATGTTGCGGGACTGAAAATCGCGGTACATGAAGTAGTTACAATCGGCACTCAACAGGAAGTCTGTAAGCCGATCGAAATCGTCTTCGAGAGCCTGCTCGTTGAAGGGAATGCCAGCGAGCCGTAGAAAGTAGTATTTGAAATAATTCAGATCCCAGTTGATGGATTGCCGGTCGAAGCTGCCGCGCGGGTAACACACCTCGTAATTCAAATCGCGGCCGGCTTCAACCTGAAATCGAGGGAGCACAGCCACGACTTTGCGATACGCTTCTATGGCCTGCGAATCAATGTTTTCGCCCTGCCGATTCTTGGAGAGAAATTCGAACAGCGTCGTGTCCCCCAGGTCTTCTTCGAGATACGCTCCCTGGCTCAGATCCTCGGCATAAATTTCTGGTACCGGAAGTCCGTGGCGACGAAAGTGTCGCGAAAATTCCAGGAACGCCGCGTTTTCCTCACGCACGCCATAAAGAATTCCAATCGCACTGGTCCGGTCGCTCGCCAGCCGGATAATCTTCCGGCCCGAGCCTCCGAGTTCGCCCTGCAGGGGATCTATCCTCGTGGGCGGGACTTGAAAGTGCTGTTCATAAAGCTTTTTGAGAACATCCATAATCGAATATGTTTCTCGGCGTGACTCCCCGCGTGACCTCCCGACGTGACCCACTAAGATAACATCGCTGCTCGATTCTAGATCGACGAGGTTAGCATCGAACGACTTGAAAACCCCCGTTCTACTGCCTATTCTGAGATAAGCGTTCTGAGACAAGTATGACCGACCGCCTTTACTATCACGATTCGTTTCTCTACAACTTTGACGCCGAGGTCCGCTCTGTCTTCGAAACGCCGCGTCCGGCGCTTGTTCTCGACCGCACGGCCTTCTACCCCACCAGCGGCGGCCAGATCCACGATACAGGCTGGATTGTTCCCGCCGATACAGACGACGCTAAATTTCGCGTCACTGAAGTCGCCGACACCGAAGATGGCCACATTGTCCACTACCTGGATGCGCCGCTCAAGGATGTGCAGCCCGGAATCCGCGTTCGGGGCGAAATCGACGGTGCCCGCCGTCGCGATCACATGCAGCAGCACTCCGCCCAGCACGTTCTATCCGCCGCTTTCGTGCGCCTGTTCGACATGCCGACGGTCTCCTTCCACATGGCTGATGACTATTGCTCGGTAGATCTTGACGCACCTTCACTCAGCAAAGAGCAAATCGAATCTGCCGAGCGTCTCGCCAACGAAATTATGTTTGAGAATCGTCCGGTCGACATGAAATATGTGACTCGCGATGAAGCCGAGCGGCTCGGACTGCGCAAGCTTCCGCCGGCCGGGCGCGACTTGCTGCGCATTATCGACGTCCGCGACTTCGACCTCACCGCTTGCGGCGGCACGCATGTGAGCGCGACAGGACAGATTGGTGGAATCCTGTTGCGCAAGAGCGAGAAAGTTCGCCAGGGGTACCGGGTGGAATTCGTGGCCGGCCAACGCGCGGTCGCCGCCGCACGCCGCGATTTCTCGACGCTCACCGATACTGCAGCGCTGTTTTCCGCCCACATCTATGACGTTCCCCAGCAAGCCCAGAAGGCACTGGACGAAATAAAATCTCTGCGCAAGCAGCGTGAGCAATCGCAGGATGAATTAGCCGCGGCGCAGGCCACTGCGCTATTAGCGGAGACTCCCGAAAACAACGGACGGAGGTTGGTCGTCCGAACCTTTCCCGACCGCGACCTCAACTTCCTCAAACTGCTGGCCCAGAAACTGACGCGGCAGGCTTCCGCAATCGCGCTGCTTGCCAACACCTCACCACAGCCTGCGCTTGTTTTTGCCCAGTCTGCGGGTCAGCCCTACGACATGGCCGCGCTATTGAAAGAAACTGTCGCGAAAGTCGGCGGACGCGGCGGCGGCAGTAAAGACCTCGCCCAGGGAGGAGTCGCGAAATCCGAAGGACTAGCTGCCGCTCTCGGGGCGGCCGCCGAAACGCTCGCGCACTGACTTTCGGCCATTTGCCGCCAAAATAAAACCTCCACCGGACCGCAGTCCGTGGAGGTTGTGTTTGACCTGTGCCGGTCGTCGCTACGCGACGCGATTTCGCCGCCCACCTTTTTCCCACCAAACGGCGGGGTCTTCCGGACGGTTCAGCATCTGCGACAATTCCTTCTTGATCTCGGCTAACCGGTTGGCGCGCATCTCGATCGCCGACTGGTCGATCTGACTATCCGCGCTCCTGGCGGCAGAGCGAGCGTTCATGTTCCGCAAATCCGTAATTTCCTGACGAAGGCTGGTGAGGTGTTCCAAGATATAAGGCATGTCTGATGATACCTCATATCCGTGGAGCCGCCGCTTAATTAATTCCGAATAATGGCCAAAAACTTGCCGCCGCAGAAAGGAGAAATGGCAGGGTAATGACCCGGATTACTCGAGTAATGCGTGGGGTCTCAGCGCTCGTATCCACCGCCCTCCAGGACACAACTAATTTTCAGGTGCAGGGTTCTTATTTGCCAGCGGCGGAATTTCGTTCAAACCTGTTCAAACCTACTTGAGGCGCTCTGTATGCGACTGACCCCCCTCGTTTTTGCACTCTTGCTCTGTATTCCCACAGCTAAAATTACTCAAGCGCAGCAGAAGGAGTGGATTCCTCAGGGGATTGAGGCCTTGCAGCAAAGTGCGGCCTCGAAAACCGTGTTTACATTCGACCACTCCATGTTGGTATTAATGTCCAAGCTGGACTCAGAGAATGAGGATCTCCGCCGTGTGATTGCAGGCGTGAGCGGGGTATCGGTCCATAACTACCATTTTCAGCACGCTTGGCAATATGATCCGGCGGCTCTGAGCTCCGTGAACGAGGAATACCGCACCGCTGGCTGGAAACGATTGATGAACAAAAACGCCAAGGGTGAAGGCCCAGGGATGACCGATCTCTGGGTTCGCCTGGAAAACAATGCGATTAGTAACGTCGCCATTCTTCTTGCCAAGTCGAACGAGGTCAGCTTCGTCGTGATTTCCGGGTCCATCAGTCCGCTTGACCTCTCTCATCTGGGCGGGCATTTCGGTATTCCGAAGATCGAAGGCGGAGTGCCGGTGCCAAATACTGAGTGATCGCCGTAACCCGTAATCAATGACGGGCAGCTCGACCGCATCTCAAAGGCGCACAAAAACTGGAGCGGGAGACCGGGATCGAACCGGCGACATCCAGCTTGGGAAGCTGG
>DAIUEW010000002.1:0-243394 GCA_036844925.1 Candidatus Sulfotelmatobacter sp.
GGCTTCACCTCAAAGAAAGGAATGAAAGTGTCAACAATCCACTGGACGAGTACATTCATTTGGATAGAGAAACCTGGCGTGATAGCCTATCGGCGGCAGGGCCGGGGGCGGGTTTGGGTCGCCAGAGGCTATGCCTAAAGTAACCCTCCATGCCGAACGAATCCAGGCCCCTTCGGTCCACCGTATCTCCCTCATCAGCGGGGAGTTCCGAGGGTTCTGGGGTAGAGGACGGAGAGCAACTTTCCCCCCACGGCGGGGTTCAATCTGATGTGAGCACTGCCGCCATGGACGGAAGCGTTCTGATGGCGTCGCTCGGACCTCGCCCAGCCGGCAGTTTGCAGCCGGCGATGGCTGGCTCTGAAATTTACAGTGACGCCGAAGTAATGCTACGGGTGAAAGCGGGGGACGAGTCGGCTTTCGACTTTTTGGTGCAGAAGTATCGCCGCCCGCTGGTCAGTTTCATGTATCGCATGGCGCGCAATACGGCGGCGGCGGAGGATCTGGCGCAGGAAGTTTTTCTGCGTGTCTACCGTTCGCGCCAGACCTACGAAGCCAGCGCCAAGTTCACAACCTGGTTGTATCGTATTGCGACCAATCTGGCGGTGAACCACGCGCGCGATACTCGCAAAGAGCGGCCGGAAGTCACTGTCAGCTTGGATGAGCCGAATGAAGAAACGGGCACGACCATGGACGTGGCCGACTCTACGATGACCGTAGAGGAAAATCTGGTGCGGCGGGAGCGGTTGGCGGCGATCCGCAGCAAGGTGGAGGCCCTGCCCGAGCGCCAGAGGCTGGCGGTGATCATGCATAAATATCAGCAAATGGATTACAAACAGATTGCCGATGTTTTGAAGCTGAGCGAATCGGCGACAAAGTCGTTGTTGTTCAGGGCATATGAGAGTTTGCGGGAACAGTTAAAAGAATTTATCTAGAAGCGCATTGATTGGAACGCGTTGTTTTTGCGTGAAGCAACAAGGGCGAAGAGAAATTTGAAGGGAAGACGGTTATGAAGTGCGAGGAAATTCGAGAAATGATGCCGGACCTGGCGTCCGGACTGATCGGAATGTCGCCGGAGATCAATGGACATCTGGCGGGCTGCGTTGCATGCTCGGGAAAGCTGGAAGAGTTCCGCCAGACCATGGCGTTGCTGGATGAGTGGCAGGCTCCGGATCCTTCGCCTTATTTCGATGTCCGGTTGCAGGCGCGTCTGCGGGAAGAGATGGCAAAGCCGCAGACGGGTTGGCTCGCCTGGTTTCGGCGTCCGGTGCTGGCAGCGGCACTTACGGTGCTGATGGCAATTGGGGTTGGGCTGTTCTTCGGTAAGGGCGGCCGAATGCACAGGCCGGCAGATGATGTGATCGCGATCAACGATGCTTGGTCTTCGGCAGAACCAGGCACGGCAGTGAGCGATCTGCAGGCGCTGGATAAGAATCACGACCTGTATTCCGACTTCGATTTGCTGGATGACCTGGAAGTACAGCACGATGTCACGGCGAATCCGTAATGGCTGAGTTTGTGGAAGAACATGAGTTGGGGCGGGGAGAATGGAGCTGGGAAATTTCATGATGGGGTGGGCCGCGACGGCCGTGTTGTGTGCGGCGACCGTTGTGGCTTCTCTATCCCTGGGTGTGGCCCCATGCTTTGCGCAGCGTAATAGCTTCCGATCCGCGGCCCCGCAGTATCAGAATCATCCGCAACCGCATCCGGCGCAAGGGCATGCCGGCGATTGGCTGCGTCGATATAAGAACGTGCCTCCACGAGAGCAAGAGCGAGCGTTGCAGAGCGATCCGGCATTCCGGCGCTTGCCCCCGGAGCGTCAACAGATGCTGCGGCAGCGGCTGCAGCATTTTTCGAGCCTCCCTCCGCAGCAGCAACAGCGCATGCTGAACCGGATGGAAACCTGGGAGCATCTGACACCGGAACAGAAGCAGCAGGCGCGTCAGGTTCATGGCGCACTGCAACAACTTCCTCCAGAGCGGCGGCGCATGGTAACCACGGCTGTGCGAGACTTGAGCTCGATGCCTCCTCGGCAGCGGGAGCAGATCATCGACTCGCCTCGCTTCAGAAGCATGTTCTCCCCCCAGGAGCGCGAGATTATGCGCGGCGCGTCGAGGTTGCCTCTTGCCCCGCCCGATGCTCGCCGCGAAGAAGGCTCTCAGCCGCAGTGATGACGGTTCTCGTCAGTGGAAATCGTGTGAGGATGTTTCTGCTTTGGTGACGAACAAGGCCAGCACGCGTTCCGCTTTCACTGAAATTACATTGTCCTGATTTTGCAAGATCCCTTCGATCGCCAGAAAACGTTCTGAGGCCAGCAGCAGACGATTGCTGTGGAATAGGTCGGGAGCGATGATCGCATTGGCCACTCCGGTTTCGTCTTCCAGACTGACAAACACAAAACCTTTCGCGGTTCCGGGACGCTGGCGCGTGATCACGCAACCTCCGATGCGAAGACGCTTGCCGCTGGGAATGTCCCGGAGCTCGATGGCGCGGCGAATGCCCATGGCATTGAGCCATTCACGGCGGTAAGCCATGGGATGTGGTCCCACAGTGAGGCCGGTGCCGTGAAAATCAGCAACCAGGCGCTCTTCGTGGTTCATGGGTTGAAGTGGAGAAGGCGAATCGGGCTCGGAAAAATTCTCCAGCAGCGGTCCGGAAGTGCGGACCGCGCGTTCTACCTGCCAGAGAGCATCGCGGCGGTGGAGTTGCGGGCGAGTACCAAGTACCGAGTACCGAGTACCTGGCACCGAGGACCGAGATTCCTCCGCCCCTCGCATTCGCTCGGGGGTCGGAATGACAAGGGTTTTACTCGCCACTGGCCACTGACCACTGGCGACTGCATTCAGCGCTCCGATTTCCGCCAGCGTGGTGAGTTCATCTTTGCGCAGTTCAGGAACACGGCGCGTGAGATTGTGAATGGAAGTAAATGCGGCACGAGCGCGCTCGCGCACCAGCGCCTGAGCGGCTTCCTCGCGTAATCCGCGGACATAGCGCAGGCCGAGCCGTAACGCCGGGGTCTCGACGGCTGTCGAGTGGGCGGGACGTCCATTGGTTTTACTGATCATTGACCACTGACCACTAGCCACTGTTTCTAAAGTGCACATCCACTCCGAGCACGTTACATCCACGGGCAGCGTTTTTAATCCATGGCGTTTTGCATCCGTAACGATCGTTGCCGGAGAATAAAACCCCATGGGTTGGTTATTGAGCAATGCCGCGGTGAATGCGGCCAGGTAATGGCATTTCAAATATGCGCTGGCATAGGCGATGAGCGCGAAGCTGGCGGCATGGGATTCGGGAAATCCGTAAAGCGCGAACGATGTAATGGAGAGAATAATTTCTTCCTGCGCCTTCGGCGAGATTCCATTGTTCGTCATGCCCGCACGCAGTTTGGTTTCGATCTCCCGCATACGCGCTTGCGATCGCTTGAAGCCCATGGCGCGGCGCAGGTCTTCAGCTTCGCCGCCGGTGAAGTTGGCTGCGATCATGGCGATTCGAAGAAGCTGCTCCTGAAAAAGTGGCACACCCAGTGTTCGTTTAAGCACAGGCTCGAGCGAAGGATGCGGATACGTAACCTCTTCGCGCCCCTGGCGGCGCTGGAGAAAGGGATTTACCATCTGACCGACGATGGGACCTGGCCGGATAATTGCGACCTGCACTACGACGTCGTAGAAACGCTTGGGACGAAGACGCGGCAGGCACGCCATCTGCGCGCGGCTTTCCACCTGGAACATGCCCACGGTGTCGGCCTGCTGCAGCGTGGAATAAACCGTGGGATCGTCTTGCGGAAGATGCGCCAGTTCGACTTCTTCGCGATAGTGATGGCGAATAAGTTCGATGGAATCCTTAAGCACTGCCATCATGCCCAAACCGAGCAGGTCCACTTTGATGATGCCCATGTCGGCGCAGTCCTCTTTATCCCACTGCACCACCACGCGCCCGGGCATGGATGCGGGTTCGAGCGGCACGACCGAATCGAGTTGTCCCTGGCAAATGACCATACCACCGGAGTGTTGGCCGAGATGGCGCGGCATATCCTGCACGGCAAGACACAGCTCGTAATATTTGCGCAGGCGCGGATGCTTGAGGTCGAGTCCGGCATCGCGGAAGCGGCGGTCGAGCGCGTCATTTTCGTCGCGAAATTCCCAAGTCGCGACAGCGACAGAAATTTTGGCAAGCGTCTCTGGATCAAAACCTAACGCCTTGCCCATTTCGCGCGCCGCCATGCGGTTGCGATAAGTGATGACATTGGCCGTCATGGCTGCGCCGCGCTCGCCATAGCGGCGGTAGACATATTGAATGACTCTTTCGCGCTCGTCGCCGCTGGGCAAGTCGAGATCGATGTCTGGCCATTCGCCGCGCTCCTCGGAGAGGAAGCGCTCGAAGAGAAGCTCCATACCAACAGCATCGACTGCCGTGATGCCAAGCGAATAGCAGACGGCGCTGTTGGCAGCCGATCCTCGGCCCTGCACCAGAATGTTTTGCTCGCGGCAGAAGCGGACCAGATCCGACACGATCAGAAAGTAGCCGGCGAGTTTTAATTTTTCGATGAGCGCCAATTCTTTTTCAATTTGACGGCGGGCGCGGCTTTGCATGTCGGCGGCGGCACGGCCATAGCGCTGGCGAAAGCCTTCCCACGCGCGATCGCGCAGGAACGAGTTCATGGTCTCGCCTGCAGGAACGGGATAGAGCGGAAACTGGTAGCCGAGGTCGCTGAGCGTGAATTCGAGTCGCGAAGAAAGTTCGAGTGTGTTGGAAATGGCCTCTGGAAGGTCGGTGAAGAGCTGTTGCATCTCCTGCGGTGATTTCACGTGACGCTCGGAGTTGCGCGCCAGCAAGCGTCCGGCGGTAGATAGTGTGTGGTGATTACGGATGGCGGTGAACGCATCGCAGAGTTCGCGATCTTTTGCGGCGGCATAGCAGACGCCATTGGTTGCGAGCAGCGGGAGATTGAGCGAGCGGGCAATTGCGATGGCAACGCGATTGCGAGTTTCTTCTTCCCGATGGAAATGGCGCTGCAACTCGATATACACATTGCCGTGGTCAAACAGGCCAATCAGGCGCTCGACTTGCTTGCGGGCTTCTTCGATGCCGCCGTGCTGTAAAGCGGCGGCCAGCGGCCCGTCCACGCCACCGGTCAGGCAAATGAGGCCCCCGGCATGCTCTTCCAGTTCTTCTTCACGAATCGCGCCTTCGCCTTTTTTCCCGCGCAATTTCATTTTGGTGATCATGCGGCAGAGGTTTTGATAACCGGTGCGGGAGGAGACGAGGAGAGGAATCCGGAATGAATTGCCGACGTATAGTTTGTCATTCCGAGCGAAGCGAGGAATCTCTACTCTCTGCACGGTTTGTCGGGCGTAGGGATTCTTCGACTTCGATGGCCCTGCGCTTCGCGCAGCGCCACCTGCGCTCAGAATGACAGGATTGAAATATTCGCACGTGACTTCAGCGCCAATGTGGGCTTTGATCCCAACCTTTTTCATTGCCATGTGAAAGCGTGGCGCGCCGTAGATACCGTCGATGTCGAGCAATGCCATGGCTGGCATATTGAGTTGGGCACAGATTCCCGCCAAGTCCTCGGGCAAGGAAGATCCTTCGAGGAAGCTGAAAGCAGAGCGGGCGTGAAGCTCGATGTACATCGGTTCTCGGTAAAAAATCTATTCACCACAGAGGCACAGAGAAAATCTTTTTAATAGCTTTTATTTTCATTTGATTTTCTCTGTGCCTCTGTGGTGAGAAAGTTTTTGACATCAGTCATAGGTGCCTTCTACGAACCAGCCTCCGCCGAGCAGATCGTGCACCAGGCGGTAGAGAGCGACCTCGTCTCTATTTTGCAAGGCGATGTCCCATTCATCGCGCGCCCAGGCTTTCCGTTCCCACCAATCGCCGGAACTGCGCCAGGGCCCGGCTTTCCAGAGAACATTGCCCTGTACTTCTTTTTTCTTCGAGCAATTCACACGCAGCGGTTCACCGTTCTCCAAAGTCACCGATGCTCGCAGCGGCGGACGAAACATACGAAGTGCGGCGACCGGGGATTTTTCTTCTTCTGCCGGCTCGGGAAATTTCTGTTCATCTCGCTGTCTCGAACCAGCCTGTCCCGAACCAGCCACGAAGTGTCGCATACGAAAACTTTCAGCTGAGTGCGTATCCAGCAACTCCAGCGAGCCCACGCGGGATTCTCCGACCAATCCCGCAATGCGCGCCAGCGTGAGCTCCAGCTTTTCCGGTTCCGGCGACGGAGGCAGAAATAAGCCGCCTTGTGCGGATCGCGGCCGCGCTGGCTCCGCGATGAGATGAATCTTTATGATGGGCGCACCCGGTGGATGCGCATTCAAGTCCAGTTGCAATAGCTTGAGAAAAAGTTTGGGGTCGAGCATGGGAAGAGGAAGGCGAAGCTTTCGGCAGAATTTGCTTTGTCGCCCGGAAACAAAATGCTGAGCCGGCGATTGAGAGTCTACTGCTTCATCGCTCTCACTTGGAATGCCGAAAGTTTCGAGTTCGGGATTGATTCCCGCTAAATTTTGCAGTTCCAGCGTAAGCCGCAATTCCTGCGTGTGCAGCGCACGGGCAGACAAACGCGCACAAATCTGATCCAGCAGGCGATTCAGCAGAAAAGCCAGCGGCTCCAGCAGCACAATGGGAAATTCCAACTCGATGGCTTCTTCAAACACGGCTGGCGCTTCGATAGGAACCAACGCCCGAGAAGCCGCTCCCCGCGCCAGTTGCCGCAGGCGCAATCCCTCCTGCCCCAGCCGCTCACTCAACGCAATTTCCGGTAATGCGGCCAGTGCATGCAAATTACGCACGCCCCAGCGATCGAGAGTTTCGAGAAATTCGTTCTCTTTTTGGAGTCCGCTGGTTTTTTCTTTATCTTTTTTTTGGCTCCCGCCTTTTGATGCGCTGCCTGCTTGATCGGCAAATAGCACTTCTACCGGCAGAGGCCCTAAGCATTCCGTTTCCTTACCGTAGGGAACCAGGGTCACGCCCGAAAATCCGCGAGCTGCAAGAACGGCCGCATCGGGATTCGATGCCACAGCAACGTTCCCGTCAAGCCCCAGGTCCGCAGCGCAGTGAAAAAGATTACGCGCAATTTCGGGCAGCGTGCCGAAAAGAGATTCCATGCCGGCCAAATCAAGAATCGCGGTATCTGACGCGGCTTCTTCCACGCAGGGTGAGAAAGACTGCGCGCAGTCCAGCAATGCAGCATGTGTCGCCGATTCCTGCAGTGGAGAACGCGGACGCAGCGTCAACTCAGAACAAAGCTCCGCTTGGGCCTTTGTCATTCCTGGCGAAATGCCTACTCGGCTGGCGTTCTCATTCACGGCAAAAACTTTTTCCAGCGGGGGCTTGCCTTCGAAAATTGCCACAGCTTGCGCGCGCAACTCCGGTTCGGCGCGGAATATCGCAGCAACAGGAAAATTCGGCACGAAGATGCAGGCAAAAGGCATGGTAGTACCTAAGTGTGGTGTCCCGTTTCGTGCTACAACTCCGTCTCAGCCTCAGCGGCTAAAGCCGCTGAATCTATGACATCTTTCGGCGCAGCTAAAGCTGCGCCCTTTCAAAACAAATTCAACGAACTTGCAGGACACGATAGAGTACCCAGTACGACAACTATCCCGCCCAGGCGGTTTTGCTGGAGAAGGTAGCCTCAGCGGAACGAACCGGTTTGCGATCCATTCGGGATCGCGCTATTTCCGCGGTGATTTCCATTTCCGTCAGCAATTGCGCGTGGGTGGGCATGTTGCATGCTCGATTCCCAGCCAATCCCATCTTTATTGACCCCAGCTTTAGCAATAAGGAAGAGCAGCTTCCCGCAATGGATTGCCGTTCGATGGCTAACAGAACGGTAGGCGTATGCTCCACGGCGCGGCGAAAACGGAACCACGTGGTCAGCGGAATACGGCGCGCCGTTTGCGGCGGCAGATCGCCCAGATCGAGAGCGATCAATCCGAAGCCCCCGCTTTCGAGCAGCAGGTCCGCAACGCGCAGAAGCTGTTCCAAACTTTGTTCGGCATGACCATTTTCAACATAGCTACGTTCGACCCGGCCATGTTCTGGATGGCGATGCCCGGCATGATCGGAATGTTCTCCGCAACGCACCCACAGGAATCGCCCCAATTCGATTCCGGCAGCGGCGGCGGACTGGGGATCAAGAGAATCGCTGGCGTCTACGACCGCGCAGAATTCTCTGCGGCGGGTGGCGGCGGCCACTGCAGAGAGCAGCAAGGTGGTGCGGCCGGAAGATGCCGGGCCGCAAATTTCCGTCAGGCAACCTCGCGGCAGACCTCCAGTAAGCGCATCCATCGCCGCAATGCCGCTGGATACCATTTCTGGCGCGGGACGCACCGCCAGCCGTGAAGCCGGTGCAACACTCGTGAGCCTCGCATCTTCTGTTGTAGAAAAAGCTCCAGAAGAACTTGGGAGGAGCACTCGCTGCGGCGGTCGTCCATTGCCGAAAAGCTCAGCCCCGGAAGGCTGAAGACAAACTTCAGCAACATCTTCACCATCAAAGACAAAATGGCGGCCTTGAGCCGCCGAAGTGGAAACCACTGCGGAAGACATAAATTCCTCGGAAAATTTTCAGGGAACGCCGGTGCTGGCAAGCCTCCGAAGCGTATTCGCTTTTTATTCGCCTTTAGGAATTCTGCTCCTGGGGCCAAAGATTGTCAAGCAGAGAGAGAGGGTCGAGCTGCGCTCGACCGGACAGCCGGGGGCGGCTGTCCCCACATGACACACTTCCGACTAAGCTGCTACCTCGGTTGCTTACCTTGGCATCCGTCACCCGTCTAAGCCCAACAACACAGTGATCAGGCGCAGTTCTCCTTCAAAACTGTCTATCCCAGGGCTGCGACGGTCTGCTGTTCGATTCCACAGAGACATTGAGAGAAGAGGAGTTTTCCCATGCACAGAACTCGTCTGCTTGTTTTGATATTCGGCGTATTGTCGATGGCAGGTTTTTGTTACGCCCAAACCGCGACCGGCGAAACCCTGATGCTCGATCTGCCACGGCAGAGTCAACATGCGGTGCTCACACAACGTATCGGCATCACCGATATCACGATCAACTATCACCGGCCGCTCGCCAATGGCCGCGAAATCTGGGGTAAGGTTGTTCCGTATGGGCAGGTCTGGCGCGCAGGGGCAAACGAAAACACTACCATCACGTTCAGCGATCCGGTGACAATCGAAGGGCAGTCGCTCGATAAGGGAACCTATGGTCTTCACATGATTCCTGGTGCGGATCAATGGACGGTGATTTTCTCGAAGAGCGCCAAGGCTTGGGGAAGCTTCAGTTACAAGCAGGATGAAGATGCGCTGCGGGTTACAGTGAAGCCGCAGGCGGCCGATGTTCACGACGCGCTGGCCTACGACTTCGATGATCTCAAAGCGGATTCGGCGGTGGTGACGCTGCGCTGGGATAAGGTCGCGGTACCCTTCAAAGTTGCGGTCAAAGTAAACGACATCGTTACCGCCAGCATTCACCGGCAGATTTACGGGCTCAATCAATACTATTGGGAGGGATGGGACGATGCCGCGGGCTACTTCCTCGCCAACAAAATCAATCTCGATGAGGCGCTGCAAGACGAAGATAAGTCCATCCAGGCGGAAGAACGCTTCGACAATCTGCTCAACAAGTCGAAGATTTTGGAGGCGATGGGCCACAAGGACGATGCTATAGCGATCCGCAGCAAGGCGTTGGATAAAGGCAGCGCGCTGCAGCTCTACTTCTATGGAAGACAGCTGCAAGGGGAAAAGAAGCAGGAAGAGGCGTTTGCGATATTTCGTACGAACGCCAAAAAATTTCCGGGCTATTGGACGTCGCACGTCGGTTTGGCCCGCGTTTATAGCGGCCAGGGCGACTTTGACAAGGCAGTGAAGGAGATTCAAGCCGCCCTCCCAGGCGTGCCGGATGAAGCTAACAAAACCAGGCTAGAGGGCTACGTAAAGCGCTTACAGTCGAAAGACGACATCAACCGGTAGAAAAGTGGCCAGTGCTCAGAGGTCAGTGGCCAGGTATCTAACCTGATCAAATGGTCGGGGTTCATTTATGCCCGGCATTTGAGCCAGTGACAGGAATTAGCACGAACTCGACTGGTCACTAGCCACTGATCACTGGCCACTCACTTCGGCACTTCAAAACGGTAGCCGATTCCGCGCAGCGTCTTCAGATACCGCGGGTGACGAGGATCGGCCTCGATTTTCTCGCGCAGCCGCCGCACATAAACATCGATTGACCGCGGCGTAACAAAGGGAGTTTCTTTCCACACCGCATCAAGTAACTGGTCGCGCGTAAACACGCGCCCATGGTGCGTAGCCAAATACTCAAGCAACCGAAATTCCCGCACGGTGGTAAGCACCGCTTGTCCCTGCACCTGGACCGTCATCGAAGAGGCATCGATTTCAAGATCACCCAGGCGGAGCACTTCAGGCGCCACGGGCGGCTGGCGCACTCCGCGAAGTACGCTGCGGACCCGGGCCACCAACTCCCGTGGGCTGAAGGGCTTGGTTACGTAATCGTCCCCGCCTAATTCGAGTCCCTTCACGCGATCAGCCTCTGCCGTCTTGGCAGTCAGGAAAATAATGGGGGTCGACGATAAAGTGGCAGTCTGCCGAATTTGACGGCACAGGTCAAAGCCGTCGGCCCCAGGAAGCATTATGTCCAGAAGAAAAAGTGAAGGCATCTCTCGCATCGCTTCGGAAACCACGGAGCCGCCGTTGGCAAAGCTTTGCACGTCAAAGCCCGCAGCCCGCAGGTTATGGGAGATCAACCGCGCGATGTCTTCGTCGTCTTCTACAACGAATACGAGAGAGCGGGACACGATCGCGGTGGCCCCATCGCGGGGCGGTTCGTATGTTTCAGTGGGAGAGTGCATCTTATCGCTGATCGTTATCGCTGACTGTTATCGCTGACTTGGGAGCCGGGATGCTGCTTGCCACAGGTTCTGAATGGAATCTTATTTTGAGAATGTTGCGGGAGTGTTTCGCGCGTGTTAAGGAATGATGAATTTCGAAAGGCAGTTCTCGGTTGTCAGTTCTCAGTAAAATCCAAACCCCGCCGCCAAAACCGAATTCTTCCGCTGAGGCTGTTGACCATGGCGCACACTTGGCTTTTTCGTTTTCTGAGAACTGAGAACTGAGAACTGAGAACTGAGAACTGCCCTACGTGGCTGCCCGCTTCTTCGGTGGATGCCGCAGGCTGCGGCCTTCGATCAGGCTGTACAGATCTTCTGCGAGATTGGTGGTGTGGTCCCCCGCACGCTCCAAAGCTTGCGCCATCAGGAGTACGTCAAAGCTCGAAGGATTATTCTGTGTCGCGTGTTCCGTGAGATGTTTTTGGAACATGCCATGGCAGACGCGATCGATGTCTTTATCCATTTGCAGGACCCTGCGGGCGCACTCCAGGTCAAGGTTGACAAATCCGCGATATACGATGTCAAGCATTTCGCGGAGGATGGCTGACATTTCCACAAGTTGCTTCACATCGGAAGCCGCCATCTTCGAGGTCCGCGATTGCACGCGCATGGCGACGCTCATCATTAAATCGCCGATGCGCTCCAGATCAGTAGTGCACTTCAGGCTGGTCAAGAGCTGGCGCGCACGTGCCTCATTCACCCGAGTGATGGCCGCAGGCATGCGCTCATCAATGTAGCGCTCGATGATGTCGAGTTCCTGCTCGCACTCCTTGATGGCCAGGAAAGCCATGCGCGACGAATGAGTAAGCAGGTCGCGCATATTGAACGCGGCGTCACGAGCGATGAGGAAGGCCTTGAGCGCGGTGCGCGATAAATCGTCGAGCGGCTCGAATCCTTTTTTGGCGGATTTCTTATCGCCCTCCTGGATTTGGATAGGCGCGTCGATTGCGGGGATCTCTTCGGTTGCAGTCCGCGATGCTGCAGTTTTACGAGGCATATTCACAGAGGCAGTAAGACTTGACTGCCACAGGTTCAAGTATCTCATTCCAGAGCCGGCAGCAGTCTATCGAAGAAATGTGAAAGGAGCGTTAATGCTTGTCGCCAGATGCCGGATCCGGCAACCGGACTGCGGCGGAAGGATGCGATTGGGAAGGATTGTTGAGTCGTCGTTCCTTGTGTTCCAGCAGTTCGTTTAGTTGGTCGACCAGATCGGTGAACTTGTCGCGATCCTGTTCTACTGCGATCCGCTGGCATAGGATCGCCATCTGCTCTCGTTCGTCGGGGGTCATTTGGATAATTAAACCCCGCGACACAGGGTTAGTTTCGCCCCAACCCGTTTGATGGTCGAGCCTGGCCATCTCCCCGGGTTGCAGATCGCAGCCGGGGCCCACTACAGTGGGAGCGGGGCAGATGAATATGGAACTGCTCGAACATTTGCGTCGCCAATTTGCCTATGATGCTTGGGCTAACCGCGAAGTACTCGCTGTGTTAAGTGCGAATACAAGCTTGGCTGCGCGGCCGCTGCAGCTGTTGGCGCACATTCTCTCCGCTGAGCGGCTGTGGCTGGAGAGAATCAAGAAGCAACCACAAAGCCAGCCGGTATGGCTGGAGTTCACTCTCCATCAATGTGAAGCACAGATTTCAGAGCTTGCTCAACTATGGCGCGAATATCTCGGCCAGCTTTCTCTGGCGGCGCTCTCGGAAAAGGTCGCCTACAAGAACAGCAAGGGTGAGCAGTGGACCAGTACGGTGGAAGATGTTTTGACTCACGTGCTTTTGCATTCGGCCTACCATCGTGGGCAGATTGCCAGTCACATCCGCGCTGCCGGCGGGGAGCCCGCCTATACCGACTTCATCCACGCCGCGCGTCAGGGCCTCATCAAATAAGACCGATTGAATGATCTGGGTGCCCAGCTTCTCCCGGACGTGGGGTAATATTTCTGCAATGAGGAAATTTCCCGGTTTTATTGCGCTGATATTTTGTGCCGCGACCGTGATCGGCGCAGACGAAAAGAAAATCCCCCCCATGCCTGCCGAGGTCTCGGGCAACGCAGTTGCAAGTCTCAAGAGTGGCGTCGAGATTTTTTCCATGATGGGAGTCGGTCCCAAGAAAACCTGGGACGACGTTACCAATAAGGTTTACGTTCTGGATCTCGCTCACGCGAAGTGGCGCGAAGGCCGCACCGTGCCCGGTGCAGCCGGTCGTCTGGGCGCGGCTGCTGCCGGAGCCAAGGGTTTGGTGGTCCTTATGGGCGGCTACGTGGTGGATGGACAGGGCCTCGAACTCATCGTTCCTGACGTCAATGTTTATGAACCGGCCGCGCATCGCTGGTCGCGCGCGAAAGACGTGCCGGTCCCCGTAGATGACGCGGCGGTCGGTGTGGCCCATGATCGCTTCGTCTATCTGATTGGCGGGCGCTCGTCGAGCGGTCCGGTCAATAATGTGCAAGTCTATGACATCGAAAAAGATTCCTGGACTCAAGCTACGCCGTTCCCCGGCACGCCCGTCTTTGGGCTGTCCGGCGGGGTGGCCGATGGCAACGTTGTGATCGTCGACGGGGCCAAACCGGGTCCGGCAGGGGGTCCGCGTTACGTAGCTTCTGACGAGTGCTGGTTGGGCAAGATAGATCATAAGGATCCATACAAGATTGAATGGAGCAAGCTGCCGGCACATCCCGGGGTCGCGCGCTTCGCAATCGCCGGCGGCGGCTCCGAACACCAACACCGGGTCTTCTTTTTCGGCGGCACTGCCACGCCACATGATTACAAGGGCATCGCCTACGACGGCAACCCCGCTGAAGTTTCCGAAGTCACCTTTGACTTCGATCTGCATGGTCACAAGTGGGAGACGATTGCCACGAACACCAACGATCCCCGCGCCGACAGCCGCGGCGTTCTGATCACGCCGGTGGGAGAATTCGTCGTAGGCGGGTTGGTAAAGAACTTGGCCACGACCGCGCGGGTAACGGAGTTGCCGAAGAAGTGAACGTTCTCGTCGGGAGCAGGCATAGGGTTGCTGCAGCGCTCGGAAAGGGAGGCTTGAATGAAAGTGACTGTCGAGATCGGTCCTAAATGGGTAAAGATGGCCCGCTCCCCAATTTACTTTGTAGTGTCTGGTTTGATGGGAGTTTCGGTAACTTTTGCTCCCCTGTTTTTGTATTGGAGCGGTAAGGGCAAGTTCTATCCTGGCTATGAGTGGATTGTGGTGCCGCTCTGTTTTGCGACGATTGACTTAGTTGTCACCTTCTATTTTGGCCTGGGAAACGTTGTGGCTAGGGAACTAAGGAGAAATTCAAGCTAACTTGCTGTCCGCCCGCCTGGATCCTTCGCGGCGCCAAGATCGCTTGCTCAGGATGACAATCAAAATGAGCCACCACCTGCTGTCCGAGACGCGGGTAGTGGGCTGTTTGAACCTACGCGGCAGGATAGTGGGCCGGCGGCATGGCTTTCAGCGAAGCAGGTTTCCATGCCTCTTCCATTGCGATGGTAAGGTGAGACGATTCAGGCTGCACCACTCCCGGGACGCGCTCGCGTTTGTCCCACGCCATCACTTCGCGATACAATTCCTGAGATTCGCTTGCGGGCCCTGGCACTTTGCCCCGACGATTCGCGCCAAGGAAAAGAACATGTTTAACCCTCGTTAGTTCGCCATCCCTCTGAGTCCGCAATCCGGACGTTCGTTCTGTCTCTATTAATTTAATCAGCTTCGCCGCATATTTTTTGCGCTATCGCGGGAAAGCTCGCAGGTGTTTATGTCAGTCACCATTTCCGAACAAAAGCACACACTCTGGGCGTCGCTGGTGGAAGCCGTTCGCGGCTCGCACCAGGATTACACCACCGGTAGTTTGAATCGCGCCATCCTGCTGCTGGCTGTGCCCATGGTGTTGGAGATGGTGCTGGAATCGCTGTTCGCGGTGGTCGACGTCTTCTGGGTGAGCCGGCTCGGCGCCAACGCCGTGGCCACGGTTGGTCTGACGGAATCGATGTTGACCCTGGTCTTCTCCGTGGCCATGGGATTGAGCTTGTCCACGACCGCCATGGTCGCCCGCCGCATCGGAGAAAAAGATCCTGAAGGCGCCGCCGTCGCTGGAGTGCAGGCGATTGCTCTTGGCCTGATTATTTCTCTGGCCATCAGCATCCCCTGCGGGATATGGGCGCCAAACCTGCTGCGATTGATGGGCGCATCGCCGGAGATCGTCGCCACCGGCAGCGGCTACACCAGAATTTGCCTGGGCGGTAGCTTCGCCGTGCTGTTGCTGTTTCTGAACAACGCGATCTTCCGCGGAGCGGGCGATGCGGCGATTGCCATGCGCCTGCTATGGGTTTCCAACATCCTCAACCTGATCCTCGATCCCTGCCTGATTTTCGGATGGGGACCGTTTCCTCGTCTGGGGGTAACCGGAGCTGCCTTGGCAACACTAACGGGACGCAGCATTGGCGTGCTCTACCAATTCTATCGTCTGATGCGCGGCACGGAGCGTCTACGAATTCTCCGGAGCCAGATTCGGCTGCAATGGACGGTACTGCTGCGGCTGATTCGCGTTTCGGTGACAGGCATTCTGCAGTTTGCTATCGCACACACCAGTTGGATCGGCCTGGTGCGCATCGTGAGCATCTTCGGCGCCGCCGCGCTTGCCGGATACACGATTGCCATTCGCATTGTGATTTTTGTAATCCTGCCGTCGTGGGGATTGAGCAATGCAGCCGCGACCCTCGTCGGGCAGAACCTGGGAGCGGGGCATCCGGAACGCGCTGAGAAAGCCGTCTGGCGCACGGGGGTTTACAACATGATTTTCCTCGGCGCGGTCGGAGTGATCTTCATATTCTTTTCCGAACCCATCGTCCGATTGTTCACCCAAGACCCGGCCGTGGTTCCGCTGGGAGCGGCTTGCCTGCGCATCGTGAGCTACGGCAATCTTGGATACGCCTACTTCATGGTGATGATGCAAGCCTTCAACGGCGCGGGAGATACGATCACTCCGACGATTGTGAACTTTTTCGGTTTCTGGCTCTTCGAGATACCGCTTGCCTATTGGCTCGCGATCCTGATGCACATGCGCTCGAACGGAGTTTTTTTCTCGATTGCAATCGCCGAGAGTTCCATGGCCGTCGCCAGCGCGATTTTGTTCAAGCAAGGGAAGTGGAAGAAGCAAAAGATATGATTCAAAGCGATATCCAAACAACGGCACCGATTCCGGAAACGCCCACCCTTTGCAGAAGGCGCAAAGGATGGGCAACCCGCCTGCAAGCGTCACTCGCTGCCCTCATTAGTCCCGCCCTTGCCGATGGCGCTCGGCAGTGCCTCGCCAGTGGCACGGCTTGACCTCACAGCATTGGACTTGGTCATCAGCGAGTCACCATAGGGCGTTAGCGTCCAATATGTGGACGTGTCCTTGAGGCTTTTCTGAGATGTATCCTTTGTAATCAGACCAAGAGCCCGAAACTGAAGCTTCAGCTTCTGTAGGTCGGTGTTGGAGAGCGCCAGGCCATATGGCAGCGCCTGAGGATCCACCAGTCTATCCCTCTTATTGAAATGCTCTCGGAGGGCCCCACTCAGCTGTTGCTCCGACGCTTTGTCGATCATGGGCGGCGAAATGACGGAAAATACTTCGCTCCATGTCGTGGCGACCTGGTGCTCTTTCTGTCTCGCCCTGCTCACCCCGCCTTCAACCTCGCGGAAGGTGCTCCTAAAAGTAAGTTCTAGCGGATCGTCGCCCTGCGCGAGGTCCGAGGTCCCGGGAGGTGCAGCATTGCGGGTTGATTCCAGCTCGTGCTGGAGATCCTCCAGTTGCTTCTTTAGCTTAAGGATTTCTTTGGATGCCGTTTCGTCCGGTACTAGGTCCGCGCGAACCCACCCGACCGCTGGCTTCGACTTCATAAGCTTTACGACGCTACGGCTGACGACTGACCCCAGCTCCTCAGGGCTAGACCAATACTTGCACATTTTCTTCTCGGCCAGTTCCCGGAAGGCCTTTAGCTTGCTCCTCCCCTCCGAACTCTCCTCGGATTTGTCTGCGGCGATGGTGCCGGGGCTCTTGTGCAGAAAAGCGAGGACAGGCTTGCCTTTTGACACGGCGTACTCATACTCCATTTGCGTATAGCTCTTCCCACCTTTTCCGACTGAGCCGTAGCGCCCCCCTATGATCACCACATAGTAGTCACAGTCATCTATTACCTGTTTTATGAGGTTCCATTGGTCGTCGTCAGCTGCAGGAAAAAGCTCCATGCCGGACGGGATGCAGTCGAGCTCCAGAAGTGCCTGCATCACTTGCTGACGCTCCTCCTTGAGATCCTCATATGTCGAGCTGAAGAAAACCTGATAGCGCTTGTCCATAGGCGCCCTATTGCGATCTCACCGGCAGCGCCTTGAGATCTCTCAGGACTAGCTCCAACTTATCGTCAATTCCAAGTGCGACACTGCGTGCCTTCAGGTACAGGGCATCCAGATCACGTAGGGCTACGCCGTCCAGTTCCGACGTGACGTCAAAAACCATCTGGTTCGAACTGTCGTAAATAGTCAGAGACGGCGGCCCTGCCCCATCCGGATTGTCTTGGTCATACGTGGAGTGCGGAAAAACTCTAAGATTGAAGCCGCCGGCGGTGTCATACTCGAACACGTCATCCATCTCCTGGTTATCTAGTCGCCGCCAAGACACCTCACCATCCACCGTCTTCTGCAGCGTCAGAAGGAAGACCTGCAATGCCTTTTCGTCTCTCATGCCGCCATTCTACCTGACCCCGAAGGCACCCCTCCCCCGGGACAGCAATGCCGCCGCCACCACAAGCCCACCCAAGAACTGAGAATGAGAGCTACCGCGCCCGCGCCAGCACCAGCGTGATGTCATCGGGCTGTTCGTTGTCGCCGATCCAATCATCCACCGCCGCAGTGACGGTCTGGCTGATTTGCACCAGCGGCTGTTGCCGGTGGGTGCTTACCAAATCGATCAACCGTTCCTCGCCAAATTCCCCGAACTCGTTTTCCGGTTCCGTGACGCCGTCGCTGTAGGCAAGGAGAATCTCGCCGGGATGCATTACCACAGAGCCTTCGTCATACGTCATGTTGTCGAAGAGGCCGACCACCGTGCCGCCGGCTTCAAGCCGCCGCACCGCCCCATCCTGGCCGATCAGGATCGGTGGCAAGTGGCCTCCATTGCTATACGTCAATTGGTGCGAACGGCCATCATAGATTCCAAGGAAAAGTGTGGCATATTTTTCCGGCGGAGTGCTCTCGTAGAGTTGATGGTTGAGCAGGCCGAGCAGCGCTCCTGGAGAAACTTCAATGCCCTCGGGCCATGCTGCCATCATCCTCCCCGCTCCCGCCACAGCGCCCACCGCCACCGGCTCGCGCGCCACTGATTCGCGCATCTGGGGCAAGCTCTCAACGCTGTAGGCGCGCACCGCCGAGTGGATGGTCGCCATCAGCAGCGCAGCGGAAATTCCTTTCCCGCTGATATCGCCAACCGCCAGGATCAGCTTGTGCGAGCTGGCCGTGAGGAAGTCGTAGTAATCTCCGCTTACCGTGCGCGCCGGACGGCAGAAGCCGTGCACCTCGAGCGACTCCAGCTCGGAAACCTGGCGTGGAAACAACTGCGCCTGCACTTCCTGCGCGATCGCGAGTTCGCCCTCCAGCCGCTGTTTTTCTTTTTGCTCGAGAATCAACTTCTCAATGGACTCCGTCATCGAATTGAAAGAGAGCGAGAGTTGGGCTAACTGATCCGCCGATTTCACCGGAATCCGATGGCTGAAATCGCCGCGATCCACGTTTTTGGTGGCGTCGTAAAGATGTGCCACCGCTCCTGTGACTGTCTGCGTCATTCGCGTGCCGATGATCAGGGCAACCAACTCGATGATTGCAAAAAAAATGAGCACACCAAACAAGATGTATTCGATACCCTTGGCGAAGTCCTCAAGAGAAGCAAAGAGATTGCCGTAAAGCAACGACGGCATGGTCCGAACCCTTACGACTGGAGAGACCGGTGTTCCGATGGTCTCGTTCTTTCCCGTTTTCCAATCGACAACTCGAAGCGGTGTCCCGAACCAAATCTCATGATCCATGACGCTCGAGGGGGCGGGAAGTCTGCCCACCGTGAAGGTAGGGTCATGTTGCAGCCCGGCAGCGTAGAGCGTAATTTCTCCCAGGCTATCGGAGAATTGCGAGGCAAGACGCTTGTCCAGCGGTTCGCTGGTCACGACCGTCAGCTTTCCGGAGCGCGTAGCAAGAACAGAAGCGACGCGAAGGTGGAGTTGACCGCGATCGCGAACGATTTCGTGAAACGGCTGCCTGTCGCGCAATGCGCCGGCGTAGGGATTATCATCTTCGCGGAAGAACTCTGGATAAGGAAACGCAGTAGCGCCTTTGGGGTCGGTACACACCGGCAACGGCTTGTCATCGTACCAGGCGCAAACTTGACGATGCTCCCAGACAGGGTTGCGTCTTCTTAGTCCGCTCAGGGATTCGGCGTTGGCATTTTCCCCGCGCTCAAGTTTAGCCGCCAATTCATTGGCGATTGCCGAGTTGGCTGCTTCCATACTTCGTAGTTGAGTGCTAATCTCAGAGGTGACCGCGAAGCCTGAGAACTGTCCCGCAAATAGATACGCGGTAAACAAGGCCATTACAATCAGCAATACCGCAGGAATTACGCCGATGAAGATGTAGGTCACGATCAGCCGGTTGCGCAGGCGCCACAGAATTTTCCGCTTGAGGGCGCGAAACGTAACGATGGAAAACAGCAGAGCCGCGTCGAATAAAAGAAACTTAACCCACCCTTCAAGGCCCGCACTCAACTTCGGAGAAAACAGTCGCAGGAGGATTTGGAGAGTGAAAAATACCACCGCGAGTCCCAACGAATAGCAAGCTCCGCGCGCGATCCATCCCTTCGGCCATAAGCCGGCCGTCAGCAGTTTTTCGCGCAACTTCCAATAAAGCTCTCTCATGGGATTCGAATCGCTGCTTCACATGACGCTAAAACAAAGACAGGCTCGGCCGCAGATCCTTAACCTCTGCGCATGCTCGTCGAACCTTTCTGACCCAAGAACTCAGATCTCCGGATAGAGATCGAAAAACGCCTCCAAACTGGTGCGCAACTGCTTCTCGATCTCTTCTTTACTGCCCTCGAGGACGTGCATGGTGACATGTGCCTCGCGTCCGTTACTGAGCTTTACCGGAGCCTGACCCACTTCCGCCACATCTTCGGAGGGGAGCAGACGCATGCCATAAACCAATGTCAGGTTTGCCATGAGTGAATTCTAATCGTCTTCGCATACCCGCGAAACCTTTGCGCCCTACCATCTAACAAAAGACCAGAAGGCAGAGAGAAAACGGAAGTAACGAAAGATTTTCTCTGTGTCCCTGTGCCTCTGTGGTGAAAGGCTCCGCATCATTTAGAATTCTGCCGTGCTTCAAAAACTCATTCTGGTCCTCACTCTCTTTTTCTTTGCGGTGACGCTCCCGGCGATGTCACAGCAGGCCCCGGAGAACCCCGCAACTCAGCCGCAGGTGAAGGTTAATTTGCTCAACGTGTGCACACCCTCCGCGGAGGAGCAGAAAGAAATCGCCTCAGCCCTGGCGCGCATCCCGAAACAGCCGTTGTTCAGTGACGATTTCGAAGTCTCACACGGCCGTTCGACCTTAACTGAAGCGCCGAATATCTTCCATCCGGGCCAAACGACTACGTTGTCGGACAACTCTTCGGTCGCCAACTATGTTCGCATTCGCCGTGAGTTCGCTGTGCAAGCCCTGTTTTCCAGCGTGCAGTACTCCTTCAGCAACGATGGCCAGAATATGGTCGAGACACTGGTGTTGCACGTGCGTGATCCCAAAGACTTGATCATGGTCTCGATGGAAGATAGCGCGTCCGCAATCAGCAGCGCCGAAAACATGGTCACAGCTAACACTCCTGCCAGCCGCGTCCGGCTCGAACGTTTCGGAAAATCGTCGATCGCTCTCGCTCGCTGTGCCGGCTCCGAGAACGGAGCTGCGCCGGACCAAAGCGCCTACGAGCCACTATTCCGCAGCGCTTCCGAGGTGCTGGCCAACTACCGTAGCCTGCTTGGCGTAAAGCGCACAGTACCGGCGGAACTGGCCCAGATCCCCGCCGCAGGAGCGAAAGCAAAACCAAAGTCCGCCAAGACTACCGAAGAAAAGAAATGAACAGGAATTCCCCTGTGCACCTCAGCCTCCTCTGTTGTCAAGGTTTGCCTTGTCGCGCGAAGCGATGCGATGCATCGAAACCTGAAATCCGCAATCTAACGGCTAGCACAAATCAATCATGAGCGAAACCCGCAACGTCGTCATCCTAGGCTCCGGCTGCGCCGGACACACTGCCGCGCTCTACACGGCTCGCGCCAATTTGAAGCCTCTTGTCGTCGAAGGTCACGAACCCGGGGGCCAACTCTCCCTCACGACGCTCGTGGAAAACTTTCCCGGCTTTCCCGAAGGAATCATGGGGCCGCAACTGGTCGAGAACATGCGCAAACAGGCTGAACGCTTTGGCGCCGAATACCGCATGGCGCATCTCACCAGCGCCGACCTCAGCAATCGTCCATTTCTACTTCATCTGGGCAAGCACCAGGTGCATGCCAACGCGTTGATCATTGCCACCGGCGCTTCCGCCCGTTGGCTGGGGCTGCCGAACGAACAGAAGCTAATCGGCCACGGAGTTTCTTCCTGCGCCACCTGTGACGGCTTCTTTTTTTCCGGCAAGGAAATCGCGGTGATTGGCGGCGGAGACTCCGCTATGGAAGAAGCTTTATTCCTGACGCGCTTCGCGACCAAGGTTACGCTCATTCACCGGCGCGACAGCTTCCGCGCTTCGAAGATCATGCTGGATCGCGCCCAGCATAACGAAAAGATTCACTTCCTCACCGATACGGTTGTTGAAGATGTGTATGACCACGCGAAGCAGGAAGTCACCGGCCTGAAGTTGCGGAATGTGAAGACAGGGAAGGTCTGGGATTTCCCGGCCAGCGCACTCTTCCTCGGCATCGGCCACGAGCCTAACGCGAAAATGTTCGCCGGCCAACTCGACACCGACGCCGACGGTTATCTCAAAACCCACAACTACGTGTTGACTCGCGTCCATGGTGTCTATGCCTGTGGGGATGTGCAAGATCGCCGCTATCGCCAGGCGATAACCGCCGCCGGGACGGGATGCATGGCCGCCATCGAAGTGGAAAAATTCCTCGAAGAACACGGAAAGTGAACCAACCTGCCTAAACAGCGCAAGAATCACTCCCACACGCGTTCCACTGTCGATAGAGTTTGACTGTGAGGAATACCAGGAGCCGATTTCTGGTGTCTAACTCTAAAGATGCGCCGACCGGATTTTCCGTGGAGGTGTCGCTTTATGATCGTTCGCTTTGTCTGTATCTTGGCTCTCTGCGGCAGCGTTTTCGGACAGCAATCCACTCAGCCCTCCCTTACCATCTATAACGAAGACTTCGCTGTGGTCCGTGAGAATCTGCCGCTGGATCTGAAGCCCGGCGAAAACCAGGTCAATGTAAATGACATCACCATGCACCTGGAACCCGACTCGGTCATCCTGCGGGATCCAACCGGCAAGCACGCAGTGCGCGTGCTGGAACAAGACTATCGCGCCGATCCCGTTTCACAGGTTTCGTTGCTCTCGCTCTACGAGGGCCGCAACATCGATTTTGAGCTGCCGGACCACACAAAAATAAAAGGCAAGGTCGTCCGCAGCGGCTACGTGCCGCAGGGCTACTTCAACATGAATCGCTATGGCCAGCCCCAACCAGCGCAGGAAGAACCTATCATTGAAGTGGGAGGCCAGTTGCAGTTTGGTCTTCCCGGTACGCCAATTTTCCCGGACCTGACGGCTGAGACGATTCTCAAGCCGCGCTTGGAGTGGCTGCTTGCGTCTGACAAACCTGGCAAATTTCCCGCAGAGTTTTCTTACATAACAGGAGGGATGAGCTGGCAAGCCGACTACAACATCATTGCGCCGGAGAAGGGAGACATCGTCGATATTGTGGGTTGGGTCACAATGGACAACCGAACCGGCAAGACTTTCGAAAACGCGCGCATCAAGTTGATGGCCGGAGATGTAAACAAGATTCGGCCGCCGCAAACCTTCGCCATGAACCGCGCCATTGACGTGGGAGGAATGGGGGGAGACGTTTTTCGGCCTCCCGTCACCGAAAAAGCCTTCGATGAATACCACCTCTACACGCTCGAACGATCGACCACGCTGCGCGAGCGCGAAACGAAGCAAGTGGAATTCATTCGCGCCGCGGCCGTCGGCACCAAACAAATCTATATCTACGACGGCGTGAAGATCGACTCCAACCGCTACAACGGATGGATGTGGGACAACATTCGCAACGATCACTCCTACGGCACGGAATCCAATACGAAGATCTGGGTAATGCGCGAGTTCCGTAACTCAGAAGCGAACCATCTTGGGATGCCCTTGCCCAAAGGCCGCGTGCGTTTTTATCGTCGCAACGACGACGGGCAGATCGAATTTACCGGCGAGAATACAATCGAGCACACGCCTCGGGATGAAACCGTGCGTATCTACACCGGCAATGCTTTTGATCTTGCGGGAGAGCGCCGCCGAAGCGGCTACATCGTCGACAACAACAGACGCACCGCAACCGAATCCTTCGAAATAAAGGTTCGCAACCATAAGAAGGAACCGGTGGAAGTGCGCGTGGTCGAACACCTTTACCGGGCGGTAAACTGGGACATCGCCTCAAACTCCGCTGACTATAAGAAAACCGATAGCCACACTATCGAATTTCTGGTGACCATTGCGCCTGACGACGAGAAGACAATTACTTACGCTGCGCACTACTCCTGGTAAACGGAGAACCGCTAGGACCTAAAGCTGCAGAATGTGAAGACAGGGAAGGTCTGGGATTTCCCGACCAGCCGACCTGCAATTACTTACACAGCGCACGACACCTGGTAAGGTACGCGATGGTAATGTGCGCTGTTGTTACCGACGTGATCTGGGAAGTGGATTAGCGCCCTCTTATTCTGGATGCGGACAAATTTCTTCCATGAAGAAAATTATCCCCACGAAGAATCGGATTGTGGCTGTATTACTCGCTCTTCTGGCAGTTTGCTTGTTTGTCCCCATCTCCGCTTCTGCCCAGCAAGCCGCGGAGGCTAACCGCAAACTTGTTAGTAAAACAGTTCCACAATATCCCGGCCTCTGCCGTCCCTTGAGGATACAAGGCAACGTACGGGCAGACGTGTTGGTAGCCCCGAACGGGAAGGTGAAATCCCTCGAAGTAAAGGGCGGCCATCCCTTGCTTGTCCAATCTGCTGAGGATGCGCTGCGGCAGTGGAAGTGGGAGCCGGCTTCCCATGAAACTCACGAAATTGTTGAACTGAAATTCACTCCTTAACAGTCAGCCAATCTTCTGCAAAAGTTCCGCGATTAATTTCAGGCCGTACGACTTGTGTCCTGACTCAACAGGGCTCTCTTTTGTGATACAACTTTCTGTGCCCTTCCTCCTCATTCATCGATCTGTCTGGACAGATAATGTTCCGGGAGAGGAATGTTAAGAACCTTTTTTGTCCGTCTTTCGGAAAACGCATCGTTGCGAAGCTTTGCGGAGCGTTCCTCACTCGGGCGCCGCGTTTCCAGCCGCTTTGTTGCCGGCACCGAGATTGCCGATGCCGTCCGCGCCACCCAGGCGATCAATCGCGCGGGGATGAGCGTCACCATCGATAACCTGGGCGAAAACGTTACCAATTCCGATGAGGCCCGCCACAGTGCCCAGCGCTATCATCAAATTCTCGACGCCATTTTCGCGAATCGACTAAACGCTAACATCAGCCTCAAACTCACCCATATGGGATTGGATGTCGACGAAAAGCTCGCCCACGAAATCGTCGGGGGGCTGGTCGCTAAAGCCGCGTCCATGAATCCTCCGGGCTTTGTGCGGGTCGACATGGAGGGCTCGCCGTACACGCAACGCACACTGGATTTCGTTCATGAACTTCACCGTGTGCCCGGGAACGAGAACTCGGTCGGCACCGTGATTCAGTCGTACCTTAAACGCTCCGAGAGCGATGTCGAAAAACTTCTAGCCGAAGGAATACGCATTCGCCTCTGCAAGGGCGCGTATAAAGAACCTGCAGAAATTGCTTTCGCCGCCAAATCCGAGGTTGATGCCAACTACGTCAAGCTGATGAAGGTCTTGATGAAAAGCGGCATCTATCACGGACTAGCCACGCACGATGAGAACATCATTCAGCAGGCCGAAGCGTTCGCCACCCACGAGAAAATTTCACCAGACGCGTTCGAGTTCCAGATGCTATATGGCATCCGGCGCGACCTGCAGCAGAGGCTGGTCCGCGAGGGCTGGCGCGTCCGAATCTATATTCCGTTCGGCACCGAGTGGTATCCCTATTTTATGAGGCGGCTGGGCGAGCGTCCGGCCAATGTTTTGTTCATCGCGCGCAACTTGTTGCGGGCGTAACTCGATTTACTTCAACTTCTTTTGCAGGATTTCACATGCTGGCCAAACTGATTGCGATGATGTCTCTTGTTCTTAGCGTGCCGATGTGGCCGCAAACCGTCTCACCAACCTCCGATCAGTCGAAGGACCAGCCCCAAGAAAAGATCGGTTACAAATCTGCCGCCGATGCCGAAAAGAACAAGACGCTCCTGCTGAAAGACTTTCATCCCCGCTCGATGCTGCACGCGCCGGAGCACAACGTCGACCGCGCCAAGTTTTACGTGATCGACGTTCACAACCACGTTAATGACGCGATGAGAATTGACGACCATATGCCGCCGGCCCGCGTAGTCGAGATCATGGACCACACCAATGTGAAGACCGTGGTGATCCTTACCGGGATGTGGGGCGACAAACTGCAGGCGGTGATCGACGAGATGGTCAAGCCCTATCCGGGCCGCTTCATGGTCTTGGAGCAGATCGACTGGAGCAAGATTGACGATCCAAACTTCAGCCAGGAGATGGTGGCGCAGCTCGATGACTCGGTCGCGCGTGGTGCCCGTGGATTGAAACAGCTAAAGGATCTTGGTCTGAGCATTCGAGACAAGTCGGGGAAATTGGTTACGGTGGATGACCCGCGCCTCGATCCCATCTGGGAAGAATGTGGCCGGCTTGGCATTCCTGTGTTCATTCACGTTACCGATCCTGAAGCGTTTTTCCATCCCGTGGATGCCACCAATGAGCGCTATGAGGAGCTGACTGAACATCCGGATTGGAGTTTCTACGGCCCGCAGTACCCCACGAAGGAATCGATCCTCGCGGCGCGCGACCGCATGTTTGCCAAACATCCGCACACAACTTTTGTGGCGCTGCACATGGCGAACTGGCCCGAAAACCTCGATTACGTTTCGCACCTGCTCGATACGCTTCCCAACGTGATGGTCGAATTCGGCGCACGCGAGGCCGAGCTGGGCCGCCAGCCCCGCCGCGCCCGCGAATTCTTTTTGAAGTATCAGGATCGCCTCATGTTCGGTACGGATAACGGTATGGACGAGGCTATGTATCGCAATCATTTCCGCTGGCTCGAAACCGCAGACGAATATTTCGACTACTGGGGATATCCCGGGCAGGGCCGCTGGAAAATCTACGGGATGGATCTTTCTGATCCCGTCCTCGAAAAGATCTACCACAAGAATGCGGAGCGCCTCTTCCAGAAATTCAAGAAGCAGTGATCAGTGGATGGTGGCCAGTGGCCAGAAGGAAATCGATTCGGACTAAATTACTGACCACTGACCACTGACCACTGATCACTGGCCATTGACCGGTTCGTCTACGAAGATTTTCGTTGACACTACGAAGTCCTTCGTAGTATGTTCTTTTCCCATGAAGCCGGCCCCGCTGAAACCTACCGTGTCGGAGCTCGAAATACTTCGTGTTCTCTGGACTCGAGGCCCCTCAACCGTCCGGGAAGTGTATGACCGTCTGAAAGAGAAAAGGGCCATGGGCTATACCAGCGTCCTGAAGTTTCTGCAAATCATGACCGCAAAAGGCACGGTCCGCCGAAACGAAACCCAGAGGGCGCACGTCTATGAAGCATGCCTGCCAGCAGAGCAAACTAAACGCCAGCTTGCGGGGGACATGCTGCACCGTGTCTTCGAAGGCTCCGCCAGCCAACTCATGAAGCATGCCCTGGCCGGACGCAAGGCGTCGCCTAAAGAAATTGACGAACTACGCCGCTTGCTCGACGAATACGAAAGGAGACGGAGATGATCATCCTCACCCAATGGCTTTCCCCGGGCGCGATGCACTCCTTGGGCTGGACCCTGTTGCATTTTCTCTGGCAAGGCACGGCCTTGGCGGCGCTGGCTGCGGTTCTGATGGTTCTTTGCCGCCGCCCCTCTACCCGCTATGTGGTCGCCGTGAGTGCATTGGTCTGTATGCTCGCGGCGCCCGTTGTCACATTCCTCGTTCTCGAGTCCTTCGGCGAATCGGCTCCTACGCGTTCCGGCGTGATTGCTGAGCCGCAGCCAGCGAACTCCGGCAGCAGCATCGCCAGAATTTCGTCCGCGTTGTCACACGTTTCCCCATCGCTCGACGCACCGTCCTGGTTGGTGGAAGCATGGCTCCTTGGAGTGGCGTTCTTCAGCCTTCGATCCGCAGGCGGATTCTTGCTCCTCGAACGGGAGCGCCGCAAAAAGTGCGCCACTCTGAGCACTCGCGTGCTTCTAATTTGCCAGACGCAGCAACGACGGCTTGGTCTGCATCGGGCAATCCGTTATTGCGAGTGCCAGTGGTTGCAGACCCCGGCGGTAATTGGGTGGCTTCGTCCCATCGTGCTGTTGCCCATAACCGCTCTCACAGGCCTTTCTGAGGAGCAGTTGCAATCGGTGGTAGCTCACGAGTTGGCTCACATCCAAAGGTTCGATGCCTTCGTGAATGTTTTCCAGATTGTGGTTGAGACACTACTCTTTTATCACCCCGGCGTATGGTGGCTGAACCGGCGTATCCGCGTCGAACGCGAGAACTGCTGCGACGATGTAGCCATCTCTCTTTGCGGCAATCCCGTGGAGTACGCTCGCGCTCTTACCCTCATGGAAGAATGGAGAAGCGCCCCTGCCCTGGCTATGGCTGCAAACCGTGGACCGCTTTCCGAGCGCGTTTTCCGTGTGCTCGGACTCAAGCCAACGGGCGCCGGAACTCGTGGGATCGGACTGGCTGGCGGCCTGCTCTGCTTGCTTGCGGCCCTGATGGCGGGCCATGCCTTGCTCGGGATCGCTCACCCAAAGCCAACTGTCGACGACAGCGCAAGATTTAGTTTAGCCATAGCTTCTCCACATCCAGCGGCGGCGCCGGTGGCCACTCTTGCGGCGGTTGCTACGCCATCACGCGCGCGCCCCGAGACCGTTGCGCTGAAGCCAATCGCTGGAGTCAAACGCCGCTGTTCGAAAACGGCCTTGGCTAACTCCGCCACATACAACGCTGAGAATCGAACCAGTGTGCGGCACAAACAGACGAATTAAGGGGGGACGTAATGGACATGCGCCACATTCGCGCCTATCTCATGGCGTGCATCATGGTTGTAGTCTTTCAAGCCCGGCAGGGTCTCGCGCAACAGAGTTCAGATGCGGCGAAAAGTGAACAGGCAACTGCCGGGGAGCGGGATGGGCAGCACGATTTTGATCCCCTGATTGGCTCATGGAAATATCACCTGAAGCGCCGCCTCCATCCGCTGACAGGTTCCAATACCTGGGTCGAGTTTGACGGGACTGGCGCCTGCTTCAGGGTTTGGGATGGCGGCTCCCAACTGGACACGATCGAGGTCGATGGCCCAAGCGGCCACATCGAAGGTCTGACGCTGCGTGTGTACAATCCGCAATCCCACCAGTGGCGCCTCTATTGGGCCAACAGAAAGATCGGCATCCTAGACCCACCACAGGTCGGCGAATTCAAGGATGGGCGCGGCGAGTTTTTTGCCCAGGATACGATCAATGGCAAAACTATTCTGATTCGATTTGTCTGGACGAACTTGACAACGAATTCGCCGCACTTTGAACAGTCATTCTCGGACGATGGAGGCAAGACGTGGGAAGTGAACTGGATTACTGATCAGACGCGGGTGCCAGATGCATCCGACAAGGTTCACTGAACTCGGCCGCGGGTCGCTGGTTGGAACGTGACATTACCCGACATCACCCGCAAGGAGGCAAGGGAACGATCTCGTGAAAAATTCTCGTGTCACACTCGCTGCCGCGATCTTGGCCGCCATTCTCGGGCTGATGGCCCCGGCACACTCCTTCCAAGATGCGAAGGTTCCGCAAGCGGCCAATCTGACCGGTCTCCACGATTTCGATTTTCTCGTCGGCCAATGGCAAGTCCATCATCGTCAATTGAAGGAGCGTCTCACCAACAGCCGTGAATGGGTGGAATTCGATGGTACCTTGATTACGCGCTCGCTCATGGACGGCTGGGCCAACATGGGGGACAATGTGTTCAAAATGCCGGGCGGCGACGTTCGAGGAGTCAGCCTGCGGTCCTACGATCCGAAAACCCGGGAGTGGGCGGTTTGGTGGCTCGACGGGCGCAATCCCTCCGCCAACCTCGATCCACCAATTAAAGGCCATTTCGAGAACGGAGTCGGCAGTTTCTACTCCAGCGACAATCTCCGAGGAAAACCGATCCGCGTCCGGGTTACCTGGTCACAGATCACGTCTACATCCGCCCGCTGGGAGCAGGCGTTTTCAGCTGACGGCGGAAAGACATGGGAGACGAATTGGGTCTCGGAGTTCCGCCGGGTTTCGTAAACGGAATGAATCCTGGTTTGAATGAATCTGGTTTCGCGGATCTTAATTGCCCCCTAACGCTGGATGTTATCCGCTAAACGAATCACTGCTCCGGTATGGCAGCACCATCGGCGCGTGCGTCTGACGCTGCATAGTTCACCTTGGTCTTCGAGTCGTGCAGGACAGCCTGTCCACGTCCCATCGCGGTTGTGTATTCGCGCCGGACGTCGAGTTGGTGCCCCATCGCGGAGAGCTTCTGTCGCACCTCCGCCGGCACACGAGATTCGATCACAATGTTGCAACCACGTTGCGGGCTAACCGTGAAGCGCGCAGTCTCCATCGCCTCCTGAAGGTTCATGCCGTAGTCGACGACGTTGGAAACGAATTGCGCGTGGGCCAGCGGCTGGTTCGCTCCTCCCATGATGCCGAAGCCAATGTGTTGATCGCCGCGCTCCATGAACCCTGGAATGATGGTATGAAACGGACGCTTGTGCGGGGCCAGCGCATTCGACGAGGAAGGATCGAGCGAAAACAGTGCCCCACGATCCTGCAGCACAAACCCCATGCCGCGCACGGCCATGCCTGCGCCGAAAGCCTCGTAATTACTTTGTATCAACGAGACGATGTTGCCCTCGCGATCCACCACCGAAAGATAAGTGGTGTCGCTGAAAGGTGGCACACCGGCCCCAACCTCACAATTCGCTTTACCGGGATCGATGAGCTTGGCGCGCTGCTGTGCATAATCTTTCGACAAGATCCCTTTCACTGGAATCTTCGCGAATCGCGGGTCCGCGTTATACAGCGCCAGATCGGCGTAGGCCAGCTTCATGGCTTCGATTTTTTTGTGCAACTCCGTGACGCTGAGCGGACCATCGGCCGATGGCGGCGAAGTCTCCATAATATTCAGCATCTCCAGTGCCGCCATGCCTTGACCATTCGGAGGAAGCTCGTAAATGGTCCAGTCGCGATAGGTGGTAGAAACGGGCTCGACCCATTCCGGCGAAAACTCCGCCAGATCGTCAAGTGCCATCGTTCCGCCCAGACTCTGCGACGTGCTCACAATCGTGCGCGCAATCTCGCCCTTGTAAAATGCGTTCGCTCCATTCTCGGCCACCAGCCGCAACGCCTTCGCGAGATCGTGATTCTGGAACACTTGTCCGACCGCGGGAGGCTTGCCACCGGGCAGATAAACCCTCCGGGCTTCCGCATCATTCGCAATCCAATCAGCCGACTCAGTCCAATAGGAGGCAATAATTTCGGGAACCGGATAGCCATCGTCGGCGTAGAAAATCGCAGGCTGGAAAAGATCTTTCCACCCTAGCCGTCCAAAACGCTCGTACAGTGCGTGCCAGCCCGCGACCGCACCGGGAACCGTGACCGAGTCAATCCCCGCCGGGGGCATCGAGGTTGCACCCTTCGCTTTCAAATACTCAATAGTTAATCCGCGCGGCGCCCATCCACTTGCGTTGAGGCCGTACAGTCTGCCGGTCTTCGCCTCCCAGTAAATTGCAAACAGATCGCCACCCATGCCGTTCATCATTGGCTCAGTCACGCCAAGGACGGCATTCGCGGCAATTGCTGCATCCACGGCAGAACCTCCTCGCGCCAGTATTTGCGAGCCCGCCAGCGAAGCCTGCACATGGCTGGTCGCAACAATGCCGTACTTTGTAACAACCATTGAGCGCGCGCTGGAACGGTCTCGTGCCGACATGGAAGAGGTGAGAAGCAGCACAGCGGCTGCAATCCGAATTGAAAGCTTCATGCTACACCTGCCTTTGTGTTCAGAAAATCCTCAAGGGGAATACTGCGACCGCACAACGGACATTCTGCGGGGATCCAGATTTCATTTGGGAGAGATGCAATTCTTTCCAGGGCCAACTTATGATCCGCCGCAAACTTTGCGGCAGACTGTCCCAGCACAACGAGAGCAGCAATCGCGACCGGTTGGGCTCCGCAGGGGCAAGCGCGTAGCCATCGTCAACGACGTCGTCAACGCAGGCTCGGCCATTCGCGGAACGTTTGCGGACCTGCACGCACCACATCGCGAAGGGCGCGCGGAAGACGGTACTGTACCGGGTAAAGAGCATCCCTGGACACATCTGCGAACCGCTCTGCATAGGTGAAAGGCAAACCGAGTTTCTCAGCAACCATCAGTGCCACGAACGCTCCTTCGACGAGCGGCCCGCACACCACCTCTACGTTGTGCGCCGCAAGGCGCGCGGCAACTTGTGCTGCCTGCGGCCTGATCTGTTCCGGCCGCAGACACAATAATTCAAGGTCGAGCCACAAGTTGCCGTGGTGGCCCGACTCAAGCAGAAAATGTCCCTTGCGCGCAGGCAAGAGACGGGTGACCTCATCCTGTATTTCTCTTTGGTTCATGACCGCCGGTGTGCGTTGCGAGAAGGTTGGATTATACGGCTCCGACAACTTATCATCCGGGTGCAGAAAATGGTGCAGAAAATGAAGAAGGAAATCTCTGTGAAAGCAACCGCATCCCGGCTTGTTCTCTGTAGTGTTGTCGCTTTGTCGCTGACCTTCGCATTCGCGCAGCCGAAGCCTGGCACGGCGCCACCTAGCTCGGTACAGCCCCAACCAAGTCAGCCGCCGCAGGAACTGCAAGTCACTGAATACAGCCTGCCTCCAGAAAAATTGGCCAAAGCCGAAGCGCTCTATAAGACGCGCACCGTCTTGTATTTGTTTGGCATGCTTTTCGGTATTGCGGTTTTGTGGGTGCTGCTCAAGCTGCGCGTAGCACCCGCCTTCCGTGATCTCGCAGAGCGGGTCAGCACGAACAGCGTTGTGCAGGCGCTTGTCTTCGTGCCATTGCTGACGCTTCTGATCGCGTTAATTACCTTGCCCCTCGATATTTATGAGCACCGCATCTCGCGCGCCTACGGACTCTCCGTGCAGGGGTGGGGCTCCTGGGCAGGCGACTGGTGCAAGGCTGAGGCACTTTCGCTGGTGATCATGGTGCTGGCGGTCGCCGCGCTATTCTGGATTATCCGCAAAAGTCCGCTTCGCTGGTGGTTTTACTTCTGGCTGCTGACGCAGCCTTTCGTGGTCCTGCTGATCTTTGTCGCTCCCGTCATCCTCGATCCGATGTTCAATAAGTTCGAACCGCTGGATAAGACGCAGCCGCAACTCGTCAGCGCGATCGAAAAAGTAACGCAGCGTGGCAGACTCAACATTCCGCGCGACCGTATGTTCGAGATGGAGGCCAGCGAGAAAGTCACAACCTACAACGCCTATGTCACCGGAATCGGCGCCACCAAGCGTGTAGTCGTGTGGGACAACACTTCGCGCGACATGACAGTTCCTGAAACGCTTTTTGTCTTTGGGCACGAAATGGGTCATTACGTTCTGAACCACATTTACAAGGGCTTGGCTTTTTTCTCGGCGATGACGTTTCTCGGGTTTTGGCTGGGACGAAAAATCGTGCTCGCGATGCTCGCGCGATGGGGCGACGCCTGGCACGTCCGCGGTGTTAACGATTTAGCCGCTCTGCCTGTGCTGATGCTGGCGCTCTCGTTGCTCACTCTGGTAGGTGAACCCATCGGCAATGCTTTCAGCCGCTACCAGGAGCATCAGGCCGATGTCTACGGACTGGAAGTAACGCACGGCCTTTTCCCTCATAATGGCGAAGTCGCCGCATCCGCCTTTCAGAAGCTGGGAGAGAAAAGCTACGACTATCCCACGCCGAACCGGTTGCTCGTGTTCTGGTCGTACAGCCACCCCTCGACTCCAGAGAGAATCCGTTTTTCCCTGCAGTACGATCCATGGGACGCGCCCGCCGGCCCGAAGTACGTGAAATAGTTGTTGCGTTCTTCGGCCTAGGTGACTTATGACCGTCCGATTGTGTGAGTGAATATTACCGGAGTTAGTTACCTCTACTCGAACTCCAGCATTACGATCTCGGGATTCGATCCCAAGCGCAGCGGCGGACCCCAGGTTCCTGCTCCGCTGGAGGTGAAAACCTGCATCTTTCCGATCCGGCTCAAACCATATACAAACTGCCGGTAAATCCGGCGGGCCATCCAGCTCCAGGGAATGAACTGTCCCAGATGCGTATGCCCGGAGAGTTGAAGGGAAACACCAGCGGCCTCAGCGATTTCCGGATGATCGGGAGCATGTGTCAAGAGGATGCTGGCGCGGTCACGATCCAAACGGATGCGCCGCAGCACCGATGCCAGCCCGTCCTGCGCTGCATTTCGATACGGCACACCCACAATCTGCAGGCCATCTACTTCCACTTTCTCATTGCTGAGCACGCGCACGCCGGTCGCTGCAACAGCTTTCAGATATTTGCTGTCGTCCCCGAACTGTTCGTGATTTCCCGCGACAAAATAAACTCCGTGCGGCGCGGTCAGGTCGCTCAGCGGCTCCGCCGCTCGTCCCGCGTCGATGGCCGTGCCGTCATACAAATCACCCGCAATAAAAATCGCATCCGGCTGTTCGCGCAAAATCTTCACAACCATCCGCCGCAGAAAGGTGCCGTTTCGAACGTGGCCAAGATGGAGATCGCTGATCAGGGCCGCCTTGCGCCCGCGCCACGCTGCTGGCAAATTCGCGAGTCGCACAGTTGTCCGCGTGGTTCGCGTCCAGCCAGCATTGAAAACCCCGTAGAGTCCGGCAACCACTGCGACAACGAAGAGCCATTCCACCATCCGATGGAAGTTCATTTCCAGCCCAGCCAGCCGCGCGACTCCGAAAATGACCCAGGAGCCAGTCGCTGCGAGGAAAAAGAAACTCAGAAAACCCATCCAGATCGCGGCAGCTCTATAAAACGCGCGCAACACCGGATTTGTGTAACGAAAGGCGAGTACCGATGCGGTCACGAAGCTCACCGACAAAAAGCTGAGAACCAGCTTGATCCACAGCACTCTGGGGCGATCGCTGGCAGTTAGCGAAAATGTCCACGTCTCATAAAGAAAAAAATGGACAAAAAAAAGAACGGACTGAATCGTTACAATAAAACCGACGAAGCGTTTTGGAAGGCGCATGGTCGATTAGATTCCCCAACTTGCCATTTGGATTGTTGGCATGATTTCGCTGAGAAGCTTCGCTGGCAATCGTACGGAGAAAAATGCACGAAACCATCAAGCATCACGCGATCGCACCCTGGCGCCGCGCCGGCGGAATCCTCGCGATCGTCCTGCTATCGCTAACCGGCGAAGTGGGTTTGTGGGCACAAGATTCGAAGCCGCCCCAGCCGCCGGAGGCTCTTGCTCAGCAAGGTTCCCAACCCTCACTAAATCCCTTGCCGCCGATTCAACTCGATGGTTCTGCCACCCTGCATCATTTAAACCAGATCATCAACTGGTATCGTCATTCGGCGACGGGCCTGTCTATCGGACAGCCTAGCGACGCCATTTATCAGGACAACGCGCAAAGCCTTGGCGCTCAGGCCGTGCGGCTCGCATTTCAGTCGGCGAAGGCCGAGAGCACTCTGATCGCGGCTCAACAAAAGGTTAACGGTACGAATCAGGCCTCCTCCGAGACGACGCAGCAGCAAAATCTAGCGCAGATGCAGGCAAAGACTTCCGCCCAGATCGATCAACTGCAATCCCAGATCGAAAATGTGAACGCGCAAATTGCCAAAGCACAGCCCGCGCGGCGCAACAATCTCATTTCACAGCGGGATGCTCTTCAGGGCCAGTTGGAGCTACAGAAAGCTGTTCTCGATGCTGTGCAGAAGATGGCGGCGTTCGTGGAAACCAATGGCGAGATCGCGGGTGGTCTCGAGGGCGGCATCAATCAACTCGCCAGATCGGTTCCCGAAGTTCTAGGCTCGCCAGCGAGTCCTCAAAAAGCGGTGGCGACTCCCGCGGCCACACCTGCAACTGCCAAACCCTCGCTAGCGAACTCGGGCGGTCTGATCAGCGAGGCAATTACGTTGTACGACTACATGAGCGCTGAGCGCCAGATCGACGGACTCCTCGAAGAAACCGTCTATACACGCAATGTCGCGGACCGTTTGCGTACGCCGCTCCGAGACGCGCTCCGGGCAACCATTCAACTGAGTCAGAAGCTGGGCAATCAGCCTGCCGCTACCGATTCTCAGCAGCTTCAGGAAGAACGGCAAGCCTTTCAGGAACTCACTGATCGCTTCAAGCAACTTTCCGGCGTTCTTCTTCCTCTCAGCCAGGAAATCGTCGTGCTCGACGACAGCAAAACAAACTTCGCCGAGTGGCGCGACTCGATTTCCCGGGAATCCAGGCACGTTCTTCGCTCTGTTCTCGTCCGGGTTTTCGGAATTCTGTTGGCACTGGCGGTGATTCTGATTCTTTCGGAGCTCTGGCGCCGGGTCACATTCCGGTATGTGAGCGAACCTCGCCGGCGGCGGCAGTTTCTCGTCATGCGCCGTGTGGTGATCGGGTTTTTGTTCGTGGTTGTTCTGGTCCTGGGCTTCGTCAGCGAGTTCAGTTCGCTTGCAACTTTTGCCGGATTCATCACCGCAGGCATCGCCGTAGGTTTGCAGGCCGTCCTGCTGTCGGTGGCCGCGTATTTCTTTATCATCGGGCGTTATGGCATTCGCGTCGGCGACCGGATCAGCGTTGCCGGCATCACCGGCGATGTTGTCGATATCGGGCTGGTGAGGCTGTACCTGATGGAACTGGCTGGGACCGGATTGGATTTCTATCCCACCGGCCGAATCGCTGTGATCTCAAACGCCGTCCTTTTCCAGACGGGAACGCCGCTGTTCAAACAAATCCCAGGGACCGAGTACGCGTGGCACGAAGTTGTGATGATGATTGCACCGAATGGAAATCACAAAGTGGCTCAGGAAAAGCTGGTGGCCACCGTGAACGCGGTCTATTCGCCACATAAAGAAGAGATCGAACGGCAGCATGCCGACATCGAGCGCCGGGTCGATATTCAAGTGGAGATGCCGCGTCCGGAGGCGCGTCTTCAGTTCGCAGACGCAGGCCTTGAACTGCTGGTCCGCTATCCGGTGGAGATTCGAAAGGCGCCCGACATTGATGAGGAGATGACCAGGAAAGTCTTGGAACTGATTGAGACTGACGCGGAGCTGAAAGCTGCTGTCTCAGGTTCCCCAAAAATCCGCTCGGCAGTTAAGGGATAAGGCGCTCCGCAAACACAAAATGCCTGAACTGCCAGATATCGCCGCCTACATCAGTGCTCTCGAACCACGCATCGTTGGGCAGCCGCTTAAAAGTGTGCGATTGGCTAGCGCGTTTCTGCTTCGCACCGTGCAACCGCCGCTTGCGGATGTTGAAGGGCAGGTAGTACGCGAGGTACGACGCATCGGCAAGCGCATTGCCATTGGAATGGAGAACGATCTTTGGCTCGTACTTCACTTGATGATTGCGGGCCGGTTGCACTGGCGCCCTCCGGACGCCAAGCTGGCAGGCCGCCAGAATCTTGCAGCTTTCGACTTTCCTGGTGGTTCTCTCGTCCTCACAGAAGCTGGATCGAAGCGGCGCGCGTCGTTGCACGTCGTCGGCAGCGAAGAAGGTCTGCATTCCATGGACGCCGGTGGAATCGACATCTTCGCGGCTGATCTCAATTCTTTCCGCGACACACTCACCGTCGAAAATCACACGCTCAAGCGAGTTCTCACCGATCCGCGCCTGTTGAGTGGCATCGGCAACGCTTATTCCGATGAGATCCTGCACTCCGCGAAACTGTCTCCGATTTCGCTTACGCAGAAATTGAAACCAGAAGAATGGCAGCGCCTGTTCACGGCTTCTCGCGAAACTCTGCAACTTTGGATCGACCGCCTGCGAGCCGAGGCCAAGGCAGGATTCCCGGAAAAGGTCACCGCATTTCGCAAGGGTATGGCAGTCCACGGGCGTTACGGGGAGCCGTGTCCCCGCTGTGGCGAGAAGGTTCTGCGCATTCGTTATGCGGACAAAGAGACAAATTATTGCGCCCGCTGCCAGACTGGGGGAAAGGTGCTGGCCGATCGCAGTTTGTCGCGGCTATTGGGATCGGACTGGCCGCGCACTCTGGATGAACTGGAAGCTCTCAAGCGCCGCTAACGCTGGGCGCCACAACGCTCAGTGCTTTTTGAAGATTTCGAAAATCAGGTTGAAGAATTGCACGAGGGTTACGCCGATGGCCACATACACTGCGATCTCCAGGCGGCGCCCGGCCTCCTGAGCTCCACGCAGCAAATCGGCGACATCTTTCGTCGCCTGATGCAAGGTATCGGTCAGTTGCTCGAAATGCTGCACCGATGCCCTCATTTTCTCGGAGGTTCGCGACATCGCCAGTGACGCTTCGCCGAACTGCTGTCCATTGCGCAGGTCAAGCTCAGTCCGGCACGCTGTCCACCACGGGCTCCCGGGCTCGCGGTCATACATCCGTTGCCGGATCTCGGCATAAGAACGGTTCTTCAACAACTCCACCAGCGCTGGCACTTGCTGGTCTGAAATCTGTGCGTCCTCGCGGACACGGTTCTCCCCACCTCTGACCTCATCGATGAAAACCGGCATTCGATAAGCCTAGCAGCCCGGTTCCACAGGGTTGAGATTACCGAGGTGCATTTCCCGCGCCCTCTTTTCCGCTCAATTGGAGCAGGGTAACTGACCTTACCCCTGACCTTTTTCCCGCCCCGCACGTATGTTTCACGAGGATCCGGCCATTCCGCGTGCACGCGCCGCTCGACTGGGAGCACTTCCAGTCCTTTCATCAAATTGTGATAGCAGGGAAGTTTCCGCCCGTGGTTACTTTCCCTTGTAACTAACTCTCCAGATCGAATTCGATCCATCGTCGCTCACCAGCAGCGAGCCATCGGCAGCCACCGTTACGCCTACCGGTCGACCCCAGACGTTGCCATCGGGCAGGACGAAGCCAGTAAGAAAGTCCTGGTACTCGCCGCTGGCGTCGCCCGTTTGATGCAGCGGAACGCGAATCACCTCGTAACCCACGCGCACAGTCTTATTCCATGAGCCGTGTTCCGAAGCAAAAATATCTCCTTTATACTCGGCAGGAAATTGCTGGCCCTCATAGAAGGTGAGCTCAAGCGACGCGTTGTGCGGTTGCAACAGCACGTCAGGCACGATCACTTTGTCCTTTAATTCCGGATGCTTGCCCTTGTGCCGCGGATCCTGATGTCCACCCATGTACCACCAGGGCCAGCCGTAGAATCCGCCTTCCTGTACGTGTGTGATGTAATCGGGAACCAGGTTATCGCCCAAGCCGTCACGCTCATTCACCGAGCACCACAACTCGCCGGTCTTCGGATTTACGGCAATGCCGCCGCCAGCATTGCGAATGCCGTAGGCGTACACGCTCAACACGCAACTTTCCGGATTGCACACGAGAATATCGGCACGGTTTTTCTCGGTGGGATGCGTGTCGGGATCGTCCACGTTCGATCCCGAGCCGTCTGCCACAAACATTTTCTTGCCGTCTTGCGAAAACTCCAGCGCCCGCGTCCAGTGCCCATTGCAGCATGGCAAATCGGCGATGTGCTCCCGAGCGCCGCTCGCCTTCAGGTCGCCGTTGTGATATGCGAAGCGAACCACTTCGTTGGTATTGCCCACATACAACCATTGCGGATCAGGGCCCGGGGGATAAAACGCCAGACCATACGGACGTTTCAGTCCGGTGGCGAAGATGGCTACCTGCTCGGGCTTTCCGTCGGTGGTAAGGCCGCGAAACACGCGAATCCGCCCGGGGTCGCTCTCCGTAAGAAAAATATCGCCGTTCGGGGCCGTCCGCAACGTCCGAGGATTGTCGAGTCCCGCGGCATACAGCTCCACCTTGAATCCGTCTGGAGCCACCGGCCAGGCATTGTCAGGTCGCGCCGAGAGTTCCGGACCATTTTCCGCCGATTCGGTCGCATAGGGCTGGGGAAGATCTTTCACTGTAATTTTGTGGGCGTTGCCCGGTTTCTCGTAGCGAAAATCGGTGAAGGGAGGCGTCGGGGGCGGCGCCTTCAACTTCGAAGTGCTCGTATCCGCCGGCGCCGTGCTGGCTTCTTGCGTCGCTGGAGAAGAGGATTCCATCGACTTTACGTACGTGATGATTTGCCAACGCTGCCTGGCCGGCAATTGTGCCCATGAAGGCATGCCATTATCTTTGTCACCCTTCGTGATAAACCAGAAAACCTCACCCGGCGCCACGGAATCGAGTTTGCCATCTACCAGCGATGGCACGTTTCCCGTGCCCTTTCCCATCTTGCCGTGGCACGAGAGACAATTGCGGGCGTACAAACGGCTCCCAGCCTGCGCGGCGGCCGCGTCTCCCTCGTAAGGATTCTTCATCGCTTTGGCGGAGTCTGGTGCGTTGTGGAACTGGGAGTCTACATCGGCTGCGAGCAAGAGCGCCACAGGAAGGATGATGGCCGTGGCTGTGAGCAGCAATGCACTGCAAAAGAAGCGCATGAGTTCTCTCCGGAGTACACGCAATAGGATTTATTCAGCAGTTTGGATGCAGCACATCGGCGCTTGGATTGCGCCAGGGAGTCGATTTCCGGTTCGGCTTGGCTCGACTCGATGGCCTTTATCGCTCGCTAGACTTGCTCTTCGTGACCTGTTCGTACCAAAGCCGATGATGGGTTCTCGCCCAATTCGTGGAAACTTCTCCTCGGATGATCGAAGTGAAGCCGCCACGGACCATGGCTGTGCCCATATACACGTGAATGATGAAGCCACCGATGGTCGCCAGCGCCGCGGTAACGTGGACCGTGACCGCCAGATAACGCAGCCAGCGCAAACTCCACGGGATGGACTCGACAAACCAGAGCCCGACGCCAGAAATCACCAGTAGGATTACGCCGTAAAACATCAGCCAGAAAAACAGTTTCTGCCCGTAGTTGAAGCGGCCTTCAGCGGGAAGATGCTGGTCGTCGTTTTCGATGTAATACTTTATCGCTTTCTTCCAACGCCGGTCGGCGTCTGTCGTGGCCATGTCGCCGCGCCACATCTTGTACATCCAGAACATGGAGAGTGCGAAGGCCAGGCCCAACCAGGGATGCCAGAAGCGCGCAGTCGGTCCGCCGCCGACAATGGCCGCGAGCCAATACATGTAAGGAGACCAGAAGGCCAAGCCGGTGATCAGGCAATAGATGTAGAACACGGCGCCCGCCCAGTGATGCACGCGCTCGGACAGCGTGTAGCGGAGGATGCGTTCTCCGGGTTCTCCCGTGGTTCGTGGCGAGGAAACGACGTGCGAGCTCACGGCTGCCCTCCGTCCTCATGTGTCTCGGAATGGACTTCCTTTGGACCGTACCGGAAGTAGTGCAGCGTCACGCCGAGAAGACCGCCCAGCATAGCGAGATTCCCGATCCACTTCGCCGGGCCTTTCCAGAACCGTACCACCCACGGAATGTGAGGATCTTTGGGCAATCCACCATAGGCTTCAGGGTTGGTTACATCGTGCAGCACATAGATGACGCCGGTTCCGCCCACTCCTGCGGGATCGTAAACGCCTGCCTTCTCGATCCCGTAGTTCTCACGCAGTTGCTTGGCGCGAGTCTCCGCCAGGTCCACCATGTCGTCCTTGCTTCCAAAGTGGAGGCATCCCGTGGGGCACGTCTTGATGCAAGCCGGCTCCAGTCCCTCGCTCACCCGGTCGACGCAAAGTGTGCACTTGAACATCTTCTTGGTCTTGGGATTGAACTTGGGGATATCGAACGGGCAACCGCTTACGCAATAGCCGCAGCCGATGCAATTCTGCTGCTGAAAATCCACGATGCCGTTGGTATATTGCACGATCGCGCCGTCTGCGGGACAAGCCGCCAGACAGCCTGGATCGGCGCAGTGCATGCACTGATCTTTGCGCATGAGCAGCGTGATGCTGCCGTCTTCGCGCTCATGCTCGTTGAACTTGATCAGGTTCCAGTAATTCCATGACGTTTCCGGCATGGTCTGGTAGCTGTTGTCGAATACCGTGTCGGTGAAGGTATACCCATTCCACTCAAGACAGGCGACTTCACAGGCCTTGCAGCCGATGCAGGTCGTCGTGTCGACCAGCTTGCAGACCTGAAAATCGCGCTCCACGTCATCGCCGGGAGCGGCTCCGGCATGGCCGGATATTCTGCGCACTGCTAACGTAGCCTGGCTCATTTGTTCTTCTCTACGCTTTCTCGATCTTCACGAGGAACCCCTTGGATTCGGGGGTGTGTGCATTCGGATCGCTCACCGATGGCGTCAACAAATTGGCGGGCGTCCGGGCGTCTCTTCCTTCATCTTCAGTGATTCCGCGGAAGCCCTGGTGAATTGGCAGCCCTATCTGGTAGACCTTCTTGCCGTCGATCATCATCGGCTTGAGCCGGCGCGTGACAAAGGCCTTCGCGATGTAAGTTCCGCGCGCACTGATGACCTTGATCTTGTCGGTTCCACGAATTCCTTTTTCGTCCGCTAGCTCCACCGGAATCTCCACGAACGGTTCGGGGATCAATTGGACATTCATAGGATTATTTTTTGTCCAATAGTGATACTGCTCGGTCAATCGATATGTCGTGCAGACAATGCTGTACTCCTCCGGCGTTCCAAACTTGTCGAAGGGGGTCGTGAACTTCTTCACCAGTGGATTATTTGACCGGTCGGGATGCAGCGGGTTCTTGATCGGGCTTTCGATCGGCTCGTAATGTTCCGGGAACGGTCCGTCCGCGATCACTCCGATGGGCGCGAACAACCGCCCCACTCCTTCTGGGTTCATGATGAACGGGCCCATGTGATCTTTAGGATGAGAATCAGGCTTGAAGTCCGGTACGTCGTTGCCTGCCCATTTTCCCGCCGCTTCATTCCACCACACTTGTTTCCGCTCAGGATCCCATGGCTTCCCATCCGGATTGCAGGAAGCTCGGTTGTAGAGCACGCGCCGGTTGGCAGGCCAAGACCACGACCAGTTGGGATAAATGCCCAGACCGGAGGGGTCTTCTGTCCCTCGCCGCTGGACCTGTGACCCTGCCTCGGTCCACATGCCGGAGTAAATCCAGTTGCCGCAGGCGGTCGTCCCGTCATCTTTCAACCAGGCAAATCCGGGCAGCTGCTGCCCAGCTTTGATCACTTGTTTTGTGGTCGGATCCGTCAGATCCGCCAAGGCCTTGCCGTTTAGCTCCATGGCCACTTGGGAGAGTGATGGATGAGCCGCGTCGGCGTATGCCCAGCTCAGATTCAGAATGGGGTCGGGGAATTTCCCGCCCTCTTTCTTGTAAAGATCCCGGACGCGCAGGAAAATCTGTGCGACGATGTCCTGGTCAAGTCGCGCCAGGCCCGGAGGCGGCACCGCCGCATATTTCCACGTTACCCAGCGCGCCGAGTTGGTCATGCTTCCGTCTTTTTCCGCAAAGCCCGCGCAGGGTAACCGGTAAACCGTGGTTTTTATGTTCTTTTGTTCATCGGTTGTAATGCCCGGAGCTTTCCAGAACTCGCTGGTTTCGTCCGGATAAATCTCGCCCACTACCAGCCAGTCGGCTTTCTTGAGCGCGTTAATGTTCTTGTTCGTGTCCGGTCCGATCATGACGCCATTCATTCCGAATGCCATCATGCCCTTGATCTTGCCGTTGTACATGTCGTTCCAGATGTGGGTCCACGAATAATCGCGGTCGATTTTGGGCAAGTAATCAAAGGCAAATCCATTTTCTTTTGTCGCAGCGTCGCCGTACATCGACTTGAGCAGCGACACCATGAATTTCGGCGTGTTGGCGTAGTAGTTAAAGGACTCCCATGGTGTGGGTTTGGATGATCCTGGCGTGATGCGCTTCAGAAACCCAGCCAAATCCGTGTCGGTGGGAATCGGAGCTTTGAGATAGCCCGGCAGAGAGTCAAAGAGCCCGGCCATGTCGGTGGCGCCCTGAATATTCGAATGTCCGCGAAGCGCGTTCACGCCACCGCCCGCCCTTCCGACGTTGCCAAGGAGAAGTTGAATCATGGCGGCGGTGCGGATGATCTGCGTTCCGAAAGTATGCTGCGTCCAACCCACCGCGTAGATGATCGTTGCGACTTTCTTCATGTCGCCATCTTTGCGGACTGAAGTAAATAGATCGACAGCCTTCAGGTACTGGTCCTTCGGAATGCCCGTAATCCGTTCGACGGTTTCGGGGGTGTAACGGGAATACTGCTGCTTCATCAATTGGAAGACGCAGCGCGGATGCTGAAGCGTGAGGTCGTAGGCAATATTCGGAGGCAACGCGGGCGGAGGTGCGGGCGTCGCCTGCGAAGATGCTGGGGCTGCGTGCGCGGAAGCGGCGGCGTCCGTTTTGCCACTGAAGTCTCCACCCTCTTCATAATTCCACGTGGTCTTGTCGTAGCTGCCCAATGCTTCATTAAATCCGGAGTACAAGCCGTCCTCGGGAAGTTTGAAACCCTCCTTCACGATGAAGGCTGCATTGGTGTAGTTGACGAGATATTCTTTGGCGATCCGGTTGTTCTCGATGGCGTAGCGGATCAGGCCGCCGAGGAACGCGATATCAGTACCGGCGCGAATTTGCAGGAAAAGATCGGCAGTGGAAGAGGTGCGAGTGAATCGCGGGTCTACCGAGATCAGCTTGGCATTGCGGTTGCGCTTGGCCTCCATCGCCCACTTGAATCCGCAGGGATGGTTCTCCGCGGGATTTCCGCCCATGATCAACATCATGTCGGTGTTCTTGATGTCGACCCAGCCATTGGTCATGGCCCCGCGTCCAAATGTTGGTCCCAAACTTGAGACCGTGGGGCCGTGTCAAACACGGGCTTGGTTTTCTAAATAAACCAAGCCCAACCCCCTCATGGCCTTCACGACCAGAAAATTGAACTCATTGGTATCGGTGCAGCCGCCGATGAAAGAGATGCCTTCGCACCGATTGACGGCACGACCGTTCGCATCCTTCTCAACGAAAGTATCGTCGCGTGTCTTCTTGGTCCAGTGCGCGATCTCATTCAAGGCGTCATCCCAGGAGATATCCTGCCAATCCGTCGCGCCGGGTCGCCGGACTTGCGGCTTCGTGAGTCGCCGCGGGTTGAGCATATCCTGTTCGAGCGAAGAGCCCTTCGGGCACAGTGTTCCGCGATTCGTGGGATGGTCGGGATCGCCTTCAACGTGGATCACCTGCGGGGTCACATTCTTGGCCTTGTCGCCAATCGTGTAGATAAGGACGCCGCAACCCACCGCACAGTAAGGACACGTTGAGCGCGTCTCCGAAGCGCGCGCAATCTTGAGTTCTTTCAGTTGCGCCACAGCGGGCTTCAGATCAAATCCCAGGAGAGAGAAACCCGCTCCACCAACGACTGCACCTTTGAGGAAAGTTCTGCGGGAGAATTCCATTGCGCATCCTCCGTCTACTTCGATCGTGTATCGAAACGTACTGATCGAAACAAAATCGGAATCCAGACTGCTACCAGACTTCTATGCTCTTAACTTTGAACCCTGGTTATTGGTGCGACCGCAAAGGTTACTGCGGCCGGGTTGCGCCCCATATTTTCCAAAAACTATAGTCCCCGCCGCGCCACACAGTCAATGCTGCAGAAGCTGTAGGGGACGGTAAGACTCCTGTTCGAGGCAGTTGCCTCCCGGGAATCGAAGCCCCATAATCGCCCAGTGGGCAAGACGGCCTGGCAGAAGCGCATCCGGCGGGCGGAAGTTCTAGCCGCCCAGCATTCTTTTGCTGTGGAAATTCTAGGTTTCTACGTTCATATCGCCCGTTTCCAGGAAGGCCTATACCAGCAAATGGAACACCACGCCGCCGACGGCGGTTGCGAGTGGGACAAACGTAGCGCCGGCGTCCCGCTGGCTGTCTTCCAAGAACAGGCATGGGCTTCCCGCCTACCTCCTGGCCCGCAAGATGCTGGCTATACAATCCTGACCGCTAGCTTTCCTCAATTTCTCGCCGTGGTCCAAAAGCGTGGTCCCGAGCGCCTTGCCCAAGTCGCTCACGAATTGCGCAGCCAGCCACCCACCGCCTGCTTCGAATTGCTGCAGGCCGTCTGGTCTGACCATGGCGAGCCGCCCTCGAATCCTGAAGGATTCCTCGCCCTCACGTTCCTGCAACCGTACGCGGAGTTCGTCCGATCCCAATCGCAGCTACATCTTGAGGGCTACTCGCACTCGCTATGCCCCGTCTGTAGCCGCAGAGCCGCGCTCGGCGTCCTGCGCCCGTTGGGTGACGGCGCACAGCGCAGGCTGGTGTGTGGTTTCTGCCTCGCCGAATGGGAATTTCGCCGCGTCGTCTGTCCCGGATGCGGGCAAGAAGACCACGCCAAGCTCCCCGTCTACACCGCAGAAACGTTCCCTCACATTCGCGTCGAGTGCTGCGATTCCTGCCAGATTTACATCAAGTCGATCGACCTCGCCAAGAATGGTCTAGCCGAGCCGGTGGTCGACGAACTCGCTTCCATCCCGCTCGACCTGTGGGCTCAGGAGCATGGATATGCCAAACTCCACCCCAACATGTTTGGGATCTAATTTAGATCCAAGGTCCGCGACTCGTCGCGCGTTGCGGGGTTGTTAGCTTTGTGAGATCCATACAACCTTTGGCCCGCCGAACTTGATCAGAGTTCAGAAAGCCGTATAAGCTGAAGAGTAAACACACATAACCCGGACCCAGACGGAGCGTTGCATGCGTTCTTGGAAGTGCCTGTTTTTGCTTGTGACTTCAACCTTGTACGTTGCCGCGCAATCGGACCGCATTCTCGGCCCAATCGATCCCTCGCAGAGGGTCATTCTTCCAGGTAACATTCATCGCAAGGCGTCACCGCAGTATGACCGCGGCCCGGTTGAGGCTGGGCTCCCTTTCAAATATGTCACGCTCGTGATTGCGCCCTCACCAAGTCAGCAAATGGAGCTTGACCAGCTTCTTGCGCGGCAACAGGATCGCTTGTCACCCCAATTTCACAAATGGCTTACGCCCGAGCAATATGCAGACCGTTTCGGCTTGAGCGAGAACGATGTAAGTAAGATCACCGCATGGCTCGGGTCGCAAGGTTTAACGGTGCTGCGGGTGGCTCGCGGGCGCAACTCCGTAGTTTTCGGCGGGACAGCGGCCCAAATTCAAAGCGCATTTAACACCGAAATCCACTATTTTGATGTCGATGGCGAAAAGCATATTGCTAACTTAACTCCGGTCCAATTACCGGCCGCGCTGAACGGCGTCGTCACCGGAATTCGGGGCCTTACCGACTTCCGCCCAAAACCAATGTATGTGCGCCCCGTTCGTAGCGGCAACAGCGGCCCACATCCCAGGTACACAACGACGATCTCGGGAGCAACCGATTACTTCCTGGCCCCGGGCGACATTGCTACCCTCTACGACATCAATCCTCTCTACAACGCATCGACGCCCATTGACGGCGCGGGTCAAAGACTCGCCATCGTTGGCCAGACCGATGTTTATCTAGCTGACCTCGTTGATTTCCGTTCCGGCTTCGATCTACCCTCATTTACCTGCGCCACGGGGTCTACAGGCTTAATTACGGGCTGCAATACGACGAATTTTCAGTACGTGCTCGTTGGTGCGGACGAAGGCGTCTCTCCTTTTGGTGATCTGTTCGAGGCTGACCTGGACCTCGAATGGTCCGGAGCAGTCGCCCCGAAAGCGCAAATCGTCTTTGTTAACGCGCCAATCAATTCCACCGGGACCAGCGGCGGTGTCAACGTCGCCCTCGCTTACGCCATCGACAACGATATCGCGCCCGTCATCAGCATGAGTTATGGGCTCTGTGAGCGTGAAAACGAACTGCTGGAAACCGAGCTTCAGCAGGGAAATACCGAGGGGATCACGATCCTAAACTCCGCGGGCGACACGGGTTCGTTCGCCTGCGACGATAATCCGCCGGGCACCACCAGCTCGTTCACGCCTAATCCGCCTTTCGGAACAGCGCAGGGCGGGTTGGCCGTGAATTATCCCGCCAGCAGCCCTGAGGTCACAGGCGTTGGAGGCACCTCAATTCCCGCCGCCGACTTCACCAGCACTTTTTGGAGCGCCAGCAACGGAGCCGATGGAGGCTCTGTCCTCACAACCCTTATAGGGCACGAGGTCTCATGGAATGACAACGAAGCGCTTGCCAAGTTCTGTCAAGCCAACTCAAGTAATGCGTTTTGTGAAAACGGGGGGCCTCCCACCGTGACGGGCTGGGTTGCGCTCACTTCCACGGCAACGGCGGCGCAAGTACAGGAAGATATTTGGATTTCAATCGGCGGCGGCGGCGTAAGCAACTGTGTTACGCAAACTGGTGGTATATGCGCCGGCGGATTCGCCCGACCTGCATGGCAGCAGGCAATAACGATTCCTGGGTTAACGAGCCCACAGAGCACCTATCGTTTCGTGCCCGACCTCTCACTTCTCGCGTCTCCGAATTATCCCGGCTACATTGTCTGCACTCCGCAGGAGGAGGTTGTCTCCAATAGCACCAGCACAACCAGCACGTGCAGCCCAGGTGGCGCGGGTGGTATTTCAACCGCGGTTGACACTTACCTTTCGGTTGTCGGCGGAACATCCGCCTCGACACCTGTCTTCGCCGGCATCGTCACCCTGATCAATCAGTACCTCGGAAGTTCCGGCTTAGGCAACATCAATTCAACGCTATATAGCCTGGCCCAGAACACATCGAGTGGAGCCTTTCACCACGTAACGAGCGGCGATAACAACGTTTATTGCCAGGCAAATACTCCTACCGGGCAGCCCAGCTATGTGATCTGTCCGTCCGGGGGTATTTCCGGTTTTGCCGCCTCGGCCGCTGACGCAATCACTGGCTATAATCTAGTCACGGGTCTCGGCTCCGTCGATGCCAATGCCCTGGCCATTGCGTGGGCCGCCTCTCGCACCGCTAGTTCAGTCACGATCTCGCCTTCTGCTACGAACGTCTTTGCGGGCGCGGCAGTTACCTTCACGGTCGCGGTTACTCCCGCGACCGGTGTGGGAACGGTAAGTTTCTCTACTTCCAATAACGGATCCACCACGATTTTGGGAACCTCTACGCTGAATACTCCCTATCCTGCGGCCGCCGGTGGAACCGCCACCTTCACCACAACGGTGCTTCCCGCCGGATCGAATACCGTCACGGCTACTTACGAGGGGGATGCATCCCACAGCGGCTCTGTGTCGGCCGCCGCCGTTATTACCGTAACGACTCCGTTCACAATCTCCGCCGCTCCAGCGAGCCTGACCGTTTCAGCAGGGCAAACGGGACCACCCGCGACCTCCGCTATAACCATCACACCTGCGGGTGGTTTCACGGGAACCGTGAACTTCACTAACTCCACAGTTTCCAGTGGCGGCAGTTGTTCCGGCCTGCCTGCTGGTGCACTTTGCAGCTTCAATCCGGCTAGCGTCACACTGAATGGGACCTCCTCCGTATCCGTTGGCCTGACCGTCGCCACGGCAGCAAACATGGCGCTGCCTACAGGGCCTCAGACAATCACGGTAACGGGGATCAGCGGGAGCGCGGCGATCTCCACCACTCTCAATTTGACGGTGACTAAAAGCACCGAAACCTTCACTCTCTCGTCGACGGCTGCGACCTTCCCCATTGGCGTGGGAGGAACCGTCAAGATCTCGATCACAGTTAACAGCACAACAGGCTTCATCAACAGCAGCAACAGCACAACGGTGTTGCCACTCACCTATAGCTGCTCTGGAATTCAGGTCACCGCTGAGATTTCTTGCCAGGTTTCGGGCAATGGCCAGCCGACAAACGCCAGCTCGGTAACCGTGACCCTCGTGACCACACCCGTGACCACCGAACTGCTTCGTCCGCCTTTCGGACGCAGCCGCATCTTCTATGCCCTGCTGCTGCCCGGTTTATTTGGATTTGTATTTGCAAGGCCCCGCACGCGGGGCGTGCGGTTGCTTAGCTTGATCATGGTTCTCGGATTCTCCACACTGTGGCTGGGCTCTTGTGGCGGAAATAACAACAGCAACAACAGCCTAAGGAATGCCGGAACGCCTCCCGGCAACTATGTCGTTACCATCAGCGCCAGTACTGGCGGGCCGGTCCCGCTTACCAACTCGAATGCTCCCTTCTCAATTACTCTCGCTGTGTCGTCGCAGTAGAGAGTTGACGCATCACAGGCAGTTTGATCAGCGAACTCCCAACCGGAATTGCAGTTGCTTGCGGTAACGCGGGCTCAAGCGGAGTCTGGCGCCGTTTTCGAGCAGCACTTCGTATTCGCCGTCTTCGCCGAGCCCCAAACCTCGGACGCGCTCAAGATTCACAATCGTTGAACGGTGAATGCGGGAAAACGTGACCGGATCCAAATCCTGTTCGAGATCAGACATGCTGCGTCGCAGGAGATGTGTTTTCTGACCTACATGGAGGCAGGCGTAATAGTCCGCAGCCTCAATCCAATCGATCTCTGAGACTTTCACAAACGAGATCTGCCCTACGCTCTTGATGGCGATGCGCTCCAGGCTTTTCGGCATATCCTTTCCACGAGCGATCTTTTGCTTGGCGCGGTCGAGGGCGCGTTCAAATCGAGCGTTGTCGAACGGCTTCAAAAGGTAATCGAGAGCGCCGGCTTCAAAAGCGCGCAGCGCGTATTGATCGTAAGCCGTGACAAAAACGACGGCCGGAGGCAAGTCGCGGCCCAACAGTTCGAGCACGTCGAAGCCGTCGCATTCCGGCATCTGCACGTCGAGAAACACCAGGTCCGGCTTCGTGTTGCGGATTTTTTCCACTGCCTCCGCGCCCGAACTACACTCACCGCAGATTTCAATCTCGCGGTCCTGCCGCAACAGCACCGCAAGATTGCTGCGTGCCAGTGGTTCGTCGTCCACGATGAGAGTGCTTAATTTTTTAGGAAGTTCTGCCGCGGGCACGAATTACTCCTCGGGCTTCCGTGTGACGAAAAGCGCATTCGCGGCCGATTGAAAAGCGAAAGGCACGCTAACCGATACCTCCACGCCGCCGGGCGCCTGATCCCTCATGCTCATCTCGAACTCATCTCCGTAGAGGTTTTGCAAGCGCGTGCGCACATTCGAAATCCCCACGCCGGATTGTGTCTTCTCCCATCCCGCGGGCAACCCGGGGCCGTCGTTGTAAACGCTGAGCGTAAGCCTGCCGTTTGAGCGCGCCGCGGCAATGCGGATCGAGCCGCCCTGCACGCGTTTCGCAATGCCATGCTTGATCGCGTTCTCGACCATCGGCTGCAAGATCAGGCTGGGAACTTGAGCGGGGAAGAGTTCGGCAGGCACATCCACGCGAATCTGCAGACGCTCGGCAAAGCGCACTTTCTGAATGTCGAGGTACTGTTGGGCAAATTCCAGTTCCTCCGCCAGCGGCACCTGCTGCCGGCCGGAGTCCTCCACCACGCGGCGCAGGAAGTCGCTGAGTGCGGCAATCATGCGGATCGCGTCGTCGTCTCTCTTCTCGCGCACCAGGCCGGCGATGGCATTCAGTGTATTGAAAAGAAAGTGCGGTTCGATTTGCCGGCGCAGCGCGCTGAGTTGCACCTTCGAGAGCTGCTCGTTTAGGCGCGCGGTTTCGGTTTGTTGCCGAGCCAGGCGCTCGCGCGAATCGAGCATGGAGCCGACCAGCAGAATGACGCCGTAGAGAATCACGTCCGCGAGCAGTCCGTTATCGAATTTGTGCAGCCAGAGTTGTGCGAACGACTCCGGGGCGGGCGACAGGGCCCACGGGTTCAGCCACACTTCCCAGGCCGCATCCCATCCGGCAGATACCAGGCCAATGGCGGCACAAGTGGCAAGATGCGCGAGCCAGGCAGAAACCCGCCTCCATTCCGTCGCAGGATGTTTGCGACCCAGACTCAGCACCAAAGGGGTGGCCAACGCCCAGGGCAGCCACGAAAACAGAATTGTGAAGAACAGGCGCAGCCAGTAATGGTGCATGCCTTCCGCGCGCATCACAAAGACAGTCTGTGTGGCCTCGAACAATCCGACGCCAGACCAGATGGCCGCGATCCAGAACCATCGCGGCGAGTCGGAGCGCAGCCGGGAGTCGTCCATAGGGAGAATCCTAGTCGATGGCGACGGCCGAATGGAAAAAATGCAGCGAAGCCGTGTCTTCCTGCAGTGAAGCGTCTGGTTCCAGCCCGCACGGCCTGATACTTTCGCCGAATCGACTGGTTAGGATTGTCAAGCCAGATTCGTCTAAAGCAAGATCGCCCAGGAGGCAATTCGATGAAACGTACTCTTTCCGTCGCGCTTTTGTGCTCACTCTGCTTCGCCCTGCTGGCTGCGGCGCCCGAAGAGAAATCTCCCAAGCCGCAATACGACGCCAAGGGTGCACTTCTCCGCCCTGACGATTATCGCGAGTGGATGTTTCTCTCCGCCGGCTATGGCATGAATTACAGCCCCGCACCAGGCAGTCACGAAATGTTTACCAATGTCTTTGTCCCGCGCTGGGCCTATCAGGAATTTGCGGCCTCCGGCAAATGGCCGGAGCAGACCATGTTCGTCATTGACGAGCGCGACGCGCAGAGCAAAGGCTCGATCAACAAGACCGGCCACTTTCAAACCGACTTGATGGGCCTGGCGGTCGAAGTGAAAGACTCCAGCCGCTATCCCGAAAAGTGGGCTTACTTCGGATTCGATGCCGAGGGCAAGACTTCCCAAGCCATGCCCAAGGGGAACGGTTGCTGGACGTGCCATGAAGAGCACGCCGCTGTCGAGCACACTTTTATCCAGTTCTATCCCACGCTGAAGCCGATCGCGAAAAAGTTCGGAGTGTACAACGAGAAAAGGGAACAGGTGACGGACGCGAAGTAGCTCCCGAAAAAATTGCTGATCGCTGATTGTTGATCGCTGATTGTTGATTAACCCCGGGCTTTGGGCGCAATCAGCAATCATCAATTAACAACCCCGCCGAAGCCCGAAGCCCCGTTCCCCCGGGAGGCATTGTCCTCCTGTGCAAAAAGCTCCCCACTTTGCCCCTTGCGCGTCCGCGCAAGGGCGAGTACCATTAGGTTGTTCTCATTGGCCTCGTTCCCGCGTTGGCCTTCCGCGCCCCAGGTCGTTCCCGGCGGCGCGACGGACTCCGATAACGGATAACCGATACGCATAAATTAGTTTTTTTCGCTATTACGAGTTTGCTTCACCGGAAACAGCGGCGACCGCGATTGCGTCCAGCCCACCGCAATGGCGCGTGGAGAGCGGTCCACGCTCCTCGAATGCGTTCGCGAAATTTGAAGATTCATAGGTACTACTGAGACGTCAGGGAGCCTCCGCAAGAAAAGTGACTGAGCGCCAACGCGGCCAGAGCCTTCCGCAACCAATGGGGAAACTGAAATCGCAAGAGTTTGCAACACTGCACCGGGTCCAAGGCCCGGCCTAGCAGCTTTGAGAGGACTATGAACGCAGGACCAGGAAGACCCTCCGGTGGCGGCGGAGGCAGAAATCGACGGCGTCGCGGACGCCGTTCTAATAATCCGCGCGGCCCCCGCCCCGCCGGTCCCGGCCAGTCGCGCCACAACCAGGACGGCATCTACACCGCGCCTATGGACCACAGTTATCGCGCTGCCTTGGGCGGCAACAACGGTCAGGGAGGGCGTCGCGGAGCGCGGCCCGGCTTTGCTGCGCCTTTTGCTCCGGCCGATCCCGAGCCTCTTCCGGCGCGCGAAGATTCAAGCTCTCGTATCTTTGCCTTCGTCGACGATCTTTTCTTTCAGGCCAAGATTCAGGAGACTGCGCGAAAGTTGAACGTCAAGGTCGAGTTCGCCAAGAACGACAAGGACCTGGCCGAGCGCATGCAGCAGAATGGCGAGGAAAAGCCGTCGCTGATCATTTTTGACCTCAACAACGCCAACGCGAAGCCGCTAACGCTCATCCCCAAGCTGAAATCGAAGCTGAAGAAAGGAACCTCGATCATCGGGTTCCTTTCGCATGTGCAAGGCGACCTGAAGCAGAAAGCGCATGAGGTGGGATGCGACATGGTCCTGCCACGATCTGCGTTCTCGCAAAACTTGCCTCAGCTTTTACGGCGGCACGGAGCTCCGGAAGACGAAAGTCCGACTGTGCAGTAAAGACTGCGTTGGATCCCGAGGGGCGACCCGAACTGTAGAAAGGCTCACTAGTTTGGGGGAACGATTATCCCGGCGGCCAGGCTAGCCGCCGTCCACCTAAGAGATGAATGTGAAGATGAAACACTGACTGGCCCGCTCCAGGACCTACGTTGAGAACCGTCCGGTATCCTTGCTCGATGTTCCGTTGCCTCGCGATTTCCGCTGCCGCTAAATGGCAGCGGCCAATCACTTCAGCGTCATGAACGTGGGCTTCCTTCAAGCCAGCAAAATGTTTCTTCGGGACTATCAACACATGCGTCGGCGCCTTCGGATCGATGTCTTCGAAGGCGAACACATGCTCATCTTCATAAACCTTCCTCGAAGGAATTTCGCCGCGAACAATGCGGCAGAACAGGCAATTGCTAGTGGGGTCGGTCATTGCTCGGTCACCATGGCGAAACGATAACACCTGCGCCCAAAGATTGTCAGGGCGAGATTGTCAGGCCGAATGATTACCGAAATTTGGTTACCAATGCTGCGAAGGGCTCCGGGCCAACGTTCCACGTCCCTTCGAAGGGATTGTCCAGGTCAGTCAGAACGAAGTAAGCGAAAAACAGCAACATCGTCGCAATCGCAATGGAGATCAGGCCCAGCGCGAGGTTGTGGAATGGGAGAAAGAAAAGCAAAAACAGAATCATGGATGCAGTAATTGTGACAAACATCAGGAGCGTGCGCGGCATGCGCTTTACGCTGATGGCGAGACGTTCATCGCGGTGCGAACTGGCCTGATTCGCGATATCGAGCAGTCGCGTGTAGAGAATACGCTCGCTATCGTCCGCCGGTTTCATGTCTGTAACGCTGGAAATGACTGTTACAAACAATTTGTCCGTCTTCTCAGGCTCCTCGCCCGCAGCCAGCGCTCTCCATTCTGTATCCGCAACTCCTCTGGCATAAACCTTCACGGCTCGTACGATCGGTTCGCGCTCTGGTTCTTTCAGTCGCTGGCTGAAAACGAGCAAGTCCTTCAACGCTCCCGATTCCTTCTGTATTTCATTTTCGACAGAGGTGAACTGTCCCCAGATTACGTAGATTGCGAACGCGTAGACGACGCTGTAAAGCGTGCCGATGATCTGGAGAAGCGCGCCGATTCCCTCCGCGTCGTTCTCGAACAACCTGTGAAAGCCCACAAGGCGCAACACCAGATACAGGATCACTGCGACGGCGATTATCTTTGCCCCGCGAAGGCGCACAGTCGCGGGAATTACATCTACAGATTTCACGAACGCCTCCGTCGCCAGGCTACGATCAAGCGCTACGATTTAGTGAAACGCTCAGTGGCAAATCCGAACGCAACTAATCCAGTCTGACCACAAATACAGCGCCTTCCGCAGTGTGGGTTTCTGCGGCGAGGTTCTGGGCACGTTGACGATCATCATCGAGCACGCGCACCCGCACCCACCAATCCCCTGCGGGACTGGCGAAGCGCTGCACTTTGGCTGTACGGTAACGGCGCATAAGATGGTCGGCAAGTTTGTCGGCAGCCTCTTCCTCGGGAAAGCCGCCAATCTGTACCGCCCACTTTCCGCCGGTATCGAGCGGGACGGGAGTTTGCATCACCTCCACCTTCACCTCGGCCACTCCTGGCAGATATACATCAAGCTTGCGCGCCGCGGCCAGCGACAAGTCGAGAACCCGCCCGGGGATGAATGGTCCGCGATCCGTAATGCGCACCAGCGCCGTGTGGCCGGTGCTGATATTTGTGACCCGAACAATCGAGCCCAGCGGCAACGTACGATGTGCCGCGGTCATCGCGTGCATGTTGTAGACCTCGCCATTCGATCCTCGCCGGTTGTGATAAGGAGGCCCGTACCAGCTTGCGCGCCCGGTTTCGGTACGCAGCGGCGTGGCACCGGCAGGAATAACAGGTTCAGCGAGGTCAGCGCTTTCTTCGGCGCCAGGCTGACGGCCATTTTTCCCAGCAGCTTCAGGACATAGCGCGCTTGAACAAGGCTGGCCTGTTGCGGCCGGAGGCGGAGGTATATCTACTCGCGCCTGCTTGGGATGGCCGCAACTCGCGAGCAACCACACCATAAGGAGAATGAGAGTCCGGGCGTGGAAGACGAAAGCCGTGCGGCGTTGCGTCATTTGTGTGAGGATTTTTGCTGCTCCATGTAGTCGGCCAGTTCGGTGAGCTTTTGGCTCGCGGTGCGCAGGGCTTGAGTTGAATGCTGGCGAACCGTGGGCAGAACCTCGTCGTTCAGGTATTTGATGAACTCCGGAATCTCTTTCTCGATTCGTTCCGCGGCCTCGGCGACAGTCTTGCTGACGCGCGCCGACGCGTCTTCCACCTTGCGGTTGAAGTCGTTCATAATGCTCCTCGCTGCTACCAGGCGTGAATGACCTCACGCAAATGTTGCGGATGCCAGGCCCGGCTATTATTTCGTGCTCGGGGCGTGGGGTCAATGGCGGGGATGTGGGAGTAGCCGATCAGACATGCGCGCGAGCGCTGTCACGAAGGACTCTTGCAGTAAGGATTGAATCCTTGATAAAGTAAGGATCATGCCAAAGGTGACTTCCAAGCTGCAGTTGACCGTCCCCAAGGCCATCGCCGACCATTACGGCATCCGTCCCGGCGATGAGTTGGAGTGGATTCCCGCTGGCGACAGTATTCGAGTCGAGTTGGTGCGGCGCAAAGCCAAGTCGGGCCAGCAACTGACCGCCACGGAGCGGGTGGCTCTATTCGATGCGGGCATGGCGCGCGTAGACAAGTTGCAAGCTGCGCAACTAAAAGCAAATCGAGGGAAACCGGCCCCTCATGATCGTGGCTGGACCCGTGAAGATTTGTATAACGATGATCGGGGGCTGCCGCGTGGCTTCCCTCGTTGATACCAACATCATGGTCTATTGCTACGATCCGAGCGATCCGAAAAAGCGGGCCATGGCTCGCAATCTTCTTCGCCGCGGAGCGGCAGCAAGCGTGCTGCGCATCCCGCATCAGGCCATGGTGGAGTTTGTTAACGCGGTGACCAGGCAGCGCACGGCAGGGCCTTTTCTTACATGGGAAGAGGCGTGGCGTCAAGCTGAAGATTTCCTTAACGAGTTCCAGATTCTCTACCCGAATGAAAAAGTGTTTCGCACCGCGATGCTTGGAATGGCAGCGTACAAGTTCGCCTGGTACGACGCCCACCTCTGGGCCTACGCCGAGCATTATGGCCTCCCTGAGATTCTCTCCGAAGATTTTGAACACGGGCGCATGTATGGCACGGTGCGCGTAAGAAATCCATTTCTGGCCTGAGAGCGTGAAGAAGGCACAACCCATTTCCGGCTCGTTCTCCAATTCCCAGCAACAGCGGCTTCGCAGAAGCCTTCTCGCTTGGTATGACCACCACGCCCGCGATTTGCCCTGGCGAGCGAATCGCGATCCCTACCGCGTATGGCTTTCTGAAATCATGCTGCAGCAAACACGTGTGGCGGCGGTAATTGAGCACTATCACGAATTCCTGCGGCGCTTTCCCACGGTAGAAAGACTCGCGGCGGCAAGCGAAAGCCGCGTGCTTGCGGCTTTTAGTGGCCTGGGATATTACCGGCGCGCCCGCATGCTGCACGCGGCGGCGAAGGTCATCGTGCGAGAGCATGGCGGAGAATTTCCCGAGAAGCACGAGGGATTGCGGGAACTGCCCGGAATTGGACGATACACTGCGGCTGCGATCGCCAGCATTGCGTTTGATGAGCCGGTTGCGGTGGTAGACGGGAACGTCGAACGCGTGCTGCAGCGAGTGTCAGGAAAGCGATTGACGGGCGAGGAATTGTGGCGAGCCGCAAACGAACTGTTAGATGCAAAGCGTCCGGGCGATTTCAATCAGGCGATGATGGAATTGGGTGCGACCGTTTGCACCCCGCGTGCCCCAGCATGCCTGACGTGCCCTGTGGTCGAGGTTTGCGCGACGCGCGGGGAGTTGGCGGTGACAGCCCAGCCCCTGCCGCAGAAAAAGCGCGAGATCCACTACGAGCTCGACTGTCGCGAGGGGAAGGTGTTTCTAGTGCAGCGCGCGCAGGACGCGTCGCTGATGGCGGGGATGTGGGAGTTACCAGAAAAGGTAGGCGCGAACGGCGTTGGTACTCCGTCGTACACGCTGCGGCATTCGATTACGGTGACGGATTACACGGTCAAAGTGTGGCGTGGCAGCACTGCCTCGCCACCGGGGGGCAAATGGATTCCAGTCGGTCGGCTGACGCAAACGCCGCTCACTGGCTTGGCAAGAAAGATTCTCAGAAAGGCAGATGTTCTTTAAGTCGATAGAGTATCGACTATTGATCCCTGTCCAGCCTCTGCATTCCGCATACCGCATCATCTAAAATGAAGGCAGGTCAGGGCGGGCTGTATGCGCTGGCTCCGAAACATCCTGACAAAACGAACCGGAGGACTCTCGATGGCGGCATTGACCGCGGGTACGAAGGCGCCCGATTTCGAACTCAGAGCCTTGGATGGTAGGCGCTTCGTGCTGCGTGACGAACTGGCAAATGGACCGCTGGTGTTGGCCTTCTTCAAAGTTTCGTGTCCCACGTGCCAATATGCGTTTCCGTTTCTCGAACGGTTGGAGCGGGCCTATGGACACACCGGCGTCAGGATCATCGGGGTTTCGCAAAATGATCCAAAGCAGACCGCTGCTTTCACCAAAGAATTTGGAATAACGTTTCCCGTGCTCCTCGACGACACCACCAAATATCCCGTGTCGAATGCCTACGGGCTGACGAACGTGCCCACGATTTTGTGGGTTGCGCAGGACGGCGAAATAGAGGTCTCCAGCGTGGGCTGGGTAAAAGCCGACTTTGAAGATGTGAGCCGCAAGATGGCTGAGTCGGGAAAGACGGCGCCCGTTGTGGTGTTCAAGCCAGGAGAAGACGTTCGCGACTTTCGCGCTGGTTGAGGCTCGAAGAATTGATCCTGCGGTCGCGGGACATTTATCCGATGTCATCCCGGAAAGAAGAACCATAGGTACAGCCGAAGATTCGTCGAAAGGCCGTTTGCGGCGATGACCTACGGTACCGATCAACCTCAATAACAAAGGCCTTCCGATCCTTTACAATTCCATCAGCCCCCAGAAAATCATTGCTGGCGATAAGCAACTTTTCGCATCCGAACCCCCCATCGCCGCGGGAGAAGACTGATACATGCATCCAATCGCAAGAATAAGTGTGCTTGGCGTAATTGCCGTTCTCAGCCCGCTGGTTTGGGCGGCTGGCGGTGCGGTCCCTGCGGCGGCGCCCGCTGCAGTGAAGCGTGAGGCAGTATCCGTGCGCCTGCCCTCTGCTGCGTTCGCCGCCATGGAGACCATCGACCCGGAACACATTCGCTGGCACGTTCGCTATCTCTCGCTTGATCTTCTGGAAGGCCGTGGGACGGGCCAACGGGGCGGCGATATTGCGGCTGAATATATGGCCACGCAGTTCGCGGAGTATGGATTGAAGCCGGCTGGCGATGGCGGGTCATTCCTGCAAAAGGTGCCGCTCGTCGGAATCACAACCCTGCCGGAAACGCAGTTTTCGCTGCTGCCGAAGCAAGGTGCGGCGATGAAATTGAAGCCGCTCGATGAATATGTGGCTTACGATCAAACCCAGCAGGCGCAGACAGATGTCGATGCCGAGATTGTCTACGTGGGTTATGGCATTGAAGCCCCGGAATATAACTGGGATGACTACAAAGGCGCGGACGTACGCGGCAAGGTGCTACTGATGCTGGTGAATGAGCCGCCATCGGACGATCCCAATTTCTTCAAAGGCAAAGCCCTCACTTATTACGGACGCTGGACTTACAAGTATGAAGAGGCGGCGCGCAAAGGCGCAGTGGGAGTGATTCTCATCCACAAAGAGGATATGGCGAGCTATCCCTGGGAAGTGGTGCGGAACTCGAACTCCGGTGAGAAATCTTATCTGAAGCTGGAAGGTCCCGCGCTGAAGGTCGCATCGTGGATACAGCTTGATGTGGCGAAGAAACTCGCCGCGGCTTCCGGCATGGATCTTGACATGATGATCGCCGATGCGCGCTCGCGCGAGTTTCGTCCCGTGAGTCTGGGAGCAAAGTTAAAGGCGCACATGGTGAGCAAGGTGCGCAATTTTGAGTCGAACAACGCAGTGGCGATTTTGCCGGGATCTGACCGGACGTTGAAAGATGAAGCCGTGAGCTTCACGGCTCACTACGATCACCTGGGCATTCGCGCCGATATGCCGGGCGACAACATTTACAACGGCGCCGCCGACAATGCCACCGGCTGCGGCATTCTGCTGGAGTTGGCGCGCGCATTCAGCGTCGCGAAGCAGCGTCCGGGACGGTCGGTAATTTTCGCAGCCGTCACCGCGGAAGAACAGGGACTGCTCGGCTCCGAGTACCTGGGCAAGCATCCGCCGATTTCAGCAGGGAAGATTGCGCTGGATTTGAATTACGACGATGTGCAGCCGATCGGAGCGCCGGAAGATGTAGAAGTGTCAGGAGCGGAGCGGACTACGTTCTATCCCTGGGTGCAGGCCACGGCAAAGGAATTCCGGCTGGCAATCCGTCCTGACGCGCGCCCCGAGGCCGGACACTTCTACCGCTCCGATCATTTCAGTCTGGCGCGCGTGGGCATTCCATCCTTCTCGATCAACGAAGGCATGAAGTTCAAAGGTCACGACGAGGCTTGGGGAGTGGCCCAGAACAAAGAATACATCGAGAAGCGTTACCATCAGCCAAGCGACGAGTATCATCCCGAGATGAACTTCGTCGGCGACGCGGCGATGGCGCGATTCGGGTTCGCGTTAGGCTGGGAGGCGGCAAGTCTGTCGCGCCTCATCGGCTGGCAAAAGGGCGATGAGTTCGAAGCCGCGAGGGTGAAGAGCCAGTAGGCGATCGCTGCGGCTCAAGGATGGAAAGACTAAGGATAGAAAGAAAAGAACGAGCGGTTGGAGTGACGCTGTCGGAAACCTTTCGATGAAAATCTTCGTGGCGTTCCTGCTAGGGATTTCTCTTACGACAACTTTTGCTGCGACTGCGCAAAGCAGACCGGCCACTTCCGGATCATGGTCCGGCATCATAGTGTCCAGCGCTTGTAACGCAGACGAAGCCTTCAACGAATCTCCGGAATGCATGCTTGATGTGCCCGGGGCGAAGCTGTCGCTCTATGACGATACGAACCGCGTCATATACTCCCTTGAGCCGCAGAAAACGTTAACCGCTCGGCTTGGAGATACCGTTACCGTTCGCGGAACCATGGGCGGCGATTCAATCAAGGTCGCTTCGATTGAGCCCATGTCCATTGGTCTCGCCGTAGGTAAGAAGGCTCCCGCATTTTCCATTCGCGACCAGTTCGGGCAGGTTCAGACTCTTGAAACCCTGAGGGGAGCGAAGGGCACCGTCATTCTTTTCTTCCGCTCCGCTGACTGGTCACCATTCTGTAAAGGGCAGCTGGTTCAGCTGCAGGATGCTGTCGCGCGATTCGAGAAGCAGGGAATCAAGCTGGCCGCCATCAGCTATGATTCGCAAGAAATTCTGAAGTTCTTTGCCAACGGGCACAAGGTCGAATATCCCTTGCTTGGGGACCCCGATTCGAAAACCATCAGGGCCTACGGTGTTCTTAATCCAGAAGCAACGGGCATGCAGAAGGGATTTGGGCGTCCTGGATATTTCTTCATCGATACCAAGGGCATCATTCGGGAGAAATTCTTCGAAGCCAGGTACCGCGAGCGGCCTACCGGAAACAGTATTGTTTCCAAACTCTTTCCAGAGTTTGGCGAGGGAGTAACCGAGACGATCGAGGCCCCGCATTTACAACTGGCGGTCGAGCAATCCGATTCAGTCGCCGTTCCAGGAACGCGTATCACGCTCGCTGCCGAAGTGCGCCTGACGCCGGATATGCACGTATACGCGCCCGGTGCAAAAGGTTACAAGCCAATTCAGTTGGAGATCGACCCAATGCCGGAGATGGAATTCAAACCGGCGATTTATCCTCAATCCAAAATATTATTCCTGCCGGTGATCGACGAGCATGTTCCCGTTTTCGACGGAACGTTTCGCATCAGCCAGGATGTGAAAGTCAGCTCCATCCCGGAGTTCTGGGGCTCGTTGGGAAAGTACGGGAAAACCTTCATAATTACGGCCAAGCTGGAGTATCAGGCCTGCGACCAAACCATGTGCTATCTGCCATTGTCGATCCCGCTCAAATGGCAACTGCAAGTCCTTCCGCTGGATCGTACGCGTGCGCCCGTCGAAATTCGACACAAATAATCGAGTTCGAATTCCTTCTTTTACTTCGCCGGGCAAGGCGCTCCCGCCGTCTGCCATTGTTTTACCATCGCCGAAAATTCATCGTGCGGTATTGGTACCGGAGTTCGACCTTCGCCAGGATTCCAGCCCCACATCACCAACTTATCTGCCGTGAGGTGCTCGACCAGTTGATCGAGGTTGCGGCCGCGGTTTTGCTTCGGGTCCTTGATCGATTCGCAGATCTGCGCGTCGGTTAATCCTTGCCAGATCATGGGCATGCTCGGAGGCGGCAAGCGCCAGCCCGGCGCGCCTGGCGGCAAGTGTGCTCCATCAAGATTGTGATCCTGGTGGCAGGTGCTGCATTTTACTGCTGTAACTCCAAAGCCGACGGGGCCGCGCCGTATGTTCATGGTGTGCGGATGTCCGTCATCGCCCTGCCGCGGATAATCGCCTTGGGAATGGCAATTCATGCAGCGTGGATGCCGCAACACGGGAACAAATGCGGTGAAGAGCGCTCCCTCGTCGGCCGCGACCGGCTGCGGTGAAGCCGACGGCGCAGCTGCGGCTGCAGAGCGTGCGAACCGCAGCGCTCCGGCGACACAGAACAAAATCATGCTCGTGATGAATAATCGCAATATTGGCAGGCGCTTCATACGGCCTCCGTCATACGAATCGGTAGCCGACGGATTCGCTTTCCGGTTACGGCAAAAATAGCATTTGCAATTGCCGGTGCGGCGCATGGAACGCCCGGTTCGCCGATCCCGCCGGATTTCTCGTTGCTCTCCACAATGTGGGTTTCAATTTCCGGACACTCATTCATACGCATCACCGGAAAAGTGTGAAAGTTGGTCTGCTGCAGGCGGCCATTCTCGAAGGTCAACTCCTGGAAGAGCGCGGCCGATGCTCCGAAAATCGCGCCGCCCTCCGTTTGCGCCGCGATAATGCCCGGATTTACGTACTGCCCGCAGTCGATCGCACACACCATGCGATGTACTCGAACTCTGTCATCCGTTACCGACACCTCCGCAACGTGGGCAGAATAGCTTCCAAAGGCAAAGTGAACGGCGATTCCGCGCCCCATTCCCTTCGGTAGCGGCTTGTCCCATCCGGCTTTCTGCGCAGCGAGATCGAGCACGCCAAGATAACGGGGCTGTTTCTGCAGCATCGCGCGCCTGAACTGATAAGGATCTTTTCCGCCGAGGGCAGCGAGTTCATCGACGAAACATTCAACCGCAAACGCAGTGTGCGAGTGTCCCACGGATCGCCACCACTGCACCGGCACATTAATTTCTGCCTGATGCGATTCCACGGCCACGTTCGGAATCGCGTAGGGAAGATCATCAACGCCCTCAAGCGATGCTGGATCGTAATCTTTCCCCTTCATCATCATCGCCGCAAACGGCGTTCCAGCCATGATCGATTGCCCGACGAGACGCGATCTCCAACTGATTGCATTGCCGCTCGCGTCGACGCCGCCCTCGATGGCATGCAGGAAAGCGGGACGATACCAGCCGCCTGCCATATCATCTTCGCGCGTCCAAATCACTTTGACCGGAGCGCCCGCCGCTTTGGCGACCTGAACCGCTTCGACAACAAAGTCGGATTGCGGATTGGCGCGGCGTCCGAATCCACCACCCAGGAAAGTCGTGTGGAGCTGAACCTTCTCGTTCGGCAGTCCAGCGACCTTCGCCGCATTTGCGCGATCGACCGTCTGGAATTGCGAGCCAGTCCAAACTTCGCAAGAGTCCGCTCGCAAATCCACAACGCAGTTCAACGGCTCCATCATGAGGTGCGATAAGTAAGGAACCTCATACACAGCCTCGACCTTCTTAGCTGCATTCGCCAGCGCAGCCGCGGAATCGCCGTCTTTCCGCACGCTTGTGCCAGGGGATTTCGCACGCTCGCGGAAGTCACGCATCATTTGAGTCGTGCTGAAGCCTTGCATGCTGCCTTCGTCCCATTCGATGCGAAGCGCTTCTCTCGCCATCTTCGCCTGCCAGAAAGTATCGGCGATCACAGTCACGCCTGCGGGAATCGCAACAATCTTGCGAACGCCCGGCATCGCGCGTGGTCGGGAATCGTCAAAGCTTTTCATCTTTGCTCCGAAAATCGGTGGACGAGCGACCACCGCCGTCAGCATTCCCGGCAATTTGACATCGATTCCGAAGACTGCCTTGCCGTTCAATTTCTCAGGAGTGTCGAGCCTCTTGATTGGCTTGCCAATCAGTTTGAATGTCTTTGGATCTTTCAGTTGCACGTGCTCCGGCGGTGTTAGCTTTGCCGCGGCGCCGACAAGTTGACCATATGTCAACTTGCGATTTGATTCGCTAAAGACTGCTCCGGACTCTGTTCGGCAGGTGCTGGAGTCTACGTTCCACTGTTGCGCCGCTGCGGCGACCATCATGGCTCGAGCCAAGGCGCCGGCTTGGCGGAATTGTTCCAGCCCCGACCAGACGCTCGAGCTTCCTCCCGTAATCTGCATGCCAAAAGCCGGATGATTGTATTTGGGATCGACCGGAGCCGGCTCGAACCCAACCTTCGTCCAGTCTGCATCGAGCTCCTCCGCCAGCAACATCGGTAAAGAAGTGTAGACGCCCTGCCCCATTTCCGAGTGATTCACGATGACCGTAACGCGTTCGTCGGTTCCGATGCGAACGAAGGCGTTCGGCATAAAAACATTAGCGGAAGACTGCGCCGACGCCACTTGACTCAAGCCCGGAAAGTGAAAGCCAATGAGCAACCCGCCGCTGGCTGCGACCGATGCCCTCAGGAAATCTCGGCGCTGCATTCCTTTGCCTGTAATTCCTTCCGCTACCCTGCGACGGATCATCGCGCATCTCCCTTCGCCACCATTTCAGCAGCCCGGTGGATCGCTCTCCGGATACGCGGGTACGTTCCGCAACGACAAATGTTGCCGGTCATCGCTTCATCAATGTCCTCATCCGTCGGCCTGGGTTTGTCGCGCAGCAGCACCGCCGCGCTCATCAGCTGCCCCGACTGGCAGTAGCCGCACTGCGGGACATCCTCTTCCAGCCACGCACGTTGCAGCGGATTACTAAGATCGGGCGACAGGCCCTCGATGGTTGTAACGGATTTTCCCGCTGCCCGCGACACGGGTGCGACACACGAACGCGCTGCCTCTCCATTGATGTGCACGGTGCAGGCACCGCACTGCGCCATTCCACATCCATATTTTGTGCCGGTGAGGCCCAGTTGCTCGCGAATGACCCAGAGCAGCGGAGTAGAAGGATCCACGTCGAGATCGACGCGTTTGCCGTTAACGGAGAAGCCGATCATTTTAACTCTCCCAGTATTTCTGCCGGAAGTTCGTCCGATTTACTTTGTGTCTCGGGCCGTCAGATGAGGTTGTCCGGATGTCAGCGATTTTACATCGCCGGAACGGCGTACTCTGTGGATTTCTCTAAGGCGGGCGAGATGAGAGGCAGCTCCACGCGGATTGCGAGGCCCGCATTGGGATCTTCCTGGTAGAGAATTCGCCCATGATGTTGTCGCAGGATGCCCTGGCATGCACCGAGTCCCAAACTCGATAGAGTGCCGACAGGCGCGAGTTCTTGATCCTGGACTTCGACAGCAAGAATCGTATCGCAGATGTTGACGATGGCGACGCCGTCTTTGGGTTGTGCAGTAATGGTGAGAGTGTGGCTGCGACGCTTTTCCGCCGCGTGCATTGCATCGTTGATGATTTGTATACAGACCTGGAGCAACTGGTTGGAGTCCCCACGGACCAGCAGAAGCTCGTGCGGAAATTCGGTGCGCACCTCCATCTGCAACGATTGCCACTGCGGTTGCGAGAGTTTCACCGCGGTCCGCAGCAAAGTATTGAGATCCACCGGACCAAGTGCGGAGGGGCTCGGCTTCGCGAAACTGATCAGACTCGCTACTAGAGACTTGGTGCGGCGGGCGTGTTGCCCGATTCTCGCCGCTATCTCATTCTGTTCCAGCGTGAGCGGCTTACTCAACAACAGCAGGTCGGAATAACCCAGCATTGCGGTGATGGGATTGTTCAGTTCATGCGCGGCCCCACCCACCAGTTGGCCGATCGAAGCCAGTTTCTCTGACTCCGTGATCTGGGCCTGCAGGCGTTTCAGGTTCGCGAAGGACTCTCGGGAATACGTGAGCAGCCGGAGCAGTTCGCGATCGAGCAGCCGCTGCCGCACGAAAACCATGATGCCCATGAGAAGGGCGGCGCCCAGAGTCAGTACCAGGCGGAACGAACTTATGCGCCGGGGAACTGCCCCATCCAGAAGAGCCCACGCGGCAAACAATGGAAGTGAAAAGGCTGCTATCATGCCAAGCCGCGCCAACCATACTCCATGAGAAGTGGAGGTGGAACGGACGCCGGTTTGCGGTTCGCGTTCACGCGTCCACAGCCCGATTACAGTAATCCACGCCATTGCGACTGTCAGGGGAATATCGTAGAGACTGCCGGTGTAATACGTGTTTCGGCCCAGCGCCCAGTTGGCCACATAAGAACCTGCGGCATACGTGAAGCAAGCGCCGAAGAGGCTGGCATAGAAGGTCTTCCAGCCGCCTTTGCTGCCGAGCCAAGCCGTAAATAAGGCGCTCAAAAATGCCAATTTCTCGACCAGATACAAAGAGTTTAAATTGTGGTTGTAGGGCACGGCGTCGGGCACGACATACTGCCAGGGGATCACGATGAGAATGTAGAGGTATCCCCACCAGATCATCAGCAGAGCGAAATCCAGATGACGCAGCCGCGCGGCATATTCATCCTGCGGGGCGTGCGGCCGGAGCGCCACCGCAGCCATCAGTGGCACGATGTGAAGGAACAGGATCATGTCCCCGGCGCACATGTCCGGAACTTCACTACGCAGCCAGACTTCGTAGTAAACCCAGAGCACTTGATAGGAAAACCAGAAGCCAATGCCGGTGGCCATCAGTGTCCAGAAAAGACGCAAACGCCCGCGTGACCGAACCGCCTGAGGAATAAGGGAAACTGTCCCGGAGAACAACAAAAGACACTGGATCACATCGCTCAGTGCTGTTAGGCGAAAGGAGTGAGGTACGAAAACCGAAGCCAGTACCAGCGTCGTCAGGCACGCTGCGACGGCTGCGGTCCAGAGCTGGTAGTACTTGCGCAAGAAAGCAGTCCTCGGAGCCATTCTAGACGGGGATTAGAGCAGTCCTCGGTTACGGAAGTAATCTGTAAGAAACATCAGGGAATCTCGCTGGTAAGCGGCTGAGAATGCCCGAGTCCAGTCAGACATAAAGTTTTCCTTGCTCTCAATCTTTATTATCAATAATATGCGAGACATTCTGTGAATCTTATAATCCTGTTCGCAAGCGGGAAGTGATTTCTTTGCAAGCGGAACCTAATCACGGCTTCTTGAGCCGATCACAGGCTCCAAACGATCCCACCGAGACGCGCCGCATCGAGCGCTGGCTGGCGACCGCGCGCGTCTTCTTGGCGATTTCCGCATTAGCCGCCGTGTATATGGACCCAACACAATTGGGTCAATCCCCCGTCGCTTACGGCCTCTTAGGGTTGTACCTGATCCATGGCGTTATCGTGATAACGCTGTTGCGGCGCAGGCAGCAGTCGACGGCAGCATTTCGCCTCCTGGTACACATTGCAGATATCGTATGGCCGGCTGTGATTTCGGTATTTGCCGAAGAGGCGCGAAGTCCGTTTTTCCTCTTCTTCTTTTTTGTACTGGCGGCCGCAGCCTATCGCTGGGGATTGTGGGAAACGTTGGGCACAGCTGCCGCCGAGGTCGCGTTGCTATGGATGGAGAGCTTCCTTTTCCTGCATGTATGGACGCCAAGGGGTGCTCTTCCATGGCGCGCGTTATCGGGCTTGAACGTTAATCTGGTGCAGTTTGAGCCGAAGCGTCTATTCATGCTCTCCATCTATCTGCTGGTAATGGGACTGCTCCTGGGGTACCTTGCAGGGCAGCAAAAGAAATTGCGGGCAGAGAAAGCCGTCGTCACCAGCATGCTGGCAAAGGTGCGCGTAGAAGCCGGGTTGACCGGGACACTGCAGCAGATCTGCAGGGAGATTGTCAGCATGTACGGCGCGGAGCGGTTGCTGATCGCCTCGCAGGAGATCCACAGTCACCGAATCTTTCTGGGAGAGCTGCGTTATGAGAGTGAGCAGCCTTCCGATTTCGTGTGGCTGGATTCTTCTCAACGCACCCAGAAGAGTTACTTGGAAGATTTTCCCGGTGATGTCTGTTATGCGACGAACAAGGGAGATCGCTGGTCGGTGGTCGCACTCGATGGCGATGGTAATCAGCTCGTGTCGCCGGCCAAAGAACCGTTAGTCGGGCTGAGGGAGCGGCAAAGCTTCCGATCCCTGATTACGATTTCGTTTGTCTTCGGAGGCGAATGGCGCGGGCGAGTCTTCGTTTTTGACCCCATATGGCGAGGCGACACACTGGAGCAGCTACGCTTTCTACTGGATTTGTTGCGCCAGGTGGGTCCGGCGGTTTACAACGTCTACCTGCTGCACCGGCTGAGGCGCCGCGCCGGAGCTGCGGAACGCGCCCGCTTTGCCAGGGAACTGCACGATGGAGCCGTTCAGTCGCTGATTGCGGTGGAGATGCAGGTGGATGTTCTGCGGCGTCAGGCGGAAATCTCTCCCGCGGTAGTCGAAGGGGAACTCGGCCGGATCCAGGGCTTGCTGCGCGAAGAGGTTTTGAAGCTGCGAGAATTGATGCAACAGATGAAGTCAATTGATGTGGATGCACGAAAGTTCCTCAGCGTAGTCGCCGACACCGTGGAGCGGTTTCAGCGGGAGACGGGAATTACAGCGCGCTTTGTAACCGATGTCGAGAAGCCGCAGATGCCAGGAAAGGTATGCCGGGAGCTGGTGCGCATTGTGCAGGAAGGACTCGTCAATGTGCGCAAGCACAGTCAAGCCCGCCATGCCCTGGTGCGCCTAAGTGAGAGTCCGGCTCAGTGGAGCCTGACGATGGAAGATGATGGCAAGGGCTTCCCGTTTTCCGGACGCTTATCGCAGGACCAACTTGACCAACTGGGAAAGGGGCCGACGATCATCAAGGAACGAGTCGGTTTGATTGCGGGCGCGCTCACTGTAGAATCGAATCCCGGTGTAGGGACGCGCCTGGAGATTAAGGTTCCGAGGGGTGGAGAAGTTTCCGATGAACTTTAAGAAGTCACAACCCGTACGTATCGTGATCGCTGACGACCATCCGATTTTCCGGGATGGTTTGCGTCGGCTTCTGGAAGCTGAACCGGATTTGAAAGTAATCGGTGAGGCGTCGGACGGCGCGGAGGCGGTCAGACTCGCGCGGCAAATGAAGCCCGACATTCTTCTGCTGGACCTGGCCATGCCCAAGCATCCTGGCCTGGAAGCCTTGCGGGACCTCAGCGTGGGATCGACTTCGACTCCGGTGCGCGTGATCCTGCTGACGGCCGCCGCGGAAAAGAGCCAGATCGTAGAGGCTCTCCAATTGGGAGCGCGGGGAGTGGTTTTGAAAGATTCTGCCACTCAACTGCTCCTGAAGGCAATTCATACCGTCATGTCGGGAGAGTACTGGGTGGGACGGGAGAGCGTCTCTAACCTCGTGCAATATCTGCGAACCCTGGTGCAGTCTTCGTCCGACGAAGCGCGGCAGAAGAAATTTGGCCTAACCCCGCGAGAGCTCGAAATTGTTGCCGCCGTCGTAGCGGGATACTCGAATAAAGAGATCGCGGAATATTTCAAGATCAGCGAAGACACGGTTAAGCATCATCTCAGCAACATCTTCGACAAGCTAGGAGTCTCCACGCGTTTGGAGCTTGCACTTTTTGCGGTGAATCAGTCCTTACCGTTGAAAAGCATTGCCTGACAACAAGTTAGACGATTTTAACTGAAATAGCACTATATGGCACTAAAGGGCCATTGGCGGCACCCACAGGTGCCCCTATCATTGTTTCAAGACCAGCCTCGGGACAGCAATTGATCCGGTCACAGTAGCAGGGGATCTATTCCCGTTTGCAGTGGCAGCTGACACGAATTTCTAAGGAGACGGAGCCCGTGGCAAGAACTTTGCAATACCTTTGGAACGGTGAGAGCGGTCAGGACATCGCTGAATACGCGGTGATGCTGGCCGTCATTCTGGTGATCGTGGTTGGTACGATCCGCCTTATTGGCTCGAATGCTAACAACGTGTTCTCGAACGTTGCCAGTTCCATCCAGTAGTCGGGCGAGATAGCGATTATTCGTCGACCTAGGGCGTGCCGCCAGGCAAGTCTCTCTGTCTTCTTGTGCAGAATCCCGGTTGAAGCAGAATCCCGGTTGCTGATCAGCACCGCACCACTTTGGGACTGTTAATCCCCTTTGTCGCATTGCGCGTGTCGACCACCAGTTGTGCCTCGCCAACAATCTTCCGATAATCGTAGTCGGAGTGATCGGTAATGATCACAATGCAATCGTATTGCCCCAATTTTTCGAGCTCGGTTCGTTTCATCTGCAAATCGTATTTGCGGCCCTTGCCAATGAAAGGGAAGTACGGATCGTGATAGCTGACCTGGGCTCCTTCTTTTTGCAGGAGTTCGATGATGGTGAGTGCTGGGGATTCGCGCAGATCGTCAATATCTTTCTTGTAGGCCACGCCAAGGATAAGAATGCGCGCCCCGTTCACGGACTTTTTATGCTGGTTGAGCGCTCCACCGACGGAGGCCAGCACATGGTAAGGCATGTTGGTATTGATCTCTCCCGCCAGCTCGATGAAGCGTGTGCGGAAGTCCCATTCCTTGGCCTTCCACGACAAGTAGAAGGGATCGACAGGAATGCAGTGTCCGCCCAGCCCAGGTCCCGGGTAAAAGGGATGAAAGCCGAAGGGCTTGGTGGAAGCGGCCTCGATGACTTCCCAGATGTCCAATCCCATGCGCAGGCAAAGCATCTTGAGCTCATTTACCAATGCGATGTTGACACAGCGGTAGATGTTCTCAAGCAACTTGGTCATCTCCGCCGCAGCCGGCGACGAGACTGGCACCGTCCGCGTGAAGATAGACCCATAGAGCGCTCCAGCGAGTTGCGAAGCCTGCGCATTCACTCCACCTACAACCTTAGGAATGTCTCGGCGGGCCACGGTCGTGTTCCCTGGATCTTCGCGCTCTGGAGAAAATGCCACATAGAATTCTTTTTCCCCATCGGAGGAGCCGCGGGCCGCCTTCAGGCCGTTCTTATTTTCTTTTTCAAGAATCGGCAGCATCACTTCTTCAGTGGTGCCGGGGTAGGTTGTACTCTCTAAGACCACCAACTGCCCCGCTTGCAGATGGGGCGCAATGGCATGTGTGGTATCGGTGATGAAGCTGAGATCGGGTTCGTGATATTGGTTGAGTGGAGTTGGGACGCAAATGATGATCGCATCCATCTCGACGATTCGCGAGTAATCGGAGGTAGCCGAAAATCCGTGCGCTTTTGCCGCCCGGATTTCTTCCGCCGTGATGCGATATATATAAGAGCCGCCTTGGGCCAGGATGTCCACTTTGCGTTGATCGATATCGAAGCCGGTGACAGCAAACTTTTGCTCGCTGAACAGCAAGGCTAGGGGTAGTCCCACGTAGCCGAGGCCGATGATACCCACTCGCGCCTGGCGCTGTTGGATTTTGTTCTTAAGTTGTTCGGGCGAACGAGTTGCGGTAGAGGAATTCGTCATTATCGCGGTGGCTTCTCTTCAATTCTTAGCGGGTTTCGTTTCGATTCTAGCACGCGGTCTTAGGATGGCAGTGCACCGGGCGGTCGAGTACTACTGGCGAACCAGGCTCCGCTTCCGGACTTGGGAATTACGACAGGAATCACGATGGAAATTATGAACAGAGGGATCGCAAAACGCGCATGGATTCTTACCGGAATATTGCTGTGCGTTTTGCTTGCCGGCTTGGCAGCGAAGGCTGGCAGCTTTCTCTTGGTGGATGCACCGCAACGCTCCGATGTGGTTCTGGTGCTGGCGGGAGAGACAAAGCAGCGTCCACAGCTTGCCCTGCAACTTCTCTCGCGAGGATACGGGAGAACCATTCTGCTCGATGTGCCGATCGATTCGACCATCTACGAATTCACCCAGATTCAGTTGGCGCAGAAATATATTTCGGATTTGCCACAGCCAGCGTCGGTCAGCATATGCCCCATCCACGGACTGTCGACGAAAGACGAGTCAAAAGACGTGGAGAACTGTTTGGCGCAGGAGGGCGTCAAGAGAGTGCTGATCGTGACCTCGGATTTCCACACGCGCCGTGCGCTGAGTGTCTTCCGGCGTGAGCTTCCTCAATATGAGTATTCCGTTGCGGCGGCACACGATGAAGCACAATTTGGAGTCCGATGGTGGACTCATCGGCAATGGGCAAAAACCTTTGTGGATGAATGGCTGCGTATGATCTGGTGGAAGATGGTCGATCAATGGCGCCCGGTCAGTGGTTAGTGGCCAGTGGCCAGGCGAACCGATCTGTCACCAACCACTCACTACTATCCACCCATTACTGACCGGACGCTATTGTTCTGAACGGAATTTCTTGAAATGAATTAGAAGTTTGTGGCGGACTGCTCCAAGGCTTCCTGCGGCCTCACCACTTCGGCGGAAGGGATGCTGCTGACTGTCCGCCGTTTGCGCATTGGCTGAACAAACGGCTCTGACGCGGCAATGGTGCACAGCACATAAAACAAGGAGGCATTCGCGGGAATCTGCAAATTGAAATCGATTAAACTGTGAACCAGAATACCGCTTAAACCCAGCAGACAAGCCAGCGCCACGGCGCCACTGATCTCTTCGCTCCAGTTTCCAATCTTCTTGATTGCCCTGGCATAGACGATCACCAGAAACCACAGCATCGTGGCAAATCCCAGCGCCCCCATCTCCACCAGCAGTTGCAGATAATCGTTGTGCGCTTCATTGACGAAGAAATTTGTGTAAAAGCTGCGAAATTGCGGATACACAACGGGAAAGGCCCCCAGGCCCCACCCCAGGACCGGCTTCATTAAGAACATCCGAAAGCCGTCGCGGTTAATGTAGGTGCGAATATCGCCGGGGAGTTCGGAGTGCGATTGCCTTACGCTGGCGATGCGTTGGATGAGTTCGGCTCCTCCGATCCAGGTCAGCAATCCAACCACGATTGCTAAAAAAAGGCTGAGGCCGATCGCAGTACGCAGCCCCTTTTTTTGTTTCACGAGAAAGATCGCAAGAATCACGAGTTCGACCACAATTGCCAACATGCCACCCCGCGATTCTGAAAGAAAGATAGTGCCGACCATCAGGGCAGCTGCCGCGGCGGCTATGTTCCGATGTTTTGCAGGAGCGAGCCGGGTCAGCGATAACACCAGGGGAATGGGAACCAGCATCTCCATGAGGCCGGCGTAGTGGTTGTGATTTACGTAGGGACCGTAGATCCAGCCTCCCATGCGGGGTTGGCGAATCCAATACAGCTTGCCGTTGGAGGAAATACCCTGGATCAACGCCAAGCCGGCCACTGCGGCTCCATACACTGAAAAAATCAGAGCGAGCCTGCGCGCCTGAGATCCCCGCAGCAGCGTTTGCGAAGACAGGAAGCACAATACGCCGTAAGACGCATACAGTAGCGCCAGCGACATCGTATCGTGCGGGTACGCACTGATGCGAAAGACAAGCTGCGAAGCGATAAGCAAGCCAAAAATTCCCATAGGCAAAAATAAGGAATTCCGGCGGATTATCATTCTGCCGTCGAGGATCTGCTTGCCGATCCATAATAGAAGCAATGCAGCGGAGCCGGCTTCCACCAGGAAGATCGACCAGGCTTCGACGGCGCCGAATGCAAGCGGTCCAACCAGCAATAAGCCAAAGAGTCCGTAGAGCAGCGCCGTGCCGGCTCGGGTAGCCAGTTCGCTGCGATAGCTTTCAGTAATATGGTGTGCACTCATGCGATTGAAATCACCCGGTTCAATTATTGTTTGGCCACGAGACGGAAATCGTCGACCCAAAGTTCACCGCGAATCGGACTACCTTCGGGCAGCCTCCTGACACGCAGCACCAGGAGGCGGCAATCGTCTCCCGTAGTGAATGCTCCACTCACAGATTTCCAGAATCCCGCCTCTTTCAGTTCGTCGCTGTCATACACAACGGCTTGCGTGTACGCATCCTGAAGTGTGAAATGGAGTCCTCCCGCACCTTCGATTTCTCCATTCTTGTAGTACGCAGAGAATTCGTAGATGGTATTGGGCTGGACCGCGATGAATTGAGTAATGCCGGCGTCGGCGACTCCCGGTCCATCAAAGGCGATCAGCAGCGAACGATGTCCGCTGTGAAAATCGCTGGGATCGAGGGTGAGTTTGACGCTCTGCTGCTTCTGATAGTGCCAGTCGAAGCCGCCGTTAAGAACATCCTGACTGAAGTTGCCGTTGACCACCAGATTGTTCTTCGTCGGCAAATAGGAAGACAGCCCGAAGCGTGGAGTGGTTTGCTGCCACACCAAGCGAGCCTGATCCACATCCTTGTGGTTGATGAGAAATTGAAAATAGTCGAAGGCCTGGCGCAACTCGAAGTTTTCCGCGGTCGCCATCAGGGCGGCCCAAACTTTGCCGGTTGCCGCTGTCTCCTGTTTCGCCATGAGCAGATCAAGAAACGCGAAATAGGCCGCAGACTTCGGGGGGACGACGTTGCGCAAAAGAGCGTCCACGTCCGAATTGATCCGCCAGCAATATTGAATCGCAAGATTTGCCAGAGACGGTTCATTCTCCATAGCCACGCGGAATTCACGCATGGCCTTCTCGTTTTCGCCCTGCACAAGATAAAAGTTGGCCGCCTCCCAGGCCACGTCCGGCGTTGCCGGATCGGCCTCGATCGCTCGCGCTAGTGTCAGGCTTTGATTCGAGGTGTCTCCCAGCACTTGGTAGGCGGAGGCCAAATCGAACCAGTAACGCGCCGAGTGCGGGTCGAGTTGCACGGCAGCGCGGTAGGGCTCGATAGCCGCCGCCGGGTCTCGGGCCACGAGGGCATAGTAGCGTCCAAGATGATTGCGATAGTCCGCGTTGCCACTGTCGAGATGAGCGGCCCGCTGCAGACTTCGGAGGTCCGATCTCTCACCGAGCACGGAAGCGATAAATAGTCGCCCCGCCACAGTTACATAGAGGAGGCAAAGGAACACTCCTGCGCCAAGCGCGATTCGTTTCCGCGAGGCTGTGTTTAGCGGTATTTCCATGAGTCCAGATGGCATCGCAATCACGAAAGCTCTTGCTCATTCAGCTAGGCGCTGCTGGGCGTTACCTCGGCAGTCTCCTCACCGCGACCGTCCTCATCCTCATGCGTTTCATCCTCACGAGCTTCATCGTCGCGATAGTAGCGGGAATATTTCCCCTGGTATTCGTAGTAGTAGTAATAATCGGGAGAGCTCAGGTCGACCGCATTCAACAGGACGCCGGAGACCTTCGCATTCACCTGCATGAGAATGTCGCGAGAGCGGCGCAGCGCCTGCTTGGTCGTTTGTCCGGAGCGTATGACCAGCACGATGGCATCGGCACGCGGCGACAATACGACGGCATCGGTGACTGAGAGGGCGGGGGGTGTGTCCACCACGATGTGATCGTATTGTCCTCGCAGTTCCTCCAATACATCTCGCATATTCGCAGAAGCCAGCAACTCAGCTGGATTGGGGGGAGGCGTTCCCGCGGGCAAGACGGAAAGGTTCGGCAGCACAGAAGATCGCACGATCGCCTGCTGTAACGTGGCGCTTCCGGTCAGAACATTACTCAATCCGCTCCGGGGGCCGATGCCCAGCGTTTTGTGAATGCTGGGCCGCCTCAGGTCGGCGTCGATCAGCAGAACTCGAACGCCTTTCTGAGCCAATACCACCGCGCAGTTAATGCTGGTGGTCGTCTTGCCCTCCTGCGGAAGCGCGCTCGTGATCATGATCACCTTAGGCGGGGCGCCCAGATTCGATAGCAGCAGAGATGTGCGCAACGCGCGATAAGATTCCGCCATTTGCGATTGTGGCCTGACCTGCGTAACTAATTCCACTGCCTCATTGGACGATGCGATAGCCAGACGGTTGGCACTTGCGCCTTCACGCTTTGTCCTTGACCCCAGCGGAATCATGCCCAGCGGCGCAAGGCCTGAGATCATTTGCGCCTGTTCGGTAGTGCGCACCGTGTTGTCCAATCCTTCAAGCAGGAAGGCGAGTCCCACGCCTGAGGTCAATCCCAGCATCAACGCGAAAGCGAGGTTCCGCGGAACATTGGGTTCGATGGGCGCAGTGGGGACGCGGGCGACGTCCACAATGCGAAAGTTGTTGGATTTAAGTCCGGCCGAAACTCCGGCCTCCTTCATCTTCTCCATCAATCCTTCATAGAGCTGGCGGTAGCTCTCGAGATCCCGTTTCAATATGCTGTACTGGATTGCACTCTCGTTAAGCTTGTTCGCCTCCTGTTTCTGCTTCTCGAGAGCATCGTGCAGCATGGTTTCCCGCTGCAAGGCGGCCGTATATTGGCCGCGGATTTTGCCCGCAACTTTCTTTGTCTCACCTAGGATCTGCGCATCGATTTCCTTCAACTGGCCGGTGAGTTGAGCCACCTTCGGGTAAGAGGGGCCGAACTGCGTGCTCAGTTCTGCCACCTGGATCTTTACGTCAGCTTGCTTGGTACGAAGCCCCTCCAGTAACGACGATGCTGACTGGCCACCACCGAGCCCGGCCGCATCGAGAACGCTGGCAGCAGACGCGATGGTGTCGGCATCTCCAGCCTGAACCAGCCGGTAAACCGATTCCTTGTCCATGCGCTCAGATTCGGCAGCCGTGAGCGCCTTATTCAATTCGTCAAGCTTCGCGGTGGTGATGTTCTGCTTTTCGTCGATGCCAAGAATCTCATGTTCTTTCTGGTAGCGCACCAGCTTTTCCTGCGACGTTTCCACTTTCATCTGCAAGTCCACCAGTTGCTTGGAAAGCCAGTCCGAGGCCTGCATCGTGGAATCGAAGCGGGATTTAAAGTTGTTCTCCGCGTACGTGCTCATCAGCGTGTTCACCACGGTTGCGGTCAAATCCTTGTCGGGACTGCGAAAGCTTACCTTGACGATGTGAGTGTTGGGAGAAAGAGAAACCTTGAGATTGCTCCGGAAACCGGAGAGCAGAGCAGAGCTTCGCCCGGAATCGACTTGCAGTGGGTCGGGCGCGAGATCAAGCGACGAAGGCAGCGCCGCCGTTTTCCCGCCGAACTCTGGCCGGCGGTCGAGGGCCAGCTCCTTCACTACCTGCAGCGCCAGAAGATCGCTTTGCAGGATCATAACTTCGGTTTCAAGTTCAGTCGGATCGTAGTAGTCGACGTTGAAGGTGGGAGAATTGTTGAAGTTGACAAGTCCGGAATCCGGCTTGTTGATTTCAATGCTGCCGCTTGCTTCATACACCGGGGTCATTTTAAGGCTAGCAATCGCTACCACGGAAAAAATGGTGAACACGCAGGCAATTACCGTCCACTTGCGCTTCATCAAAACCCGAATATATTCCCCGAGAGCTGACTCATGCGATAGAAGTTCGGGGTAGATGCGCGCGCCAGTCGATCCCCCAAAATCCATGCCGGCCGTCTGTATTTCGCGAACGGTCGGGTTATTGAGCTGCACTAGCGGTCCGGAATCCATGCGCGCTCCTAAACAGGCGTTCAAAGCCGTTCCGGGAGCAGTGCCAATCCTGGCACACGCAACCCAGAGAAAGCTCGCCAATCATGTAGCATCGCTTTCCCTAACGAATCTGAGGAGTGGCGTTCTTGGTGCACCGACGCATCGTTCGTGCCGATGCCAAAAAAACTCCGCTATACTCTCTGCAATCATTGATCCCAGCTGGAAAGCGAGCTGCGTTTGTTCTTTCGTTCGTCACCCAAGCGAAAAGTCATGGTGATCGGGTTGGACTGTGCCGATCCTGAGTTGGTATTTGGCCGCTGGCTCGACGACCTTCCAAATATCAAGCGCGTCTTTAATGCTGGCGTGCATGGAAAATTGCGCAGTATTACTCCGCCCATCACGGTACCAGCCTGGATGTGCATGATGACCAGCCGGGATCCCGGCGAGCTTGGAGTTTATGGCTTCCGCAATCGCAGCGAGTATGGCTACGACAAACTTTCTGTAGCAAACTCGGCCAGTATCAAGGAAGAGACGGTTTGGGACATTCTTAGCCGCGAGGGGAAAAACTCAATCGTCATCGGTGTGCCGCCAAGCTATCCCGTAAAGCCGCTGCGGGGCAGTTTAATCAGTTGCTTCCTAACTCCCGGTTCGCAAAGCCAATACACTTATCCTCACGATCTTCGCCCTGAGGTGCAGCGCCTGGTAGGGGATTACATGGTCGACGTCAAGGGCTTCCGCACCGACAAGAAAGAATGGCTGCTCAGCCAGATTTATGAGATGACCACCAAGCGCTTCACCGTGGCCAAACATCTCCTCAAGACGCGTCCGTGGGATTTCTTCATGATGGTAGAGATGGGAACCGACCGCATACATCACGGCTTCTGGCAGTTCATGGATGCGAAGCACATTTTGTATGCGGGAGAAGAAAATCCTTTTCGTAATGCGATTTATGAGTATTACAAGTACGTCGATTCTCTCGTGGGCGAGTTGCTGGAGCTTGCCGACGCCAACACTCGCGTGATGATTGTCTCCGACCACGGGGCCAAGCGCATGGATGGAGCCATTGCAATCAACGAATGGTTACTGCAAAAAGGATACCTCGCGCTGAAGCGGTATCCCACCCTGCCCACGCGATTCGACGAACTGGAGGTTGACTGGCCGCGCACTCAGGCTTGGGGCGAAGGCGGATACTATGGCCGCATTTGCCTGAACGTTGAAGGACGCGAACCGCAAGGCTCCGTTCCCAGGCAGGCATGCGACGCTCTGCGCCGAAAACTGAAAGAAGAGCTGGAGGCTTTGGGCGACGCCGAGGGACGGCCGATTGGCACACGCGTCGTGCTCTCGGAAGAGGCTTACAAGGAAACGCGCAACATCGCCCCCGATCTTAGCGTCTTCTTCGGGGATCTGTACTGGCGGTCGAGTGGAATCGTGGGCAGTGGCAAAATCCACAGCAAGGAAAATGATACAGGGCCCGATGGCGCCAACCACAACTGGGACGGAATTTTCTTGATGGCCGAAGGGAAGGATCTGGCGCGAAGCAGAGCAACGACAATGGAGCCGGTGCAAGGCCTGCGGCTCTTCGATGCCGCCCCGACGATTCTCGAGGCGTTTAAGATTTCGCAGCTGCCAAAAATGCAAGGCACCCCGATTCGATGGCAGTTGGCGCATGCGGTTTAACGCGACAGGCCGACAGGATGAGGTGTCGCATGAAGGTTAAGAAAAATGATTGAGGCGGCTCAATGAATTGGGCGGAACAGGTCGTTTTGGTGACCGGCGGGACCGGTTCGTTCGGGAAGAAGTTTGTGGAAATCATGCTGCGCGAATATCACCCCAAGCGGTTGGTGATCTTCAGCCGCGACGAGCTCAAACAGCATGATATGCGCATGTCCGGATTCGATCATCCTACGCTGCGCTACTTCATCGGAGATGTGCGCGACCCCGACCGGCTGCAGCGCGCTCTCGCCGGCGTTACTGTCGTGGTGCATGCGGCTGCGTTAAAGCAGGTTCCGGCATGCGAGTACAACCCCTTCGAGGCCATTCAAACCAACATAATGGGCGGCCGCAATGTGATCGATGCGGCCATCGATCAGCGCGTTCATCGCATCCTCTCTCTCAGCACTGACAAAGCGGTGAATCCGATCAACCTGTATGGAGCGACGAAGCTGTGCGCCGAAAAGATGTTCGTGCAGGCCAATGCCTACGCCGGCGCGCAGGAGACTCGTTTCAGCTGCGCGCGCTACGGAAATGTAGTCGGCAGCCGCGGCAGCGTAATTCCGGTATTCGTGGAGCAGCGCAAACGAGGTCGCATTACCATCACGGATCCTCGTATGACTCGCTTTTGGCTCACTCTGGAACACGGCGTGCGTTTTGTGATCGGTGCGATTGAGCAGATGCATGGCGGCGAAATCTTCGTGCCCAAGATTCCAAGTATGCGGCTGCTCGATCTTGCCGAAGTTGTCGCCCCGGGGTGCCTCGTGGAGTACATCGGGATTCGGCCCGGAGAAAAACTGCATGAGGTGCTGCTCTCCGAAGATGAAGCGCGCAGTGCCGTCGAAGTGGATGAAATGTTCGTCATCCAGCCAACGCATCCCTGGTGGAATCGAGGCAACTGGGTCTGTGGCCGCGTGTTGCCAATGGACTTCCGCTACACCAGCGACAGTAATGAACAATGGTTAAGTCACCAGCAACTCCAGGAATTGATTGAGCCCGGAGTTGTGGCGAGGGCTAGCGTCCCGGCGTAGACCCGGGAGCCACGAACACAACAATTAGGATCACACGATGCGCGCAATAGCCAACACAGAAGAACTTCTCGCCGTTGACGGTGGAACTCCGGTGAGGAACACGCTGCTTTCTTACGGGAGACAGTCAATTGGGGACGATGACATCCAAGCGGTCGTGGAGGTTCTGCGCTCGGATTGGCTGACCACTGGACCGAAGGTGGCGGAGTTCGAAGAAGCGTTCGCGGAGCGGGTCGGAGCCAAGTATGCCCTGAGCTTCAGTTCAGGAACCGCAGCCTTGCATGGTGCTGCTTTCGCGGCGGGTCTCAAGCCCGGCGACGAAGCCATTACAACGCCCCTGACGTTTGCGGCCACTGCTAACTGCGTCTTATATCAGGGAGCGACTCCGGTTTTTGCGGAGGTGTGCGTCGACACCCTCAACCTCGATCCGGAAAAAGTTGCAGAGCGAATTACGCCGCGAACGCGAGCGATACTTCCGGTGGATTATGCGGGGCATCCCGCAGACCTGGATGCGATTCTCAAACTGGCCGTGCGCAACGGACTCATCGTTATCGAGGACGCCTGTCACGCGCTGGGCGCAGAGGATCGACAACGGCGAACAGGCAGCATCGCCCACATGACCGTCTTCAGTTTTCATCCGGTGAAGCATCTTACGACCGGAGAGGGCGGCATGGTAACGACGGACCGCGCTGGCTATGCGGAGATGCTGCGTCGGTTTCGCAATCACGGCATATCCAGCGATGCGAGGCAGCGTCAGTCCGAGGGACAGTGGCATTACGAAATGGTGGCGCTCGGCTTCAACTATCGACTCACCGACATCGGGTGCGCGCTCGGATTGTCCCAACTGAAAAAATTAGATGCAAATCTGGTGCGCCGGCGAGAAATTGCGGCCCGCTATGCGACCGCATTTCGCGATCTAACGGAAATAACTCTGCCAGCTGTGCGGTTCGACGTAAATCCCGCCTGGCACCTGTTTCCAATCCGCCTCAACCTTAAAAGGCTGAACGCCGATCGACGTGAGATTTTCCGGGCTCTGCGGGCGGAGAACATCGGAGTCAACGTCCACTACATTCCTGTGCACCGTCATCCGTATTACCGCGATCGTTTCGGATATCGCGGAGGAGAGTATCCGGTCGCAGAGGACGCTTACGAGCGCCTCATCAGCCTGCCGATGTTTCCCGCAATGAGCGACGAAGACGTACAGGATGTAATCCACGCCGTCGGCAAAGTCGCGGCGCATTTCAGGAAGTAATCAATGAATGGGACTTCAGTGGCAACCAACCCGCTGCCCGACACCGAGCAGATTCGCACCTGGAACGGCGATTTCGGCCGCGAATACACCGACCGCAACACGTTTACTCCGGCGCAACTCGATGAACTCTATCAGCGCAACTATGGCATCACGCGTAGCGCGATCAATCGCCGCTTTCTGGAATCGATTCCCCGCGACGCGCGAATTCTGGAAGTGGGCTGTAACGTTGGTAATCAGTTATTGATGCTGCAATCGATGGGCTTCACCAACCTGTATGGCATCGAAACCCAGGACTACGCGCTGCAGCGCGCCCAGGGGCGCCTTCCCGCGGCCGTTCTGAGGCAAGCATCGGCACTCGCGATTCCTTATGCCGGCCGGTTCTTCGACTTGGTGTTCACCTCTGGGGTGCTCATCCACATTGCGCCTGCCGACCTGCCGCTCGCTCTCGGCGAAATTCGCCGCTGCGCGAAGCATTGGATCTGGGGATTCGAATACTACGCTCCGCAGATGACCGAAGTGGCCTATCGCGGGCACGGCGCGCTTCTGTGGAAGACGGATTATGCGCGCCTGTATGCCGAACAGTTTCCAGAATTAGAGTTGGTGCGCGAAGAACACCTGCGCTACCTGGAAAACGAAAATGTCGATACCGCGTTCCTGCTCCGCGTCAAAGAATAAAGTTTGGCGCCAGGCCGCTGATCGAAGCTTGAAACCACGAAATAAAAACGGAGAAGCGTGAGAGTCGTCGCCATCATTCAGGCCCGCATGGGCAGTACCCGCCTGCCCGGAAAGGTATTGAAAGATCTTTGCGGTGCGACGGTCCTGGCGAGGGTGGTGAATCGCACTAGTCGTGCCACACTTCTGGACGAAATTGTTGTCGCCACCACCGTCAAGCCAGCAGACGAGGCCATCGTCCAGGAGTGCGGACGCCTGTCGGTTGCCTGTTTCCGGGGCGATGAGGCGGACGTTCTTGATCGTTATTATCGCGCCACGCAACATTTTTTCGCCGACGCGATCGTCCGAATCACTTCCGACTGCCCCCTGATTGATCCGGAGATCGTAGACAAAACGGTTCGGGCATTCTTGGAAGAACGCCCAGATTATGCTTCCAATACTTGCGTTGCCACCTATCCGCGCGGACTTGATACGGAAGTAATGACCTTCGCAGCGTTGCAGTCGGCGTGGGCTAACGCGATTCATCCCTATCAACGTTCTCACGTTACCCCGTACATTTATGAGAATCCCAAAAAGTTCAGAATTCTGTCGGTAATGGATGACAAGGACAATAGCGCCCATCGATGGACGGTGGATACCCCAGAAGATTTGGAGTTTGTTCGCGCAGTTTACTCCCGCTTTAGAGACGACAGATTCCTGTTGAGCGGTGTACTAAAGCTGATGGAACGCGAGCCGCAGCTCGCCGAGATCAATCGAGAGGTTGAACAGAAGTCCTTATGCGAAGGTTAGGAGCTGCGATCTTAGTCGTCGCCCAGTTGATCAACATCAGTCATGAATATTCTGCTCATACATCCTGAAGACGATCCAGAAAAGGGGCCGTGGAAAAATTTACGATGGGACCGCATCGTTGATCTTGGGCGGGGAGGTGAAACCAACTACGTAAGTTGGAATCGGCAGTTCCGCTGTCCCATGACAACACTAGATTCTCTGCGGAACCGATTGGATGATTTCCAGCAAATTCGTGACGTGCTGGGCCTCGGCTGCGGTCGGCTACTCGACGAACATGGCCTGGACTGGTGGGAGATTATGTCGATTCTCCTGACCGAAGAGGTGGAAGCGCTGATCTTGATGCAGCGTTTTGCGAGCACGATCGGCTCAGGTGACAGAGTGCAAGTTTCGCGCCCCGGCCTTCATGCCAGTATTCTGCAATGCTTGTTGGGCGGGCGCACCAGGGTGTTTCCTCTTCGACGGAATGCGAAGAAAAGTGGGCTGGCACACTACGCGCGAGTTTCCACCAGGCTTTCCGCACCGCAGTTGATCGATGTTTTTTGGGATAAATATGATGCGGGATACCAGCTTCGCGGACGTTTGGCGGGCAAGCGCCCGCCATCCACCCGACCAGTAGTGTTGCTTCCAACCGCGTACATCAATGTGTCGCGCACCGGCATCGCCTATGCGAATACCTTTCCGCAAGAGAATTTCCTCCTGGTTGCAACGCGACGGAGTGGCTGGATCCGGGACTTGCCGCGGAATGTAACTAGCGCCTGGCTATCTTCGTATGCATCGCTCCGCGACCGGAGCGACGAAAACGCGCAAATGGCGAACGCCTGGCGCTCGTTCCTGAAAGCATTAAAAGGCACAGCTGAATTCGACATGCTAAACCGGCTGGGGTATCTGGATATTTTCCCCCGGCGTTTTCGCCATGGACTCGAGGTGCGCGATGCCTGGCGGAATGTACTCGACACCGAACCAGTCGAAGGCGTGCTCTGCGCCGACGACAGCAACCCTTACACTCGCATCCCGCTGCTTCTTGCCTCCGCACGGGGATTGCCGAACATTGCTTGCCATCATGGAGCATTGGACGGCCGTTATGCTTTCAAGCGCATCTATGGCGATGTGATCTGGGCAAAGGGAAAGATGGAAGAAGATTATCTAGTGCGCACGTGCGGTGTGCCAGCGGAACGAATCGAGATTGCCGCTCCCGCGCTGCCTTCTGAATCCCAACGGGAGCGTTCGATCCGACCGAACTTCCAGAAACACATTCTTTTTATCTCGGAACCTTTTGAAGCGACTGCCGGTCGCGCTGAAGGATTTTACCAGGATATTTTGCCTCCACTGGCAGAAGTGGCCTTGCGCAACGGACGCAAGCTCTTAATCAAATTGCATCCAGCGGAAAGCAAAGGACAACGCGCTAAAATGCTGGCCCGCGTCCTTTCCCCATTACAAAGGGCTTCGGCGCATATTGTCAGCGGTTCTCTTACCGAGGACCTGCTCGCCAATGCATGGTTCGGCGTTACGATTCTTTCAACGGTAGCGTCAGAATGTGCGATTCGCGGGATTTCATGCTTTTTGTGCACATGGCTGGAATCTCAGTCGTATGGTTACGTCGAGCAGTTTATTCGCTTCAGAGTGGGAATTGGTCTCAACAGCCCAAGCGAAATCGAGAAAATTCCGCAATATTTGCAGCAACATCCCGGCGCGGACGTCTTCGATCACTGCTGGCGCTCCGTTGCACCAGAACGATTGAAGCAATTGATGGCTGGCTGGCACATGCCATGCAATTTAGCCGCGATTTGAGCCCAGTGATGAGCGCTACAAATTCGAACGTGTGAACGAAGAAACTCTGTTAATCCGCGCAGACGCAAATCGTGCCATAGGAACAGGCCACATTATGCGATGTCTCGCGCTGGCGCAGGCGTGGCACGGAGCGTCCGGCCGAGCGGTATTTGCAATTGCCGAGGCGCCTGCAACGCTAAAGCAACGCCTCGCCTCGGAAGGGTTTGAAGTAGCCAGCATTTCAGAAACTCCGGGAGAGATCGAAGATGCGAAAGCCACTGTCCGAGTCGCTCGCCAGTTGCGCAGTTCGTGGCTCGTGGTTGATGGGGACCGGTTCGGCGTTGGGTTTCTTGAGCACTTGCGATCCTCCGCGATGCGCACGCTTCTGATCGACGATTTTGCAAAACGCGAGTCATTTCCGGTGGATCTGATTCTTAACCTGAACCTGGGTGCTTCTGAGGCCCCCTACAGAAAACGGGGTGCTGACGTTGAGCTGCTGCTAGGAGAATCTTATGCGCTATTGCGACGGGAGTTCACGTCCGGGCGCGAGACCCGCAGTTTTCCCGAAAAAGGCAACAGAATTCTCGTGACCCTGGGCGGGAGCGATCCCGAGAATCTCGCACCCAAAGTTGCAGAGTCGTTGGCCCGGAAGCCGGATTACAAAATCAAGATTATCACCGGCCCCGCTCACGATCATCCTGGCGAGTTGCTGAAATTCGGTTTCTCTAACGTCCGCGCGGAATTCAATTCTTCGAACATGAGCACGAATATGGCCGAGGCAGATCTGGCCATCGTTGTTGCCGGAGGTACGCTCTGGGAGTTGTTGTATATGGGTTGCGTAGTGTTGAGCTATTCTAGAAATTCAGTTCAAGCGCAAATAGTCGAGGACTTGGAGAAGAAAGGGGCAGTTCGAAATCTTGGTGCTGTCAAGGACTTTGACGATTCCAAGTTGGCTGAAGTCGTCGAAGAACTGGGGCGGTCGAAACAATTGCGCCGGCAGATGGCGACGATCGGTCGGCAGATAATTGATGGCGGGGGCGCGGAGCGGGTGCTTCATCACCTCAGGGGGCACGGGTGAGTTCTATAGGTATGGTTCCCATTACCCAATCAGAACGGGATCAGTTCCGCTCGATGGCGGTCCAGTATTTCTCCGAGCTAAACGAATCTTTCACTCCTCACAGGGATTGGGAACAACACTATTTTGAGACGATCCAAGCTGCTACAAATATATTTCTTCGGTGGATTGTGAGCGACGGAGAACGTGCAGGCTTCATTCTCTTCGGTATCGAGAAGCACCGTTTCCTACCTCGCAATAGTGGAAGGGTCTACGAATTGTATGTGACTCCGGCGTTTCGCGGACGAGGAATCGCCCGGGCGTGTGCGGCGCAAGCTATCAAAGAACTGTGGGAGTTGGGTCCTTCAAAGATCGAACTTGAAGTGGTCGAAGGCAATGCCAAGGCCCGAGGCCTATGGAAATCGATGGGGTTCCGCAAGGCGAGTGAGCGTTTCGTGTTGAGGGATGGCGCATCGTGAGAGTCGTAATTACGCAGCCGACGTATTTGCCCTGGATAGGGTATTTCGACCTGATGGATCAGGTGGATTGTGTGGTTGTGCTCGACAGTGTCCAGTTCGAGAAGCGATCGTGGCAGCAGCGCAATCGTATCAAGACTCCCCACGGTTTGGAGTGGTTGACGGTCCCTGTAACCTTTCAGCGTAGTGTGGGCCAACGCATTCAGGATGTGAAAATTTGCCAGCCCCGCTTTTGGGAGAAGCACTTGCGCGTTATCGAGCACAATTATCGGCGCGCTCCTTACTTTGATCTCTACTTTCCGCAACTGCTCGAAGCGCTTTCAACTCACGGTGAGTACCCACCTCTGGTGAATTTGAATCTTGGTCTCATCGAATGGTTTTTCCGGGTGCTGGGCATCGGCCCGAAACTAATCTGTTCGTCTGACTTGGATGAAAAAGGTAAGAGATGCGAACTTCTGGTGAATCTTTGTCGGCGACTGGAGGCTGATTTCTACCTGTCCCCCTTGGGCTCCGCCGGCTACCTGCTGCAAGACCTGGATCGATTCTCCGAGGCCGGAATTCAGGTAGCGTTTCAAAACTACGAGCATCCGCAATACAGGCAGATGTTCCAACCATTCTGTCCCTATGCATCTGCGTTGGATCTTGTCTTCAACGAAGGTGATCGTTCGATGGAAATCATCCGCAGCGGCCGTCGTCTCCCGTTCACGCCCGACCAGGTCGCTCTAGCCTCAACCGTGGGGATGACGCAATGACGGTGACGCGATGACGATTGGGACGATGCGAATCGGAGAGCGAGAGATCGGGCCGAATAATCCCGTCTACATCGTGGCCGAGATGTCCGCCAATCATGCACAGAGTTTCGATACCGCCCTTAAGATTGTTCGTGCAGCGAAGGATTCCGGTGCCGACGCCGTCAAGTTGCAAACTTACACGCCCGACACCATCACCCTTGCCAGCGATCGCGAGCCCTTCCGCATCGGCGGCGGAACGATTTGGGACGGTCGCAATCTTCACGATCTTTACGCCGAAGCATACACGCCCTGGGAATGGCAGCCGAGGCTCAAGAAGGCCGCCGAAGATTTGGGAATGGATCTTTTTTCGGCTGCCTTTGATTCAACTGCGGTGGAGTTCCTCGAGGAGATGGGAGTGCCTGCGCACAAGGTGGCTTCCTTCGAGTTAGTAGATATTCCTCTCATCCAGCGAATGGCACGCACCGGCAAGCCGTTGGTCATGTCCACGGGGATGGCCACAGTTGAGGAAATCAATGAGGCTCTATGCAAAGCTCGCGAGGCCGGTGCGACGCAGATTGCATTGTTGAAATGCACCAGCGCGTATCCGGCGCCTCCAGAGGAAATGAATTTGCGGACGATTCCGGAGATGGCGAAACGCTTTGGAGTGCCCGCAGGTTTGTCCGACCATACGATCGGAATTGCGGCGCCGGTGGTAGCGGTCGCGTTGGGTGCTAGCATTATCGAAAAGCATCTGACTTTGTCGCGCTCGACGCCGGGGCCGGATAGAGCATTCTCGCTGGAGCCCCAGGAGTTTAAGGTTATGGTCGATGCGGTCCGTACCGCGGAGAAAGCTTTGGGCGCAGTGCACTTCGGCGCGAGCGGCAAGGAAGAAGCCAGCAAAGCATTTCGTCGCTCCCTGTTCGTGGTGAAGGACGTAAAGCAGGGAGGAACGTTTACGGCCGAGAATGTTCGATCGATCCGTCCGGGGCAAGGGCTGCACCCGCGACATTTGAACGAAGTGTTGGGCAAGCGGGCGACGCGCGATGCGGAACGCGGTACTCCCCTGAGTTGGGATCTGGTGATCCGTCCATGAGGCTGGTTAGTCCTGTTTTGAAGCGAGTCGTATATCCGTGCTTGTCGAGAACGGGCTATCTGCGGGGCAGAGCGAATGGTGGAGACCTGTGCGTGGTTACCTACCATGGAGTCTTGCCTGACGGATACGAGGTCACCGACGCAAACCAGGATGGCGGGCTGTTGAGTGCCGAACAGTTTCGCCGCCAGCTTCGTCTGCTTAAATCGCGCTACCACGTTGTATCTCCCGAGCAGGTTCTGGATTGGGTTGCAAACGGTCGAGAGTTGCCCCAGCGATCGGTGTTGCTGACTTGCGATGACGGTCTGTTGAATGCTCTCACCGACATGGTGCCGGTTCTGCGCGAGGAAAATCTTTCCTGTCTGTTCTTCGTGCTGGCTGCTTCGACCGCGCAGAAGTCTCAGCGGTTGTGGTACGAAGATCTTTACCTGGCGCTGATAGCCGCACCGCAGGGTACGTTCAGTTTTGCGAAGCTTGGAATCACCATCGAGCTCAATAAGACGACGCCAAGAAGAACGATGTGGGGGAAACTGTTGAGACAGTTATCCCAATTCGATCCGATTGAACGAGTCGCCTTTCTTGAGGCGGCGCGCATTCAGTTCGGATTGGACCAGTCACGAGACACGGAATTTGCAAACAGTGAAGCACTGCGCAGGCGCTTCTGCCTCCTTAACCTGCACGAATTGCGACAACTTGTGGATCACGGGATGTGCATTGGTTCGCACACTCTGGACCATCCCGTACTCTCAGAGCAGAGTTCTGAGTTGGCGTGGAAGGAAATTTCAGAAAGCCGCAGCGCTCTGGAAAATGCTTTGGGAAAACAAGTTTGGGCCCTGGCCTACCCCTTCGGGGATCCGGCATCTGTTACCGACAGAGAATGGCAGATGGCCGCACAGGCGGGCTTCCAGTGTGCCTTCATGAATGTCGGAGGGGGTTTTGGGGCTGAATTGCCCAGATTTGCAATACCGCGTGTACACGTGACGTCGCAGATGAATCTGCCCGAATTCGAAGCGCATGTTTCGGGCTTCCACGGCGCATTGCGGGCGTGTCTGCCCGGAGGAAACTCCAATTGAGCGCCTGTAGCGTTTCGTCGGTCAACGACCATGTGTTTTCGAAGCCCGAAGCGCGAGGATTGGGCCTGCGCATTGTTGTGCATAGAGAAATTTCCGAAGATCCTAAGCTATGCCGGCAGTGGAACGATTTGGTGCTGCAGATGGAACGGCCGGAAGTGTTTTACACCAGCGAGTGGGCACTGGCGGTGCAGTCTGCTTATCGAGCTTCGCTGAAGCCGTTGCTGTTCTTGGGCTATGAGGGTGAAAGCCTGATCGGAGTAGCATCGCTGGCAACTGATCCAGCGGAGAAAACTATAAGCTTCCTCGCCGCCACCACTGCGGATTACTGCGAGTTTCTGAGTCTGACGCAACAGCGATCCTTGTTCGTCGACGCAGTTGTTGCGGAACTCGCAAAAACACAGACGAAGGCAAGCTTCATCGCGCTCGCAAACCTGCCGGCCAATTCAGCAACGTCTTCCGCACTTCAGATTGCAGCGCGGAATCACGATTTGCACCTCTACATCCGTCCGGCGTACTTGTGCGCTCAGGTAGAGTTGGGATTTGGAGAACAACGGCAAGAACTGAAAAATGCGTTGTCAAGCAAGAAAAAACTTCGGCGCTTCCTAAGAGCAATGGAGCGCGAAGGGCCGGTGAGATTTGTCCATCTGCGATCGCAGGAGGAGATACAAACAGAATTGCAGGCTTTCGCCCACGCCCATGTGGCGCGCTTCCAGGCAGCACATCGCACCAGCAGCCTATCTACGCCCGAACGTCGGCGCTTTCTGGAGGAGCTTACTAGAAGATTCTCCGGAACCGGAGTCGTTACGTTGAGCATGTTAATGGTTGGGGACCGGCCGGTTGCCTGGAACTACGGGTTTCGATTCCACGGTAGTTGGTTTTGGTATCAGCCAACGTTTGACAGTCGTCAGGAAGAAAATTCCCCAGGCCACTGTTTGCTCTCGCGGATCATCATGGACGCCTGTGACATCGACGAGATGAAAGTCGTTGATTTGGGGCTGGGTGCGGAAGGTTATAAGGAGCGTTTTGGGAACAGCACGCGGCAGACACTGTACGTGACCGTGACGAGATCCTGGCGGCGTCATCTGCGAGAAGTCGTGAGATATCGTGCAGCCAGCGTTCTGAAAAAATCTCCGAAGATCGAGTCAGCAGTTCGACGTTTGCTTCTGCCAAAAGCAGTGCGGCGGCGGACGACAAACGGAACTCAGGTCATCCGCAATAAGAACTGAGCTGGTGGACGCATTGGAACGAACCAAATTGGAATGAACCAAGAAAAAGCGAGAGCCTTGTTTGCTAACTGAACTGCAGGCCGAAGCAATAAATCCGGTGCACACGATCGCCGACGTTTGTCTCGACAAAACAGATCCACCAGCCGGACTGGAGAGACTGAATTTCCAGACGGAGATGGGACGGATCTCCCGGCAATCTGGAATCGTATTCGCTGGAACAATTTTTACAGCGGTATTAGGTTACGTTTTCAAGATCTACCTTGCTCGTGCGTTGGGAGCTGAAGCTCTCGGTATGTATGCCTTGGGCATGACCATCATCGGCTTCCTTGGCATGATCAACGTGCTGGGTCTGCCGGATTCAGCAATGCGTTTCGTGGCCCTGTACACAGCATCCAGGAAAGTCGAAGCGCTGCGGGCACTGCTGTGGAATGGCACCTGGATACTGATGGCGACCAATCTGATTTTTGCGGCCCTCTTGCTCAAACTCGGTCCCTGGATCGCGACGAATTTCTATCATTCCCCGAGACTCGTGCGGTACCTTCCCCTTTTCGCGCTGATCATGATTGCGAGCGCTCTCAGCGCCTTCTTCGGAAAAGTTCTGGCGGGCTACAAAGAAGTTGGTCGCCGCACTATGCTCACGAAGTTTGTAGCCAGCCCGGTCACGATGGTGTTGACCGTGGTACTGCTTACTCTGGGAACGGGCCTGTGGGGATACCTCGTGGCGCAGATTGTGAGCGCAGCTCTCGTGATTATCCTTCTGCTTTCCCTGGTGTGGCGCCTCTCTCCGGTGGCGACCCGGTCGCTGAACTTGAAAAAGCTTTGGATCGAACCGGAAGTCTGGTCGTTCTCCCTTGCGATGTTTGGGGTCGGCTCGATGGAATTTTTTGTGGTGCAGTCAGATCGCGTGGCCCTGGGTTTTTATCGCGGAGCTCATGATGTCGGAATTTATGCGGTCGCCGCCGCTCTGGTTGCATACGAGCCCATCATTCTGCAGTCGGTGAATCAGATCTTTGCTCCGGTAATCGCCGACATACACACTCGTGGCGATCTCGCTTTGCTGGGGCGCTTGTTCCAGACTCTCACCAAGTGGATGCTGGGCCTCACATTGCCGCTGGCGATGGTGATGATCGTTTACGCGCGCCCCATCATGCGTATCTTCGGCCACGATTTCGAGGCTGGATGGCCTCTCTTGGTCATCGGCACCTGCGGCCAGCTGGTCAACTGCGCTGTCGGATCGGTGGGCTATCTTCTGCTGATGTCGGGCAACCAGCGGCGCCTGATTCGTGTGCAGGCCGTGATGGCCGTACTCATGGTAGTCCTGTGTGTAAAACTGGTCCCCCTTTGGGGGGCGCTCGGCGCAGCCATGGCAGCAGCTATTACCAATGCAGGTACGAATGCATGGAATCTCTTAGAAGTGCGCAAAGCAATGAAGCTCACTCCGTATAATCGCAGCTATCTGAAGTTGCTGCCTTCAATTGGCAGCACCCTTTTGGTCATGTTACTCGTCGGCAAGTCTTCAGCAGCGATTCGATCTGATTGGCTGCGAATCGTGGTGGCTTTGCTGCTGGCTTATGGGGCGTTTTCTGTTGTGACGTTCGCTTCCGGGTTGGATGCCGACGATCGCTTGATTACGAACGCGATTTGGACCCGAGTGCAAGCAACATTCAGACCATGAGGCTGCTTCTTCAACCATGAGCGAATCGCGTGAAATTCGACTTCCCGAAGATTTGTGCGTTGCTGCAGAACAGAGGTTTGGCAGCGAGTTCAGAGCCCTGGACGATCTCCTGATCTTCTTGCTGCAGGAATTGCTTCGGCGGGACACCATCGATATAGATCGGGCTGATCAGAGAGTGGTCGAGGAGAGGCTGAGAGATTTGGGATATATCTGAATGGCACAGGCTATTCGGAAATACGTGCCGACCGGTCAAGGAATGGATATGCCTCCGACTTTGCATGAGGTGATCGAGGAGGGCAGAGAACGTGTTTCTCCCCGGCTCACTAATCCGAACTGGCTGGTTCTGAAAGAGCGGCGCAAAATTTTCGATCGTTGGCTGGCTCAGGTTTCATCAAATCCTCTTGAAGTGCTTGATGTTGGCGGCAGAATTCAACCATATCGTCCGTTAATCGCGCAGCAGGTTCATCGATATGTTGCCGTGGATCTAAGGTCCACGCCGCTCGTAAGCATTGTGGCTCGCGGTGAACAACTTCCTCTGCGCGATTCTCAATTCGACCTTGCAATTTGTACCCAGATGCTCCAATACATTGCCGAGCCATCGTTAGTTATCGATGAGATCCGCCGCGTGCTGAAACCGGGCGGGGCCTTGCTTCTGAGCGTTCCGAGCGCCTGCCCGACCGATACCGAGGAGGAGTGCTGGCGTTTTTTACCTCAGGGTTTGCGCCGCCTGCTAGCTGGTTTCAATCGAGTGGAAGTCACGGCCGAAGGCGGCAGCGTGGCAGGATTTTTTCGAACCGTGAATAGTTGCTGTGACGTCTTTATGCGTTACCCTGCGACGCGGTTTATATATCGGCGCAGCCTTTGTCCTCTTTTCAACCTGACTGGAGCGTTACTGGACAACTTGTCCGGCAGTCGGAACGAACAGTTTGTTGTGAACTACAGTGTCCTGGCCGTGAAATGAGGACTGACTTGAACCCGTATAGTGATGAGCGCTCCGTACGCGGCATCTTGCGGAAAGCGTGGCGGCGCGGGCGTTCTCTTCTGCCGGTCGAGGGCTTCACCTTCGGCCGGCCGCTGGTCGTGTTGCAGAGCGATGACTGGGGAAGAGTTGGCATAAGGGATCATGAAGGTTGGGAAGAATTACGGAGTCAGGGGATCAAGCTCGGCGAGTGTAACTATGATTACTACAGCCTCGAAACGGTTGACGACGTTGCTGCAATCGTGGCGATGCTGAGTGGCCATCGCGATTCAATCGGACGGCCCGCCTGCCTCGGCATGAACTTCGTGGTAGCAAATGTCGATTTTCCGAAAGTGATCGCGAACAATTTTCGCCAGATATATTTCTGCCGCTTGACTGAAGGCCTTCCCGACGGCTGGAATCGTCCCGGACTCTTCGAAGCTTACCGGGAGGGGATTTCCGCCGGCATATTGTCGCCGGCACTGCACGGCATGACGCACTTCTGTCGGCGGGCGGCGGAACGACACTTGAACGACCCAGAAGAGCGAGGCGTTCTTCTGCGACTCTTATGGAACGCGGGAGTTCCATACATCCACTGGCGGATGCCCTGGATTGGATTTGAATATTGGGACTCTGAACAAAGCCGAGAAGGAGCCTTCTTGAACTCCGCGAGTCAAGAGAGTCTGATTGATTCCACAGTCGAGGGCTTTACGGAATTCTTCTCAAAAGCTCCGATATCAGCTTGCGCTCCCGGTTATCGCGCAAATGACGATACGCACAAAGCATGGGCGAAGAATGGTGTTCGCGTTGCGCAGAACGGCCCGGGGAGCGCACTCCCGCCGCACTTTGACTTAAACGGCATTTTGCATCTGTACCGTTCGATGGATTTCGAGCCCGCGATTGCGCCGAATTTTTCTATGGCAGCTTGCGTGCAAGCGGCCGAAGATTGTTTTTCGCGTGGTTGCCCCGCAATCGTTTCGGTTCATTCCATCAACTTCCACTCGACCATCAAGGACTTTCGCAGCCGGACGCTCGCATTACTCGACGAATTTCTGACAGCGTTGGAAGCGCTGCACCCCGATCTCTTATACGTTAGCGACGAGGACCTATACGACTTGGTTGATAGCGGGACTCTACACTCGGCCCAATCGGCAGTGCGAGTGCCCGTGATGAAACGAAAATTTAACACCGCCGCATTTGCTGCGGGGCGGAGCGCGTAAATGGCCCCCCGGAAATCCGTGATCCTCGTTACCGTGGACTGCCTGCGAGCTGATCATTGTAGTTTCTTGGGGTATCGCCGCCGAACCACTCCGTTTCTCGATGGTCTTGCCAGCGAATGCTTTGTCTTCCCTACGGCCATTGTGGCGGGCGTTCCCACCTACTACTCATTCCCGGCGATTATGGCGTCGCGTTATCCGCTGGCAATGGGGCGGGAAGTGCTGGGACTTGCTTCTGGAGAAACGAGCCTCGCTTCAGTATTGAAAGAAAATGAATATGCGACGGCTTTTTTCGGTGCTGGCAATCCCTATCTGTCTGCGCGCTTCGGTTACGATTTTGGCTTTGATACATTTCGCGATTTTCTGGATGACCTCGTTCCGCACTCCATCCCTGATGGAGCAGACGCGCAAGAACGCACTGGCTGGGCTGGAGCTTTGAACCACGTTTTGGAAAAGGTCACTCATAAAGGTCCGGGGATGGCTGCCGCCTACGACGAACTGTACTTTCAATACTGCCAGCGGCGAGCCCCAGCCGCGAGGTCGCTTGATATGCTCCGCCGCTTCCCGGCCGCAGATGTAATCGTCGACAGCGCTCGTAGTTGGCTAGCCTCTATTGGAAAAAATCCTTTTTTCCTGTGGCTTCACTTCATGGATCCGCATTCACCGTACTACCCCACTGAAAAAGGTCTCGAACTTTTTGGCGAGAATTCGTTGACCCCTTCTCGGGCGCGATATCTCAACGCCTACTGGAACCGTTTTGATATCGCGAGCAAACGTCTTCGCCGTCGCCGCGAGGAAATCGTCACCATGTACGACTCGGGGATTCGCTGGGTGGATGCGCAGCTTGCGCGGTTGGTCGAGTTCCTCCGTCAATTCAAGATTTGGGAGAACTGCATCTTTGCTCTTACAGCAGATCACGGAGAAGAATTCCTCGAACACGATTGCCGCTATCATGCACCGTCCCTGGTCGAACAATTGATTCACGTACCGCTGCTTCTTCGCGTGCCGGGTGCCAAGAAAAAACCGGTTTCCAGTAACCCATTCAGCCTGTTGCATCTGGCGCCAACTTTGCTTGCAGCGGCCGAATTGCCGATCCCGTCGGAATTCCAGGGACAAAGTCACTGGAAACATGTTCAAGAAGGAAGTTCGTGGAGTGAGCCGGCAATTTCTGAGTGTATTGCAGGATGCACCAATCCTTTTAATCTAGAGAAGCGGCGCGGAGCGCGACTGCTCGCAGTCCGCGAAGCGCGATACAAACTGCTGTCGAACTTCGATACCGGGGCTCAACATCTGTTTGATCTTGAGGTTGATCCGGGGGAGCGCGCACCTTTGTCGAGCGCCGCGGAAAAGCCGGAGCGGCGTCGCTTGCTTCAAAGTGCGCTCGAACATTTGCGAAGGGCCTGTGCCCGACAACCTTCGAAAGCCTACCTGCGAGCGATCTTGCGCGATGTCGATCTCAATACTGTAAGGGCTTTGGCAACTGCGAATTCTGCGTTATGAAGCCGGTCCACATCCTGATCGACTCTTTCGCGGACGAAGGCTTGACGAACGCGCAAATGATAAACGCGCGCGAGATCGTCAGCCGGTTGAATTCCGACCGCTTTTCCGTGACGATGTTCGTAAGAGGATCTCCCGCCCAGCAGATCACCAGCCGGCCAAATACGCGGTTAATCCGACTTCCGAATCGGATGCAAACGATTCCATTGCTGGCACAATTCCTATTCGGTAAGCAGGACATTCTCTTCTACCTGAAGGCATCGCCCGCCAGCCGGTGGTATCTGAAATTGCGATCTCTTACCACAAGCCGCAGTCTGATCCTGGGTACAATCGAATCGCAAACCGACTGGCGGGATGACACGATTACTCCGCAAACGAGGCGGCTCGTCGAAGAGACTGTCTTTCGTTGTGACTATCTTTTCAGCAACTCTGCATTCGTCAAACGCAGTCTGGAAGTCAATTATGGCCTTCCAAGCGAAGTGGTACCGACGGGTGTTGATACTGATTTCTTTAGGCGCAATTGCGAGCGGTTGCCCAATCCGAGACCCCGCGTGCTTTTCGTAGGAGCGCTTCGTGGTTTCAAGGGGCCACAACTTGTTCTGGACGCGGCGCAACGCTACCCCCAGGCCGATTTTGTTGTTGTCGGAGATGGCGTAATGGCCAAGGAGCTACGCGAGCAAGCGCAGGGACTGGCGAACGTTGCGATGCGCGGCACACTCGGACGGACTGAAGTCCGCGAGGAGTATTGGAGCGCAGATATTTTTATGTTTCCTTCCCGATGGGAAGGATCGCCGCGAGTATTGATGGAGGCGGCAGCGAGTGGGTTACCAGTGATTGCTCGCAAGGATTATGAACCAGAGTCCGTAATTGACGGAAGAACAGGCTTCCTGACAGCATCAGACGACGAGATCATGGAACGTTTAGGCCAATTGCTTATCAAGCCTGATTTGCGCCGCACGCTGGGAGAGGCGGGGCGTTCTCACGTGGCTCGCTTCAGTTGGGACGCGATCACGCGTCAGTGGGAGACGATCTTCACGCGTCTGGCGCGAACGCAAGGAAATGATCTGGCATCGGAGTCGGTTGCTTGATCCCTAAACTGGTGATCGTTACTGAGATCATTGCGCCTTACCGCATTCCTGTTTTCAACGCCTTGTCACAGAGGCGAGAATTGGATCTGCATGTTGTTTTTCTCTCCGAAAACGATCCCACCATCCGCCAGTGGCGCGTGTATACGGATGAGATCGAGTTTCAGTACGACGTGCTTCCGTCGTGGCGGCGGCGATTCGGCAAATACAATGTTTTGCTTAACCGCGGCGTTCTTTCAACCCTGAATAAGCTCCGGCCGGACGCGGTCTTATGTGGTGGATATAACTATCTGACCTCCTGGCAGGCCGCTTACTGGGCGAGATTTCATCACGTTCCTTTGCTGCTTTGGTCGGAAAGCACAGCCTTGGATAAACGACACGGTCATCGTCCCGTCGAATTCCTGAAGGCGCAATTCTTGCGTCTCTGCCGTTCTTTCGTTGTTCCAGGCAGATCATCGTTAAATTATCTGAAGGATTTTGGAGTATCCGATCAACTCATCTTCACCGCTCCAAACGCAGTCGACGGCGCGCTATTTTCTAAACCAGCGAAGCAGGCTCGTCGCAACCAGTTCGAAGTGCGTGCTCGACGCTCGCTGCCCTCGCGTTACTTTCTCTTTGTCGGCCGACTGGTGAAAGCCAAGGGAATATTCGAACTTCTGGAAACATATGCCCAGTTAGACACTGAGATTCGTGACAAAGTTGGTTTAGTATTTGTCGGAGACGGTGCGGATCGGCCCGCGTTAATGGAGCGAGCAGCGCGAATTGCACCCGGAACTATCCAGTTCCCGGGGTTTATACAACGAGAGGGGCTGTCCGATTTCTACGCTCTTGCAGACGCGTTGATTTTTCCAACTCATAGCGACCCATGGGGCCTGGTTGTGAATGAGGCCATGTCGTGCGGTCTTCCGGTGGTCGTTACCGGGGTCGCGGGATGCGTCGCCGAGCTTGTGCAAGATGGCTGGAATGGATTTGTCGTCGCACCCAACGACCGTGCAGCACTTGCCTCTGCCATGACACGCTTGGCAAGTGATTGCGTTCTGCGTACGGAAATGGGTTCCAGAAGCCGCGAGAGAATCGAGGCCTACTCTCCCGAAGCGTGGGCGGAAGGTCTGGTGAATGCGGTGGAGTCTCTATGCGAGGGTTGATGAAGGGCCGGACTCAGTTAATCTTCCTCCTTGCAGGAATAACGGCAATTCTCTTGCTGTTTGCTTTGGCAGAGCACCGGCCCGGCTTATTCGCTAATACCACTATCCTCGGTGCGATTCTTGCATTGCAGATCGCGTTTTTCGGCCTCAGTCATTTTGAGACCGCGTTCTTTCCTTTATTGATTGGAACCTTTCTTTGGGCAGGATCTGCGCTTCCTTTTCATGGTACTGCGATGTCACTACGCTGGCTGTTCCTGGCGATAGGCGCGTTAGGCGGCTTTCTGATCTGGATCAAAAAGCGTCCACACACGCGACACTTTGGATCGTTTCACCTCGTGGCTTTGTTTTGCGTGGCATCGGCGATTGTCACAGCCATGGTTTCCGACAAGCCGAAACCCGCTTTGCTTAAAGTATTAAGTCTGTTTCTCCTGTTTCTGTACGCGTCGTCAGGAGCGCGCATCGCGATTGCGGGACGCGAGAAAAAGTTTGTGACGAGCCTGGTACTCGCCAGTGAAGTATTGGTTTATTTGTCTGCAGTGTGCTATATCGCCTTGCATTTCAGCGTCTTCGGCAACCCCAACGCTCTGGGGGCTGTCGTTGGCGTGGTGGCCGTTCCCATCTTGCTCTGGGCAGCGGCGACGGCTGAAACTCGGGGGCTTAGGCAGCGTCGTTTTTTCGCCTTGCTCCTGTGCGGAGGGCTTCTCTATATCTCCAACTCCCGCGCCTCGATCCTCGGTGCGGCGACGGTCATCCTCTTGTTTGCGATAGCGATGCGTCAGCAGCGGAGGCTCCTACAATGCGCATTCGTGTGTGTTTTCCTCGTGACTGTCATGGCGGTCGTCGATCCCTCTCACCTGAATGAACTGGCTTCATCAGTTACAGGAAAGGTTCTTTATAAGGAGCGAGGCACAGTTCATGGTGTGTTCGCGTCTCGTGTTTCCCCGTGGAGCGAGACTCTTTCTGTCGTCAAACGTCACCCATGGTTCGGCAGTGGTTTTGGCACGAGTGACCTGGGGGATCTTCGGCCCGATTCTGCATCGTCCTCCGTGTATACGAAGGAGGGAACGAATCGGGAGCACGGCAACAGCTATTTGGCGTTGGCGGAGTATTCGGGAATTCTCGGTGCCGTGCCGTTTCTAGTTTTGCTTCTCATGCTGCTTCGGACACTGGCTCACGTCTACCGATGGATGAGAAAAACTGGGAGTCCGTTTCACTATTGCATTCCGTTCGCACTGGTCGCGAGCGCCGGGCTGGTACATGCCTTTTTTGAAGACTGGCTGTTTGCCGTAGGGTCTTACCTCTGCGTGTTTTTCTGGGTGGCAGCTTTTGTGTTGATAGATTTGGTTCCCGTTCGTGAGCCGAGGAGTTCGACCATTTTGTTTCAGCCGAGTCCACGTATTATGGCGGTATCGAGCAACTGCATCTTCGCAGACAAGTGATCGCGGCGGATCCGTTAAAGTTTCGGAGGAAGGATAAGTTGACGTCTCAAAAGCGTTCGAGCGGCAAACGGGTCGAGATTCTCGAATGTACGCTGCGCGATGGAAGCTACGCCGTCGACTTTAAGTTCACTGAAAGCGACACTGCGATTCTGGCGAGTGTCCTGGGAAAGCTTGGTTTTCGTTGGATTGAAGTGGGTCACGGCGTAGGATTGGGGGCCGCCCAAGCCGGCAAAGGTGCAATGCCGGCTACGGACGAGCGACTCATCGAGGTGGCCAAACTAGCTGCGCCTGATGCCCAAATCGGATGCTTCTTCATCCCAGGAATTGGAACCGCCGACCAGCTAAGATCCGCTCGCGCAGCCGGCCTGGACTTTGTCCGCATCGGTTCCAACGCCACAGAGATCGAAGAGTCCTATCCTTATCTGGAGTTGGCCAAAGAATTGGGGCTCAAGCCCTGTCTCAACTTCATGAAGACCTACGGGATTTCGGCCGAATCTTTTGGTGAAAAAGCAAGAGAAGGCGCTGCAGCTGGAGCGGAAATTGTCTATTGCGTCGACTCTGCCGGCAGCATGTTTCCCGAAGACGTACGCAAGTATGTGAGTGCGGCGCGCGATCGTTGCTCGTGCCAGCTGGGCTTCCACGGCCACAGTAATCTGCAATTCGCGGTTGCCAATAGCGTCGAGGCCGTTCGTTGCGGAGCGAGTTTCATCGATGCCACGCTCTATGGATTGGGACGAAGCGCCGGCAATGTTCCCACGGAAATCGCGGTAGCTGTCTTCAAAAATCTTGGCATCGAAACCGGCGTCGATTTGTTCGATGTCATGGATGCTGCCGAAGAATTCATGGGCCCGCTCATGTCGCGGATGCAGCTTTACGACATGATGTCGGTGGCGATGGGATGCAGCCAGTTTCATTCCGCATTCCTTCCAAAGGTCGCTGCAGCTGCCCGGACGCACGGTGTTGAGCTACGCAGGCTGGTTGTGGCCATGGGCAAACTCGACCCCGTCAACCTCGATGACGGCAATCTGAACCGCGTGGCCAGGAATCTGCCGAAAGCGACTGGAACAAAAAGGCGCGAATTGCTGACATCATTCACCGTGCCCGGCATTTCTGCCCACAGCATCAGCAGTTCGCTGGCAGCCGTGCAGTCGCTAGTCGATGGAATGATTGTCACCTGTGCGAAGCGCCGCGCCCGGCCGGTGCTCGAACTCGTCGCTTCCGAATCCGACTCTCCAGATTTGATCTTGGCGGATCTGTTGCTCGCCGAGGGCACCATGGTACTCGGGAGAGTGGTGTTCGGTTCGTTTGAAATGCTCGAACAAATCTTGCGCATGACCGCCAATAGCGTCCCCTTGTTTCTTAACGACAAGGACGGAGGCTCGTGGGCTGCAGAATGGCCGGAATCGCTCGCAGAAATTGTGGGTACGGAGAGAATCATGCCGGTGCGCAGCAAGCGGCTGTTCGCCGCCTACATGGAAGATATAGTCATGACTACCGCCCAGCGCTATGGCGATTTCTGCATGATGATTCACGGAAATCCGCAAAGCGCTCTGCTGCGGTATTGTTGCGACACTTTCAACAATGTAGTCGTGCACGGCAATTTGCCGGCGGAAGCGCCGGAAAATTGTTGGCAGATGGCGGATTTCTCCGACCGGATGCATTTCGATCTGGGGATTGGCGTCGCGCTGCTTCTCTGTCCGCCAAACTCTGCCGACTCCATACTGATCGATCAACTTCTCACGCCTGCAAGTGTTGTAATCACCGCTGGCCACTTCCCCCGTTTTGAAATCGATATGCAGGGACGTGAAATTTTGCGTATTGATCCCAACCAGGCCTATCGCGGACAGATGGATCGTTGGGTAGCCATTTCAAATTTAATGAAGTCGGCTCAACCCAGCGCCGTGGCGATGCAATGAATATTAGCAAAATGAACATTGACGAGACGAACATCCGTGAAGCGTTTTTGGACATCGTGACGCGCCGCCGGCCGAACATCTTCCTGGTCGATGCCATCACGAGCCGTGAAATTACCTACGGCGACTTTCACCGGCAAGCCTGCGCCTTGGCTGCGGAACTCCGCCGACGAGGCGTACGTAAAGGTGACCGAGTTGGAGTGATGGTTCCCAACTGCTGCGAACTGGCCGTGCTCTATTTCGCTTGTATCTATCTTGGCGCAGTTATCGTTCCCATCAATCCTGCGCTGAGCAAAACTGATGTTCAATTCATTCTTACGAACTGCAAGCCCAAGCGCATCGTCGCAAGCGTATCTTGCGTGGGAGCGATTACGAATTTTGAACCGAATGTTCTCCGCTTGGCAACCGCACGGGACGTGATCAAAGAATCGAAGGACTCCGGCCTGATCAGAATCGACGCGCTCAGCGAGACTGGTGATTTTGTGCTGCTCGAAACCGCGGATGCCGAAGATCTGGTCGCGATCATGTACACCTCGGGCACATCAGCAAAGCCCAAGGGATTAGCCCATAATCTGGGAAGCATGCTGCGAAACGCCAATGCATTTGCAACGGCACAACAGATCGACAAGGATACGCGCTTTTACCTCACACTTTCGATGGCTTACATGGGCGGTTTCTACAACCTCCTTGTCTTACCGTTCTTGTGTGGGGCCAGCGTTGTAGTGGATCACGTGTTCGATGCGCGATCGAGCCTGCATTTCTGGGAGAAGGCCAGGAACAACCATGTCAATACACTTTGGCTGGCGCCGACCGTGTTGTCGATCCTGCTGAGAATGGATCGCGGCCGCACTGGCGAAGAGTTTTGCCGTAGCTCGGTGCGGCATACATTTGTCGGTTTCGCTCCGCTTCCGCTGAAAGTAAAGCGTGAGTTTGAATCCAGATACGGGGTACGGCTGATTGAGAATTACGGCCTCTCGGAGACTTTATTTGTCACCGCCCGTACTCGGGACGTCGTCGAAGGAAACGGCTATGTTGGGGAAATGCTGCCAGGAGTTGCTCTGTGTGTCGTCAACGATGATGGAAAACCTGTTGACCCTGGCGTCGAAGGGGAAGTGCAGATTCTTACGCCTGATCTGATGGCTGGTTATGTGCACGTCGATGGCAGGTTGATGGAAATGGATGCATCAGTCTGGTTTCCTACCGGCGACGTGGGCCACCTTGATGACAGCGGTTCACTTTTTATTACGGGTCGCAAAAAGGACCTCATCATTCGTGGCGGCGTGAATATTAGCCCGGCAGCAATCGAGGAAGAGTTGATACACATTAAGGGCGTCGTAGACGTGGCCGTAGTGAGTATTCCGCACGAGCTTTATGGCGAGGATATCGTCGCAGTTTTGAAACTTGAGCGCGGCGTGGAACTCGAGTCGATGCTCGATTTGGTCCTCGGACACGCGAAACGCAATCTCGCCCAGCATCAGCAACCCGCACGTTACATGGCGATCGACGAGTTTCCCAGAACTGCGAATGGCAAGGTGCAAAAGGCCAGAATTCGCGAGTTGGTGGCGGAAAAGCTACAAGTGGGTTCCCTCCTGGCATTGCGGACACACGAAACGAGGGTGCCGGCTTAACCCATTGACGGCAGGGCAACGGAAAGGGCTGTGCTTGAATTTAAGAAAAGCAGACGCATGAAAATTGTCGATCTTTCCTTGCCCATCGAAGAAGGTATGATGACATTCCCCACGCATTGGCATCCCGTGGTTGAAGTCACAATTCTCGGGCGGCACGGAATCGAGGGTCGCGAGACCAGGAAGATTGTTTTAGGAACCCACGTTGGCACGCACGCCGATGCGCCACGTCACTTCATTGCCAATGGTGCGACCATCGATGAGGTTCTTTTGGATGTGCTTATCGGCCCGGCCACCATCGCCGATTTCACTGGGTGCGGGCCGTTGCACGAAATCGACGTCGCAGACCTTAAGCAAAGATTGGGCGACAATCCGCCAACGCGATTGATTCTCCGTACTGGTTGGACCGAGTATTTTGGCGACATGAAGTTCTACAACGAATATCCATTCCTCGCAGAAACGGCGGCGCAGTGGCTTGCTGAAAAAGGTGTGCGGCTGATCGCGATGGATACGCCCTCTCCCGATAACCCAGCCCATTCGCGAGGAAGTCAAAAAGATTCTCCTAACCACAAAGTGCTCTTAGGTGCTGGAATAGTGCTGGTGGAATATGTAGCAAATCTTAAAGCGTTGGCTGGAACAGAAGTGGATCTCATTGTGATGCCTCTCAAATTGAAAGGATGCGACGGTTCGCCGGCGCGCTGCGTGGCCATTGAGAGGTGAAGCAATGGCAGCGTCGAGAGAAACCACTAATAAGTGGCTGATCGATTGGTTGGTGACCAGAGGGAAGATCGGAAAACATGCCCTCGAAAAACAGCCGGACACCCTTCGCGAAACTGACTATTTCGAGGAGGGATGGCTCAGTTCGATGGAGGTGGTGGAATTTGTCACGGAGATAGAGCAGGAATTTGCCATGCAGTTTTCCGATCGCGATTTGCAGGATCCGCGATTCGTCACCATCGAAGGCATTACTGAACTCATTGTAGATCGCGCGAAGCAGTCCAATGACTGCACATAGTTCGAACATCACGGCCATCCCAAGCTTGCACCTGCAACCTGGCAGAAAGAAAATGCCAGCCAAGTTGCACGTCCTGACACTCACGCCTTTTTATCCCTCTTCCGGCGACGAAGTGAGAGGCTGCTTTGTGGCGGAGACTCTTCGAGAGCTCAAAGCTCAAGACGTTGCATCCTCAGTGATCGCGGTCGACTCGATTTATCACGCCAGCCGCGAGTCAAGTCAGGAATTTCCCGGGCAATGGGTTCGCTATCCCCAGCTTCCAGGCAACTTTGGTCTGTCCAGCGCGGGCCGATTTCTGAATGCAAGTCTTTTTAGAGAGGTCAGCCAGCTTCATCGTCGACTTCCGATTCATGTGATCCATGCTCATGCCGCATTGCCCTGCGGGCATGCCGCATTACTTCTTTCGCAGCGTTTGAAGATTCCGTTTGTTGTTACCATTCATGGTCTGGACGTCTTTAATAGTTGCTTTCAGAATGGGATTGCTGCCCGGTGGCGCCGGAATATTTCCATAACCGTCTACAAGAACGCGCGCAAGGTGATCTGCATCAGCGACAAGATCCGGCAATCGCTGATCGATGGAATGGGCGCAGTGGTTGCCGCTGAGGTCGTTTACAACGGAACCGACCCCCGGTTATTTGCGCCAGCGATAACCGCAGACCAGACGCCGACGATTCTGACGGTCGGAACTCTATTAGCAGGAAAAGGGCACGAGCTTGTACTCAGGGCTTTTGGTCGATTGAGGGATTCTCATCCGGGCTTGCAATGCCGCATTATCGGGGAAGGGGCAGATCGAAATCGTTTTCAAGGTCTGACAAGAGAACTAGGCATCAACGATCAAGTTCATTTTCTAGGACGGCGAAGCCGTGCTGAAGTTGCGGAAGCTATGCGCAACTGCTTGCTATTCGTTTTGCCCAGCCGGTATGAAGGGCTCGGATGCGTTTATCTGGAAGCGATGGCCTGCGGAAAACCGGTGGTCGCGTGTCACGGCCAGGGCATCGACGAAATCATTCATCACGGCAGCAACGGATGGTTGATTCCAGTCGACGGCCTGGAAGAACTGGTGCAGGGGTTGCAGATTTTACTGACAAGCGCCGAACTTCGCACCCAGCTCAGTGCCGCAGCGCGGCGGACTATCGTTAATAAACTCACGCTTTCCCATCAGGCGCAGAGCTTGCGGAAGATTTACAAGGAATCTGCGCAATGACAATGACCGCGGCTCGCGCAATCTCTCCGCCGACATTGCCGCACGCTGAACTGGCGCCAATTCTAGAGGATGACATCGCCGATTTGGCCAGCTTCATCGCCGCTCAGTCCGGTCGCAGTGTTGAGGCTGTGGAGGCGCATCTTCACTGGTTCCTGCTTGAGAATCCGGCTCTCCAGCCACAACACCCGCTCGGCTTCGGCCTTCGTTCGTCTGGCCAATTCGTAGGGTGCATCTTGTGCAGCCCGCAGGCGTTCCGATTGGAGAACAAAAACATTCTGATGATGGGCTCCAGTTCGTTCTACGTCGACACGCGTCATCGCGGCCATGGCGGACGAATCTTCCTCCAGTATTCGCGGCTGGGAAGCCGGTGGCCTTTGTTTGGCACCTCCGCCAACGCGGAGGCTGCGGCTTTGTGGAAGGCGGCGGGAGCGAGTCCCATTCCACACTCAGAAGCCGAACTCTTCGGCATTCTTCACTGGCCGCCGGTGGTCGAGGAGTTCGCGCATCGACGAAATGTGCATCCCATGTTTCATCATTTGGCTGGAAGTCCCATCTCCAGGCTCGCGGGCATGCTTCGGCGGTTGAAGATCGATCGCAGGGATTCCGAAGCGCTGCAGCTTCTCACATCCGCCGAACAGGTAAATGATCTGGTATGTCATTTTCACTCGGCCAAGCTGACTGCGTTGCGCGAACCATCGTACATTCGGTGGCGCTATTTCTCTGGCAGCGATGCAACGGCAGCCGTGTTCGCCTTTCGAAGCCGCAAACCCGACCGGGAAATTCTGGTTGCGGTCAACCAGCGGACTCGCGGCTATCGCGGCCAAATCAATACGCTGAACGTGCTCGATGTTTACCCCGAGATTCCTCTTGAGGAATGGCTGCGCATGATCGGGGCCTTGATCGCCCGCTACGGCAAGGCCGTCGAAGCAGTGGTGCTGCGCAGCCAAGATCTACAGAGGCAGAAGATGTTTTGCGAACTAGGTTTTCAGCATCGCGCGTTTGATGCGCCGAATGGATGGTTTCTCGATAAGGCAAGTCTCTTGCCGGCGTGCGATTGGTATCCCGTTCCAGCCGATGGCGACGGGCTGATCTAGTGTTCCTCTTGAACGGAATGAACCTCAGAAGCCAAGTTCGGGCGCTGCTGATACAGGCTGCCGCACTGGCTCATGCAAACGAGATATTCCTGAGAATCCAAAATAGCAGACGCCGCCCGCAGGCTTTGGTTATCGGCGTTCACGAAACGCCCAAGGCTCTGGAGTCGCAGTTCCGCGAGCAACTGGAATGGGTCTCCCGCCATTTTACGATTACTAACTTCGAATCGTTCGCCGGGTTGTGGGGCAATCCCGAACCAGATGCTGGTTCAAAGCCTCTTGTTCTGTTTACCTTTGATGATGGAAGGGAGAGCAACTACACGGTCGCGGCGCCTTTGCTTGAATCGTTTGGAGGGCGTGGTGTCTTTTTTATTGTACCGGCCTTTGCGGAATGTTCCGCCAGCGATGCGCTCGCCTTTTATCGATCAAGAATTAATCCTAACTCTCGGCCCGGCGACGAAAAATGGGAGGACTGGAAGCCCATGAGCCCTGTACAGATTGAAGAATTGTCGGCTCGAGGGCATGCGATTGGTAATCACACCCTCACGCATGAACGGCTTATACCGCTCTCCCCGGAGAGATTGGAGCGTGAGATTGGCGACGGCGCACGCAAGCTTACCGCATGGACGAACAAACCCGTTGATGCATTCGCCTGGACATTCGGATGGAATGCGGTCGATGCGAACGCCTGCGAAGTAATACAGCGTCACCATCGTTTCTGCTTTTCTCCCTGCGCCGGCGCAATCGACCGCCGACGCGATAGCCCAGCCCTCTTGTGGAGAAGAGAGATTGAGGTGAAATACTCCGCTTCGGAATATCGCTTTCTCTACTCAGGCCTTGTAGACCTCTGGTGGGGTAGCCGACGAAAGCGATTGCGGCAAATGCTCCGAGCAAATGGTTTTGCTGTCAAAAAATGATCCGCCTTTTTGTTAACGCTCTCGGGGCCAGTGCCGGCGGAGGACTTACGTACATCCGTAACGTCTTGCCACGACTGGCAGCCCGGGACGACGTGCGCACAACAGTTCTGCTGGGTGGAACATTGCGCGACGAGATCAAAGAATCAGCTCAAGTTAGTGTTTTACGAGCAGAGTCTCCGACGGGCTCGGGACGACGATTCTGGTACGAGCAGCAAAACTTGCCGAGTCTAATTCGCCGCGCCGATGCCGACGTTCTTTTGTCCACAGGGAATTTTGTTCTTTACCGCTCGCCGGTGCCGCAAGTCCTTTTGAGCCGGAACGCACTCTACATGTCGTCTGATTTCGTGCGTGATCTGCGCGAACGGGGAGATTACCGGTTGTGGCTTGATACTGAACTGAAGGGCGCGCTCGCTCGATGGTCGGTGCAGGCGGCGGACTGCACAGTCGCTCCGAGCGAAACCTTCGCTGCCGAACTGCGGCAATGGGCAGGAAGGGATGTCGTATGTATACATCACGGTTTTGATCGTGAACTTTTCTTCCGCGATCAAGCGCTCCCCCCCCAAGAGGCAGAAGTGCGACTCGCCAGGACCGAAGGGTCACTTCGTCTGCTTTTCGTCAGCCACTATAACTACTACCGCAATTTTGAAACGTTAATTCGCGCGACAGAAATTTTGAAAAGGAAGCTGTATCCTCGAACGGTTCGGCTGATCCTGACGTGCAAACTAAACTCCAAGGACAATCCCGGGAACTATAACGCAAGCGCCGCAGGCGAGTTGGTGCAGCAACTTCGGTTGGGTGAGGAGGTTGTCGAGTTAGCTGCAATTCCTTACGGCTCGCTGCATCACCTTTATCGCGCGTGCGATTGCTATGTGACTCCCGCCTATGCTGAGACATTCGCTCACCCTCTGGTGGAGGCAATGGCCAGCGGTCTTCCCGTGATTGCATCGGATTTGGCGGTCCATAGAGAGATCTGCGGCGAAGCTGCGCGGTATTTTCCGCGCTTTTCTCCGGAGGATTTGGCTGAGACGGTCATCAGAATAGCCGAATCGAAGGAACAGTTCTCGGCTATGCGCGAAATGGGCCTGCTGCGCTCCCGAGATTTCAGCTGGGACAAACACGTCGACCGGTTGCTGCAATTAGTCTCGCGCCTGGCTGAGAAATAATTGTGAGGTCAGGGCGTGGAGTAATAAAACTTGATGGACAAAAGACGGATGCGCTTTCCTCCGCCTGCCGAGTCCGTGGTCTCGCGCGCAATCCCGCCCCTGGATACTGTATTCCCGGCAAAGATATTCATTTGGATGCAAGTCATTCTATAGTCCATAAAGCCTTTTGATTTCAGCCGGATTTCTGCTGCGACCTTGGGGTACAAAGTTAGACACGGTCTTAATTGCAATGAGGTTGTGATGAGACGGTGTACCTTTCGCGTAAGATGATTTGAAAGTCCTGAGAAAGTGAGAATCGGATGTGCGGAATCTTCGGTATCATTGCCCGCAACGCTCGTGTGCCTCGCGAAGTGTTGGAGCGTGCGACGCAGTCTCTGGCCCATCGTGGGCCCGATGACAGCGGCACGGTCATTCTGCAGGACTCCGCCGGAGAAAATATCGAAGTCGGTCTGGGAAATCGCCGCCTCGCAATTATCGACTTATCTCCACTCGGGCATCAGCCCATGAGCGATCCCGCCACCGGCAACTGGATTGTCTACAACGGAGAGGTCTACAACTTCCGCGAAGTTCGCGCGGAGTTGGAGCGGGCGGGGCTGGAGTTTAGAAGTGCTTCCGACACCGAAGTGATCCTTAAAGCCTACGCGCACTGGGGAGAGAAGTGCCTCGCCCAGTTTCGCGGGATGTTTGCTTTCGCGATCTGGGATGTGCGGCGTCATTCCTTATTCGTCGCTCGCGATCCGATGGGACTTAAACCCCTGTATTACTACATCTCCGATCGGTACTTTATGTTTTCTTCCGAGGTTCGAACTCTGCTCGGAACGGGTCTTGTACGGCGCGTTGTCGATCCTGCCGGCCTTATCAACTATTTGACTTTTGGATCGCTTTACGACCCGAACACATTGGTGGATGGAATCAGTTCTCTTCCGCCCGGTTGCTATCTGACCTGGGGGGAAGGTCAGCTCCAACAAATTCAGTACTGGGACTTGGCTGATCCTGCAAGTGAAGGCTGCGCTAATGCTTGTGATAATGGGAATACGCGCGCCACACTCGAAATCCAGCTGCCGGAAAAGCTAGACGAATCGGTACGCCTGCAACTGGTGAGCGACGTGCCAGTAGGAGTGTTTCTTTCTGGCGGAATCGACTCCAGCAGCCTGGTCGGCATACTGAGCCGGAACGGTGTGCGGCCGAGCACGTTTTCCATCGTCTTTCGGGAGGCGGAATATTCTGAAGCCAAGTATTCTCGAGCCATCGCCCAAAAGTTTCGTACTGATCATCACGAGATTACAGTTTCTCAGGCAGACTTCTTTGCCGCGATCGCGCCCGCCATACACGCGATGGACATGCCCACGATTGACGGAATCAACACATATTTCGTCGCGCAAAAAACCCGGGCAGCGGGCGTGAAGGTTGCGCTTTCCGGTTTGGGTGGCGATGAAATGTTTGGCGGCTACTCCAGTTTCAGCACCGTGCCGCGGATGGAACAGTTTTCCAATATCTCAAGGCGCATTCCTGAGGCAATACGCAGTCCACTGGTAAGTATGTTGGCGGCGGTTGCCCCCTCCAGCGACCAGAATCGCAAACTGGCCGCTCTCGGCCGTAACGGCGGCGGAATCATTCATCCATATTTTGTTTCGCGAATGCTATTCACGCCGGGACAACTTCGAGAGTTGCTGCCTGAAATGAAGCCCGACTCCAACGCATTTCAGCGTGCTGAGGAGCCCTTAAATGAAAGCTATGGCCGCGCCATGAGATTGGATCCAGTCAACCGCATTTCCTATCTGGAAGCGCGCTGTTACATGCTCAACACCTTGCTGCGGGATTCTGATTTCATGAGCATGGCGCACGGCCTGGAAGTGCGCGTGCCGTTCATCGACCATCAACTGGCGAGAGCTCTTTTTGCTGTGCCAGGATCGCGGAAGGTCGATGCACGCACGCCGAAGCCTCTACTGGTTCGGGCGCTTGGCGGCCAACTTCCGGATGAGATCGTCCATCGTCCCAAGCGAGGATTCACGTTGCCATTCGAGCATTGGCTGCGAGATGCGTTGCGTCCAGTGCTGGAGGAATCGTTTCGCAAAATCGGCGACGGAGTCGTGGGTTCGTTGATTAGCGGATCGGCCGTTCGCAAAGTGTGGCAGGACTTTCAACAAGGCCGCACTTCCTGGTCGCGTCCGTGGTCATTGTACGTTTTGCAATGCTGGTGCGAGCAGCATTCGCTAGCTTGCTGATGGCTGTGGACCATTAGAAATTCCCACCGAACATCAACCGCTTGGCTTGAGTCGGCATCTCGCAATCGACTGCGAGGGTAGTGGATCAGTAACTAATAACACACAGCGAGTCGGGATAACATGTTGAGAGTTCGCTTCCGCTCTCGATGCAAAACCTAGCCGAATTAGAAGTAGTGCCACAAACGCGCATGGCCGCGTCTCTTCCGGTAAGCGTGATCGTCGCGGCGCGGAACGAGGCGCGCAATCTGCCGCGCTGCCTCGCATCCCTGGGCGATGTTGGGGAAGTATATGTCGTAGATTCTCAGAGCACTGACGCGACAGTCGAAATTGCGCGCTCTCACGGCGCACAAGTGGCGCAATTTCACTATCGAGGTGGCTGGCCTAAGAAGCGGCAATGGGCCATGGAATCGCTACCCCTGTCGCACGATTGGGTTCTTCTGCTCGACGCCGATGAGTCCCTCACGCCGGAGCTTAAGCGGGAGATTGCGCTCGCGATTCAGGATCCCCACTATGACGGCTACTATATTTCCCTGCGCATTTACTTTCTCGGCCGCGAACTGCGGCACAGTGGTGCAAGCTTTTACAAGCTTTCCTTATTCCGTCGAGGCCGGGGCCATTATGAGTGCCGGTTGAAAGATCAGGACCACTCTATGGCAGATATGGAGGTTCATGAACATGTAGTCGTGAAGGGGCGCGCGGCGAAACTCAAGTATCCATTGGTTCATCACAACGTCGCTTCGCTCTCGGACTACATCCACAAGCACGACGCATATTCCAATTGGGAAGCGAAGGTCTGGCTCAACGGCAACGGAAATTGTGACGAGTTGGTTCCATCACTGACCGGAACGCAGGCGCAGCGCCGCCGCTGGCTCAAGCGAAAGTTCTATGCTTTTCCGGGTTCATCACTCGCTTACTTTGTTTATAAATTCGTGTTCTGCCTGGGATTTCTCGATGGTGTTCCGGGCATGATTTACTGCGTTTTTCAGGGCATACAGTTTTTTCACGTCAAGGCCAAGATTTACGAATTAAAACAGCAATCGGTGAATTAAGGGAACCGAATTGAGGAAGCAATGTGCGGTATTAGCGGGTTGGCAAATTGCGGGGATCGTGAAGTACTGACACGGATGACGCACGTCCAGTCACACCGCGGCCCGGACGATTCCGGCCTCTGGGATCGTAGATTCCCCGATAGTTCCTACATTGGCCTTGGAAGCCGCCGGCTTGCCATCCTCGATCTTTCGGCGGACGGCCGCATGCCGATGTGCAACGAGGACGGCACTGTCTGGATCACTTATAACGGAGAAATCTACAACTTCGCCGAACTCCGCCGTGAGTTGCAAAACAAAGGCCACCAGTTCCGTTCGAACACCGATACTGAAGTTGTGCTTCATCTTTACGAGCAAGAAGGCGCGGATTGCGTGCATCGCCTCAATGGCATGTTCGCGTTCGCCATTTGTGATTTGCGCTCGGACCGGCCCGAGTTGTTTCTGGCGCGCGATCATTTTGGAGTAAAACCTTTCTACTACGTCCACCGCGGCAGAAAGCTGGCGTTCGCGTCGGAGGCGAAGGCGCTTTTCCACGTGCCGGGAATCGATGCCGAAGTCGATCTGGAATCGTTGCATCAGTATCTGACCTTCCTCTGGGTGCCAGATCCAGAAACGATGTTTCGCGGGCTTTACAAGCTTCCCGCTGGACACTGCGCAACGTTTCGCAACGGCGAACTGAAAATTCGGCAGTACTGGGACCTGACCTTTCCCCGCGCCGATGCGCCTTACGAGCGCTCTGAAGCAGATCTCGCCGACGAGGTTCGCGAGCGCTTTCGGCTTTCAGTGGAAAGGCAAATGATGAGCGATGTTCCGATCGGAGCATTTCTCAGCGCGGGGTTGGATTCTTCGAGCATAGTGGCCATGATGTGCCGGGCGGCGAAGCAGCCAGTGAGAACGTATACGATTACCTTCCCCCACTGTTACCGCGTCGGCGAAACCACACTGGATGATCCCAATGTGCCGGCACGGCTGGCGCAGAAACTTGGCTGCGAGACCCAGCAAATCGTGGTCGAACCGGATGTCGCCGAGCTATTGCCGCGTCTCGCATGGCATATGGACGAACCCGTCGCCGACCCGGCAATTATCACGGCTTACCTGGTTTGCCGCGAGGCCCGCAAGCAAGCCACTGTGCTGCTGTCAGGTGTCGGCGGAGATGAGTTGTTTGCCGGATATCGCAAGCATACCGCCTACCGCTGGGCCCAGGCATATCAGAAAATACCTGGCGTGCTACGCGCTGGGATCGAGTCCGCCCTGGATGCCTTGCCTGGTTGTCGCGGCACAGCGATGAAAGGACGCGTGCGATTGGCGAAGAAGATGGCTCGCAGCGCATCGCTTGAGCCGGAAGAACAATTCATTCGCAATTGCACCTACCTCAACTCCGCTCAAAAGTTGAATTTGTATTCGCTAGAGATTCAGGATCAGCTTCGCACCTCTGATCCCGCCGTTCGCCATCATTCGAGCTTCGATGCGGTACGCGGTGCCGACTTCCTGAACCAGATGCTATATCTCGACACTAAGATTTTCATGGCCAGCCTTAACCTGAACTATAACGACAAGATGAGTATGGCATCGTCGGTTGAGGTGCGCGTGCCATTTCTCGATCGTGAACTGGCCGAATTTGCGGCTTGGAATATTCCGCCGAATTCAAAACTCAAAGGATTCTTCCGGCCGACTACCAAGCACATCTTCCGGCGCGCGATGAAGAATGTTCTGCCTGCTGAAGTGTTGAAGCAGCCAAAGGCCGGATTTGCCGCTCCAGTCGACTACTGGCTGGCGAACGATTTGCGCGAGATGGTGGACGATGTGCTTTCCGATACAAACATCAGAAAGCGTGGATTGTTTCGCCCCGAAGCGGTTCGCCGCTTCATCGACGAACACCGCAAAGGAGTTGAGGATTGGTCGATGCAAATCTGGCAGCTCCTGACGCTGGAGCACTGGATGCGAATTTTTCTCGATGCGGGAGCACAGAAGACCGCGGAAGAGTTCATCCATTTTCCGGAGGCCGCTTCCGCGTGAATCTATCAAGCGAATTGAAGCGGGGCATAACAGCATCCGCGATTACGGACATTCTGGCTACTTCCAGGGACAATGCCCGCATTCACAACGGCGTCACCGATCAAGTCGCCAGGGGACTGAAAGAAGTGACAGGCCTGCTGCGCGGGCCGCAGCGCGTGGTTCCGGTGATCCAGAAACTCGTGTCCGACAAAATTCGCCTAACCTTGGAGCAACGCCATCTCTATTCGTACACAACGACGAAGCGGGACAGCAAAGATGTGCTGCAATCATTGCTGCAATGGATTATCGAGGCACAACGCTCGGATGGGGGTATCGCGGCCTATTACAGCCTGCTCGCAGGATATTCGAAATCGTATCCCGAGGTCACCGGCTACATCATTCCGACGCTTTACGAAGTTGCGCGCGTAACTAAGAGCGACAATGCCGTGGTTGCGGCGGAAAAGGCCACTCGATGGCTGCTTTCGTTGCAGATGTCAACTGGTTCTTTCCCGCGTGGACTAGACGGCGAAACGCAGCCGTCGGTGTTCAACACAGGTCAGATCCTTCAAGGTTTGGTTCGCGCCGATCGCGAAACGCACCGCTGCGAGATTCGAGATGCGGCGATCGCCGCCGGTAGTTGGCTGGTAGAGATGCATCAGGCAGACGGCTCGTGGTCCGGCAGGGGTGCATATCAGGGGGCTGCTCACACTTACTACAGCATGGTTTCGTGGGCACTCGCCGAGTTGTCCGAACATACGGCGGAACATCGATACGGACAAGCGGCCGAGCGAAATCTGGATTGGGTGCTGCCACACTTCCGCCCTAGCGGTTGGATCGATGGCATCAATCTGAGTGGCCATCCCAACTATCTTCACTTCATCGCCTACGTGCTTCAGGGAGTTCTTGAATGCGCTCTTTTGCGCCGGCGCAAGGACGCTGTCGAGGCAGTCGCGAAGTCGGCCTGGGTGCTAATGCGAAAGTTCGAGACAAGCAAGTTTCTGCCTGGCGCATACGAACCGGACTTCAAACGCGGGCACAGCTTCGCTTGTCTTACCGGAAACGCCCAGATGTCGTGCATCTGGTTGCGGCTGTTTGAGGTTACCGGCGACCCGCGTTATCTCAATGCCGCGCTCAAGATGAATGAAATGCTGAAGCAAATCATTCCATCGAATGGGCGGCCTGGAATCGGAGGGGGCGTTTGCGGTTCCTATCCAGTTTGGGGACGCTATCAGCCGCTCCGCTACATCAGTTGGGGATGCAAGTTCCTGGCGGATGCTCTCCTTATGGAACAGCGCTTAACACACGCGTTTGACGCGTATGGATTTGAGGCATCGCGATGCGCATCGTAGTTCTAGGCTCGAGCGTGTACAGCGAAACTGCGTGCGCCATGGCAGTGCGCTTGGCCGAGTGCGGGCATGTTCCGGTTGGGGCGCTTGTCCTTTCCACTCTTGAGCGCGGAACTTTGTTGCGTAAGCTTGCCCAGTGGGGCGTGAGGGATGTGACGCGCTACGCACGGAGGAAGTTGATTCCGAATTACGGCAATGCTCAGGGGATGGTGCACAATTCCTACCTCCGGCCGTTGCTCAAGAATGGAAGTGGCATCTTCCGTAGCTTGCGGGAGGTGGCGGCCTTTTACGGCTTCCCGGTTGTGGTCGGCAAAAACCAGAACGCGCCTGATTCGATTGCGCGTGTCAGGCAATGGTCGCCGGATTTGATCGTTTTTACGGGCGGCAATATTTTGCGGAAGGCCTTGTTGGACGTGCCTCGCCTCGGAGTCCTCAATGTGCATCTAGGCTTGCTCCCGGAAATTAGGGGCATGAGCAGTCCGGAATGGTCGTTGCTGAAAGGTGTTTCAGTCGGCGTCACTATCCATTATCTAGATGCGGGAATTGATACTGGGCCGATTCTGCAGAGATATGAATTTACCGACGCAGCACGATGTGACTCGTTGACTGACTTGCGCAACCGGCTTATCGCTTTCGGCGTTGAGAAGATCGGAGAAGTGGTTGCCAGCCTTGATCGGGGCGCAATCACTGCAATCCTGCAAGCCGATCACGACACTGACAACGATACAGACAAAGACAACCAATTTTTCGTAATGCATGAATGGCTTCGGGCGCGAGCAGCCGAACGCCTGGCGCAGAGCCGCATTGGGGCCGTCGCGGAGCGCATGCATGGGTAAGCTCGAGACTATTTTGCAGGTCGGCCGAACCTTCGGTGCGCGCGACGGCATGCTTCGCTTGGAATACGAACTGCAGCGTGGCAGTGGCTTGATGTCGCGAAAAATGCGGTCAGTGTGCGGCTGGGACGCCTGGACTCTAAAACGGATTGCGCCAGATTCGTCTGCGGAAAAAATGCGGGCTGCGCGACAAAATGGTACGCGGCCATTTTTCTTCGCCGATGCACTGGCACTGAGGACGAGTATAAAAAGAATTGTCGGGCAGGACGGTGAAAAATCTGTTCTTGCCGAAGCGGAGCAGATTGTCCCAGGCAACCTCCCATTTTTTGGACATCTGTCATTCGCTTGCGAATTTCCGCCGCGCTGGTTTCACAATCCTGTTACCGGGCAAAGCGTTTCACCACACCAATCGTGGACGCAGATGCGGTTTGCCTCCCCTAAATACGGCGATCTGAAATTTATCCTGGAGCCGTCTAGATTTTTGTTTGTCTACCCGTTGATTCGCGCTTATGCTCTCATTGGCGACCAGCGATTTCCCGAGGCTTTCTGGCAGGCAATCGAAGACTGGGCCCGCCAAAGCCCGCCAATGGCCGGTCCGTTATGGATTTGCGGACAAGAATGTTCGTTGCGGATATTGGCGTGGTCCTTCGCACTGCACGCATTCGTGCATTCGTCCTCCACCACGAGCCAGCGGGTCGCTGTGCTTGTCTCCATGATCGCCGCGCATGCGTGGCGAACGGTGCGGACGCTCGGTTATGCCCGCTCGCAGCGCAGCAATCATTTGATCAGCGAAGCCGTTGGACTGTGGACCGCGGGTACCCTCTATCCAGAATTGAAAGACGCAGAGGTTTGGCAGAAGCTTGGCGCGCAACTGCTGCACGAAGCTGTTCTGGACCAGATCACGCCCGAAGGAGTTTCGCATCAGCATTCCTTCAACTACCAGCGCATGATCCTGCATCTGCTTTTGTGGACGCTGCGCGTTGCCGAGATTTACGATGTGCCGCTCCACCGATGCATTCGTGATCGTACCCAAGCTGCTTTTGAGTTCACGAGTGCGTGGGTAGATCCGGCGAGCGGAATTCCGCCAAACTACGGTTCCAATGATGGCAGCCTGATTTTTCCGCTCGCGACCGCAGCCTATAGGGATTTTCGCCCGCTGTTACAGTTGGGTGCTGCAGTTTTGAATCGACCTGCTCTCAAGCCGGGGCCATGGGACGAAGCTGCTATATGGTTCGGGGTCGAGCAAGCGTCTGAACCAAAAGCTGCTAATATTTCGCCTCCGTCCGCCAACACTGGATACTTTCGTCTGGGCGATGAGACTTCCTGGGGACTGATCCGAGCGGGGAACTACACTCGCAGGCCTTTTCAGGCCGATCAGTTGCATGTGGATTTATGGTGGCACGGCATCAACTTGGCTCGTGATGCTGGAACCTATCTCTACAACGGCCGGCCGCCGTGGAACAATGGCCTCGCAGGAACCTCCATTCATAACACTGTCACGGTGGATCATCGCGACCAGATGCGGCGAGTCGGCCGATTTCTCTGGGTGGGCTGGGCGCAAGCTTCGGGACAGTTATCTTCTTCGCCTCACGGTGAAGCTCCCGACCGCTTTGAAGGAGAGCACGACGGCTACAGCGATCTTGGTGTGAAGCATCTGCGCGCCGTTCAATGGCTGCGCGGCGCCGGTTGGGTCATCGTGGATGACATAGAGGGAAGCGGCGACCATGACGTGCGGTTGCATTGGCTGGCCCCGGACTTGCCTTACGTGATTTCTGACTCTCCTTTTCAAATTGTGTTTGTGGCCAAGCCGTCGCCGATTCGCTGGAATATGTTTTCGAGTTGCAGGGCAAGTGCGATGGTCATACGAGGCGGGAAGCGGCTTCTGACTGGGAATAGCGTGGCCTGGATGGCGGATGAGGATGCGCAAAGGTTCGGTTGGGAAGCGCCCACGTACGGTGAGCTTCAGCCAGCCATTTCTCTGCTCTACCAGACGCGATCACCGCTGCCGGTTCGATTCGTTACCGTCCTTCTCACGAACGAACGGCACAACGCCGACAAAGTAAATGACGAGTTAGTGGTTTGTAGGACTGGGCACCTGGATTCTCAGGGTGGACCCGAGATTCATCGAGTAAGTCTTTCACCGATGCCAATGCATATGGCGGAAACGCAATCGTTAGTCACCGGGCCCAGAGCATGAAGCAAGTTTTCCAAGATTCCCGCAGTGGAGAAGTTACCGTGGCTGAGGTTCCCGCCCCGAAATTGCTGGCGGGATGCGTTCTGGTTCGTACCGCGGCATCGCTGGTTTCGTCGGGCACGGAGCGAGCGTCTTCAGAGTTCGCCAGCAAGAACTTGCTTCAGAAAGCCAGAATGAGGCCGGATCTCGTCCGCGAGGTTCTGGGAAAAATCAGCCGTGACGGATTGCTGGCGGCGGCTTCGACAATTCGCAGCCGTCTCGATCAACCTGGCGAGTTGGGGTACAGCAGCGCCGGAACTGTGGTTGCGGTGGGCGATGGCATTACCGATATCAGCCCCGGAGATCGCGTTGCTTGCGCTGGTTTGGGACACGCCGTGCACGCGGAGTTTGGATGCATCCCGCGGCTGCTGGTTGCGCGGATTCCTTCTGACACCGTAAGTTTTGACGAAGCTGCTTTTACGACGGTAGGAGCGGTGGCACTGCATGGGGTGCGAACGGCCGACGCCAGGCTGTGCGATCGTGTGGCCGTGATCGGATTGGGTCTGCTGGGCCAATTGATAGTGCAGATCCTTAAGGCCGCCGGCTGCTGTGTATTGGGGATGGACGTCTCCGCCGAGCGCGCGGATCTGGCGTTGCGCCTCGGAGCGGACGCGGTAAGCACATCATTTTCCGGTTTCCAAGATTTATGCCAGCAGTATTCCGGTCGTCATGGTGCGGATGCGGTCCTCATTGCCGCACAAACCGCCAGTAACGATCCCGTGAATTTGGCCGGGGCGGTGGCGCGGAATCGGGCCGTCGTTGTTGCGGTGGGGGCTGTAGCCATGGATATCCCGCGGAGATGTTTTTACGAGAAGGAACTCGACTTCCGCATCTCCCGCTCCTACGGGCCCGGCCGCTATGACGCATCGTACGAGGAGAAGGGAATCGACTATCCCATCGGTTACGTGCGTTGGACGGAAAATCGGAACATGGAAGCTTTTTTGCGGCTGCTCGCGGATCGAAAGCTCGATTTGCATTCGTTGATCACTCACCGCTACCCGATCGGGCAGGCGCACTCCGCCTATGAGCTGATCAAAGGAAAAACTAATGAGGTATTTCTTGGAGTGTTGATTGCGTACCCCAATCTTGCCGAGGATTTTCGTTTTGTAAATGTGAATGCTCCTGATCGGCCAATCGCAAGTCGCGCTTCAGTTAAGATCGGTCTTCTCGGAGCCGGAAGTTTCGCGACAAGCACGCTGTTGCCCGCCATCGAACGGGTGGGCGGTGTGGAACTTGTCGTAGCTGGCGCGGCGACCGGTTCGCACGCCCGGCATGTCGCTGAGAAGTTTGGATTTCGTTCCCGTACTACAGATGAACGGGAGGTTTTTAGTAATCCCGCGGTCAATACGGTTGTTATTGCCACGCGTCACCATCTGCATGCAGTCCAAGTGATGGCAGCGCTCAACTCGGGCCGGCATGTTTTCTGCGAGAAACCGCTCTGCCTCAACGAAGCGGAGCTCGCAAGAATTACTGCCGCACAGGGCGATCACGATACTCAGCTCCTGATGGTTGGTTTCAATCGTCGTTTTGCTCCGCTGGCAATTCGCATGAAAAGTTTTCTTCGGGAGGTGCGTGAGCCACTGGCAATTCATTATCGCGTGAATGCAGGATACCTTCCTCCCGATCACTGGTTGAACGACCCGCAGCAGGGTGGAGGGCGCATCCTCGGTGAGGTGTGCCACTTCGTGGATTTTCTGTGTTTCTTGACGGGCTCACCGCCGGTTGAAGTTGAGACGCGGAGTCTGCCAAATCCGAGTCAGTACAGCAATGACAATGTCGTGGCTTCGTTACGCTTTGCCGATGGATCGCACGGTACCATCAGTTACCTTGCGAACGGACACAAGTCATTTTCAAAAGAACGAATTGAAGTTTTCGGCGGCGGCAGCGTGGCCATGCTGGAAGATTTCCGGCGGCTAGAACTGGTTCGAGGCGAAAAGAAGCGCATCATTCGCTCGCTTATGCAGGATAAGGGGCACCGTGGTGAATGGAAAGCTTTTATCAGTGCGATTCAAGAGGGCACCCAGTCGCCGATCCCTTTCCACGAAGTTGTGAGTTCGATGATGACGACGTTTGCGCTGGAGGAGTCGCGGTGCCTGGGCCAACCCGTCGCCGTGAAACAGCTTCCCCGCAACGAACGCCTTCAAGTTGCCAGCGGCTTCGATCGGGCTTCTTGAGGATCAGGATTTCATAATTATTGGATCGCACGAAGATCACAGAATGAAGATCCTATACATCTCGCAATATTTTCCACCCGAGATGGGTGCGCCCGCGGCCCGAGCTTCCGAGTTGTCGGCGCACTGGGCGCGCGCGGGGCATGAAGCGACGGTACTGACTGGTTTCCCCAATCATCCCACGGGCGTTGTGCCGCCCGAATATCGCGACAGCTTTCGGAAACTGGTTGCTCGCGTGAAGATCGACGGCGTAGAAGTGATTCGCACCTGGCTGCTTCCTTTTCCTAACCGTAAAGCACATGAGCGAATGTTGAACTACACTTCGTTCTGCGCATCGTCAGCCTTGACTGGTTTTTTTCTGTCTCGTCCCGACGTCGTTATTGCGACCTCGCCACAATTGCTGGTCGGGCTCTCCGGTTGGTTTCTGGCGCGGTGCAAGCGCGTGCCCTTTGTATTCGAGGTGCGCGATCTATGGCCGGAGTCGCTGGCGGCTGTAGGCATGGGTGAAAGTGGTTCGCCGTTGTATCGGGCGTTAGCGAGAATTGCCGGGTTCTTGTACCGCCATTCAGATCATATCGTCGTGGTCACGCCGGCGTTTGAAGACTACCTGGCGAAACACTGGGGCGCTCCTCGCGAAAAGATTTCAGTGATCGAGAATGGCGTGGAGACTGATCTGTTTGCTCCGGGAGTGGCAATTAGTCTGCGAAGAGCGTTGGGTGCCGAGGAAAAGTTTGTTGTTTCCTACGTGGGGACCATGGGGATGGCGCACGGGCTCGAAACGATCATTCAAGCTGCCGCGCACCTGCGAGAGACGAATCCCGAGATTGTTTTCTTGATGCTAGGGGAGGGCGCTGAGAAGGAACGCATGATGGCCATGACCCGCGAGCATAGTCTAGGTAACCTGCGATTTGTGGATCAGCAGCCTCGCGAGAAAATTCCCGGCTTCATCTGTGCGTCGGACGTTTGTCTGGTTCTGCTGAAGAAAGCCGATGTGTTCAAAACAGTGATTCCGTCCAAGATGCTGGAATTTATGTCATGCGCACGTCCAGTCATTCTGGGCGTGGATGGCCAGGCGCGCGCGATTCTGGAGGAAAGTAAAGGCGGCATCACGATCGAACCGGAGAACGCTGAGGCTCTTGCGAAGGCCGTCCGCCACCTCGCGGCGAATCGGGATATCGCTCGTGAACTGGGAAAGAACGGCAGGGAATACGTCGTGCGAAAGTTCTCGCGTAGTCAGACCGCCGAGAAATATATTCGCACGCTCGAAAAATTGTTGCAATTGCCAGAGTCGTATACAACCGAAGTTGCTGCGTAGTGCTGCCGCGCACGATTCAGGGGTGCGCGGCAATCACCGCGAGTCCGGTTGCCGTGGCTATTGCCGCTTGTAGTCCTTGCGCCGCCGCGACTCGAGCGCCGCTGAGTGGCACGAACAAGATGTCATCTGCCTGCAAGTTTATGTCGGGAGCTTTCGCTTCCAGCATTTTCTTCAGTGGAACTTTCGTTTCAATCATTCCCGTAGGACCCTTGCGAATGATCCGCGTCGCGCCCATCTTCGCCGTGTGATTGGTTCCGCCCGCGAGCGCGAGCGCCTGCAGCACAGTCAAGCTGCCGTTGTCCACCAGCAAGCCCGTGGGACGCCCCACATCGCCCACCACGTAGATAATTGGCGCCCGCGGCACCGTGATGGTGTCGCCCGGAAGGATCTCAATATTATTTTGCAAGTCGTCGGCCAGATTTCTCGGCAAATTTATCGTGATCGTGTCCGACTGACTGTGCTGCCGGATGATGCTTACTTTTCGTCCCGCCGAAGCTGTAAATCCTCCTGCCGCAGAGATCAGATCGTACAACTTGCGCTCCCCCTGGGCTGGATAGATGCCGGGCTTGGCAACTTCGCCAAGGATCGTCACCCCTTGCGAGGCAGATTCGTCGAGAAAGATCGTGACGTGAGCGTTGCGCACGAAGCCGCCGTCTTCGAGCCGCTTCTGGATCAGGGACTGCGCCTCTTCCACGGTGAGGCTTCCGACGTGCACGTAGTCGATCAGGGGAAGGTAAATCTTTCCGGAATTGCCCACTCTCGCCTTCGTGGACAACTCGGGCACGTTATAAACGCTTACTTCGATCAGATCGCCGCTATCCAGCTTTAGCTGCGGCGAAATGCCAGTGACGCCAGACTGTGGAGTCTGTGCATTATTGTGCGAGGCTGATGCCGCAGCCTGAGAAAGTGGTTGCGCCGCAGGAAGTGATTGCGCATTTTCGGAAGGCGAGGATGCCGGTACGCTCTGTGCCTGAGTCGCGATGACCGAACTACAAACCAAAACCAGAGATAGCGCAAACAGGCTGCTGCTGCGGGCAAAACGAGATTTGCCAAACTCCATTACAAGCCTCTAGGGTAGTCTCCGCTGAAGTCTAGCATAGGAATCTCGCGATCCAAGTCTGAATTGCCTTTGACGTCTTAGTCTTCTTGGTTCGTGCGGTTCTGCGGTATTCATGCCCTCGGAAAGTGAATTTCAGCCTGAGATGCCAAGGTCGCAGCAGTTTTCAAAAGCCGCAGAGGAATCCACTAACTCACTCCCATTCAGCTCCGTGCTGCTGCAATATTTAGTGTCGGAAGGTCCGTGTCGATGCTCCGAGTCGTGATCATGATTTGTTACCCATGGGTTTGGGGGGATCGTTGACAGTCGCTTTTTTCGGAATTTTCTTCTTATCGCTGCTGTTTTCATTTGTCCTCACTCGCTACGTGCGGGATTTTGCATCGCGGCATGGATGGGTGGCTGCTCCTTCGCAGGAGAGGCACTTGCACGCGACTCCACTCCCCCGTTTAGGTGGAGTGGCTATTTTCATTTCCTTCTCAGTCAGCATGGTGGTGGCTGCAGCCGTTGCCGCTGAAATTCCTCATGCATCCTTGTCGTTCTCGCTGAAAACCCTGCTCACTATACTGGGGCCAGCTTCCCTGGTTTTCCTCTTGGGCGTGTATGACGATCTCTACAGTGCAAGCCACTACTTAAAGTTCGCGGTGCAGGCAATAGCCGCCACGATGTTGTTTATAGGCGGCCTTCGCATTGTGAACATCCCAGTGTTGTTTGGCAATCATGAACTGCCCTGGTTTGTCGGACTGCCCCTGACAATCTTGTGGGTACTGGCGATTACAAATGCTTTCAACCTCATCGACGGACTCGATGGCCTGGCCGCTGGATCCGCATTGTTCTCTACGCTCGTCGCTTTTGTGGTGGCACTTTTGAACGGATATTCTCTGGTCACGATAATGACCATCGCTTTGGCCGGGGCGATCCTTGGTTTTCTACGCTACAACTTCAATCCAGCCACAATTTTTCTGGGAGATTCGGGTAGTCTTTTCATCGGCTTCTTACTCAGCGCCCTTGCTTTAGAGGGAGCGCAAAAAGCTCCGACCATTGTCGCAGTTGCGATTCCCGTTGTTTCTTTCGGCTTGCCGATTCTGGAGACGGCACTCTCCATTCTCCGCCGCCTGATCAGCGGACGTCCCGTGTTTACCGCCGACCGCGAACACATTCATCACAAGCTCTTGCAGCACGGGCTTAGTCATCGCCAGGTGGTCATTGTGCTTTACGGGGTCTCGGCTGTGTTCGCCATGCTGAGTCTGTTTCTGCTTTGGCCCACCGGCAGCTCTCTGGGTTTGGTTCTCGCGGTGCTTGGAATCGGCATCTGGATTGGCGTCCAGCGCCTTGGCTACCTCGAACTCGGAGAACTGGGGCGCGTCGCGCAGCGCACGCTCGAGCAACCTCAGATTTTCATCAACAACCTTGCCATCCGCCGAGCCACCGAGGAACTCAAAGTGGCTCGCGATTATGACCAGATCCGGTACGTTCTGGAAGCGGCTTTCAGCTCCAACGACTTCGATGCATTCGATGTCAGATTCAATCTTTTTCCGGGTGAGTGCTATTCCGCGGAAGCAATTGAAACTGGCGCGCAGTTGCGGCGCGGCGAGGTTTTTCTTCACTGGGGCAAGTCGGGGAGATCCAGATCTCTGGAAGGGCTGGCGTTTTGGACGCTGACGCTCGATCTGGTGAGTTCGTCCAGTCGCCACCGCGGCTCGCTGTTGGTGCACCGCGTGTATTCGCAGCGGGACTTACAGGTTGATATCAATCTTCTGACGTCGGGTTTTCCAGTTGCCCTTGCCAATGCGCTGGATAGGGTCGTCCTTCAACACGGCGTGCAGGTGATCCCGCAGCTACCTCAGGATAATCAGGAATTTATCGCAGCTCAGGCAGGATAGAGAATTGCCCTTACAATCTCTTCAACAAACTTCAACGATGCTCAGACCGCATGGCACCACAGACGCCCCTAAAACTCGCGCGGGTGCGTGTCCAGGGGGAAGGACAAAGCGACAGGGAGGGCCGACGGTTACAGCTTTGCGCTTACGTAAGAGTTAATTTCACAATTCAGGCAAACTTCTTCAAAAGCAGGTGCTGTCCATTGCATTGTTGTCCACTCCATAAGCTGAAGACTTTATGTCTTAAGCGTTCGATTATTTTACCCTGCCACAGTCCCGAGATCAATAGCCGTTAAGAAATCTTCGGAAAACGCCCGCCGAGCGGGCATTCACAACGAAGCGCGACCGCAAGCTTTTGCACACTTCATCAAGTCCAGAGTTTTCCACAAGTTGGAACCATCGCGGACACTGTCCAACTCTGTTCTCCCTATTTACCGTGATCTTCTCCTTTCATTGAGGGCAAGCATTTATGTTTCGCAAGACAATTTATGGCACCCAGTTCAAGGATGTAAATTTCGTTCCTCTTCACACCGCGACATTCTGCATACAGTGCGAGCTGATCAGCACCAACAACAGACCGTACTGTCTGGCTTGCGGCAACCCTTCGTTGCTCAGCCTATCGCGCGTGCTGGGCGGATCGCTGCGCCAGCAGCAGACAGCTCATCTCATCACGGATTCTGAACTCGATAGCCTTGTCCGCGACCTGCTGCGCACTGTGCCTGATCCTCAAGTCTTGGATGTCGCGGACTATCATGCTCGGGTGCCCTCGACTGCACTGCGAAGCCAGCTTCGCGTGGCGAATGCCGCCCACCCTATCTCTGGTTTTCGCGCCGTACATCCGGGCGAAGAAGTCGACATCCACGCCGCAGAGTTGGACTTGGAACCGGCTATCAGCGCCATCACGGAGCGAGCCCAGCACCTCACCGGCGCGACCGGCGCCGCCATCGCCCTTCGCGCCGGCAATGAGATCGTGTGTCGCGCCCGCGCTGGACGTACTGCCCCAGATCTCGGTATCCGCTTGCAGACCGATGCCGGCATCTCAGCCGAAGCCGTGCGCACCGGGGAAGTCATGCTCTGCAACGACGCCGAGCGCAACCCACGCGTGGATCTCGCCAGCTGCCGCCGATTGGGCGTGCGCTCGATCCTCGTGTCTCCTTTGCGCTACTACCGTCGCACTCTTGGCGTCTTCGAAGTGCTGTCGTCGTCTCCCAGCGCATTTGACGAGAAAGATGTGGCCACCATGCAACTACTTTCCAGTATGATGGTCGCCGCGATCTCCCGAATCTCGAGCATCCATTGCGCCCGCGTTTCTCGCATGGCTGGTTAATTTCCCCCCTTGGTCGTGCTCGGGAAAAGAAATAAATCTAGTAAGCCCAGTAAGGCGCGGTGCCGCCGGGAGCACCCTTCCCTTCGATCGCAGTGTATACATTGTGGCCATAGAAGAAAGGAAGACCCCAGTCAAAGTAATTTGGCGCCGGGCCGCCCAGGTCGTCGAATACCGCATCGCCCGAGTTGGAAAACAGGCTCACCGCGTTTGCGATGCTGAAATCAACACTGGCGCTCGCGTTGTTGGTCCCTTGAATTGTCGCGGAGAGATTGTTTGTGCTGGAGGGACAATAAAATCCGCTCGCTCCGCTGTTGCTGGCACACTGGGTTATGCTGCTATCCGGGAAAAAGTAACCATTCGAGCCGCTGTCGATGAAGCTGTTATCGGAGAAGGTTTGGCCATTGAAACTGGCGGTGAAGTTCCCAGTTGCGGCGTCTGCAGTGTAGACCGTGGCTCCGCCCAGCGCATTATTCGACTGCGTTCCAATGCCGAATACCAGTGAGCCGCTGATGCTTGCCTCTGCTCCGGAAGCGGCCGGCAATTCAATAATTACTCCGTTATTGTCCGTGGCAAATAGGGCAACCGGATTCTGCACTTGCTGCGACGCGCCCTGACTTATCGCCTGGCAACTGGATCCGGAGGCGCACTCGTAATACATGTTTGCGGTCGCAGGGCAGGTAGAGCCGCAGTCCTGCGCGAAAAGACCAACTCCGAGAATTCCGTTCGCTCCTAGGCTAGCGAGCGTATCCGCCGACGGCAATCCATTGGTGCAGCTGCTGGGAACCGTGAAATCGGTATCGCTGAGCACTTGAATTGGCACAGAACTAGCCTTCTCGCTGGCAATCTGGATATCGGCCGTTTGCACTGGCCCCCACGTATAAGAGTCCAAGAATTGCAGGCATTCGGCAACCGGACTGCCGCTGGCCGATTTCTGCTGCGGTAACGCAACCGTCAATACCGACGAGAGAACTCTCAAACCGAAAGAGCCGGTATCCACCAACAAGCCACCAATCGTCTGACAGGTAGATGTTCCCGGCACACAAACCGTAGCGCTGGCGAACGCACCGTTCGCGTAGGAAAAGCCGGCGCTGATGGCTGGCCCAGTATTCACCGAAATTGAAGCAACGTTGGGCCCGGCCGCCGCGATGGTTTGGGTTGAGGAGGTGCTAGTACTGCTGCTACTGCTATGGCTGCTTCCGCCCCCACACGCGAGTGAGCAGGACAATGCCGAGCACGCTCCAAAGATTAGAAACTTCCTGAGATTTTTCATTGGATGTCCTCGGCGCGCACGTTCGCTGGCAACATGTCGGGAATATAGGCCTTGCCGACAAACGAACGGGGATGTCCGCCACTTTGCACTATTAATCCGGGCTGATTGATCACGACCGGCCTGCGTCCCAATCGCGACGTAATGTTGCGCTGGGACTGCACCGCTTGAGCGTACGGCTCAAAGTAGCTGCCCAGAATTTGCCGCATGTCGGGTTGCCAAGGTCCATGCCAGGACACCGCAAAAACGATTCCCGGTGAAGAAAAGTACTCTCTCACAACCGTGCCGCTGGCCCCCTGTATTTCATGCACGGTATAAGATTCCGCGGCGATGGCTCGCCGGCTGCCTTGCATGTGAACTTGATCGGCTTGGATCGTGGAGGCGTCTCCTCCAAGCGCTGCCCTCGCGGGGAAGGCCGTAGCCAGGATCACGGCTGCCATCAGAAGCCCGCACCGGATGAAACCCATCTGTGCCTTCGACATCTACACACTCCCGCACGCCCCCGCTAAATTAGTACTTGGTTAGACTGGACCTGCATCTGACAGGTTGTATGGGCGTTCGGGGATGCCCTTATCGCTCTTAAATTGCTTACTTTTATCCAAAGTCGGGTTAATATGTAGAGCTAGACTTGCTACACTTGCACCCGGGCCTTCCAAAATGTCTGCCATTATCCAATCGCCTCGACCCGTAACCGCCAACCGCCGTCGTAGGGTTCGTCAGAAAGTGCATGCGCCAGCGTATGCCACCTTCACAGGAGCCTCTCAGAGCGAGATGCTCGATCTCTACGAAGTCGTCGATATCAGCGAGGGGGGCGTGGCAGTGCAATGCCCATTGCCGCTGAAAATCGACCAGCGTGTGGATTTGTGTCTGGATCTGGCCGAGGCCCGTGGGCAGATTTCCGTAACCGCGCGAGTAATTTGGTCAGAGCCGGATGGCAAAGTTGGTCTGGGATTTCCAGCCCTGCCGGATTCCGACCAGCGCCGCTTGCGCGAGTGGCTCTTCCTCAATGCGATGGCCGGGGCCGCCAATGCCGCATCGAGCGGTAGGTTCCCGTCCACAACGGTTCCGATCTCCGAGTCGCGGCCGGATTATACCGATACACTCGGCGCCACCTCTGCGGTGCAGAGAGAAGCTGAGTCTCTTGGGGCGGACCTCGAAACAGTTCTTTCCTTCATTGTTTCCCGCGCCCAATCTCTGCTTGATGCGTCTGGCGCGGCCATTGCTCTTGCGGGAAACGATGCTACGGCTATGATCTGCCGGGCCAGTTCGGGCCCGAGTGCGCCTCCCGTGGGCGCAGCCCTGCGCATAGGCTCAGGTTTCTCCGGCGATTGCGTTCGCGCGGGGAAAACATTGCGCTGCGATGACACTGATAATGATGAACGGGTCGACCCGGAAACTTGTCGCGCTCTCGGCATTCGCTCCATGCTGGCTTCTCCGATACGCGCGAACCAGCAAGACAAGGTAATCGGCCTGCTCGAAGTCTTTTCCGAAAGACCCAATGCATTCGACGATAACGATTCCGCTATTCTTCAGCGTCTAGCCGAGACGATCTGCGCCGCCGTGAAGCGCGCCGCACCGCCAGACGATCCTTCCGTTTCGCCGCCACCCTCCGCTACACCATTTTCGCCCGCTCCGGATAGTGTTCTGTTTGCTCATTATCGAGGAGCTATAAACAATAACGAAGCCCCCGCCGATCCAGACTCGGTCAGCGGCGTCCGTCTCCCGCGCACTCATCTTTATCTCCTCCTGTTGACGGCCGCCACCCTGGCGCTCGCGGTCGGCTTCATCAGCGCTCCGTGGATTCAGCCGTGGATTCAGGCCAAAGTACAGGCCCGCGAGCGCAACGGAGAATCGACGGTTCTGGCTTCGTCGCCGCCGACCGCGCGATCTGCCCAATCCGCTTTACAGAAGTCGTCAGTCGATTCCTCCAATCTCGTCCAGCTTCGCGAGCTCGCGCAGCAAGGGAACCCAGCCGCGGAAAATGCGATGGGTCTGCTCTATGCTCAGGGTGACGACAAACAAGCTATCAAGCAGGATGAGACCGAAGCCGTTCGCTGGTTCACGAACGCCGCCGAGCACGGAAGCGTACCGGCCCAGTACAAGTTGGGACTAATGTTGTGGGGCGGCCGTGGAGTTCCCAAAGACACGAACAAAGCCTACTTCTGGGCGGTGCTTGCGCGCGCTGGTGGCCAGGAAGGCAGCAAAGATCTCGCTAAGCTCCTCGCGAATGGCATGACCCGTGCCCAGGCCGCAGCCATCGAACAGCAGGCTGAGATGTGGTACCAACAGCACGAATCGGCCGGGAAGCCGAAACCCGGTCGATAATCACTCCGTCTAAATTGGTTTTGTCATCCTGAGCGAAGTTGCCGTCCGCGATCAGCGGATGGCAACGCAGTCGAAGGATCCCTACCTTGCCGCGGCATCCGCGGCCCACGCCAGACATTTCTACGAATACGCACGCGCATCGCTACATTCCCCGGCTCCTGCATTCGTAGGCCCGAGGTCCGGAAGTCCCCCGCAGCGTTAGAATAGATCAGAGGCCGTCCTTGTCCACGCTGCGCAGTATTCTCGACGAGCACGTTTGCGAAGCCAATCCCGGTCTCTATGAGAAGCTCGACAAAAACCGCGTGCGTTGCTTCGCTTGCGGACATTGCTGTCCCATCCCTGAAGGCCAGCCGGGGGTCTGCAAGGTCCGCTACAATCGCGGCGGCACGCTTTATGTCCCGTGGGGATACACAGCCGGAACCCAATCCGATCCGGTCGAGAAAAAACCTTTTTTTCATGCGCATCCCGGAGCGCTTGCCTACAGCTTCGGCATGATGGGCTGTGACCTTCACTGTGCGTATTGTCAGAACTGGGTAACCTCGCAAGCTTTGCGCGATCCAGGCGCCGTCTCGCCTCCGCAGTACGCTTCTACCGAGCTTTTGGTGCGCGACGCGATCGCCCAGGGTGCGAAAATCCTTGTCAGCACTTATAACGAGCCTCTGATCACGAGTGAATGGGCGGTAGCGGTCTTTAAAGAAGCCAAAGCTGCCGGATTACTCACCGGCTTCGTTTCCAACGGCAACGGCACTCCTCAGGTTCTCGAGTATTTGCGTCCCTGGCTCGATCTGTACAAAGTCGATTTGAAGAGCTTTGACGATCGTCACTACCACGAGCTAGGCGGCCGTATCGGCCCCATCCTCGATAGCATTCGTCGCATCCACGACATGGGACTCTGGCTCGAGATCGTCACCCTTCTCATCCCGGGCTTCAATGACTCCGATGACGAGTTGCGGCGCCTCACCGAATTTTTGGCTGGGATTTCTCCAGACATTCCCTGGCACATCACTGCCTTTCATGGCGATTACAAAATGCAAAACGATGTCGCGCGAGACACCCGCTCTGAAGATCTCCTGCGTGCCGTCGAAATCGGCTGCCAGTCTGGCCTTCGCTACATCTATGCCGGAAATCTTCCCGGCATGGTTGGCCGCTGGGAGGATACGCGCTGCCCGCAGTGCGGCGAAACGTTGATAGAGCGCTACGGTTACCTGATCAAGGATTACCGGCTCACGCCAGATGGCAGTTGCCCTCATTGCGCAACCAAAATTCCAGGCCGCTGGTCAAGCGCCTTCCAAGGTCAGATTGCCTCCCGTCCTTTCCTGCCGCACAAAAGATCACTGTTGTATACAATCCGAGAAATCTGAGAGTTCCGCGAGATACCAATTAACGGTATTTGATAGAGGCATACCTTTACGGCCTTCGGGAAAGCGGACCTTCGCGATTTGGGTGGAGCAGCGCTTCAGCGCTGCGATAGCCAGCTTGTTTCATGTCGGCTTTAGCCTCCGAGGGAGGCGGCAGGTGGCTCTTCCACTTCATGGTGAGATGCCTTCTCGCTACTGAACCCGTCCGACCACAAGAAAGGCGTCATAAATTGTCGAGTACCGGCGATAACGAACGGAGATCGGCCTGGATAGACGGGAAAAAGGTTACAATTCCAGATTCACTAACCTGATTCCTCACTGATGCGAAAACTTTCCATCTCCGTTCTGTGCACTGTAAGCCTGCTCCTACTCCCCGCTTGCTCGCCCCGCGACTTTCTCACCCGCCGTCTTGCCAGAGATTTGATCGCAGCCTCCAGCACATTTCGGGCTCCGCAGCATTTTGAACTGCGAACTGGCATCGTTTCCAATCAAGAATATCTCTCCCCTGAAAACCTGGTGCTGCAGCATCGCGGCTGGATTTCCGCTGCGCAAGCCCGCTGCGCTCCAGATATAACTCCGCCACCTTGCTGGGACCTCACTCTCACCCCCTCGGGCGTAGATACATTTCGAGCGCTTCTCCCGCCCGATGATGCCAGCAAGCAGGATTTCAGCATCCCGGCCGCAAGACGTGAACTGGTTGCCGTCACCGGCATCAGCAAACTGGGCCGTGCTGCCGATGTCGAATTCACGTGGCACTGGATTCCGCTGAATGAGGTTGGCGCCGTTCTCTACTCTCCCGACGTTCACTACCGCTCCACCGCAAGTTTTCGCTGCTATGACGATGGATGGCGAATTGTTCACGGCGCTTCGCATCCCAGCCTGCCTCTCGACGAGGCCTTAAAGAGCGCCGAGCCTGTGCAGTAGAAAATGTGTCTCGCGGTCGAGTTTACTCAGCTCAAAACTTGCGCATGCGAACTCATCGTTGTATAACCCTACTTCCCGCCAAGGGCCCTTATGAAACCTTCAGATTTTCTCTTGTTAGCTCTAATCCTCAGTTCCACGTCGTTGGCCTTCGCCGACGGCAAGCCCAAACTTACGCTCGAGGAGTTCTTCAACTCAGTCAGCTACTCTGCCGTGGCGATCTCGCCAGATGGCAGCTCCGTTGTGATTGAAACCGAACGCGCCGACTGGGATCAGCAGATCTTCCGCACCGATCTTTGGCTCTATCGCGGCGATGCCAAATCCGGATCGACGCCCGGATCGCTGATCCAACTGACACAATCGGGACACGATGTCGATCCCAAATGGTCGCCCGATGGCCGCTGGATCGCCTTCCGCTCCGAGCGAAAGCCATCGTCCGAAAAAGACTCCGACTCCGGCGATGCCAAGAAGGACGACAAAGGCGATAAAGGCGACGTCAGCCAGATTTACCTGATCTCTCCGATGGGGGGTGAGGCCATTCCGGTAACTCAAGGCCAGGAAGAAGTTCACACATTTTCCTGGTCGGCGGACTCGCGCACTCTGTACTTCGCCACTCGCAACCCTTGGACCAAAACGCAGAAAGACGATTACAAAAAAGAGTGGAAAGATGTCGTGCAATACCGTACTGCCGAGCGCAGCGACACCATCTTTTCTCTCGATGTAGCCGCAGCTCTTGCTCGCCACGTCGCTGCGCCTGCGAAGGAAGAGACCGATGCCGAAAAAGATTCCGGCCTCACTCCCGGCGCCCGCGCAATAGCTACCTCTCCCTTGCGGATCGACGACCTCGTCACTTCGCCCGACGGCCGCAAGCTGGCCTTCCTGACGAATGCCATCAATCAACGGCAAGAGAAGTTCGCAGACATTGAAATCTACGCGATCGATCTAACCAACACTTCTCCCAGTCAGACTCCGCGACAGCTCACACACAATCAGGCAGCGGAAGACAAAATTCACTGGGCCAATGACAACCGCCATATCTTCTTCGGCGTCGAAGTCGGAGACGTTGCCGGTCCCTATCGCGATCTCCAGCCGCATCTCTATTGGGTTGACAGCGAAAGCGGAACAATCGAGCAGTGGAGCAAAGACTTCATCGGCCCTGTCGAGCGCTACGCCGTTGCAACTAACAATGTACTCGCCTCCGCGCGGATCGGAACCGAAGTTTCCATGTACTCCGTCGCGCAACCGGGCCAATCTCTGCGCAAATTGAAAGGGTGGGACGGCACTTACGAAATTCTCTCGACCGCTGAACACTCTTCCCGGATTGCTTTTATATATTCCTCGCTGCAAAAGCCCGCCGAAGTCTATTTAGCCGACGGCCCCGACAAACTAGACCAGGCGCATCCCATCACCGCCTTTAACCAGCAACTCGCACAAAGCGATCTTCCTCAAGGCAAGCCCTATCGCTGGAAGGCCCACGACGGCACCACCGTCGAAGGAATGTTGATCTATCCTCCCGGCAAATTCGAGCAGAAACATCTGCCCACGTTCACCTTCATTCACGGCGGTCCCGCGGACGCCGACGGCAACCACTTCGAAGCCGATTGGTACCAATGGTCCGCGCTCGCCGCTACCAACGGATGGCTGGTCTTCGAACCCAACTACCGCGGTTCCACCGGATACGGCGACACGTTCCTCCAGCAGATCGTTCCCCAAATCGTCTCGCACCCCGGCAAAGATATTCTCGAAGGCGTCGACGCGCTGGTGAAAGATGGCATCGCCGATCCTGAGCACCTCACCATCGGCGGCTACAGCTACGGCGGATACATGACCAATTGGCTCATCACCCAAACCACGCGCTTCAAAGCTGCCGTTACCGGCGCCGGCGCCGTCGAACACGTCGGCAACTGGGGCAACGACGATACCACCTACGACGACGCCTACTTCCTCGGCGGACGCCCCTGGGAAGCCCCCCAGCGTTATCACGACGAGGCCGCCATCTTTCAAATCAACAAAGTCCGCACTCCCACCCACATAGTCGCCGGCTCCAAGGACATTCGTGTCGCCGTGCTGGAAGATTATTTGTTAGAGCACGCGCTGTATTCGCTAGGCATCCCAAATGCGCTGCTGATCTTCCCCGGCGAAGGCCACGGCCTGGGCGAGAATCCCTGGCACGGCAAGATCAAAGTGCGCGAAGAATTGAAGTGGCTGCAGAAATACGGCGGCGTCCCAGCAGGAAACTGAATCGCGCTCATGTGGGTACATCCGCCCTCGGCTGTCCGCGGGTGCCCCATCTTTCGCGTTCTGTGCGAAAGGTGGGAATTCCGGTCGCATGCACCCTTTGGATTCTGACCTTGCCTGAATGTCATCACGAGAGGGCGCGTTTCTCCCGCTCAAGAAAAAGCCGCCCCAAAGGGCGGCGTCTTTTCTCCTTCGATCCTGTCAGCTATTTCAAGGTTACTTCGCGCGCGAGAGAACTGCTAAGAGTAGGCGCGAATTCGTTGCGTTTTTTCGCAGCATCCATCATGGCCTGTCGGCTGCCATAGTGTTTTTCCGTGATTGCGGCCGCCTTTTCCGCCATTTCGTCCAGTGTTCCCCAATCCTTGTATTCGATGGCGATCGCAGCGCTCCAGTCATTTGGATGCTGCGCCACAGGGTTCGTATAGAACTTATAGTCCACAACCCAACCCTGCTTTTTGTACTCGTCGTAAATTGGTCGGAAATTCTGCTTGATATCGCTCCAGAACGCGTCGCCCATACCCGGCTTCACGTCCACGTAAATCACGCGCCACACCGGACCGTTGTTGTAATTGGGATTCTGCGCCACCACCGCCGGTGCCGCCACGAACAGCAGCAACGTCACAAAGCACAGCCACAGAGCACGCCTTTTCATTCGATCGCTCCTTATGCCTAGGATTAGGCCGCCAAGAATAGGACGACAGGGATTCGCGCACTCCGTGCGCGAAACAGACTACCACGGCAACAAAAGCAGCGGCAAAACACGGCCTCGTCGAGCTTCATCGCGTGCTGAAGGAAACAGGCTCGATCTACCTGCACAACGGCGCCTGTCATGCGCGGGATTTTGCCTTCGCGTTCATGTGGGGACAGCCGCCCTCGGCTGTCCGCGGCCCAGTTCCATCGGGCCGCAGCGTCTCGGAGGACGGCACCAGCGGCTCAAGAAAAGCATTGTCATCCTGAGGAGGGCGTTCATTGCCCGACGAAGGACCTATGCAACCTGCCTGCACAGCCCGCGCATTCTGCGCAGAGATAAGGTTTGCGGCGAAGGTACCTGAGGGACAAGAAGCGATCGTCACAGCGAAGTCGAGGCATCCCCAAATTACCGAAGGGATCATCCGAAATTGGGGGCTGGAGACGGTGGGCGGAAAGGCTGGAGCTAGGCCGGGCTAGTTTGCGGACGCGAGCAAGCTTCTTGCTGAGTGCTTGGTAAGGTACTCGGTACTACTTAGCGGCGCTGGCCATCTTGACGCCGCGCGAATTCGCCGCATACCGCGCGATGCCTTTGTACAGCGCTTCCGCAATTTGCTCGCGGTAGCCATCGCTGCGCAGCTTTTGTTCGTCGGCGGGGCTGCTCACGAAAGAAACTTCCGCCAGTATTCCTGGCATAGCAGTCTCGGTTAGTACCACGTAGGAGGCTTCTTTCACGCCGCGGTCGCGCAGGCCAGGATTCTGCACGGACAATGTTCCATAGAGCGATCGTTGCACGCTGGCCGCCAGCCGCCGCGACTGTTCAATCTTGTCGTGCAGTTCAGCCGGCGAGAGTACAGCCGCGGTCGCGGCACCATGGGTCTGATCGCGAGTTTCCTGATCGCGAGACTCAAGGTCTTTGGCGTTGGGGGATGAAAAGAAGTTGGTGTAATACGTTTCCACGCCCCGCGCCGAAGGCAGGTCGCTGTAGTTCGCATGCACCGAGACAAACAAATCCGCCTGCGCCTGATTCGCCATCCCAGCCCGCTCGTCGAGCGGAATGTAGTTGTCGTCGTTGCGGGTGAGAATCACCTTCGCGCCCAATCGAGTTTCGAGAAGCTTCGCCAGGCGCTGCGCGATCTCGAGAACCAGGTCCTTTTCCAGTAAGCCACGCCGTCCCACGGTGCCCAAATCCCAGCCGCCGTGGCCCGCGTCCACTACGATGCGCATCTTCGGCACGCGTGCGCGAAGTTGCAGGTCTTCGCGCGTGGGCGGAGGAACCACAATGGCAAACAACTTTCCTCGGTCACCCTCTGCACCGGGGAAAAGATTTATCTGAGCCTTGGGGTCGGCGCCGGGCTTTCTCACTTGCACCACCAGGCGGTAGGGATTGGGCTCCAGACTCACAGAATAATTTGAGTTGCCTTTAGTCTCGAGCACCAGTCGCGTTAAACCGGAGACGGGCTGTGCCACACGAACCCGCGCCAGCAGCGAGTCGCCGATTTCTATCGTCTGGCCCTCGAGTTCGGGCGCGAGCGACGTGTCGTGCAAATCAAAGTAGATCCGGTCCGGCCCTGACAAGCGATGCGCCTCGTATTGCACCTGATCTTCAAGGTCGAGGACAACCGTGCTGGAATCGGCAGAAGACCAGTGCCGGATTCCAGTAATGCGTGGCATCTTCGACAACTCCTGCGGAGTCGCGTTTCCCGTCGTAGCCGGAGCGTTGACCTCGTTGGAATTGATTCCAGAGTTCAGCGACCCAGGCTTTGAACCAGCATCGACATTTGTGGTGGGCGGAGAGGTGGAATAAGGTTTAACCGAAGTCGGAGAGACGGAAGACGAGGACTGCCTCGCAGAAGCCTCGGACTTGGTGATCACTTTTGGAGGCTGAACTAATGCCTTGCCCATCTGCGCATTTTTCAGCTTCCACCAGAATCCACCAGCGACCAGCGCAAAGATCACCACCAGGACCAGAACTTCTACAACTCCTGGATGATGAGCAATTGGCGCAGGGTTCGGCTCGGTAGGGTTCGGCGCGGCATCGAGAGTTTCTGTCTCTTGCTTTTTGAGATCGAGCTTTTTGAGATCGAGGTCTTCGGCGTCTGGTTCGCGTTTATCTACCGATGCTGGAGCAGCGATGGCCACCGCGCTGTTCACGGACGCGACGTCAACTTCGTGCTTAATCTCCGGCGCGGGCGGGGCCGCCGAGGCGACCTTTTCAACAGACGGTGGTTCCGTAGTCTGAGTCAAGGCTGCGTCGGCAGGCGTGATCAGTCCCGCTACGGCGACTTGTGCAGATTCCGCAAAGCGTTCTTCGTCCTCAGGCTTAAGAGCGCCGAGAATGAGCTCGGCCAAGAGTTCCAGGCTGACCACGTCGCTGTCGTTAAAGCCGTACGGCTCGGCTGAGAACGCTTCCAGCAAACCAATGACGCGCCGCCGTCCGCACAGCGGCACTGCTACCATGGACCGTGCGCCCAGTTGCCGGCAGGCGTACAGATTCACGCGATCGTCGGTCTCGGTGTCGTCGCAGCGGATAATTTGCGCCATCCGAAAACAGGCTCCGGAGAACGCCGAGTCGCGCTGGATGCGCGCCCCGACATCTGGCTTAATCGTTCCGGCCGAGGCCCGCAGGACAATCTCGTTGTTCTCCGCCAGCGCGATCCCGAGTCCATCTGCACCAGTGATGGCGATGGCTCGCTCCGCCACCATCTGCAGCACTTCGTCCAAAACAAATTGCTCTGGCGCATCAAACTCCGCGGTTGCTGCAATCGTCTCAAATCCATGGAGGCGCGACGCCAAGGCGCGCCGGTTCCGTACCTGCTGATGCAACGCGGAGAATGCCAGGAGCGCCTGAAGAGCATCGACACCCGACGGACGCAACTCGCGCGCTTTGCGGAGGACGTCCTTACGAGAGTCATCTTGGCTCGGCCCAGATGAATTCGGCCCGGGAGGCCAAGCCGGTAGCCGCGTTCCGGCCATTCTGGCGTCACCGTCGGTCGCCGTCTTGTCGATGCCTGTCTTGTCGAGCGCTGACTGGTCAATCGTCGTTTTGGTGGGAATCGTCGCCATTGCGATTGCGGCCCAGCTGCCTTCCTTGTCGCGAGTGTGGCCATCCAGCCAAGCCATTGTCAATACCGCACTTTGCGTACCCCGTCAACTTCTTAAGCGCCGGGTCGCAACAATGTCCCCGCTGGACTTTTCCAAGCTTTCACTTTAAGTTACCGGGATTTCTGTCCGGTTGCAATTAGCTGACATGCCCTATCGGGCATGATCTTTGGTAAGAACCGCGGCATCGGAGCGGCCGGTGCGCGATGCACTCCTTGGTGCGAGTGAGAGATCCTAATTCATCATCCGCCACTCTGCTGCGGTGGAACCAATCCAGTTACTGACAGTCTGGCTCTGATGAAAATAAAATTTGAGGTTCAACCTCGTCCGAGCCATTTCTTGGCGGAGAGTATGTCAGTCCTAACAATTCCCGCGCGGCAACCTCGCGTTCACTACCGCCATGAATTGCGGACCTTGACCTATGTCACCCTGGATGAGGCCAACGGCGGCATTGTCCGCAATCTCAACCACGAAGGCGTGGCCGTGCAAGCTGTGGCGCCGCTGCGCGAGCAAGAACGCGTCCGCGTGTCTTTTGAGTTGAGATTTCCTCGCCTGGCTGTCGAAGCCTATGGACAGGTTAGTTGGTCTACACCTACAGGACAGTGTGGCATTCGCTTCGTAGATCTGCCGGCGCGCACTCGTCATCAGATCAATGAGTGGATTTTTTCCAATCTTTTGGATGCTGCCGCCCGCGATGCAATTCATCCTCGCTCGATGTTCGGTGGTCAAACCGCGCTTGAAAACGACGGGCTGACTCTGTCAGCTTTGCCGAAGCCGCCGATCACGCTCGATCCTGTGGCTGCCCGCAAGTATGAAGCATCAACCGTGTCCCCTGTTCGCGAGGAAGATTTCGAAGATGATCTTGCTGGGCAGGAGGGTGACCCTGATGTGGAACTAAACTGGTTTTCCCGGTCGCTCTCGGGACGCACATTGGCGCGTATGGTAGATGGCCTGGTGATGTTCGCGGGACTGCTGCTGTTCGCTCTCATTTTTCTGTCGGTGGCTCATGAACTTCCGCAGTGGCCGCTGACTCTATATGCGGCCTTGGCAGCAGCGGTCTTCGTCGTGGCCACGTACCGGATTCTGTTTGCTGTATTTGGACGAGCAAGCCTGGGCGCTTGCCTGGCTCGAGCAGCATCTGGAATTGAGGAGAAAGAAAAAGTTGAAGAATCAGGCCGCTTCCGATAACCCTGCAAGCCTCCGAGAACTGGGAAGTGGGAACTGCTTCTCCCTAGTTTGCAAAATACTGTTGTGCCAGCCACAGCCGCAGAGTATGTTTCATCGGGGGCGCCATCTTCACAAAGCGGACGCCAACGTTTCCGCGGCTATCGGACCAGGCTACCTCTACTTCGGCGTTCAATCCACAGCTTGTTCCGGGAAGCGCGAAACATACATGGGACGCTTCACGTGCTTCGAATCCATCTTGGACGCGAACCTGCAGGCCGCCTTGACTCAGGTTAATGAGCTGCCCCTTGGTTCTTTGTTTATGGCGGCCACGAAGGGTCACAGGAACATCCAGTCCGGCGCGGTGATAGCGCAAGCGGCCGTCAAGAATCATATTGCGCGCTGCTGAAAGCGTGTGCACCGCCTGTTCCACAGAAATCGGTTTGTCGAAAGCGAACATCGCGCCGCTTTCCTCCAAATCGCGTCTTCCCTGCGGACCACCCATGATCACGAGCGGAACCGTGCTTGCCCGCGAGGCTTCGCGCTGCAATTCGCGAAAGAATTGTCCCGTACCGTTGAGGTCACAGTCAACAATCAGCGCATCGATTTTGGATTTCGTTAGGCGGGCGAGAGCTCGTTGCGGTTCGCTCTCGACCGCAACATCGATATGTAAGCCGCCAAGAATGCATTCCAGAACGCTGACTTCCTGCCAATCGCGCGAGACTACCATCGATGAGAGTGTCATACCTTCACTCTACTCATGCTGGTAATCGTGACCTAGATCACCAACGTAATGCGGGCCTGGGAGGTCGGACATCAGCCCTCGGACCTCGGCCTCGACGCATCGCTCCAATGGCGGCATCTGGGATCACGCGGGGATATCAGTAGGTGAGGCACTTGAAGTCGGTGCCTGCCCACGAGAAAAAAAACCTAATGCCCTAGGAACGAGGTCCGACGTCCGCGCTGCGATACCAATCTACCGTTCGGCGCAATCCCTCTTCAAAACTTACTTTCGGTTTGTAACCGAGATATTTTTCCGCGAGAGAAATGTCGGCGAGGGAATGCTTGATGTCTCCGCCGCGTTCCGGGCCATAAATAGGAGAGCCGGAATATGAAGTGAGCCCCCGCAGAGCCCCGAAGGTTTCATTCAGACTGACCCTCCGTCCTGTGGCCACATTGAATACCTTGCCCGCAATTTGAGCTGCGGGTGCTCTGCAGGCCAGCAAGTTGGCGTCGACGGCGTTGTCGATGTAAGTAAAATCGCGGCTCTGCTCGCCGTCGCCGAAAATAGTGGGTTGTTTTCCGTCGAGCATCAGAGTAATGAACTTTGCCAGCACACCCGAATACGGCGACGAAGGATCCTGCCGCGGGCCAAAAATGTTGAAGTAGCGCAGCGACACAGTTTCCAATCCATAGCAGCGGTAGAACGAAGTCAGGTAATGTTCGCTGGCCAGCTTGGCCACTGCATAGGGAGAAATCGGATCCGGCGCCATGCCTTCTTTTTTGGGCAGCGTGGGAGTATCGCCATAGGCTGACGACGACGCTGCATAGATCACCCGCTTCACCTTGGCATCGCGGGCCGCCACGAGCACGTTCACCGTGCCATCCACGTTCGCACGGTTGCTTCCGATTGGATCCAGCACTGACTTTGGCACCGAGGGAATCGCCGCTTCGTGGAACACATAGTCAGCGCCCGCACACGCCAGCCTCATTGCGTCGAGATCGAGAATGTCGGCCTCGCGAAACTCGATCTGATCATTGATCTCCGAAAGATTTTCCCGCCTGCCGGTTGAAAAATTGTCTACACCGCGGACCCGTTCGCCCCGCTTTAACAGCTTCCGAGCCAGAGACGATCCGATAAACCCACCGATACCAGTAATAAGGTAGAGCGCCATAGAGCTTCATCATAACCAATCGAGGGAATGGGTTGTTCCAAGATCAGTACCCAGTACCTGGTACCTGGAACAAAAAATTGGGAACTGGGAACTGCGAGCTGGGGACTGTGGACTGGGGACGGGGAACTGCTTTCCCCTTTTCGCAGAATCCGCAGAAACTCTTCGCGCCCCATCATGTGGCGATCCTTGAAGAAGTTCAGTATTGCCTGCAAAACGGCAGTGGGATTTGCGACCGAAGAAACATCAAATTGGACCATCGGTGCGGACGTCATGGCAATTCGCGAGCCCAGGATCACGGAAGGCCGACAGGCAGAACGCACCAACTCACGCAGCCAGTTGCGATCTTCGTCTGAAACCTCAGAGAAAGAGATGCCCATTCCAAGGCCAGGGTAGGCCACGCGCACTTCTCCGATTGCCTCGACCCGGAAGCCATTGGCTTCAAGCTTCAACTCGAGTCGCGTGCCAACGCGACAGGGAGCGGCTGACTCCAAGTAACATCCGTGCATGCTGATATCCGCGAGCGTCGCCCAGGTCGAGGTCACTCCACCGATTTCCTGCATGCGCGCGCTGCCTTTGCATTTATATCGCGGGCTCTTGCGGCGCTCCGGGATGGCGCCAATTGTTTTGGTTGAGGAGCCGACAATCGCGGATGGAGCGTCGCTGGAAGCCGTCACCTCGCTCGCCGGAGCTGGCGCAGCACTCGCTCCGCGTGCTGATCCAGACCTTCTTAAGGCGGCCAGGTAATTGGCCCCGTCACCGGTTTCATCGGACATAGCAGTCGAATCGCCGAATCCGCGCAAGCCTTTGAATCGTACGAGCAGTAATTGCGGGATGCGGCTCAACCTTACTTTACGGAAGATTTGAACGAAACGGTTGCAGCTGGCGTTATCTGCAAGCACCATGGAGTTGCAGCGGGTTCCGCTACGGGAAAAGTTTAGGATTGGAACGCAGTCGCGGGGAATCTGGCCACTGACTCTCGGATCTTATTCCACACCGCATCGCGCCCGGCCCCGGTTTTTGCTGAGAACGGGATCACCGGCAGTTTTGGATATGCTTCCGCGAGCCCTTTCAGCCTGTTAACCAGTTGGTTATTCGAGAGCCGATCACTCTTGGTGGCGATGAGAATAAAGTCGCGGCCTGAGGCATTAAGAAAGTCTATGAGTTGCCGATCGCTGTCTTGCGGGGGAACATTTATGTCGACCAGGGCCAGGCACAAAGCTAGCGTGGAGCGGTCGTTAAGGTAAGGCTCGATAAACTTCGGCCACTCCTGCGAAATCTCGCGGGAAATCTTGGCGTAGCCGTAGCCGGGAAGATCGGCAAAGATGACCTCTGGGCGCGGCTTTCCCGGCCAGCGCACTTCGAAGAAATTAATGCTGCGCGTGCGTCCCGGCGTGGAGCTGGTGCGGGCCAGCTTCGATTCCACGAGAATATTAATCACGCTGGACTTGCCCACATTCGAGCGGCCGAGAAATGCAACCTCCGGCAGGCTGGGAGCAGGGAAGTGCGCCGCGTCGGTAGCCGCCGCCAGGAATCGGGAGAGAACCCTCATGCGCTAGTTTGCTATGACGCGGGGAAAGTTGGCAAGCACGGTAGCGTCGGGCGGTGGATGAGTTTGAATTCCTACGTTTCCGTTCGTCCGATGTCATCCTGAGCGCAGCCGGATTTCAGGCGGAGCGAAGGATCTCCCGCGCGCAGTGTAGCCGCCCGGGGTCTCTGTGCGGGGAGATTCCTCACCCGGCTGAATAGCGCCGGGTTCCGGGATGACGCCGTCTTGCCGGGGCAGAAACTGAGGAGGCGTTATCCGGCTCAGGTCTTGCGGAACTGCTTGCTCAACGTAAGCGCCTGGTGCTGGTACGACGATCCTATATTCGTGCCATAGATTTTGTTTGGGCGGCGCAGCAGAGGCATGTAGTTCAGACGACCGACGAGTTGCCCGTGCTCGATCAGGAAAGGAACTTCATGGGCGCGAACCTCGAGTACGGCGCGGGTTCCCTTGATATCGCTGGAACCGTAACCAAAGCCAGGGTCGAAGAAACCGGCGTAGTGAATCCGAAATTCGCCGTCGGAAGGATCGAAGGGAACCATCTCTGCCGCGTATTCCGGAGGGACCCGCACCCGCTCGCGGGACGCAAGAATATAAAAGTCGTCAGGCTCGAGAATCAGATTCTTGTTGGTACTCTGATGACGGACTTCCCAGAACTCCTCCGTTGCGTAGTAATTGATCCGGTCGAGCTCGATTGCGGGGGCATAGCGTTTCGCCTTATAGGCAATGATTTCGCCGGGTTCGGAGCCTTCGAGGTTTACGGTGATTCTCAATCCGCGTTCGGTGCGTGCTTTGCTCGGGGAGTCTTCCTCGTCCATATAGACCAAAGGTTCTTCCTGATCCAACCCTTTGATTGTCCGGTCACCGGCTCGCGGACTTCCCTGTACGAAGCGCAACTGGCTTAGCCTCATTCCCGCTCGAATGGCAACCGTGAATGTGCGGGAGACAACTTCGGCATAAAGTTTTCCTTTGTAACCCGGAGGCACGCGGTCGAATTCGGTGCCGTAGTCGGTGATCAACCGCGTGAAAATGTCGAGGCGCCCGGTCGTACTCTTTGGATTAGCCTTCCCCGAAATATTCTCCGGTAAATTCAACTCCTCGACGAGCGGGATGATGTAAACGCAATCTTTTTCGAAAACCGGCGCCCCGGTGAGATCGACGCGAGTCATGCGCAGTTCTTTAATTTTTGCTTCGACCGTACTATTTGGGCCGGGGAGAAAACTGGCGCGCACGCGGTGCGCCATGTCGCCGAGGCGCAGATCGAGACTTGCCGGTTGGATATGGTCAGGATTGATTGCAGGGGCGGCGATTATGTTCCCACGATCGATGAGAGCACTGATTTCCTGCGAAGGGAGTATGCCGGTGGTTCGAGCTTGAGCCGCTTCGCCTGGCAACTCTGGCAGGTTTTCAAAAGCAATTTGGCTTTGGTCAGGGGTGGACATACAGGATTCCAGATTTCCTCATCGCCTCAGGCTGGATGGGCGGCGGTTCAGACAACTGGGTACTGGCAACTCGCACCTGGCAACTGTCCTGCTACTGGTGCGCTGTCGGGCTATCGCCGGTGTTCGAGGTCAAAGGTGCGATCGGCTGCGTGGTGTCTTCCTGGTGGAATGCCGGCAGCGGAGATTCCAGCGCAATCTGCAGCACCTGATCCATGGTATCGACGAAGTGCAGCTTCATGGCGGTGCGCAAGTTTTCTGGAACCTCAGCCAAATCTTTCTCGTTGTCCTGCGGCAGGATCACTTCGAAGAGTCCGGCACGGTGAGCGGCCAGCAGCTTTTCCTTGAGTCCGCCGATGGGGAGGACTTTGCCACGCAAAGTGATTTCGCCGGTCATAGCCAAATCGCGACGCACGGGAATCTTGCTCAGCGCGCTGGCGATCGCAGTTGCAATCGTGATTCCCGCCGATGGTCCGTCTTTTGGAATGGCGCCTTCCGGCACGTGCACGTGCAGATCGAGATTGCGGTAGAAATCGCGATTCAGGCCGAGACGATTGGCCCGCGAACGAACGTACGACAAAGCGGCCTGCGCCGATTCCTGCATCACATCGCCCAGCTTTCCAGTCAGCGTCAACTTGCCTTTGCCGTCGACTACCGTGGCTTCGGTGCTGAGGATTGAGCCGCCGACCTCGGTCCAGGCCAAGCCGGTGACTAATCCTACCTCACTCTTTTCATGCGCCAGTGTGTCGCGGAACTTGATTACGCCCAGGAAGTCGGTGACATTCTCACCTGTGACCGCGATGGTATAGTTCTGGCCTTCCTTCACCACCTTGCGCGCGACTTTGCGGCAGACATTGCCGATTTCGCGCTCGAGATTGCGCACCCCAGCTTCGCGCGTGTAAGCGCGGATGAGCGTGGTGATGGCGTCATCGGAGAACTTTACGTTCTTTTCCGACAAGCCGGCCTGCAGCATCTGCTTCTTCACCAGGAATTGCTTGGCGATCTCGACCTTTTCCTGCTCGGTGTAGCCGTGCAGCCGCAGCACCTCCATGCGATCCTGCAGCGCGGGAGGAATGGTGTGCATCACGTTCGCGGTGGCTACGAAGAAAACCTGCGATAGGTCATATTCGACGTCAAGATAGTGGTCGACGAACATATAGTTCTGTTCGGGGTCGAGTACTTCGAGCAATGCTGCTGACGGATCGCCGCGGAAGTCCATCGACATCTTGTCGACTTCGTCGAGCATGAAGACTGGATTCTTGGTGCCGGCCTTCTTCATCATCTGGATAATCTGGCCGGGCAAAGCGCCGATATAAGTACGCCGGTGGCCGCGAATCTCGGCCTCATCGCGCACTCCGCCGAGCGACATGCGCACGAACTTACGTCCAGTAGCCTTGGCGATCGACATGCCCAGAGAAGTCTTGCCAACACCGGGAGGTCCGACGAAACAAAGAATCGAGCCCTTGGGATTCTTCACCAACTGGCGCACAGCGAGGAATTCGAGAATGCGTTCCTTGATCTTCTCCAGGCCGTAATGATCTTCGTTGAGAACCTTCTCGGCGCGCGCGATGTTGCGGATTTCCTTAGAGCGCTTCTTCCATGGCACCGCCAGCAGCCAATCCAGATAGTTGCGCGAGACCGTGGATTCGGCCGACATGGGCGGCATCGCTTCCAGCTTTTTCAGTTCCTGCAGCGCCTTGTCTTTCACTTCTTTGGGCATGCCGGCGGCTTCGACCTTTTTCTTCAGTTCGTCAAATTCGCTTTTCTCACCGCGGCCCAGTTCTTTCTGGATGGCCTTGATCTTCTCGTTGAGGTAATACTCTTTCTGCGCTTTCTCCATCTGCCGCTTCACGCGCGACTGTATGGTGCGGTCGACGTTCAGTTTTTCGATTTCCACATCGAGCACGTCGGCGATGCGGGTCAGCCGTTCCGAGGGATCGAAAATCTCGAGCAATTCCTGTTTTTCTTCGATGGAAAGCTGCAAATTCGCCGCGATAATGTCGGTGAGCTTGGCTGGATCTTCCATGCGCACGGCCGAGATCATGGTCTCGTAATTGAGCGCCTGGCAAAGCTTTACATACTGCTCAAAGAGCGTCGTCACGCGCTGCATGCCGGCTTCAATCTGCGCGTTCATCTCCGTTGGGTAGCGGGCCACCCGCACATTCGCCTGCATGTATCCATCGGCGTCGGTGGCCTGTAGGAGCCGACCGCGCTCAACGCCTTCCACAAGGACCTTAATATTGCCGTCGGGCAGCTTCAGGCTTTGGACGATATTGACGATGGTGCCGACCTGATAGATCTCGTTCGACTTGGGTTCGTCGATGGAGGCGTCGTGTTGCGTAGCCAGGAAGATTTTCTTGTCCGCAGCGAGCGCTTCTTCGAGAGCGCGCACGCTCGACTCGCGGCCCACGACGAACGGCGTCATCATAAAAGGAAAGATGACCACGTCCCGGATGGGCATCATCGGTAGCTTTTTGGACTCGAACTTTTCCTTGGCTGTGGTCACTCAATCTCCCCAGAGTCGTGCGGAATGATACCTGATAATGTGCGTTCGTCCAACTCTTGCCAGTTTACTCCCTTTTGTCTATCCCGCCTTGTCTAACGTTGCAACGGATGCACTGCGCTTCTCAACCATCTCGCGCGTGACCTCAAACTCCTTTAGTTTCTTCTGGCTAGGCAAGTGGAACATCAGATCGAGCATCAGCTCTTCGAGGATCATGCGCAGTCCGCGAGCGCCCACTTTGCGGGCCATGGCTTGGCGGGCGACCGCACGCAGAGCCTCTTCGCTGAACTTCAAGCGTACATTTTCAAACTCAAAGAGGCGCTGGTACTGCTTGATGATGGCATTCTTGGGGCGGGTGAGGATCTCGATGAGGGCAAATTCGTCAAGATCTTCGAGCATGCCTACCACCGGCAGGCGTCCGACGAATTCCGGAATCAGGCCAAACTTGATCAAATCTTCCGGCTGGATCTCGCTCAACAGTTCGAAGTTCCGTTTGCGCGAGACCGCTATGTCCTCTTTTTCGGCCTCCTCGCCGCCACGGAAGCCCAGCGACTTTTTCCCCACGCGCCTTCCAATAATCTTTTCCAGCCCCACAAATGCCCCACCGCATATAAAGAGGATATTGGTGGTGTCGACCGGGGTGAATTCCTGGTGGGGATGCTTGCGCCCGCCCTGCGGCGGAACATTCGCAATCGTGCCTTCCAGAATTTTGAGCAGCGCTTGCTGCACGCCTTCGCCGGAAACGTCTCGGGTAATCGAGGGATTCTCGTCCTTGCGCCCGATCTTATCGATTTCGTCGATGTAGATGATGCCGGTCTGGGCGCGGCTCACATCGCCTTCGGCGGCCTGCAGAAGCTTGAGGATTATGTTTTCGACGTCCTCGCCCACATAGCCGGCTTCCGTGAGAGTGGTGGCATCGACGATGGCAAAAGGCACGTCCAGCATGCGCGCCAGAGTCTGGGCCAGTAGTGTCTTGCCAGTGCCCGTGGGACCGATAAGCATGATGTTCGACTTGCTCAATTCGATTCCGTCGTTCGACTTCTGGCGGTTCATGAAGATGCGCTTGTAGTGGTTGTAAACCGCGACCGAGAGCTTCTTCTTGGTCTGCTCCTGCCCGATCACGTATTCGTCGAGGAAGGTCTTGACCTCCTGCGGCTTGGGCAGCTGGTTCGGCGGAGCGGTTGCCGGAGTGGCCGTGCGATCATCTTCAAGAATGGAATTGCAGACCGCCACGCACTCATCGCAAATATAGGCGCGCGGATAGTCGCTGGGCGACGAGATCAGTTTGGCTACGGCATCCTGCGATTTGTGGCAGAACGAGCAACGCAGAATCTCGTCGGAGGACTTAGTTTTCACTCGGCTTTTACTCCTTTTCTCTAGTACCGAGTACCAAGTACCGAGTTGCGAGTACGGGCAATTTGCTCGGAACTCGGGACTCGGGACTCGGTACTGCTTTCGCGAAGGCAGATCATACAGCTTTTCCAGTCTTATAGATGATATCGTCTATGATTCCGTATTCCTTAGCCTGCTGCGCGTTCATAATAAAATCGCGCTCCACGTCCTTTTCCACTTTATCGAGCTTCTGGGTGGTGTGCTTGGACAGTAACTGGTTTGTTATCTCGCGCATGCGCAGGATTTCTCGAGCGTGGATGTCAATGTCGGTGGCCTGTCCGGACAATCCTCCCATTGACGGTTGATGGATGAGGATGCGCGAATTGGGCAATGCCAGCCGCTTCTTGGGCTCGCCAGCCGCCAAAAGCAAAGCGGCCATTGAGGCGGCCTGGCCAACGCACAGCGTCATCACGTCATTTTTGACGTACTGCATGGTGTCATAAATGGCCATGCCTGCCGTGATGGAACCTCCCGGAGAGTTGACATAAAGTTGAATGTCCTTTTCGGGATCTTCCTGAGCCAGGAAAAGCATTTGAGCAATCACCAGATTGGCGATGTTGTCGTCGATCGGCGTGCCGATGAAAATAATGTTATCGCGGAGCAGCCGGGAATAAATGTCGTAGGCGCGTTCGCCACGTCCGGTCTGCTCGATGACCATTGGTACCAACATCATTTGCGGATCGTTTTGCTTCATGGTTATCTAACCTGCCGCACCTGCCACACTCCGCCCCGAATTACGCTCTCGCGGCTTGGGGAGGATTGAAAGTGGTCCACGTATTTTTCGATTTACGCGGACTGGTGATAAAGAAAATCGAGGGTCTTTTCGCTGCGGATTCTCATTCGGATTCTATCGAGGCCCCCATCCTGTGTCAAACGCGCTCGAACCGCTTCGGAAGTCTGTTTTGACTGTTGCGCGAGAGACTCCAGTTCGCGGTTCAACTCCTCATCGCTGACCTCGATTTTTTCGAGGTCGGCAATTCGCTCCAGCAGTAACGAAGACTTTACATCGTGCACCGCCTGATCCCTCTGCCCGGCCCGGAGTCGGGGCAGGTCCATTTTCTTCAAGTCCTCCATCTTCATGCCTTGCGCCGCCAGCGCGCGCAGGCCGCGCTCGAGGCGCAGATCGATCTGGCGGTCGACCAATGACTCGGGTACTTCAAAGTCGTTGCGCTTCACGAGTTCGGCGACGAGCTTGTCCTTGGCTTCCCGTTCGGCGTTGTGCCGCCGTTCCGCTTCCATATTCTCGCGGATCTGTTTCCGAACCTGATCGAGCGTTGTGAACTCGCCCAACTCTTTGGCGAAATCATCGTTGAGTTCGGGCAGGCTCTTTTGCTTGATGCCGTTCACCTTCACTGTATAAACAAAAGTTTTTCCAGCGAGCCGTTTGTCGGGAGCGTCCTCGGGATAGATCACATCGAAGGTGCGCTCATCGCCTGAAGAAGCTCCGGTGAGGTTTTGAGTAAACTCCGGCACAGTATTCTTGCCGCCCATTTCGATGAGCACGTCGTCCATATGCACGGGATTGGCCTTCGCCTCCGCGACATCCGTACCATCTTTCGGTTTACCGTCCATGGAGGCCTGTGCGAAATCGCCCTCGGCGAGAGTTCGCCCCTCGACGGTGGTATAGGTCGCGTGCTGCTCCCGGACGTTGGCGAGCGCCTGCTCCACTTCCTCGTCGGTGACGGCAATCTCCGGCTTGTCGGCGCGTAAATCCTTGTAACCTTCAACCTGGATTTCCGGGAGCACTTCGAAGCTCGCCTTGAAGCGCAACGGTTCGCCATCATGAATGTGCAGATCGGTGACGCGGGGCTGCGAAACTGGGATCAAACCTTGCTTTTCCGCTTCCTTGCGGAAATATTTCGGAATCAGAGCCTCGGCCACATCGCTCTTCAGCCCTTCGCCGAAGCGTTGGCGGATAATGGAAGCGGGCACGTGTCCGGCGCGAAAGCCCGGCAGCCGCGCACTCTTCTGATAGCGCTGAATCTGCAATTCGGTTTCGCGGGCAACTTCGGCGGCAGGGATCTCGACTGAAATCTCGCGCTTGATGTCCTTCTTATTCGGTTCTGCCGTTGCCGCGTCTGTGGTTTCTGTGGGGCTCACGTTTACCTTTCACTGTGCGCCGGATTCAGAGGCTCCGCCGAGCAAACGGAACCGCACCGAATTCATACGGCGTTAATTTGAGTGTAAAGACAGAAGGAAGCAGCGTCAAACGCGAAGGGGTGAGAACAGGACGGGATGCAAATATGCACCCCCTCGAATTCCGACACCCGTTTTTCGACTAGATCGCCCGAATAGGCATGAGAATATCCGGGTAGGTGATCCCAATGCGATTGCGATCTTGATGCGCAGCAAGGTAGGTCGCTGCCGCCTGCTCGAATCGGAGGTCATCAAATCTGAGGATTCCTGTTCTCACAGGGGCATTATCCGCGAAGATCATCCATGGCAGGCCCACAGCATCTGCTGCGCTTCCCGGAAAACTCCAGGGGCCACCACGTGGGGCAGCCGCGGTGACATTTCCGTACACGCAAGAAACCTTTGCGTCCATCCACAGAGCGATTTCCATCCCCGGATAAATGGGCGCGCTGAATTCCCAAAAATACGGCGGTTCGCCCCTTCGAGTCACGGTGAGATTGTCATAGTTTGTCCAAAATGAAGACCCTGGAAAATAGTCGATCCTGAGACTCGCGTGCATTGCCATGATTGTTGAGCTCACATTCTTGAGATTCAGGTAAAGACGCACGCTCGCTTCCCCGGATATTTCGAGCACAGGATCGAAGCCAACAACCCTTTCGTTGATTGGAAGGTGGAGGACCTGCAGCCTAGCGGATGTCAATTCCCAAACCGGATGCCTTCGTCTGTTCCGGATGTCCTCGATGAGCTTGTGCGAGGCCGGTTGCGATCGGCCGCCTAGGCGCACGTAGTATTTTGAGTCCCGCTTCGATTGATGAGGAGCGCGCTCGCTGTCCGGAATGTCAACAATGTAGAGGGATTTATCAGGTGCGATCACGGAGCCCGCAGGTTTGGGCAGCACCTCGTAGACGTTCACGCCCACTATTTCGTACTCGACGACGGCCGGGGCGACCGTCTCCAGCCAGTCCTTAGCGGTTTGCCTCCCGCGAATCAGCCTCGTGATCCCTCCGCTGTCGACGGTGCCATCGTCGGCGACACCATAATAAATGCGGCCGCCGCCGGTGTTAGCAAACGCGGAGAGCTGCTTGCCCAACTCATTTAAGACGTCATCTTGGGTGACTCCCGGGATCGTGAGGTCTAGGAGCCTTGACCCTTTTCGTTCGAAAGTGTCGTTCTCGCCTCGAGGGAGTGCTAAGACATCATCCTCGTCCCAGGTTTCTATCGGTTTAGGCATTCGAATCCCTCGTGCCCTCGAAAATTTACCATGGTTTGATTTGCCGGGTGCCCCATTTCTCGCTTCTTTTGCGAGAAGTGGGCCTTTCAGCCGGTTTACGCGATGATATTGATAAATCAAGATTTGCCTTGATTTGCGGCCAATACGCTAGAATAGAGCTCGAGAGGCGCCCGCCATGCCAGCCAGGACTAAGAAGTTCACTCCCGAAATCGACGCCAAACTCTACAAGGAGTTCGTCGCTGTCGCCAAGCGCAACGGCCAGTCGCAGCGGTACGTTCTAGAGGAAGCGCTGAAGTTCTACCTGAAAAACGTGGTACCGTCGCAGCACCTGGTGCGCCGCGAGGTGATGGAAGCCTTTGAGCAGTCGGTTTCTGCAAACCGCGATCTCTTAGAACGCCTCGCGAAGTAGATGGCGGATTACTTAACGGTCGCGGAAGTCCACCAAATGCAGCATCGGCTGATTGAGGTGTTCGGGGGGATGCACGGCGTGCGCGACGAGGGCGCGGTGGAAGCTGCGGTTTTTCGTCCGCAGACCGGCTATTACAACTCGCTCGAAGAAGAGGCGGCTGCACTGATGGAATCGCTGGGCAACAACCACGGCTTCCTCGACGGCAACAAACGGATTGCCTTCACTGCCGCCGATGTTTTCTTGCGGCGCAACGGCCACCACATCCAAGTCGAAGCCGCAGCTGGATACGAGTTCATTAGCGGATCAATGGAGCGGCACGAATTCCTCTTCGCCCGAATTCTCGACTGGATCCGTCAGCACATCAAACCTCTCAACCTTGATAGATAATTGTTGGAAGAGTGAATAAGACTCCGCACCACTGGCTCACGGTTCTCAACCGCGAACTGATTGCATGCACCCGCTGCCCGCGCCTCGTGGCCTATCGCGAACAAGTGGCGCGCGAGAAACGCCGCGCTTACCGCGACTGCGAGTACTGGGGCAAGCCTGTGCCTGGCTTCGGCGATTCCGAGGCTCGCGTGCTGATCATGGGACTGGCTCCGGGTGCGCACGGCTCCAACCGCACTGGCCGCCCGTTCACCGGCGATGCTTCCGGCAAGTTCATGTATCCCGTGTTGTATGAGACGGGCTTCGCCAACCAGCCCAACGCCACCGATCGCAACGACGGGCTTGCGCTGAACGATCTTTACATCACGGCGGCGGTCCACTGCGCGCCGCCCGCGAACAAACCCACGCCGCAGGAACTCGCCGAATGTTCGTATTTTCTCGACCGCGAGATTGCAGGATTAAAAAGAGTAAAGGTGGTGGTCGCGCTGGGCAAAATCGGCTTCGACGCCTATCTGAATTATTTGAAGCGTCGCAACCTTCTGCTCACCAGGCAGCCCTATCTCTTTAAACATGGCGCCAGTTACCGGTTACCCGACGGTAAGGTGTTACTCGCTTCTTACCATCCCTCGAACCAGAATACGCAGACGGGCAAGCTGACGCGAAAAATGTTTGTCGAGATCTTTAAAGAGGCGGCAAGACTTGCCGATGAATAATGTGAGGCGCCGCCGGGCGGATCGTTGCACCTTACCCCACCCAATGGGGGCCCTAATTGGATAAACTGGGGTCACGAACCGGGGTGGCGCCCTATCTCAGTCTAGAAGCCCACCATAACCGGCTCCGGCTCAAGGCTCACGCCCCAAATTTCTTCCACGCGATGCTGGATCTGGTCTTTCAGGGCCAGGACATCTGCGGCAGTGGCTCCGCCGCGATTAACGATTGCCAGCGCATGTTTGGTCGAGATGCCAACCCGCCCAGAGCCAAATCCTTTCGCGAAGCCGGAGCGCTCGACCAGCCATGCTGCCGAAACCTTCTTGCGGCTTTCGAGTGCGGGATAGCTGGGCACGGTTAATCCTCGCGCGGCTGCGCGCTTCTTCAAGTCGTTGTGTTGCTCTTCGGAAAGCACCGGATTCTTGAAAAATGAGCCAGCGCTCTGGCAATCCGGATCTCCCGGAACGAGCAGCATCCCTTTGAGAGCGCGAATATGGCGCACTGCCTCACGAGTTTCAGCGAGATTGGGAGGCGTCTCGCGCCCCTCGAAATGGCGCTTCAAATCGGCATAACTGATGCGCGGGCTCCCGTCGGGGGTTAGCGCGTAAGTAACACGCAGAACGATGAAACGTCCACGCTCGGTGGTATTAAAGATGCTGGACCGGTAGCTGAACTCGCACGCTTCAGGGCAGAGTTCGCGTACCTGGCCATCTTTCAAATCCAAAACCTGCACGGCAGAGATCGTCTCGGAAGCTTCCTGCCCATACGCGCCAACGTTCTGCACGGGAGTACCGCCCACACTGCCCGGAATGCCGCTTAAGCACTCCACGCCGGCGCAGCGTGCTCGCACCGCGTCCGAGACGAACTTGTCCCAGGATTCGCCGGCGCCGACATCGAAGAGAACTTTGCCCTGTTCGTCATCGCCGTGTTCATCATGGGCGCTGCGCCGGTCGATCCCTTGGAGCGCTATCTTCAGCACCAAGCCGGGCCAGCCGGAATCGGCGACCACCAGATTGCTGCCGCCGCCCAGCGCGAACAGCGGCAGGCTGCGCGAGTGAGCCCAAGTCACGGCCTCCTGCACTTCGCCGACGTTTTTGGCGGCGACGAAATACCTTGCCGAGCCTCCGATTCTGATGGTGGTCAGAGGAGCGAGCGGAATGTTTTCCTGCAGCAACACGAATGAGTTCAAATATACACAGAGAGGAAAGTCGGACGCATCGCAGCGCGCCTCAGTGGACAAAACATTTGTTCGCCCCACATTTCCCTGAGACCATGCGCGAACTGAAACGAATCACCGAGAACCGCATCTCGGACCACCCAACGATCACATCGCCGCGAAACTATACGGCGACCCCAAGTGCGAAACCCAAAATCCTCTCCACGAAGAACACGGGCCTGGATGCAAGTCAGCCCACTGGATCTCACGGAGAGGAGTGGGGAAGTGTTTTTGCTTGACATCCTCTCTCATAGGACGAGTGCAATCGGGAGTGGCTGTTGAAAAACTCCTTCTCGCGAAATTCTCGCACTGGGATGCCCTAGAAACGACTTTCTCCGCTTTGCCTGGGCATTTTCTATCCCCCCAATTTTCGCTGTTTTGAGAAAAATGGAGTTTTTCAACAGCCACGCCTGATAACGTCAGTTATGATTCGGACAGAGACTCTCCTCCCAGCGTCTCCGCTCAGTCAAGGGGCAGGGAGTGTCGGCTTTGAGTGTGGACCTTCGCCAGACCGTCTCCTCCACGCCAGATTTGTCCATATTCCCTTGTACAAAACGTCCAACGACGGCTTATAATCCCGTTCGTCTCGCTGGCCCAGCACTCGGGCCGACCTATCCCGACCCCAAAACTTGGAGGAAACTTTGAAAAGCACCTGCACACTATTGCTTGCTTTGCTCCTGTTCGTTTCTATTTCTGCGGCGCAGAACACGCCTGCTGCGCGCACCGATGTTTACCATGTGCACTTTGCCAAGGCTGCTCTCGGTAAGGCCGTCGAGCAAGGCAACTATCTGAAGACTGCCGATCCCAATGTACCCATGTCCGCACATCACATCGTTCTGCGCCACCAGGATGGGGAAGATTGGGACTATGTGGTCATCCAGCATATCGGAACCAAGGCCATCGTGGAAGCCAAAGGTACCCCGACGCCTGCCGCCGTGGGTGAGTTGTACGCCTGGCACAACGATACTTTTGTCAACGGACCTTCCTGGCCCGAGTTCAGCAAAGCCCTGGGCATTGACGAGGGCTCGGCCGCGAAAACTGCAGGATCAGCCTATGTGGTCTCTGTCTATCGCGCTGCTCCCGGACACCGCGAGCAACTGGAAAAGTCACTCAGCCAAAACCCAACTGGCGACACCTCCTCTGGAACGGTGCTGATGCAACATCTGGAAGGCGGCCCATGGACTTACCTTACTGTCGTCCGCTACAACTCATGGCAGGACTTTGCCACTACCGAAAAAAATGGCGTGCCGGATACGCTCAAGCCTGACGGTGGTTGGCTGCAACTGCGCGAGCATTCCACATATCACAATGACACGCTGACCGACCGCATCGCTCCCTAGCTGGACACGAAACGTTGTTGCGACAGATTTCTCGAACTGTTATTTCCAAACCGCCCGGCTCCAGCCGGGTTTTCTTTTGAAACAAGAGAGAAAGAGAATAGACGCTTGTAGCTTCGCTGCAAGAAGTTGACATGCCGCGAAGTCGTTGGCGAAATATCCCGATACCACTCATTGACCCTTCATTGTTGTGGTTCACTTCGCGCCCAGCCTGAGTTCTCGCGTCCCCTAAAATGTATGTAATTTCCTTCGATCTGCAGCGTACTGCTTTATGGACGCCAAAAAGAACATGGCGAAAGGACCGCAGCCCCGCGAGGGCGAAACCAGGCAGATGGAGGGGCTCGGTTTGGAGAACCTGATTGAGCGCGCACGCGGTCACGACGACGAGGCTCTGGAACAGATCTATCGCCGCTATGTCCGGCGCGTATTCGGATTGTGCCGTTACATGCTGGATTCACGGGAGGGCGCAGAAGATGCCACCAGCGAAGTCTTCCTCAAGCTGCAGCACACCATCGAGAGCTACGACGGTTCGATACCGTTTCCCAGATGGCTGCTGCGGGTGGCCGGCAACCAATGCATTGACGCTTTGCGGCGCCGGCAGCGTGGACTGAAGGTGTTTGTTGAAGTTGAGGACGGAGCCGCGGTCATTGAGGCACCCAGCGCGGAGCTCTCGCCGCTGGGTGCTGTCATCAGCAAAGAAGAGAGAGTGCAGGTGCGGGATACGATCGCACGCCTGCCGGAGAACTATCGCCTGCCTCTGATCCTGCGCTATTACAGCGAACTGAGTTACAACGAAATCGCCCAGCAATTGGGCCTCGAGAAGAACTACGTGGCGGCGCTCATATTTCGCGCCAAGCAGGAGCTGCGCCGGAGATTCGCCACAAGGAGCAAGTGATCATGGAATGTTATTCGGAACAAGCGTGTGCCCTCTTCGTGGACGGCGAACTGGCCGCGGATGAGGCGCAGCGTATGCGAGAGCACATGGCCACGTGCCGGGCCTGCCGGCACCTACTGGACGCATTGCGCGCTGAGAACCGCGTGCTGAGCGAAAGTCTGAGTGAGCTTTCAGAAGAAGCAGCCAGCCCCGTGGCCTTCTCCCGGTTGCGCTTGTCCGGGGTGTGGCGTGACTTGGCGGTGATGGCCGTGCTGCTGGCCTTAGGTTCGATCTTTTCCGGTTGGTTCGATCAGATAGGAATTCCCGGAGCGCTGGAGTGGGTCAATCCCTTCAGCGGCAGCGGCCTGACGAACCTGGTGTTTAACGTTTCTGACTACTTCGCGCGCGGAGGTACTGCCATGTTGAATGAATATGCTGAGGTCGTTGGGGGTTTCGTTTTTCTATTGCTGCTGGGCGGCAGTGCACTGGTGCTGGGGCGCCGATGGCGGCTACCCAGGGCTGGCTTCGGTGTGCTGATGGTCCTGCTTACGTTGTCGTTGTCCAGCTTTGCGCTGGATCGGCGTCACGGGGAGTTCGTCACCGTACCGGTGAGCGAAACTGTGGACGACACCCTTATGGCCGCCGGCAACACTGTGCGCATTGAAGGCGTGATCAATGGGGACCTGCTGGCTTTTGCCCGGACCGTGGAAATTCGTGGCACCGTCAAGGGCGACCTGGTGAGTTTTGCCAAGAGAATCGTGGTCAGCGGAACCGTGGAAGGCCGCATCTTCGACTTTTCGCAGTCGCTCGACTTGAACGGGCAATTGGGTCACAGCATCTACGGCTTTGCGCAAGTCTTGCGTGTGAATGACCGTGCCCACGTGGGTGAAGGTATCCTGGCTGCCGCCGGCGACGTCAGCCTCGAGGGCGAGGTCAAGCGCAGTGTGGACATCTTGACTAGTGGCAATGCCGATGTGAGCGGCAGTATCGGCCGCGATCTGACCATGAACGGAGTCAGCCTTACGCTGTCGAACACAGCCCGGGTCGGCGGCAATCTGAGCGCTCGCGTGCACCAACTGAAAGAGGTCCACATCGCCGACGGTGCGACCATTGCGGGTAAACGTGACATCCAGGTGCAGGTGCGGAAGAGCCGGTATGCGCGCCCCAGATTCTACTTCCACCAGGCGGTCTGGTTCGCTGCCGCCATGGTGGTGGGATGGCTGGGCCTGCTTCTGTTTCCCGGTTTTTTCCGGGCCACGACTCAGGCGGTGGGCTCAGGCTGGCTCAGCCTTGGGCTGGGGGTTGGGGTTCTGGCGGGAGTGCCGGTGGCCCTGGTCGTGGTAGCCCTCACGCTGGTTGGCATCCCGATCTCGCTAATGGTGTTCGCGGTGTATCTGGTTGCGATCTACCTGGCGAAGGTTTGGGTTGGAGCCTTCCTGGGGCGGATACTTCTGAAACCCTCGGGAGCCACGAAGGGGGATTGGCTGCTGGGACTGCTGGTGGGCCTGTTGATCCTCACTATTGTTGGGTTCATCCCGTATCTTGGTGGGCTGGTCCGCTTGGGTGTGGTGTGCCTGGGCCTGGGAGCTTTTGCCGGGCAGCTTTATCGGGCTTCACGACCGGCAATAACGGTCTGAAGAGGTCTGCTGAGGAGTTGGTCGAGGCCAAGCGAAGTTCGGCAAAGGCATTCGCGGGGGCCAACAGGTCTGCAGCCGACTAACGGTCGATCAGTCATCAGTCCCCCACACCAACCGGAAATGTCAACTTATTCCTGATTCGTAGTGTGCCGGATGCGTGCCTGCTTCCGAAAGAAGTTAAGGTATAACGAACGAGGACAAAGAACGCATCAAGCAAAAGGGAAGCCCTCCGTCGCAGAGCATAACCGCTAGGCAAGGACGGCACCTGATGCCGCGTCCCGTTGACAAGAAGAAGAGTGATCGCAATCGCAGACCTGCTCAACAGTCTTTCTGCAATTCGCGCGCCGCATGAACTGCCTGCACCAGCTCGCGAGCCGCTCGCGTGATCTTCGCCAGGTTCCCATCTCGGAGAGCAGCCGCATTCACTAGATCCCCACCCACTCCGAGAGCAAAGGCGCCGGCGGCAATGTAGTCGGCGGCGTTTGAAACGTTCACTCCGCCCGTTGGAATCAGGGCAGCGTTGGAGAAGGGAGCTTTCAAGGACTGCAAATACTTGGGACCGCCAACGTTGCCACAAGGAAAAATCTTGATCAGCTTCGCACCATTGTCCTGAGCATGCATGAGTTCTGTGGGTGTCAGCGCACCAGGGATTGCCAGCTTGGCGCAGGCCTGCGCCACCGCGAGCACGTGGAGCGAGAGTCCCGGACTCACCAGAAACTCGGCGCCGGCGCGAATACATTGCTCGGCTTGTGCCCCGGTCGTAACCGTGCCCGCCCCGATGAGCGCCGTGCTTCCGTGTTCTCGCACAGCATGGCCGATCACAGACGTTGCGTTGGGAACAGTCATGGTTATTTCGATGATCGGAATTCCCCCGGCACAGATGGCCTCCACGGCCCGGGTTGCGTCTTCAGCTGTTGCAGCGCGCACCACGGGCACGATGCCTATCTCGCCGATCCTGCGAATCACGTCCTCGATGGTCATAATGTCTTGTCTCGTTGCGCGGTCATTGTTGTGCTCTCGCGTGTCTTATTCAAGGTAGAAGGTTCGCGGTCGCTCGTTCAGCGTGCAATGCGCGCCGTTTGAGCCTTCATCGCCTGCAACACTTCTTCCAGCGTGGCCATCGTAGTATCGCCGGGCGTGGTCATCGCCAGAGCTCCATGGGCCGCGCCACAATCGACCGACCACTGCGGCTTTTCCCCCGATAGAAATCCATAAATCAATCCCGAGGCAAAGGAGTCGCCTCCGCCGACGCGGTCGTAGACCTCCAGATTCTCGCGCACCCGCGCCTGGTAGAAGGTGCCATCGTAATAGCACATCGCTCCCCAGTCATTCATGGTCGCAGTCTTCGCATGCCGCAGAGTCGTAGCGATGACGGCAGGCTGGGGAAACTCCTTCACTACTTCTTCAATCATTCTCTTGAAATTCGTCGGATCAAGCTTGGAGTGGTGCTCGTCGAGATCCTTTACCTCGAAGCCCAACGCGGCTGTGAAGTCTTCTTCATTTCCGAGCATCACATCCACCAGCGGCGCGAGCCGGCGGTTCGTTTCCTGGGCCTTGGACTTCCCTCCGATCGACTTCCACAGCGACGCACGGTAGTTCAGATCGTACGAAACGGTGGCGCCCGCCCGCTTCGCCGCCTCCATAGCTTCCTCAGCGACCAGAGGTGCAGCCTCCGAAAGGGCACAAAATATTCCACCCGTGTGAAACCAGCGTGCTCCATCCTTGCGGAAGATCTGGTCCCAATCGATTTCGCGGGGCTTCAGTTGTGAGACTGCGGTGTGACCACGATCCGAACATCCAAGTGGAGCGCGCAGGCCGAAGCCTCTCTCGGTAAAATTCAATCCATTACGGACCGTCCGGCCTACACCGTCAAAAGGCAGCCAGCGCACATATTTCTGGCTGACGCCTCCCTGCAGCATCAGGTCTTCAACGAGACGTCCAACCGGATTGTCTGCGAGCGCAGTGACGATCGCCGTCTCCATCCCAAAGCAGCGCCTAAGGCCGCGAGCCACGTTGTATTCGCCTCCACCCTCCCATGCGCGAAAATGACGCGTCGTGGAGATGCGCTCATCACCAGGGTCGAGGCGGAGCATGACCTCCCCGAGACTGACCAGGTCCCACATACAGCCGCTCTTCGCTTTGATATTCAGTTGTGACATGATCTTAAAAGTGATTGATGATCTCAGAGAATGATGATGTTGATGACGATTTCACGAATTCACCCGCACGGGTGATCTGTTGGCAGAAGGATCAGACATACATTTAGGACTCTCAATCTGCACCCTGCCGGCGTCAGCCGGAGAAACTCTGAGTTGTCGTGATGGATCCACCACCAGCCAACTCAGCGCGCCCACCAGGCACAGCCCAGCGGCCACTAGAAATGAGGTCGTCCAACCGAATCGGGCGGCGATCCAGGGAGTGAGAGAAGCCGTGAGCGCCGCTCCAATCTGGTTTCCCATATTCATGAAGCCCGACACCGAGCCCGCGGACGCGCCAGCAATGTCGGCCGTCACCGACCAGAAAGAACTCTGGGACAAATACAGCGCGCCTGCTCCACCCGCGAGCACAACGCTGGCCAGCCGCGCGCTTTGAACTTGGGATCCGAACGCGATAAATATGCCCGCTACCAAAATCGCGAATCCCGCAAGGCCGCAGCGCCCGACGCGGGGTCCAAGCCTCTTCGTGAGCCGGTCGTTGATGGTTCCTCCCAAGAGGCAGCAGACTAACATGGCGAGAAACGGCAACATGGTGTAGAACGCGCTCGCCTTCAAATCCAACCCCCGCACCTTGGCGAGATAGCGATAGAACCAGGTGAAGAAGATCCATGCCACGTAGCCGTAGCAAAAGTAGCTGAGCGTGACAGCCAAGACTTCTTTGCTTCGTATTACGCGGCTCCAAGGCACGAGTGTTTTCGGATCATTCTTTGACTCCAGTTGTGTCAGCCCGGACCGAATCAATGCCAACTCCGAGGCGGATACTCTCGCATGCTCCACGGGTGTGTCGCGGGCGATCAAAAACCACACCGCACCGACAGCGAATCCGATGATGGAGCATACCCAAAATGACGATCGCCAGCCGTAATGAACCATAATGTAAGTGACGATCAACGGCGTAAGGCCGGCTCCCGCTCCCACTCCGGCGAAGATCCAGCCGTTCGCAATACCGCGTTCCGTGGTTGGGATCCAGCGTGCGATGAATTGATTGGCGGAGGGATAGATCACGGCTTCCCCGGCGCCGAGAAGAAAACGGACCGCCACGAAGATGAACAGCGCGCCTGCAATGTTCGCGGGGACCATGGCGGTAAGGGCGGTGAAGATTCCCCACCACGCGACGCCTGCGGCCAGCACACGGCGCGGTCCGAAACGATCAGCCAGTCTTCCGCCAACGGTCTGGAAGAGTGCATACCCGACCAGCATGGCGCTGAACACCTGGCCCAGCTGTACATCGCTGAGATGGTAGGCCTCGGCGATGGATCCGCCGGCAATGGAAATGTTAACGCGGTCAAGATAAGAGACGGCGCTGAGGATAAACAGCCAGAACACCAGCAGCCATCGGACACGGCTCGTTCTCGCACGGTTCATCGTAAGGTTTGTCCTTGTTTATGCCGCGTGTTCGCGCAGAAGACGCGAAAGTTGCCCGGCGACGATTTTGTCTTCGCCGGGTTGCAACATGAACGAGTTCATGGCTAGCCCGGGCCGGCCTTCGCCAGGCTCGAGCACAATCGACGGATTCGAGCTGCGCAGCAGCTTTGATGCCTGCTGGGCCGTCAATGAAATGCGGGCTGCGTCCCACGTGATGCTCATGTGCGGCACATGATTGGCAATCTCCGGGACAAAGAACGACGTGCTGACGCCCGGAACTTTTGTAAGTTCGCGCGAGATCCCTTCCAGCCGAGCCTGCCATTCTTTGGCCAGAGCCTCATGGTCTTCCGCGAGAAAAAGCTCAAGCGCCTTCACCATGCCCACAATTTCTTCTTTGCCCACCTTCTGACTGCGGCCCAATGTGTCCTCGTGCGGACTGTTGTTGAGCAGCGCGTTTGCCACCATATCCGTGCGCCCGATCAACAGGCCGGCGCATTGGGGCCCGCGGATCGCTTTCCCGCCGCTGAAGGTCACGAGGTCGTAACCCATGTTGGTGTAGTCCCACAGATGAGAAACCGGCGGCGTATCGGCCGCAGCGTCGTTCATGCAGGGGATGTTGTATTGCTTCGCCAGCTTGACCCACTCGTCTACTTTGATCTGTCCGGCGCCGTTGGCGAAATTGGAGAAGTGCATCATCGCTGTACGGTCATTCACCGCCGCGCGCAGTTGATCCACGGTTTCGATCTCAATCAGCTTGATTCCCGTCGATCGCAACTGGTGATCAAACGGATTGCGATGTGATTTCTGGATGATCACTTCCGACTTCATGCCAGTTAGATCTGGCAGTTGCCGGATAAAGGCCTCGTTCCCGCCGGTAAGAATGCCCGCCAGTCCTGATTGAATCGCCGCCGCCGCGCCCGAGGTCACCAGCGCCGTGTAACCCTCCGGCAACTTTAGCATTTGCGCGATGCGCGTGCCCGCCGCCACTTCCAACTCGGGCATGCTTACAAAGTGCCGCCCCGCCATGGTCATCACCGCTTCGAGCTCGGGGTGAGGAAGGGAACCACCCAGTACGGTCATTGTTCCATTCGCATTAATCACCGTTGCCACCCCGAGTTCTTCGTAGGGATTGCCGGTCTGGCCAAAACCGCTTACGGGAGCGCTTACCCCAGCGGCGGCACGATTCCAGCCGAAAAGCTTGCGCGGCGCTAGAATCGAACCAGATAAGATCGAGCTCGCGATCACTCCCACGCTTCCGAGAAAACTCCGTCGATTCCACTTTGAGTTAAATCGCATGACTGATGCTCCCTTGCCGCTTACTTGCCGGCGACTGCGGCGATGCAATTGATTTCCACCAGTGAGTCCCCTGGCAGCGCAGCTACCGCAACGGTCGTGCGGGCCGGGCCGCCATGAGGAAAGTACGTCGAGAACACTTTATGCATTCCGTCCCAGTGTTCAATCTTCACCAGGAAGACATTCAGTTGCAGAATACTGTCCATGGTACCGCCACCAATTTCCACATGCTTCTTGATCTTGTCCATGACCATGCTGGTGTGAGATTCGATCGTCCATTCCTTGGAGTCGCGTGTATCGTGGGCACCCTGCCCCGCGACATAAATCAATCCGCGGTGAACGACCACCGGCATGATGACGTCTTTCTCGCTGCCGGGTTTACCTTCGCTATTCAGCTTGCGGATCTCGCCCGTATCCTGGGCGGAGGTACTCTCAGCCATTGCACGGCTAGGCAACACCGCGGAAGTAACTCCCAGCGCGGACAGTACGGAGGCGATCCGCGCGGCGAACGTTCTGCGAGTGAAAGTCCTATTCATATTCGTTCTCCTTCCAATTTTGTCCTTGAGATCAACCAACCATCAATGCAATGCGAAGCTGAAAACGTCGCTACCTGCGGCAATCGCTACATACTGTTTGCCGGCGATTGCGTAGCTCATGGGGGACGCACTCACGTCCTGTCCGGTATTGAAATGCCAGATTGCCTTGCCACTTCGTGCGTCGATAGCCTCAAACGAGCCCGCATCGTCCCCGAAAAACACCAGGCCGCCCGCCGTTGCCATAGTCCCGCCGGATGAGCGTCCCGCGCCGGTTTGCGGATATTTCCAGGCAATCGAACTCGTATCCAGGTTGAATGCGACCAGCACCTTCTGCGAGACTTCGCTCGGAATGCGTTTTACTCCAGTCGAGTAATATCCGTGACCTTCCTGAAAAGTTTGCGGCTTGAAAAAATAGGTTTCGCATTCCTCCAGTGCCATGAAATACACCGAATGGGTCAACTCGCTGTACGAGGGAGCAAACCAGTTGGTGGCTCCTGAATAGCCGGGGCAAACCCGTGTTCCCTCTGCCGCCGGCTGGATGCCGGTCAGCTCCGGCCTGCCTCGCGTATCGATTCCCTTCGCCCAATTCAGCTTGTCCACGAATGGCGTTGCAGAAAGAAACTTTCCGTTCGTGCGATCGAGCACGTAGATGTAGCCGTTCCGGTTTGCCTGCACAAGCAATTGCCGCGCCGCGCCCTGGTAAACTGCATCGATCACGATCGGAGTCTCAACCGCGTCGAAGTCGAATAGATCATGCGGGGTGAACTGGAAATACCACTTCAACTTCCCGGTATCGGGATCCAGAGCCAGCACACAGTCGGTGTACAGATCGTCTCCCGGGCGCACTCCGCCCTCGAAGTCCGGCGCGGGATTGCTTGTACCCCAGTAAATCGTGTTGAGTTGGGCATCGTATGTCCCGGGCATCCACGTGGTTCCACCGCCGTGCAGATAGAGTTTTCCGGGCCAGCTCTCAGATCCGAATTCGCCTGGACCCGGTATCGTCCAAAATCGCCAAACCAACTTGCCGGTCAATGCATCGTAGGCGGCAACAAACCCGCGCACGCCGTCGTCGCCGCCGGAGGTCCCCACTAGGACTTTGTCCTTGACCACGAGCGGTGCGCTGGTCGCGCCGTAATTCCGGTTCCAATCCGCATACGCCACGTCCCAGATGAGATTGCCAGAGCGCACATCTAGGCAGAGCAAATGCGCATTGTCCGTTTCCATGTAAACCCGGTTGTGCCAAACACCAACCCCGCGGTTAATGTGCCCCGACGCGTCGTCGATCAGCCCCTCCGAAATCGGCCACGCATGGTGCCACACCACTCGTCCGGTCCGGGCGTCGAGCGCGGAGGCATCATTCGCAGCAGTCACGAACATCATTCCATTCACGACAACTGGAGTGACCTCAAGCCGTCCCGAGTTGCGCGCATGAAAAACCCATTCGGCGCGGAGCCTTCCGAGATTGTCAGGAATAATTTCAGACAGGCTGCTATAGCGCCGGCCGGAATAGTCCCCGTTGTAGGAAATCCAGTTCGCCGCGGGCGGTTGAACCAGTGGATCCGAAGGCTGCACATCGATCGCCGTCGACACGCTGGCTGGCGCGTCACTTCCGGCCCGGGCTCCCAGGCAAATGAGAACCACGGCGATGAGCGCTGCCATCCTCATGCTGCGGATCCTTCCGCAGGTCTTCGCAATAGCGATCCGTAACCGGCGGTCTGATATCCCAACTCGCGCGAGATTTGCAGTCCAGCCGTCTGAATAAGCGTTGCGAGTTGGCGTAAGCGGGTGACCGGCATCCGTACCACCGGCGCGGTAATGCTGAGGCTGGCATTCACGCTACCAGCGTGGTCCCAGATGGGAGCCGCGACGCATCGTATGTGGAGTTCGTGCTCCTCCAAATCACAGGCGTAACCGTTCTTCCGGACCCGGTACAGTTCAGCCCTCAACTCCTGAAGATTTCCCACCGTGTTCGGCGTCAAACGCTTCAGCCCCAACTGCGGAAGAACTTTTTCCCGCTCGTCGTCAGGCATGTGGGCCAGCATCACCTTGCCAACCGCAGTGCAATACAAGGGAACAGCGACCCCGATACGGGAGAAAATGCGCAACTGTTCGGGCGAATCCAGTTTCTCGACGTAAACTGCGGACAGCCCATGCCGCACCGTCAAGTGAATGGTTTCGCGCGTCTGCTGGTTTAGCTCGTGAAGGTACGGCAGGCTCACGCGGCGAATATCGAGTTGACCCACAGCGGCCTGGCCGATCGCGAAACACGCGATTCCCAGGTGGTACACGCCGTCTCCGCTGCAGTTCAAAAAGCCCGCACCTTCCAGGTTCGCCAGAAAACGGTGGACCGTACTCACCGGCAGCCGGGAACGTTCCGCCACATGCTTCGCCGTGAGCCCGTGCGGCGATTCGCTGAAAATGTGGAGAAGACGCAACCCGCGTTGCAAGGCGGTGATGTTGTAGCTTCGCTTTGGAGGATTAGCCATGAAAGCGGATGAACATTGGCATCACAAAATGAAAGTGCGAATTATCTGATGAAAGTCGATTTTGTGCAAGCGGTCTTTTGTCCGCTACAGCCTTCCAAACTTCTTCACCGCCTCCACAATCGACTTCATCTGTTCGATCACGGCATACATCGAATGCTCTTTGAAGTCCATTTGCTGGGCCAGGGTTAGAACTTCTTGGGCCCTCGCCCTGGGGACAACCACTACGCCATCACTGTCCGCCGCGACAATGTCGCCCGCATTCACCATCACACCGTCGCACTTGACGGGAATCTGGGATCCTCCAAATCGATAATGATGCACCGACGTAGACGGCACAATGCCGGTCGCATACACCGGAAACGCAATCTTGCGCAGATAGGCCACATCGCGCACTCCTCCATCGATCACTGCTCCGGCGTAGCCGCGCGCAGCCATGGCGGTGCCCATCAGTCCGCCCATTCCCGCGATGTCCTCGCCGTCCTCGACCACCATCACGTAAACAGAATCGGCGGAGCCCTCATCAATGGCCGCCAGCATTCCGTTCAACGCAGAGGGATCGCTGTTGCCTTCGTCCTTCTTAAGCAGGACGGTGCGGGCAATGCCGGCAAACTTTGCGGTCAAGATCGGATGCATGCGATGACTCATGTACATCCGCTTGCCGGTCAACTGCTCCAGAGCATCGGAGACCGAAGCCACTTCCACCCTGCGAAAGTCTGCAACCAAGGCGTTGTCGGTCTGCGGTGCAGTTGCTCCGGCGGCTGATTGTGCCCGCAAGAATCTGGCTCCGAACGGGATAGCAGACAAAAGCCCGATGGATACTAGGGATGCCGCGATTCTGCGGGATTTCGCCAATCCCCGAAACTTGTTCATTTCCTCCTCCTGGATGTATACATGTGCGCGGACTCTAACATTGTTTGTCGTTCGGTGGAAGAGCCAATCCATTTATCGGAGGGAATGAAAATGAGGATGCTGCCCAGAACTGCGCGCTTGCTTCTTTGGATTTTTGCGATCGCGTTAGCCATAGGAGTTTCCGTGCAAGAGGGCTATAGCCAGGACCGAAAAGCCGTGAATCTTTCTCCAGCCAGGGGACTTCCTTTTAGTGACGGCATCGTGGCTGGCAATACTCTCTACATCGCCGGTCAGGAGGGTACTGACGAGTCCGACAAGTTGGTCGCCGGGGGAATTGGCCCCGAGACAACTGCGGCTCTCGACAATATCCAGAGAGTTCTCAAGGCCGCCGGCTTCGAACTGAAGGATGTGGTCAGCGTGACGGTTTACCTCGCTGACATTCATGAGTTCCCCGACATGAACAAGATTTACAAGAGCCTTATGCCTGATCCCAAGCCGGCCCGCGCGACTATCCAGGCTGCGGCCTTGGTCAACAACGCCCGAATTGAGATCTCAGCGATCGCGGTGAAACAGAAGTAGTTCTTTGCTTGGCGAATCAGGCATTCTCTCGGTTCGCTACAAGATAAATTTGGCGCAGGGCGCGGGGATGCCTGTTTGCCCTGATCTCGGAATATAAAAAAAGTTTGACACGGCTACTGCGATTGAGATAAACCGTTTCATCTATCGTGCATAGAATTTTCACAACGCTTCGATAGATTTCACTAGATGAAAATGCCAAAAGGAACGGCGTTGAAAATCGGGCGAAGATCTCGTCCCGCAGGAGATCATCTATGAGCAACCGTCGGTGCGCTGTTTTCGCAGTTCTTGCGTTCGTGCTTCTTGCGCTGGCGCTTGCGTCGGCGAGTATCACCGGCAGCATCTCCGGCGTGGTTACGGACAAATCGGGCGCTGTTATTTCCGGAGCTTCGGTGGCTGCGACCGACACCCTGACCGGGGTCCAGACGACACAAAAGACCGATGCCAAAGGTTTCTACAATCTTCCGACCCTGGCCGTCGGCACCTATAACCTGGAAATCACGCAGGTCGGTTTCAAGACTTACCGGCAGACCGGTTTGGTGATCGATGCCAACTCCGCGCTTCGAGTCGATGCCAGTCTGGCCGTCGGCTCGATCAACGAGAAGATTGAGGTGAGTACGGAAGCTGCCCAAGTGGAGACCCAGAGCACGCAGATGGGAGAGGTAATCGAAGGCACCAAGATGACCTCTGTGCCCTTGAATGGCCGCAACTTTATTGATCTGCTGGCTCTGCAGCCGGGTGTTTCGCCTTATCAATGCACATCAACCAATTGCAACGACACAACGAACGGAGTGGGCGTAGATCCAACAACGGTATCCGGCGATCAGACGAACGGAACTCAGTCCGTAAACGGTGGCCGACTCGGTTCGAACGGTTTCATGGTGAATGGAGCCGATGCTCAAGAGGGTGTCCACAACGGAGCGGCCATTCTTCCCAATCTTGATTCCATCTCCGAATTTCGCATCATCACCAACAATTTCAACGCCGAATATGGAAACTTCAGCGGCGGCCAAATCAATGTCGTCACCAAATCTGGAACCAATAGATTTCACGGAGCCCTGTTCGACTTCCTCCGCAATACCGACTTCGATGCGGCCAACTACTTCGCGGGAGGAACACGGGGAGATTTCAAGCAGAATCAGTTTGGAGGAACTATCGGCGGGCCGATAAAAAAAGACAAGGTTTTCTTTTTCGGCGACTATCAGGGAAACAGACAAATCCTGGGCCAGACTCAGTCATTTGCAGTACCTACCGCACAAGATCGCACGGGAAATCTGATCGATGAAGCGGGCGCGTTTGCCCAAGCCGTGGAGAGCGGCACGGGAATAGTGGCTGCAACCCCAGCTAACCCCTCCCCCAGGTATCCCTTTGGCAGTTGGGACTATATCCTTTCCCATGAATTGGGGTATCCCGTGACCCCAGGTGAGCCGTATTATTACACCGCCGCCAGCGATCCTTACGCTCCAGCGGGTTCCGGGGTCGACTGCACTACGAGCACTGGAGCTGCGCCCTGCGTGTTCCCGAACGCGGTCATTCCCATGTCTGCGTGGTCTCCGGTCGCGAAAGCCACTCTGAAATACATCCCGACGCCCAATGCGAATCTACCCTCAGGCGCGAATTATGAAGCTTCGTCCTTTAACCAGCATTTGAGGGACGACAAATTCGGAATCCGCCTGGACACCAATACGCAGTACGGTACTTTGTTCGGGTACTACTTTTTCGATCAATTCAACGTCACAACTCCCTACGCTCAGGGCATCACTTTCCCGGGCTTTGATAGCAGCGTTCAGGGTCGTGCGGAGATGATCAATCTCGGCCTGACGACAACTATCAATAATTCCACGGTCAATGATGTCCGTCTGGTGTATCTGCGGAATCGTTACTTCGGAGGAATTCCAATTGGTGGCACAGGGGTTCCGCTCAGTTCGTTGGGCTTTAATACACCCTGGAATAGCACCGGCGGAATCGGCCCCATCAGTGCAGCCCTCGAAGGAGTTCCTTCGTTTGTCTTCAACAACTATAACTTTGGACTCCCTCAAGATGCGCTACGGCAATTCAACAACACCTACCAGATCATCGATAATTTCACAAAGATTGTGGGAACCCACACCCTCCAGTTCGGCGGAGACTTTCATTACGATCAGATTAACGAGAGAAACTACGACGACGCGAACGGAGCGTATACCTTTGATGGTTCAGAGACAGGCTTGGATTTTGCCGACTTCCTGATCGGCGCCCCGGTTAATTTTACCCAAGCCAGCCAGCAGCTTCTCGACTCGCGCGACAAATACTTTGGAATTTATGCCCAGGATAGCTGGCGCGCACGGCCAACGCTGACCATCAATTATGGCCTTCGCTATGAGATCATGACACCCTGGTATGACACGCAAAACAAACTGGAGACAGTGATCGCCGGCGAACAATCTCAAGTTTTCCCGACTGCACCCAAGGGGTTGGTAGTCCCCGGAGATCGGGGCGTGCCGCGAACCTTAGCCCCGATTCAGTACAGCAACTTTGCTCCTAGAATTGGATTCGCTTATTCGCCTGACAACACGGAAGGTTTCCTCGGCAAACTTTCCGGCGGGCCGGGTAAGAGTAGCATTCGCGCCGGTTACGGCATCTTCTACAGCGCTATTGAGGACGCCACTGGATTTGTCGAGGTAGGAGATGCGCCGTACGGTTTGTATTATTCTTCTCCCGAACCCACTCTCCTGGCATCCCCATTTATCGATCGTGGTACAGGGTTCAGCGAGGTTAGTGCGGGACCAAAGTTTCCTTTCACATTTCCGCCGAAAAATATATCGCCGAAAAATCCGGACACCTCTTTCAATTGGACGCAGGCCACGCCCATTTCCGGGTCTGACTACTTGTACCCTCGCGACAAAATACCGCGGGTGCAGGAATTTGAATTTTCTCTGGAGCGGCAGTTAGGCTCGTCCACGGTAGCGAGCGTCAGCTACGTGGGATCGGTCGGCCGGCACCTCTTAACCTTCGAAGATTCGAATCCGGGGAGCGCATCGCTCTGCCTTTCACTGAATGCGTTGCTGCCGACGGGAGCTACTCCCTGCGGTCCATTTGGGGAGGATAATACATACATTCTGGCGCCGGGAAAGACCATTAACTCACCCAACGCAGTTACGGTTGGGAATACGACGACTGTTTACGGTACCCGTCCAACTTTTGGTATTAACTTCGGCAGTAACCCGTACATGATCACAGCCGTGAGCTCGAGTTTCAACTCACTGCAGGCAAGCCTGAAACACAACCAGAAGTATGCCAATTTCCTGGTTGCCTACACCTACGAAAAATCGATCGACAATGGTTCGAGTTCGTTCGACGCCACCAATCCCTTTAATCCCAGGGCGAGCCGCGCCTTGTCTGCTTTCGACGTCCCGCAAGACTTGACGGTGAGCTACACCGTCCAAATGCCCTTTGAAAGACTTACTGGTGGCTCTCTTAAGAGACTCACCACCGGGTGGGCGCTGTCTGGTATCGCGATATTTGCCAAGGGCGAGCCCGTCCAGATAACTGAACCGTCCGATGACCTCTCACTCAGTGGAACATTCGCTGACACTATCGATGAACCTAGCTATGCCAACAATGGCGGCCATCTGTTTGTAAACCGTAATCCGCGTTCGGGGCAACCCTATTTCAACCCAAACTACTTTACGGCAGAACAGCCAGGGCAGGTCGGAAACGCCATGCGACGTTTCTTTAGTGGTCCGGGTATCAACAACTTTGACATGGCCTTGCTGAAAGATACACGGATAACCGAAAGTACTCAGGTGCAGTTTCGCGCGGAGGCCTTCAATATCTTCAATCACGCACAGTTCATCAACCCCTCGGGAAATTTCAACAACGCCGTCTCGGGCGGCTTTGGGTATGTGACTTCCGCGCGAGATCCACGCGTTATGCAACTTGCGCTGAAGTTTTTGTTCTAAGCTGTGTCTCGATAATGCTCGCAAGCCCGAGATCACGTTCCGTGCTGGCGCCGGTGCTGGCGGCTTTATGGGCCGCCAATGGCCTCGCCGCGTGGTCGCAAGGCCCGCAGCAAAACCTTGCCCAGAAAAACGTCAAGTCCATCTCGGCGCGCGGCAAGCAAACTTTCGCGTCAACATGCGCCGGATGCCACGGCCTGGACGGCAGAGGCGGCGAACGCGCCCCCAACATCGTGGAAAATCCGAAAGTGCAGCGGCTCTCCGACTCGCAGATCTTCCGCACTATTGAGAATGGCGTGCCTGGAACTGGAATGCCTGCCTTCCGCTCCCTCGCACGTCCTGATGTCCAGGCAGTAGTCACATACTTGCGTTCTCTTCAGGGTGCAGAGAAAACGGGGACAAGGAGACCGCTCAATCTGCCAGGTGATCCGGATCGCGGAGAGACAGTTTTCTTCGGCAAGGCAGGATGCTCCGGCTGCCACATGACCGCCGGCAAAGGCGGTTTTATCGCCTCTGATCTGTCCGGGTACGCTCGCAGTCATGCGGTGGAGCAGATTCGGAGCGCGATCACCAGTCCTACTCCGAGCAGCGACCTGCAGGCGCGACTGGTGACGGCAATCACTCGCGGGGGCGAGAAATACGTTGGACGAATTCGCAATGAAGATAATTTCTCTCTGCAGTTGCAGACGATGGACGGGACATTTCACTTCGTGGACAAGTCAGACCTCGAGGGGCTGGACAGTTCGCAAGCGCTGATGCCCTCTGACTACGCTTCCACTCTCAACTTCGATGAATTGAATGATGTTGTCAGCTATCTGATGAGGGTAGCCAACGTGAAACCCGGCGAAGCTGTAAATCGGACGGAGGCGTTTGAAGACCCATAGACGTGCCACTTTCCTTTTCGGAGTTGATGGTCAACGAACTAGGTTCAACTGTTCATTTCACGAAAGAGGCATTGCTCATGAATCGCGGCATGAAATTCCTTCGCACCTTGATCGTCGCGGCCTCACCGCTGCTTACGGTTGGAGCATCAGGTTCTGGCGCTACTCCACCCGCGCCCTCGGAATTTAAGCTGCAAGCCGAATTGCCGCAGTTCTGGGATCTGGTGGATCACACCGCCAAACTGAGCGTGGTGGCGACGGGCTTCGGGTTTACGGAGGGCCCGGTATGGGATCAGGCAGGATTCCTCTACGTAAGCGACGAAACTATTAATAAGATTTACCGGCTCCATCCCGATGGCAAGAAAGAGGAAGTGATTGCGCTCGGTGACCCCGACGGCAACACTTTCGACCGCCAGCATCGGCTGATCGACTGCGCCAGCGTGTTACGCGCCATCATCGCAATAACTGCTCAAGGAAAATATAAAATTCTGGCAGATCATTACGCCGGCAAGAAGCTGAACAGTCCCAACGATGTTGTCGTTGGCCCGGACGGGGCGCTGTACTTCACGGATCCAACCCTGGATCTGGTTGCAGGCGAAAAGCAGGAGATTCCGTTCCAGGGCGTCTACCGCCTCGACAGCAAAGGCAACGTGAAGTTACTCACCAAAGACCTGACACAGCCGAACGGTCTTGCCTTTTCGCCGGATGGCAGGCATTTCTACGTCGACGACAGCGAACAGAGAAACATCCGCGTGTACGACGTTGCGCCTGGGGGAACCATCACGAACGGCCGCATCTTTGGCGAAGAGCCCGGCGGGAAGAACGATGGCGTGCCGGATGGAATGAAAGTGGATCAGAACGGCGACCTCTTTATCACCGGCCCAAAGGGCATCTGGATCTGGGACGCCAAAGGCAACCATCTCGGCACCATCGTGATGCCGGAGCAACCGGCAAATCTGAACTGGGGTGACAAGGACTATCGAACGCTCTACATCACGGCCACCACTTCGGTCTATCGCCTGGAGATGAAGGCGCAGGGCTTCGTGCCGTATCGATGAAGACGCAATCGGAATGCCGAGGACGGCCGAGGCTACGCGGAGCCTTATTGATTTACACCGCTGGCGAGAAAGCCACCATCTACGGCAAGCAGAGTGCCAGTTACAAAGCTGGCAGCGTCTGAGGCGAGAAATATCGCCGCTCCGATCAGTTCCTCCAATTCGCCGAAGCGCTTCATCGGAGTTCGGGTCAGCACCTCCTGTCCTCGCGCTGTGCCTACCACTAGCTTCTCGGTCAATGGTGTGCGGAAGTAGCCCGGCGCAATTGCGTTAACACAGACTCCATCCCGCGCCCATTCGATGGCCAGCGATTTCGTCAAAGATGCCACGCCCGCCTTGCTCGCGCAGTACGCCGCTACTTCATAGAGCGCGAGATACGAGCCCATCGAAGCGATGTTGATGATGCGTCCATAACTGCGCTCGATCATGTGACGTCCGAAAACCTGGCACGCTCGCAACGTACCCGTGAGGTTCGTGTCGAGGAGCCGATTCCAATCGGCCTCAGGAAAGTCGAGCGTGGGGGCGCGCTGGTTGAATCCGGCAGCGTTAACCAGGATATCCACCTTCCCGAGCGTCTGGACAGAAGCCTGCAGCACTTTTTCCAACGATCCGCGGTCGGCCACGTCGCAGCTTACACGTAGCGACCGGCGGCCCAGAGACTCGATTTCGTCGGCAACCACATTCACCAGTTCCATGCGCCGTGCACTGGGCACCACATCGGCTCCGGCCTCGGCCAGTCCGCACGCGAGCGTACGGCCGATTCCAGAACTGCCACCGATCACCACCGCCACTTTGCCGTCGAGTTCCAGGCGCTTATATCCCATAGTTCCTCAAAGGTGTATCCAAATCAGATTCGTCGCACCAGCCCTTGATCTGTCGCCTGCGTGTTGCGCACCAACAGTAAGACCAGAATCATGCCGGCGAAAGGCACTAGCCCCGCTATAATCACGATCGGATCGAAAGAATGAGTGCCCGTTGCCTGGCGAGCATCGGAAAAATAGCCGATGAGTTTGAAAGCAACGATGGTTCCGACGCCGGCCCCCGTTCCGCTTAACCCGCTCACTGACGCCACCCATTCGCTGCTATACAGGTCCGAGGGCAGCACATTGGCCATCGTGGTGAAACCCGCGTACGTAAAAGTCGCGACCGCAAACAAAAGTGCAATCCAGTAGACGTTGGTCGTGAAAATTGTAGGAATGATCATCGTCATGCCCACTCCGCCGAAAACGATCAGTGTTTTGCGCGCCGCGCCTAGCGACCATCCCCGCTTGATCAAATAGCCGGAAACGCCACCCCCGAAGAAGCTACCCAGATCGGCGGCGATGAACGGGATCCATACGGCGAACAATCCGGTCTTCAGCTCGATGCCCTTCGCGACCAGGTAAATTGGAAACCATTCGGTTATGAAGAAGAAGACCGGATCAGTGGATGTCTTCGCGATGATAGCGCCCCAGGTCTGCGGAAGCTTCAGCAGGTCACTCCACAGTGGCCGCGCTTTGCCTTGCTGAGGAGCATCCGACTCCTGCTTGTCCGCGACGATCATTTCGAGTTCAGATTGGCCGATACGACGGTGCGTCTCCGGCGGATGATACAAGCAGCGCCAGACGATCAACCAGAGAAATCCGAGAATGCCCGGGATCATGAATGCCGGGCGCCATCCCCAACGAAAATAAATCCACAGCACGATAAATGGAGCGACCGCTCCCCCAATCGAAGAACCGCTATCAAACAGTGCGGTCGCAAGTGCGCGCTCACGTTTGGGGAACCACTCCGAGACTGCCTTCGTTGCGGCCGGCCAGTTGGCGGACTCCCCCGCACCCAACAGAAACCGGAACGTTGCAAAGCTGTAAAAGCCGCTCGCCAGCGAAGTCAACATCGAGATCACCGAATACCAGATCACCGTGAGGGTCAGGCCGCGGCGGGTGCCGATGCGGTCCATGAGCCTCCCAAAGACTGTCTGTCCGATTGAATAAGCCACCCGGAAAGCGATGGCAATATTCGCGTAGTCTGAGTTGGTCCAGCGGTACTCGATCTTGAGGTAAGGCGCCAGAAGCGAGAGAGTCTGTCGGTCGATGTAGTTGATGACCGTGGACGCAAACAGAAGGCCGCCGATCCACCAGCGCAACAAAGGAATCGGCTTCCTGGCGGTTACCATGCTTGATAGTTCGCAAACCGCGCGTTAAGGGCCAACCGTGACCTGCGATTCGTCAGTTAGCGAACTATGGTTGAGCCCATTCTGCAAGACGGGGCCCAGGAGCGCAGCCGAGTTCTTGTCGAGATAGACGGTGGCATTCGGATGAGTGCGCAGAATAGAAGCCGGCGTCATGGGGCTGACCGCGCCCTCAAAGCAAGCCTTCACCGCTTGGGCCTTGCGCGGACCGGGCACAACCGCCAATATCTCCTTGGCTTTGAGAATCTGCCGGGCCGACATCGAGATTGCCCGCTTCGGCACTTGTGAAATATCGGCGAACCAAGCCTCGCCTACTTGTTGCTGCCGGCAGGCTTCGTCCAGGTTCACAATGATGTAGGGTTCTTCAGTCTTAAAATCGGCAGGTGGGTCGTTGAATGCGATGTGCCCGTTCTCGCCAATACCCAGAAACGCAATATCCACGGGCCGGGATGCCAGTTGTTTGCCTACGCGCTGCACCGTATCCATCGGATCGGCGGCGTCCCCGTCGAGCAGATGGTAGTTGACAATTCCGGTTTTCTGCACCAACTGCTCCAGCAGCATCTTGCGGAAACTTCCCGGATGGGAGACCGGCAAGCCGATGTATTCGTCGAGATGAAAAGCCTCCACCTTGGACCAGTCGATGCCCGGCGCCTTGGTCAAAGCATCCAGAAATTCGAGCTGCGACGCAGCCGTCGCAGCAATGATCCTCGCATAGCCACGCTCTGCTAGGGCACGCCGAACGGCCGCCGCCGCCTGTTCGGCCGCCGCCTGACCCAGCACGACGCGATCGTTGAATACTTTAAGCAGCACGAAGAATGCTCCGGTTGCAGTGCTGGATTGCGGCTCTCAGAGTCGCCCAATTATACAAAGGAGTGTTGCCAAACAGACGCAACCCTGATCCCGAGTTTCATTCCGTGAAAGCCGCTGGTCTGCGTAGCCAACCATCGTCCAACTGCCTCGCCATACTCAATGAGGAAGGGAGAAGCTGATTACATCCCCTCCCGCAGCGACAGCCAGGTACTGAACCCCATCGACCGCGTAACTCATCGGTGAAGCATGAATGCTTTGGCCGGTGGTGAATTGCCAGAGCGAGCGGCCGGTCCGTGCTTCGACCGCTTCCAGTGCTCCGGTATCGTTTGCGAAGAACACCAGTTCACCCGCCGTTGTCAGAGTCCCGCCCCAGGAATTGCCGCGGCCGACTTGGGGATAGCGCCAGACAATTTTTCCCTCGGGCACGGAGTACGCCAGCAGAACCTTTTGAGCGTGATCGTCGGGCGCAAGCTTCGTGCCCGTAGCATAGAAGGTCTGGCCTTGGGAAAATGGTTGCGGGTGAGCGAAAAAGACGCTGCAACTCTCCAGCGCCATGACGTAGAAGAATCCGGTGTCAGGATTGTAGGAGGGCGAAAACCAATTTGTGGCTCCGTCAATGCTGGGGCAAATCTGCGTGCCCTCCGCGCTCGGTATTCGTCCCGAAAGTATTGGGCGGCCCGAGGCGTCAATTCCTTTGGCCCAGTTCAGCTTCTCAACAAACGCCGTCGCCTTGAGGAACTTTCCGTCGGTCCGGTCGAGAAGATAAAGAAACCCGTTACGGTTGGCCTGCACCAGCAAGTCACGCACTCGTCCGTTTACTTCGGCACTCACCAGCACCGGTGTTTCATTGGCGTCGTAGTCGTACAGGTCGTGCGGAGTGAACTGGAAGTACCATTTCAACGCCCCCGTAGTGGCGTTCAGCGCCACGACACAGGCGGTGTACAGGTCGTCCCCAGGGCGGGAATCTCCCACGAAATCGGGCGCCGCGTTGCTGGTTGTCCAATACAAGGTATCCAGCTTCGCGTCGTACGTACCGGGCATCCACGTCGTGCCCCCGCCATGAAGGTAGGAATCGCCGGGCCAACTGGAAGAGCCGAACTCACCCGGCCCGGGAATCGTCCAGAAACGCCACTTCAGGTTGCCGGTAACGGCATCGTAAGCGGCCACGAAACCGCGCACGCCGGAGTCACCTCCGGACGTGCCCACGATAACTTCGTCTTTCACAATTAGCGGAGCGCTGGTTGCACCATATTGTTTTGCCTTGTCCGCGTAGGTCACATCCCATAGCAGGTGTCCGGAGCGAGCGTCGAGACAAAGCAGGTGGGCGTCATCGGTTTCCATGTAGACGAAGTTTCGCCAGACTCCAACTCCACGGTTCTTATGAGCCGCAGCGTCATCGAGCAACCCGGCGCTCAACGGCCTTTGGTGATGCCAGAGAACGCGGCCCGTTCGCGCATCAAGGGCAAATGCATCGTTGGCCGAGGTGACATACATTACGCCGTTGACGACCACGGGGGTTACTTCGAGTCTGTCGGAATTGGAAGGATGGAAGATCCACGAGGAGCGGAGCTGCGCGACATTTGCAGCGGTGATTTCGTGCAAAGCGCTGTACCGGCGTCCGGTGTAGTCGCCGTTATAGGAAGTCCAGTTGGCGCCGGAAGGCTGCGTCAGCAAGTCGTCCGCGCTCACGTTCACATCGGCAACAACAGGAGCCTGCCCCTGTTGCCCGGCGGCTGGAAACGAGAGCAAACCGGCCAGTGCGGCCACGGCGAATTTTTTCCTGAATGATTTCATGTCAGTGGTTTTGCGCCGCGCCGACTTGAACCTCCTCGACTTTAACTTCTTGAAGGGAACCCCGGTCGAGCCCATTTGCATCTTCAAGATGAAGCGAGACGCGGGAGGTCTTTGCAGGGGGCATTAACTCTGTTTCGAGCACGACGAGATCGGCTGGGTCGACCTGAGTCAGAGGCATCGTTCCCACGCTGGCGCCGTGTTCGTCGTAAAGGTGCGCAACCAAACGTCCCGCGAAAAATACTCCAAATGAGGCCGAGAGGCGTATGTGGCCGTTTTCTAAACGAGTGGCCTGAAGAGGATGCACCACGATGCCGGCGTCGTCTGCGCCGTGGAATTCACTGCCTGAGCGAGTGGGGAACCATTCGGTGTCGAGGTCGCGGGTCTCACCTGGCCGCAACTGGACGAGAGGACTATTGATCTCGGCCTCTAGATAATAGGGAGAACCATCGCCTCCGGAAGTCATGGAAGGCTCGCCTTCGGAATTCAATATCAGTTCGGGACCATTCATCCAAAAAATAACCGATGCCTTGCCGGGATAAGTTTCATTTTTTTCGTAGTGGAAGCGCTCAACCATGGCGTACCGGTTGTCGCCATCCACCACAGCGAGCCAGCCTGGCGTCGAATCCAGCCACAGTTCGGCGGCGAGGTGCACATAGTGCAGCGCGAAGAGGCCGTCGTCCCTGACGGCGACCGCCGGATTTTCTGCCGGACCGAAACGCACGTGGTAGCGGTTCAGATAGCCGCTGAGTGGATTCGCCGGGGTGAAGGTCCAGAAGTTGTGGCTGCCTCCCGAGGGAGCAGAGTGGTCGGCGGTGTCGTATTGCGAGACGGATTGCATGGACCACTCGATGACGTGCCCGGTCTTGTTCTGCATGGTTGCGTGAAAACGAATTCGTGGAGAATCGGCGTCCAGGTGAATCGTGCGCCGGATCTGAACCCCGGTCTGCGGATCGGCGGGGCCTGTCAGCTCGATCTCGCATTCCTGCCCTTCCGAAACCTTTCGAAAGCCGTACGGGCCGTCGTCGAGCAGATCGGAATTGCCCACCCAATGTTGTTCATCGTCATTTCCTTCCGGCAACACCCAGAGCTTGTCGCCTCCATAGTTAAACCATCGGGATGGATCGGGCGGAAGGTATTTTCCTTCGTACTTGGGATTGACGAAGAGGTAATGATGCCCGGCAAAAATGACCTGCATCAGGCGTCCGCCATTTTGTGGCACGACGACCAGCTTGAGCCAGCGGTTGGAAAGCTGTTCTGCGCTCCAACCCTTGTAGTTCGTGGCCTCGATGCTACACGACGGACTCGGCCGGCTCGGCTCAGCTTTAGCCTGGGCAAGTGAAACATTCGAGTTCAACCAACAAATAAGCAGAGCCGCTGCGTAGTGCCGCATCGTTCCCTCTTCCTTGATCGGCGCTGCCATAGTGCCTCTGCCAGGAACGACCGATTTTGTAATCCGAGCATCGGCATTTTCCCGGGCAAGCGTCTTATGTACCGCACACTTTCACTGGACGAAACAAAACCCAATGAAACGAAACAATTCAATTTGCGTCAAGTAGATTCTGTGGTATATCAGGTTCACCGTCCGATGTCACCGATTCCTAAGAAACTGTTTTCACGGAGTGGAATATATTGCGACTTCTTGAGCGAGCCTCCCTCGCGCGAGTCACCCTCGGAAGTGCAGAATCCGGGAAGCGCGGCGTGACCTGGCGAATCGTTCTCAAGTTTGGGTTGGTGCTGATTTCTCTTGGCGCGAGCAGCAATGTCCTTTGTCAAAATCCGAACCGCGAAGAGTCGGCTTCCGGTCTGAAACTCGACCTCAGAGGAAAGAGCGTTTTCGAGGTGAAGTGCGCGACTTGCCACGGACTTGACGGGCTCGGTGGTGAGCATGCGCCCGATCTCATTCGCCGGCCCGCTGTGAGGGCGCTCTCGGACGAAGCATTGCTCAACGTGATTCACGGTGGAATTCCGGAAGCTGGAATGCCAGGGTTCCCCGATATTGGCGACGACGATACTCATGCGGTGGTTGCTTATCTGCGCTTTTTGCAAGGCAGGTCCGCCGGGAACTCCGTGCCGGGCGACCCAGCGCGGGGCCACGATCTTTTCTTCGGAAAGGCCGGCTGTTCAGCCTGCCATCGAATTGGAGGCCGAGGACAGTTCGTTGCTGGAGACCTGGGAGGGTTTGCGCGGGATCATTCGGCGGACGAAATTCGCGATGCAATTCTCAGGCCGGCCGGAGGACCGCAAGAAGCAGTTACCGCGGTTGCGCGGGATGGCCGCAAGTTCTCCGGTATGATTCGGAACGAAGACAATACTTCTCTGCAATTGCAGGATGACGAAGGCCGGTTTTATCTGCTCATGAAGTCCAGTCTGGTCTCTGTCCAGCGGAAAATTGGAGATCCCATGCCTGTCGACTACGGGCAGCGACTCCGCAGCACTGAACTTGATGATCTGGTCGGGTACATTGTGCGAGAGGCCCGCCCTCCGAACCCTTCCTCATTGCCCTCCGCGGAGGGTCATGCCCAGGATTGAAGGTCGACTACGCGGCGTGAAAACAGTTCAGCAAGCCCGCCGAAAAATCGAATTGCAGAATCGGGAGCACAGAAGTTGAAAAACCTCCTGCTGTTAGCGCTGTTGCTGGCACACGGTCTTCGAGCGCAAGACCGGCCAGTCGATCCCACATGGTTGCATCGCTATGTTCCTGAGCTAGCGGAGTCGAAGGCCGACCTCACCTCTCAAACTTGCCACTACCGCGCGATTTTCGGTGAGGGCGACAAAAACAATCGATCTCTCCAAACCGTAACTCGCTTCGGGGAAGTGAATCTGGATGCGCACGGTAGTTGCGGGACCGTGTCCTACGACCGCCAGGAAGAAATCTACTTTGTCATCGAGGGCGGAGGCGTGCTGCACTATGAAGATCAGATTCAAGCGCTGCGCAAGCATGCTTGCCTCCCGGCATCAAACATTCGATTTCCAGCGACGCGGATCAGCCGCTGCGCGTGCTGGTTATGGGATTCAAAATCGAGCCGTCGATTTTCATCGGCGCCCCGTTGCCGCATCCGAAGGTCGCCAACCTAGAGGATGCCAAAGAGGAAACTGTTAGCGGTCACCCTAACTCGGTTCTGTACAAACTTCTCGCCGGCCTGCACAGCGGCAAGCGCGACTTAATTGATGAGGCCTATGTGATGGATAGTTTTTTCTGGATGGACTTTTCTCCCGGAGGAACGAACTGGCCGCACCATCACGAAGCGGCGGAAGAAATCTATCTTGTAATTGATGGCCAGGGTGAAATGGTTGCCGGCAGTGGAATGGACGGCGTCGAAGGCCGCTATCCGGCCAAAGCGGGGGACGCCTATTATTTTCGTCCTAACTGCACGGTGGGCTTCTACAACCAAAATAAACCGGGAGCCAAGGCCTTTATCTTGGCAGTTCGATCACGCGTCCCACTGCACGAAGATGAAGAGTAGGCAGTTAATCCAGGGTAGTCAAACCAGGAGGTGTCGCAATGCATGTTCTGAATTCCAGCAGGCGGTCATTCATGAAATGGGCGGCGGCGGCTCCACTGCTGAGCCAAATTGCGGTAGCTGACCTTTACGCGAAGGCTGCCACTGCAGTAGGCAAAGACCCTCGACAAAATTGTTACAGCCGTCTGGGGGTCAAGACAGTCATCAATTGCCGAGGCACCTGGACCTACCTCAGTGGCTCTCTGGAGTTTCCTGAAGTTCGCGAAGCGCAGATCGAAGCGGGGCAGTACTTCGTGAATGTGCTGGATTTGCAGCATGCCATTGGACGGCGTCTGGCGGAACTCACCGGCGCCGAGTCTGGAATGATCACCTCAGGGGCAGCTGGGGCCTTGGCGGTCGCAACTGCAGGTTGCATGGCGGGCACCGACGACAAGCTCATCTGGCAACTCCCCGATACCACTGGCCTCAAGAATGAAGTGGTCATGTCCGGCGGACGGAGCGCTTTTGATAGTGCGATCCGACTGACAGGCGCGAAACTGGTGCTCGCCTATTCACCGGAAGAACTTGCCAATGCCATCAACCAAAACACCGTGATGATCTATACCACGCACCTCGGTGACGAACTGCAGAAGGAACTCGCGATCGCGAAAGATCATAAGGTGCCGCTGCTTCTCGACGATGCGGCGGGCATTCCTCCGGCAGATAACGCAAAGCTGTACGCTCGAATGGGAATTGACCTCTACACATTTTCCGGCGGGAAGGGCCTGCGCGGGCCCCAGTGCAGCGGAGTGCTCTTGGGCCGAAAAGATCTGATCGACGCAGCCGTTATGAACTCCAGCCCGCGGGAGGGAGCCGTGTGCCGTCCCATGAAGGTGGGAAAAGAAGAAATGATCGGCTGCCTCACCGCTCTCGAGACCTGGCTGAAGCTGGACGAGAAGAAACTGTATCGCGAGTGGAACGATCGTGTGGATAACATCAGGAAGCTGGTGGAGACAGTGCCGGGAGTACAGACGAAGATCTACATTCCAGATGATGGGAACCGCTATCCCACGCTGAACGTCTCATGGGATCAGCGGGCGTGGGGATTTACCATCGCCGACTGCGTGCAGGCTCTGCGTGCGGGCGACCCAGTCATCGAAGTGCTCGGTGCGGATAATCCCAGCCTGGTAAAAGCCGTTCGCGAAGGCCGGCCCAATCCGACCAGCAAAGAGCGGCCGGAAGCCGACCACATCGAACTAGTTTCGATGACCATTCAACCCGGCGAAGAAGTCATCGTGGGACAAAGATTGCGCAGCGTCCTGGGAGCGGCACAAAGGGGAAGCCGGGCAACGTAGTATGTGGGGACAGCCGCCCCCGGCTGTCCAGGCGAGCGAAGCTCGACTTCTTCTTCCGCGGTCAATGGCAAACTGCACGACTACAAAATACGGACGGAAGGCTCGAATGAAATCGTTCCTGGTTGGATTGCTGCTGTGGTCCGCTGTCGGCGCACAAGCACAGGCAGGCGCATCCGCACCGTCTCAGGACTCTTCCAAGGTTCACCGCGCAGCCTCGTATAGCGTGGATGCGGGAGACTACATCTATATTTCCGGCCAGGGGCCGCGCGGCGCGGATGGTGCGTTACCGCCAACTTTTTCGGTCCAGGCGCGGCAGGCCCTCAATAACTTGAAGTCGGTTGTCGAGAGCGCGGGCTTGACGATGGATCACGTGGTTTACACCACCGTTTATCTCACCGACATCAGCCAATATGCGGAAATTAACCGTGCTTTCGGCGAGTTCTTTGGGAAAATTCCGCCGGCGCGCGCTGTGCTCGGCGTTGCCGCGCTTTCCGATCCCCCGATTGAGATCAACGCAGTTGCGGTGCGCAATCTCTCGGACCGGCGTGCCATTTCTCCACCGGGCTGCAAATCGGACGAGCCTTTTTCGCCCGGCATTTTGACTCATGATCGATTGTTCGTTTCCGCGATGCCTGCTACCACCCCGAGTGCTGGCAAAGCTTCAGACGATCCGGCGACTCAGGTAGATTTCGCGCTTGACCGTATGAAAGCTGTAGTGGAAGCCGCTGGATTGAACCTAAGCAACATGGTTTTCGTCAATCCGTATTTGACCGCGCAGTTCCCGATGCGAGTGATGAACGAGCACTATGCGCGCCGGTTCGAGTTCGGCAATACCCCGGCACGGGCCACAATCGAAGCATCGAGCCTGCCCAACGGCGCACAAATCGAATACACCGGCGTTGCAGTCCGTGACCTGAAACAACGGAGGGCCGTGCGTCCCAAGAACATGCCACCCAGCCCCACGGCGAGCCCCTGCGTGTTTGCTGGCGATACGTTGTATTGTTCCGCAAAGAGTGGCTTTATCCCCGGACTGAACGGCGGAGTCTATAGTTCTACGACAGCCCTCCAGCTCCGTCAGACGATGCGTAACCTTATGGACAATCTTGAAGAAGCCGATATGGATTTCTCTCAGGTTGTGTCCACGAATGTCTACCTAGATAATTTGGCGGACATGTCTACGTTTGACGAAGTGTATGCGCGATACTTCGGGGGCATACCGCCGGCGCAAACCACTATCCAGCAGATCGCACCAACAGACCGCAGCCCCGACAAAGATGAACACTACCCTGACTTGGAGCAGGTTTCGCTCATTGCTGTCCGAAACGGTCCCAGGCACTAGTGGAAATGGCGTCCCGTTTGTGCCAAGATGGGTTACGCGTGCTAATCGAGCAGGTACGATCCTCGGAGGAGCCCGCCCAATACCTTTCGAATTTTCTGCTCCGCTCAGATTGGTCCCCGATAAAAGCCACCCACGCGCTGCCTCGCGGAATTCTCGTTTGGGCGTACCTCATTTCTCGGGCTCAAAACGCCGGTTCGCGCGGAGATCGGGAAGCGGTTTCAATTCGCCCGTCACTACGATGGAAAAGCTCTGTTCGGTGGCCGCGTCGTCCGGCCCGTCTACTCTGAGCCGAACTATGAAATCGGATTTACTTGTATAGCAATGAGAAACGTTGGAACCTTCCGAGATGGTTCCGTCGCCGAAATCCCAGTGATAGCCGAGTGCGCGTACGCCGTCAGGGTCGGTCTGAGCCGAGAACGCTATAGTCTCCCCGACCTTGGACTGAGAAGGGACCCGGGTTGTAACAGTTGGAGCGGCTTTAGCGACGGCAGTGTCCACGAGCTTGATAACCACCGCCGATTGCGGCGACTGACTCTTAAGCCGGATCGTGCCACCTTCGAGCGTAACCGCGGCGTTCGAATCCAAGATCGCAGTTGCCATCATCGTCGAGCTAACTGGGAGTCCAAGGTCTCTGAGGCTCAACGAGCGCGCGCGAGGCTGCTCGGTCCAGTTGAAAACGGTCAAGATGCTTTGGCGCGGGCTTTGCCGGAGCAAGAAAATGCTCGGTTGTTGATCCTCCGGCTCATAGGTCATCAGATCCACGGGCGTTGAGGCTCGCCCAGCTTTGGCCATGTTCAGCAAATCTCGGTTTTCCACCAACGCCAGTCGATCCTTCTCACTGTTGAGCACCAAGACGTCATCGCCGATTTCGTACATGCCCCCAGCGACCGCAGAGAGTGCGATCGAAGTCTGTGCGGTCGCCAGCGAATGCGAGGAACGCTCGCCCGAGTGCTCCACCAGATATGTATCGGTGACGTTGAAAGCGTCCGGGTCATTGATGAAGAAGTTCCGGTTCATGTAGAAGCGCGCTGCAATGCCGGGAGCGGCGGTCTTCGACCTTAGAAAACTGTGCCCCGTGTCCGCGGAGACGCGGCCTGTGTCTACGATCCCGACCGGATTGAGCATGGGGCTTCCGTCTTTGTCCAGGATCACATCATCGCCGACGGTGTCGCGGATCACCTGCAAGCCGATACGCTGGGCTTCCAGTGCGGTGGTGCTTGGGCGGTAGTAGTAACCCTCAATTGCCGTCGTATCCATGAAGTCCATCTTGATGAAGCGAACTCCCCACTCCCGAACCAACGTCTTGTAGGTCTGGCGCAAGTATTCCTGCGCCCCAGGGTGTGTCGTATCAAGCGCGTAAAGCGTGTCAACACCCTGCCTCCACACATCCTCGAGTGGAATCGGCTGGCCCTCGGCATTGTGGACCAGCCAATCTTTGTGATGTTCGTAAACCCAAGCGCGGCTGCTTACCTCGAATGGCGCTGTCCACAGGCCAACGGTGAGGCCATCTCTCAAAATATGATGGGCCACAAACCGCATGCCGTCCGGAAATTGCGTCGCGTTGGCGGTGACGTACTCGCCGCGAGCGTACTGATAGCCTTCATCGATCTGGAAATACTTGTAGCCGATCGATTTCAAATGCTGTGACAGCCAATCCGCGTTCGCCAGCGTCTCGCCTTCGTTGATCGCGGCATAGTAAGCGGTCCAACTCCACCAGCCGATTGGAATCTCACTCGAAACGCGCGCGCGATGCAGCCGTCGAATTGCCGATCCATACGTAAGAAGTTGGCCGAGGTAGTCCGGCCTCGCCGTAAACATCACCCGTTCAGAGCTCATCTCTTCGCCCGGATTCAGTGGAAGACTCAGTTCGATCCGGTCACTTTTCAGAGACTTCGCTTCCAGCGACTTTGCCTGACTGTAATCCTTCTGAATCTCCGTGGTCCCTGTAGAGTCGACGGTATAAGATGCGACCTTAGCTTCGGTGCCTTTGCCCTCGGTCTTGAGTCGCAAAAGAGTCAGGAATCGATCCGATGTGAGTGCGCCAAGGAATAAGCTCTGCTTCGTCTGCCGGTTATAGATAAGTTGGCTTCCGACTCCACGATGCATGCCGCCCGGGGCATCCCCGAGATCGTAGATCACCAAGTCGGGCCAATCTTCGCTGAAGCTATCGGAGAGAACTCGCTCATCCGATTGACGCCCACTTAAGTTAACAATCGAGTCCCCCATCGCCTCAATACTGCGGATCGCCTGCACCGAGATCGCTCTAGTAGTTCCGTTTCTGACGCGTACTTGAACGGAGCCGTAGGGATTTTCGGTGTAAAGCTGCAGTACGTAGATCAAATCAGGACTACCGCTTAGTCCGCTGCAGGTAACCGTCAACTCTTTACCAGAACCAAGCGCGTCGCTAAATGTCGATTCGGAAACCAGATGCGAAGGATAGCTCCGGGCACGCCGCCACGTGTGATCGACCAGCGCACCTACGCTTGCCTGCAGCACAGATGGGCCACCGACAGGTCCGAATTGATACGATCCATCCTGCGGATTGACCGTGACGGACAGATTGCCATTCGTCAGTTGCTGGGCCGGACACGGCGCCCCGCCCAGAGTCATGGAGACGATAGTCGCGCACATGATCCTGTACTTCAGGACTGCAAGCGCCTTGAGCGCGGTTTCGAAGGCGCTCCGCGCAATGGTTAGCTCTTGGACCAGACGTCGTGCACGGCTCATGTTCACTCCATCTTCAAAGGCTTCTAGAAACGCCAATGTCGACTTTAGAAAGAAAACTTGAGCGCAAACTGGATCTGCCGCGGCGGCCGAGCAGCCGTTAAATCGCCGAATTGTTGTGTTCCAAGAATGGTTGCGTTGTTCCCGTTCTGCGGGCCGCTTTCCGCGAACAGAAAGTTTGTGTGGTTGAGGAGATTGAAAAACTCCGCGCGAAATTCTATCTCCGTCTTTTCCGAGGTATGAAAGAACTTGAATACGGAGAAATCCCAGGTCTTGTAGCCCGGCGATTGAATAGTATTACGGCCAACGTCGCCGAAAGAACCGAGACCTGGATCGGCAAAGGCGCAGGTGTTGAACCACGCGGTTGGGATGTGAATCTTGTCGGGAGCAACGCAGGTAGGGTTGCCCGGCACGGGGCCCGCACGGTTCGGGTCGCCGACCTGGTCAGGACGTTGCGACACCCCACCGGCTCCGCCGTCAGCATTAGCGAAGTTGCCGTCAGCATCGAGCACCGTGTACCAGTTGCCGGTGGAAATTGAAACAATATTCGCAATCTGCCAGCCGCCGATCACTTGGTTCGCCACCCCGCTCGCTCCCCCGAGGAAGTGTTTGCCGTGGCCGAAAGGAAGCTCGTAGATCGAATTGAACACGAGGCGCTGGCGCACGTCGAAATCGGAATTGCCGTATTCGGCCTGCGGATCGCGGAAGTAGCGGAAGTCGCTGTTGTTCTGCGTAGGACCAAGGTTCGCGTTGGAAGCGATATCCAGCGAGTGGGCGTAGGTATAGGATGCCTGGAACTGCAGGCCCTTCGCGAAGCGCTTTTCGAAACTTGCCTGAAGCGAATTGTAGTTGGACGAACCAGTCGAGCGGAACCAGTCAATGCCGGTATCGAAAACCGGGCTGCAGAACTGAGAATTCGCAAGGGAACAAGGAGCGGGCGATCCGACTATGGTCGCAGATACCGGCCGCCGTGGCGCGGTCGCGTCATTCGGATTCGGATCGGGCGCTGCCTGGTTGCCGTTGAAGAACGTATATAACTTCGTCCCCTTGGAACCTGCATAGGTCAGCGTGAACACACTATCCCCAGGTAGTTGACGTTCAACGCTCAAATGCCACTGCTGCATGTAGGGCGTACGCAAGTTTTTATCGACTGAGAAAAAGATGGGAGTGTTAGGATTTACCAGCGAGTTTGCGGGGAAGCCGCCAGTTAGAGCGGGAATCTGAGTTACGCGGCAATCTCCGGCCGTGGCGTTGGCCGTTGGGGCGCTGCAGGGCGCAATGAACGATTCGTTCGTGAAGAACGGAGGATTGAATCCGGGACTCGGATTCGAGTACGGTCCATTCTCCTGCCCACCGTAGAAGATTCCGTAACCCGTTCGCAACACTGTTCGCGGGGTAAACTGCCATGCGAAGCCGATGCGTGGCGCGAAATTGTTAAGGTCCGAGTTAATCAGCCCGCGGCTGCCGGTGGCGCTGATCTTAACGTACTGCGCGATGAAAGGCGTGAGTTGCGCCGTTTGCCCTTTCGGCACAAAGATCGTGGGATCGGTGGGATCACTGAGGTCGAAGTTTCCCACGTCGTTGAAGCGATCTGATACGGTGCCAAAGAGTTCGTAGCGCAAGCCCAGATTCAATATCAGCGTGGGCGCGACCTTCCAATCATCCTGCGCGTAGAACGCAAAGGTGTTCCGAAAATAATCAACATTGTGCAAATTGTTGATGCTGCCGCCGCTGGTTAACCCTGCCATGAAGGACGCGAACCCGGTTCCGCCGGTACCGATTGCCGCTGGATTATCAGTCAGCGTCGGGTCAAAGTTGAGCGTCCCGCGGGCTGCGGCGGGTTGGAAGATTGTGAACTCTTCCCGCCGGATTTCTGTTCCAAATTTCCAGGTGTGGCGTCCGCGCACCCAGGTCAGGTTCTCGGAGAGAGTGTAGGAATTCTGCAGTTCGACCGAAGGCAGGAACGTGGGACTGCCCAGGGTGGCGACGTCGCTAAATATTAGTTGTGGCAGCCCGCCAATGCCCGGCGAAAAAGGAACGCCTGGGAAATCGATGTTAGGTTCAGCCGATACATTGGTGTTCGCATTTAATTCCAGGCGATGGGCATTCACCCGGTTGTAGCCCAGCCGAAATTCATTGATCAACTCGGGCTTGAAAATGTGCGTCCAACTGGTGGCGAAGCTGCGGTAGGCGAAATCCTCCTGGCCGCTGAAGAATCCGCCACCATCGGCCAGCCCACCGAAGGTCCCAGGAATAGAGCTGGGCTGGTTTTCGAAGCTGAAACGGAAGAAAGCATTGTCCGCGTCAGAGAACTTCTCGTCGACCCGAACGTCGAAGTTGTTGCGCGTTTCTTTGCGCACAGGATTGGCGACGAAGTTGTTCCCGCTCGAGTTGATCGGCCCCGCCGCCGGATACAACGCCGCCAGCCGCAGCGCTAACGGATCTAACGAACCGCCGCCTGCTACGACCGGCGTGGCTGGGATAATGTTCAGAGGCTTCCCCGTTCCGTCATATTGGAAGGGTACGCCGCAAGTTGGCTGCGCGAGTTTGGTGTCAAAAATCTCCCCCGCGTACGTCGGTCTCTTATTGCAATCCGTGCCCGTGACGGTCGTGTAATCGATCAGGCTCGAAAAATCTCCGGTCCGCCACGCCGTCGGTGGAACGAACGCAACCTGAGTTTGCGCCTGGCGTACGCGGTAGCCCTCGTAGTCCACAAAGAAAAACGTGCGTCCCCGTCCGTCGTATAAGTGCGGCAGCAAAACCGGTCCGCCGAATGTCGCGCCAAACTGGTTCTGCTTGTACGGGGGAACCGGTCCCACCGGATCGAAATAGTTCCGCCCGTCCAGCAGATTGTTGCGAAGAAACTCCCCGGCCGAGCCGTGAAGCTGGTTGGTTCCCGACTTGATGACCGCATTTACGATCGCCCCATTGCCACGCCCAAACTCCGCGCTGTAAGCGTTGGTCTGGACCTTGAATTCTTGCAGGGCCTCGACTGGAGGCTGAATCACAAAGTTCGTTTCGTTGAGAAGATCGGGAAGGTTCGAGTTGTTGTCGACGCCGTCCAGCAGGAAATTGTTCTGGAGCGACCGTGCTCCATTGGAGCTGAAGCCGTATCCGCCCTCATCGCGCGCGCCCGGTTCGCTCGGCGCCGTGCCCGTGCTAAGCAGCGCTAATTGGGCGAAGTTTCCCCCGTTAAGTGGCAGGTTGCTCACCCGCTTCTGATCAACGACCTGTCCCAACTCCGAAGTCTCGGTTTCAAGCAAAGGCGCCGCTCCCGTGACCAGCACCTCTTCGGATATCCGCCCGACCTGCAGGGCCATGTTGATGGCGATGCGGTCCTGCACGTTCAATTCAACAACCTCGGACACCGCCTTTTTGAAGCCCGTCTTCTCCACCGTGACTTTGTACCGTCCGACATGCAGTGGACTCGCGACATATTCTCCGTCGTCATTGGTGGAGAGGGTCATTTGGACACCGCGATCCACGTCCTCGACCGTCACTTTCGCGCCTTGAACCACGGCGCCGCTTGGGTCGCGCACCAGACCTACAATGGCTCCAGCATCTTTTTGCGCCCATAACGGCGTGGCCAAGCTTATAGCACCCAAAAGACAGAGCACCGCGAGAGTTTGCCGGGCATGGAAGAACACGGTCATGGCGAGCCTCCTTAAGTTGCATCCGCAAGGCCTAAACCCTTACTTCGAGCTGCGAATGGTGTTGTGTAACTTTACGAACGATTACTTTTGCTTCCGTTTTACGAACGATTACTTTTACTTCCGTTTTGTGCTCTTTGTCAATTGAAATATCTTCTTCGAAGGCAAAAGAAGCTGTTAGCCTTTGGAGGGAAAGGCTCGCCTGCCCGTGCTCCCCTGCTGGCGGATGAAACTGGTTAGCGCACTGCGATCGCGAAACGCCTCAGTGCCACCTTCCTTGGTAGTTGAGTAGGCTCCTGCCAGATTGGCAAATGCCAGGCAATCCTCGAGTTTAGCCCCCTGCATGTGCTGGTGGATGAATCCGGCATCAAAACTGTCGCCCGCTCCGACGTCGTCAACAGACTTCACTGTCGGAGGCGCCAGACTCCACTGTTCCTGCCCGGATCGGCAGATCGCAGCTGCTGTGCCACGCTTCACGACCACGACCTTGGCCAGCCCAGCGAGCACGTTAATTGCCTGCGAGAGGTCGTCTGTGTGTGCGATCTTCTTCGCCTCACGATCGTTCGGAAAAAAAATGTCGACATACTTAAGAACTTCCAACAGATCCCGATCCCACTTGTTCTCAGGGTCGTCATTGGTATCGAGTGACGTGGACAGGCCCGCAGCTTTGGCCTGGCGGAACAGATCCAGGATTCGCGGGCGCAACGCCCGGTGCAGAAAAAACGAAGAGACGTGCAAGTGGCGGGTCGAACGGACGTATTCCATGTCTATGTCCGAGTACTGCATCTCAAACATGGTGCCAGGAAATGTGAGGATATAGCGATGCTGTAAATACGGGATCGCAACGGTTAGCCCTGTCGGTGTTCGCCCGGCTGTCTGTTTCACGCGGTTTACGTCAACCCCGGCCGCCGCCAGACGTTCCAGTGCTATTTTCCCCAGCGCGTCTCCGCCAGTTTTCGAGATAAACCCGACTTTGGTTCCCAGCGTCGCAAGGTTATGGGCGAAAATTGCAGACGAACTGCCCAGAGTGAGCGCCATCCCATTGGCCAATAATTCTCGATCCAGTACTAGGTCTTTGGGTAGTCCATAGAGGATCAAGTCCAGATTGATTTCACCAACCACACATACGTCGAGCTGCAGCATTGTTGCCCCCTTGTCCCATGTCCCGGCGCAGTCCTAGAAGTCGCTTCAGTCCATTCCACATGCCGTCGCATACCGACGCAGCACCAACTGAATGTGATAACGAATGATCGCCGCCGGCTGATTCCCGATTTGCTCCGCCCGGATGGCCTCGTACTCCAGAGGCAGGTATTGACTGATGAGCGTTAACGGGACCGAGCGCGCCGTCAGGTTCTCGATTAGGCGTTTGATCTCGGCTTGGACCGAAATCTCATGCCAGTAATATCGGCAGCGGTCGCTATAGCTGTAGGCCCGCGAGATGCGCAGTTGTGTCTCATCCCCGTTGTAGTATGAGCGCCAGTAAGCTGGTTCGCGCAGCATGGCCTGATCAAGCGCTTCCCGCAGCTGCGATGGCCTCTGGCTTTTTTCCCCGGCAAGCAACTCGTGTTCGATCGCACTCAAGGCGAATACAGCTTCCCGGAATGCGAAGGTCAACCACGGGCCCACTTTCAGAATGGCGAAGTGATCTTCGACCATTTGAGCCAGAGCGGTGGCAGACTGATAGTCGGTTGAGTGCGCTTCGTATACCAGTGAAGGACTGGAAGGTAATCCTGCCGACAGAAAACGAGCCCTTGTGCGGTTGTATTCAAATACCACTTCGTCCCCGAACTCCACGCCGGGCTGCACCACCACCGCGATAACTCTTTGCCAGGCCGCTGACAAGCCTCTCGCTGCAAAAGCCTGTTGAAAGACTTGCAAAGTCTGCTGGAGACTCTCGACCGTGGTTACGGCAGGAGGTGCGCCTAGAGCCGACTCGCCCCCCGGGGCGGGAACTTCGGTTCCGATAACGTACAGAGGAGGGTCGCTGCCCGGTGGCAAGTGTTTCAGTACCTCTTCAGCGGCTTCGCAAAGTACAGCGGCGCGCTGTGCAATAGTCTGCTCAGGCAGCACCTTCGCGTCATCGGCACATGCCATGCTCGCATCAAGATGGATTTTCCGATAGCCGGCTAGGACGCAAGCGCGGGCCAGTTCGCAAGCCTTGTTCAACGCGCTGTTTGATGCTTCCGTCCTCCACGGAAATGGCCCGAGATGGTCCCCGCCCAGCAGTATTTGATCCTCGGGAAGCCCCATACGGCGCGCCGCTGCGCGAACAAAATCAGCGAACTGACTCGGAGTGTGTCCGCTATAACCACCCAGCTGATTGACCTGACTGGAAGTTGACTCTAGGTGGAGGATGGAGCCGTCTTCTATGGCCTGCTGTAGGGCCGCGTCGATGACCCATGGATGTGCGGAACAGACGGCATACGAAGCGCCCTTTCCCCAGAGGCGATTATGGGTCAATACATCCTGCAGGCTGGCGCTTGCGTTGCGGCCGCTCTTCTGAATCACAGAGTTCAATCCGGGCACTCCTCGATACACTCAGATCCCAAACCGCATTTCGGCCTGGAAGTTACCGCAGCCAGTACCCGAGCGGGCGATATTCGTATCATTGCGTTTAGTAACGTTTGCTTTCGATGACACTTTTACTGTCGTTTTGCCTGTCTGTCAAGCGCAAACATGAATGCCATCGGCTAGAACAATATCTATGCGGACTATCTTATCTTGCGAACAGTCCCGAGCAGGAATCGATGATGGCAAACACAGCGCGCGAGCCCGTTCATTCCCCCGGTCCGGGCGCGCTCTCGAATCATCAGGGCACAATCGCCTTGACAAGATCGCGCAATAGAAAGTAAAACGAACCTATTCGCAATATTTCACAATATTGCCGGTTGCGTGGAGACTAATCCGACTGAACAGGCGGCGGGCATGAAAAGCACACCTGATCGGGGCATGCGACCCCGGCCAGAGACAGACCCAGGAAAGGACCGCTGCTACTGTTCGAAGACGAAGCTCGGGCGGACTCTCGCGCAAACCTGCTGTGTCTTGGTTTGCTTTGCCGTGCCCGGTTGGAACTCTGGGCAAAATGGTTCTGGGCAAGAATCTGCTCCTGTCGCTGCGCTCAACGTCGTCACCGATCTTCAAGTGCAAAGTTCGGTCTTGCGAATAGAATTCGATCGCAACCTGCGCAGCAGGGTGATCGCTTTATTTGGCCCAAACCCAAAGGTCTTGACCGCGTTTTCCCCCTCCGAAACCGTGACCGCCGTGCGCACCTGGAGCGACTTCGCCGTGAGTGCGAGCCGGCGCGAGCGAGTGTCGGACGCGTTCGGCGCAGGAGAGCGGCTGTCGCTGACCGGCAAGTCTGGCGATTTGCGTAAGGATGTCTCCGTCACCATTTACACTGACTTTCCGTCCATGGCCATCTTCGACGTTACCTACACGAACGAAGGGGCCTCTCGAACCACAATTCACGGTTGGGCGAACCATCAGTACGCACTGCGCGCAAATTCCGATGCTCGCGGCACTGTGTTCTGGTCCTACCAAAGTGGTTCCTATGAGAAGCGCCCGAATTGGGTTCTTCCGCTGCGCGCCGGATTCAAACAGGAAAATTATCTTGGCATGAACGCCAGCGATTACGGCGGAGGAACTCCCATTGTTGATGTGTGGCGTAAAGATGTCGGCCTGGCTGTAGGCCACGTGGAGCCCGGGCCCCGCCTGATATCTATTCCCGTGTCCATGCCCGACGCACGCCACGCTCACGTTGCTGTCCGCTCTACTCGTGAGCGCACGCTGGAATCGGGAGAGAATTTTCATACTCTTCACACTTTTGTCTCCGTGCATCAAGGGGATTACTTTCACACGCTCACCGAATACCGCCGCCTCATGGTGCGGCAGGGCTTTCAGATGGCTTCAGCGCCCGACAGCGCTTTTGGCCCAATTTGGTGCGCCTGGGGCTATGGCCGATCGGTGCAGCTCAAGCAGGTCTATGACACGCTTCCAACCGTAAAGAAAATGGGCTTCTCCTGGGTGACCTTGGACGATGGTTGGCAGAATAATTACGGCGATTGGGCGCTCGACCCCAAGAAATTTCCCAACGGCGACGCCGACATGAAAGCCCTAGTTGATCGAATTCACGCCGAAGGTTTCAAAGCACAGCTCTGGTGGTCGCCGTTGAGCGCCGTCCCGGACTCAAATTTGTTAAAGGAACATCCTGACTTCGTTCTGCTGAATCGCGACGGATCGAAGCGGAAAATCTCATGGTGGAATTCCTTTTATTTATGCCCCTCCGACCAGGGGGTCGTGGAATATCACAAGGCGCTGGTTCGCAAGATACTGGGAGACTGGGGATTCGACGGCCTCAAACTCGATGGTCAGCACATGAACGCCGTTCCTCCTTGTTACAATCCCGCGCATCACCACAAACGCCCGGAAGACTCTGTGGAAGCACTACCCGATTTCTTTCGTGACATTTACCAAACGGCGCGCAGCGTGAAGCCTGACGCCTTAGTTGAATTTTGTCCTTGCGGTACTGCCTACTCGTTTTTCACCATGCCCCATTTCAATATGTCGGTGGCGTCCGATCCGGAAAGTTCGTTTCAGGTCCGGTCCAAGGGAAAGACGTTGAAGGCGCTCATGGGTGATAACGTTCCTTATTTTGGCGACCACGTCGAGTTGAGCGACGAAGCAATTGATTTCGCATCGACCGTTGGCGTGGGAGGGGTCGTCGGCACGCAGTTCGTGCTCCCCAGTCTGGTCAGTAAACACGGCAAGTCAGATCTTACGCCGCAGCGGCAGCAGATCTTCGAGAAGTGGCTGCACATCTACAACGACAAAATGCTATCGCGAGGCGAGTATCTTGGAGATCTCTACGATATAGGGTTCGATCTTCCCGAGGCTCATGTTATCCGCAAAGACCAGGAACTTTACTATGCGTTCTTTGCCCGCCATTGGAGCGGAACCATTGAACTTCGGGGTCTCGAAAACCGGACTTATCGTATTGCCGATTACGTGAACAACAAAGACTTGGGAAGCGTGCATGGCCCGAAGGCCACAATTTCTGCTGAGTTCGACAAACATCTGCTGCTCAACGCTCAACCCGAATAATACTGCCCTGGGTGGAGGCGCATTCTCAGCCGCAAGCGAGCGGTTCTGAGTGTGTCCCTACGAACCACATTGGGCGAACCCAATCGGAACATTTTCCTAGACAACGGAATGCTATGCAGGTAAAAGATGATGTGCCAAGAGAATTTTCTACGGACGGGTATGCCGTAGGTCGGATCGAAGTTTCTGAATGCTGAACGAAGAGCGGCAAAGAGCGATCCTTGATCTGCTGCGCCGGGATGGCCGGGTCTTGGTCGTGGACTTGGCTAGACAGTTCCACGCTTCCCAGGTCACCATCCGCAAGGACCTGGATGTTTTGCATGTAAGTGGCCAGATTCACCGCACCCACGGGGGTGCACTTCCCGCGCGCGACGGCGCCCTGGAAGACCGAACTTTGCGAGAAAAAGAGAAGCTGCATCGCAAGGAGAAGCTGCAGATTGCGTCAGCTGCCGCGAGAATGGTATCGGAAGGGCAAGTGGTCGTCCTCGATTCCGGCACTACGACTTCCGCTATCGCCCGTGCCCTCCGGAACTTTCAGAACCTGACGATCATTACCAACGCGGCGAATATCGCAGCTGAACTCTCCGGATCAGTGCTAGAAGTGATTTTGACCGGGGGCAGTCTGAGGAAAAACTCTTTTTCGTTGGTTGGGCCGCTTGCGGAGGAGGCGCTCCACAAGTTGCATGCGGACATCCTTTTTCTTGGAGTCGACGGATTCGACGTTCAGTATGGGCTCAGCACACCCAATCTTTTGGAAGCGAAAGTAAATCGCACCATGATCGAGATTTCCAAAGTGACGGTGGCCGTCTGTGATTCCAGCAAGTTCGGGAAACGCAGCCTCTCGCTGATTGCTCCCACTTCTTCCCTACAACATGTCATCACTGACGCCGGGATCCCCAAGGCAGACCTGAACGCACTAAAGAAGTCCGGAGTTCAAGTCACGGTCGTCTGAGCTTTCCGCGGCCAACATGGAATCGCAAACATTTATTTTTTCCCGGACAGATACCTCCATTTTGCCTTGACAAACCTCTCAGAACGAAAGTAAAAGTAAGTGTTCGCAATATAAGAAAACATCCGCGCCGCTCTCAACGCGACAAGTATGGCCTGCAAGGAGCAAGACTCATGCAACCCATTATCTCGCCGCAACGGAATCTAGGAGTTGTACATGCCACGCTCTTGGTGATTGTCCTGACGCTCGCGCAGTCACTTGCCGCGCAAACTGGGGATCACTACGATGTGTCGACCAGCGGCGACGATAGCAGTGCCGGCACGATTGCTGCGCCCTGGCGAACCATCCAACACGCGGCAAATACAGTCGCGGCTGGTGCCACGGTGTATGTTTTCGGGGGAGTTTAAGTCCGGATATGTGGAAGTAAAAGTACACGTGGGCGTGGGACCCGATCTGTGTCACGGTGCAAGATGTAGATACGGCGCACAGCCTGATTTTCACGTACTTCCTACAGTCTGCGCCTTCAACTGCTCAAACTCAGGGCGCCGGACCACCACATCCACTCCACAGTTTGAATTTGCTGCGCTTCTGGCTGCTTTTGTATGTTAGTGATAATAGACGTGTAAAGTATGGTGGAGGCGGCGGGAGTCGAACCCGCGTCCGAAAATGTTACTGGTCAAGAGACTACATGCTTATTCGCGTTCATGCCCCAGGCGTTGGTCGCCATTGCTGGCGATTCCCCCAGGACGTTCGCGGCCCACGCTCAGAACGGACAAGAAACGCTAGCCGCTAGCCTGTGATCTTAACCTCTCCGCCCAGACGTAACGGGGAAGAGCAGCCCTCTGTGTGACGCTCGCTCACCGCCCAAGGGCGAAGCGGTGGAAAGCGGCTGCCTAATTAATTAGGCTGCGTATGCCATTTGTTGATTGGCAATTATCATTTTGCCCACGATTACGGGTGTGTGCACCCCGGCATGCCTCTTGGCCGCAAGCATCTCCGTCGAAGCCGTGACGCCCCCACTGGTGGGATTGGCCTTGTAAAGAACCACTTCCAGACTAGGTTGCCCCGGAACGGAAGTCAATTCATTCGATGAGGTGGATGGCCCGTTGGTTCCAGTTCCTTGGCTTGGCTCCTTTCTGAACAATTTCCCCCCCGTCTGCTAGCCGTGTTAGCGCGAGGGAAAAAAGAGGCACGGGAGGAGAGTGCCCGTGCCTCGAGTTCACCTGCGAGAGAGCTGCTTGGAGTTCTGGGAATCTCAGGAGGCTCCTGACGCTATAACTGGGGAGGGCAGGAAATATTCCCAACCGGAAGAAAAAAGCGTCGAGAGAGACTAATCAGATTTCTTGTTAACCTCATATGAATGCATACGCAATCATAAACATGCATGAGGTGATGAGAATGCGCTCTCGTCACAGCTTCAAAAGCTTGTTCAGTTGCGGTCGGATAAAAGCCAGGTCAATGGTTTCCCGAATGATGGCTGTAGGAACTCCCATCTCCGCCAGAATATCGTGGGCGCGGGAGCGCAGACGATCGCGGACTTGTTCTCGCGTTCCCCGGTCGACTTTATCCAGAGTCAGTCCGTCCAATTCATGGTCGATGTTGCGAATGTCCTCGGTTGGCGTCCACCGGATTGGCCCCAGTTGACCGGGCGGGGTCTTAAGAAACAGTTGTGCCTTCGTGCGTCCCACATCGTAGTCGTGGTCGCGATACCTCTGATCAAAGAAACCGAGAAAGGCGGATACGCCGCTGCTGGCGAGTTCCGAAGGATCCGCGGTAACGGAGCAAATGTACATCTCGTCGCGTTCTCCCAGGTCAGCCGCGGTTTCAAATACCAGAATCGATTTGATCCACGCCTCGGCGTCCGCATTCGCATTTTTGAGTGCCGTGTAGTCCGCGGGAAATTGCTTCATGAGGCGCTGGATTGCGGCATCCTGAATGTGCACCTGTTGGGGATCGGATGGCTTGAAGAACAGAGGCAGGATCTGATCCGCAACTGCGCTCAGATTCCCAGTCGAGACGTTGCCGGCCAGGATTGCGTTCTTTAATCCAATGGCTCGCTGGTTAAAGAGGTCGACCTTGGCATTGACGCCCTCCGCTGTAATCCAGTCGTGAAACCGGGACTGCTGAAATACACCCTTCGCCAACGCCCCGCCAGCGGCTTTGTAGTCTGCGAGTTTCTGGTTGAAGGTCAAGTCCGCCGTTGAACTGCGTATGCCCGGCGATACGAAAAGATAGAAGCGCGAATCCACGTTGAGGTGTTCGTCAATATCGTCGACAAAGTTCTTGGCCATTCCGAGCGGTTCGTTTTGAAAGACGCCGCCATCGGTGTAAGTGAAGGTTTCGACGTCGGAAGGAAATTCAAGCGGATCGGCGTCGGGGTATTCGCTCTTATGCCGGAACAGCTCTTTCATGCGAAACGCGAATGGGAACGCGCCGCAGGAAACTGCCGCATTTCGCAGGGGCTCCCAAAAATCTTCGTTGTCATGGTTGGCGTCGGCGGAGATGATGGCGTCAATCTCATCCTGGTAACGCGTGTAGTTGAAGCTTCCCTGCGGATAAGTCGGTTGAGAGTAGTTCACGCCATTCAGGTTCGAGAGCGCCAGTCCCAGATGGATGGTCTTCGCCGCTGCCGGGTGCGAGGCAATTGTCAAAGGCGTTTGGGACTGGTAGCGCTGCGTAAGATACTTGCGGGAAATGTCCTCGACAAAATTCGAGGACAAGATTGAGTGCGTAGGATCTTCTCCCGCCTGCAGTGCCAAAAGCCCCTCGAGATTCACATCAACGACCCACGGCCGGTAGAAGGAATTGCGGTAGGCGCCATCCAGGGCAGCCGCGTCGAACAGCAACTTCTGAGCGGCAATCGTGGCGGTCATTCCGCCGGCAGAGGCTCCAGTCAATACGTCGACTTCGATTCGATCGTTGTCCTTTGTGGCGTTGTTCTGGTTGTGCTGCTTGATGGCGGAGAGCACTTCGAAAAGCACTCCCGCCTCGAAGCTGCCGAGAGAAACGGCTCCGGCAACCGTGATGGCCAGACGTTTTGGCATAGCTCGTCTCCCCCTTAGGAATTTTTTGAGGTCCGAGAAATTTCTTAACGAGAACAAGAACCCAGCTGCTACAAACCCGAGAGGAGCAGCGGTTGAGCAAACGGCATGGCCCGAACAGGGAAGACGAAGCGTGCAGAGGAGAAGAGGGTAAGCACGGCTCGCCTCGATCTCACTTCCTCCCCAAAATTTGAGGAATCGTGCCACGCGGGCTCGAGATTGTCAAAACAAAATTTGCCATCAAAAGCCAGTCCCCTGGCGTCGGAACTATAGTAGATTTCAAAACGACGGCATAACAATAATCAATGATTAACTCTTGACAACTTAATAAAATTAATTTACATATTCACTATATTAATAGACATGAGTCCAGAATCAAAATCTCCCAAGGATTGGCAAGAATTGACCCGCCTTACATCCGGGCAGCGGATTGTGGTTGAGCGCGTGCGGATTCCAGACAAGGACATTGCCATTGAAGGCTGGTTTGAGCTTCCTCAACTGGCGCGGATGGAGATGGAGGACCAGGTCTTTATCACGGCCTTTGTCCGCTCGCACGGTTCGATCAAGGAGATGGAACGGGTTTTTGGGGTCAGCTATCCGACGATCAAATCGCGGCTGACGCGAATAGCGGAGAGCCTGGAATTCGTGGAGCACAATCCCACGCCCTCGAAGAGCGAAATTCTGGAGCGGCTCGGTCGCGGAGAGATCACCGCGGAAGACGCGATCCGGGAGATGGAGGCATTGAAATGATTCCGTTTGTGGCAGTGGTTAGCTTGCGTAACCGGGAAAGCCGAACGTTTCGTCTGTGGGTGCCATTGATTCTGGTATGGCTGCTATTTGTGCCTCTGATGGTGCTGTTGTCGCCGTTGATTTTATCGCGTCGCTGGCGTGCCGGGTGAATCCGTTCCGCGGATTCGTCGTGGTGTGGCAGATTTTGAGCGCCTTGCGGGAGACTGAGTTCGATCTGGATCGCCGTAGCGCTGGCGTTTCCATTTGCATTTTATAGGAGGTTGTATGAGTGAACATCGTCGTCAGATTTTGGAGATGTTGGCTGCGGGAAAGATCACTGCGGAAGAGGCAGAGCGGCTGATCTCGGCTGCGGAGGAACCACCGACGACAAAGTTTTCGGAGCAGCATTCAGCAGCCGAAACGAAAGGCCGTCCTAAGTATTTGCGGGTTGAGGTGGACGCGGAAGAAGATGGCCGGCACGACGGTCCGACCCGGGTGAATGTGCGGGTCCCAATGCAGTTGCTGCGCGCCGGTGTCAAACTGGCGGGATTGATTCCGGCCCAGGCCCTGCATCGCGCCAACGACGCGATGCATGAGAAGGGCATCCCATTCGACCTGACTCAGATCAAGCCGGAAAATCTGGAGGATTTGGTCGAGCAACTCAGTGACCTCAGCGTCGATGTGGATCAGAAGGATGAGAAGGCGAAAGTGAAGGTTCGAGTGTTCTGCGAGTGAGCAACGATCTGTTATTTCACCGGCTGAAGTTTCAATTCCAGGTTTTTCTTTACACAGGGCCATTCGCCATCCAGGATGCTGAAGTAAACCGTGTCGCGCACGCGGCCGGTCCAGGTGATCAAGTGCCTGCGCAACGTGCCCTCTTCTTTCGCGCCGATGCGCAAAATCGCATTGCGCGATCTTTGATTTAGCGCGTCGGTCTTGAGTTCCACGCGCATGCATTTCCACAGTTCGAAGGCGTGGCGCAGCATCAGATATTTTGCTTCCGTGTTGACAGCCGTCCGCTGCCACGCGGGAGCGATCCATGTGGAGCCAATCTCAACCCGGCGATTGGTGCGGTCGATATTCATGAAGCGCGTACTGCCGACCACTTTCCCAGAACTGCGCTCGACCGTTGCGAATACCAGCGATTCGCCGCGTTCCTGCTCAACAAAGGCATTGTCGACTACCCGCTTGAAGTCTTCCGGCGATTTCATGCGGTAAGGAATCCACTGGAAAATGTCGTCTGCATCGTTTCTGGCCAGATCCCAAAAGATCACTGCATGCTCGCGGCGAATCGGTTCCAGGCGGACGATGGAACCTTCCAGCGTGATCGGCACAACCGTGACCGGTATAAAAATGTTAAGCGGAGACACTTCCAAACTCATCAATGCATCCCTTCCCAATGGTTCCCTATTATCTTGCATCTTGTGCCTATTTACGGCATCTGAATTAGGACGCCGGACTGTGAATAAGGCGTTGACCTGTGATGATCTCATCCGTCCAAAGATGTAGAAACCGGCGTTGTCAGGAGAGCCCGCGGTGAGAGCGCAGTGTTTGCCCTTCGCCCAAATCCCGCAAACCACTCGCCTCTTTACCGATTTCCTCTCTTATTTTCCTAGCGTCCGGCCTTTCTATCCGCATTCCCCGCACTTCAGTGAATGGGTTAAGGCACAGGCCTCGACTCTGCAGTACGATCCAGCGCGTCGAGAGAAAGTCAGTGCGATCCTCGAACGCCAAAATTTATCGTTGGGTGCTTCGCCGCAAACTTTGTCAAGCATCAATCGTTTGCGCAAGGGGGCCGCTGCGGTCGTGACTGGCCAGCAAGTGGGCCTGTTCGGCGGCCCGATGTTTGCCATCTACAAGGCTCTGACGGCGATCAAATTGGCGGAAGACTCCGCGGCCGCGGGCATTGATGCGGTTCCTGTCTTCTGGCTGGCCACTTACGATCATGACCTTGCGGAGGTCAATCACGTCTCCCTACCCGGCTCCGACGGCATTCTTCGAACACTTACGACTTCCAGCCACAGTGTGGCAGGCGCTCCGGTAAGCGCGGTGCACTTGGGCGAAGAGATTTTGCCCGTCGTGGAGGAAGCGGCGGCTTTACTGGGAAACTCCGAGGTATCGCAGTTCCTGCGCGAGTCTTATCGTGCCGGCGAATCGCTGGGAAGCGCTTTTGCTCGCTTCTTCACGCGCCTGTTTGGTCAGTGGGGTGTGATTTTACTCGACGCGTCTGATCCGGAATTGCATCGCGTCGCGTCGCCCATCTATCGAAAGGCGATCGAACGCACCGAAGATTTGGATGCCGCTCTGCTCACGCGAGGCCAGGAACTGGAGAAGGCGGGCTACTACCAGCAGGTGAAAGTGACGCCATCGTCGGTGTTGCTTTTCACCTTGCATAACGGCGCGCGCACCGCGATTCACCGCAGGATTAACGGCTCGGATAATACCGCAGAATTTATTATCGGCAGCGAATCCGGAGCGGAGAAGCTTTCGTCTTCTGAATTGCTGGATCGCATCGCCGAAACGCCCGAGAATTTTAGTCCGAATGTTTTGTTGCGCCCGGTTGTGCAGGATTACATTCTGCCCACGCTGGCATACACCGGAGGCGCTGCCGAGGCAGCATATTTTGCGCAGGTGGGTGCGGTCTACGAAATGTTGCTGGGCCGCGTAACGCCGATCGTGCCGCGTTTTTCGGCAACTCTTGTCGAGCCCAAGGTGCAGCGTTGGCTGGGGCAGTATGGCATCACGGTGTTGGACACGCTGCAAGGGCCAGAGGCCCTGCGCCAGAACCTGGCCTCGCGCACGCTGCCAGCGGATTTGCAGGCGGCCTTTGAACGGGCAAACAAGTCGGTGGAAGAGTCTTTTTCCGGGCTGAAGGATGCGCTGGCCAAACTTGATCCGACGCTGGTTGAAGCGAGCCAAACAGGTGCTTCAAAAATTCACTACCAGCTCGACCGCCTCCGGGAACGCGCCCTGGCCGCCGAACTCCGACGAAGTGAAGTCGTCAGCCGGCATGCTGCAGTCCTCAGCGAAATGCTCTATCCCAACGGGGAGTTGCAGGAGCGGGGAATAGCCGGCGCGTATTTTGTGGCTCGCCACGGAGTCGAATTACTGCGAAGTATCCATCAGACGATGCCCACTGATTGCCATGACCATCAGATTTTAGAGTTGTAGGCTCTAGCGTGAGACGCGCCTAACGACTTTCGCTCGTGGCGAGATACGTTCCCAGTCCAATCATAATGGCGCCGGTCACCGTTCTCTGTCTCCTCCGAAAAACTGCCGAGGACCGAATCTTTTTTCCGAGCGGTCCCGCCAACAAAATTACGATCAGATCCGCCGAAGTGTTCAAAATAACCGACACAGTTCCCAACACGACGAACTGAAAGAACATATTCTCGCTCCCCCGGTTAACGAATTGCGGGATGAAGGAAAGAAAGAACAACGCCGTCTTGGGATTGAGCACTTCCGTGGCTACGCCTTGCCATAGCGGGTTTCGTGTGGCCCCGACCGCTGGGGCTCGGCGGTCATTCCGAGTAAAATCCGGAGGAAAATCATCCGCAGAAGAAGCCTCCTGCGTCCGAGCGTCGAGAATCATTCTCACTCCTAGGAAGCAAAGGTAGGCGGCTCCCGCATACTTTACGGTGGCGAACGCCATCGCCGAACGGGCCAGGATAACGGAAACTCCCAGGGCCGCCGCAAGAACGTGCACCATGCCGCCGAGAAATGTGCCCAGCGCCGAGAGCACGCCTTCGCGCTTGCCTCCGGCCAGACTTCTGGCGAGCACGTACAACATTCCCGGCCCCGGAGCGATGGCGAGTAACAGGGCTGCCGTTAGAAACAACAACAGTCGCGTGGAATCGAACATGATCGAAAATTGTACGACAGGAGGTTATCGCCGGAGCCAGTTTTCCAATTGCTCGAGGGAGTCGACGCGAGGCAGTTCGCCGCGGTCGCGGTAAGCGCCTGCCACATCAAACAAAACCGCATCCATCCCCACAGCGCGGGCTCCTACATAATCCACGGAGTACACATCGCCCACGTAGAGGCTTTCCTCCGCGTGCGCCTTCATGCTTCGCAGCGCCGCGTCAAAGATTTCGCGACGAGGTTTCTCCACTCCGATGGTTCCGGAGTCTGTGATGCTCTCGAAGCACTCCGCGATACCGCAGCGAGAGAGCACTCGGTCGATCCTGCCATCGGCATTGGAGATCACGGCGATGCGGAACTTCGTTGCGATTCGTCCGAGCGATTCAAGCGTACCTGGCAGAATCTGGTCCCAGTTGGCCGAGCCCTGCGTGTTCTTTACCAGCGCCTCACGAAGCCCGATGTCCACTCCGAGTTGTTCCAGCAGGTGGGTGTGAAATATCCACCAGAAGCTATGATCGACCTTGCCGTCCTGCATGCCCCGGTCAAACTCAGCCTTGGTTCTGCGCTCCAGCGCCTGCCATTGTTCGAGCGTGGGCAGACGGTCACGCGCAAGGGGAGCCAGAATATTTGTGCGGTTGGGGAAGAGAAGTGTGTTGCCCACATCAAAGAAAATGACGCGCCGTTCGGCCATCTATCAATCTTACTGAAACCGGCAGGGAACTCCGACCGTATGATGACCTGCTGATGCCTTGCCATATACCCCTCCGTGACCGATGCGTCGGGAAAAATGTAATATCCAATTATTCAGGCCGAAGGAAAAATGGTTTTCGTTCGGCATGTGCTATGGCTCTCTCGACAACATCATTGATCGCGCGCACCGCGCAGACCGCTCTTTCCCTGCGGGTTCAGTCCGTCCTGGCGGCAACTTTTCTTCTATCTGAGCGTCTTTCGAAGGGCCGCAACGACATCTACAACATTCTCTGGGCTGTGGTCTTCGGATTCGCCACGCTGAATATCCTGACTCTGGCGGCGCGCCGTTTCGAGCCGAACCGCCGCGGCCTCACTTTCGGAGAGTTGATGGCGGTTCTCATAGTCCTGCTTTCGATCTTTCTGCTGGGGTGGGAGCTCTTAGGGCTGGTTCATCTCTTTCCGATCAAACTCCATCGCTAAGGGGCCCAAACGTACCGCTTTTGCGGTATCATTCGCACAATGGCGAAAAGTCCTGCCACCATCGAAGTAACTTGTCCCTGCTGCAGCGCCCTGCTGAAGATCGATACCGCAACCGCCGCTGTGATCGCGCACACAGCTGCCGTGAAGCCCAGAATGTTCAGCGACATGGAAGACGCCGCGCGTGCCATGAAGGAGCAGGATAGCCGCCGCGAATCGATCTTCCGGCAGTCGGTCGAGGCGCAAAAGCACGCGTCGGAGCTTCTGGAAAAGAAATTTCAGGAGGCGGTAAAGAAGGCCAAGGAAACTCCTGATACGGGTAAACCCATCCGCGATTTCGATCTGGATTAATCGGGACGGTTTGGCGCGCTTGGAAAGCTGCCGTTAGAATCAAACCATGGAGATTCGTCCGCTGCTGCTCGGTCACCGTGGCGCGCGCGCTGTAAAATCCATTCCCGAAAATACGTTGGCATCGTTCGATTTCACACTAAGTACGTTTTGTGACGGCTTTGAATTCGACGTTCGGTTGACGGCAGACGGGCAACCTGTTGTGTGCCACGACGCCAGAATCCGGGGACTGGAAATTTCAAAGTGCTCAGCGCGCAAGTTGCGCCTGCCCCCTTTGAGGGATGTCGTATCGCGATATCAGCGCACGGCCTTTCTCGATATCGAACTCAAAGTCTCGGGCCTCGAGACGATCACCGTCGATTTATTGTGCAACGCTCCTCCCGCGTGCGGCTTTGTGATCTCCTCATTTCTTCCCGACGTGCTCGAAAGAGTTCGCGGCATTGACCCACGAATTCCGCTCGGCCTCATCTGCGAAACGCCGCTTCAGCTCAAGCGATTCGCCGATCTTCGAGCCGATTATGGGATTTTTCATCACCGGCTCGTTCGAAAAGATCTCATTGAGCAGATGAAGGCCGCGGCCAAGAAAATATTTGTGTGGACAGTGAATTCTACTTCCGACATGAAGCGGTTTTCACGATGGGGAGCGGACGGAATTATCTCGGATGATCCCAGGGTGCTAGCGCTGACGCTGCGTCAGGAGTTAACGTTCGGCAGGAAGACGTCTGAGGTTGTGTCCTGACGAATTCCGCGATCAATCGGCTGCGGCCTCGAATGCCGCGGCAGCCCGTCCCACGGGCCGAAGAAAGGCTGCGCGCTCAGTTTCAAACGATTCGAGGTTCGCGCCCATCGTGTGCTCGTTCCACCCCAGCACGGCGCCAATGCGCAGCGCGGCTTCGCGGCTGCATGACTCTGACCAGCACGCGCCCAACGCCACCGGAACGCGGCGCAGCAGCACATCCCCCAACGTTACCGCGAACTCTCTGCGATATGCTTCCACGACCTCAGCGATTACATGCGAGGTATGCGGACAAATCGGCGCCCGCAACTCGGCGCCCACCAGAGCCATACGAGCCACGTCGGCGGCACGTTTGCCGTGCCATTCCAGTATGCCGCGAGCCGTTTCCTCGCTCACCGATCCGATTCGCGCAATTTCCAACACAGCCTCGTCCAGCAGCGGATCGAGGGCAGGCCCCGGCGCCAATGCCGCCGCATTGGGGTCGCTCGCGTTCACTCCAATCTTCCGTGCGCACTCGCGGGCCAACGACGCTGCGGTCGTGAGTTTGCCTCCGATCACCGAAAGCATGTGGACCGCTCCGTCATCCGCATGATCATGCAGAATATGCTGCCGGGTCACAGACGAAGGACGATTGTCAGGAGAGTAGGGCAGGGGCCGAATTCCGGCAAAGGCGTGCTTTACGCTTTGCGTCGAAATCTTTGCCTTGGGAAAAAGTTGCGCCACCGAGCGGACGAGGTAACTGATCTCTTCCGCCGCAGGGAGCGTTCGGCTTGGGTCGCCGCTGTCGGCAACTTCGGTTGTTCCCACCAGGATTTGGTCATTCCAGGGCAGAACGAAAAAGGGACGCCCATCCACCGCCTCGGTGTACATGGCCGCATTCGGCGAACTGGAAAACCGCGACAGAACAATGTGCGAGCCGCGCACACCTCCCAGCATCGGCTTTGACATTCGAATCGAGGAACGCTGGCAAACCCGGTCCGCCCAGGGTCCGCTGCAGTTGATCACCCAGCCGGCGTCCACGCGTTCATCCCGCCCCGTGATCTGATCACGCAGCAGTACGCCTCGCACCCGGCCATGCGTCACATCGACCGCGAGCGCTTCCATATGATTACGCACGATTGCCCCGGCGTCCACGGCTTCCAATAACCATTCCGCCACCAGTCGCTCCGGAAATTCGCATTGCGCGTCCTCATAATTGAAGAAGGACCAGCGATGCCCGGCGTCCAGCGCTCGCTCCAACTGCTTCAATTCCATTTCACGGGTATCTGTGTTGGCCGGCTTTCCTGCTATGCGCTGGTAGAGCCACAATCCGGCGCGCACCTTCAACGCGCTGCGCTGGCTGTTCTCGTTCATAACGAGCAGGAAGTGCAAGGGATGTACCAGATGAGAGCGCTCTCGGAGCAGGCTTTCTCGCTCGCGCAGCGATTCGCGAACCAGCCCCACTTCGCCGTGCTCCAGGTAGCGCAGTCCGCCATGTATGATGCGCGTGGAGCGGCTGGTGACGCCAGACGCAAAATCGTTTTGCTCGATCAGAAGCGTGCGCTTACCCGAACGGGCGCACTGCCGCGCCACGGCGACGCCGTTGATGCCCCCTCCGATCACCACCACTTGAAAGTGCTGGCCTTCCAGGGATCCCCGCGGGTTGGCTGCTAAAACCATGTCGTATGAATCAGATACGAAGTTTTACGAACTAATTGTAAAGGGCCGAGCGAGTCCTGAGCCCGGCAATTATTAGAGTCTGCACCGGGTTCGTCAGCAAAAGAAGGTAACCTTGGTACCGCCGAGGGGCTGCCCAAAGTCGCGGCGGCTATCGAAATTGAGACACCAAAAAATATCGGCTCGGGTTCGCTAAACCGGGCTTTATCGAAGGAGCGATGGAGCCAAGAATATACTGTTAACTCACTATGCTCATCATCCTTGGCGGCCTGCCAGGTACTGGAAAGACGACCATTGCGCGAGAACTTGCCCGCCAGCTAGGTGCGGTTCATGTGCGTATCGATTCTATCGAGGAGGCGATTTTGGATTCAGGGGTACTCAGCTCGCCAATCAACCATGCTGGCTATCGTGTGGGCTACGCAGTCGCCGCGGATAATCTCCGTATCGGCAGGACCGTGATTGCAGACTCAGTAAATCCTATTCCGCTCTCCCGCGATGCGGGGTCGAAGTCGCGAACCATGCACAGGTGTCTGCCGTTGAAATCGAGGTCACCTGTTCTGACACCAAAGAACATCAGCGTCGGGTCGAAACACGCATATCCGACATTGCCAGATCGCGGTCCATTACTTGGCAAGACGTAGTCTCACGAGACAACCGCCCATGGAGCCGTGAGCATATTGTGATTGATACCGCCAGCCGGACCGTCGAGCAGGTCGTCACGATACTTCGCGGAGCGATTCCCCAATAGTAGTCAAAATCGCTGCCCCACCCCCGCGTGCCCATCCCCGGGGCAAACGGCCGCCGAGCCGGCTGTGAAAATTTTCGAGCCTACGCGACTTTGCGTTCGGAACTTTCCAGTTGCCGCAGCTCCCTTGGAGAACAAGCTAAGAGAACAAGCTAATCATCTCGCGATTGAACCATACCAACGGCCTGCGCGGAGCATTGCTCATGCCGTGGCTGCTCATTTACATTGGTTGCCAGTGTCCACCACCGGCGAACGTTTCGAACGCGCAGTCGCCATCATGGAGCGCCTGCGGGCGCCCGGCGGTTGTCCCTGGGATCGCGAGCAGACCTTCGATTCCATTAAGCCCTATACGCTCGAAGAGACGTATGAGGTTCTCGAAGCCATTGACAATCGCGATTGGGAGGAACTTCCGGGAGAACTCGGCGACCTGCTGCTGCAAGTGCTCTTCTATGCGGAGATGGCGAAGGAGCAGGGCTCCTTTTCCATCGACGATGTTCTCGACCGGCTTTCCCGCAAGCTGGTAGACAGGCATCCTCATGTATTCGGCGACGCCAAAGCGGATACCTCGGCAGAAGTAAAACGCAACTGGGAAGCGCTGAAAGTGGAAGAACGGAACAAACGATTGCAGGAAACTGCGAGCCCGGCCGAGGACGCTCCAGGGAAGGCTGGCGCCTCAACACAATCGATTTTGGCGGGAATTTCTACGTCTATGCCGGCTCTCTTAGAGGCGCATAAACTCAGCTCGCGGGCGGCGCAGGTGGGTTTCGACTGGCCCAATATTGAGAGCCTGTTCGACAAACTCGTAGAAGAGACACACGAACTGCGGGACCATCTGCGGGAATTTCCCGCTCCTGGACCGCGCCCGGAAGGCCGCGGAGTCGCGGGTTCCGGACGACAGAACGTTCCTGAAGGTCTGCGGATGCGGCTGGAAGAAGAAGTCGGAGATCTTTTTTTCGTGCTGGTGAATATCGCCCGCTATCTCTCGCTCGATCCGGAATCTTCGCTGCGCAAGACCAATCGCAAGTTCCGCCGGCGCTTTCAGTGGATGGAGCAACGCTTGCAGGAGAGCGGCAGAACTCCGGAAAGCGCCTCGATGGATGAACTTGAATCGCTGTGGCAACAGGCGAAGCTACAGGAGAAGCAAGGTTGAGTTCAGATGCCATCGTGATTCGGCGCTGCCAGGGACTCGATGAGCTGCGGGCGTGCGTCACACTGCAAAAAGAGATTTGGAACTTCACCGACGCCGAATTGGTCCCTTTGCGAATGTTTGTTGTGGCTGAAAAAGTTGGCGGCCAAGTGATGGGAGCTTTCGACGGCAAGGAAATGGTGGGGTTCGCTCTTTCGGTGCCGGGCGCGCGATCGGGCCACGTTTATCTTCACTCGCATATGCTGGCCGTCCGCAAAGAGCACCGCAATGGCGGACTCGGACGCCGTCTCAAGCTGCTGCAACGGGAAGACGCGCTCGCGCGCGGTATCGAACTTATCGAGTGGACCTTTGACCCGCTGGAGATCAAGAACTCCTATTTGAATATTGAAAAGCTTGGAGCAATCTCCCGCCGGTACAACATTAATCAGTATGGAATCACCTCGTCGCCGCTGCAGGGAGGATTGCCGAGCGACCGACTCATCGCCGAGTGGTGGCTGAAGTCGAAGCGTGTGGAAACTTTGCTGGCTACGGGGAAAAATCCCCCCTTCAGCCAACAGGCCGCCATTGAGGTTCCGGCGCAAATTTATGAGTGGAAGGCTGCGGCCGAAACGCGAGGCAAAGCGCAGCGGGTGCAGGAACGCAATCGCGAGCAGTTCCTCCGGGCCTTCGAGAGCGGGCTCAACGTGCTAGGTTACTCGCGCGACTCCGAGGGCAACGGCAAGTTCCTGCTCGGAAAATGGGATGAGGAGTGGTCGTATGCCTCGCAAGAATGATTTCAACACGGAGGCACAGAGGCACAGAGAAAACATCAATCTTTTTCTTTTGCATTCTCTGTGACTCTGTGTCTCTGTGGTGAATCGGTTTGTTCCTCGACCTTATGAAGATTGACGCCATCACCCTCCGCGAGATTCACATGCCACTCGTCCATTTTTTCGAGACGAGCTTCGGACGCACCTACAGCCGCCGTATTTTGCTTCTCACCGCCCATTGCGATGGAATTAATGGCTGGGGCGAGTGTGTGGCTGGGGAAGATCCCTTCTACAGCAGCGAGTGGATCGAGAGCGCGTGGCCTACGATCACTCGCTACCTCGTGCCGGCTGTCCTGGGGCGCAACCTCGAATCGGCACGAGACTGCGTCGCTCTTTTTTCCAGAGTACGCGGGCATCGTATGGCGAAAGCTGCGCTTGAAAATGCGCTGTGGGACGCGGAGGCGCAACAGAAAACCTTGCCTCTCTGGAAATTGTTGGGCGGCAGGCGAACCGAAATTTCCTGCGGAGTCTCCATCGGCATTCAAGATTCCTTCGAGCAATTGCTCGAGAAGATTCAGATCGAACTGGCCGCGGGCTATCGCCGCATCAAGGTGAAGGTCAAGCCCGGTTGGGACGTAAATGCGCTAGAAAAAATCCGCTCGAGGTGGCCGGATATTACGCTGAGTTGCGATGCGAACTCGGCCTATGCGCTCGATCAAGTAGAGCACTTGCGGACGTTCGATCAATTCAACCTGCTGATGATCGAGCAACCGCTCTGGGACGATGACATTTTCTATCACGCACGCCTGCAAAAAGAGCTCCGCACGGCCATTTGCCTTGACGAGTCCATCGTGAGCGCGCGCTCTGCAGCCATTGCCGTTGAGACTGGCGCATGCCGCATCATTAACATCAAAGTCGGCCGCGTGGGAGGTTTCACGGAGGCCAGAAAGATCCACGACATCTGCCAGTCTCAGCATATTCCCGTCTGGTGCGGAGGCATGCTGGAATCGGGCATTGGCCGCGCCCATAACATTGCCCTTTCTACGATGGAGAATTTCAGCCTGCCTGGAGATGTCTCCGCCTCGAAGCGCTACTGGAAGGAAGACATCATCGAGCCGGAAGTAACAGTTTCGTCGGAAGGATTGATTGCGATTAGCGACCGGCCAGGGAGGGGATATCAAATCAAAGAAGATTTGATTGAGAAACTAACCGTGAAAAAAGAAACGCTTCGTGCGGGGATGTGAGCAGTCATTCCGCCTTTGCCGTCTCAGCGCCTCCCTGCGCCAGCCTGGCTTGCTCCGCCTTCAACATTTCGACTCCTTGGGCAAACGTCGTATCCTGGGGCACGCGGCGGAAGTTGCTGAAGATTTCATCGGATTTGATGGCAATGGTTTTAAACAAAAGCATCTTGCCGTTAAAAGTCAGAGCCATTCGCGAGACTTCCCAGCAACCCTCACTCACGCCGATCTGGTCGACCAGAAAGTGCCCGCCCTTGTTGAGATGTCCTAGAATCCCCCAGCCAAAACTGACCTCTCTGAATAACGTGCCGTCAATCTCTGCGATCCTGCGAGAAGCCGGGTCAATCAGAATCACCCCGTCCATGCCGACAAGGACATCTTCCACGTGAGAAGGTGGCCGATACCCGGGGTTAGGCCGAAACTTTAAACGGACCAGCCGCTTTCCCTCCCCGCCTAAAATCGGCGTTCCTGCTTCCGTACCATCGTATTCAAACAGGAAAGCTTCCGGCAGCGCTCTGACGATGCGCATGGTACGGTCGGCCTCTTCTTTCTGCTCACGCTGTTTGCGCTTCAGTTGCTCAGAGTTGCTCGCGAGGCCCGCCAGGCGTCCCTCCTCACCCTGCAGTTGCTGGGGAGTGAGCGGCTTATCGTCGTAGGCGACCGTCATCCCCACCATGCCGTCTCGCGTTTCCACATAGATGCGGGTCTGCGATCCCCAAGGAGTCTTCTTGCGGTCGCGCCACATATATTTCATCGAATCCTGGTTCGCGGCGGCCACCTCGTTCGCAACTGTGGCGCGAACCAGTTCGACCGGAGGCACGGAATCCTCGACAATGCTCTGGGCGCCAGCGACCACGCCGGTCGCTCCCATTCCCGCGAGCATAGCAGCTAGCGACAGAGTGACGGCCATTCGAGAAAACGTCTCCATACCTCGCATCTCCATGCCTCGCACTCCAGCACACATCTAGTGTAGCAATTAGCCTGCGGCATTCCCTACAGCGGATTTGGTATACGCCAGGCCGTATCACCGCTTGCGGCGCACTCCTTGCCTTGCGTATAGTCGTTGCAGTGGGTGGCTTCCCGGTAGTTTCACAGAATCCTCACTCGGAGAGCCGTTCGCCGATTCCGTTGCAAGGAGAATCCTCCAAATGAGCGCACCCGCCAGTGGATTAGCAAGTGGATTGGCACAAATCGGTAAGTCTGTGGTGATCAAGGGTGATCTCTCGGGTAGCGAAGACCTTTACTTGGACGGCCAGGTCGAGGGCAGTATCTCCCTCAAGGGCAATAGCTTGACAGTCGGTCCGAACGGCCAGGTCAAGGCCAGTGTGGACGCCAAAGGCGTGGTCGTTCAGGGGAAACTTGAGGGCAACATACAGGCCAGCGATCGCGTCGAATTACGTAAGTCCGCGAGCGTCACTGGCGACATTGCTACTCAACGAATCTCAATCGAAGAAGGTGCTTTCTTGAGAGGCAAAGTTGATATTCACCGTACCGATACAAAGTGAGGGACTTTGGCGAACCGACTTTGGCGAAGCGAGGGTTACCGAAGTGTAGGGGTAAGGGAGCATCCCGCCGCCAAATTCTTTAGAATGAATTAATCAGGGGCCATGATTCCAGGATCTCATCAGTCTCGCAGAATTTCATGAAACTTTTTCGGGGTACATCTGGACCGGAGACGGTTACGGCACCAGTCGCGCAGAAACTTACCCGCCGCTCCAGCGGGTTGGGAGAGTTGTCCCGCAGTTGGGAGTCCTCGGAAGGTCTTTGTATCCTGGATCTCGGCTCGACCTCGCCCACCAATATTCGACACTTCACCGAGCGCGGCCACAAAATCTATAGCGAGGATTTGCTGACGGCCTCGACCGATCCCGGACTTCCTACCAAGGATGAGCAAGGGAATGACGCTCTCGACAGCCGCAAGTTTCTTGCTGATAACCTGGTTTATCCGGCCGCGCGATTCGATTTTATCCTGTGCTGGAATCTGCCGGACTATCTGGATGAGAGCCTGGTAAAGCCGGTGGTGGGACGGCTGTGGTCGGTGCTGAAGCCCGGCGGCATGCTACTGGCTTTTTTCCATACCCGCGACGCTGGACCGGATTCACCCTGCCATCGCTTCCACATTGTCGGAGCCGACATTCTGGAGATGCAGAAGATTGAGCTGCGAGGGGACGCCCGTCGAGGTCCCGTCGGCAAAGATGGTTTCCAGTTACAGCGCGTATTCAACAACCGCCACATCGAAACCTTGTTCCGCGACTTTGCTTCCATCAAATTCTTTCTTGCCCGCGATAACATCCGTGAAGTACTGGTGGTCCGGTAGAAGTTCCGCTAAAAATTCCCGGATGACGTATGAATTGTATTGGGGGTCTTTGCTCGACAGAGGTGCCCAGCCAATGTTTTCTCCGCAGCCGGTTACAGGCCGCGAGTCAGGGCATCGAGTTCGTCGGGCCGAAGCCTCGCGAAGGCTTCCGCCGCTGCCGTCCTGAGTTCGTCATAAGCCTTGACACCATCGACGTCAGCGGCTTTGCGCAGGTCCGCGAGCCCGGGCGTCCGCAAGAGGCCGAACCCACCCGGAAGCGATAACCAAACGCGAAGTCTTAGGCGCGCGCCTGTACAGTAGACGCAGACGTTGGCGGCCGCTTCGTGCAGCTTGGAGCCGAATCCCGGCTCGAAGCTGTCGTCGAGGCTCAGGGCATTGCCGAACTCTACGAGGACTCGGGAGTTGTGCGCCATGCGGCGCAGCAGCTCCCCGAATACGCGCATGCGCCGGCGCTGCGCCTCACGGAAATGGCGTGGACCCAAACTCCAGCGCAAGTCATGATCGGTCGCGGGATCGAGCAGCGCTGCGAGCAGAGCCGAATCGACTGGGTACAGGAAATAGACTACGTCGTCGATAGCGCGCTGAGGCACTCCGCGCCACGCGAAATACAAAACAGTCACCAATCCCAGTACGCCGCAGCCAACCAACATCCACATCAGAATCAGGGAAAACACGGCTAGCGAAACCTCCGCAGAAATTTCAGGTACTGGTCAAGCATTGCCTGATATTCTTTCCATGCTTCGGGGGTAAGGGCCGGTAATTCAGGATCGGGCTTCTGGGGAGCGCTGAAAAACCAAATCCAGATCAATACGGCAAAAGAGTATGCCACAATTAAGGTCCGGCCCCACAAGAATTTGAAGCTTGTTCCAAAATCCGAAAACTTCATGGTCATTAGCAGCGCGATCACCGAGTAGAGTCCAAAGCCGGTGGCAATGCCGAAAGGATATTGCCGCCAGCGTAAGCCAAAGATGAGGACGATAGCTACCGTCACCACGAAGACGAGAACTTGCACGCAGCGGACAGCAATTTCGCCGACCACAATGTAGTAGAGGATGCCGCTAAATTGCGGCGGGGCCGCGTGTGCTCGGGCCCCGCTGAGGAGGGCGCCGACGAGCAGGGCAGCAGGAAAGATGAGGCGGCCCCACCAGGTGCGGATCAGGTTCCGTAGAACCATGCGGATCAATTCATACATTACGAGGATGCCGAGGACATCGTAGCCGGCCTCGGTGATCCAGTAGGTCGCGAAATAGGGGTGTGGGTGGTTGTGCGTCACAAGTCTCGCCACGTCGGCAGCCACTCCAAAGCCCACGTAGGCAAAAAACCACGGGCACGCCTTGTAGGCGCGATTCCGGAGCATCAAGCACAGCAGCACCGCCAGAAGCCAGTGCGGGATGGACCAGAGGAGCAGAGTCATATAGCCGGGAGCAGCTTACCTCATCTGCTCCCGGTTTGGCACTGCATTCCGTTAAGGCCTGGCAGATCCCACGGGCGAGTTGCTCGACCTTGTAGGTGGGGGATAGCCCCCGTCGGCCAAGGCGACCGAAGCGAGCGACAGGAGCAACAGCGCGACTGCGAGAATTCGTTTCATGGTGGTTCTCCTTTAAGTGTGTATGGGGAAAATCCCCTGGCGGACAGTTTAGTCTCGAATGCAAGCGGGGGAGCTTGGAACGGCTAAATAATCGCATCCGAACAACAGGGGGGGATGTAGGTTTGCGGCTTCGGCGAGATGGAGATCCGGCGCCTGAAGGCGGGATCGATTCGCAGAGCACTTACACCATCGCTAACGATTCCACTTCAAAAGCTCACTCGGCCCTTCCACACAATCAGTCCCATACGAAAAAGATAATTGCGCGAGATCTCAATTTGCGGCACTGTCTCAGGAAAGGCAGATGAGATGACGCCTCGCATCTCCTCCGGAAGATAAGACCGACGAACAGACGTGAGGCCATCCAGCCAGGCAACCCGGCTGCGCATGAGCGGAAAGCCGGCCCAAGCTAGCGCCAGATGCAGACGATGCCGAATCAGGTCGTTGATCAACACGGCGCAGCGGCTCACTCGCGACGCTTCTCGAACAAAGGTGGCCAGTTGCTGCGCGTCCAGGTGATGGGCGAAAAGGCTGCAGCTCACCAGGTCGAACGCTCCATCGGCGAAAGGCAGGACAAGCGCATCGGCCACGACCCGGGGGCTCTTCGGGATGTGATTTCCGCCTGTGCCATTTCTGGCGGCGAGATGAGACGAGGCACGGTCAAGCAGCGTTACATCCAAGTCGATTCCGCGCCGTGAGAGCCTCTGCCGAACTATCTCCGGAACTTCACCGGAGCCTGCCGCTACCTCTAATAACGACAGATTTGTTGCGCCGCTAATCCGCGCTGCGCGTTCCACCATCTTCTGAGTAGTGGCTACGCCGCCGAACCATCGGTTGACCCGGCCGATATCACGCATCGAAACTTCCACATCGCATGCGGAGCACGCGTCGGAATCGAGAATCTCAGGTGCGTCGACTCGCTGCATGGAAAGAGTATCCGAATCCAAACCGGAAACTTGGACTGGCACGTAACCAGCCTTAGACTTCGGCCAGTTCTTCTTCGAGCAATTGCTTGTTATACAGGTCCGAGTAGTAGCCGTTCAAGGCGAGCAGTTCGTCGTGCGTACCCAATTCCACGATGTGTCCCTCGTGCAACACGGCGATGCGGTCGGCGTTGCGGACAGTGGAGACGCGATGGGAGATGAAGATGGTGGTGCGCCCCTGCATCACTTCACGCAGGTGATTGAGGATCTTATCTTCGGTGTGAGTGTCAACGCTGGAGAGCGCATCGTCGAGGATGAGAATGCGTGGGTTGCGAATTAAAGCCCGCGCAATGGCAGTGCGTTGCTTTTGACCACCGGACAAGGTGATCCCGCGCTCGCCCACCATGGTTTGATATCGTTCGGGAAAACTCTCGATATCGGTGGCGATGTTGGCGGCTTCGGCCGCATCGTGAATCTCCTGATCGGTGGCAGATTCTACACCCAGGGCAATATTTTCGCGGATGCGTTCGCTGAAGAGGAAAGTTTCCTGCGGCACGAATCCAATATTTCTGCGCAGCGATGCCAGGGAAAAATCCCGGATGGGTCGGCCATCTACTAAAACTGTTCCTGGCGCGGCGTCGTAAATACGCGGAATCAGATTCACCAGAGTGGTTTTGCCGGAGCCCGTGGGTCCCACAATCGCCATGCTCGTGCCAACGGGGATGCGCAGGTTCAGCTCGTGCAGAACGGATTTTCCGTCGTATGCAAAATTGAGCCCACGAAATTCAATTTCGCCCTCCACTGGCAGACCGCGGGCTTCTGCTCCATCTTTGATCTCGGGTTGCTCCTGCAGAATTTCATTCAAGCGAACCAACGACGCCGTGCCGCGCTGAAAAATGTTGACCACCCAACCAAGTGCGATGATGGGAAACGTAAGCTGCATCATGTAGATGTTGAAGGCGGCGAAACCGCCGATCTCCATGCGCCCAGCTAGTACTTCGCCTCCGCCGATCCACAACACCAGCACGATCGCCAAGCCCAGCATAAATTCCAGCGTAGGCCAGAGCATCCCCATAAGCCGCACCAGCTTCAGGCTGCGCGCAATGTATTCCTGATTGGCGCTTTCGAACGCGGCGATCTCGGCCTCCTCCTGAACGTAGGCACGGATGACACGAGCGCCGGAAAAATTCTCCTGCGCCCTCGCAGAAATGTCAGAGAACATCGCCTGAATTCTCTCGAAACGTTCGTGAATCCGCCGCCCGAAATATTGTATGACGATGCTCACTACGGGCAATGGAAGAAAGGCGTAAAACGTCAGTTTGGGGCTGATTCGAAACATGAACGATAGAGCTGCGGCCGTGAACACGAGCGTATTGGCCGAATACATGATCGCCGGACCCAGCAGCATGCGCACCGCGTTCAAATCATTCGTCACTCGGGCCATGATGTCGCCGGTGCGCATGCGCTGGTAATAGGAGTAGGAGAGGGTTTCCAGGTGGGCGAACAGATCGTTGCGCAGATCGAACTCAATGTCGCGCGAGATGCCGATGACGATCCAGCGTGTCAGGAAGAGGAAGATCCCACGGACGGCGGCGACCTCGAGCATCTGCAAAGCAAAATGCAGCAGCTTCGCTGAAGTGACCGCGGTATTGAGATCGTCCACCGCATGGCCGATCACCTGAGGCAACAGCACCCAGGCGCCGTTACTCAGAAAAATGCAGAAAACTCCCGTCACGAATCCCCATCGATAACGCTTGAGGTAGGGCAGGAGCGGTCGCATTCTTTTGGGAATCATGCAGCTTGTGTAGATGAAATTCTAGCAAAGTGGGGTGCAGGTTTCGATACGGAAGGGTGGGTTAGTTTCGCGAAAAAAAAGTAAAGCCCGAACCACAAAGGGCACTTTTCGGCTTTACTCAAGGCAGCCTAAGCCTCAGGAGGTGCCAAGGAGTTCCTTAGTGTGACTTCGTGACCTTTGTGGTTGAGGTCTCCCTACCCGAAGATGCGACGATATCCCCCCCGAAAGCGACTACGCTGACTGCTGCTAGAACTGTCCCCCAGGCGGCGAAGAACGCCCATCCTAGGTCGAAGATAAATACTTGAGCCAAATCCATGGCAACACTCCTGGGGGCGGGGATGCGCCGTTTTGCGCGGGGCGGATCAAGGAGAAAAACCCAACCCCGCGCCGTTGCAAACTTATTCGTGCGAGTCGTTCGCCGGAGCGTTCTGCATGCGTTGCTGCATACGCACCTCGCGATTCGCCTCGATCTCTTTTAGCTTGGCCTGTTGATCGGGTGTGAGCATTTGGTACAGCTCATTGTGAATACGTGTCTCTTGAACCTTCACTTGCACCAGGGTCTGCGCCTGCTGCGCGACCAGGCCTTGCACCTTGGCTTCATCGTAGGCGCCTTCCACATATTGCTTGAGCTGCTCGTCCATCTGGTGAACCTGCTGCATCAGCGGTTTCATGGTGGCGTGCTCTTTTTGCAGGACGGCTTTCATCTGCGTCTTCTGAGCGTCCGTAATATCCAACTGCTTGGCGAAGAACTCCATCATGTGGCCGTCAAGACCGAATTCATGCCCATGCATGTGCATCGGGGGCGGAGTCGAATCGGCAGTTTGTGATTTGGCGATTTCAGCGCCCAACAGCACGGCCAGAGCCGCTACGAGGAACCGAAAACGAATTGATTTCATAAGCGTTGTTACTCCTAGCTTTGATCTCTCAGTTTTCAATTTTGGCAATCGGTTCCTTCCGGAACCTGAGAGTTTTCCGTACCCTTATAGAAACACGACCCGCAGGAAAAGGTAGTAAAAAGACCGTCAATCCGAGTAAAGTTTTGTCAAATGGGGAAACTCTGAGTTTGCAGACGCGGTTTAGTATTTTGACAATTCTTTACCGCGCGCGACCCGTTGCTTGATGCACAATAACAATGAAGTCTACGAAGATGGAACGCATTCTGGTTATTGACGACGATGTTGAACTTTGCACCCTGGTCAGCGAGTACCTACAGGCCGAGGGTTTCGTGGTGGATTGCGTGCATGACGGCGAGAGCGGCTTGCAGCGCGCCACCGCCGGCGGCCACTTGTTGGTGGTGTTGGATGTTATGTTGCCCGGCATCAACGGTTTCGAGGTGCTGCGGAGAATCCGCGCCACCTCGCGCATGCCCGTGCTTTTGCTGACGGCTCGCGGAGAGGATGTGGACCGCATTGTGGGACTCGAGATCGGCGCCGACGACTATCTGCCCAAACCTTTCAATCCGAGGGAGCTGGTTGCCCGTATTCGTGCAATCCTGCGGCGTACGCGCACTGATAAGTCGGTTCCATCCGCGCCGGACATCGTCCGCGTTGGAGAGATCGAACTCGATCCGGCAACTCGCAGCGTTCGCCGCGATGGTCAGCTAGTCGACCTCACCTCGGTGGAATTTAATCTCCTGGAAGTGTTGCTGCGTGAAGCCGGCCGGGTGGTTCCGCGAGAGCGTTTGGTGAACGCGGTGCTCAGCCGCAAGTTCTCTCCCTTTGATCGCAGCATCGACATGCACGTGAGCAAAGTCCGAAAGAAACTTGGCGACACCGACGCCGACGAACACATCAAGACGATTCGGGGCGTGGGTTACATCTTTGCGCGACCACGGGAAAAGACGGACGAGAAGGCTCCAGAGAAGGTTAAAACCGCGCCATGAAGAGCCTGTTTCTCAAAATTTTTATTTCCTTCTGGTTGGCCCAGGCCCTGTTTATCGTCCTCGCCATTCTGGTGATGCTGGCTTTTCGGCCGCAACGTAATGCGACCTGGGAGACGCTTCGCTCGACCACGCTCTCCGAGTCCATCGAAGCTTATGAAAGTGGTGGTACAAAGCAGGCCCGCGAGTATCTGGAAAATCTGCAGATGAAGCAGCATGTCAGGGCTTATGTTTTCGACGATCAGGGAATGGAGATTTCAGGGCGATCAAGCCCCGGCTGGGCGGAGCATGTTGCTGCGGGCCGGCCACTGCCGCCGCATCCAGGAATGGTTTTTCCGCGGCCGCAAATCCTGACCGAGTCGAGGGCATCGAACGATGGTCGCCACCTTTACACCATCGCGATGGAACTGCCTCCTGGACCGCGCGTCTTCTTTGGACCGTGGGGAATACCGATGCCTGGTTTGATCATCGCTGTGCTCTCCTCAGGAATAGTGTGCTATTTCTTGTCGTGGTACATGACCAAGCCGGTCACGCGTTTGCGAGCGGCGACCCAGCAGCTCGCTGCGGGCGACCTCACAGCCCGTGCGGGCGATCCCAACAACAAAGGGCAGGACGAAATTGCAGGCCTCGTCCGCGACTTCGACACTATGGCGGGCCGCCTGGAATCTTTAGTGAAGGCGCAGTCGCGACTGCTCAATGATATTTCCCATGAGTTGCGATCTCCGCTTGCGCGATTGAACGTGGCGCTGGGGCTGGCGCGGCAGCGCTCCGGTCCGGAAAGCGCAACCATGCTCGAGCGCATCGAGCTCGAAGCCGGCCGCCTCAACGAACTGATTGGCCGCTTGTTGACCCTGGCGCGCATGGAAGATGGCGAGCAACGCGTGCCCTCCAGCCCGGTTTTGCTGGACGAAATTGTCCTCAGCGTCGCCGAAGATGCCGAGTTCGAGGCGCAGGCGAGGCATTGCCACGTACACAGCGAGATTCCCGCGGGAAGTTGGGGAGTGCGCGGGGATGCGTCCCTGCTACACAGCGCAATCGAGAATGTCGTGCGCAATGCCATTCGTTACACGCGCGAAGGCACGACCGTTGAGATTCATCTGCAGAAAAGGGAAAGTGCCGGCCGGGAGGAAGCAGTGGTTTGTGTTACCGATTGCGGCGATGGCGTGCCACCGGATGCGCTGGAAAAATTGTTTCAGCCCTTCTACCGCCTGGACGATGCCCGTGGCCGGCAGACCGGGGGAGTTGGATTAGGCTTGGCGATCACCGAACGCGCGGTACGCTTCCACGGCGGACGTGTTTCGGCGACGAACCGGGCCGAGGGTGGACTGATGGTCGAGATCAATCTGCCTCTAATGCCAGCGGACGCTGGGGTCAAGGAAGCACTCGAAGCCGTTCCGGTATCAGTGATCAGTGGCCGGTGATCAGTGGTTAGTGATCACCGGCTAGTGATCAGTGCGCTGCTGGGATTTTGCCGAGCACTGGCAACTGACCACTGGCCACAGCTTTTCCCAGGCAACTCGTGGCCCTCTCTGCGGTTCCAATGAGTGCCGGGTGAAGTTGCTCTTCCCGGGCATTCCTGATACATAAGTGGATGGCAATTCACGCCTTCAAATTGTGTTCACATCCGGCTGGTTCCTGCCCGGAGAACCCATCGGCACGCTCACAGGAGAGAAAGCGAAGAATGCGGACACGGTTTACTAGGATTGTGGCGATTCTGGTTCTGATTGCAATCGGCTTCACGATGGCTTGCAGCAACACGTACTCGGCCTCCAACAATGGCTTGGTGGTTGTGCCAACGCAGGGATCAGCGGTGATGCAGACCTTCAGCCTCGATCTTGGCAATGGTCACCTTTCGCAGATCAATAACGTCAACGGTCCTCCGACCCCGGGACTGCCGACGCAGGTCGTTCTGAATCCTGCGGGTACATTCGCCTTTGTGATCGTGCAAAAGAATGCGGTGTTGCCCTCCAGCCAAACCGGTATTACTTCGTATCAGGTAGCCTCCGACGGAAAGCTATCTTCCGTCAGCACCGCCTCTGTAACAAATCCTGTAGCGATCGCGGTTGATTCGGCGGGCAAGTTTTTGTTCGTAGCGCAGGGTAGCGTAGGGACGGTTTCGGTTTTCTCAATCGGCAGCAATGGCGGCCTCAGCGAGGTGGGCAAGGCTACTTCCCTCCCCAACCAGCCCGGCGGGCAAGCCCCCAGCGCATCAGCCCTGGCAGTGACTTCAACTGTCTACCCGGTACAGTTTGCCCCTTGTTCGGGCTTTACAGCTCCCACGACTGAAAATCTTTATGTTGCCGACTCCGTCAATTATGTGTTGCTGAATTATTTGGTTTCATCCACTGGTGGCCTCACTCTGGTTCCGACTGCGGCAACACTGGGAGTTCCAACCGGCACCGTGCCCTCTGGCGTGGCGGTCGATCCCTGCAACCGATTCGTTTACGTGTCGAACGCGATTCCTAATAACAGTGTCAGCGCCTATACAATCTGCAACGCGGTCTCCTTGGCGAACAACTGCCCAACTGCTGACTACCATCTGCAAACGGTCACGGGTTCTCCCTTTCCCGCGGGTGATAATCCCGGGCCTCTGGCCGAGGATGCATACGGCAATTTCCTGTATGTCGTGGATACAGGATCGAACCAGGTTTCCGGTTACCGGATTAGTGCCTCGAACGGATCCTTGACGGCATTCACTGGAGCGGCTATCGCCACAGGTTCGGGACCGACCTCGATTGCAATCCGGAGCGACGACTCCTGGATGTTCGTCTCGAATCTTAACGCTGCGACTCTTTCGCAATACGCCATCACCCCTGCCAGCGGAACCTTGATCCCGCAACCCGCGACCTCAACCTTTAACTATCCGTCGGGAGTTGCGGTGAAGTAGTCGTGTTGCGGCGATTGTGTTGCGGTGATCGAACGGTTCCTACGTAGGAATTTTTAAAATCAGATACGCGCCCACCAGCGCGAAGATCAGGTCTGGCGACCAGGCGGCCAGTGCAGGGGGCAACTGGCTGATATCGCCCATAGCCTCAAACAATCGCGAAACCACTGTGTAGACTACTGCTATTCCGACTGCTACCGCGACTCCGGTGATGGCTCCCTTTTTCGCAGCCGACATGGAAAACGGGACGGCGAGCACCGCCATAATCAGCGTGATCAGCGGGTAGGAAAGCTTTTTGTTCAACTGCACGCGAAGGCGAACCACGTCAAAGCCGCTCTGCTGCAGGTCGCGGATGTAGCGCCGCAGCTCCTCGTAATTCATCTCGGAATACTGCTTCACTTCTTTCTTGAAATAGGACGGCGCCTCGCTCAGTTGCGGAAACGTAGAAACATCGAAAGCGTGGTAGCTGGCGATGGCGGCTCCGTTCAGCGAGCGCCGCCAGCCTTGCTCGTAGATCCAGCGGTTCATACTGTCAGCCCAGTGCGCGCGTTCGGCGTGGATGCGCTGCGTGATGGCAAAGCTGGCGGGATCGATTTCAAAAACCGTGAGATTGGCGAACTGATCACGATCGGCATCGAAAAACTGATAGTAGTAAATGTCGTTGTGCTGGCCGAAAATCCAGCGGCGGTCGGGGCGCAGATAGGTTTGCGGAGGCTTCCCTTTGATCTGATTGTGCAGCGCTTCCTGGCGCTTGTTGGTATGGGGAAGATAGAACTGATCGGCCAGGAACAATCCAGCGGCGAGCACCGCGGCCGCAGTCATCACAGGCAGGATGACTCGATAGATACTGGTTCCGGTCGCCTTGATCGCGGTGATTTCGTTGGACCGGTTCATGAGCCCGAAGGTGATCAGCACCGCCAGCAGCATAATCAGTGGCGCAACGCTGTAGAGCAGGTACGGAGCAACGTTGAGCAGATATTCCGCGACCACAAAGGCGGGCGTTTGGTTGCGTAAGATGTCCCCGAGCAGCTCGAACAGAGTGAACACTAAAAGAAGGACGAGGAATGTGGAAACGATCATCCCCAGGTAAACGAAGAAATCGCGGAGCACGTAATCGTCGAGTAGAGTAGGGAAGCTCGCACTAAAAACTCGCCGCCGCGTGGAAGCGCGCTCGAAGGCGTTGACATCTCTCTTCCAAGGCCTTCGCTCATGAGCCGGAACATTCACAGGCTTGCTGGGCTTCCAGGCCAGCTTGATCGCAGAGAGCGCAATGGGCCGCCGCTCGGCTTGCCACAACAGAAACAACGCGGCTGCAAAGAATACAAGATTGGCTAGCCAGGCCCCCAAGGTGGGACTGACTCGACCCTGCTTGGCCAGGGAAACTCCGATCAGAGAGATGAAGTAATAAACGAACACCAGCACGATGGTGAGCACAAAGCCGCCGGACTTGCCGCTTTTCTTCGAAGAAAGACCCAGAGGAATTCCAACCATCGCCAGAACCAGGCACGCCGTGGGCAATGCAAAGCGAGTGTGAAACTCGATGAGATACCAACGAGCCGATACGGGATCGACACTCCTTGCGCGGTCGCGCAAAACCCAGGTACCGATTGCTTTGACTGGGATTTGCTCTTCCGCCTTGTTTTCCGAAGAAGGCAGTTCGATGGGAATATCGGTCTGCTGAAACGACGAAATCTGATAATGGTCGGCTTTCGCGGGATCGGTCTCGTGTGTGGAACCCTCCACCAAGTGCAGGTGAAGGCGATCCTGGCCCTCGGGAACGAGAATGCCCTCGCGCGCCAGCGTGATCCGCGGATTCGCGGCGTCGGTTATGTCCGCCAGAAAAACGCCATTCCAAACTGCTCCGCCTTGAGCGCTGCGAACGTCTTGCACGTAGAGCACAAGCTTCGGAAAGCCTTCGTAGAAAACGCGGGGCTGCACTTCGTAGGAAACCTGTGAGCCTTTCAGTTGATCCTCGAGACGTCCCAGCGATGCCAGCGACCAAGGCGCCAGGTAGAGTCCGTTGAGTAAAGATAGCGCCCACGCCGCAGCGACGAAGATGGCCAGCACGCGGCCAAAGTCCCATACGCCCATGCCGCTGGCGCGCATCGCAGTGATTTCACTGTCGGCGGCAAGCCGGCTCAGCCCGATAAGAATGCCGACCAGCACACTCATTGGGATGGTGTAGGTGAGTGCGAGCGGAACGGTATAAAAGAAAATTTCGGCGACGCTTGGCAGTGGCGCGCTGGCGCGGACCACCAGTTCGAGAATGCGGCCCAGATCGCGCGTGAACAGCACAAAGGTGAAGATTGCCGCGCCGATCACGGCGTGCGAGGTGACTTCACGCAGAATATAGCGGGTAAGAATCCGCATGGGGGCCGCGAAAAATGAAGAATAGCACGGCGTCGTTGCCGAGACTTCGGTTCCGGCCCCAGACTTGGCTTTTACGCAATTGTAAGAATAGAGACCGTGTGGTAGTATTTCCTTGTTTCCTTGTATAAGGGTATCATGCTGGCAAAGAAGACCATCAAGAACCAAATCACGCTTCCCAAGGCGGTGGTCACCCGTTTCGGCGGCGTGGATTACTTCGATGTCAGTACAGATGGGGAATGCATCATCCTGCGTCCGCTGCAAAGAAGCCGTGCCGATGAAGTGCGCGCCCGCCTCGCCCAACTTGGAATCAATGAACAGGATGTAGCTGACGCTGTCAAGTGGGCGCGCGAAAAGGAGTGAGCCGGCGCGTAGTCTTTGATACGACCACGGTGGTGTCGGCGTTGCTTTTTCGAAATGGCCGATTGGGATGGCTGTGCCAGCATTGGCGGGAGGTCGGCTGCGTGTCTTTGCTCTCTCGTGCGACCGCAGCGGAACTTATCCGAGTTCTGGGTTACCCAAAATTTGCACTTTCCGCTGCCGACTGTAGGGAACTGTTGGCTGAGTATCTTCCTTACTGCGATGTAATTGAGCCAAGAGAAAGATGTGAGGTCGTGTGCCGCGACGCAAAAGACCAAGCTTTTCTGGATCTGGCCCAGAGCGGCAGAGCGGATCTGCTGATAAGCGGCGATGAGGATCTGTTGGTGCTGGCTGGTCAAACGACTTTTCTGATTGAGACTCCGGAAGCGTATCGTCGCAGAATAGTGGGGTAAGGTAGAAGGTGGGTTTATGGCTTATGCCCCTAGCCCGACTTACGCCTTATGCTCTATCGTCAAAGGCTGGCCCAGGAGCCACGGGCTTCCATGAAAAGACCGAGCGATAGCGCGAGTTCTTTCAGTGCGGTAAGGACCGTACACGCGGAGTCCAGCGAAACCGATAAGAGCTATTCCAGCGGCCACGATAATTGTCTTGATCTTCACGGGCGCTTAGTCCAGCGTTCCATGCTATCTCATCTGGTGGGTGTCCATCGATCTAACCCGCCTTCAGAAACAGCGCCGCCAACGGCGGCAGTGTGAGTTTCAGCGAATAGGGCCGGCCGTGCGCCGGCACGTCTTCCGCATTCACTCCGCCGAGGTTGCCAGCGCCCGTTCCGCCGTAATCCAAGGCATCGCTATTCAGCAGTTCGCGCCAGTAGCCGCCTTTTGGAACGCCGATGCGATAGCCCAGGCGCGGAATCGGTGTGAAGTTACACACGATGAGGACGGTCTCTCTGGCGGATTCACTTTTGCGTAACAAAGAAATCGTGCTGGTCAAACTGTCGTTGCAATCCACCCACTCGAAACCTGCGGGATCGTTATCGAGCTCATGCAAGGCGGCTTCGCTTCGATAAACCCGGTTCAACTCTCTCACCCAGTTCTGCAAAGTGCTGTGAACTGGATATTGAAGCACATCCCACTCCAGGCTGGTGTCGTGCGCCCACTCCCGAACCTGGCCAAACTCATCGCCCATGAACATCAGTTTCTTGCCGGGCTGCGCATACATATAACCAAACAAAAGACGTAAATTGGCAAAGCGGTCGTGCTCGTTGCCGGGCATCTTGCCGATGAGCGATCCCTTGCCGTGGACGACCTCATCGTGCGACAACGGCAGCACAAAGTTTTCATGAAACGAGTACAGCATACGGAAGGTGAGCTTGCTGTGGTGGTATCTGCGGTGAATGGGATCCTGCTTGAAATATTCGAGCGTGTCGTGCATCCATCCCATATCCCACTTCATACCGAAACCCAGGCCGCCGAGGTAGACTGGCCGCGAAACCATGGGCCAGGAAGTAGATTCTTCCGCGGTGGTCTGAATATCAGGGTGTTCCTTGTAGACCTCCTGATTGAAGCGGCGAAGAAAATCGATGGCATCCAGATTTTCCCGCCCGCCAAACTTGTTTGGAATCCACTCACCCGGATTGCGGGAATAATCGAGGTAGAGCATGGACGCGACCGCATCCACGCGCAGGCCGTCGACGTGATATTTGTCGAGCCAGAACATGGCGCTCGACATCAGGAAGCTGCGCACCTCGGTGCGCCCATAGTTGAAGATGTAGGTCTTCCAGTCAGGGTGAAAGCCCTGCCGCGAGTCGGCGTGTTCGTAGAGATGAGTGCCGTCGAAATAGGACAGTCCGTGAGCGTCGGAAGGGAAGTGCGAAGGCACCCAATCGAGGATGACCGCGATGCCGTGCTGGTGAAGGTAATCCACCAGATACATAAAATCCTGCGGCGCGCCATAGCGCGATGTCGGGGCAAAATAGCCCGTGGTCTGATATCCCCACGAGCCGTAGAAAGGATGCTCCATCACCGGCATGAATTCGACGTGAGTGTAGCCCATGCGCACGGCATACTCCGCGAGGCGGGGCGCGGTCTCGCGGTAGGTGAGCGGGCGATTGTTCTCCTCGGGCACGCGCATCCACGAGCCGAGGTGAACTTCGTAGATTGCATGCGGGGCGTGCAGGGAGTTGGGGGCAGCGCGCTTCTCCATCCAATCGCGATCGCCCCACTCATAGTCGAGGTCCCACACCACGGACGCGGTGCGGGGAGGTTTTTCGTGCAAGAAGCCGAGGGGGTCCGCTTTATCCACACGGTAACCGTGCTGTCGTGACTCAATGTGGAATTTGTAGAGCGCACCCTTGGTTATTCCGGGGATAAAGCCTTCCCAGATGCCGGAATCGCTGCGAGGAACGAGCTGGTGCGACTTGGTATTCCATTCGTTAAAGCTGCCGATCACGGAAACCCGTCGCGCGTTGGGCGCCCATACGCTGAAGACTGCCCCTGCTTTGCCGTCACGCGAGACCAGGTGCGCGCCGACGGTTTCGTACATGCGATAGTTGCTGCCCTCGTTGAAGAGGTAGAGATCCTGATCGGAGAGGAGCGTAATACGGTCAGAGGCCGGGATGGAGGTTTCTGGCATTTTCCGAGTTCTAGTGTACCGGAAGTGGACGGGGAAGACTGGTAGCAGAGACCGTAATCTTAAAGACGTCGCATCGGAGAGGGGTAGCCTTCGTCCCGACCAGCGAATCGCGAAGCATGTCCTTGAGTGCGGCTAGGGCGTACATTCCCCATGCTAGACTGACTTTTCCAGCCATGCCCGCCCTGCGTCTGATTTTTCTCTGGCATCAGCACCAGCCTTTCTACAAAGATCTGGTGACGGGCGAATATCGTTTACCCTGGGTGCGCCTGCACGCGCTCAAGGACTATTACGGCATGGTGAAACTGCTCGACGAATTCCCCAATGTGCATCAGAACTTCAACCTGGTGCCGTCGCTCGTCACTCAAATTCAGGATTACGTGGCGGGCACGGCCCAGGATCCGTTTTTGAAGGTTGCAGCCAAGCCGGCGAAAGATTTGACGCCGGCTGAGCGGCAATTCGCTTTGCAGTATCTTTTTCAGGCGAACCCGACGAACGTGATTGGGCGCTATCCGCGCTACTGGGAGTTGCGGGAGAGGTTTCGCGAGCACGACTACGTAGCCGAAAAAGCCGAGAAATATTTCGAGGCCCAGCACTTCACCGACCTGCAGGTGCTTTCGCAGATCGCCTGGTTCGACGAATTCTTTTTGGAAGACAAGAACGTTGCTGCGTTGATCAAGAAAGAGCGGAATTATTCACTCGAAGATCAGAGCTTTGTGATTGCGCGCGAGCGCGAGCTTCTGGCCAAGGTTCTGCCGGCATACGCCAATTCTGCGAAGAAAGGGTCGATCGAGATTTCGGCGACTCCGTTTTATCATCCGATTCTTCCTCTAGTTTGCGACACCAATGCTGGGGCGACTTCATCGCCGGGTCTGCCGTTGCCCCAGAACCGGTTTCGCCATCCCGAAGACGCGCGCGAACAACTGGTGCGCGCCCTCGATCTTCACCGGCGGGTGTTTGGAGTGCAGCCGCAGGGCGTGTGGCCCTCGGAGGGCAGCGTTTCGGAGGAGACGCTCGCGATCGCGCATAGCCTCGGCATTAAATGGATGGCCACCGACGAAGGTGTCCTCGGCCGAAGCACAGGTGTGTTTTTTCAGCGGGATGGAAATGGCCGGTTGCCCGCGCATTTGGCGGAGCGACTCTATAATATTCACCGCTACGAGCATGGCACCACCGCCATGCATATGGTGTTTCGCGATCACACTATTTCAGACCTGATCGGATTCGTCTATTCGGGGATGGATCCGAAGGAGGCTGCCGCACATCTGCTGAGCGATATCAAAGAGGCGGCTCAACCCGTGCTGGCGCAAGGTCGCGACGCCGTGGTGTCGGTAATTCTCGATGGAGAAAATGCCTGGGAATACTATCCAAAGTCTGGCCGGGAATTTTTGCGGAGATTCTACGACGCCCTGCAGCGCGAGAGCGGCCTCGAAGCGGTTACGATTTCGGAGGCGATTGCCCGGCATCGCAACGTATCCCCGTTGCCCTCAATTGTGCCGGGCTCGTGGATCAATGCGAACTTCAATGTCTGGATCGGCGCGCCCGAGGACAATCGCTCCTGGGACTACGTTTATTACGCGCGCGAATTTTACGCTCAGCATGCGGCCAAGGCTACCGAGGCCCAACGCAAACTGGCGTTTGAAGAGCTCCTGATCGCAGAGGGCAGCGACTGGAACTGGTGGTACGGGCCGGAGCATCACTCGGCTAACGATCGCGATTTTGACGAACTCTACCGCAAACATCTTTCGAACGTTTATCAGGCATTGGGAGCGACTCCGCCGGATTATCTGGCGCAACCGATCACTGCCGCGGAAGTGCGCCCCGCATTCACTCCACAGACGGCTTATATTCATCCCCACGTACTGGGGGACAAGATTCGCTACTTCGAATGGATGGGAGCCGCCGTATTCACTGCTGATCAGCGTCCCGGCGCCATGCACGGAAAACAGTTCCTGCTCGACTCCGTCTATGCCGGGATCGACAGCACGTTCGTCTACGGCCGATTGGACTTTGCCGGAGCGGTGCCGGATATCGAGTTTAATGTCGTCGCGAACCTGGAATCGTGGGCGAAGGGAGAGGCGCGTCCCCGGCGGGTTCTACGGCTCGACGCGAGAGTGGAGGAGCGCAAGCTGAAGCAATGGAAGGTGGATGGCTGCGAGGAATCGTCGGAAGCTAAATCGGATGGTTCTTCGAACCTATCTTCGACGCCGGGAGAACAGAGCGCCCGTGCAGCTTTGCTTCGCAACTTTGAGTTTCGATTGCCGCTGATCTGGTTGCTGGCGAACCCCGGTTCGAGTGCCGGTGCCGGTAGCAAGGGCCCAGCGGCGATCCCGCCCACAAGTAAACTGAGGCTGCGCTTCAGTCTTTGGCAGAATCGCTTGCCGGTGGATGCGCTGCCAATGGAAGGATGGATCGAACTGGAATTGCTCAGCGAAGCTGAGTTGGGAGCGGGAATGTGAGCAGAAAAAATGCCGGAGGGGTTAGCCTCCGGCGCCATTCAAGAGTAAGAAGCTTTATTGTCCCGCGTTTGCCACAGCCGGCGTCATCGCGAGCGGTCGGTTGAGTTCAATCGTGAGTGTGGTGCCTGCGGGCAGCGTGGCTGACCGGTGTTTGCTGAGGTAGTGAGCTCCGGTGGCGCCGGCCCCAATGACGCCGCCTACAACGATCCCGACCGGACCACCGACCAGGCCGCCAATCAGCATTCCGCCGGCTGTGCCGCCGCCGGTTTCGAGTTGGTCGCGGCGATCGTGGCCTGATCCTTTGAACTCGCCTTCATTGTTGACGTCCGTATCGCGTCCGGCATTCGTGTCGACCAGCGTGGCATCGAGGAAGAATCGCTCGCCGGTCGGCAGGATCAATGCTTCGGGCAGAATCCCGATAGTGGGCTTGCCAGAAATGCGGCGCGGCTCGGCCACTTTCGTGACGCGGCCTTCTATTCTTGCGCCCGCAGGAATCACCGTTTGGCCATTGAGTACTACGGGTTGCGTCAAGCTGCCTTGAAAGGGATCGCCGGGCTTGTTGCTGAAGGTCGCGAGGGTTGTTTCGAGTTTGACCATAAGAGCCGTACCCGCAGGTACGGGCGAGCTGGTCTGCGCTGCAGCCAAGGCCGCCACCAGCAGGATGCAAGGTAGAACTGTCCACTTCTTCATGACCCCTCCTCAGATCGTTCCAACCCTGAAATCTCGAAATTGTTGTTCTGACTCTAGACCCTTCACAGGGCTCGGGACAACACCGCGCCAGGCTAGGGAACCAGCCAAGATAAGAGTGCCGCACGATTTAATTTCCAATAGCCAGAGCGATTGATCTCCTCACTCCAACTCAGCCCACTGCCAAGGGTTTCCTCTTCTCTAAATTTCTGGCCTGCTCAAACGCAAACGCCATCTGCAGGACTCCCCAATCGTCGTGATTGCGTCCGACAATCTGTATTCCGATCGGCAGCCCACTCTTCGAGTAAGCGCACGGCACCGAGGCGGCCGGATTCCCTGCAGCCGAGATGTAGCAGGCGGATTTCATCCAAGCCACGTAGTTTTCCATCTTCACGCCATTAATTTCTGTCGGGTAGTGTTCTGTGACATCGAATGGCAAAACCTGATTCACCGGCAGCACGAAAAATTCGTACTTGTCCATGAACTCACGCACTCGTTGATACAGCGCCGATCGCTTTATCTCCACTCGTGCCAAATACGGCCCCGTCAATTTGCGGCCCTCCTCCACGTGCCAATGGACATACTCATTCAACTGATCGCCGTTTGTGGCAATGATGTCCCCGAATCTCGATTCCATTGTCCAGTGCCGCCAGCTCAGGAAGCATTCGTTGGCATCCCGAAAATCGGGCTCCGCTTCTTCCACGATGCACCCGAGCGATTCTAAAACCTTCCCCTGAGCGCGTACTGTTTCCTTCACTTCCGGCTCCCACGGCAGCCCCATATCGCGGAACATCGCGACGCGCACGCCCCTAAAACTTCGGCTATCCAGCGGCTGGTCAAACTGGCTCCCGGGCTGCTCAATGGAAATCGGTATCCGCTCGTCGGGTCCAGCCAGCACACTCAGAAAATATGCGAGATCTTTGACGTTGCGCGCGACGCCTCCGGACACTGAAAACGGTTGCCAGGCCAAGTCCGCCGGAGTATTGGGCACTCGTCCCGGCGATGGTCGCAGTCCCACCACGCCGCAAAAGTTCGGAGGATTGCGTAGCGATCCGCCATAATCGCTGCCATCAGCCAGTGGCACCATGCCGCAAGCCGCTGCGACAGCACCACCTCCCGTGCTTCCTCCGCATGTCTTCGTAAGGTCGTGCGGATTTCTCGTCGCCCCGAACACGGGATTGAAAGTCTGCGAGCCCAGGCCAAACTCGGGCACGTTCGTCTTTCCGATCACGATCCCTCCAGCCTTCTTTTCCCGTTCCACCAACAGGCAATCGCCCTTCGGAATTTCGTCCTTGTGCAGCGGTGATCCATAAGTAGTTCGAATGCCTTTGGTGGCGTGCAAATCCTTCACCCCAATCGGCAATCCGTGTAAAGGCCCTAGCCAATTGCCCGTGGCGAGCCCGTTGTCCGCCGCCTGTGCCTCGGCGAGCAACTGATCCTCGTCTACAAGGGTTACGATCGCATTTACTTTCGAGTTCACACGCGCGATCTGGGCCAGGTGCGCCTTCATCACTTCAACCGACGAAATCTTTTTCGTTCGCAGCAGGGCCACAAGCGCCGTTGCGTCCATAAAGCAGATGTCTTCGGTCGTTGTGTGTACCACTTTGGCCTGGCTCACGCTGCTGACCTTCTTCTCGATCTCCGCGCTCCCCAGCAACGGATTTAGCATCGCAGTCACCGCTCCTGTCGAAGCCGCCGCCTTCAACACTTCCCGTCGCGTCAAATTTCTCATCACCCCGCCTTTCGTACAGACAACTTTTTATCACATGGATGTTTATCACATGAATGAATGTTGCGCTGCTTCTGCCATGGGTGTGGACTCCCGTAACATTGCAGTAAGTTTTTATCCGCTATAATCGAGAGTTTCGTATCCGCGAATGGCTAGGACATACATGGGCAACGGCTCTATCACGGGCCGGCGTCTCACTTTCAACTCAGGCGCTCCCGGTACGCTGTGCGCGTGGACAACGATTCACAGGTCACATATTCAGACTCAGATAAGGATGGCAGGCGTGTTATGACGAATATTGGAGCAATCATCGGGCGCGAGGTGCTGGATTCGCGCGGCAATCCTACGGTAGAAGCAGAAGTGCAGCTTGTGAGTGGAACGATTGGCCGGGCGATTGTTCCCAGTGGAGCATCGACCGGAGAGCACGAGGCCGTGGAGCTGCGCGACGGCGATAATGCGCGTTTTCAGGGAAAAGGCGTGCTCAAAGCGGTGGAAAACGTAAACGGTGAGATTGCGGAAGCGCTCGCGAATTTCGATGCTTATGATCAGCGAGCGCTCGACCGGAAAATGATCGAACTCGACGGCACAGAGAATAAGGGGCGGCTGGGCGCCAATGCGATTCTTGCGGTTTCCATGGCGGCGGCACGCGCGGCCGCGGCGGAATACGGACTTCCGCTCTATCGCTATCTTGGCGGTGCCGGCGCCAATACGCTGCCGACACCGATGATGAATATCCTCAACGGCGGAGCGCACGCCGATAACAACGTCGATTTTCAGGAATTCATGGTGATGCCGGTGGGCGCTCCTTCGTTTTCCGAAGCGCTGCGCTGGGGTGTGGAAGTCTTCCACACGCTCAAGGGAGTGCTGAAAAAACGCGGCTACAACACTGCCGTCGGCGATGAAGGTGGGTTTGCGCCTTCGGTGAAGTCGAACGTCGAGGCCATCGAAGTTGTGCTGGAGGCGATTCAGCAGGCTGGCTACAAGCCGGGAGAGGAGATCGCCATCGCGCTTGATCCAGCGGCCAGCGAGTTCTATCAGGATGGCAAATACGTGTTCAAGAAGTCGGACAAATCCGCCAAGAGTTCCGACGATATGGTGAACTTCTATGCCAAGTGGGTGAAGGACTATCCCATCGTTTCGCTGGAGGATGGTTTATCCGAAGACGACTGGGACGGCTGGCAGAACCTGACCAAAGAATTGGGCGGCAAGATTCAGCTCGTCGGCGACGACATCTTCGTCACCAACATTCAGATTTTTGGCGAAGGAATCGAAAAGGGAATCGCCAACTCCATCCTGATCAAGCTGAACCAGATCGGCACGGTCAGTGAGACTTTGGATGCAATCGACCTGGCGCGCCGCAACGGATACACGTCGGTGATCTCGCATCGTTCTGGCGAGACTGAAGACACATTCATCGCGGATTTCGCCGTCGCCACGGGGGCAGGGCAGATTAAGACTGGATCGGCATCGCGCACTGACCGCATCTCCAAGTACAACCAGTTGCTGCGGATTGAGGAGGAGTTGGGAGCATCCGCTCGATTCCTGGGATTGAAGGCGCTGAATTATAAGGGATAGAAAATATAATTGACTTAGTCCATGACTTAGCTAAAATAAGCTCATGGAAGTCAACATCCACGAAGCCAAAACTCACCTGTCTCGCCTGTTGGAGCGAGTTGCCGTCGGCGAGGAAGTTGTAATCGCCAAAGCAGGCAAGCCGGTGGCAAAGCTGGTGCCCATCGAATCTTCCCGCCCCAAGTTCAAGCTCGGTTCAGCTAAAGGCGAATTCGTGGTTCCGGATGACTTCAACGATCCGTTGCCCAGGGAGATTGAAGATTTGTTCTGGTAATGAAAATTCTCATTGATACACACGTTTTGCTTTGGGGACTGCAGGACGAGGAGAAGCTGTCTCGAAGGGTCCAAACCCTTCTACCTGGGGCCGACGTCTGGATCAGCGTAGCCAGCCTGTGGGAGATTATCACCAAGGTCCAAGTTGGCAAACTCACTATTCCCACACCTGTGGGCGATTACTTATCCGCGAAACTGAAAGCAAACGGAGTCTTGGTCCTTCAAATCACATTCGATCACGTGAAACGTGTGGAAGGACTGCCGCTGCACCATCGCGATCCGTTTGACCGCATTCTGATCGCGCAGAGCCTGAACGAGAAGATTCCGATTGTAACCTCTGATCCATTATTTGCAGCATATCCTGTTGAGGTAATCTGGTAGCGAGGTAAGGCAGCACACCATTGCGGCGAGGAGTCTTTATGACTTTGAAATCATTGCTAGGAGCGTTCCTGCTGGGGTTGTGGATTTGCGCAGGGATGTGCGCGGGGCAGACGACCGTATCGGTCGCCCCCGATGCAGCCTCGAAAGAGGACATCCAGAAGCTCTTTGATGTCATGGCAAGCCGCGAGCAGATGGCTCAGATGATGCAACAGTTGTTTGCACAGATGCGAACCCTAAGCCGCGAGCAGGTCAAGAAGCGGCATCCGGACATCTCCGACGCCGACCTCTCGCGCATGGACCGCCAGTCAGAGGAATTCCTGAAGAATTTTCCTTTGAACGACATGCTGAACGACATGGTTCCCGTCTATCAGCGGCACTTCACGAAATCCGATATCGACACCCTGACTGCGTTCTATAGTTCTCCAACGGGACAGAAGTTTCTTCACGAGATGCCCGCGGTGACGGCGGAAACGATGCGAGCCGTGTATCCGAAGATTCAGGCGCAAGTCGACGCCGCCCTCAAGCGGGCCGAGGACAAAACCGATTCGCCCCAGAAGTAAGGCCGCGGTAGGGCGGCGCGGCTTGCCCCAATAGGCGTTATAATCGCTCCCATGCCCGATAGTGAGATCATCTTCTCGGTTCAAGAGTCGCCCGAAGGCGGATACGAAGCCCGCGCTCTCGGTCACTCGATCTTCACGCAGGCGGACACCCTCGAGGATTTGAAGCGAAATGTGAGGGAGGCCGTCCACTGTCATTTTGACGACGGGACAGCGCCCCCGGTGATTCGTCTGCACACGGTTAAAGACGAGGTCATTTCGACTTGAGATTGCCTCGTGATCTTTCCGGTCACGATCTCGTCCGTCTGTTTCGGCGCTTTGGCTACGAACCTACTCGGCAACTTGGCAGCCATATTCGCTTGCAGTCACGCCATCGCAGTTATGTGCATCACGTGACAGTGCCTGACCACAAGACCCTGCGAGTTGGGACACTCAGCGCAATCCTTTCGGACGTTGCAGACTACTTGAACATCGAACGCTCGAAGCTGGAACAGGAACTCTTCGACCAATGACTCGTCCCAAACCACTCGTACTCGTCATCCTCGACGGCTGGGGCTATCGCGCCGAGACCAAGGCAAATGCCATCGCACTCGCGCGCAAGCCCACTTACGACCGGCTGCTGCGCGAATATCCGAACACGCTGATTCACACCAGTGGACCTTTTGTCGGCTTGCCTGAAGGGCAGATGGGCAACAGCGAGGTTGGACATCTCAACATCGGTGCCGGCCGCATCGTTCATATGGACATCACCCGAATCGACCTGATGATCCAGAACGGCGAATTCTTTTCGCATCCGGTGCTGCTCGCCGCGATGAAGCATGCCCGTGTTGGCGAGCGCAGACTGCATTTGTTCGGGCTGCTCTCCGACGGCGGCGTGCACTCGCAACAAGCTCATCTCTACGCTTTGCTGAAAATGGCAAAGCAGAATGGCGTGGATCGTGTTTTTGTTCATGCTTTTATGGATGGCCGAGATACGCTGCCCACCAACGGAGCGGGTTATCTCGAACAGTTGCAGCAGAAGATGCGAGAGTACAACTCCGGCAAGATTGCTACGGTGAATGGCCGTTACTACGCGATGGACCGCGACCGGCGCTGGGAGCGCATCTTGAAGGCCCACAATGCAATGGTCTTCGGCGACGCGGAAGGCGGAAAGTGTGCCGATCCCGTGCAGGGGATGAAAGATTCTTACAACCGCGGCGTCACCGATGAGTTCGTCGTGCCCTTCGTTTGCACCGATAAGAGCGGACAACCGGTGGCGACCATTCGTGATGACGACGCTTGTATCTGCTTTAATTTCCGGGCCGATCGCGTTCGCCAGATCACGCGCTCGCTGGCGCGTAATAGTGGCTTAAGCGCAAAGGGCGGCAGCGATCTTCCAGGCGCGACCGATCTAGACGCCACGATTCCGAGAGACCGCGTCCCCAAAAATCTGCATTACGTTTGCATGACCCAGTACGACAAGAACTTCAGCCTGCCTGTGGTGATCCCGCCGGAGTCGATGGCGAACATTCTGGCGAACGTAATGGGCAATCTCAACATGCGCAACCTGCGCGTTGCCGAAACCGAAAAATACGCCCACGTCACCTACTTCTTCAATGGCGGCGTGGAACAGCCCTTTCCTGGCGAAGAACGCGTGCTGGTGCCGTCGCAGAAGGTGGCGACCTACGATCTGAAGCCGGAGATGAGCGCCGGCGGAATTGCCGACGCAGTTGTCAAGGCCACGGAAGACGGCACCTTTGATGTGATCATCGTAAACTTCGCCAATGCCGATATGGTCGGGCACTCGGGCAAGCTCGATCCTACGATAAAAGCCGTCGAGACCGTGGATGCATGCCTGAGCCGCCTCGAAGCGGCGGTTCGCGCGAAGGGCGGCGCCATGCTCATCACCGCCGATCACGGCAATGCCGAGTTGATGATCGATCCCGCGACCGGCGGACCGCACACGGCGCACACTACCAATCCTGTGCCCTTCATCGTAGTCGCCGAAGATGCCAAGCAATTCACGCTGAAACCGAACGGCTCGCTGCGGGATATTTCCCCAACGATGCTCGGAATGCTCGGCGTCGATGAACCGAAAGAGATGACGGGACGCGATCTGCGAGCCTTTCTGACGAACAAATGAATTCGGCGACCCCGTTTTCGCCGTTCGGGGGTATTAGTCCGTCGGACCGGGGAGAACGGGCGTGGCCTGGTTGAGAAATTTTCCTCCGCTCAAACATGCGGTGCCACTTCCGTTCGCGTCAAATCGGACTCTCCCAGATTCGTCAGAGCAGAAAGCCTTCATCCCGGAATCCGATTCGGTTGGAACGGCGGTGATTTGGAATTTAGGAGCGGGACTGCCATCGCAACCGGAGACGGAGAAATGATATCCATTCGATTCGTCACCGGATAACTCGGGCCGGCGACCGCCGGGCACCTGAGGCGGGGTGCCAGTTGTGTCAGCTTTATCAAACAGATCGGCCAGATGACACGTGTAGCCGCGCTCAGGATGCGTGGATGCGTAGCTCATTTCGGCCGCTACGATCATAGTGACGCGACTTGACGCCATGTTTTCGTCCGCCTCGTCCGCTTTCTTGCGTACCCCTTTCAGGTAGTCCGGATCGGTGAGCGGAATGTGCGTGGCCACCGTGACTTCACTCAATCGCCATATATCTTTTTCCTCCGTCATGGAGAAAATGAAGCGGGGAATGACGGGGAGAAACTGCGGTTCTCCGTTGCTGTAAGCGTGTATCGACACTTCAATTTCGTCTTGTTCGCCCATGAGAGAATCGTGCTCGACCGTCACTTCAACCTTCTGCTTGCCATCTTCCTGTTCCGATATCAAGAGGTTCGGTCCCACATCGAAAGTTTCGACGCGTCGGCCTCCAGCAATAAGTTGGTGACCCATCATGGAAAATGTTTGCACCAGAGACGTCTCCGAGGTCTCGCCTTTTCGGATCAAGGCGCTGCGTGCGACCTCGGGCAGGTGTTTCTCAAAAGCGTCAGCGCTCTTGCCCTGGAACATCTCGATCAAGGCCTGGCGGGCGGTCTGCGGCGGCGGAGGCGGAGTTTGCACCTGTGCCTGCGGGGAAATGGGCGCGGCAAACGCGACTAGCCAAGCGATGTAGATGTGGCGCATGGGAGTCCTCCGCTAATGCGTGCGAACCACATACCAGGTATTGTACTTCCTAAGACTCCGCAGGCTGTTCCGAAGTTCCTGACGCAAGAGAGTCATCGGCTTCGTGCTACAGTTTTCTCACGGGCCTGTGCCCGCCACAATCGCATGGAACCTCGGCTGATTTGGATCAATTTGCTGGTGAAGCTTGGCGTGGCTGCGGCCGTGTCGAGCAGCCTGGTGCGCTCCAAGGAATTTAAGTCGCTTTTATTTCGAGAAGAACGCGAGTTTCGGCAGAAGATCTATCTGGTCTTGTGGATGGCGCTGCCGATCATGCTCGGCGTGTGGATCCGGTTCTCTGCCCAAAGTTTTCTCGCCGGTGATCTGAGTTTTGAAACCGCTCTCTTGCTGGGTGTGATCGGTGGACGCTGGGCGGGATCGCTCGGCGGGGCGCTACTTGGGGTTCCGGCCGTGCTGCACGGCGAGTGGGCGGCACTGCCATTCTGTGTGCTTTGCGGTTTCATCGCGGGCCAACTGCGTACCATGGCCGCCGACAAGGACGACATCTGGTCGTTTTCTCCATTCATCGATCAAAGCATCTTTCGGCTGATTCGCCGGAATCTGCCCACGCCGCGCCTGTTCGACTGGCAGATCATGTTCTTTACGACGATTATCGGATTGCGTTTCGTGCAGAGCGAACTGGCACGGTATTTCCCGCACTCGATTTTCAGCCTCGACATCAGCAACCTGTGGATCGAGGCCGTGATCTATGCGGCTTCCGCAATCGCCATCGGGATTGAGCTCAAGATCTTCAACAGCGTGCGAATTCAGATCAAACTGGAAGAGCAGGAGCGCTTGCTATTACATGCGCGCATGGAAGCGTTGCAGAACCAGATCAATCCTCATTTTCTCTTTAACACCTTGAATTCGATTTCATCGCTGGTGCGCTTCGACCCGGATACGGCTCGTGAGGTGATTTCCAAACTGGCAACCATTCTCCGGCGTTTGCTTAACAGCACCGATTCTTTCGTGCCGCTGCGGGAAGAGGTGGAATTCATCGACAACTATCTCGACATTGAAGTGGTTCGTTTCGGAAACGATAAGTTGCGAGTAGTGAAGGAACTCGATCCCGCATCGCTCGATGTAATGGTTCCCAGCATGCTCTTGCAGCCCCTGGTGGAAAACTCAATCAAGCACGGCCTCGCCTCCATGGTGGAGGGCGGCAGCATCTATCTGCGCAGCCGCCTTTCTGAGTCGCGTCTGGTCATCGAGGTGGAGGACGATGGCGTGGGGATATCGGCGACGCAACCGGAGAGCACCGCGGGCGCTGGTATCGGCATGGCCAACATTTCCGAACGGTTGCATGTTTTGTATGGGGATACGGCGCGGATGACCATCGACAGCGGCGAAGGCAACGGAACCCTGGTGCGAATCCGCTTGCCACTTTTGCAGGCTTCGGGAGCGATTCCAGAGGCCTTCTACGAAGAGCGATCGAGCACGCCCCGGTAAAAATCCTCGTATTGCGGAACGATCCTGCTGGAACAGAATCTCGCCTGTGCGACGGCGCGAGCAGCCTTGCCCATGGCCCGCAGCCGGCTTTCGTCCTTCAGCAGTTCGATAGCGTAGCGCGCCATCGTATCCACATCTCCGACGTCGGCTAAATAACCGCTCGTCCCATGTTCAATCACTTCAGGCACTCCTCCGGTGCGGGTTGCAATCGGCACCACCTCACATGCCATCGCTTCCAGCGCCGCCAGTCCGAAAGATTCCAATTCACTTGGCATCAGCAGGATGTCAGCGATTGCCAGCTTCTCCTGTACCTGATCCTGCTTGCCCAGGAAGAGAACATCTTCATGGATTCCTTTTTGTACCGATAACCATTCTGCTACGGAACGGTCAGGGCCATCGCCGATCAGCATTAATCTTGCCGGCATCTGCTTGCGTACGCGATCGAATATCTCGATTACATCCGAGAGTCGCTTGACCGGACGAAAATTTGAAAGATGAACCAGCAACTTCTCGCCGTCCGGAGCATACTCGAGCCGCGCTTCTGGCGAGGCCGCGCTCCTGCTGTACACATCGCAATTTACCGAGTTGTAGATGACTTTAATTTCTTTCTTCACATCGAAGACCCGCATCGTGCGGTCGCGCAGGTAGTTGGAGATAGCCGTGACGCCGTCGCTCTGGTTGATCGAATAACGCGTGATGGGCAGATAGGAGCGGTCTAATCCCACCAGTGTAATATCTGTGCCATGCAGCGTCGTAACGAAAGGCAGGCGGCGTCCCCGGGGACCGTCCCCTAGCATCTGCCGCGCCAGCAGCGCACTCACCGAATGCGGAATGGCATAGTGCACGTGCTGCAGGTCGAGGTCGTACAACTGCGCGACTTCAGCCATGCGCGTCGCCAGCGCGAGATCGTACGGCGGATAGTCGAACAGAGGGTAACGGGATACTTCGACTTCGTGATAGTGAATGTTGTGTTCCTGACCGCGCAGGCGGATGGGCGGGGCATAGGAAATGAAGTGAATCTCGTGGCCGCGCTGAGCGAGTTCCAAGCCGAGTTCCGTGGCGACCACACCACTGCCGCCATATGTGGGATAACACGTGATCCCGATTTTCATTCTGCGAGTCTCTGCCCTTTCCCAATAGTCCCGTAATTCGATGGCAAGAAACAATAAAGGATGCTCATTCTACTGTCGCGGCGTGTATTTATTGTGTGGAAACGGCGTATCGCAGAGCTATTCGGAGGGTTTTGGAGCCGACTTGGAAAGGCCTGGGTCTAACTTATCCAGGTGCGCTTGGAAACGCCCCTTAGCTTCGTCCGGGAGACCTGTGAATTCGATACCCATTCCCACGCCGGGATCGCGGGTGCGCACCGTCGCGGAGGCGGAAACGTGTTCCTGATCGATCCAGAAATCGAGACGCAGCGATGTGGAAATCGCCAATGGCATTACAGTCTCAACATAACAACCATTGCCGCTGATGTCAGTGGCATTCAATCGCATCGGGGTGTTCACGCGTTCGTCGCGGAGTTCGAGCGGGAATGAGATCTTGTGGCGCTGGAACCTTCTGCGATTATCCGGAGTGGAGACCGGCATGTTGGTGCGCAGTTCGTGCGGCAGTTCGGAAATCCAAGGGCATTCCTGGTCGACCACGAGCTGAACCCCAACCTGAACTTTCTTTATCCCGCCGCCTTCCATCACCCAGATGACTTTGCAGCGGGCTTTCTTCTTCTCATACTGCACGCCGATGACGTCGCCCACCTTCAATTCATGCTCGAGGCCGCAAATGCACGCGCCAGTACAACTGACATTCTGGGCTATGGCGTTTTGATGGAACGGCTGATCGTTTGCGCCCATGCCCCAGACACGTACGCGCAAGTCCAACGTCGCGCGCGGCGCTGCCCCTGCAACCGACATGATCAAGGTCTCCCAGCCTGAATTCTTTATCGAATCTAATTCAGATGATACGCTGCCGGTGCAACTGGTCTAAGGTTACGAAAGTCATTTCTCGACGACTCCCAGTAAGTCCCAGGGAAAGAGCTCATCATCTGCCGTTGTCCGAGGTCAGATCCCGGTACGAAATCAAGGCGATGCCTTGATCCAACAGCAACTGCCGCGCGTCGGGCATAGTCAAAACCCGTAGCTCGGACTCCCGTGATTCGCGCAGGCGGGTCTTTGCATACTTCAAATCATTGTCGTTATAGCCTGGGTGGCAGACGAACTCCCACGTGCCCTCAGGAGTGAGCGCGGCGATTGCGCGGAAGAGCTTTTCGTCCAGCGCTCCAGTTACGACGATGCCGAGTGTACCATCGGGAGTCGCCACTCCTTCTGCTCTCGCCGAATCGCGAAACCTGGCGGAAAGCGCGCGAAGAATTCGTACCTCCGCGTATCGCGTCCAGAGATTGGGTCGCGTCAACAGTTCGCTAGACCGTAAAGGCTTGCTTGGGCCGAAGGGATTGCGAATCGCGCAAACGCCGCAGGCCTTGGCTGCGCGCAACAGTGGCCGCAGCACCGCCGGAAACATGTGCGTGTGTTTGTGAGTATCCACGTGGGAGACGCTCAGCCCAGCCGATTGCAGTCTGCGAATCTGCGCGTTCGCTTCGGCCTCGATTTCGCCTGGATCCAGGCGCCCAGTGAGGGCGCGTGCGGCAAATGACTTCATGCCGTCCCGGAAGTGGCCGGCGCCGGAGCCCGCTCGAGCAAGAGAGGGCAATTGTTTCGCATCAAGAACCGGCTCGCCATCGATCAAGACAACATGGCAGCCAACGCTGAGGAGGGGAACGGTCTTCGCCGAATTCACGGCATTGTCGAATGCTCGGCCAGTGGCCATCAGCGTGGAGGAAGTCACGATTCCGCGAGTATGAGCCTCGACAATGGCACGATTAATGCCAGTAGTGAATCCGAAATCATCGGCATTGACGATCAGGCGCCGCACCGCGTCAGTCTAGCAGGGCGAGTCTGCCTGAGTGAAAGTGCAGGCCGTGAAGACGCCGTTCTCGCACGACCTTGGCGCGAAAAAACGTCACGGTGTTTGCTGCTTTTTCGCCGCTCGCATATACTCACTGCAAGTGCTTCGTGCGGATGCCCTTCAATTGAATTCCCACCGCCGCGGGGCCTTTTCTTCTGAAACCGCGCTTTGAATCGACTTAGTCGCGGCTTACGAGGGGCGGTTAGCTCAGTTGGTTAGAGCGCCTGCCTTACAAGCAGGAGGTCGCAGGTTCGAGTCCTGCACTGC
>DAIUEW010000003.1:0-137392 GCA_036844925.1 Candidatus Sulfotelmatobacter sp.
GAACATCAACCCAGAACTTACATTGCGATTGGTGCAGCAAATGGGGGCACTTCACTTCCAGTACGGCTGCGAAGATTAGCCGAGGACTGGAGGCCTCGATGATTTTAGGGATGGTAACAATTCAGCGAGAAAAAAATCCAATCAAGGGGCACGCCAAGCATCCGAGAACTTCTGCGAATGAATTTACAGGAATAAAAGACTCCTAAGTAGGGAAACAGACCATTGGCACCCGGTGCTTAACAGTATTGTTACCCAGCCAAGGCCATTTTAAAGTTCCCAGAGTCAAGACTACGAAAGTTGAGCTTCTCTAATGGCATCCAGAATCGTAGGACAAAATAATAATATCCAGACGCATCGTTCGGCGTCCCACGAAGACCTCAGGCGCGTGTTCGAGGCCGCTGTATCAGAAATTCACCAGGCGGATCTCGCCGTCAAGAGGAATTTGCGATACCGGGCGCCTATCGTCCCTCGCGCGAGACTGCTAGGGGTCTCACAAGCGAACGCCGAAAAACGTGCCGTTTCCGACGCGGCGCGTGCCCTCGCTCAGCTCTGGAGGGTTTGAAGCCTACGCTCATCAGCGGGCGAAAGAAGGGACGAGGACACGAATCTCCCGCAAAAGTCCGGTCGCCAATATAGAATTTCAGGCGGCTGATGCCTGAACCTGCAGGCAGCTCTGGAGTGCACGCAGTGCATACAAAGCATCGTCTAGAGCTTGATCTTCTTCGATCGTGTCAGAACTAGCCGCAAAAAGTTCTCGTGACCTTGCCACAATTGCTCTCTCTGCTTCCGCGATGCGGTGCGGAATTCTATTCGTGTCGGTCTCGAATAAAGCGGCGATATAAAGTTCACGCCAGGTTTGGACGTTGCCATGGGGACTGTTTACAGGATGGATGGCTGCGTCTGCCATATCGACCTCGAAGTGGATGACTTACTGCAGCACTAACCTTAGGGTACCATAGTCGGACTTCAGAGGGAACGCCATCAGGTGAATCCCGTAGTTACTATCACCAGCGGAAAAATGGCCATGCAATGGCCCTTTCTGGTCCGCACTTCAACCTTATTCTTTAGTTCCTTAGGCAACTCTCTTGGATTTCGAGGCCATGCTCCGGTTTTCGCGTGCACCGGTCGGGGCGTGTGCTTGTCCTTGTCCCTGACCCTCTGCCGCCTGGGCATTAATTTCTTCCGCAAGCTCGGTCAGCTTCTGGTCAGCCTCTTTCTCCTCTTCCAGCGTCTGCTGCAACAGCGAAACCTGTTCATTTTCGCCGAGAAGCTCGGCAAAGGCCCTCACTGTTCCGTATCCAGCCATCTCATAGTGCTCCACCCTCTGGGCTGCGCCGATGATCGCGGCATCCTTGATCTCTTCGGGGAAATCCTCCTTGAGGGTCTCGGCTCCTTCTTTGACCAAGCCTTCCATGCCAAGGCACTTTTTGCCAGATGGTTTCTCCTCCAGTTGTTCAAAGATCTGCTCCAGACGCGACACGTGCTCCGTGGTCTGGCGTAAATGTTCTTCGAACGCTTGCCGCAACTAATCGTTCGCGGACGCCTTGGCCATCTTCGGCAGAGCCTTTACCAGTTGCGTTTCCGCATTGTAAAGATCCCGAAGTTCGTCGATGTACAGCTCTCGCAATGAGTCCTTCTGCATTTTGTATTCTCCTAGAATGGTTTCCGCCATGCCAATTCTTCCTGGCTCTTCTCGCGTGGCTTATTTCAAACTAGGTTGTGAATCCGGGCCGAGACAATACCCCCGGACTCTGTACGCTTCATGCGTCGGCAATGGGTTCGCGCTGTATAAAGCATGGCGAGGCATTAGCTGCGGAAAAAGATGAATGCTTTGGAGGAGTTACTTCGTCTTCTTTTTTGTGCTTTTCCGGCCTGAAGGCGAGTGTCGCGCGCTCGGCGCACGTTTCCTCGCGCTGGCAGTCTTTTTCACCCTACGATTGCGGCCAGCCGTAGATCGTTTTTTGGCACGGGGATGGCTGCCTGCTGCATCTGTCGAAGTGGCAAAAAGAGCCGCGTCGCGTACCTTTGCAGTGACGGCCACAGGCATACCTGAAATAGCCTCCGCGAATTCCTGTGTTGCCTTGCTGAATGTGCCGGCGGCGTGACCCAATTTGCGCGCGACCGCGTTTAGCAGGGGCTCACTTTCTCGACGCTCTTTCTTGGCTGGCTTCTGCTTGGCTGTCATCTGGCTTCCTCTGCAGTTGGTCGCTCTTTTTTGGCGTCCAGCATACCACCTTGTTCCTTCTAATTAACAAGATCCTGTAAACAATTCGCGTTAAACAAGAAGTCCCGGCCCAAAAGGCCGGGACCCGGTTCCGCTCGAATCAACTCACGCTGAACGGCGCTGACGATCTCGGTTCTGGTCATCCTGCTCGTTCTCGTTCTGCCCCCGATTGTCCTTCTTAGGCTGATTCTGGCCGCTCTGGCCTTGGCCAGGCTGCCCGGATTGACTGCCGCGTTGGCCCTGTCCATATTGTCCGGACTGCTGATTTTTCTTCTCAGTATCATCTGCCATAAAACCTTTTTCTCCTAAGAAAACGCGCTCTTCCGCGCCTTCGATTTAATCGCAATCTATACATTAGTTGCTGCAAAATATTGCAAAGGTTGGGAGGCATCCTGGCGGATACATCACCTCAGCCCTTCGCGAAGGAGAACGCAAAGGAAAAAGCGGACAATCCAACTCGCAATAAAAAGCATCGGGGCCGGGATGTGGAACATGTTTAACATCCAGCCGTCGATGCTTGAAACTTCAACAGTTCGGCCCGGTCCGGAACCTCTAAACAGACCCGCGACGCGCCAAATGGGTGACGAGTGAAATCACAAAAAGAACGAGAAAAACGAAAAATAGCAGCTTGGCGATACCCGCCGCCGCGACAGCCACACCGGTAAATCCTAAGACTCCAGCGATCAGCGCTATCACCAGGAACACAATCGTCCAATAAAGCATAATGCCCTCCTCAGAGTTGATTCTGTTGTCAGCCAGAAACCAAGGTAAGACCTGGGTCACGCCCGAAGAATCCCCTGCAATGTGTATTTCGAGCCCTTCTGAGCTGCAAAGTCTGCGAGAAGTAAAAGGCGCGCTCCCAGGAGATTTGTGACCATTCGGAGAAGGGGAGCAGGTGCCGTCTCTCCCAGTGAAACGACACCTGCTCGATGGGGGCGTCTGTCGAGTAGACACACAGCCTAATGCAACCAGCCAGGCTTGCCCATACAGTAAAGATTGTATCTTTGCGGAAAGCCTGCCCGGAGCGAGATCCAAATTTCCATAATTCCCCGAGTTACGTGAAACCGTGTATAGACGCATCGCAACTCACGCTGTACAAAAAAATATGCACTCGCGCCGTTTGTTATTGCCGGTCGGCTTCGCTGCTTTCGTCCCTCGGGAGGTGTCATGAAACGAGAGACAATCCTTGCAATCGTACTGGTGGCATTGCTAGCCGCGGTCCCTGTGATGTTCGCACAGGATCAGGATGATGATGATCACGGTCGCCCCGCTCCCCCAGCGCCGAGCGACGTGATCGGTCCGCAACTGATCGCGTGGTCTGAGCTGCAGGAACCGCAACCCGTGTCGGCGCGTACGCCACCGTCCGATCAAACTAAGCCGCAGCCAAATCAGCAACCGGTTCAGACGGCGGACTCGTCAAAGGAACAGGCGCTGGCAGCAGACTCGTCGCACCTCAGAATGTCAAGGATCCTAAGAAGTAACCAAGACCGCGAAGAAGTTAATCTCGTACTGCAGGTTTGTCCTGAGCACTAAGTCTTGCCTGCAGTGGCGTTCTCTGAGGTCGCAACCCCAATTTGCAAGGAACGATTCCGTAGGGGCAATCCCGGAACGGCGAGGTCGCATCTCATTTTCGCGCAATTTGCCGATGGTGAACCTGCCTCGGCCTTGCGCACCAGATTTCGATTCTCTGAGGGACCTATGAACGCACTCCGCATTTCATTTTCGGCCTTGCTGGCCGTACTCGTAGTATCCGCCCCTGCACTCGCGCAGGATGTGAAAACCGACTATGACCATCACGCCAATTTTTCTCAATATCACACCTACTATTGGGAGAAAGTAAAAACCACCGACCCCCTTTGGCAGAGCCGCATTCAGGATGCGGTTGACCATGCCCTGCAGGCCAAAGGCTGGCAGCGCGTCGATAATGGCGGCGACGTAGCCGTCACCGCCGTCGGAAGTACGCACAACGAACGCGAATACCAAACCTTTTATGACGGACTCGGTGGTTGGCGATGGGGCGGCTTCGGTGAAACCACAACTCAAGTAGAAAATTATCCCGTCGGCTCACTCGTGCTAGATCTCTACGACGTGCACAACAAGCAACTCATCTGGCGGGGCGTTTCAAGCGACACGCTCTCCAATAACACTGAGAAAAACGAGAAAAAGCTGGACAAGGCGGTCGACAAAATGTTCGATCACTTCCCACCGCACGCGTAAGGTTAACTCTTGAGGGATGCCGGTCGATGTGCTATCTGTTTTGCCGGCATCCTTCGAACTTCACACACCGGCTGAGCGATGCTGTCTGCCCGTACCGGCTGTTTTTGCAACAAGTTCCTCGATCGATGGCACCGACTCCGGAACAATCAATCTGCGCTCCGGAGGTTGTACTCCGGTGCGGATCGCCTCAGTCAACATTTCCAAAGCGAGGTCGGTGTTGGGTTGGATATAGATGGTAGCCGTCAGCAGGCCGCTGCGCACCCACGACTGGCCCGTCTTGGGCAATCCGTCGCAGCCCGTAAAAGGTATCTTAAGCCATCGTTCGCGCTCGCCTTCCGCCATTTCCGCGAACGCTTTTCTGGCGCCCGCGGCCATACTGTCGTCCTGGGCTCCCACCAGATCAAAAAGGCTTTCCTGCGAAGTACGCAGTCGTAACCAAGAACCAACGGCACGGTAGGCGCTCTCCTCGGTCCAATTGCCACGCAGCGTCTTCACATGGATGTTAGCGGGCTTCATATGCATCATGCCCGCCGTTCGTGCCCGCGCAGCCGAACTATTAATCGGGCCTTCGATGTACAAAACGGATCCGCCCTGCGGCAGCAGTTGTGCAAACTGCTTACCCTGAATCTCGCCTACCGCTTCGTGATCGGAGCTGATAGAGAAAACCGGAACATGGCAATTCAGGCGAAGTTTCGAAAGATAATCCGGGTCGTGGTTCAGGACGACCCAGCCAATATCGGCGGCTGTGGCGGCCCTGGCAACCTGCGGGAACGCAGTTCCGCTCGCTGGCTCGAATATGATGGCATCCGGCCGCGACGATGCCGATCCCTGGATGTAATGCAGCAGTTGCTGGCTTTGCGTAACTGCGTCGTTGTTAGCATGGACGATCGTGATGTCCACATCCAGCCGCTTGGCAGCTTGCTGCGCCGCAGAGGCCTGTTCCTGCTGGTAGTCGTTATCGTCGTTGGTGAGGGAAACGAGAAAATTGAGTTTCTTCATTGCTGGAACCCGTTTCGAGGATATTCCAATATTGGGAACGCCGAAGGTAACCAGAGTAACGTGAGATCTTCACGAATGGGCCCGGAGAGAAAATGGAGAGAAAACGGAGAGAGAACTTGGAAAAGAACGGTGGTGCGCACTTTGGTTGTCATTCCGAGCAAGCGTATTTTGTGCAGCGAGAGCTTGCCCTGAGCGGAGCCGAAGGGAATCTCGGCGACCCCCGCGGAGCGTCGCAGCCCGCCCTGAGCAAACGCAGCGCGCCGAAGGGTTCTTTGCGACGCAATAATCGCGCGTTTGCGTCGCATCTTTATCAAGGCGCACCACTACCAAAAGAATCTCTCAATGTTCTCGAAAGAATTGGTCGCGATATTTTTGGTCGCGGAAAGCCTCCGTGCCCCCGGCGCGCGTGGTGGAAAAAGCGCCAGCTATGTTGCCGGCGCGAAGGCATGCGGTCAAATCCGCGCCCCGCACATACTGATGCAGAAACCCCGCATCGAAACTGTCTCCAGCCCCAACCGCGTCGACGGCGTCGACTGAGATCGATGGGCATGCGAAACGCTCTGCGCCGCGCTGCGCGATCGCGCCCTGGCGGCCCAGTTTCACGACGACCAAGGGGACAATCGCCGCCAGCTTTTTCACGGCCTCTTCGACATCGGCGACTCCCGCGGCTTTCTGGACCTCCCGCTCGTTCGGCAGAAATACGTCGACATACTGCAGCACGTCCTCCAGCCCCCCTTTCCATCCGTCGTCGGGGTCGTCATTGGTATCGAGTGATGTGGTGAGACCGGCCTCTTTCATTTTGCGAATAAGCTCCGGCACTCGTGGCCGCAGCCCGCGCTGTAGATAAAAAGAGGAGAGGTGAAAGTGGCGCGAATTGGCAAGGTAGTCCAAATCAAGATCGTCCCACATCAGCTCAGCAATCGTTCCGGAATAAGTCACCATGTTGCGCCAGGCCTCGCGCTGCAAAATGACGGTAAGCCCAGTCTTCACCGCACCGGGAACGCGACGTACCTGCGAAATATCCACGCCACTTTCTTGCAGCGTCAGCAGAGCGCCTGAGCCCAGCTCGTCGTCGCCGATGCGCGACTGAAATCCCACGCGGCTGCCTAAGGAAGAAAGATTGTGCGCCATGATCGCGGAGGATCCTCCCAGGGTCAGCATCATGCCCTCCGCCAGCAGTTCGCGCTCGGGTGGAAGTTCATCGGGCAGTCCGTAGAGGATCAAGTCAAGATTGATTTCGCCGGCGATGGTCACGTCAAAAGCTGGCATCAGGACTCCTGCAAATCAGTTCTCCGACTGACTCAGAAAAATTATGTTGTTATGCAATCTGTTCAGACGATCGTGACCTCGATTGCGGCCTGTTTCAAACTGCGCAAATCGGATTTCGAAATTCCACGGTCGGTGATGACTTCCTGAAGCGATGACGGGGGTGCGATCAGCGACAGGCTGCGGCGGCCGAACTTGCTCGAGTCGCAAACCGCGATCGTGCGCTTCGAAATCTCGACCATCACGCGGTTTACCTTTGCCTCCAGCAGATTGGGAGTGCTCAGCCCGTGATGCACATCGAAGCCGTCGACCCCAAGAAACAGAAGGTCAGCGCTCAGGCGGCGCAAGGTTTCCTCCGCAATAGGGCCGACCAGCGAGAATGAATTCTTGCGCAGCGTGCCACCCGTAAGAATCACTTCGACCGCAGTCCCGGTCAATTCCGCCGCGATGTTGACCGCATTCGTTACCACGGTCAGGCTGCGAAATTCGCGCAAGGCGCGGGCGATCGCAGTCGTGGTGGTGCCGGAGTCCAAAATTACGACTTGACCCTCCATCACCTTGCTGGCCGCGGCCTCCGCAATCCGCAGTTTCTCCTGCCGATGCAGTTTCTCTTTTTCCCGCAGAGTTGGATCCTCCAAAACGCTTTCGCGGGCCGGCAGAGCCCCGCCGTGGGTGCGGTGGACCTGCCCGTGAGCGTGCAGAATCTCGAGATCTTTGCGGATCGTAACTTGAGAAGTCTGGAAATGTCGTGAGAGTTCCGCGACCAGGACCCGTCCCTGGCGGCTCAAGATTTCCAAAATGGCGCGGCGTCGTTCTTCGTTCAGCAATCGAGTTTGCTTACCCCCCGTCGGCTTTATCGCGGGCGGAAGCCAGCGAGGACTTTTATTTCGTATTTCTTTTTATAGCGTTTGGCGGGAGTAGGTATCTGTTGAAAATGGCATTCTAGCACCGCTGGCTATCTAGATTCCTGCCGCTGTTTGTGTCGTTTGTACACCCCTAAAATACAACAAGCCCAGTTCGTAGCTGGGCTTTGGGGTGCTGCGCATCCAAAGCCAGTATGGCAGCACCTCGCCAAAGAAGTCAACGCTCTAGGTGTGTATGGCGGAGGTGTGAGCGATGTGGTTTTACTTCATCGATCTTCTCAAAAGGGCGGCGTTGCGGGCAGTGCCTATGGGAGGATCAACAGTCGTCGGAATCTTGGTTATCGGAATTTGTGGACTGGTTGCTGGATACGGCTTTACGGTGTTGTTTGAATGGTGGAAAGGAGGCCGAACAGTGGCTTCCTTTGTAGCGGCTCTAAAGTCTTGGACACCGTGGGCTGGAGCTATTTGCGGCGTTATATTCTGCTGGGCAGTCTTGATTCTATGGCAAATTCCCGGATTGATCTACAAGGATCATGAATCATTGGTAGCGCTAGCGAATGCGCCAAAGCCTGTGTGTCCGACCTGTCCAGCATGTTCGAGCTGTCCCCCGCCTCAGCCGCAAAAGACTGCACTGGAGAAACCGCATCAATGTTGGGCGCATGAGATTATTGGTGGCCCGGTGACTGAGGATTCCTTCAACAGCACTATCGTTGCTACTCACTGCAACTATCGCTTGGATGCTCCATTTTGCGCCACTGCGAAATTTAATAGCGACGATTTCAAGGAAGGGAACATTTCCATTCCCGGCGGATGGGCTATGGGAGCAGGCGGCCCAGGTAAAATTGGCAATACTTTTACTAAATGCATCTCTGCTCCGAATCTTGGAGCGGAGCAACTAGTAACGCTGACGGTGTACGGAACCAAGAAGAATCCAGTTCGATTGCTATCTTCCGGAATGGGAACGCCACCGTGAGGTACAGGGGATCAACGCACTATTAGGACACTAGAACGGTGCCTCCATCTGTTCGGCATCCGCTTCTCCAGTCGGCTTGGGTTTCGGAAGATACGGCGGATTCTCGACTGACTCCCGATATTGCAGTCGCTTACCGTCGATCTGTTTGATTGCAGCCGTTACGCGCTGCCCGTCATTCATCTTGCGCGTGTTCCATCGGAACTGAAACTCATTCAGGTAGTTCGGCAGATGCTTGCGGCTGACGCTGTGAAACGTTCCCATCACTCCGCGTCGGATGAGAGAGAATACGCCCTCAATCGTATTCGAGTGTATGTCTGTGCCCGCGATAGCGTACTGCCCTGCCGTATGTTTGGTAGTGAAGTGTCCGCCCTGAAATCGCTTCCCTAATTTCGTGTAAGACTTGAAATCGTCAGTCATAATGCGGCAGGTTAAATCCGCGTTTTCTGCAACGAATTGGCCGATGTTTTCGGCGGTGATGCGCTCCATCATTCTGAATCGCACATCTCCGTCCCGCTCTACGATTCCCACAACAGGCGTTTTGTCTGGCACCGTGCGATTGTCTGCGGTTCCCTTATAGCGCGGCTTTCCGCCGATAAAAACTTCATCGACTTCGATTGTCGTGTTGCTGAATTTTGGTTGGTCCTGCTCACCGAGACCATGACGAATGCGGCGAAGAATGAACAGCGCGCTCTTGTGTGTGATTTCCATTTCTCGCGACAGTTGTAGCGCCGAGATTCCTTTCTTGCTGCTACATGCTTTCCAGATCGCGTAGACCCAAACCCGTAACGGAAGCCGCGTTTCCTCGAAAGGCGTGCCGGTGCGAACCGTAAACATCTTCTGGCAACCTCGGCAGCGCCACCGATAATCTTTGTTCCGTTGTTCGCCGCTCATCATTGCGTACACACTCACGTCACCACAAAGTGGACACGCTGGAGTGTCTGACCATCGCTGACGCTCTAAGAATTCAACGGCAGCAGTTTCATTGAGAGTTGCCGCACGAAGCGCCTTCAGGATCGGTGATGTGTTCTTGATCATGTAGACACGTTATCATATCTTGATACTTGTTGCAAGCAAAATCGTCCACTTGGATGTTCGCCCAAAGTTCGCCAAGTTTACTTGCATCTCCCTGTTTAAAAGCTGTGCATAGGGCAGAAAATCTATCCACATCGAATACGAAGACCTCCCCAAAAGGCAACCCTATTGGTTTAGCCGCGCGTTCAATGCCAACGAAACACCTATTTTTTTCAATGCGATGGAGAAACAATCGAACGGGCTCATCTCCCCACGCCCGTACAATTACTTCGGGCCTTACAGTGCTAGCATTTTCCAGTTGCATTACAATCCTCCATGAGCGTAAAGTTGCCATTGTTAGCAGCAGGAGCGTAAAGATGCCACCTGATCAATCCAAAATCTCTCCTCCCTATATGTCGTATGGCGTTTTCAAGTCGGCAATCGACACACTGGCCGAATCCACCGTGCCGACTGGGCCACTTGATCGCCGCGTTCTGGACAATCTTTCCGGTGCCGATCACGGAGCGCTTATTTCTGGCCTCCGGTTTCTCGGGTTTGTAGATGATGAGCGGCGAGCGACTGAGAGCTATCGGAAACTCGTATCCGCCGCCAAAGACCCAAGCCAATTCCACAGCCTTATGCTGGATGCGCTCGCCAAGTATGACCCCGTCGTTGGCGATCTGGATGTGGAGTCTGGAACCGCTGCACAACTTGAGAAGGCGTTCCGAGATTACGGCGTTCCGCAGGGTCAGATGCTGACCAAGACCATTCGCTTCTATATCAAGGCACTCCAAGAGATCGGCTTTAAGGTCTCGCCACACATCACCAAACCAAAGCCGCGTGCCCCCCGCAATGGTCCGAAGAAAACAGATCAGCGAGGAACGACTAAGTTCACGCTGCCGCAATCTGGCACTGAACACGCGGTTCCCAAGGGCTTTGATCGAATGCCCGTGCCGGGATTGCCTCACGCCTTCATTCAGTTTCCTTTGGACCTCACGCCAGATCAAGTTGATTTGTTTGGCGCGGTTGTGAATGTGCTTCGCACATTTGCCAAAGGTAAGAGTGGAAAGGGGGACACAGAATGAGGAGGGACCTGGGGCCGCACTGAACGGCCCGAACAAAGCAGGAGCGGGAGAAACCTTGCGTGGCGTCACCGCTCCTGCATTCAGCGCTTTGTTACGTGCCCCAGTGCTGGAACTGGCAGACAGGCGCGATTTGCAATCGCGTGCCCATTCCGGGCGTCCGGGTCCAATCCCCGGCTGGGGCACCTTACTAGCCACAGCAGGAAATCTCGTAGATAATTGTACAACCGCATGACAAGAAAACGGAACCCAAAGAAACTGAAACGTAAACGCGGCCCCGTCGAAGAGCGGCTTGTCATCAAAGGCGATCCCGAAGCCGCGATCGCCAAATTGCTCAATAAACAGACACCGAAACGCTGATTCAGGTTGGCTCTTGCAAGAGTGAAGCGCGGGTTTGGATGGCATTTTCAATAGCTACCTACTCCCGGCGTTTGGTTTCGTTTGTCCAATGGGAAAGGTCTGGCGCCTGATTTATGCTCTCGCGCCGTGATCCTTGCGCGGGTCACCGGCTTTGCGTTGCCATCTGTCGCGTGGGCACGATAAGATGCGTTGTACACATCTTCTCCGCTTTTCATCCCAGCGAGTTATAAGAGTTTTGCCGCGGCAAGGCGTGTGCGACCCTGATGTGGAGAGCCACGCGCGGCGCAGTGATGCGCCTGCGAAATCCATGTGACGGAGTTGGCATTGAAGCGAGGCAAGACCGCGGTAATTGTCGGTGCCCAGTGGGGCGACGAGGGCAAAGGGAAAATTGTCGACGTTCTGTCGGAGAGTTTCTCTGTTGTCGCCCGCTACGCCGGCGGCCACAATGCCGGACACACGGTCATCATCAACGGCAAAAAATTTGTTTTGCAACTGGTTCCCTGCGGAGTACTACGAGCGGGTTGCCGCAGCGTGGTCGGCAACGGCGTTGTTCTCGACCCCATGGCCTTTCTGAAAGAAGTGGGAGGGCTTCGCGAAGCGGGCGTCAGAGTCGACGGCAATCTTTTTGTGTCCAACCGCGCCCAAGTAATTCTTCCTTACCATCGCATGATCGAGCTGGCAGCGGAGAACGCCCCCGGCCGCGTAAAAATTGGCACCACCTCCCGCGGAATCGGCCCTGCATATGAAGACAAGATGGGCCGACGCGGTCTGCGCGTTGCCGATCTCCTCGATCTGCAACTGCTGAGGAAGCACATTGAAAACGCGGTGCGCGAGAAGAACATGATTGCGCATGCACTGTTTAACTCCGAACCGCTTGACGCCGACAAAATGTATGCGGAATACGCTGCGGCGGCCGATAAAATCTCGCCTTTCGTATGCGACACGGCGTTACTGCTGAACCAGGCGCTGGCGGGCGGTGAGGCCATTCTGTTTGAAGGCGCGCAGGGCACGATGCTCGACATCGACCATGGCACCTATCCTTTTGTGACTTCGTCGAGCGCGACGTCAGGAGGCGCCGCGACCGGCACGGGCGTCGCTCCCAATGCGATCGACTCGGTGATTGGATTGACCAAGGCATACTGCACGCGCGTCGGCGAAGGTCCATTTCCCACCGAGGAGAAGGGCGAGTCAGGCGAGCAACTCCGTAAGCGCGGCAACGAGTTTGGCGCCGTTACAGGGCGTCCGCGGCGCACCGGTTGGCTCGACTTGCCTCTGTTGCGCTACGCTGCCATGATTAACGGTATTTCCTGGCTGGTGGTAACGAAACTGGATGTGCTCGATGAGCTGTCGGAGATTCCGGTCTGCGTGGGCTACAAAATCGACGGCAGGAAAACTGTCGAGATTCCAGCACAAGCCAGCGGCTACGAAAAAATTGAATGTGTTTACAAGAAGATGCCAGGCTGGCAGACCTCCACGCAGGGGATTACTAAGTTTGAGCTATTACCCAAGCCAGCGCGCGAATACTTGGCGTTCGTGGAAAAAGAAACTGGAGCGAAGGCCGGCATGGTTTCCACGGGTCCGGAGCGGGATCAAATAGTCCTCACCAACGCATTCGAAAATGAAATGAAGACAATTTCATCCCCAAAAGTCTAGAATGAGTTCCCACATCGCAGGCATGGAGACTGCGTAAGGAGTGCAAGATGGTGGTTTTGGCAGTGACGTGGAAGGCGAAGGCGGGGCATGACGCAGATGTTGCCCCAATTTTTGTGAAGCTCACCGAAGAATCCCGCAAAGAGGCCGGCTGCCTTATGTATCAGGTGCACCGGCACAAAACCGAGCCGCGGCGCTTCTTTATCTACGAGCAGTACAAAGACGACGCCGCACTCGAAGCCCATCGTACCTCGCCGCATTTTTTGCAGTATGCCCGCAAGGAGTTACCCAAGGTAGCGGACCGAGTAGAAGGTCACTTGTACGAGGCTATGGGGTAGCTTGTTCCCTTGTACGTCTAGACATCAGGTGCGACGAGATCCTTCACTTGGTTCAGAGCCTGCCCTGAGCCTGCCGAAGGGATGACGTCTGCGGGCTTCCGCTTCACTCATTCTTAGCCTGCCCTGAGCGACCGAGCCAGAGCGAGGTTGTCGAACGGGCCCGCAAAGTGCCGTCACTTCGCCAGTTCGTAGCCCGCAAAGAAGAAACTCAACTCGAAGCGTGCTGTATCCTCGGCATCGGAGCCATGAATGGCATTGTGCTCGATGCTCGAGGCCCATTTCTTGCGGATTGTGCCCTCCTCCGCATTAGCTGGGTTGGTGGCGCCCATGAGCTTACGCAGGTCCGCAATGGCATTTTCTTTTTCCAGGGCGAGCGTGACGATCGGTCCGCTCGACATGAAATCAGTGAGCGAGTTATAGAATGGCCGGCTCGCATGCACCGCGTAAAATTGCTCGGCCTGATACTTGGAGATTTCCAGCATCTTCATGGCGAGGATGCGGAAGCCATTCTTTTCGAATTGTTCGATGATGTCGCCGACTGCATTCTTGGCGACGGCGTCAGGTTTCACGATGGTAAGAGTGCGTTGCAGAGTCTTCATAGTTGGTCGTTAATTAGTCCTTAGTCGTTGGCTCGGTCGTCTTTATCGGCTACCAGGTACTTGGTCCTCGTTACTACTAAACCTTCACTCCCAGAGCCGCCACTAGCGTCTCCCCGATGGCCGCTGGAGATTTTGCCACACGGATGCCGGCGGCTTCCATGGCTTTGATCTTTTCCGCAGCCGTTCCTTTTCCACCAGAGATGATCGCTCCGGCATGTCCCATGCGACGCCCCGGAGGAGCAGTTTGTCCGGCGATGAAGCCGACGACCGGCTTCTTCATTTTTGTCTTCACAAATTCTGCCGCAGTCTCCTCAGCGTCGCCGCCGATTTCACCAATCATGATTACAGCTTCGGTCTCAGGATCGCGATTGAACAGGTCAAGCGCGTCCAGAAATTCGGTTCCGATAATCGGATCTCCGCCGATGCCGATGGCCGTCGATTGCCCAATGCCGCGCTGCGTAAGTTGATGCACGGCCTCATAAGTCAGCGTTCCTGAGCGCGAGACAATACCAATCGAGCCTTCCTTGTGGATCGACCCGGGCATAATTCCGATCTTGCACTTTCCTGGCGAGATAATTCCGGGGCAGTTTGGACCGATCAGGCGGGAGCGACGGTTCTGCAGGAACTCCCAGGCTTTGACCATGTCGAGCGTGGGAATGCCCTCGGTGATGCACACGATGAGATCAAGCTCGGCATCGGCCGCTTCCATAATTGCGTCGGCCGCGAATGGAGGAGGAACAAAGATCACCGTTGTGTCGGCGCCGGTTTTTTCGACCGCTTCCTGCATGGTGTTGAAAATGGGCCAGCCTTCGTGAGTGGTACCGCCCTTGCCGGGCGTCACTCCGCCCACAACCTGCGTCCCATAAGCCGCGCAAGCCTTGGCATGGAAGGTGCCTTCGCGTCCCGTGAGGCCCTGCACGATCAGTCGCGTGTTCTTATCAACCAGGATTGCCATAAAATAATTCCTCACTGCATTTGTTTCCTTGTCATTCCGAGCTAAGCGAGGAATCTTGGTGTTTGCCTGCAGTGGTGTCACCGCCGACGAACACCAAGGTTCCTCGCTTCGACCGGGATGACAGCGGTGTTGAAAGTCATCGCGCCGCAGCCACAACTTTATCGGCTGCATCTTTCATGGTGTCGCACACCACGAAGTTGAATCCGGATTCCATCAGGATCTTTTTGCCTTCGTCCACGTTGGTACCCTCGAGTCGCAACACCACGGGAAGCTTGATGTTAGTTTTCTTCGCGGCTTCCACCACGCCAGTGGCCAGAGTATCCACGCGCAGAATGCCACCAAAGATATTGATCAGCACCGCTCGCACGCTTTTGTCGCTGAGCAGAATTTCGAAGGCGTGTGCGACCTGCTCGGCATTTGCGCCTCCCCCCACGTCGAGGAAGTTCGCGGGCATGCCGCCCGCGTACTTGATGATATCCATCGTCGCCATCGCCAGCCCCGCGCCGTTCACCATACATCCGACGCTGCCCTCGAGCTTGATGTAGTTCAGGCTGTATTTCGAAGCCTCGACCTCCAGTGGATCTTCTTCGGTAATGTCACGCAATTCTCGAATATCAGGATGGCGAAAGAGCGCATTGTCGTCGAAGGTCAGTTTCGCATCGAGCGCGAATAGCCGGCCATCGGTGGTGGTGATGAACGGGTTGATCTCGACGAGCGATGCATCCGTATCGAGAAACGCCCTGTACAGGTTCGAGAGAAATTGCACCGCGGGATTGATCTGCCTGGCGCTAAGTCCAAGCTTGAAAGCCATTTTGCGCGCCTGAAATGCTTCAAGTCCCATGCCGGGATCGATGTGCTGCTTCAAAATAGCGTCGGGATTTTCCGCCGCGACTTGCTCGATTTCCATTCCACCCGCGGCCGAGGCCATGAACACCGGCTTGCCCTCTGCGCGATCCACCAATATGCCCAGATACAATTCCTTTTCGATGGGCAGAGTTTCTTCGATCAGCAGGCGCCGAACCGTGCGCCCTTCGGGGCCAGTTTGATGAGTGATCAACTTCATGCCCAGCATCCGGCCGGCAAGTTCCGCCGCCTCTCCGACGGACTTGGCGATCTTTACGCCTCCGCCCTTGCCGCGTCCACCCGCATGAATCTGCGCCTTGACGACCACGCCGGTTGCGCCTGCGCTGAACAATTCTTTTGCCGCGGCGTCGGCTTCTTCCTGAGAAGTCGCCATTATTCCGCGTGGCACCGTCACACCATACTTCTTAAGAATTCCCTTGGCCTGGTACTCATGGATTTTCATAATGACGCTCGTCGCTACGAATCGGAAGGAATCTGCTTGCGGCTTTCGACTGAGGCAGCAAACCCTCAATTTTATAGAAGCCCCGTGGATTTGAGCAAACCACTGTTCCGCGTCCTTCCAATCGACTGTACATCTAAGTCCAAAGCGGAACAGTCGCGGAGAAGGGACCCGATCAGATTCGCGAGAAAGCGAAGACTCAAACGTGAAAATAATCTCGCTCAACGTCGCGCGACCGCGCCTCACAGTTTATAAAGGAGCGACCATCAACACCGGAATTTTCAAGAAGTCGGTGTCCGGGCGGATCATGCTGCGAACCTTGAACCTGGAAGGCGATCAGCAAGCGGATCTCACCGTTCACGGCGGTCCTTACAAAGCGGTGTACGCATACCCATCCGAACATTACGAGTATTGGCGGCACGAACTGCCTGGGATGGAATTGCCATGGGGGACGTTCGGCGAGAACTTCACGACGGAGGGTCTCAGTGAAGGCCTCAACGAGGACAAACTTCACGTCGGCGACCGCCTTCGAATCGGCTCAGCTACTGTGATGGTTCGTCAGCCGCGCATGCCTTGTTATAAGCTGGCCGCTAAGTTTCAACGGGATGACATGATAGAACGGTTTCTCCTCAGTGGACGCAGCGGGTTTTATTTCTCAGTGGAGCAGGAAGGTGAGGTTGGGGAGGGAGACTCCTTCGAGCCTATTTCCCGGAATCCGGAAGGCGTTACGATCGCTGAAATGAACCGGCTCTTCGTCCACGACAGATACAATCGCGAACTATTGCAGAAGGCGATTGCCACGACCGCACTACCGGATTCCTGGCGTGAATACTTTCTGCCCAGACTGAAGGGACCGGCGGCGAGGGCGTAGTTTCCTTGATGCGCTCTGCTTGAGAATAACGGTTATCCCTTACAATTCCGAATGCATGATCCTCGACGCCCTCCATCGCGTCACTCATCACGGCGAATCGCTGGCGCGGGCGGAAGCTTGCGTAGTGATGGGCGAGGTGCTCGCGGGAAAGTGCACCGACGCGCAGATCGCGGCGCTGCTCGTTGCCTTGCGCATGAAGGGCGAAACCGTTCAAGAGATCGTCGGCTTCGCAGAAGCGATCCGCGCCGCAGCGACGCCCCTGCCCATCTCGCTTGCCGCAGCGGAAGCATCGGGATCCGGCGCTCTCGACTTGAGCGGCACAGGTCGCGACGCGCTGGTCGAGTCGTCTCTTGTTGATACCAGCGGCACCGGCGGCGATGCCAGCGGAACTTTTAATATCTCAACCGCAACAGCGTTTGTGACTGCAGGCGCGGGTGTTCGTGTTGCGAAACACGGCAATCGCAGCATCAGCTCGAAGTGCGGCTCGGCGGATGTGATGGAGGCCCTGGGCGTGAACATCCAGTTGTCTCCCGAACAATCCGCGCAGTGCCTGCGGGAAATCGGAATCTGTTTTCTATATGCACCCGATCTGCACTCCTCCATGAAGCAAGTACAGAAGGTGCGGCGGGAGTTGAGGCTGCGCACCATGTTCAATCTGCTCGGTCCGCTTACGAATCCCGCGCACGCATCGGGACAAGTTGTAGGTGTGTATGCGCTTGACATGGTCGAGAGGCTCGCCGAAGCGCTGAGTATGCTGGGTTTGCATCGGGCGTTGGTGGTGCATGGCCTTGATGGACTTGACGAGATCACCATCACCGGACCGACGCGTATCGCCGAAGTTCGCGATGGATCGGTGCGGACATATGAGGTTGATCCCGGGGAGTTCGGCATGAAGCCAGCGACGCTCGAAGAGATTTCCGGTGGCGATGCGGCCGACAATGCAGCTATTGTCAGGGAAGTATTGAGTGGAAAGAAGTCCGCACGCCGCGATGTAGTTCTGCTGAACTCCGCGGCCGCTCTTGTAGCGGCGGGACGGGCGGACCATCTGGCGGAGGGAGTTCCTATCGCAGCGCAGTCGATTGATTCGGGCGCGGCGGCACGAAAGCTCGATATGTTGGTGCGGTTCAGTCGCTCGCTTCCCTGAGTTAGGGAGCTGAAGAAAGGGCTGCATCGCCATGCGAACCTGCGCCATGACGGTCCCGCTCAACGCTTCTGCGTACGACACGCCAGGAGCGATCCGTAGACGGTGGATTTGCACCCCTCAAATCCGTTTTCACTTAAGAGGCCTTCAAGTTCCGAAACCGAAAACACGTGCCCGCCGCTCTCGCGAGCTCGCTGAAGTATGCGGGAAAAGCGGAAAAGCCCCGATTTTCCCGCCGTAAATGTGACGATGGCGAGTGGCGCGCCGGACTTCAAGGTTCGGCCGATCTCAGCCAAGGCTCGGCTCGGGTCTTGAAAAAGGTGGAGTGACCCGCTGCAAATGGCCGCGTCAAAAACCGCATCGCGAAAGGGCAACGTTTCCACCTGGGCGCGGGAGAAGTGCATGTTGGTGACACCTTCGCGCCGCGCATAAGCTGCCCCCTGCTCAAGCATTCCCCATGAGATGTCGATCCCATAGATTTTCCGCAAAGGCGAAGCGATGCGGCGGCCAAAGGTGCCAGGGCCGCACGCCACATCGAGCACCAGTCCGTTCACCGGTCCCACCATTTCCTTGACTAGGTTGATGAGCCGGGGAAAAGAGAGTCCTTGACCGGCAAACAATCGAAGTACCACGGGATACCAAAACTTTGACTCGTAGATATGAGCCAGCAGATCGAGACGCTTCACCTGGCGAAGAACCGGATTCGCGCTTTGGGTGAGGTCTTCCAAAATGAAATCGGGAATTTGCTGCCGCACCGCGTAGCTGTGGCGGCACGCGGAGCACTGCAGTGTAGCGCCAGTGGCCGCGAGTTCTCCCTTGCATTGGGGACAAACGTAGAAAGAAACATCCGCTGCCGAATTGTTTGTGTTGGTCACGATGATTTTCAACGTGAACGGATTTACGCGCCGGGCGGCGTGATGACCTCAACAATGCATCCTATTCCCGCGAACGAGTAACGGGTCAGGCCAGTCCCACTTTTTGCAAATATTGCGCCACCGCCACATTCCATCCCAGATTTTTTTTCATCAGATCGCGCAACTGGCCGGAGGCGTCGGGCTCTCCATGAACGAGATATGTAACGCTGGGCTGGTTGCGAAAGGTGTGCAGCCATTGCAACAGCTCGGGAGGATCGGCATGGTCGCTGAACTGCTCCAGCGCGGCGACTTGTGCACGAATCGGCACCAGATCGCCAAAAATCTTTACCTCGAGAGCTTTGCTCTTGATGGTAAATCCGCGCGTTCCCGGCGCTTGAAAGCCGATGAACAGGACCAGGTTCTTCGGGTCCGGTAACCGCTGCGCCAGATGATGCAGTATGCGGCCTCCGGTGACCATGCCGCTGGAAGAGATGATGATCGACGGCGTCAGGACTGCATTGATCTTTTTCGACTCTTCCGAGGTGGAGGCGAAGGTGAACCCCGGCCAGTCGATCGGCGAGCCGTATCTCTGGATCATGCTGCGCGTGTCGTCGCTGTATTCCTCGTCGTGCTTCAGGAAAACTTCCACCGCCTTGATCGCCATGGGACTGTCGCCGAATACTGGAATTAGCGGAATCTGGCCTGACTCCATCAAATGCTTGAGGATAAAGATGAATTTCTGCGTGCGCTCGATCGCGAAGGCGGGCACGACCACGCTGCCGCCGCGTCCTACTGCCGCCGTGATGAGCGCAGCTAGTTCCGGCAGAGGATCGTCCTTGGGATGAAGCCGGTTGCCGTACGTCGATTCCATTACCGCGATGTCGGCAGTCTCGCCCTCCGTGGGCCCGGAGTGCACCACCTTGCCCGGAGCAACGCGGTGATCTTGCACACGGCCGATGTCACCGGTGAACAGCAGTCGTCGCGTGCGCCCTCCGGTGGTCAGCGAGATTTCGGCCATGCACGACCCCAGGATATGAGCGGCACGCGCGAAACGAAAAGAGAGTTCGGAGGAGAGCGCAACCGTTTCGCCCACGTGCACCGCCTTGAAGCACTGCAATGAGCGTAGCGCTTCCTTAGAGGTGTAGAGCGGGAGGGCCGGATCGTGCTTCGACTTCTTTGTCTTGTTGTAGTAAGCGGCATCTTCTTCCTGCAGGTGGCCCGAGTCGGGAAGAATGATGCCGCATAAATCAATCGTCGGTGGCGTCGCGTAAATCGGCCCGTGGAAGCCTTCTTTCACCAGGCGCGGAATCCAGCCGCAGTGGTCGAGGTGCGCGTGGGTGAGAATGACGGCATCGAGTTCTTTCGCGGGGACCGGAGTGTCGCGCCAGTTGCGCTCGCGCCAATCTTTCCGTCCCTGGAACAGGCCGCAATCGACCAAAACTTGAAAGCCGGATTTGACGGATGAATTTTCCGAAGTATTAATCAGGTGCTTTGAACCGGTGACGGTGCCGGCTGCGCCCAAAAACTGGATGTACGCCAAGAATCCTCCCGGAACTAACAATCAACCTACCACGGGGCCAGCCTTCGACGTTGCTCAGAGCAGGCAGAGACACGGCTCAACTGATTGTCATTGCCAACTACTTCGGAGCATCGGTCACCACAATCTTGAACGTGTTATTCGTCATGTCGCTCTCAGGCACGCTGCCGTCGTTGATCACAATTTCCTCCGGCGTTTTTTGGACCTCGACGCGAATCACGCCATTGCTCTTGCCATGCACCAGTAAGCGTTTCGTTACTTCTCCCCCGGCAAACTTCACTTTGAGGGGAACCTCCGCTCCCGCCGCGCCTAGATTTGCCACCGTAATCGTGAGCATGTAACCTTCCGGCAAGGTCTTGCGCGTGAAAGCCGACTCAACCTTGAAATCAGGTACGCCGTGGTCGCGATAGACCCAGTCATCGAAGAACCACTCCAGATCGCGCTGCGTCTGCGCCTGAATCAGGCGCGGCAGATAAGAGGGTTCCTTGTCCTCCTGCGGCCGGTAGGCGGCGAGAGCTTTCTTCAATGCCGGATCGCCGACCATGTCGCGCAGCATCCACCACACGCACATTGCTTTGCTGCGATAAAGTCCCTCGTCGGCGGAATTCACCAAGGAGTGGTTCACTTCATCTTCGGATCGCGGCGGGGTGGTCTGTCCGGCTTTTTTGTTATCTGCCAAGCTGAACGCGGAGCTGTGCAATTCCATGTAATCGAGCGCCGACTGGCGTCCACTCTGCTGTTCGAGATAAAGCACCTGCGCGAAATGGGCGAGACCTTCGCTGATCCAGGGTCGCACCGAGGAAAAAGCTGCGTGCGTGAGTTGGTGTGCGGCGACCAAGCCCGCCAGTTTGGGGTCCGTCCTAGCCAGCGGTGTAAGTAACAGAGCGCCGCTCTCGAACGGTGCTGCATTTGCATCGGCGAGATCGGCAGTTTCGGCCTTCGAACGCGGTGCCCCAAACCATTCCGTGATGAGTGGTACGACTTTTTCCGCGGCGTCGGCATAGTTCACTGCCGAAGAATCGTGACCGGACAAGAAGTGAACGGCGATATCCGCATGTTCTGCAACTTCGTAATTGGCAATTACAAAAGTTGGCACCGCCGAAGCCATCGACCTGTAGGTGCAATCCGCTACGAACTGATGTATCACTTCGTGCGCCGTCGGACATGCCGTCGCATTCACTAGAAATTCAGGTTTTTCATTGTCATCGTCGCTCGACACTGTGATTTGCACGTGCATGGTGGAAGCGGCCTCGCGTGTTTTCCACCGGTCCAGAACCTCGAACAAGTCCGTACCTTCGGAGAGACTCGCAGCTTCGGTCGCTATCGGATACCACGCTACGTATCCCACTCCGCGTACTGCGGTGAATTTCGTGCTGATCTGATCCCAATCAGTGCTGTGGGCCGCGGTTTCGGGGGTGTCGATGCGCGTCAGCCGCGTCGCATCCAGCACGACGACGCCTTCATAGGCGACCTCAAGATCGATGGTCCCCTTGGGAGCTATTACGTCAGGCAAGGTCACAATTGCCTCGGAAAGCGCCCCGGTGTGATCGATGTCAGAGTTGTAAGGTTGCGAGACGAACTCCAAGGGCTTGCCGTTAGCTTTGATCGACAGCCAGTTCAGCGAGGAGGAAATTTGCAGTACCGCGGTCTTTTGGAGAGTTCCTGAATCGTTCCGCAGAGTGATTTGGCCGCGCACACCAAGTCGCTGTTGCGAGGGATCGATTTGGATATTCAGGTCATAATGCGCAAACGAGAATGCTTCGCGGTCACGAGAAAGCGCATGTGTTAGAGGGGCAGAGAGAAGCACAAAGAGCAAGAGAAAGAGCAGTCGCGGGCCACGGTAGCTCACTTCGCACCCGAGAGCGCCTTTTTATCCTGATCCTGCGACCGTCTCTGCCGCACGATTTCGTACATCACCACGGCACCCGCAACCGACACGTTCAGCGAAGGAACTTTTCCAAGCATCGGAATCGAAACCAGAAAGTCGCATTTCTTCTTCACTAAATCGTGTAGGCCCTTACCTTCCGCGCCGAGAACCAGCGCACAATCCATGTTGTAATCGAGGGCGTCGTAAGTCTGCTTCCCGCGTTCGTCCAAACCAACCGTCCAGATGTTGCGCTCTTTTAATTCTTCCACCGTGCGGGCGATGTTCGTCACTTTCGCGATCGGCAAATGTTCGCTGGCTCCCGCAGAAGCCTTTGTGACTGTGCCCGTGACGGCCGCTGCACGCCGTTCGGGGATCACCACGCCATCGGCGCCCGCAGCATCGGCTGTCCGCAAAAGCGCGCCGAGATTATGCGGATCTTCCACACCGTCGAGTACGACTACGAAGGAATATCGTCCGCGCTTGGCGCCAACCACATCGTCGAGGTCGCTGTACTGCTTAGCCGAGGTGACTGCGACCACTCCCTGATGAGCGGCGTTGCCGGCCATGCGGTCGAGCTCAACCCGTGAAAGGAAGCGGACCGGTACGCCGAGTTTCCGGCACTCTTCGATCATCCGCTGCAGGCGGATGTCGTTCCGCTCCTTCGCCATCCCGACCCACTGAAACGCCCGTCCTCGTGCCTTGAGCGCCTCAGTGACGGCGTTGATGCCGTAGATATAGTTCATGAAAACAGTTGCCAATTGCCGGTTGTCAGTTGCCAGTCTCGAACTATTCAGTGTACCGAAAGCTGCGAATTCAGACAGTGCCCGACATCGTGCATCGGCAAGATCGGGAAGGGCACAACTTCAGTCGTGCCGTAAGGAAAGCTCAACCAAACCGGCTTTAGCCGCTGAGGGTCGCGGTTAGAACCCTCACGACGTCCTGCGGCTCTGGCCGCTCAGTGTAGTCCTCATTCGCGGAAGCGTAGAGTACGGTACCATCGCGGTCGATGATGTAGGTCGCAGGGATCGGCAACTCCCAACGGTCGTCTCCATTCACGAACGGCAGATTGACGAACGCACGTTGATAGACCTCTCGCTGTTCATCACAGACACGGTAGGTCAGACCGAACTGTCGAGCGACTTTATTGCCGGCATCGGAGAGCAGTGGGAAGCGCAGTTTATGCTGGTCGCGCATGAAGAAGGATTGCCGCACCGTCTGCGGCGAAATGGCTGCTATCGTCGCAGATGCTTGCTCGATCTCTGGCAGGATGAGGTTCATGGCTTCCATCTGACCAACGCAGAACGGGCACCAGCGGCCGCGGATGAAGCAGAGCACCAGCCTTCCCTTGGAGAGCAATTCGGATGCAGAGACGCTCTTGCCGTCGTGATTTTGGAGCTGGAATTCTGGAGCCTTCCCGCCGACAGGCAGGATATTTGCGGCCAGCCATTTTTGCTTTAACTCTTCGACGGCTCGGGCGTGAATCGCCTGCGTCTCCGCCGGAACGTACTTCGCGATCAGTTCCTTGCGCTCGGCAAAGATGTCGCGCAGCGGGCGGATGTCAGTCTCAGGGCTCGATTCTTCGAGGGAGCGCCATTTCATAAGAGAAGTGGCCAGTGGTCAGTAGTCAGTGGCCAGTGATCAGAACAAGACTCCGGTTACTGGCCACTGACCACTGATCACTGCTCACATTCCTGGCAATTTCATCCCCGCCATCCTGCGCGCGAAGCTGGGCTTGCCCATCTGCTTGAACATTTTTTTCATCTGCGCGTATTGGCGGAGCAGATTATTTACTTCCTGAACACTGGTGCCGGAGCCGCGGGCGATGCGTTTGCGGCGGCTTCCGTTGATTACTTCATGATGATTGCGCTCGTGCGTGGTCATCGAGTTGATGATGGCTTCGACACGGTTGATCTGTTTTTCGTCGACGTTGTCGGCGGCCTTCTGCAGGCCGGAAAACGGGCCGATCGAGGGCATCATGCCAATCAGGCTCTTGATCGATCCCATCTTCTTCACTTGCCGCAACTGGTCGCGAAAATCTTCGAGCGAAAAGCCGTCGCCGGTGAGGGCTTTGGTGGCCATCTCCTGCGCTTTCTTCTTATCGATTTGTGATTCGGCGCGCTCGATCAGCGAGAGGATGTCGCCCATGCCGAGAATGCGCGAGACGATGCGGTCGGGATGAAATGGTTCTAGCGCATCGTACTTCTCGCCCACGCCGATGAACTTGATGGGCTGGCCCGTTACTTGCCGGATGGAGAGCGCCGCGCCACCGCGGGCGTCGCCATCCATCTTGGTGAGGATGACGCCGGTAAGCGAGAGCTTTTTGTGAAACTCATCCGCGGAGCGCACGGCGTCCTGGCCAGTCATGGCGTCGGCGACGAACAGAATCTCCGATGGATTCAGCAGCTTCTTCAGCGACTGCATCTCGTTCATCAGTTCGTCGTCGATGTGCAGACGTCCGGCGGTATCGACGATTAACACATCGCATCCGGAGACGACGGCCTCGCGGCGCGCTTCTTTCACCAGCCGTTCGACGGTAGCTGTGTTTGCCTCAGTCACTTCGCCTTCGTAGATCTGAGCTTTGACGGCCTGCGCCACAATTTTCAACTGCTCGCGAGCCGCAGGACGGTAGACGTCGACCGAGACCAGCAGCGGACGATGCCCGCCCGCTTTCAGCCAGTGTGCCAGCTTGCCCGACGTAGTCGTTTTGCCCGAGCCTTGCAGCCCGGCCATCAGCACGACCGTGGGCGGCTGCGAAGCGAACTTCACGCGCGCCGTGTCCTTGCCCAGCGTCTCGACCAGTTCATCGCGCACGATCTTGATGACCTGTTCGCCTGGCGAGAGTGCGGTCAGCACTTCCTGGCCCACAGCCTTGGCCTGGATGCGGTCGATCAACTCCTTGACCACTTTGAAGTTGACGTCGGCTTCAAGCAGCGCCAGCCGGATCTCGCGCAGCGCCTCGGCGATGTTTTCCTCGCTCAGCCGGGCCTGGCCGCGAAGCGACTTGAACGCGCGCTGCAGTTTTTCCTGAAGATTCTCGAACATAGAAAGGCCAAAATGTATATTAACAAGGGTCTAGTGCCGAAGGCACGGGATGGCGGCACGGAAGTGCCGGGTGGATTGAGCCAAGTCCTTCCCCAGTCCCTTTAGGGACGGCACGGCCCCGTCGTGGCATCTGGCGTTAATTCCGGGCAAGCGGGTCGGGTGCATGTCGTCCCTTCGGGACTCGTTCTCTTTCTCCTTTCCTTCCCGGCACTGCCGTGCCGGGCTTTCCCGTGCCGTGCGTTCGGCACTGCGTTTTGCGGGACATCGAGTCCCTCTAAAGGACGGTACCCTTTCTGCACAGCCTCGATGTGACATCCGCCACAGACGCGTACCGACAGAGTGTGGAAAGTCGGCGCATGGCCCACAAATATCCCAACATTCTGATACATTGCGTTTTCAGCACGAAGGAGCGGCAGAATCTCATTCCTCCGGACATCCTGCCCAGATTGTGGAAGTACTTTGCGGGTATCGGGCGCAATCATGGAATTCCCGTGCTAGCGGCAGGAGGCATTTCTAACCATTCGCATTTGCTGATTGTTCTGCCGTCGGATATGCCTGTCGCTAAGGCTATCCAGGTCTTGAAGGCGAACTCGTCGCGCTGGCTGCATGAGCACGGGCTGGAGTTTGCATGGCAGGAGGGATACGGAGCCTTTAGCGTGAGCCGTTCGAATAGAGATGCCGTCAAGGATTACATCGAACACCAGCCCGAGCATCATCGGGAGCGATCATACGAAAGCGAGTTCGAGGCGATGCTGCGGAAGTCGGGGATCGCATTCGATCCGAAGGATGCGTTCGGGTAGGGTGCCGTCCCCTTCGGCTTCGCTCAGGGCAGGCTCTGCGGGACTCGCTCCAGTTTCTCACCTCGAGCCGGCACTGCCGTGCCGGGCTTTCGCACGCCGTGCCTTCGGCACTGGATTTGTGGTGACCTCTCGTCTCCTAGTCAACTTTCGGCCGCACCATCTCAAATCGTTGTGTCGTCCTGGTGTACTGGATGCCGCCCATGCGACCGATGAGATCCAGCGAATTGCGATCCAAATGGCCGTCTTTGAGATGCGCGTCGTTCATGTAGATCGATACAATCTGGCCGATCACAAGGCTGCTGCTCGTGGGCGCGGAAGAGAAGTCGAGAATCTGATGAAGCCTGCACTCAAAGCTGACCGGAGATTCGGCGACTCTGGGAGGACGCACGACCTTCGATGATTGCGGAGTAACTTTTGCCACTTCGAATTCGTTCACCGAGGCATCGTATTCGCCGCTGGTCAAATTCATCGCCTCGGCGAGTTCGAAAGTGTCGATATTGACCACAAATTCCCTGGTCTCACGAATGTTCCGCAACGTGTCCTTGGGGTCGCCATGGCTGGCTTTGGCCTGCTTGGGCCGTCGAAGTCCGGGGGCAAATGCTAACAGAGGCGGATCGACGCACACCGCATTAAAGAAGGAGAAAGGCGCGAGATTCAGCTGTCCCGATGCGCTGATCGTCGACACCCAGGCAATCGGGCGCGGCGCAACGGAATTGAGCAGGATGTTGTAAAGGTCGCTGTGCGAAAGGTCCGACGGGCTGACGATCATTCCATCCAGTATATCTTCGGGCGGGCGTCACTTCTCGGCGACGAACACTTCCTTCGCCGCAACCACCGTGTTGCAGTGAATGGCCACGGTATCTTCCACGTTCTGCGCATACCCACCGGCGAAGGTAACCATCACGGGAATGTTGCGGGCGCGAGCCACGCGGAACACCAATTCATCACGCTGCTTCAATCCCTCGACTGTCAAAGAAAGGCCGCCCAGTTGGTCTTCTTTGTAGGGATCGGCGCCGGCGAGATAGCAGATCAGGTCAGGCTCGAACTGTCGCAGTCCGGAGCTGAGCGCGTTGTCGAGCCAGGCCAGATAATCATGGTCTTCGACGCCATCGGGCAGGTCCACATCAATGGAGGACGGCGGCTTCCACATCGGATAGTTGTTGTGCTGGTGCAGCGAGATGGTGAAAACATCCCTGGCGTGCACCCCGCGCATCCTGCCCCGAAGGGCTGAACTCGGGGGCGATGAGCTCCGCGTCGAAGCCCCCGCCGAAGGCAACGGCTCACTTGCAGTTTGCGTACCGGCAAAAATCACAGCCGTACCGTTGCCCTGGTGCACGTCGCAGTCGACCGTCATTGCTGTGCGAATCTTGTCGTCGCGCTGCAGCCGCCGGATCGCCACGGCTACGTCATGAATCATGCAGAAGCCTTCGCCGTGATCGGGGAAGGCATGATGAAAGCCGCCGCCAATGTTGACGGAGATGCCGTCGGCCAAAGCCTCTCGCGCTGCCGCAATCGATCCCCCGGCGGCCAACCAGAACGCCTCCACCAGATCGCGAGAGTAAGGAATCTCCATTTCCATTTCCTCGCGCGGGCCGAGCGTGCCGGTCTTTAGCTTGTGCACATACTCCGGCTTGTGGACCAGCAGAATGTCCAGATCAGTGGCGGGCTCAGGTTCCAGAAAATCTCCAACTTCGGCGATGCCGGTCGCAAGCAGCCGGTCGCGGATGCGCCGATATTTTTCAGCAGGGAAGACATGCTCGCCGATCGGAAGGTAATACGCGTCGCTGTAGACCAGCTTGAAGGGCAGCATTCAGCACTCAGCATTCAGCACTCAGCCAGTCTGGTACTGAAGGACTCCATATGATACGCCAGGAACCAATTGCAACCACATCGTCTTAGGGGACGAGCAAAGGCTGGTGCGCCATCAGGCGGCTGAATGCTAAGTGCTGAATGCTGATTGCTCGACCTTACCGCTTTTTCCCCGTCGCCACGGTAGGAGTCAACATCGCCCGGCGCACCGGCACGATCGCTCCTTTCGCAGGATCGGCGGCGGCATTGGCGCGGGTGAGCACTTCCTCCTGAATGTACTGCACGAACTCCTGAATCTGACGCTGCATCTCCTCCATGCGCTCCCGCATTTGCAGGATGATCGCAATGCCGCTGATGTTCACGGCCAAATCGCGGGCCAGCGTCAGGATGAACTCCAGGCGCTGCAGATCTTCGTCGGTGTAGAGGCGAGTGTTGCCCTCGGTGCGCGACGGTTTGAGCAGTCCCTCGCGTTCGTAGAGGCGCAGCGTCTGCGGATGAATGCCATACATCTCGGCCACCGCTGAGATCATGTACGCGCCCTTGGATTTGCGTTTGGTCACCTGTCTCCTTCTAGCGATGCTCTTTCGGATCTAATTCGTAAGCGTGCGCACTTTACTCGAGATACACCGCAAGCCCTCATCAACGCTGGTCGTGCCAATCGTGCCCTAAAGTACCGTGGGATGGCAAGTGAGCCCGTGCTAGGGTTGCACCAACCTGTTTATCAACCTTAGCACCTTAATTGTCGGCCGCTAGAGCATCAGCACTTACGTCAGGAGAAAAATAACGCGATGGAGCAGTGGTGGCTCGCTGTTTTTGCATGCAGCTCATTCTTCTTATCTATCCAATTATCTAGCCAAGCCGGCTTCTGCCAGTCGACCGCGTCGGAGACGGCGGAGCCCCAATCCCTTTCTACTCCCAGCGCAGCCACTGGGCCTGCCCAAAATGATTACGCTGGCGTCGGAGTGAAAGTATCTGCTCTGGGAGTGGGTGTTGAGGTTGCGGGCCGCGTCACGCGCCGCACCAACGTACGGGCGGGATTCAACCTCCTGGGCTACAGCCGTACCTTCAACAAGGACGGCATTCCATACGACGGTCACCTGGACTTCAAAACAATGGAAGGACACTTCGACTTTTTCCCCCGCGCAGGCAATTTCCATGTTGGCCCCGGCGTTCTAGCCTATATTGGAGAACCCATCACGGGTCATGCTGCAATTCCCAGCGGCCAAAGCTTCACATTGGGCGGCACGACCTTCTACAGTGACACGACCGCGCCCACCAGTGGGACTGGTAAGATTGATTTCAATCAAGCAGCGCCCACGGTCACTTTCGGCTGGGGAAATCTGGTTCCTCGCAACCCCAAACACTTCAGCGTTCCGGTTGAACTGGGACTGGCGTTCCAGGGTTCGCCCAGGTCAACCCTGAATCTCGTAGGCGATGTCTGCGATTCTCCCGGAGTCAATTGCCGCAGCGTCGCTGATCCGATCGTCCAGAGCCAGATACTGGCAGAGCAAACCAAAATCAACAACAGCATGTCGTTCTTCAAGGCCTATCCGATCATTTCCGTAGGTTTCGGCTATAAGTTCTGACATAAACACCACGGCGTAGCCGGCTTAGAACTAAAGGAAAGAGGATCGGAGTGCCTCCGATCCTCTTTTGTGTTTGTGTGGTCTGGAGCCGACTTCTAGGCGGTGGGCTGAGCCTTACCTTCATGAATCCATCCTGAAGGCTTCAGCGCATGGTTAATCGCATAAGCCACGAAGCCCGACGCGATCAGTATCATGCCGAACCAGAAGGAGCTCATGTTCCACACTTGCTCATGCTCGCTGCGGATGATGGAAAAACCCAGCAGTAGCATCGGAGGGATGCCGATCGCAATCGCGCCAAACAATCCGCCGGGAACACGAAACGGGCGGGGGAGATCTGGCTCACGGAAGCGCAGCACTGCCAGCGCGATGAACTCCAGCAGCAAGCTGAAGCCATAAAGAAGGATGTCGAGCGTCACCAGCCGGGCAAAGCCCAAGCCGAGGCACATGGCCCAGCACATCGCCAGCGCCACAATGGCAACCCACGGTGCCCGGGACTTTTTCTGAAGCTTGGAGAAGACTCCGGGCAGCATGCCGTCTTGCGCCATCGCCAAAGGCAGCCGCGAGTAGCTCATTACCAGGGCGTTGAACATCCCAAAGGCGCTGATGACCCCACCGAGAACCACGCCAACGCGCAGCAGCGGCCCACCCAGCAGGCCGGCAATGTCAGCCCAGGATCCGGTCTCCCACGCGCTCGGAGTTAGCCCTGTCATCCACATTGCGGCGAAGGGAAGCACATAGCTCAAAGCCACAATCGCCACCGCAACCAGCATCGCACGCGGATAGGTCCGCTGCGGCTTTTCAACTTCGGCAGCTATGGTCGAGGCATTGTCCCAGCCCATGTAATTCCACATGCAGATGAGCAGCCCGCCCAGAATATCAACGGTGGAAGTGGTCGGCTTGGTCACCGCGTTGGCCAGCGCGCCTATCTTGAAAGGAGCCAAAACGACGATGGCCACAAACGGAGCCGAGAGCGCGAAGAACAGCCACAGGGATGTCAGCGACACCACTTTCACCCCCGCAATATTCAGGAGAGCGCAAGCAACTACCACCGCCAGCGCGACCCACCATCCGCGATTGCCTTGCTGGAACCATGGGAACATGCGCGTCAGATACGCCACGAACAGCGTGGGATAAATCGCCATGTCGAAAATCGACGCTACCAGCGAGAGCCAGGCTTCCTGAAATCCCCAGAAATTTCCCATGGCGCGGCGCACCCAGGCATAGTAGCCGCCTTCATACGGCAGCGCGCTCGAAAGCTCGCCAATCATGAAGGCAGTGGGCAGGCTCCAGAGCAGCGGAGTGAGCAGCAGAATCAGAATGGCGCGTCCGTAGCCGGCTCCGTGGACGATGTCTTCGGTGCCGTAGGTTCCGCCCGAGACCATAAAAAAGGTGGCAGCGACCAGTGGCCACAAGGTCAAGCGAACGAATTTTTTCCGGTTGGGGACGACGGCGAGAGGTTGGAGATTTCCGGTTTGTTGACGCGGGGCGCTAGCTGTTGCCAATTTCGATGGCTTCCTCCTCAAGCGACTCACTCTCAGCTACTCCGCAGCGGGTTGGACATTCTCAAAACGTGCTCGAGCTTTCTGGTTTGTTTAGATTCCAGAAATTCCGCTGGAGTTAGTTCGCATTTGTGAGATTACGGGAAATTCTCAGGGATGCAAGAAAAATATGAAATTTCTCGGAAAATTTTTGTCAAAGAGGTCAGCGTCGGAGGTAACAGCAAAAGCTTTACTGCAAGGGCCGCAAGAGATTTGAAAGGAATGTTGTTCCAGCCTTTCCGATGTTTCACAGCTTCAGTTCCCAGGTTTCGGCAACCAGATCCTTCCGGCTCCAACTGGAGTGCTTCTTCCTTGCTACTATTTTGAAGCCGGCGTTCTGATAGATGCTGCGAGCGGCGATGAGCTCGCTCTGGGTCCACAGCATGATTTTTTTGTAACCGGCCCGCCGGGCAAATCGAACACACTCCTCTACTAGTCGCTTCCCAATTCCTAACCCTCGCGCCGAGGGCTCCACCAGGAGCAGGCGAAGTTTGGCTACGGTTTGAGATTTCTTCACCAGAAATACCGACCCAACATTTTCGCCATCCCTCTCCGAGATCCAGCAGGCTTCGCGTGCGGGATCGAATTTCTCGATAAATTCAGCAACAATTCCGGCGATGAACGCCTCCATGCGCTCGTCGTAGCCGTATTCCTGGAAATAGAGCACGCCGTGCCGCCACACCACCCATCCCATATCGCCAGGCCTGTGGTGCCGGAGGACATACGATGCTGTGGTCTCGGATCCAGGATTTAGCACTGACTCGACCGTCTGTATCGAGTGCAGAAGATCGGCCTGTTTCCCAGGAGGCAGCTTACTCAGGATGTCCCTCACCTGCTGGTCGGACCGGGCGTTCAGCGGCTCGAATACCTGCCGCCCTTTCTTTGTGAGCGCCAGCAGAGTCTGACGCGTGTCCTGGGGCGACTCCTTTTTGTCGATCAGATTGTCTTTCTCGAAGCCGCTCAGAATCCGGCTCAGGTAACCCGGATCGAGCCCCAAAGCATTGCCCACCTCCGCCGCCGTCGACTGTTTGCGGTTCGCCAGTTCGTACAGGACCCGCATCTGGGTCAAGGAAAGAGAGCTGTTGAGGAAGCCTTCGTCCAACAGCCCGAGATGCCGAGTGTAGAAGCGGTTGAAACGGCGGATGGCCGCGATGCGGTCATCGGAAACGGGGGAAGGGGCTGTGGAAGCCATGCACAAGTATTGATAAGGAATGTTGACTTAGTCAAGTAAATTATATGACGATGTCAATTTAATTTGAAAGGGAGAGAGTGCCGAACGTATCGACCACCTGCCGCACTTGGACTTTCCAGATCTGAACCGTCAGGCTAGACTTTCTTCCACAACTCTTCGCGCGGATCTTCGGGATTGAGCTTGGCAAGTTCCTTCAGCAGTTCCTTGGTGCGTTCGTCCCGCGGCATGGGCACGGTCACCGTGATCGCGACGATCTCGTCGCCGCGCACGCCTTCCTTCGTAGCCGAGGGCACGCCCTTTTCGCGTAAGCGCAACTTCTGTCCCGGCTGCGTGCCGGGTGGAATCTTCAGCAGCGCCCGCCCATCAATGGTTGGCACTTCGATCTTCGCACCCAGCGCTGCTTCGGTTGCATTAACTGGAACCGTTAGGTAGATATCGTCCCCATCGCGCCGGAATACAGGATGCGGCTCGATCCGGATAATCACGTAGAGATCGCCCGCCGGGCCGCCGCGTGCTCCGGCGTTGCCCTTGCCCGCGAGGCGGATGCGCTGCCCATCACGCGTCCCGGCCTTAATGCGCACTTCCATCGGCTCGGTACGGCTCACCGTTCCATCGCCGTGGCAGGTTGGGCACGTAGAAATATTCTTGCCTGTGCCCTGGCAGTTCGGACACTGCACATTGAACTTCATCCGACCGCCGGTCTGCGTAATCTGGCCCGTGCCGTTGCATTCGGAACACTTTCCCGGCGCTTCGATGTAACCTTGCCCGTGACAATTGCTGCAAACATCTTGCCGGGTGATGTTGAGCCGCATGACGCCGCCGCGAATGGCCGTCCAGAACGGCACGTTTACCTGATACTCAAGGTCGGAGCCCGCTTCGGGTCCAGTCTCAGTCGCCGCTCCTCGTCCGCCGCCAAAGATTCCCGAGAAGATGTCGCGAAATCCGCCTCCACCGCCACTTCGCCGGGCTCGACCGGCGCCATCCACCAGGTCCGAGAAGTCGAAGCCGCTGAAGTCAAAAGGTACGCCTTGTCCGCCCGCTTGCCCCGCTCCGCCGCCGGGAAACCCTCCCGGCGCGCCGCTTCCTCCAGCAAATCCTCCAACCCCGCCGCCGCGCGCGTAAGCTTCCGCCGTCGCGGGATCGATATTGTCGGAATAAAAGCCAACCTGATCGTAGATCTTCCGTTTCTTGGGATCGCTGAGGACGTCGTTGGCCTCGGAGAGCGTCTTGAACTTCTCCTCGGCCGATTTGTCCCCAGGATTAACGTCAGGATGGTACTTCCGAGCCAGCTTGCGAAACGCTTTGCGAATCTCCTCCGCCGACGCGGACTTCTTCACGCCCAGAATCTCGTAATAATCTTTTTTTGTGGTGGTGGCCATTAGAAATATTTGGGTGCCCCACTTCTCGCCTCTTTTGCGAGAAGGGGGCTACTCAGGTCGCCTTTTAGTTAGGCAGCCTGTGCTTCTCTTCTTGTAACACGACCACTGGCCCTGACGGCGGCGCATCCACATAGACCGGAATCGCACGTGCCCCATTCGGTGTCGAGACAAAAAACTCCCACAAGTTCTCATCCTCAGCCAGGCTGAGGAAATAAGTCTGTTCCTTTACCTGAAAATCCATTTCACCTCCAAGAACCCACAAGAGACCTATAAACACATGGCGCGGGCAGAATGCCCGCGCCACACGATCCAAGCTAACCGCTAGGAGCTAGCATCTCTCGCTTATTTCTTGTCCTCTACATCCACGTACTCAGCGTCGATCACGCCTTCGTCCTTCTTCTGGCCGCCGCCGTTGCCGCTCGCGCCAGCGCCGTCAGTCGGCCCGCCGCTCGGCCCAGCCCCTGCCTCCGGACCCTTCGCCTGCGCCGATTTGTACATCTCTTCGGCGAGCTTGTGCGAAGCCTTGGTCAGGTTCTCGCGCGCCTTATCCATCTGCGCCTTGTCATTCGACTCGAGCGCCTTCTTGGCATCGGCCACAGCGTTCTCAACATCACCACGTTCCGAGCCGGAGATTTTGTCTCCGTTCTCCCGCAGCATCTTCTCGACGTTGTAGACCATGCTATCGAGTTGGTTCTTGGCCTCGATCGCATCGCGCTGTGCCTTGTCCTCAGCCGCATGCGCGTCGGCTTCTTTCGCCATGCGCTCGACCTCTTCCTTCGACAATCCAGAAGACGACGTGATCGTAATCTTCTGGTCCTTGCCCGTAGCCGTATCCTTCGCAGTCACGTTCAGGATGCCGTTCGCGTCAATGTCGAAAGTCACTTCAATCTGCGGTACTCCTCGCGGAGCCGTCGGAATCCCGGTCAGATGGAACTTGCCCAGAGTCCGGTTCTGCGCCGCCATGGGGCGTTCGCCCTGCAGCACATGCACCTCAACCGAAGTCTGATTGTCGGCCGCGGTCGAGAACGTCTCCGTCTTTTTGGTGGGAATGGTCGTGTTGCGCGGAATCATCGGCGTCGCCACTCCGCCCAGCGTTTCAATCGAGAGCGACAGCGGAGTCACGTCCAGCAGCAAAAGATCTTTCACTTCGCCGCCGAGCACGCCGCCCTGAATCGCCGCCCCAACCGCGACCACTTCATCGGGATTCACGCCCTTGTGGCCTTCCTTGCCGAACAACTCTTTCACCAGCGCCTGAATGCGCGGCATACGAGTTTGTCCGCCGACCAGAACCACTTCCTGGATCTTGCTGGCATCCACGCCCGCGTCTTTCATGCACTGCTTGCACGGCCCCACCGACTTCTGAATGATGTCTTCCACCATCGATTCGAGCTTCGCCCGTGTCAGCTTCTTCACCAGATGCTTCGGACCGCTGGCGTCTGCCGTAATAAACGGCAGATTGATCTCGTGCTCCATGGTGGTCGAAAGCTCAATTTTCGCCCGTTCGGCTGCGTCGCGCAGCCGCTGCAAAGCCATCTCGTTGCCCTTCCCGCGCAGGTCGAGACCTTCATCCTTCTTGAACTCATCGATCAACCAGTCGACGATTCGCTGATCGAGGTTGTCGCCACCCAGGTGCGTGTCGCCGTTGGTGGCCTTCACTTCGATCACGCCTTCGCCGACTTCCAGAATCGAAATATCAAAAGTTCCGCCGCCGAAATCGTAGACGGCAATCATTTCGTCCTTAGTCTTGTCGAGACCGTAGGCCAGCGCCGCGGCCGTGGGTTCGTTGATAATTCGTTTCACATCGAGCCCGGCAATCTGCCCGGCATCCTTCGTGGCCTGCCGCTGCGCATCGTTAAAATATGCGGGCACGGTAATCACGGCCTCGGTTACTTTCTCGCCGAGGTAGTCTTCCGCGGCCTTCTTCAGCTTCTGCAAAATCAGCGCCGAAATCTGTGGAGGCGTGTACTCCTTGCCCTGCGCCACCACGGCCACGTGGTCGCCCGACTTGACCACCTTATAGGGCACCATTTTGATCTCTTCCGTCACTTCGTCATAGCGCCGCCCCATAAAGCGCTTGATCGAATAAACCGTATTCTCCGGATTGGTGATGGCCTGTCGCTTCGCCACCTGCCCCACCAACCGCTCTCCAGTCTTGGTAAACCCAACCACGGAAGGCGTAGTGCGCCCTCCTTCTTCGTTGGCAATCACTTTGGGCTCGCCGCCCTCCATCACCGCCACGCAGGAATTGGTTGTCCCAAGGTCAATCCCAATAATCTTGGCCATAATCGTCTCCTGTAACTTACCGTTAATCAAATAAGTGCTTTGTAATCAATGTGCTTACGATTGCCAACATCTCCATGCTAAGACCTGAGTGGAGCGTTGTCAAGGTTTAGATGCTATAGGAAGGAAAGAAGTTGCGAGGATTGGACCACTGTGGCGACGGCACTCTTGCGCGTCGCCGCCCTTCTTGCAAGACCCTTCAATCTTCGCCGAGTCCCCCCTTCTGCCTTTCAAAAGAGTGAGATTCCACGACTCAGAACTCGTTCAACCGCTTATTTTTGCAGAAGCACATTCACAAGCTGCGCTAATTCGGTTTTCTGAGTTTTATCTGAATTGCCGGGTGGCCCATGCTTCGCGTGCTTGCCGGGTGCCCCACTTCTCGCCTCCTTTGCGAGAAGTCGGAGAATCTTGGTTGGGGCAATGTTGTTCGGTACGCTGGGCGCTACCCCGGCCTCTCGCCGGAAATGACGGGGTATAATCGCATGCTGCAGTGGTCGGCCAGAGGAGTCCATGGTCTTTACAAAGCGTCTTCGCGAAGGGGTGGTTCGCGGCGACATAACTTGTAGCGTCAGGATTTGTACGAGGCCCCACGTCACGGAAGGCCGCCGCTATCGCATGGGAGACGGCGAGATAGAAATCGAGTCGATCACGCCGATCGGGTTTCCTGATATTACTCCGGATCTAGCGCGGGAATCCGGCTTCCTGGGAGTACTCGATCTGCTAAAGGTTGCAAAACACGGTAAGGGCAATAACATATATCTGATTCGATTTCACTATATTGCGCCTCACAGAAAACGCAAGGGCGGCTCGAACAGAAGAATTCCTGATTGACGAAGTCCCTCAGCGGCTAAAGCCGTCGAGCTTTAATTGCCTGAACCGCAGCGCTGAAAGCGCTGCGCTACCCAAAAGCTGCTTGCCAGCGGTTGCTCATCGCTTCGCGCACTTGCGAAGCGGGATTCCACGGTCCCCTCCCTCTGAGGCTTTTATTTTTGCAGAAGCAGATTCAGAAGCTGCGCTAATTCGATTTTCTGAGTTTTATCTGAATTGCTGGCAGTATCCCTGGTGAGTTGCGCCAGCTGTTGAGCGGTAATGTGGGCAGCGATGTTTTGTGGAAGATAAATCGTGCGCTGCGGCAGCGACAGCTCCCAGGTTGCCTGGGTGCGGCGAATGAGGGGCCAGCGTTGCCGCTCCGAATGGGCGTGCACCTCAGATTTGCCTGCAGTGACGGAGACCAGTTCATCGATCTCAACTTCTGCCCAGCCTTGTGTTCCCGAGAGGTGCAACTTTTTTACGATGAAATGGTCGAAGACAATTAGTGATTGATCTGGCTTGAAGAGGTCCCGTCCACCGAGGCTCTCCTCAGAATCTGCGCAGGACTGCAAGAAAGCCGTTCGGACCTGATCCGGCGTTGGGTGAGGCGAGTTCAGCACCACAATCTGAGGAATGACCGGACTCGCTGGTTGCGTATCGGCAAGCCTTGTCGAAGACCTGCCTTCGTTTGAGAACTGTTCGCTCCGATTCGGATCATCGGTAGCTTGCTCAGAGTTGGCATCCTCTCCAGCCGTGGGTTTGAGGCTTGCGTTGCGCAACGAAGTCGCAAGCCCTATACCGGGATTCCCTTTGACATAACGGAAGAACCGCGGATGTCCGCGGCGTCTCCAATACGGCGAGTCGTAGGACTCGACTCCCGCTCCGGAACGCAGCAGGCTGAAAAAGGAATGCTGTACTGGATTGACCACAATGCCGGCGTGTCCACGCCACACCGCGAGGTCGCCCGCTTGCGGAGTGGTTACGCGCTGGAATTGGTCGATGCCTGAATAAAGGTCAATCGATGGGGCGTAGGCGTAGGGGAAGCCTGCGCGCTGGTAAAGTACGTGGACGAAATGGGAACAATCAGATTCGGAGCCGCGATAATGGCGGAAGTCGAGCGCCGCCCCAAGAACGGCTAGACCTTCGTCCCGAGTTAGAGTATGAACAGCCCCTGCGTCGTAGTGAAGGTCGGGGCGTTGGGCCGCACCTGGAATGGACACGAGGCGTATCAGAAGTAAAAGAAGGACGCTTTTGGCGGAGGCCCGCATAACGTGTTTTAACGCGCCATGGGGAGGCCGGCCAGATCACAAATGTCCCGCCAAGTCCGCGAAAAGTATCAGGAAGTCAGATGCACCTTAGGTTCGAGGGGTTTAGATAAGGCTGTCGGGTGGCGGGTTAGCCCATCTTTTCCGCCTCGCGGCAACCAAACGGGTCAAGTCAGGAAGCCTACGGGGTGGCGCCCCTGTTCCCTTCTGCCGGTTAAAATATTTACATGTGCGCTACATGAAACTATACTATCCACATGCCGAAAATGATCCAGCTTCGGAACGTGCCGGATGCCTTGCATCGCAGCCTGAAAGCCCGTGCCGCTATGGCAGGTATGTCACTGTCTGACTACTTGCTCGCAGAGATCAAGGAACTCGCCGAGCGGCCGACGCTGGCGGAATTTCGCAACCGCCTGCGTACGCGCAAGGCGATTACAGTTCAACTCGACTCAGCTCGCCTGGTTCGCGAAGAGCGCGAGGCGCGGTGATCGTCCTGGATGCGTCTGCGGCGATTGACTGGCTGCTTCAGACCGCCGCGGGACAACGAATTGAGACGCGGATTTACTCGCGCGGCGAGTCTCTTCATGCTCCGCACCTTCTCGACCTTGAGGTTGCGCAGGTCTTGCGGCGGTTCGTGCGGGAGACTACAGTTTCCGCACAACGTGCCGATCAGGCACTCCAGGACTTGCTCAATCTTCGCGTAACACGCTATCCGCACTTTATTTTCCTACCCCACATTTGGCGACTCCGCCATAATCTGTCGGCTTACGATGCGGCCTATGTGGTGCTCGCCGAAGAGATTGGCGCCACATTGCTAACGCGGGACCACCGTCTCGCCTCCGCCTCGGGTCCGAGGGTAAGAATTGAATCGTTTTGAACTCATCGACGGCACTCGCGGAGGAGCGTGGTCCACCGGAATCGCCTCTGATGAGTTTAAGAGATTAAGAGCGGTGAGTTAAGGTTCACGACACCCCGCGGTGCGCAGTCCTGACTCAAAGGCAAGAGCCCATTCACTCCATCTCTGGATGCCACAGCGGCTCTCCCCCGAGCGAGTGATAGAAGCCCCAGCCTGCCAGCGCCACGACGCTGAGCAATGTCAGAATGAACGTGCTTACATACCAGGCGGAGAAGTCGGCGGTGAACGGGACATTCGACAGCATGTTGACCGTGAAGATGGCGCAGGCCAGCGGGATGAGTCCGAAGCGATAGACGATGAGCACAGCGATGGCGTAAACGAGAGTCCACGTCGGCAAATCCACCGCCATGTGAGAGGAAGTAAGCCCTTGAGGCAGCGCGTAGAGGGCAACGAAGGCAATTGCGGCCAGCCAATCTTTGCGGAGCACAATCTTCAGTCCGAGGAGCAGGAAGAAGAACCCCAGCGTCCCCAGAATCGAACCGGGAATTTGCATGAGCCACGCGCCCAGCGCCTCACGCCCGCCAGCGAGGTACTCGATTTGACCGAGACTGGGTACCGCTCCCATGTGGATCGTAACGATCGACCGGATCTGAATGATGAGAACCCAGAGGACTCCCAGCATCACGCCAAATAAAATGTCGCGCCCCACCAGCGGATCGCGAAACTGGCCCGACAGCAGTCGGCTCCACGAGATAATGGTTTGCGGCCAGCGCCGCCGCACCCACGGTTCGAGCGCAAGATACAGCAGCCATGTTGTGCCGGACACAAACAAGCCTGTGCTGACCGCGAGGATAAGCAGGAAAAGGCTGTCAATGCCGGCAACCATGTGCCCGCGGCACAGCCACAACAGAATCTCGAGCGCAAACATCACCGCTGCCAGACGCAAAGCGCCGTCGCGATCGCCGCGTCCCTGGCGATAGTTCAGCCGTGCCAGGCGAATCGCGCCAAAAAATAAAGCCAGAAACAAGACAATTGTGATGGCCTGTTGCACTTTCTTTCCAGTCGATTCCGGAGCTTTCATGCGATCCGGTTTCGTCCAGTCGCCGACAAGCGAGAAGAAAACAGGTTTGCCTTGCCACGAAGCCGCTTCCACGCGAAGCGGCCGCGTCGTCCCCGGCCAAGCGCCGGTCCATGCCATTCGCGCGTCAGAGTTCGCCAGCGAGTTCCAAGCCGGCTCCGCTTTTTTGAACTGCGAGAGATCGAGTCCGGCCGCAGAAAAGAAAACATCCCAATCAAACAGCGCCAGCTGCGCACTTGAACTATCCTTTTGCGGCGGAATCGCCTGGAAATAGGTGAGTCGCCCCTGCGGATCGAGTTCGACATTAATCATCCCCGAAAGAGTCGTCGGAGGATCACTTTCTGTCACAATGCCAGGATTGAGTAACTGGTCGCGAAAGCCCTGCGCGACCATGTCATCGGGACTCTGGCGGTACCAATATGCGAGCAACGAAGGCCGCGCGCCGAGGACCGCATCCCAATTGGGTCGCGGTTTGTCGTTCTTCTCAACGTAATCCTGGAAGTCGCCGTCGTATCGCAGATCGAAGGCGCTGTCAGCAGGCCGCTCCGGATATCCGAGCTGAGCGATGATCTCGCGCGCCTTTTGTCTAAGCACCTCGGGAGTCAGCTCCAGCTGCATTTTCTGCAGTCCGATGTAATGAATGCCTAGAAAAGTGACCAAACCCAACGCCGCCAGCACCGCGGCGAAGCACGCGACCGCGACTCGTGATCGAAGACCGGCGGTTTCGCCCGACGCGGCCACTAACTGCGGTGAAGGAGTTTCGCCGGCCGCCAACGCCGCTGCCAGCGGATCGCCGCCGGGCAGCGCGGCAGCCACACTGAGAACCGTGGCCGGCCGCGCAGAAGGCTCCGTCTCGAGGCAGCGCAGGATCACGCGCTCGATCACGGGATTGAGATCTTTGACCACCGACGAGGGACGGCTCAATGTTCTGTCGCCGCTCGCGCTCACCTTGTCGGCGGTTTTTTCCGGGAATGCACGCTTGCCGGTGAACACCTCATACAGCACCAGTCCCAGAGAATAAATATCACTGCGTGTGCTGACTTCTTTTCCCGCGAGTTGCTCGGGAGCCATGTAAGCTGGCGTCCCGCTGCGCACCTCTGCTCCGTGAATTTGATCGGCAACTCCAGCCAATCCAAAATCGGTGATCACCACCTGTCCACGTCCATCCAGCATGATGTTCGCGGGCTTCAGGTCGCGGTGCAGCACGCCTTTGGTATGGGCGGTGGCCAATCCGGCGCAGAGTTGGCGTGCGATGTCGAGAGCCTTATCTTCGGGAAGACGGCCAATGCGGCGGAGCAGCGACGCCAGGTCTTCGCCATCGACGTACTCCATTGTGAAAAAGGTATGACCCTCCACGTCGCCCACGTCGTAGACCCGGCAAACGTTAGGATGCGAAACGCGCCGCGCGATGCGCACTTCATTCTTGAAACGCTCCAGCAGACCTTGGTCGCGTGCAGCTTCGTCGGGCAGAAACTTGAGAGCGACGGGCTGCCCGAGCGTGAGATCGTCGGCGCGGTAGACCTCGCCCATGCCACCTTTTCCAAGAAGCGCGATGATGCGGTAACGTCCGGCAAGCAGGCGGCCCGGCAGGAAGCGGCCTTCACTGAGATATTCGGCGGAACTGGATGGACGAGATGGCGACCGCGAAGAAGATGAGGAAGCAGGACGCTGCGGCAACGGCGACGTTGCGGTGGCGAAGTCGAGCGTTGCAACGTCGTCGGTGTTACTTGGCGTTCCGCACGCCGAGCAGAATCGGCCGTTAACAGGGATATCGGTACCGCAAGATGAGCACGCGGGCATGAATCTTTCCCGCTACAGTCTATCGCGTTGGAGCAAACAACGTTCCGCCAGTGCAGAAGTGATTTGCCGTGCGCGAAGAACTGAACACGGCCGGGGAGAGCACCAGTCCGCTATCCCCGCGCCGCTGATGTCTTACGACTGCTTTTCCATAGTGAACGTTGTCGTGGTGCCGTGCAGCTTGTCGTTGTATTGAGCGTTGATCGACTTTCCGTCGGAAGACACCGTCATGCGATACACTCCAACGATTTTCCCGTCCCGCTTGTCGGTCTCTTCGATCGTGTCGTTTCCAATGCGCTTCAGCGAAACCATGGTGTGTCCCGGGTCGCCTTGGATTGGGTAATCCTTGCCGTCAAATTTTGCGTCGTAGCTGTTGCCGTTTGGGTCTGACATTTTCAGCCCATCGGCCGTACCTTGGTAGGTTACGGTAAGCCCATTGCTGGAGATGGTGTTGACCTTCTCCGCGCGCCATGCTCCCGATATTGCGTGCGCTCCGGCTGCGGCCGCCTTCACGCGCTTGGAAGTAACCTCCCCGGTCACGGGCTGAGTGCCAGTCGTGTCGGTGAACTTCTCGTCCAGAGTTTTTCCGTCGCCGGAAACTGCTCTGGTGCTCGTGAACATTACTTTCCCATCTTTTTTTTCGATAGTCTCAACCGAGCTGGCATTCACCACCTTCACCGCGATGGTGTCGTAGTAGGTATGCCCCGTAACCTTTTGGTCTGTGCCGTCCGCCTTGACTTCGACTTTGGGAACGCAGGTCAGGCACTCATACATGTTGTTGTTCAAGGAATACTCGTCGGGCTTTGTGGGAAGCTTGGCGGTGTCGAGTTTAGTCACCCAAGTTCCATCAAACGGGCTTTGAGCAAACACAGTTGCTGACGTTAGCAGAAACGCCGCAAAGAAAAGCTTTTTCATGGAACACCTCTTTCAGTGAGTTTTTGCAGCCCAGCAGAGGGGTTGGGCCCGAATCACATCGCAATAGTCTGTGTGGGCTGTCTTTGAACCGGGCCATTGTAGCTCGGGCGCTCATTCTTTGTCTCCATTGTGAAGTCGGGGTCCTCTTGTCTGAACCAGGCCCTTGAAGCCCGAAACGTCAAGCTCCTTATGTATTACCATCGCAACGAATGACTTCTCGTCTCGGCCACTGGCTCCGTGATCCTCTATTCCTTTTATGCCTAACAGCGGGTCTGCTCGCGTTTGTAGTGCAGTCTGGAGAACTCGGAACAGCTGACACGACGTATCGGCTTCAAACCACGCACTGGCTCTGGACCTCTCAGCCACAAGTATTTCCCGACGACTATCCCGATTTCGGCCTGCACGGCCGCGGTGGCCGGCTTTATAGCTGGTATGGCATTGGACAGTCTTTACTCATGCTACCCGCCGATCTGATCGCCACGTGGATCGGGCACTGGCACATATTTTCCGGATATGAGGAAGACCCCGCGGTGCGCAGCATTATCGTTACCTACAGCACGAACATTCTAATCAACGTCCTGACTGCGTTGATCGTGTTCCGTCTGCTCGGGCAGTTGAATTTCAGCGTGAAAGAATCCGTAGCAGGCGTGCTGGCATTGCTGTTCTGCACCACGCACCTCCACTATACCCAGAACATGATGGAGAACAACTACATCATGCTTCTGACTCTGGTGGGGTTTTCCTTCCAATATGAATGGTTGAGCACGGGCGGGCGCCGCGTGCTCTTGATCGGCTCGGCCGCGCTTGGCCTTAACCTGCTGACTCGTTTGACCACCGGCCTCGACCTGGCAGCAGGGGGTGTCTTCTTGTTGGCCGTGCTCTGGTTCGGGCAGGTGCGGGGTCGTGCGCTGTGGCAGCGCCTGCTGGCTTATTGCAAGATCGCCGCGCCCGTTTACGCGTTCTTTCTGCTCGCCGAGCGTCTCTACAACTTCTACCGCTTCGGGTCGTTCACCAGCACCTACATTCCGATTTTCGCGAAAGAGCAGCGTCTTAACGACCCGACGCTGCCCCCCAACTTTCCGTGGAGCACTCCATTTCACGAGGGCTTTTTAGGTGCGCTCTTCAAGCCCGAGAAATCAATTTTCCTTTTTGACCCAATGCTCGTACTTGCTCTGCTAGTCCTTGTGCTGCTGTGGAGACGTCTCCTCCCGGAAGTCCGCGCCTATGCCGTGACTTCTCTTCTGCTGCTATTCGGCTACATCGCTTTTTACGCGCGCTACACGTACTGGACGGGCGACCATGCCTGGGGCGATCGTTATGTTTCGACCTCGGCGGAACTGGCGGCTCTGCTCGCCGTGCCATTGTTGTTGCGCTATCGCGAAAGTTTGGGCAGGGGGATTTGGCGCCTTGGAATGGTATTGATCGCTATCAGCTTGGTCATCCAGCTTGCATCGCTCGCGTTCTGGCTTCCGCTCGAAATTTATCAGATGGAGACGCTGGGCCATCCCACGTTCGTGATCGCCCTGCGCTTCAAGAACATCGCTGCGTTTGCTCTGGGGAAAATGGAGGCGTGGGGATTGAACAACGAATCCATGACGCAAGATCCCTGGGATTATGTTCACATCACGACCTGGAATTTCCTTCCATTTTTGCTGCGAAGAGTGGGCGCGGCGCCGGCGTGGGTAGTGAAGGCAGCCTTCACCATTTGGGCAATTGCCATCGCAGGGTTGGCGGTGGTTTTGTCGCGGCTGAGGACAGTGCTCACGGCTCGTCCAACCCGCTCTCATTGACTTGCGAGCTTTACCGAAGTAAGATTCGCGCACCGTAAAACGGTCCCGCCCCGCCGCATCGTCTGAAAGCGGAGCCGAGCGGAACGCGCCGGGGGCCGACGTAGTCGCGGTTCAGTCATAATCCAAAGTGAGGAGGCGTGATGCAGTTGCGACTCGAGAGCCGCCCTGTCGGTGATGTCCTGCTCATGCAGTGTCACGGGCGGATCGTCGCGGGAAATGAAGTCTTTACGCTTCACGCACGCGTTGCGGACGCCATCGAAAAGTACGGCGACGTGGTGCTGCAACTCGATCAAGTGGAGTTCGTCGACAGCAGCGGATTAGGTGCGATGATGCGCCTGGTGCAGGCCGCGAGATCAAAAGGTGGAGACGTCAAACTCACCGGCGTGCCCCCCAAGGTCTACAAGGTGCTTCAACTGACCAACCTGCTCGCGCAATTTGAAGTCTACGATTCGATCGAAGAAGCGATCACCGCCGCCTATTTAGGATCGCGATATTCGCGGGGAAAGACTGGGGACTCAAGGCAGCGGCTGCTCTGCGTCTACGCCTCCACCGATGTGTGCACGTTCCTGAGAGAAGTGCTGTGCAGTGCCGGATACAACGCCTTGACTACTACGTCGATCGACGACGCCCAAATCCTGCTCAAGGCAACCAAGGCAAAATTGGTGGTGGTTTCCGCGCGCATCCAATCCGTGCACGGCAAACCGATTCGCAAAGCTCTGGAAGAAATTGATCCGTCGGTCGGACTGCTTATTTTGGACGAGAATTTTGCCACCGACGATCCAGGAGAAGCAGCGGAGAAACTTCTCAGCGGCGTCAGCGGCCTGATGGCGGCCGCTGATAAATGATCAAATAATTCTCATCGGTGACGCCGGAAGTTGGGGCTCCAGACCACCGTCGATTCCTACCAAACTCGGCACGTCTTCGGCGGCGCCATCGGCTGTCCCACTCTACAGCCGAATGCCTTGCCGAACTCGGGCATATTCACTAGCACGCCGTTCGCCCGAAAGCGGTCTGGAGAATGCGGATCGGTCGTCGCCACAAGCCGCTCCACTTCGGGGCGCCATTGCGCACACCAGTCCTGGGTGAATCCCACGAACATTTCTTGCACCGGGGTATAACCTTCCCCAGATTTTTTGTCGAGATCGATTCCCTCTTGCGCCGCTCGCGCCAGGAATGCCATATAAGCTAGCCGCAGCCCGCCGTTGTCCGCAGTGTTCTCACCGAGGGTGAGCTTGCCGTTCAGCTTGGTGTCTCCTACGCTGAATTGCGCGTACTCGTCGACAATGCACTGCTCCTTCTGCGTGAACTTGTCGCCATCTTCCTTGGTCCACCAGTCTTCCAGATTTCCATGTCCGTCGAACTGCCGTCCCTGATCGTCAAACCCATGTGTAATTTCGTGTGCCATGAACAATCCAATGTGCCCGTAGTTCAGGGCATCGGGCTGGGCGGCATCGAAAAAGGCAAGTTGCAACACTCCGGCAGGGAAGTTGATGTCATTCATACTGGGGTTGTAGTAGGCGTTCACGGTGGGAGGCGACATAAGCCACTCTTGCCGATCCACTGGCTTCCCGATCTTTGCCAGCTGCCGTCGCGACTCAAACTCCGCTGCCCTTATATTGTTTCCAAACGCGTCGTCGCGAACGATCTCCAGCTTCGAGTAGTCGCGCCACTTATCGGGATAGCCAACTTTATTTGCGATCAGGTGAAGCTTCTCTTTGGCGCGTGCTTTCGTGGCCGCACTCATCCAGTCCAGCGAATCGATGTCGCGATCCATGGCGGCTTCGACGTCTCGAATCATCAGCACTGCCTTTTCCTTGCTCGCTCCGGGAAACTGCTGGTCGACATAAGCTTTGCCTAACGCTTCCGGCAGGGATCCGTCTGTGCTCTGCACGCACCGCTTCCAGCGCGGCTCCTGCTCGGGAATGCCTGCCAGTTTGCGTCCGCCAAAATCAAATTTCTCCTCATCCAACGCCTTGGGAAAAACCGTACCTGCAATCGAACTGACTAGTTGCCAACGCAAGTACGCTTTAATCGTCGGAAGATCCGTCTGGCTGATGACCTGGTTCATCCCCTTGAAAAACTCCGGCTCCGCGACATTGATCTCCGCAAACCCGGGCGATCCGCTCGCAGAATAAAAACGCTCCCAATTGAAGACCGGTGTCAGCGCCTGCAGGTCCTTGTTCGGCATTATGTGATAGACATTGTGCGGGTCGCGCTGCGACGTGACGTCAAGCGACACTTTCGCCAGCGCCGTTTCCAGCTTCATAATCGCCGCTGCGTCCGCCGCCGCTTGGGTCTCGCTGGATCCAAGGAGCTTGAGCACATTGGTGACGTGTTGCACATACTGTGTGCGAATCTCTTCGTCTTTGGGGCCCGTGCGTAAGTAGTAGTCCTTCTCCGGAAGCCCGAGTCCGTTTTGGCTGGCGGCCGCGATGGATCGGGTCGCATCTTTGAAATCCTGCTGCGATCCAAATCCCAGAAACGCATTCACATTGATCAGCTGAAAGTGCGCCAGCAGATCCGGCAACTGATCCTTGCTGCTAAGCGCGTTGATGCGATCGAGCTCCGGCTGCAGCGGGGACAACCCTTTCCGCTGGATCGCCGCTTCATCCATGCAACTTGCGTAATAGTCACCAATCTTCTGACTGGTTGCGTCGCGCGACGCATCGTCCGCCGAAGCCTTCTCGAGAATCCCGTGCAGCACCTGACGGTTGTATTGGTCCAGGTTGTAGAACTGGTCGGAGTACGGGGAATCGTTCGGAATCGGATGCAGCTTGCTCCAGTTGCCACATGCGTATTGATAAAAATCGACGCACGGGTCAGCGGTTGTATCCATCAGACTCCTGTCGAGTCCCGGAATCAGCGAAAATGTTTGCTGCGTGCTGGCGGTCTGAGCAAAGAGTGCGCCGGCACAAATCAAGAGCAGAGCGAGAGCGGAAGCTTGCTTCATGGAGGGCATTTATTCCTTCGACAAAGAGTTCCAGACACACGACTACGTAACTCAGAGACGGCTAACTGTTTAAGAGGTTAGCAGAGATTGCCTTGTCTGCAGCGGTGGTGTGCGGCGGTCAATGCCGAATTGATTCCAGGGCGGGTTTGCTCTTACCAGTCAACCTTCCACTGGAATTTTCCTTTCTCCCAAACTTGGTGATCCTTGATCTTCTCGCAATCATCCGCGGTCAATTCCGAGTTATAGATAAATGTCCTGGGCGGATTCGGGGGTCACGAGGCGGTATGGTAGAATGGTATAAAAGATATGGTAGAAGGGTAGACATGAGCTTAAATATCAAGAACGAGAAAACCCATCGCTTGGTGCGCGAGTTGGCGAGGCTGACAGGCGAGAGCATGACGGCAGCAGTAGACAAGGCGGTCCGAGAGAGGCTGGAACGGGTGCGCGAAGCCAAGAACGGCGGGTTGGCGGAGAGGCTGCTGAAGATCGGCAGGGAATGCGCTGCTCATCTGAAGGAGCCTTACCGTTCCATCGATCATGGGGAAATGTTATATGACGAGAAAGGGCTACCCAAGTGATCCTGGATTCCTCGGCCGTCATCGCCATTCTGCGAGCCGAACCGGAGGCGCCGGCGATGGTGCGGGCGCTGGACCGGGCCGAAGCGTGTGGCATTTCTGCGGTTAGTTATGTGGAGGCTGCCATTGTGATCGACAGCAGCCGTGACCCGATAGCCAGCCGTCGCTTCGACGATTTTTTCCGGGAAGCGGAGATCGTCATTGAGTCAGTGACGCTACGGCAAGCCGAGATCGCTCGCCAAGCGTATCGCGATTTTGGCAAAGGCCGCCATCGCGCGGGCCTCAATTTTGGCGACTGCTTCGCCTATGCGCTGGCGAAGGAGAAGGGCGAGACGTTGCTATTCAAAGGTGATGATTTTTGCCAAACCGATATCGAAGCCGCTGAGGACTTGGGCGGACTTGGCGGGATTCGTGATGGATACAGGTCCCTCAGCGGCTAAAGCCGGCGAGTTTGAGTGCGTGAACCGCAGCGCTGGAAGCGCTGCGCCACCCAAAAGCCCATCAAATTGCTACTCCACAGTGACCGACTTGGCCAAGTTCCTCGGTTGATCCACATCGCAGCCGCGGCGCACCGCGATGTGATAAGCCAGCAACTGCAGCGGAACAATTTCCAGGATGGGTGAAAGTTCTTCTGGAGCGGCGGGAACATAGAGGATGTAATCAGCAGCTTCTTTGATTTCTTCGTCGCCTTCGGTGGCCAGCGCGATGACGACACCGGAGCGCGCCTTTACTTCCTTCAGGTTTGACATCGTCTTCTCGTAACGCACCATCGAATCGGGATTGTTTGCGTCCCGCGTGGCGACGATAACGACCGGTAGATTTTCGTCGATTAGCGCGTTGGGACCATGCTTCATTTCGCCAGCCGGATATCCCTCGGCGTGGATGTAGGAGATTTCTTTCAGCTTCAGGGCGCCTTCCAGGGCGATGGGATAGTGAATGCCGCGGCCAAGAAAAAGAAAATCCTGCGCACGCTGGAATCGCTTGGCCAGTTCTTCGCATTTTTCGTCGTGAGTCAGAATGTTCTCAAGCTTGCCGGGAATGAGAGTAAGCTCCTCGGCGGCTTTGCGAGTTTGTTCGGCCGTCATGGCGCCTCGCACCTGCGCGACATAAAGAGCGAAGAGATAAAGGGCGGTGAGTTGGCCGGTGAACGCTTTGGTCGAGGCCACGCCGATCTCGGGTCCGGCGTGAGTGTAGATAGTTCCGGCGGCTTCGCGGGTGATCATCGAGCCAACGACATTGCAAATCGCCAGAGTCTTCGAGCCTTTCGCCTTGGCCTCGCGTTGGGCGGCGATGGTATCGGCGGTTTCGCCGGATTGCGAGATCACCAGTGTGATCGTTTCAGGATTGACGATGGGATCGCGGTATCGCCACTCGCTGGCGTAATCGACCTCGACCGGCACGCGGGAGAGACCCTCAATCATGAACTTGCCGGCTTGCCCGGCATGCCAACTGGTTCCGCAGGCCACGATGTTGATCTTTTTCGCGGCACGGAATTCGTCGTCGCTGATTTGCATTTCATCGAGAAAGATGTGGCCCGTGTCGAGCGAAATGCGTCCCAGGGTGGTGTCGCGGACGGCGCGGGGCTGCTCATAAATTTCTTTGAGCATGAAGTGCTTGAAGCCGCCCTTTTCCGCCATGATCGGATCCCAGGTCACGTGCTGCACCTGGCGCCGAATGGGCCTTCCGTCAAAGTCCGTCAGCTGCACGCCCGAAAGGGTAACCACGGCCAGATCGCCATCCGCAAGAAAAAAGATGTCGCGCGTGTGATAGAGGATCGCCGGCACGTCGGAAGCGACAAAATACTCGTCGTTGCCCAGGCCAACCACGAGCGGAGGGCCGTTGCGGGCAGCTACGATCTTATTAGGATCGTCGACCGACATCACCGCCATCGCGAAGACTCCGGTAAGTTCCTTCACTGTCCGGCGGACGGCTTCTTCCAGGGTGGGGTGGTGGCCGTTGCCGGTTTTGAAACGGTGTTTTTCAATCAGGTGAGCGATGACTTCGGTATCGGTTTCGGTCGAGAACGCATGGCCTTCTTCGATCAGCTTTTTCTTGAGGCTGAGATAATTCTCGACGATGCCGTTGTGTACGACGACAATTTTTCCCGTACAGTCGCGGTGGGGATGAGCGTTTTCTTCGGTGGGACGCCCGTGGGTGGCCCAGCGAGTGTGGCCGATGCCATAGCTGCCCTCCAGGGGTTTGAGGCGAATTGCTTCTTCCAAGTTGCGCAGCTTGCCTTCGGCGCGTCGCAACTGCAGGCCATCGCCATTGCCGGCAACCGCAATTCCAGCCGAGTCATAGCCGCGGTATTCGAGTCGCCTTAAACCCTCGATGATAATCGGAACTACCTGCTTCTTGCCGACATAGCCAACAATGCCACACATGAGAGGACTCCAGAACTCAGTCCGCGAGAGAACAACGGAACTCTTCGATGACCGGGTTGGTAAGAACTTCGCGAGCAATCCGCTCGACTTCGTTTTGCGCTTCTTCCCGGTTCAGTCCGCCGTCGAGAGTAAGTTCGAAATACTTTCCCTGGCGAACGTCCTCGAGGCCTTTGTAACCCATCTTTTTCAACGCGCCCTGGATCGTTTTGCCTTGGGGATCGAGGACACTCTTCTTGAGCGAGACGTAAACGTAAGCTTTCATGGGGATAACGCATTATACGGCAGGAATACGGCGTGCTCGATGCACTCAGGTTCGCGACCCAGGTAACGCAGCCAAGGTAGCCTAGGTGGGTGGGTAAGCCTTGATTCACCCCAGTTGAACGATCTGTTCGTCGACCTCGGCGAGAGCCTGCTCCAGAATCTGACAGTACCGAGGATTTGTTGCAGACTGGAGCTGCGCCAGAATCCGGCTACGGGAGAGCTTCAAACCTTCTTTGTGGGATTCGATTTTTCTTTGTTCGAGGCTCAGGGTTCGCTTCGGTTCTTCCGTGAACCGGGTATCGTCCTGTTGCAGTTCAACCGACTTACTCTCCCAGCCGCGTGCCACGTGAAAATTATACGCTGGCGTGGCCGACATCTATGAGGCCAGCGACAATTGTCCTGCGCCCCCCTTGCAATGGACTCATCTGTACTCATTCTTAATTCTTTGGATCGCAACATCGTGTGCCGGGTTTGACCTGAGGGCGTACACTGTTAGACGCTTCAGTTCCCCTGGTATCAGATTTCGGGCGGGTCATGGATTTCGGGCCATAGTATTTCAGAACTTCTGGTTCGGCCTACAAGTTTTGAGGCTAGCAAAAGCGGCGAGGGATCCGTTGTGATGATCTCTGCAAACGCGGGGCTCCCCGGGTTTTACGACTACGGCGAAGTGGCGCGCTCGGTGTTGATCGCCATCGCCGCGTCCTATGCCGCACTTGACCTTGCGGGGCGCGTAACCGCCGCAATGGGCCGGGTTCGCCTGGTTTGGTTGAGCGGTGGCGCCGTTGCGATGGGCCTCGGAATCTGGGAGATGCACTTCAAGGGGATGATAGCTTTCCGCCTGCCAGTGCCCGTCCAGTATCACTGGCCGACGGCTCTGGCAGCGCTCATGGTGGCTATCTTTGCGTCCGCGGTCGCGCTCTATGTGGCGAGCCGCCAGAAAATGAGTGCCGCTGAGGCCCTGGCCGGCAGCGTCATCATGGGCGGCGGCATCGCCGGCATTCACTACCTCCTCATGGCCGCAATGAGAATGCCTGCCGTCACTCGGTTTTCTCCACTTCTGGTGACGTGCTCCATCTTGCTTGCAATCTTGTTCTCTCTAATTGGGCTGCTGATGGCGTTCGGTCTACGCGAGGAGACGAGGTGGAGTATAGGGAGCAGGCTTGGCAGCGCAACGGTGATGGGAATCGCGATCTCCACGATGCATTACACCGGCATGGCCGCCGCAAGTTTCATCCCCGCCCCGCCTCCGGACCTATCCCACGCCGTGAGCGTCTCCCCCATTGGCAACTCTGGAGTTGTCATGGTGACCTTGATTGTGCTCGTGGCCGCCGTCATCACATCGTCCGTGGACAGGCGGGCGAGCGCCGAAATTCAGCGGCTCAATCAGGAGTTGGAGCGTCGGGTCGCGGAACGCACCTCGCAGCTGGAAGCGGCCAACCAAGCGCTGAGAAAGGAAATTGCCGAGCGCGAGCGGGCCGAGGAGACCGTACGCCGAAGTGAAGAGCACCTCCGCCTCGTGATCGACACAACTCCCGCGATGATACACAGCGCCCGTCCTGACGGATATTTGGATTTCTTCAATAAACGCTGGCTGGAATACCTGGGCGTTTCTTTGGATGACCTTCTGGGATGGCGCTGGACCAGCGTCATTCATCCCGACGACCTTGCGCAGCTCGTGGACAAGTGGCAAACATCGTTGGCCACCGGCAAACCTTTGAGGCTGAAGCACGACTTCGGCGTGCTGACGGAGAATATCGCCTGACCCTTCATCGAAAAGTGCCGCTACGCGACGAGGCCGGCAACATCGTCAAGTGGTACGGCTCCGTTATTGACATCGAGGACCGAAAGCGCGCCGAAGATGAATTGAGAAGGCAGAAGGAGATTTTCCAGAAAATATTCGAGGATATCCCCATGATGATAAGTTTCATGGGCCAGGATGGCCGCCTGGAGCTGGTCAATCCTGAATGGGAGCGCACGATCGGTTGGACGCTGGAAGAAATACGTGAGCAAAATCTCAACCTATATACCGAGCTTTTCCCTGATCCGCAGTATCGCCAAATGGTTCGGGATGTCGTTGCAGCGTCAACTGGCGAGTCGATCGACCTCAAAGTGAGGGCGAGGGATGGGCGGGTCATAGACGTGGCCGCTGGCCTCGTTCGACTTTCCAACGGCACCAGTCTTGGCATAGGGAAAGACATAACGGAGCAAAGGCGCACGGAGGCGGCATTGCAGGAAGCGCAGGCGGATCTCGCCCGCGTCACCCGCATGGCTGCGATGGGAGAATTGGCTGCCACTATTGCCCATGAGGTCAACCAGCCGCTCGGGGCTGTGGTCACGAATGGCAGTGCCGCACAGCGCTGGTTGGCTGGGCAACCGCCCAATCTGGAGGAGACTCGGGAAGCGATCGACAGGACCGTCCGGGAAGCGAATCGAGCCAGCAACGTGATCGCGAGAATTCGCGCACTGCTGCAAAAGGTGCCACCTCACATGGAGCGACTTGATGTGAATGCGATCATCCGGGAAGTGCTGATTCTGGCCGGCAACGAACTTCTGCGGGGCGGGGTTGTGGTTCAGACAGATCTGGCGCCGGATGCTCCCGCTGTGCTCGGCGATCGCGTTCAATTGCAGCAGGTCATATTGAACCTGATTTTGAATGGCATCAATGCGATGAGCACGATTACGAATCGGCCGCGGGAGTTGCTCATCAAGTCGGCAAAGCACCCGGAGGGCATGCTGATCCAGGTTCATGATTCGGGAGTGGGGGTCGATCCGGAGCAAGCAGACCACATCTTTGAACCATTCTTCACCACTAAGCGCGAAGGTATCGGTATGGGACTATCGGTTAGCCGCTCCATTGTCGAGGCTCATGGCGGCCGTTTGTGGTTTACTGCGGGGTCTTCCCAGGGAGCAGTTTTTCAATTCACTATGCCAAAGGCAGACGCGTCAGATGAGCGAGCCGTCTAGTATCGTTTTCGTCGTCGATGACGATGCCTCGATCCGCGATGCACTCAAGAGCTTGATCCGCTCGGTGGGTTTACAGGTCGAGCTTTTCAGCTCGTCACACGAATTCTTGCAAGGGGAGCGACCGGATGCGCCGAGTTGCCTGGTCCTTGACGTCAGGCTACGCGGGAAAAGCGGACTCGATCTTCAGCGTGAGTTGGCTGAGGCCAATATCCACATTCCAATCATCTTTATCACCGGCCACGGCGATATCCGCATGTCGGTACGGGCAATGAAAGCGGGAGCCGTCGAATTCCTGACCAAGCCCTTCGGCGACCAGGATCTGCTGGATGCGATTCACGAGGCGTTGGATAGTGACCGCGCCAGGCGACAACGGGAGGCGGAGGCCGCAATGCTCCGGGAGCGCCTGAAATCGCTCACTCCGCGCGAGCGCGAGGTGCTGCCCCGGGTGGTTTCCGGCCTGCTCAATAAACAAATAGCCGCTGAACTCGGAACCACCGAAGCCACGGTAAAGGTTCATCGCAGCCAGCTGATGAAGAAGATGAGTGCGGAATCACTACCGGAGTTGGTGAGGATGGCGGAGAAGCTTGGTATTCCCGGTTCGAAGCGATAAAAGTCAAAAACGATAAAGCTCAAAGCGACCAACCTTCGTTAAGCCCGCCTTTACGAAAGTAAAGGCATCTCTACCAACGCACAATAGATTTGGCCGCCGCCCCCATTTACTCTTGACCTGAGTGGTGGGAGGTGGTTTGCCGAAGTTTCCCCTCGTAGCGATCATCGATAACGATGACTCAGTGGGTTGGGCGGTGGCGAGGCTCGTCGGCTCAGCAGACCGTAGCGTCCTGGTTTTCCCATCGGCGGAGGAGTTCATTCAGTCCGATCAATTGCCCAACACGGTGTGCCTCGTTGTCGATGTGCAACCGCCGGGTATGAGCGGACTTCAGCTTCAGAGTCATTTGGTAGCTGCCGGGCGTCACATTCCGACCATCTTCATTATTGCGTCGGCGGATAACGGTACCCGGGCATTGGCGCGCGAGCTGGGAGCAATAAACGTTCTTGACCCACCCGGCGACCAAGCTTTGCTCACTTTGCTCAAAGAGATCCGCTTGATCTTGAGCCCCAGGGACTAAGGAGGGGCAGACGAGCTTTCACGGGCCCGAGCGATAACGGTCTTCATGGCTGTCTGTAAGCGTAGCGTTTCAACGGCCCGCCCAACGTTGCAAGGAGTGCAGAGCGCCCGCGCCGCTCCCATCTTGGGAAGAGTCTGTTCGTAAAACCGAACATGCGAAAGGAAACAAACTATCCCCTCGAGATATGGTGCTTATAATTTAATCATTCTGACCAAGTTTGCGGCCCGCTTTTGAGGGGGAGCGGCCGCCAGGAGTTAGTTGCAGTGTACCTTTTGTGCGCTCCGGGCTCGGAGCCGGATGCTCGCCCCTCTCACGCACGGCTCGACTCTCGTGGCCGTGAACTGGCTGATCTCTTTCGCGCTTTAGCCCCCTTAGTCGCGACGGACTCCGAAAGTTCCTCCCTCGGCAATCTCGTTTCATTCGAAGCTCTCGCCCAGTCGGACCACTTATGGACCGCCTACTTAAGCGCGTCCAAGGTGGGCTTTGGCATTTTAGATACGGACTTCCGCTATCTCGCGGTCAACCAAACGCTGGCGGATATGAATGGCGTACCCGCCGAAGAGCATTTGGGAAAGAGCGTCCGCGAGGTGCTGGGTGATCTTGCCGAGCTGGTCGAGCCGCAGTTCCAGCATGTGCTCGCAACAGGGCAACCCATCTTGGACCTCGAAATCAGCTCCATGCTGCCCACCCGGACCGAAGCCGGCCACTGGAAGTTGCATTTCATTCCCATCAAGGATGCGAAGGGCAAAGTTACTCAAATCGGCGGAGTGGTGGTTGAGGTCACGGAACAAAAGAAGCTCGAAGAATCGCTGCGAGGCGTTTCCGAGAGGCTGCGACAGGAGAAAAAAAGGCATGAGGTGCTGATGCAGGTAAGCCGCTTATTCGCCTCCAGATGGGAAATGCCGCAGATCTTTCCTCAGATCTCAGCCCATCTGCGCCGGGTTTTGCGGCAGGAGTATGCGGCCCTTGCGCTGCACGACGAAAAGACCGGGCAGTTGCTTCCGCAGGCGATCGATTTCCCTCTGGGAAGAAATCTGGGCGTCGGCGACGAAATCCATACCGCCAAGGGACCGGGAGGTAAGGCTTTGCAGGAGCGTTCGTCTCTGATCTTCAGCGGAGCTGCGCTGCAAGCGCTTGACCCCCGGATCGCTGCGGGCCTGACCTCCGAAGGACTCAAGTCTCTATGTTGCGTGCCACTGCTTCGGCCCAAAGGGCCGCTGGGAGTTCTGGTTCTCGGCAGCACTCGGACGGACGCGTTTCATACCGATGATCTCACGCTTCTGAACCAGGTCGCGGCTCAACTTGCGATCGCTCTGGAAAATGCACGGAGCGCACATGAGGTCCAGCAGCTGAAACAACAGCTGAAACAGGAAAGACATTACATGGAGGGGGAACCCCGAACTCGACTTCATTTCGAAGAAATTATTGGGGAGAGTCCCATTCTTAAGCAGGTTCTTGACCAGATCGCGATCATCTCTGCCAGCGATGCCACAGTGCTCATCCTGGGGGAAACCGGCACCGGGAAAGGTCTTGTGGCCCGTGCCATCCATCGCACAAGCAAGCGTAAGGGCCGCAGTTTTATTAGCTTGAATTGTGCCGCGATTCCTACCGGTCTGTTGGAAAGCGAATTGTTCGGGCATGAGAAAGGAGCGTTTACAGGTGCCGTCACTCAGAAGATCGGCCGGCTGGAACTGGCCGACCAGGGCACACTCTTCCTCGATGAGATCGGCGAAATTCCTCTCGAGATGCAACCGAAGCTGCTTCGCGTCCTGCAGGACCATGAGTTCGAACGGTTGGGAGGCACGCGAACAATCAAAGTGGACCTGCGCCTGATTGCAGCTACCAACCGTGATTTGGCGAAGAGCATTGCGCAGAAACAGTTTCGCAGTGACCTGTTCTATCGCTTGAACGTGTTTCCGATTCGGCTTCCGTCTCTGCGCGAGCGGCGCGAGGACATTCCTCTGCTGATCCGCTACTTTGTTCGAAAATTTGCCAGCCGTATGGATCATGCAATTGAGACGATTCCCCGCGAAACCATGAACACCCTCGTGCAATGGCATTGGCCGGGCAACGTCCGAGAGTTGGAAAACTTCATTGAGCGATCCGTCATTCTTACAGACGGAACCGCCTTACGAGCGCCCCTGGCTGAGTTTCATGCCGAGAGCGCAGACACTGCAGAGCCCTCCTTGGAAGCGAGCGAGCGGGAAGCCATCATTCGTGTGCTGCGAGAGACCCGTGGGATTATCTCCGGACCCACGGGAGCCGCGCGTCGGCTCGGTCTAAAGCGCACGACCCTTCAGTCGAAAATGAAGCGCCTGGGCATCACGCGCGAGGAATACTCAGGCCCGAGGCCCGAGTAAAGACCTGGAGAACGGTGTGAGCCTTGGGTGCCGAACTTTCTCCGACCTGCCGAATAGTCGGCAGACACCGGGTTCGAAGGGTGGTGATCCGTGCGGGATCGTCCCTTCTTGCTTGGAGTTATACCGCCCACAAGGGCGGAGCCATTTTGGAACGCCAAGTGCAATAGCGTTCGTATCCGGCAGAAATGAGAGCGGGGCTTCCCGAACGCGAACCGACGAGTTGTGCGCTCGTCAGGATCTGGCCGCATCCGGAGTAGGGGTGAACCGTGTTAGTGGCTCGGAATTTTCCGCCGAATAGTTTGGTGCGCTTGGTGCCGGAGCCGGCTAAGCCGTTCTCCAAGGCGCACACAGTTCTTGGAGGTAACGCATGGGTAGGTGCGGCAGTCGACCCTGATGAAGCTTGGCCCGAGGATCCAGCCGATTCTAGTTTGGTTACGGTGCCGGATCAATTGGGCGATTACGTTAGTTGTCGTACTAACCCAAGTTTGAATGATTTTCTTTACCTGTTTGCATGCAAAGTCGAATGGGAACGGCGTTCCGACACTGGTGCCGCATGGGAAGTTATTTCCGCCGCGCGCAACCCGCTGGACGGCACGCGGGCACACGCCAAGTCCCTACTCGAAAATTCTCAAGGAATGGGGCAGAAATCTCCGGAACTGATCCTTTCGGATCGGGAACGCCGGCAAACTTCGACAGCGGAGGCAGGCATGAGAAGTCCCCACGGTCTCGAAATCATCGAGAGCTGCATGGGCTGCAAGGCAAGTCGCGAAGGCTTTTTCTGCCGCTTCTCCACCCCGGTGATGAGGTCCGTAGACATGATCAGCCACCACACCGTCATGCCAGAGGGGGCTCTGCTTTTCGTGGAGGGGCAGACATCGAGGGGCATATTTGTACTGTGCTCCGGCAAAGTAAAGCTTTCAACCACATCCAAAGACGGTAAGGTGCTGATCCTAAAACAGGCGGAAGCGGGTGAAGTGCTGGGTTTAAGCGCTGCCATTTCCGGAACGGATTACGAAATGACCGCCGAAACCGCTTCGGCGTGCCAGTTAAACTTTATCGGTCGCACGGACTTCATGACTCTTCTGCAGAACGAGAGTGAAGTCGGAGTGCACGCCGCAATGTGGCTCAGCCGCGAGTTCCAGGGGGCCTATCGCGACATCCATGATCTGGTGCTGGCGCGCTCCTCGTCAGGAAAACTTGCCCGGTTGTTGTTGGCGTCATGTGCTCCGCGGGGACTGCAGGAATCAAACGAAGGACATTTGCGATCCGCCATGACCCACGAGGAAATGGCGCAGAGAATCGGCTCCTCGCGTGAGACGGTCACGCGGTTGCTAAGTAATCTCAAGAAGAAGAGGTTGATCCGGATCGAAGGAGCCACGCTGATCATTCGCGACCGCACTGGTCTGGAAGCTATGGCGGTTTGATCTTCCCCCACCCCGGAGGGTGGCCTAAGTCTCAGCTGCCCTCCGACTGTCACGCCTGAAGATCCTCTTAAACCGAACCGACGTGATCGAGCCTGTATAAGGGCAGGCAGATGGAGAACCGATGCTGCGCCGCAGAGGCGGGAGCCTCAGAGTCCGAACAATTCCCGCAGCCGTTTGGTTTGAGCGCGGCTGACGGGAATTTCGCTTTGCTTCTTGTCATCCATCCGCAACTGATAAGAACTCTTGAACCAGGGCACAACCTCACGAATCCGGTTGATGTTTACCAGGTAAGACCGGTGCGCCCGCCAAAACATTCCTGGATCCAGGCTGGCGAGCAGTTCTTCCAAGGTCCGGCAGTTTGAATGTCCTTCCATGCTCGACGTTCCGGCAGTCACGACCGTGATTACCCCATCCTCAATCGAGGCGTAGCAAATTTCTTTCTGGTCCACCAGAAACATTCGGCCGACGGCTTTGAGCAAGATTTTCGTGCTTTGGGTCTTCGGCGTCTGCAGCATGCGGACGAGGTTGTCGATTTTTTCGGCCGGCAAGCCCTCCGTCCCCTGCTGTGCGCGGGCCCTCTGCACCGACTGCGCGACGCGCTTTTTGTCGAAAGGCTTGAGAAGATAATCCACCGCGTTGACCTCGAACGCCTTTACCGCATACTGATCATAAGCCGTCGCGAAGACAATCTTAGGCAGTGTGATCTTCTTATCGAGAAGCCTCTTGATCACTCCAAAGCCGTCGAGGCCGGGCATCTGGACGTCGAGAAACATGAGATCGGGATTGTGCTCTTTGATGAGGCTGATGGCTTCGAGACCGTTTTTCCCCTGCGCCACCACATTGACGTCGCCGGTGTTCTTGAGCAGGAAGGCGAGCTCATCGCGCGCGAGCTGCTCATCGTCAACGACCACCGCAGAAAGGGGCATTTCGTCTCCTGAAATCGCGCGCCTGAGAAAAGTATAGCGACCGCGTTTCGCGGGAGTCAACGCGGCCCGTTCGAACAGAGAGTCAGTGCGGCTGCCGCTCCCCGGCGGGATTGCCAGCCTGGCCGAGTGGGATTGCCATCTTCGTGTAGCCCGCAGGAATTTCAAACAGGCTCGCCGGCTGCGACCCTTCCTGAATGTTGCGCAGCTCAAATCCGCCCGAGGATTCGTCTGTCTTCACGACAACGTTCAATTTCGTGTCCACCCACACATGCATCTTCTCGCCCTTCTTGGAGACACCCTCGTACTTCACTGTACTCCGTCCGTTTAGATTGTCACTTCCTATCTTTGTGCAACTGCCCCAGTTCTTGTCCGTTCCGGCAGCTTCGGCAGTTTTCTTCCAATCCGAGCAGGCATCGTTCACGTCCTGCACCCGCCAGTAATTGGTGATGATCGGCTTAACCATCATTGGTGGCGCGTCCATATACATGCGACGATCCGTCATGACGACAGTGTAGGTGCGTCGCGCATCATCAAAGATGATTGCGCTCGGTCCCATGGCAGCGTTCCCACCTGCCACTTCGAACCGAACCTTGTTCTTGCCCGCATAGACCTTGCTCATGCGAGTATTGTCTGGTTTCGTGGTCACCACATCCGCGGAAAACTCCTGTGCCAGCGCGAAGCTGCCGGTCAGAAGTAACGCCGGTAGGCTGCAAATACGCGCGACTGATCGAAACGAATAGGATCGAAACATGTAGGTCTCCCTTTTTTCCCACGACCGCTATGAGCGGTTCCATGAGCGACTGGAAGAAAAAAAGCATAACAGAACTTTGCGCTGGTCCCAAAGGGACGAGAATCGAGAGAGGTTGCTGATCAATGCCACGGTTGCCGCGCCATCCAGAAATGAGCCAGACGCGGCGAGATTGGCGTCGCGCATCAAAGTGCTCAACGCCATGCAGGCTCGCTCGTCGAAGCTGTAGCCATCGAAAGCCTAGTAAGGCTGCATGAACTTCAGCAGCGTGACGGCATCGAGTTCCGTTGCCAACCGAAACGACGGTTCGCTCCTCACACCACATTCTCCAGCGCCAACGCCATCCCCATCCCGCCGCTGATGCAGAGTGTGGCTACGCCGCGACGCGTGTTGCGCTTCATCATCTCGTGCACCAAAGTCACCGTGATTCGTGTGCCGGTGCAGCCGATAGGATGCCCAATCGCGATCGCACCGCCGTTCACGTTGAGCCGGTCGCGGTTAAAGTTCAGTTCGCGATCACAGGCGATCACCTGGGCGGCGAAGGCCTCGTTCAATTCGATCAATCCAAAATCGTGCAGCCTGAGGTTGTGCTTCTCCTCCAGCTTGCGCAAAGCCGGGACGGGCCCAATCCCCATCGTGCACGGATCCACTCCAGCAGACGTGACGGCGCAGACCCGCGCCAGCGGCGTCAGGTTGTTCTTTTTCACGAAAGATTCGTTCGCGACAACGACGGCCGCCGCGCCGTCGGTGATTCCCGAGGAATTTCCTGCCGTGACTGTCCCGGCCTTTGAAAATACCGGAGTCAGCTTACCCAGCTTTTCCATGCTGGCGTCCGGGAACGGATGTTCGTCGCGGCAGAAAGTGGTTGCACCCTTTTTGCCTTCAATCTCGACCGGAACTATTTCGGCGTCAAACCGCCCAGCCGCAATCGCGCGTGCAGCGCGAGTTTGCGATATCAGCGCATATTCATCCTGCTCCTCGCGCGAAATCCTATAATGCTCAGCCAGCACTTCCGCAGTCTCACCCATCACCATCTTTGCCATGGGACAAAAAAATCCGTCGCGATACATGCCGTCAACCAATTCCTGGTTGCCCAGCCGATAGCCCCAGCGCGCCTCGAGATAATAAGGAAGCCGCGACATGGATTCCGTGCCGCCCGCCAGAATGCAACTCGCATCGCCGAGCAGAATCGCCTGATACGCCAGCGCGATCGACTTCAGACCCGACGCACAAGCCTTATTCACCGTGAACCCCGGCACTTCCTGCGGCACGCCGCTGCGAATGGAAATCTGGCGCGCCGGGTTCGGCCCTCCGCCGGCTTGACGCGCGTTGCCGAAGATGGCTTCTTCGACTTGATCCGGCTGGATTCCAGCGCGTTCCATGGCAGCCTTCGCAGCGACGACTCCCAGGTCGGCCGCGGTTAGAGAAGCGAGAGCCCCTCCAAACTTTCCAATCGGTGTGCGTACCGCGGAGAGTATATAAACTGCCTGCAAAGCGCTGCCTCCAAAACATTTGAGTCTAGCAGGGAAGGGAAAGATGCTGGCGGGAGAAACGGGAATGCACGACTTCGGTCGTGACGTCTGACTGATTGGGGGAAACACACCCGCCGTCGTTGCAAATCCTCCTAACCTCCGGCATAATAAATGTTTGTCTTGACCTCGCCGGACGCTTCCGGAACAAGGATATATATCTGTGTTAATGATTCGACTGTCGCGCATGGGTGCACGCAAACAACCGCATTACCGCATCGTGGTGATTGAGAAGGCGCGCGCACGCAATGGACGGCCGGTGGAAGTTGTTGGAACTTATAATCCTCGCACTAACCCCGCCACTGTCGATTTCAAGCGGGATCGCGTCGACTATTGGGTTTCGAAGGGCGCGCAAATGTCCGAGCGTGTCGGGAAGCTCTACGCCAAGCCCGCGGCTGCTCCTGCGGCTTCTGTTGCCTAGGAGTTCGCATGCCTGAATCTACCGCCAACGTTCGCACTCTTATCGAGAAGATTGCGAAATGGATCGTCGACGCTCCCGACGAGGTTTTCGTTGACCACCTCGACGACGATGTGCTCGAACTGGAAGTGGCCGAAGATGATGTCGGCAAAATCATCGGACGGCAAGGACGCAACGTACGCGCCTTGCGCACGCTGCTGAGCGCTGCGGGAGTGCGAGCGCGGAAACGATACACGCTGGAAGTGCTCGACTGAGCAAGCCAACTGCGAGCATCGTCTCCGAGTGTTTTTCGGTTCGTATGAGGATATGCCTTCAGGCGTAACCGTAAATGCTGGTCGTGAGGTCGCCTTCAGGCGTTGAGTTTCGAGCAGGGAACCATTCGCGATCTTGAAACAAATGAGTTCATTACGCTGGCCCGCGTGGTGAAAACGCAGGGCCGGCGCGGCGAAGTTGCGAGCGAGATTCTCAGCGACATTCCCGGAAGATTCGTGATCGGGATGAAGTTGCTGGCACTCCCGCGGAATCACGAAGCGCATCGTCGCGAGTTGGAAGTGGAGGAGATCTGGCCGCACAAGGGCATGCTCGTACTGAAGTTCGCGGGAGTTGATTCGATCTCCGAAGCGGAAACGCTGATTGGCTGCGAATTGCAGGTGCCCCGCATCCAGCGTGCGAAACTTCAAGCTGGCTGGAATTTCGTCAGCGACCTCGTAGGTTGTTCGGTGCTCGATGGCGACTGCGAGATTGGACGTATCGAGGATGTACAGTTTGGAGCAGGCGAAGCGCCTTTGTTGATCGTACGCGACGCCGCAGCGAGGTTGGTTGAAGTTCCTTTCGCAGAAGCGTATCTCGACAACGTCGACGTGGAGAGGAAGCAAGTACGAATGAACTTGCCGGAAGGTCTGCTGGAAGTTAATGCTCCGCTGACGGAGGAAGAGAAACGAGAGCAGTCGAAGCTAGCGAGAGGAAAAAAGAAATAACCACAGAGGATCATAGAGAGAAGTCCTGTGCGTACCCTGGGTACTCTGTGTCCTTTGTGGTGAAGCTTTCCGATCCGCGATGAAGGCCGACATCGTAACCATCTTTCCGGACTTTTTTCGCGGACCGTTGGAATACGGCATTACTCGAAGAGCTCAGGAGTTAGGGCTGGCGACAATTCAAGTCCACGATCTGCGGGAGTTCACTCATGATCGTCACCGTACCGTAGACGACCGTCCGTTTGGTGGCGGCGAAGGCATGGTGCTGAAGCTGGAACCGCTTTTTGAATGTTTGGAATCGCTTGAGGTTGCAGCTCGCGAGGAGCGCATCGCGGCGCGGGCGAAGCAATCGGTAGTTCTGCTTTCGGCGCAGGGGCGGAGGTTTACTCAGAAAGTTGCAGCGGAGTTGGCAGTGCTCGACCGCGTCGTCCTCGTCTGCGGGCGATACGAGGGCGTGGATGAGCGGGTAGCCGAGTTCCTCGCCGATCGCGAGATTTCGATCGGCGACTATGTCCTGAGCGGTGGCGAGATAGCCGCGGCCGTAATTGTCGAAGCACTGATGCGGTTGCTTCCCGGAGCAGTGGGGAACGAAGCGTCAACGCAACAGGAATCGTTTACGATTGAGAAGCTGAGCGACGCAAAGCCGAAAAGCTCGGGTGCGGATTCGACTTGCGGGTCGAATGGATTGCTGGATTATCCGCATTACACGCGGCCTGCGGAGTTTCGGGGGATGGCAGTGCCAGAGGCGTTGATGTCTGGCAACCACGAGGAAATTCGACGGTGGCGCCGCCAACAGGCACTGGAAAAGACTCTGCGCAACCGTCCTGACTTGCTGGAGGGAGCGGCGCTGAGCGAGGAAGATAATAAGGTTCTGGCCGCGATCAGAAAAGATGGGCCAAAGATCGCGACTGAGTTTTGAGAGCGAAATCACGATTTTAGATTGAGAATTCGGAAGGGCTAACTATCATGTCGAACCTGGTCATCGAAAAATTGCTGGCAAAAACCCAACGCACCGATATTCCCAAATTCAACTCGGGCGATACCGTTCGCGTTCATGTCAAGATCAAAGAAGGCGACAAGGAGCGCTTGCAGGCGTTTGAAGGCGTGGTCATCAAGCGCGACAACGGACCGCAGGCCAGCTTCACTGTGCGCAAGATCAGTTTCGGCCAGGGCGTGGAGCGCATTTTCCCCATTCACTCCAAAGTGATCGACAAGATTGATCTGCTGCGGTCGTCCAAGGTCCGCCGCGCTAAGCTGTATTATCTGCGTGGGCTGAAGGGCAAAGCGGCACGCCTGCGCGACGTTGAGAAACCCAGCTGACCATTTCCTGGCGACGTTTGCGCGTCCCACCTCGGACGCGCCGAAGCTTTGAGGCGGGCTTTGAGGCGATCTAGCCGGCGATCGCGGTCAAGTTTTCGGTGATAACCTCGAGGTCTGCGAAGTCGTCCCTTCGAGGTTTCTTCAACTGATTCAGAACATAGTCCAGCAGAGGACGGTCGCCCTGCCGAATCTCCTGAAACTCGACACCCATGGCGTGGTTTTCGGCTGTGTATCTTACGTGTCCCCGCAACGCCACAGTGACGTCGCACATGTTCAACACGAGTCTCAGGGAAGTTCCAGGCGCGGGGAGATTGCTGGCGCTGATGAGGCAGCCGTACTCGGAAATCTGTTCCAGGCGTCCTTCCACGTGGGATCGTCCGTCGAACTCGACATCCGCTCCGCCCTGCACTTGATATCGCGGCCGGCGCCGCCGGTTCTGCTCATGTCTGCGGAAGGCCTTCAGCGCGGGCTGCCCGCCGTCCCCGCCTGAAATTACGGGCAGATACTGCTCCTCCATTTGTCGCAGCTCTTCTTCCCACGGAATCCTGCTACCCTCGACGCATTCCACCGTGAACTGACCACGAAGCTCGGAGTCGGGATTGGCAGTCCACACGACTTGGCAAACAGACTTGGTGCGTCCACGTTCGACCGTGACGAAATCCCCCACCTTTAGGTCGCGACAGCTCAGCAGGCGTGCCCCCCGCGGATGGATGTCATAGGTGCAAGCCAATTCAAGGCCGCCACGCTCGCCGTCCTGCATGTGGATGAGGCGGACCGGCAGCGCCAAGTGAATCAACTTCTCGATAGCAGCATCCTGTGAAACTTCCTGATGCGGCGGTTGGATCCCTTCCTTCACGCTTTCAACTTAGCAGTACATGTCCTGACGGACAATGTACGTTCGTAATCGAAGTAATGGTTACGATGAGGTAAGTAAGAACTTTGAGGCTTTAGGAGTCGACGCGGGTCTCGCCGCTGATTTTCGAGTCGTAACTTCTTGAACCGAATAGTTTTCCTACTTGCGAAAGTTCGTGCAGACAGGTAAAGATGGTGGCATCTCACCTCTAAATGCCGGTTAGCGCCAAGATTGCGTCAGAGTTTTCCCTTTCTCCAGCAGCAGCCAAGCTGCGTCTGCTGAAAAGGCTGCGCTGCACGCTCCGTTATGAAAAAATCGCGTGGGCGGCCGGCTCGGCCCTGGTTGCGGGAGTGGATGAGGTGGGGCGCGGATCGTTGTTCGGCCCGGTAGTGGCGGCAGCGGTGATTCTCGATCGCGGCTATCGCATTCGAGGACTGCGTGATTCCAAGCTGCTTTTGCCGGAGCGCCGTGAACTGCTGGCGCCACGCATTCGCGAGCACGCGGTCGCCTGGGCAGTGGCGGCGGTGGATGCGGCGCGCATCGATCAGATCAATATCTACCAGGCATCGCGGCTGGCTATGCGGGAGGCGGTGATGCGATTGCAACCCGCCGCGGATCACTTGCTAATCGATGCCGTGCGCCTGGATTGCGAACTGCCGCAGCGAGCAATTATCCACGGCGACGCGCTTTCCGCCTCGATCGCGGCGGCTTCGATTCTGGCTAAAGTCGAGCGCGACCGCATGATGTGCGAGTGGGATGCCGTCTTCCCGGAGTACGGCCTGGCTTCGCACAAGGGCTACAGCACGCCGCAACATCTGGCGGCTCTGCAGCAGTATGGCCCGACGCCGCTGCATCGCCAGTCGTTCGCCCCGGTGTGGAGTAATCCGGCGGAGCAGGAAGTCTTCGAATTCGACTGAATGATCCTGTCGGTGCGTCGTTCAATACACATCGTTACGCATCTTTTATTCTGATTCCAATCTCTAATAGTGAGACGCTGGGTGCGATGAACACCGGCATCGAGGATGGCCCAAAGCTGCGTTCAAGGCGGCAGTTCTGCGGGCGATTCAGAACTTAGAAGTTTTCCAATCTTCGATTCCGATTTACAATGCAACCTGCCCGGTAATACCCGGCACCTTATTTAATAGCCGGGATATTCATAACGCATTCGTCCTCTTCAAGGAACCGGATGGTAACAACAAAAACCGACCCCAAGCTATCCGTTGTAGCCAATGGCGACAAGAAGTCGCGCAACTACGAGGGCCTCACGCGCGAGCAGTTGATAGAAGCCTACCGCATCATGTATACCTCCCGGCGGATCGACGACCGGGAAATCCTGCTCAAGCGCCAGCAGAAAATCTTCTTTCAAATGTCGGGAGCCGGGCACGAGGTCATCGGTGTGGTTGCCGGTATGACCCTGAAGCCGGGTTACGACTGGTTCTATCCTTACTATCGCGACCGCGGGTTGTGCCTTGCGTTGGGGGCGAAACCGCTGGAGATGTTTCTGCAGGCGGTGGGAGCAGCCGATGATCCCAGCTCCGGCGGACGCCAGATGCCATCGCACTGGGGATACAAGCGGCTGAATATCGTGACCCAATCGTCGCCGACGGGGTCCCAGATTCTGCAGGCGGTGGGATGCGCTGAAGCGGGACGCTATTTTTCGCAGCATCCACGGGCCGCGGAAATCCCACTTTTCGCAAAGGACGCGAAGAATGGGGCACCCGATTATCGCCAGTTCAAAGATGTGACCTTCCACGGGGACGAAATTTCTTACGTTTCGCTCGGCGACGGCACCACTAGCGAAGGTGAGTTCTGGGAGGCGATGAACGCATCCGCTCTCGGCAAGCTGCCCGTGATTTTCTGCGTGCAAGACAACGGATATGCAATTTCGGTGCCGGTGGAAGTGCAGACCGCAGGCGGGAGTATTTCCAGGCTGGTCTCGGGCTTTCCGAATTTTCATTTTGAAGAAGTCGATGGCACCGATCCCTTGGCAAGTTACGCGGCGTTTCAACGCGCCGCGCAGTATTGCCGCCAGGGCCACGGGCCTGCGTTTGTGCATGCCCACGTGATCCGCCCGTACTCGCATTCTCTCTCCGATGACGAACGTTTGTACCGCCCCGACTCCGAGCGCGAGCGGGATGCGGCACGCGATCCGGTTTCGCGCACGCAAATGTTTTTGCTGCGCGAAGGGATTCTCGACGAGAAGGGCATCAACGACCTGGAGAGAAAAGTCGAGGAAGAACTACAGGCCGCAGTAGATCGGGCGCTCGAGGCCCTGCCACCGGCTCCTGAGAGTGTGAAGCAGTTTGTGTATTCTCCCGACCTCGACCCCAGGTCTGCGGCGTTCGATACCCAGGTGTTGGTCGCTTCCGATTCCGCCGATGGAAAAAAGCCGGCGGCAAAAACCATGGCCGACCTGATCAACCTGACCCTTCGCGATGAAATGAAGCGCGACGAGCGCATGGTGATTTTCGGCGAAGATGTCGCGGACTGCAGCCGCGAAGAATATTTAAAGCGCAAGCTGGTAAAAGGGAAGGGTGGTGTTTTTAAACTCACTTTCGGCTTGCAGTGTGAATTTGGCAACGACCGTGTCTTCAATTCACCCTTGGCCGAGGCTTCTATCGTGGGCCGCGCGACTGGCATGGCAACGCGCGGGTTGAAGCCGGTGGTGGAGATTCAGTTCTTCGACTACATCTGGCCAGCCATGATGCAGATTCGAGACGAACTGTCGGTAATCCGCTGGCGCTCGAATAACGCGTTTTCCTGCCCGGTGGTTATTCGAGTTGCCATTGGCGGTTATCTAACCGGCGGCGCGATTTACCACTCGCAGTGCGGCGAGAGCGCGTTCACGCATATTCCTGGACTGCGCGTAGTGTTTCCCTCGAATGCGCTGGACGCTGCGGGACTGCTGCGCACCGCGATCCGCTGCGACGACCCGGTGCTTTTTCTTGAACACAAGCGTTTGTATCGTGAGACTTATGGGCGCGCACCCTATCCCGGCTCCGAATACATGATTCCGTTTGGCAAGGCCAGGATTGTTCAGCCGGGAACGGACTTGACCGTGATTACCTACGGCGCGGTGGTGCCGCGCGCGCTTCAGGCGGCGCAGAAGCTCGAACGCGAACACGGAGTGAAAGTGGAGTTAGTCGATCTACGTTGTTTGAATCCGTTTGATTGGGAGACGATCGCGGCTTCGGTTGCCAAAACAAATCGCGCGCTCGTCGCCTACGAAGATACGTTGAGCTGGGGATACGGCGCGGAGATCGCGGCTCGCATCGCCGATCAACTGTTCGATCAACTGGATGCTCCGGTGCGCCGCGTGGCCGCCGCCGATACTTTTGTGGCCTACCAGCCGATTCTCGAAGACGCAATCCTGCCGCAGGCGAACGATTTATTCCGCGCCATGAAAGAATTGGCTGAATACTAAAACAGTTAAAGTCAACCCCCTTGACAAGCTAGAGTCTTCCATCTCCGGGCGTTATTTCCAATTGACTGTGGCTTCGCGAACGACCTAGAATCAGGCGCCACTTTTTTGGGGGAACGATGACGCCGCTTCGTCTTGACGCCCACGTCCGTGTGCTGGCCGGAATTTCCCGCCTTGGATTCATCGTGGTGCTAGCTATCACCGCGACCGCCACGGCGCAAACCGCCGTAACCACTTATCACAACGACAACTACCGTACCGGCTGGAATTCAACCGAGACCGTGTTGACACCGGCGAATGTTACGAGCACTTCATTCGGCCTGCTGGTTACCGTTCCGGTCGACGATGAAGTGGATGGGGTTCCTCTTATCGTTCCAGGCGTAAATGTTACGGCAGGGAATAACCAGGGAGTTCACAACGTCGTGTACATCGTGACGGCAAATGACACCGTCTACTCCATCGACGCCAGTGCTGGAACTGTGCTCGTGAGCAACCATCTCGGTACGCCGGTGAGCTGGCCGCTTGGGTGCAATAACAACGGCCCTAACGTTGGCATCAATTCGACCCCGGTGATCGATATCAGCACCAACACGCTTTATTTGATTGCCTACACTCAGGACAGCACGGGTCCGGCCTATCGCCTTCACGCGTTGGACCTGGGCAACCTCACCGACAAAATGACTCCGAGGATTGTCGGCGCATCCCATACTCTTACCGACGGAACCACCTTTACCTTCAATGCCACTTACCAGCGTCAGCGTCCCGGTTTGTTGATGGCCAACGGCAACATCTACGCGGGATTTGGCAGCTTCTGCGATTTTTCAGCGAACCTCTCACGGGGTTGGCTGCTGGGTTGGAATGCGTCCACACTGGCGCCGCTTTCTGCCAACCGGGTTAACGACATCCAAGCCACTTCGCCGAACAGTTTCTTTTTGTCGTCAATCTGGATGTCAGGGTATGGTCCGGCGGCAGACGACTCGGGCAATGTTTTATTTGTGACGGGAAATTCCGATTACGCTGGAACCACCTACGATGGTGTTAGCAACATTCAGGAAAGCGTGGTCAAGATATCGTCGGATCTTACGACGGTAGTTGGTTTGTTCACCCCCTCGAACCAGGCCACGCTCGACGAGGGAGACACGGATTTCGGTTCGGGCGGAGTGCTGGTTTTGCCTGACCAACCCGGATCGATGCCGCACCTCGCCGTCGCCGCCGGCAAGTACGGAACTATGTACTTTATGAACGAAGACAAGTTGGGAGGATATTCGACCACGAAGAACAATGTCCTCGGCAGCTACGGAGTCGGCCCCTGCTGGTGCGGAGAATCCTACTTTGTCGATCCGAATGACGGCCTGGCGCGGGTGGTGAGCAGTGGAAGCAACCACGTCGAAGTGTGGAAGTTGCAAACGTCGCCCAAGGCGACGCTCACCCGAGTCGCGCAGTCGAATGCGATTGTTACGGGACAGAGCGGAGGATTCTTCACCAGCGTGTCGTCGAATGGGAATTCGAATCCAATCATCTGGGCGCTGTCCCGTCCAGTTTCTGCCAAGTTGACCAGTACTGTGCTTCACGCGTTCAACCCCGAAGCTGTAGGCGGTATGACTCAGATTTTCCGCTACGTGACCGGTCCCTGGCCATACTACAGCGGTGACTTGAATCAAGTTCCTGTGGTGGCAAACGGAAAGGTCTATGTGGCGACCTATAAAGAGCTGCAGATTTTCGGATTGAAGCCGGCGGCGAAACAAGGGTCGAAGTAGGGCTGGAGTTCCAAGCGCCAGCAAGTTTTTCTGCGCGTCGTGTTCCTGGGGACTGTTCGAACCTGGTTTCCCCGGTTACGAAGGCTTTCTCCGCAACCCTGTTCTCGTTGATCGTTCTCCTCAGCGATGCTAGGCTGCCAGCAGGTGACCTCCGTTTATAACCATTCTGCGGACCTCGCTCCAGCGGGCGGGAGCGGCGCGGTAACGTGGCTGCAATCCTGGTCGGGAGAAGTGTGGGTAAAGTTTTTGCTCGCCCTTGTCGGATTGGGGCTGGCTTTCGGCGCAGCGCTGCTTTCCACGGCATCGGGCGAGGCGGGCAATCTTTGGGTGTCGGTGATTTTGGCGTCTCTAGCCCTCCTCATTGCGGCGTTTGTGGGATTGGTTACAGTGCCTTATTTGGCACGGCGCGTCGCCATCGAGCGTCTGCGGCGGACATTTCATTACGAAGTCACGAAGGCGGGAGTCGTATATGTGCTAGTCACGCTGGTGATCGGCATTGCGGCGCTGAATACCGGAAATAATCTGTTGTACATCGTGGTGGCGGCGATGCTGGCTGCGATCCTGGTGTCGGGAATAGTTTCCGCATATGTGCTGCGCCGATTGAACCTGGAGGTTCGTCTCCCCGAGCAGGTGTTTGCCGGCCGCCCCGTCATGGGACAAATTGTGCTGCATAATCCGCGGCGATTCCTCCCATCGTTCTCGATTCGTGTGGTTCCGGCGCGCAAGGAAAAAGGAAAGAAGATTCGCAGGCAATGGCGTTGGGAACGAACTACCTTCGCATTCCCGCTGAACCGTGCTCCGCAGAATCAGTGGTTGCGAGTGCGTGACTGGCGAGTGCGACGTGTGAATGCCGAACCTCTTCCGCCCGGAATATTCGAGGGCATGGCCTATTTCCCGTATCTGCCGCCGAATGCCGAGTTGCGGGCGGATCTGCAATTGCGCTTTGAGCGACGCGGGCGATATTGCGAATCAAGTTTTGGCTTAGCGACGCGATTCCCCTTTGCCTTCCTCACAAAAACGCGGGAGGTTGCTCTGCAGCGCGAGATTCTGGTGTACCCGCCAGTTGAACCTCCTGACGAGATGTTTGAAATTCTGCCGCTGGTAACCGGGGAGTGGGAGAGTTTTGTGCGCGGACGCGGTTCCGACCTGTATCGTCTCCGCGAGTACATGCCCGAGGATTCGGCACGCCATGTTGATTGGAAGGCTACGGCCAAGTCAGGCTCGTTGAAGGTGCGTGAATTCAGCCGGGAAGATGAGCGCAAGTTATGCATAGTCTTCGACAATCCGGCGGCTGGAATGATTTCTGATCAGGCGTACGAACGTGCGCTGAACTTGGCAGCGTCGCTTGCGTGGCACTTCTCTTCGCAAGAGGCCGAAGTTTCGTTCGCAGTCCCTGGGGCTCACCGAACAGCCGATCTGCATGAATTCTTGACGACGCTGGCGCTGATCGAGCCGCTGAAAGATCATCAAACCCTACAAGCGCCGCAAGCCACGATGCTGCGCGAGATAGACCGTGGAACCGCAGGAGAATACAACATCATTCTCACCGCACAATCGCGCGGGAGTTTACCGACCGCATTGTGGAACTGCTCCTATGTTGTGTTTGTCGGAGACTAGAGCCGCTGGGCTGAAACACCAAAAAAATCCACCGCCCGAAGGCGGTGGAGGTTGATAACGAGGTTGCGATAACCCAGGTTGCAATAACCCAGGTTGCGTTTTACTTTACGGATTTGAACGCGTCGGCGAAGGCTTGCGCGTTCGGAGTTCCCACTCCGGTTACGTTGTCCCAACCCACAGCCGTCTGTAGCGCCTCTGGCGTGTTGCACGGTGTTCCGTCAAAATCGGTGGCGGGTAGCAACGCGCAGTCGGTGCCGAACGAAATCGCATAGACCAAGTCTGAGAAATAATTAACGTTCCACAAGCCGGTATAGAACGCGGCAGGTGTTGCTCCTCCCATGACCTCAGACGCGGTGTAAGTGTTTGTGACGGTGCTCGATTCTTTGATCGTGGCAGTCACGTTGTGAGTTGATCCGAGGGGAACGACATCGAAGATCGTTTCCGACGGTAGGGTGTATACGTAAGCAGCAGCCTGGCCTAGAGGCGTACCTGCCTCCTCATTGGCAAGGGCCCAAAGACCCGAGAACATCGGCGCGGCCAGGCTGGTGCCACCGAAGGCATACCACGCTGGCGTTACGCCCTCCTCACTCAGGAAAATGACGGCCCCGGTAAACGGGTCGGCGAGCCAGGAGATATCAGGCAACAGGCGCGCGGACCCAGGCAATCCAGACTGGAACGACGGTTTCGAGAAGAAGCCACTCGCACCTCCTCCCGAGCCAAAATTGAAGCCGAAGGCGAGCGGAGGATTGAAAAGTGTTCCTTCGTCATTCAGCAGGGTTTCGTCGGTGCCCCAGCCTGCCTGCCAAGCGATGGCGTTCGTGGACGTGAGCGCCAGGCTGACGCCGCCGACGCCCGTGGCATAGGGTGAATCCGCGGGGGCGCTGACGGTGGCCGGAATTCCGAATGCTGTAAAGTCGCCGTCATCGCCGGAAGAAAAGTTAGTAGAGATGCCGGAGATTGCCGCGATTTCTGAAATCAGATCCTCGGTAGCCAGCACCGTAGGTGGCGTAAACGATTCAGGCGAACCGTAGCTGCCGGAGAGGACGTTGCCCAGATCGTAATTCACGGCGTAAAAAACGCCCTGATCGACGTCCTGGAAGCTGGCCGAAGGCGGGACCACCAAATCAATGTTGGCCGCCGGAGCAATGGCGTGTGCCCACTCTACGTCAATATTGATTTCAGGATCTGGTCCAGCGCAAGTCGACGGTGTTGGAGTCTCGATGATGCTGAAGTTTGACGAAGTCAGCAGAGGCAAGCCGAACCGGGCCGAAAACGTGTTCGCATCCTGCTGAATGGTCACCGAACCGCACCAGTCGATGATAACGATGGTCTGCCCTTTGCCACTGTATCCCTCAGCGTACAGGCCGGTCAGATTGTAGGCGGTGTAAATTTCGGGAGGCGTGTAGGCGCAGCCCGGGCTGAATATGTCGGTGTAGTAGGCATTGCCCTTGTAAGTGGCTTCCGGGAAAGTTCCGTTGGTGCTGAAATTTTCCGTCTTCACGCCCGTGAAGCAAGCGGAGGAGAAGAAGGTGTTCGAGCTGGGATCGAGTTTCGCAGCAGGAGCAGTCTTGCCGTTAGGGAGAATCGTCGGACGCTGCGCCAGGGGATGGGTATACTTGCCCGAGTCCAGCCCGGCGATGGACTGAACAAGCGCTGCTGCGTCGCCATCTACATAGGGATCGCGGTCGTTGGCTCGCAGGGTTTCCCCGAACACCTGATACTTGTTCATCTGTACCTGGAACGCCGCTTGTACATCGCTGACGGTTCCTCGCGCTCTCACGAAAAAGTTGTTGGGTCCGACATTGACTACCTTCAGGTTGTGCGATTCAAAAAACTCGCGGACGGTTTTTGCTTCTTCGGCCGTCGGGGCGAAACGGGCAGCGATGTCGCTGCTCTTCAACCAGTGACGGTACTCGGGCGAGGTCTTGTCGTAAAGATTGTGCGCCAACTGATCGAGTCCGCTCCGGTTGTGAGGCTGCAGCCAGATGCTAACTTCGATGATCTTCGAGGGATTTTCTGCGCCAAGATTGCGCGCCGAAGTTACATAGCTGGGAGTGTTGTGCGAGATCAACTGTCCGGCGAATGCCGGTAGGGTTACGCCTGCGACGAGTGTGGCGACGACCAGAAACAGCCCGATCGCCCGCAACCGGCCGAAGGTAGCTCCTGGATGCTCTTCTCTTTTCTTATTCATTGTTCCTCCTGGGAACGAGTTAGCAAAGCCTGAGTCAGAACAGTTGAGACCATCAGAAATACACGCTGTCCTGGCAGTGAGGCACAGTTCAATTAACATTCAATAGACATGGGACCGGAACCCGTGGTGCACATTTCGGTCGCCTTTGCAAACTGGTAGAGTCGCGGAAGGCTTGAAAGACTTGTCTGCAGGATTGTTAGCCATCCGCGAAATGGCGCTATCGTAGCCCGTTCTGGGGGGAATAGCAATGGATGAAGATTTTTTTTTCAAATCCAGAATGTGTGCAGTAATTTGCACTCCCGCAAGGATTCGAGCTGCAATAACCTGATCCGACATCTTGTTCGTTTTTCGTAACACGACGTAAGAACCGGTTGCTTTCTGGTTGGGCTGGTGCTAACTTCGGCAGCATCTAACGGGCCAGCACTGATTCCGCAGGATCGCAGAGGGCTGAACCCTTTCCCTGACTGGAGTTCCGCACGCGAACACCCGCAATAACGCTGCTCTGCATTTCCTCCACATTCGGCATCGCCCGATAGAAAGGAGAACCATGTCTACTCCGAAGAAGCACTTTGCCCTTGCCGGTAGTGAGCGCGCTCCGCTGGAAGGAGCGCGAGAGATAGGTCCAGCCAATCCTAACGAAATGGTCGACGTGACCATACGCTTGCGATCCCGCGCGGGGAAGAAGCCGATCGTTAACCCTGATGAATTCACAAAGCCAGTTGAGAAACGTACGATTTTAAGTCGCAAAGATTTCGAGCAGCGCCACGGAGCCGACGCTGACAGTATTGCGCGAGTGGAGGCGTTTGCGCGCGAACACAAACTTATCGTGAAGGAAAAAAGTGCGGCGCGCCGGACGATCATCCTCTCCGGCACTGTAGCTGCCATGAATGGGGCATTTGGCGTGCAGTTGAAAACTTACGAGCATCCGAGTGGAAAATATCGCGGGCGCACAGGGGCGGTGCAGTTGCCGGCGGAATTGCAGGATGTGGTGGAGGGAGTATTTGGTTTGGACAACCGTCCGCAAGCCAAGCCGCATTTTCGTAGGCGGCAGGGACTGGGGGGTGTCCGTGCCGCTGCCGTGAACTTGTCTTACACGCCCCTGCAAGTTGCCGCATTCTATGACTACCCCACCGGTGTTGACGGATCGGGAGAGTGCATTGCGCTGATCGAGTTAGGCGGAGGATACAACTCCACCGATCTGAGCAACTACTGGAGTCAACTCAACCTCGCGAAGACCCCGAACGTGTCGGCAGTGTCGGTCGGGAACGGGAGCAACCAGCCGACCGGTGATCCGAGTGGACCCGATGGCGAAGTGACGTTGGATATTGAAGTGGCGGGAGCGATCGCGCCCGGGGCCAACATTGTCGTGTATTTCGCGGAAAACACGGACGCCGGTTTTCTGAACGCGATTACTACGGCTGCGCATGACAGTACGAACAATCCCTCCGTCCTTTCGATCAGCTGGGGTGGTCCGGAATCTTCGTGGACGCAGCAGGCAATGACGTCGATGGACGAGGCCTTTCAATCCGCGGCGGCGATGGGAGTAACGGTTTGTGTCGCCGCGGGAGACGATGGCTCGACTGATGGCGTAAACGACGGAGCGAATCACGTCGATTTCCCGGCATCGAGTCCGAACGTGCTGGCATGCGGAGGGACCCAGCTTGTGACCTCAGGCAACACCGTCACCAGCGAAACTGTTTGGAACGAACTGGCGAGCGATGAAGGCGCAACCGGAGGCGGAATCAGCGACGTGTTTCCGCTTCCCAGTTGGCAGAATGGGGCCGGCGTGCCTCCGTCTGCCGATCCAAGCCAAAATGTTGGCCGAGGCGTTCCCGATGTGGCGGGCGATGCCGATCCAACCACCGGCTACGTTACCCTCGTCGATGGACAGCCAGACGTAATTGGCGGGACAAGCGCGGTCGCTCCGCTGTGGGCGGGATTGGTTGCGCTGATCAACCAGAGCGTGGGAAAGCCGATTGGCTTCATGAATCCCTTGCTCTATCAGGCGGGCGACGTCTCAGGCGATTTCGACGACATCACCTCCGGTAACAACGGAGCCTATTCAGCCGGTCCGGGATGGGATGCATGTACCGGGCTGGGATCGCCCGTCGGAACGAAGATCGCGGATATTTTTTCCTCAGGGGCGCAGGCAGCGAAGACGGGCACTTAAGAATCGCAGAAAGAGAAAGCTCCCGCTAGCTGGCAGTTAGTCCGCGGGAGCTTTTCTAATTGAAGGTGCGATGGCGCTTAGCGTACAGAATTCGGGGGCTGCGCCGCAGATGCTTTCATTCCCTGAGCGTCGAAGGTGTACAGTCTGACTTCGCCATCGACACCTTGGGCTGGAATTTCTTTTCCGTTCAGGAGGAAGCTGATCCCTGCGGCGTTGCCCGTTCTTACTGAAATCTCTCGAGTCGCGCGAACGGAGGTATGTGCAGGAGCGATCAAAGTTTCTTCCGCCACGGGTTTGCCGTCCGCCAGAATCGACACCCATGACGTTTTCTCGGCACGGATGAGCAGAGTGAAGGTACTCGCCGATTTCGCCGCGGGGTTATGAACAGAAGCTTTCGCGGCTGGTGGATTGGGGTCAGAGCTCGGCGCGGATGCTGCCGGCACAGCAGCAGATTTTGCCGGTGCGACCGAGGCAGCTTCCGGCGTAGTCGTCGAAGTGGGAGTTGAGACGGGCGGAGCTGTGAACTCTGCGTGATCCGGTGTTGCCTGACTGGGCTTCGCTTGGTCGGACTTAGCTTGTCCAACCTTGGTTTGGTCGACCTTAGGGGGACTGTTCGCGCTGTAAGGCTGCGGTTGGACTGAAGGCTGCACCGTAGCCACGGTAGGCGGAGCCTGATTCGAAGCGGCGGGCAGCGAAGCGTTCGTGAGCTGACTCTGGCGCCGGAGATTCCAGAAGGCCAACACGGCGGACACAACCAGCAGAGCCGCGGCCAGCTTGCCCCACGGAATACCAGGCTTGCCGGGGGCTTCCGGCTGAATTTCTGGGAGAGGGCCAGTTCTGATCGGCAACGACGAACGATCACGCCGAGGAACATCCTCCTTCTGGTTGTTGGCCCGAATCACGACGTTACTTCGAACCTCGTCACGATTCGGTTGGCGCGGATCCACTTCGACGGGTTTGATGTCATCGCGCGGAAAATCTTTATTGGCGCCTCCGTCATTCTTTGGAACATCATTGGGGCGACTCAGTCGAGAGGCCGCCGGCGCGGCGACGTCGACCGATTTACGGAAATCGGGAAGAATGTTTTGTGCCTGAATCTGACTCTCACGCAACGCCGCCAGATAGTCGCTTACAGCTTCTTCCGCATCCAGCCCAACCTGGCGGGCATAGGCCCGGACGAAGCCTTTGTTGAAGACGCCGCCGGGAAGCTGATCGAAGTGCTCTTCTTCAAGAGCGCGCAGCATGCGGGTGCTGATTTTTGTGGCATTCGAAATCTTATCGAGCTCGATGCCGCGCTGCTCGCGCTGTTTACGAAGTTTTTCTCCGAATGCTCCCAAGACCGGCTCCGCCTGACGACATTAATTTACGTCCGCATCGAGACGCAAATAATCATAGGCGAAGGCGGACGCATACGCCAGAAGAGGTTGTGGGGGAGCGCAGTCCGAGGGTCAAGCACTTCGGAATCGGACGGAAGCGTTTCGGAACGAGCGCGGAGTTCCGCGGTTGGTTTTTTCTCCTCAAGCGTGACGGTGAACTCGGCCTTGCACGTCTTGCCTGGGTCATCGAATGCAGAACCTTCGAGCTTCTCTTTCGCAGCCCGAAAGAATAAACCATGCTTGCTCTTGGCGGGTAATCCAGTAAAGCGGGCCTTGCCGCTGGCGTTGGTTCCGAGTTGGAGATCCAACTTGTAGGCGCTCAGAAATCCGTAGGCGATATGCACCTGGATGGTGGCAGCATAAATGGGCGCGCCCGCGTTATCAACAACCGTGAAATCGGCGGAACATGGGCCGATCTCACCATCGATAATCGGGACTGAATTTGAGTCGGGTGGCGAAGTGCTTTGAGCGCGCACGGCGGGTACCGAAAGCAATACCAGCAATACCAGCAGCGTCCGGGTTGGCGCAATTCTGTCACGTGCGAGCGTTCGCATACGCCATAAGAATACACACATTAATGGCTCACGAAAATGGCTCAAAGACGCGGTTTATCATATGTTCCTGGACTGCTTCCCATGCGGCGAACAATCCTTGCACTCCTCGGTGGGGGAGATCGAAGGTCGATCGGCCACGCGGGCCAAGTAGTGGTGATGGTGTCCAACAATCCCGCGCTTTTTCCCCAACTGATTGCCGGTCTGCGGTCCGAGGATCCCCTCGTGCGAATGCGGGCCGCAGATGCGGCCGAGAAGGTCACGCGGAAGCATCATGAATATCTGCTGCCCCACAAGAAAGAACTGCTGAGTTTGATGATTGTGGCCAAGGACCAAGAGTTGCGCTGGCACTTGGCGGTGATGGTTCCACGCATCCCGCTGGATGCAAAGGAAATGCGAGCCGCGATGTCTGCACTGAACGCTTATCTGGATGACCGTAGTTCCATTGTCAAGACGTTTGCTCTTCAGGGCATGGCTGACATGGCTAAAGCCGAGCCCGGTCTTCGACCCGGGGTGGTGGAGATTCTGCAGACAGCAACCCGAGAAGGTACACCTGCAATGAAAGCCCGCAGTCGGAGGCTGCTCCTTCGCCTGGGCCGTATTTGACAGGTCCCATTGGCTCTAAGGGTTCTGGTTACCAACGTTTATTGCTCAAGCGGCGGTGCAACCATATAATTTTTTGCAACTGTCACTCCGTCCGGCAAAGATCAAAAAGCACGATCAAAGATCAACGAACGAGATCAGAGAATCAGGCATGTCCGAGGCCACCGGCACCCAACTAACCCGCCAGAGCCAGGAACTCATTATCTTCCACGATGTAGCGAAGGCGCTTACGTCGTCGCTGGACCTTGACTCCATTCTGCAGACTATCATGGAAAAGATGGCGGAATACTTCCGTCCGGACACGTGGTCGTTGCTGATGGTGGATGAGCAGCACGAGGAACTCTATTTCGCGATCGCAGTGGGCGAGGCCGCCGAAGCGCTGAAGAATGTTCGGCTGAAAGTGGGCGAGGGCATTGCCGGCTGGGTGGCAAAACATGGCGAGCAGGTGATATCGCCGGATGTGGAACATGATCCGCGCTTTGCCAAGCGGGTGGACGAAACCACGCAATGGGAGACGCATTCGGTAGTCTGTGTGCCGCTCCGGTCGAGGCTGCGAGTGCTGGGCGTGATCCAACTGGTGAACGTCGACCTGTCGCAGTTCAACGAGCCGGAACTTTTCTTCCTGCAGGCGCTTTGCGATTATGCCGCCATTGCCATCGAAAACGCGCGCTGGGTAGAAAAGATCCAGGAACTGACGATCACTGACGACTGCACCGGACTCTACAACGCCCGGCACTTGTACAAGACGCTGGAAACCGAAGTCTACCGCTCTGCGCGATTCGGCTACGAATTCAGTGTGCTTTTTATCGACCTCGACCACTTCAAATCAGTAAACGATACGCACGGCCACCTGGTGGGAAGCAAACTGCTGGCCGAAATCGGGTACCTGGTCAAAGCCCAACTCCGTCTGATCGATTTTGCCTTCCGCTATGGCGGCGATGAATTTGTTGTGTTGTTGCCTCAGACGGGGAAGGATCAGGCGCTGGTGGTGGCTAAGCGGCTGCGCGATGGGATGCGCGCCAGCAACTTCTGCCACGATGAAGGCCTGAATTTGAATGTCCGGGCCTCGATTGGATTGGCCACCTATCCGCATGATGCGCGCGACGCGCACGACATCATCCGTCAAGCCGACGAGATGATGTATTTAGTAAAGAACACTACTCGCGACAATATTGGAATCGCTCAACGGGGAGTGATGAAGTAAAAATTGGGTAATTTTGTAATTTAAAAAGCACGCCAGAGCTTGAGGGACTAGGTTTCCCTTACCAAATTACGCGATTACAAAATTACAAATTTTCCTTGGGCTTCTGCGTCTCGACCTGCTTCGTCTCAGGCGTCCGCGGATTCTTATTCTCCGGCGCGTTCGGATTTACTCCAAAATCCCATACGTAAAGGTTCATGCCTTCGCTACCCTTCATCTCAACCACGGCGTATTCGCCCGGCGCCAGATCGTCGACGGGAGTTAGCTTAAGCCACCCACCGCTGACCCGGTCGATCGTGGTCTTTATGAAATTCTCGTCTGGGCTGATAGTACCATTGGCGGCGCGCTTTAGCCCGCCCACTATGCGTTTGCCGCCTTTGACTTTGACCTGCACAATGCGAAAGCGGTTAAAAGGGACGACGGCTTGCACGGGCTGCTGCCGTTGTTGAGGGGCCTGGGGCTGGTCGCGAGGAGCGTCGAGGCTGGGTTGGGATGGTTTGGCGGAAGTTGTTTCGCCGGGAGGCGGTTCCGGGGTTGACACTTCGTCTTCGACGTTGATGTAGATGGAAGGGACGGAGACGTGCGAGTGCAAAGCGGCGTGTTCGCCATCGAGTTCCACAGTTTGCTTTGCGCCAGCAATGGGGCTGAGGGCTCCGCGGAGAATGTTGGCTCGGCCGTTTTGCTTAACGTCGCCCTCGGCTTGCTGCATCTCGACCAGTTGCGGCTGCCCATGAAAATTATCGAGCAGGAAAATGCCGGAGTCCTCCGGCAGGCGCAGTCCGGGGGCGACTTGCGGAAGGTGAGACAGGTCAGCTTCGCGCTCGGCGTCGGTTTCCTTGTCGAGGGCGGCGGCCTCAGGGATGGCTGAGGTAGCGCGATCCTTCTCGTATTTCTCGGTGGCCGGCCAATCAATCAGCACAGAGGGAATCTCCTCCCACTCGTTGCGCTCCGCGCTCATGTAGCGCACCCGATCACCCTTCACCTCATATTTGGTAACTAGTTGATAAGAGCCGTCCTTGAGGATCAGACGTTTGGAAAGTCCCTGGGCCGGGGCGCGCGGGGATACGGCGATGCAAAGCGCGCAGAGCGCAATCGACAACAGCGTATATCGCGAGAATGCGGTTAACCGAATCATACGTCGAATTCCATTATCGTTCCCGAAGGGGTGTCCCTGCCACTCGTACTTTCCAAGTGGTGAAACGTTTCGAGCCTTCGCGACACTATTCCAAAAAAGGAGCTTCCACATGGCATCTTGCACACGGACATTCCCGTTTAATTGCCCCTGTGATTGGAGGTCCGCCATGGCCCACAAAGTTGTACCTGGGCTATTCTTTGCGAGCTTATGTGGGCTGCCCGTTCTGCTTGGCTGCCAGTCGCGCGTTTGGATCGCTTCCTTATCACAGTGACCACTACCCGTTCGGGCTGTCCCTTGTAGTATTCTCGGCTTGTCGATATTCTGTTGCACACAGCGCGCCGCCCACTCTATAAACGATGAAATCCAGACTGAATTTCTATTCTGTTGTGCTAACCATTCTGCCGACGTTTGCGAACATGCTCGCTCAGAGCAACCCGGCGACAACGCCAGAAAATAGTGGGGGGCCTCAATATTCGACGCAGGGAAGCGTTGCATCTGCGGCTGCGCCGCCACAGGCCGTGGTTTCTTACGCGTCGGTGACACAAATAAATGGGTTGCTGGGGCAACTGGAGGACACGTCGAAGACGACGCAGGCCGACCTGACCAAGTTGCGCATAGAACGCTGGAAGACGGATAGCTCTTCCAAGAAACAGGCGCTGGCAGATGTCGATTCCGTCCAGCGTAATCTCCAGAATGCATTGCCGGAGATGATCGGGCAGTTGCGCAATTCTCCAGAAGACCTGACTGCTACCTTCAAGCTCTACAGGAATTTGGATGCCCTCTACTCGGTTCTGGGAGGCGTCGTCGAATCGGCGGGAGCCTTCGGACCAAAAGATGACTTCCAAAGCGTCTCTAATGATCTGAGCAGCTTCGAAAGCGCGCGGAAGCAATTGGCGGAGCGCCTGGAAAACCTGGCTGGATCGAAGGAGCAGGAAATTTTGCGCTTGCGTGCAGACTTGAAAACGGCGCAGGCGGCGATCCCCGTCACTCCGCCGAAGAAAACCGTAGTGGACGACACCGAGCCGCCGCCCAAAAAGCCTCCAGTGAAGAAGAAGCCTGCGCCGAAGAAGCCGGCAGGCACCACAACGCCGGGAACGACACCGCCAGCGACGCAAACTCCGCCGGCTCAGCCTAAGCCTCAGTAGGGACATCAGACCTTGGACTTCAGAGCCCGGGACTTCAGAGCTCGCGCCCCAGCTTCAAAGCGCTTCGACACTGTCCGCCACCCTGAGGTCCAACCGGTCCGGCTGTGGTTCAAAGTCCGGAGTCCGATGTCCGGCTTCCGAATCTGTTACCCTTCCTTCCGCATCCATGCAAGCTGACAAACCGGCATGAGCCCTCACGCCAACATTCCTGCGATTGTTCTCGGTTGCGTCATTATCGTCGCGGTCCTGTTGGACGCGTTTGAGACCGTGGTGCTGCCGCGGCGCGTCACCCGGCAGTTCAAGCTGACGGCATGGTTTTACCGACGCACCTGGATTCCCTGGAGAAATATTGCCGGCCGCATCCGGACATTTTCGCGGCAGCAGAATTTTCTGGGATACTTCGGCCCGCTGTCACTGATTCTTCTGCTGGGATTCTGGGCTGCGAGCCTGATTCTCAGCTTTGCCCTGTTGCAATACGGTATCGGAGGTCACGAGCAACTGGGCAACGAGCCGATCACATTTGGCAGGATCCTCTACCACAGCGGCGAAACATTCTTTACGCTGGGTTACGGCGACATAGTGCCGACATCGAGCGCGGCGCGCGTGCTTTCGGTGTTCGAAGCAGGTATGGGCTTTGCCTTTCTCGGCGTAGTGATCGGGTACCTGCCGGTGGTCTACGCTTCGTTTTCGCGGCGCGAGATTCAGATCTCCATGCTCGATGCACGCGCCGGATCGCCACCAACCGCCGCCGAGTTGCTGGTGAGGCTGGCGGGCAGTTCAGAAAATCGAGCGATCGATCAGATCGTTCTCGATGAAGTTTTGCGCGACTGGGAGCGTTGGTCGGCGGAATTGTTGGAGAGCCACATTTCTTATCCGGCACTGAGTTTCTTTCGTTCGCAGCACAGCAACCAGTCGTGGCTGGGAGCGCTGCTGACCATGCTGGATGTGACTTCGCTGATAATCACCGGCATCGAAGGCATTCATCCCGGGCAGGCTAAGCTGACCTTCGCCATGGCGCGGCACGCGGCCGTTGATTTGGCCCAGGTGGTGAACGCCCGCTACGATCCATCGACACCGGAGAGGCTCACGGATGAAGATTTCACCAGGCTGCGAGAGACGCTGGCCGCGGCAGGATTGAGATTGCGAGATACCGATCAAGCCCGGCAGAAGCTGACCAAGCTGCGTTCCATGTATGAACCTTATGTACATTCGATGGCGCAAAATCTGATGCTGACCCTGCCTCCGTGGCAGCATGCGGTGAGAGGCCGGGACAACTGGGAGGCCGGGCCGTGGGACCGGTTGATCCAGGCGAAGGGGCTCGCCGTGCTCGGTCAGAAACCCTTGCACCCATGGGGCCGCGAGGATCATTTCTAGCGTCCCAACTGAGAAGACCCGTTCGGCCGGGGAGGTGTCATGGCACTATGCGGGATTCCGCGTATTGATGATTTGAACGCTGGAGCGCCATCGGTGAAACCCATCGGGCCAGGCGACACGGACACCGAATCCGTTGGACTGGTTCAGCAGATGCTTACAGGGCAGGGGCAGAAGGGATTGCCGAATCTGCTAAGTCCCGATTATGGAACTTTTGGCCCGCTTACTATCGCCGCTGTGCAAAACTTTCGCGCGCAGCAGGGTCTTGCGGCGGGAAACCAAGTCGATTCGCTGACGTTCCAGACGCTGGTGAAGGTGCCTCCATCCTCGCCAGTAGCGTCGCGCGGATACATGACGCTGGTACTAGACTTTCCCTATAGCGGGCTGGCTAAGATTCTCAGCGTGGTGGCACAGATGGAAGGGGCCGGAAAATTTAGCGCGATGAGTTTAAACATGGATAAAGCCGGATTATCCTTTGGCCTGATCCAGTGGGCACAAAAGCCGGGTCGGCTCACGGAAATCCTGAAGGCATTTCGGGCGGCGAGCGCCGCGGACTTCGCCAATATCTTCGGCGGGGGCGACGCCGGCGTGTCCGACGGTCTGGTTGCTCACACCGCCCAGCCGAATGGTGGAACTGACCCCTCCACGGGAAACACCACCGATGCGGCGTACGATCTGGTCAAGGAACCCTGGGTCAGCCGCTTTCGGCATGCCGCTCTGTTCAAGCCCTTCCAGCAGGCACAGGCGCGAACGGCGCTGGCGGACTTCGGCAACTCGCTGAAGCTGATCCAGCAGTATGCGCCGCAGTTGAATACTGAGCGAGCAGTGGGTTTCACGCTGGATCTGGCGAATCAATTCGGCGACCGCTCAACACGCAGCATTTTTCAGGCGGTGTGGCAGGATGGCATGGCGATTCGAGACGCTCTGCAGGCCATGGCGGACGAATCGGTTGCGCGCGTTCAGGATCCGTGGAAGTCGGCAACTCAGGCCCGGCGCCAGCATTTCTTTACAACGAACCTTTTATCTGACCAGCTCTTCGCTAATTTGGATGGTCCGAGTGTCGCGGCAGACTAGATGCATTCTGCATCTGGTAAGATCGCGCTTCATGAAGCATGTTGGCGAGAACGTAGTGCGCATTGAAGCGGAAGCGCTTCGCGCGTTGGCGGACCGCATTGCCGGGCCCATGGCTGCAGCCTTCGAGCAAGCTGTCGATTTGATGTTTTGTTGTGCCGGGCGCGTAGTGGTCACGGGGATGGGGAAGAGCGGGCTCATTGCTCGCAAGATTGCGGCGACCCTGAGTTCGACCGGGACACCGGCGTTGTACCTGCATCCAGTCGATGCATTGCACGGGGATTTAGGAATCGTGGTCCGCGGGGATGTGGTGCTTGCACTTTCAGCGAGCGGCGAGACAGAGGAAATTTTGGCGCTGCTGGCGACCATCAAGCGGCTGCGCGTACCGCTGATCGCCATGACGGGGGATGAGATTTTCTCCAGTGATCCGGGCAATGATCCGGGGAAGGGCACGACTTTAGTCGTGCCACAGAAGGGGCATGATCAATCTCGGCTTCAGCCGTTGAGGGACAGCGGCGGCATTTCCCCGGCGCGCAGCTCGACCCTTGCAGCCTCTGCCGATATAGCCTTGGACTGCTCCGTGGACAAGGAAGCTTGCTCGCTTGGGTTGGCGCCTACCGCTTCGACCACGACGATGTTGGCCCTGGGCGACGCCCTCGCGGTCACGCTTAGCGAAAAGCGTGGCTTCAAAGAAGAAGACTTCGCCAATTTGCATCCCGGAGGGAAGCTTGGAAAACGCCTGGCGCGTGTCGAATCGCTGATGCATTCAGGCGAAGCGCTGCCCCGCGTGGCCCCGAATACGAAAATGCCCGATGTGATTTACGAAATGTCCCGGAAGAAGCTGGGCGTGACGGCCGTAGTGGAAGATGAGAAGCTGGTGGGTATCATCAGCGATGGAGACCTGCGGAGGTTGCTGGAGAAGCGCGGGAAGGACGTGCTCGATCTGACGGCTGGCGAGTGTATGACGAAGAATCCGAGGACGATTGGAGCTGTGGAGTTTGCGGCTACTGCGCTGGCACTGATGGAAGAGAAGAAGATTACTTCTTTGATGGTGGTCGATGGAAATCGCCGCCTGCTAGGAATCGTTCATCTGCATGATCTTTGGGGTACCGAGTTAGTCTAGGAATCGAAAAGGTGTTTCATGTATCACTATGATCCCAATACCGCGCTGGAAGAACTGAACGAGGACGCAACTTTACCGAACCCGGTGCACGTGCGCGACATGATGTTGCGCAAAAAACTCTCAGCGGATAAATCGTTGGAGCTGAACCGGCTCTTTGTCGAATATCAGAAATTTTTCGGCGAGGCCCAGAAGCTGGGGAAAGAAATTCTGCGGCAACTGGCGGGATAGCATTTAGGGTTCGTGTGGGGACAGCCGCCCTCGGCTGTCCAGCCGGCGAAGCCCGCCTGGTTTTTCGCCGATAGTAGCCTTGAGGAAATTATGAGCCCGCGATCATCGATCTGGTTAGGCAAGAACGAAGGCAAGCATGTACACATCTACTGGGAACTCGCTGAGCGAGAATCAGATGAAACGGCCCTACGAGCGCCGATCTATATCGCGGCGGATGCAGAAGAGAGGGGCGAAGAGATCGCGATCCGCTTGCCGAAGGAAATTGCAATGAAGCTGCTAATGGTGCTCAGTTCCAATTGGACTGAAGACGCAGCCCGAGTTCTCTAAGGCCCTTGTCCCGCTCGTAGAGGCTTCGGCATTCACTGGCGATGACGGAAGGTCACAAACCCAGGACGTCCTGGCCGGAGCGTGCATACTGAAATCATTTACAATCATCAATCCTAGTTTCCACCGAGTACTCATTCTCTATGCATCGTTGGTCAGAACTGTTCATTCCTACGCTCCGCGAAGCTCCTGCGGACGCCGAGGTCGCCAGCCACAAGTTTCTGGTGCGGGCAGGCTACATCCGTCAGCTCGCGGCTGGAATTTACTCGTACCTTTTTCTTGGCAATCGCTCGTTCAACAAAATCATGGGCATCGTCCGCGAGGAGATGGACAAAATCGGGCAGGAGTTTCTTCTGCCGGTGCTGCATCCGCGCGAGATTTGGGAGGCCAGCGGGCGTTGGGATTTGATGGGCGACAATTTGTTCCGCCTGAAAGACCGCAAGGGCGCCGACCTCGCGCTGGGTATGACCGAAGAAGAAGTGATGACCGACCTCGCGCGCAAAGAGCTACGCAGCTATAAGCAGTTGCCGCAAATCTGGTACCAGATTGCGTCTAAGTTCCGCGACGAGCCGCGGCCCAAGTCGGGACTGCTGCGGGTGCGGCAATTCATGATGAAGGACGCATACTCGTTCGACATCGATGCGGCAGGGCTGGATGTTTCCTACAAGAAGCATTACGCGACCTATTGCCGCATCTTCGACCGCTGCGGACTGAAATATAAGGTCGTTGAGGCCGACTCGGGAGCGATGGGCGGGAAGGAATCGCACGAGTTCATGGTCCAGACGCCCGCAGGCGAAGATCAGATCGTGAGCTGCGACGGCTGCGATTACGCGGCCAACATGGAAAAGGCTACCTCGAAGCTCGAGATCGTCGAGGACCTGAGTCCTGAGGGCGATGGGAAGCCGCTGGAAGTACACACTCCGGGGCAGAAGACGATTGAGGATGTGGCGCGATTTCTGGGCGTCTCGCCGAAGAACAAAATCAAGACGCTGGCGTTGATGTCCGACGAAAAAGATGAAAAGACTGGCAAAGTAAAGTCGCGTGCGATTGTGGTGTTGATGCGGGGCGATCATCAGTTGAACGAGGCGAAGCTCAACGCAACTGTCGCAGTTGCGACACGGCCGATGGAGGAAGGTGAAATCAAGGCCCTCTTCAAATCTCCTGCGGGATATTTGGGGCCGATCGGAATCGTATGGGCGAAGGATCTGAAGAAAGATTTGGATCTTCCCGCTCTGCTCGTCGACAAAGCGCTGGAGGGCCGCACGAATCTGATCGCTGGTGCCAACAAAGAGAATTACCACCTGAAGAATCTAACGCCTGGGAGGGAATTTCATCCCACGGCGTATGCCGATCTACGCGCGGTTACTGCGGGCGAAGGCTGTCCGAATTGCGGCAAGGAGTTGCGCATCGATACTGCAGTTGAGATTGGGCACATTTTCAAGCTGGGATATCGGTACTCGGAATCGATGGGTTCGCGAGTGCTTGACAGGAACGGCAAGGAAGTCACCCCGATCATGGGGAGTTACGGCATTGGCATCGAACGAATCCTGACGGCTGCGGTCGAGCAGAGCAACGACGAAAGTGGATTTTGGCTGGCGCCGTCGATTGCGCCGTTTGAGATTGTGGTCACCCCTACGAACGTGAAGGACGAGAATCTACTGCGTGCCGCGACGGATATCGGCGCGCGTCTGGAGTCCTCTGGCTTTGATGTAATCCTTGACGACCGCGATGAACGCCCGGGTGTCAAGTTCAAGGATGCCGATTTGGTCGGTATCCCCTTTAGAATCAACGTGGGAAAGAAAGTTACCGAAGATACTGTGGAAGTGGTTCCGCGCTCGACTCGCGAAGTGCGCGATGTTACGATCACCGCGATAGTGGAATATTTTCAAGGAGTGCTGCGATCCGACGCCTGAAAATGCGCCGGCTTTGCGGCGCATTTTCAGACTATGGGAATCGTTAAAGCAGCGTTTGGATTTCTTGTCGTGGCCGCCGTCGTAGTGGGGCTATTTCAGATCATTCCGCCTATGTTGAACAACTACAGCTTCCAGGACGACCTCAAGACTGTCGCGATGATGGACGTTGCAGCCTTTCAAAAGACAGACGACGAGATCCGCAATGACGTGCTAAAAAAGGCTAAAGAGCGCGACCTTCCGATCGAACCCAAGCAGATAACCGTGCAGCGTGTCAACACCCCGGGTGCCCCTGCCGTTTATGTCGCCGCGGACTACTCCGTCACAGTGAGCCTGCCCGGATATTCCTTCGACATGCATTTCACTCCGAACAGCGGAACTAAAGGGTTCTGAGTTCAAGTGTTCAGTGATCAGTGGTTAGTGGTCAGCAAGATCATGGGTGACTGATCTCTGACCATTGATCTCCGACCACTGATCCCTGACCCCTGACCCCTGACCCCTGACCACTGACCACTGACCACTGTCCACTGTCCACTGTTCTTACCGTCCGATTGCCCCAGTGACATTCGTAACGTTGCCAGCGAGTTACCTTCCTCCTAATATCGCCAATAGGTGAGGATTTTCTCACAGGTCTCGCACACGCGAACCTGGCAACGCGGCCAATTTCAGCACTTACCCAAGATCTAGCCCGCGGTGTTCCGGAATACAAACGCTGAGTAAAGCTCAAGTGGAGGCAGTTCATGGCGAAGAGAGTTCGTGCAGACCTATTGTTAATCGTCGCAATGGCGACGCTGGGACTGGCCGGTTGCGATCATTACACTTGCTCCAATGGCCTCACCTTTGGCGCATCTACATGCTCGAACTCGTCGATAAGCAATCCCGGCGGCAACGGCACTGGAGGCAGCGCGACCGCGGCATTTGTTTTTGCCGTTGACCAGGGCACTGGAACCGGTACTGGCACGATTGACGGCTTTACGCTCGATACTTCGGCGAACACATTCCAGGCGACTCCCAGCTATACCGCGCCCACGATTCCCGATAACAATGGCGGCGTAGGGATGGTGGTCGCTCAAAAGCAATTCCTGTATGCAGGTTTCGGAACAGTGGGAGAGATCTTTGGATGGAAGATCAGCTCGACAGGAAATTTGACAGCCATTACCGGCAGCCCGTTTTCAGCGCCGTTTCTGGGCGACTTTGGAGTGGGCGTCGGCGAGGCCAACATGATAACCAATCCCGCCGGTACGATGTTATTCGCCTCCGATACGCTTCAGAGCGAGATCTTCGTGTTTCAAATTGGTAGCGGCGGAGTTTTAACCCCAGCCACTCCACCTTCGATTACCCTTCCATTGGGATTCCAACCCATGAACCTGGGTACGGATGGAACGGGCAAATACCTTTATGCGGTCAACGGCACCTTCAGCACGCACACGGGATCCGAAGTCGCGGCCTTCGTCATCGGCAGCAGCGGCACACTTACTCCAGTGCCGGGCAGTCCATTTGCTTTTCCGATGTGGCTGGTGAAGGGAGAGCCTACCGGGAAATTTCTCATAGGCACCAGCGGAAAGACGGCGTCTAAAAGCGGGACCGACGACCTTCATCTCTATGTGTTTAGCATCGCGCAATCGGGAGCGAGTGCGGGAGCCATCACCCCGGTTTCAGGTTCGCCATTTCCGACTGCGTTCTCGCCATTCAGCATCGCAGTACAGTCGAATACAGGTGGAGATCTGCTGTATTCCTTTAGCATTAACGACACCGCTACCGGATTCAACGCAGCCGAAGGCTACACGATTTCGAGCGCGGGAGCGCTTACGGCAGATACAGGTTCCCCCTTCAGCGGACTGACCAACGGCTCCTGGGGCCAGTTCGATCAAAGCGGTGCGTTCCTATTTGACTATGGCAGCTTTCTCGATATCAACACGAATACCGTGGTTACGCAGTTGTCGCCTTTTGACGTTGGGACTGGTGGAGCTTTGACTCAACCGATTACTACTTTGACCTTAGCCACTCCAGGCTTCTGGGCGGTAACGGACACGCCGTGACGTGGCTCGTGTTGACAGCTTAGAGACCCGCATGCACAGCGGGTCTCTTTTTGTTTATGAGCGCAGCGGTACAATAGAAGTCACCGTACTCTAATAATGAGCGAAACTGCGGGAATCGCAGGGTCGTCAAACCTTTTGGCATGTTCCATCGTCTGACCGGCAGGGAGTTTTTTCGGCGGGCATCGAGTTCAAACTTTGGCCATTAAAATCAAGATCCCGAAAAACGACGGCAAGGGTGGTAAAGCATGGCGCGGGCTGCCGCGCGATCCAGTGATACGAGCCGCCCTCATTGTCTTTCTGGTGGCAGCAGTGGGTCTGGGTGGATCCTTTTGCTACTTTTACATTCGCTACGACCGCATCATTGAGCAGCGTTTCCGAACGCCGGTGTTCAGTAACTCGGCGAAAATTTATGCCCTCCCACGGACAGTCCACGATGGCGACAAGTTAAACGCCAAAGAAATCGCTGCTCTCCTGCGGCGCGCCGGATATTCTGACGAGGACGGCCAATCCCAACTTGGCGCCTTTCATCTGGTAAGAGGTGGCATCGAGATTACGCCCGGGCCTGAGAGCTACCACAGTCCGGAAGAGGCGCACATCTCGATCCAGGATGGCCAGGTTCAGCAGATCACCAGCAAGGGCACTGAACTCTCCGCCTACGAGTTGGAGCCTCAACTGGTGACTGCCTTGTTCGACTCCGAACAGCGCTCCAAGCGGCAGGTCGTGAAGTACGACGAAATTCCGAAAGTGATGGTGGATGCCGTACTGGCGATCGAAGACCGGCGCTTCTTCGAGCACAGCGGAGTGAACTTTATCCGCATGTTCGAAGCCGGATGGGTCGATCTCATGCGACAGCGGCACGAACAGGGCGGTTCGACGATCACCATGCAGCTTTCGCGCGGCTTCTTTCTTACTCCGGAAAAAACCGTGCGGCGCAAGCTGACGGAGATGCTGATTGCCGAGGAGTTCGAACAGAAGTTCAGCAAGCGGCAGATTTTTGAGTTCTACGGCAACTGGGTGAATTTAGGGCAGCGTGGATCGTTCGCCATCAGCGGCTTTGCCGAAGCGTGTCGCGCGTATTTTAACAAGGATCTGAAGGACATCACGCTGCCGGAAGCGGCGTTGCTCGCGGGCATTATTCAGGGACCGAGCCGCTTGTCGCCGTACCGGCATCCCGAACGCGCTCTTGAACGCCGCAACCTTGTGCTCGACTCCATGGTGGACACTCACGCCATTACTCGCGAAGAAGCCGAGAAGGCCAAGGCCGCGCCGTTAAAGCTGGCTCCCCCGAATGTGGAGGCCAGCGACGCGCCGTACTTCGTCGACATGGTGCGCGATACGCTGATCAACAAGTTCAACGAACATGATTTGAATGATCAGTCCTACCGCATTTACACCACGCTCGATCCAGACCTGCAGAAGGCGGCGGCGCAGGCGGTCGAGAGTGGAATCAAGCTGGTGGATGAGCAAGTCACGAAGCTGCGCACGAAGAAAATAAAGGTCGGCAGGAAAGTCGAAACGCACGTTGTGCCCGGCCCGCAGGCGCAGGTGGCGCTCGTTGCACTCGATCCGCACACCGGCGCAGTGCTTGCTTTAGTGGGTGGACGCGATTACGGCTTTAGCCAGCTCAATCACGTTTTATCGAAGCGGCCGACGGGCTCGATTTTCAAGCCGTTTGTCTATGCCGCCGCAATGAACACTGGTATCGACGGTTCACCCACCGTGATCACTCCGGCGTCCACCGTGACGGATGCGCCATCCAGCTTTGCCTATGGAGATCAGATCTACGAGCCACGCAATTACAAAGAGGAATACCACGGGGATGTGACGCTGCGCTACGCGTTGGCTATGTCGCTGAACAACGCCACCGTGAAAGTGGCGGAGGAAGTGGGCTACGACAAGGTGGCAGATCTAGCCAAGCTGGCAGGAATCACTTCGGTGAAGGCGACGCCCGCCATGGCTCTCGGCTCCTACGATGCGCCTCCGCTTGATATGGCGGGAGCCTACACATCATTCGCGAATAATGGAACGCGACTTTCGCCGATCCTGGTGAACTCGGTGCGCAACGCCAAGGGCGACGTGGTCGCGAACTTCAAAACCGATCAGCGGCAAGTGCTCGATCCCCGCATCGCCTACATCATGACCAACATGATGGAGAGTGTGATCAATAACGGCCTGGGCTACACCGCAGTCCGCCTGCGCGGATTCACCCAGCCGGCAGCAGGGAAGACCGGCAGTTCGCACGATGGCTGGTTCGCCGGATATACCTCGAACCTGCTGTGCATCGTCTGGGTGGGATACGACGACTACAGCGATCTTCGACTCAGCGGCGCCCAGACGGCCGCACCGATCTGGACGGAGTTCATGAAGAAAGCTGCCTTGCTGTCGCAGTATTCCGACATGAAGCCCTTCGTCCAGCCGACGGGCGTGGTGGATGTGCAACTCGATAAAGCGACGAATCGCCTGGCCACGCCAGCCTGTCCCGACGATTACGTAGCGGCCTTTGTGGCGGGCACCGAGCCACGCGAAACCTGCGACCAACCGGGCGCGGTAGCGGGCTTTTTCAATCGAATCTTCGGAGGAGGAAACAAGCCGCTGCCTCCCACGCTGGCTGCCAACGACGCCCAGGATTCTAGTAAAGACCCGAACAAAAAGAAGGGATTTTTTGGCAAAATTGCCGGAATTTTTAAGGATGACAAGTCGTCGGCTCCGCCGCCAAAGCCACCGGACAACGGCCAGACCACGCCCCACTGAATCCATTCAACGAATGTCATCCCGACCGGAGCGTTCCGTTCCCGAAGGGAAGGGGAGGCGGAGTGGAGGGACCTGCTCTTCATCACCGGCGGACCCACCAAAGCGCCGGAAGCAGAAGCGTTAGCCAACATTAACCGCCCGCGATCTTAACCTACTCACATTTATAATTTCCTGCATCATGCAAGATCTTTTCCGCAACCTCCGTTTCGGGGCGCGCATGCTGGTCAAGAGTCCCGGATTCACTCTTGCGACGATTTTCACTCTCGCGTTGGGAATCGGCGCCAATACGGCCATCTTCACCGTGACCAGCGCGCTCCTGCTGCGGCCGTTTCCTTATCGTGAGCCGCAGCAACTCGTGAGTGTGAGCGCTCGGGACAAGACCAATGACCGCAGCGGCACATTACTGCGCTACGAGTTGGTGCGCGATCTCAACCATTCATTCCAGTCCGTGGCCGTATGGACGAATGACGACTTGAACCTTACCGGCTCCGGCGAGCCTGTTCAGGTGCCGATTGCGCGCGTCTCGCCCAGTTTCTTTTCTACCCTCGGAGTCCAGCCTCAACTCGGGCGCACTTTCGCGGAAGATGAAGGTCGTCCCGAAGGCAAGCCGGTAGCCATGCTCAGCGATGCCATGTGGCGCAGCCGATTTCGCGGTGACCGCAATATCGTCGACCAGACGGTCACGCTCGATTCCACTCCGTACACCATCGTCGGTGTTTTGCCCGCCAAGGTTCAGTTCCCATTCATGGGCCCGGCCGACATCTGGACGCCGCGATACTTCGAATTCTCGCTCATGACCCCGCAGAGGCTGCGCCTGGGAGTGGGATATCTCAGCATGATGGCGCGGCTGCGGCCGGGAACAACTCTCGCGCAAGCCAACGCCGAACTCGCCGTGCTTAACCAGCATTATCGCGAACAGAATCCTACCGCGCCGGACGCTGATCCAGCTGTCGTGATGACAGCCGAAACGCTGCGCGAGCTCGTCGTCGGCGACGTTCGCGGCAAGGTTCTGATGCTCTCGGCTGCAGTCGCCGTAGTGCTGCTGATCGCTTGTGCCAATGTTGCCAGTCTGTTGCTTTCGCGCGCACTCGCCCGCAGAAGAGAAATTGCGGTACGCACGGCGCTCGGTGCCAGCCGTAGCACGATCATTCGGCAACTCCTCACTGAGAGCATGCTGCTGGCGCTCGTCGCCGGCGTGCTCGGCGTGGGATTGAGCTGGGCTGCCACCCACGCGCTGGTTGCGTGGGGAGCCAGCCAGCTTCCTCAGGGGGTTCCAATCGGCGTCGATCTGCGCGTGCTGCTATTCACGCTAATCATTTCGGTTTGCGCAGGAATCATCTTTGGCACCGTCCCGGCGCTCCAGCTTGCACGGCTTGACCCGAGCGCGTCGCTGCGCGATGAAGGCCGTGGCATTTCAACCGGCCACACGCGCGCACAGATGAAGAATCTGCTGGTGATAAGCCAAGTGGCTCTCTCGTTGCTGCTATTGATTGGCGCTGGATTGCTGTTGCGCAGCTTTATTCGATTGCTCCGCGTCGATCCCGGCTTTGATGCTCAAAACGTCCTGACCATGGAGGTCTCATTGCCCACCGTGAAATACGCGAAACCGGAGCAGCAGATTGCATTCTTCGACGAGGTATTGCGTCGCGTGTCTGCCTTGTCCGCTGTACGGAGTGCCGCGACCTCGGCTGCGTTGCCACTCGCTTGGATACGCATCACTCCAGTTTTGCCGGAGGGTCAACCGGACGTACCTCTGCCCAAGCGCCCGTTTATCGATATTGAGGCCATCAGCCCGCTGTGGTTTCAGACGATGCGTGTTCCATTGCGTGGTGGCCGCGACTTCACCGCCGCCGACAATGCCCAGGCGCCCAAGGTCGCAGTCGTGAATGAAACCTTCGCTCGCCGATTCTGGCCGGACCAGAATCCCGTTGGTAAGCACATCATCGTAGGCCGCTGGCCGACCCCGGCTGAGGTGATCGGCGTTGCCGCCGACATCAAGAACAAAGGCATCGATCAGGAGACGCAACCGCAGCTCTATCTTTCTTTCCCGCAGTTGCCCTGGGGAAACATGAACCTGCTGGTGCGGACTGCCGTTCCCCCACAATCCATAACCTCAGCTGTCCGGGCGCAGATCGCCGCAGTCGACTCTGAGCAGCCTGTAACCAAGATCCAAACGGTCGACGACCTTATGGACAAATCACGTGCGCAGCCACACTTCACCATGTTGCTGGTCGGCACTTTTTCTTTCACAGCGCTGGCACTCGCGGTGATCGGAATCTACGGGGTGCTGTCGTATTCGGTGGCGCAGCGCCGGCAGGAGTTTGGCATCCGTTTGGCGCTGGGGGCGGAGCGCAGGGATATCCTGCGCCTCGTGGTGCGACAGGGACTCTTACTGGCAACCGCCGGCATTGCACTCGGTCTGATGGTCGCGCTACTCGTGACCAGGATGATGTCGAGCATGCTGTACAAAGTCGGCGCGCGCGATGCAATCACCTTTGTTCTTACTCCGCTGGTGTTTCTCTGCATCGCCCTGCTGGCCAGCTACGTACCCGCTAGACGTGCGACGAAAGTACATCCAATAGAAGCGCTGAGGTGAGCTTCTGCGAATAGAGGGAGTCAAAGGATTCAAACCACTGATTCTAAATACCTTGCAGGCGTTGAAGTCGGCCTCAACACGCCGCAAGCACCTGCGGAGATAGCCGTGACCCAAACGACGCGGCCTTGGCGCGGGACCAGGCTTCCCAGCCGTAGAGCATCACTTTTAAATTTTCCCAGCCGTCCCGCCAAAACTGTGGCAGAATGGCGTCATTGGATCGTGGTCGTCTGGGGGTGTGTATGTCCTACCGGAAAGCCTGCCTGATTCTTCTCGCTGTAATCTTTTCCACAGCCGCACTGGCGCAAGTTTCTCATTCCGAGCAAGTGCAGATCTCCCCGCCTCCTCTGGTGCGCGCGATCGAACCTCCGGCGCCGGATGCAAAGCCTGCCGATCTGGAGCTGCAAGCCGATCAATTGCGCTCGGAGAAACTTTACCTAGACGCCCTCGACTACTATCACGCCGCGCTGGGCAAGAAACCAAATGATTCGCGGCTGCTGAATAAAATCGGCATCACAGAACTCATGATGCAGCGCTACAAGGAAGCGAGGAAAGCCTTCGAGCGATCCATTCGATGCGATCACGAGTTTGCCGATGCCTACAACAACCTGGGCGTGGTTTTTTACGAGAGCAAGAAATTCGGTGCGGCTGCGAAGGAGTACGAGAAGGCGATTGCCAAGGACGGCAACTCGGCGTCGTTCTTCAGCAATCTGGGCGCTGCTTACTTCTCCAAGCGGGACTTTGACCATGCGGTGGCGGCTTACCAGCATGCACTGGAATTGGACCCTGAGGTCTTTGAGCGCAGTTCGCGCTCGGGCGTGCAGGCACAACTGCCCAGTCCGGAGGATCGCGCCCGCTACGACTACACCGTCGCGAAACTGTATGCCAAGATGGGATTCTCGAATCAATCGCTCGAGTATTTGCGAAGGGCGATGGAAGCGGGCTACAAAGATCTGAAGAACGTCTACAAGGACGCGGAGTTTACAGAGCTGCGAAAAAATCCGCGCTTCACCGAACTCATGGCGTCGAAGACGGCAGTAGTCGCAGACTGATTCCAGCGCGATTCGCTCGTCGATCGCATCGACGACAGAGTGTTGTACAACTCGTGACAAGAATTACAAAGCTTTACAAAATTAGACGGAACTTACTGAACTTCTGGGGTTTAATCAATACAAATACTCCTGAAAACAACAGGGTGAGTAAGGAGAAACGGTAGCCCATCGGATGCTGACCCGAGCACGCCCCAAGCAAGCATCCGATGGGCTTTTTGCTTTTGTGCTGAGGTCTCGACCTCGTGCCCTGTATCGCACCGATCTTGACTAATTGCAGGTCGAGCGAATCGCGGCAAGAAGCGAACAATTTACGAAACTCTCTCTTCCGGCTACAATATCCGGATGTCGTCCCTTCCTAACTCCCTTGCCTGGGCGCATCCCCTGGTGGCGGAGTGGTTTGTGCAGCGCTTCGGCACGCCCACCGAGCCACAGGAGCAGGGCTGGCCGCACATTCTTGCCGGGCGGACGACATTGATCTCTGCGCCCACCGGCTCGGGTAAGACCCTAGCCGCGTTCCTTGCCTGCATTGATCGTCTTGTGCGCAAGGCTCTCGCTGGAGATCTGGTGGATCGAACCGAAGTCCTCTATGTCTCGCCGCTGAAGGCCCTCGGCAATGACATCCAAAAGAATCTCGAGATCCCGCTGAGCGAAATTTTGGCGATGGCGGGTGAACGCGGGCTACTCATGCCCGAGATTCGCACCGCGGTCCGCACCGGCGACACATTGATGCCCGAGCGCCGCGCCATGTTGAAGCGGCCTCCGCACATCCTGGTGACGACGCCGGAGTCACTCTACATTCTGCTCACGGCGGATAAAAGCCGGGCGATTCTGCGCGACGTGGAGACGGTGATTGTCGACGAAATTCACGCCGTTGCTGACGACAAGCGCGGAGCGCATCTGACGTTGTCTCTGGAGCGTCTCGAAGCATTGACCTACCAACGGCCGGTACGCATCGGGCTCTCCGCTACGCAGAAACCGATTGAAGAAGTCGCACACTTTCTCACAGGCAGCGGCCGTCCTGATCCGGTGATCGTCAACATCGGTCATAAGCGCAAGCTGGATATTGCGGTCGAGGTTCCTGGGATGCCCCTTGGGCCGGTCGCTTCGAACGAGATGTGGGACGAGGTCTACAACCGGCTGGTGACGCTGGTTGGGCAACATCGATCGACGTTGGTGTTTGTGAATACGCGGCGCATGGCGGAGCGCGTGGCGCATCAACTCGGCGAGCGCATCGGGGAAGACAATGTCGCGGCCCACCATGGCAGTCTCTCGCGCAAGCTGCGGCTGGCGGCGGAGAAAAAATTAAAAGAAGGCCAGGTGCAGGTGCTTGTGGCGACCGCTTCGCTCGAGCTGGGTATCGATGTCGGCACAGTGGACCTGGTTGTGCAGATTAATTCCCCGCGAGCCATTGCTGTGACGCTGCAGCGCGTGGGACGCTCCGGACACTGGCGAGGCGCGGTTCCCAAGGGACGCCTTTTTGCAACGACGCGCGATGATTTGTTGGAGTGCGCCGCGTTAGTGCGCGCCATCCGGCAGGGCGATCTGGATCGGCTGATGATTCCAGAATCACCGCTGGACGTGCTTGCGCAGCAGATTGTGGCAGCCTGCTCCGCCGGAGAGTGGAGCGAAGATGAGATGTTTGCGGTGGTGCGGCGCGCGTATCCGTATCGCAATTTAACGCGTGTGACCTTCGAGGCGATTCTGGAGATGCTGGCCGAAGGTATTGCTGCGCGGCGCGGGCGATATGGGGCGTATCTGCATCGGGATCGAGTAAATGGCAAACTGCGCGCGCGGCGCGGCGCGCGGCTGGCGGCAATTACCAGCGGCGGAGCGATCCCCGACAATTCGCTGTACGCGGTCGTCGCTGAACCCGATGGCCTCGTGGTAGGTACGGTTGACGAAGACTTTGCCGTGGAGAGCAATCGCGGCGATATTATGCTGCTGGGAAATACGTCGTGGATGATTCGACGCGTGGAGACCAACTCGGGCCGTGTGCTGGTGCAGGATGCGCACGGCGCGCCCCCCAGCGTTCCATTCTGGCGAGGCGAAGCTCCGGCAAGAACGGAAGAACTTTCAGAGCATATTGGCAGTTTGCGGGAAAAAATCAGCGAGATGTTGCCGCACACTTCGCCAGTAGGTTTTTCAGCGACACAGCTGGATGTAGCTGCAGCGGTGGCTTTTTTGAAAGAAGAATGTGGGCTGGATGATTCTGCCGCGGAGCAGACGATCGAATACATCCTGCAAGGCCGCGCAGTGCTGGGTGCGGTGCCGACACAGACAACGGTGATTGCCGAGCGCTTCTTCGACGAGGGCGGCGGCATGCAGCTTGTAATTCATGCGCCCTTCGGCGGCCGCATCAACAAGGCTTGGGGACTGGCTTTGCGCAAGCGCTTCTGCGTCGGATTCAATTTTGAGTTGCAGGCCGCGGCCACCGACAACGGGCTGAATATCGCTTTGGCCGAGCAGCACAGCTTTCCGCTTGGAGATGTCTTCACCTTTCTGCAGGCAGCGACCGTGCAGCCGATTCTCGAACAGGCGGCTCTGGATTCTCCAATTTTTGCGACACGCTGGCGCTGGGACGCGAATCGCGCGCTGGCCCTTCTGCGTTTTCAAAATGGAAAGAAAGTTCCTCCGCAGATTCAGCGCATGCGCTCCGACGATCTGCTGGCTTCCGTTTTTCCCGACGCGGCCGCGTGCTTCGAGAACATCCAGGGCGAACGCAAGATTCCGGATCATCCCCTCGTCGGCGAAGTGATGAAAGATGTGCTCACCGAGGCAATGGACATCGATGGTCTTAAGTCCGTGCTCAGCGGCCTGGCCGATGGAAGAATTCGCTGTGTTGCGGTGGATACGCCCGTGCCATCGCAGTTTTCACACGAGATTCTGAATGCGAATCCGTATGCCTATTTGGACGATGCGCCGCTCGAGGAACGGCGGGCGCGCGCGGTGCAGATGCGGCGCATGCTGCCGGAATCGGTGCTCGAGGAAGTCGGGGGTCTCGATCCCGCTGCGATTGCCAAGGTGCGCGAAGAAGCCTGGCCTGATGTGCGCGACGCAGATGAGTTGCATGATGTGCTGCACACGCTGGTAGCGTTACCGCAGGACATTTCACAGTTTATGTGGGGACAGCCGCTCCCGGCTGTCCGGCTCGCCGAAGCCGAGCCGCTCTTGCGAAAAGCTGAGGGTGCCGCCGCTGCTGCATGGACAAGTCCAGCTGCGCTCGAACGGACAGCCGAGGGCGGCTCTCCCCACACGATCAATGCTGGCAACCTCTGGGCCGGGCATTTCGAGAGACTAGTCAGCGAAGGGCGCGCCGCCTCTGCAGTTTCAGATGGGCGCACTTACTGGGTGGCGGCAGAACGGGCCAGAACTCTTTCCTCATTATTTCCGGATGCGCGATTCGAGCCGCGGTTGACTGACGTCGAACCCACTGCTCCAAACTGCGACGACGCTTTGCTGACACTTGTGGCGGGATGGATGTCGCATCTGGGTCCGACTACAGCAACGGAACTGGGCGAGACATTCGGAATTCCTGCGTCTGAGATTTTCGCTGCTCTTCTTCGCATGGAGGCGAGTGGGACTATTCTTCGGGGAAACTTCAGTGGCCGCTCTGCCGAGCCGCGCTCGGCTGGACAGCCGGGGGCGGCTGTCCCCACACAAACTGCGGAGACTGAAACTGCGAAGACTGAGTGGTGCGAGCGGAGGCTGCTGGCGCGGATTCACCGGCTCACTGTCGCCAGCTTGCGCAAGCAGATCGAGCCCGTCACCGCGGCACAATTCATGCAATGGCTGCTGCAGTGGCAGCACGTAGCTCCTGGAACGCAGGTTGTGGGCGAGCGGGGCACGCTCGAAGTGCTGCGCCAGTTACAGGGGTTTGAGATTCCAGCGAACGCATGGGAGCGGCAGGTGCTGGCCCGCCGCGTAGTGGATTACGATCCCAAATGGCTCGATCAGCTTTGCCTCACCGGCGCTGTGGGCTGGGGCAGGCTGTCGCCACATCCGGCAACGCTCGACTCGATGCATCCGGGGAATGGAACCGCGTCTGAGTCTGGCGCGCCTCCGCGACAAAGGCGGGTGATTCCGACCAGTGTTGCGCCGATCACGTTCTTTATTCGAGAAGATGCCGATTGGATGACGCCTCGGCACCCGGGCGCCGAGATGTCTGAAAATAACGGCCTGAGCCACGGAGCGCAAATTGTGATGGATTTTCTGCGTCAGCGCGGCGCGTCTTTCTTTGCCGACATTGTACGCGGCACGGAAAAGCTGAAAGCGGAGATCGAAACCGCGCTGTGGGAGTTGGTCGCGGCGGGCCTGGTGACTGCGGACGGCTTCGATAATCTACGATCGCTGATCGATCCCAAACGCCGCGCTGGGCAGGGCAGCGGACGCACCACGCGTCCGCGGCACAGTGCCGGACGCTGGGCTTTGCTGCACGCCGCGGAAGTTGTCGAGAGGCCTCGTGCGGTCGAGGCGGCCTGCTGGATGCTGCTGTGGCGTTACGGAATTGTGGTCCGCGATGTATTGGCGCGCGAGGCAAACCTTCCGCCGTGGCGCGAACTGTCGATGGCATTTCGCAGGCTGGAGGATCGCGGCGAGATTCGTGGCGGCCGTTTTGTGGATGGATTCCTGGGCGAGCAATTTGCCCTGCCGGTCGCCGTTGAGTCAGTACGAGCGCTGCGCAAGCTTGCCTCCGCGCGAGGCACGGTGACGTTGTCGGCTGCCGATCCCCTGAACCTGGTGGGGATTCTGGTCCCGGGTGAGCGCGTGCCCGCAATTTCCGGCAACAGCGTTACCTATCGTGAGGGGGCTGCAATCGCTGTGCCGGTAGTGGAGCCTGCGGGCAGGGCGGTCGTGGCTAGTTAATCTGGTGGGGCCACAAAGTTAGGAACCCGATGATGGAGCCCTCGAGATTTGAGGTTCTGCGAACTCCCGATGCTCGATAGATTGACCTGACAAAGTTCGGTCCAAAGGATTCGGCCCATGTTCCCCGCCCCAGCCTGTAGGTTCGGAAGGTAAAAAATCAGGGACTCGGTGAGGGGGCCCCTCGAGTCCCTGACTGCGCAAGCCCGGCAAGAACAGATCACAAAAAAGCGCTTCCCCCATCGCTTTTTGCCAAGGCTGATCGCACACTCAACTTTGCAGGTGGAATGCCAGTCGACGTGAGCTTTTCCACAAAGTTGAGAATCGCGCCAACTGGCTCCAGGTAAAGCCTTTGTCGCAGAACGCGAGTTGCGGCCACGGGCGGGCGTCTCCGTGGTGCCGAACATTGGCGCTATCCGATCGGATAGTGGCCTATCTTTTCGGATATCGGAACAATCTGGCGCCGGGTGTGGATTTCGTCCAAAACTGTGATATGAAAGGCCGGAGGTAGCCAGCTTGCGTCCCAGACTCCTGGTGCTTTCCGGGCCCCTGAAAGACTCGACCATTCCCTTATCCGAGGGCGAAATTACAATCGGGCGAGAAGCTTCGAATGGCATCGCTATCGCCGACCCCTCGGTCTCGCGAAAACATTGCCTGCTTACCGGGCGGGACGGACGATTCCGGGTGCGCGACCTCGACAGCCGCAATGGCACCCTGGTGAATCGCGCTGCCGTGGACGAACAGTGGCTGCAACATGGAGACGAGATTGCCGCCGGCGACTCTTCTTTTCTTTTTCTGCTGGAGGAGGAAGAACTCTCCCCGGCTGAGGGCCGCGTAGAATTTGAGGATGCTCTGTGCACCGCGGAAACCACCATTCTCCATCCCAGGGACGTGGTCTATCTGCAGCCGGACCGATTGTTGCGCGAGTTGCCCGCGACCTCACGCGTAGCCCGCAATCTGAATGCGCTGCTCAAAATCAGCCGCATCGTGCATGCGATTCTCGACCTCAACCAACTCCAAGAACAGTTGCTGGATCTGATTTTTGAAGTTGCTCCCGCAGGCAGGGGCGCCATTCTGCTGGCGGATAGGGAAGGTCATCAATTTAATTCCATGTTCGCCCGCATGCGGCAGGCCGGGGAAGGTCAGTTGGTCAAAGTGAGCCGCACGGTCGCACGCCAGGTTCTCGAGCAAGGCGTTGCGATTCTGGGTAGTGATGTGCCCAGCCACGACGAATTGCGCGAGGTCGAGAGCCTCGCGGCATCGCAAGTCCGCTCACTTTTGTGCGTGCCCTTGACCGTGTTTCAGCGCGTGATTGGATGCATTTATCTCGACAGCGAAAGCCTCAGCAGCCGTCTTAACGAAGAGCATCTGCAACTGGTGACGGCGATCGCAGGCATCTCCGCGGTGGCGCTGGAGAATGCTCGCCGCTTGCAATGGCTCGAGGAGGAGAACGAACGCCTCACGGTCGAGATCTCTCAAGACCGTAGCCTGGTGGGCGAAGGCGCCCGCATGAAAGAGGTTTACCAATTCCTGAAGCGGGTAGCTCCTGCGGAGTCGACGGTGCTGATCGAGGGTGAGAGCGGAACCGGGAAAGAACTTGCTGCACGAGCCATCCATCGCAATAGTCCTCGGGCGAGCAAGCCCTTTATCGCAATCAATTGCGCCGCGATTCCAGAGACCCTTCTCGAAAGCGATCTGTTCGGCCACGAGCGCGGAGCGTTCACGGGAGCAGCTTCGCAAAAGAAAGGCCGCTTCGAAGTTGCCGATGGAGGCGTGGTTTTTCTCGACGAAATCGGCGAACTGGCTACCGCGCTGCAAGTCAAACTGCTGCGCGTGCTGCAGGAGCGCGAGTTCGAACGCGTGGGCGGAACGCATCCAATCAAGGTGGATATCCGCCTGATCGCCGCGACCAACTGCAACCTTGAGCAGGCGGTGCGCAGTGGCAAGTTTCGTCAGGATCTGTATTACCGTTTAGCGGTGTTGAAAATTACGATGCCAACCTTGCGCGACCGCCGGGAAGACATTCCGATGCTGGTACGCCACTTCGTACAGAAACACGCGAAGCGCTGCAAAGTGAAGCCTCGGCCAGTTTCGCGCGAGGCCCTGGCCTGCCTGGTGAATTACGATTGGCCGGGGAACGTGCGCGAGCTCGAAAACGCAATCGAACATGCGCTCGTGCTCGGTGCTTCCGACATGATTCTGCCCGAGGATCTTCCAGAATCGCTCCTGGAACGTACCCCGTTACCAGAGATGACCGAAGCTAAATATCATCAGGCAGTCAAGGAGTTGAAGAAACAACTGATTCTCGATGCCGTGGAGCAAACCCAGGGCAGCTATGCCGACGCGGCGCGCATTCTAGGCGTGCATCCCAACTATCTGCATCGCCTGATCCGTAACCTCGAGTTGAAAGAAAGTCTGAAGGACGCGTTGCGCGATATTCCGGCGCGAGGCTTGAGTGGGATCTCGGGTGGGAACGCATAGCTTCGAAGACAAACTTAATCTACGGCAAGCGCAGCCGCATCAACTGCGCCGGATCCAGATACGTCCCCTGCCATCGCACCGCGACGTGAAGATGCGGACCAGTTGCCCGACCTGTGCCGCCGCTCAATCCAATTTCCTGGCCGCGTTTTACCTGATCTCCTTCTTTTACTTTGAACTCGGAAAGATGGAGATAAAGGGTTAGCAATCCTTGACCGTGATCCAGCACAACGAAGTTGCCCTCAAAATACAGCGGCCTTGCCAGGAGCACCGTGCCATCGTTCATCGCGGCGACCGGCGTGCCGCTCGGGACGCGGAAATCCAGGCCCAGGTGCGGGCTCGAAGTCCTGCCATTGAAAACACGCTCAGAGCCGAAGACATCAGAGATCGCAGCGTCGGCCGGCGCGGTGAATGGTCCTGACCACTCACGCTCGGGCGTCACCCGGCTTAGATAGTCTTTTTTAACTTGCACGCCTTCTGCAATTTCCTTCTGCTGCTCGGGGCTAGGCTCGGTGAACTTGCCTTCGACGCTAAGCTTGACTGCGATCTTGGGATACTTGCCGCGGGCGACGCTGAACTTGCGAGTCAAAGATAGGTTCTTGACTCCTCCGTTGCCGTCAGGCGTCTCTCCCGCCAATTCCAGCGAATAACTTCCCGGTGCAGTCTCGAGACTGACTCCTGCTAGCGCGTACCAGGTTTTGCTTTTCGCATCGAAGCTGAAAGGAACTTTATGTCCCAGCCAAGAGCCGCTGAGCGACCGCAGACGCGCGGGGGACTTCACTTGAAAGAACACTGGAGCGCCGTTGACCAGCTTCGTGGGTTGCGCATGCACGGTCCAATTCGCGGCAGCGGCGGGAGTTAGGACGAAGGGCGTAAAGAGAATAACGACTGCGATGGAGTTAAGTGAAGGGGCTTGCCGACGGCTCACTTTGTTAGCCTAGCATGCCGTGATTGACACGGGCTCGCTGAAGACTATGTGCAGAACTGGTGCCCACGTTTCGAAAACCACGAAAGGTGGGCGGCCTCGGAGGTGACGGTAAACCGGCAATAGGATCAAAGGTGGGCCAGCGCCCCGCACCGCAACTTTTCCCTGGGAGGAGCGTCTAAGTAATGCAGGACCACCGGAGGGGCGACATGCCTAATATTCATCCCAAGGGTTTGGCTGCATGCTTGTACGCTGCGATATTTCTACTTGGGGTCCTCGGGGCTTGCAACGCGATGACCGAGGGAAACGTCCTCTTCCCGGCTCTCTTTTTGGCAGTTTGGCCCGGAGTTCTCCTTGCTGCGACCGTCTTCTTCCTTGGTTCCCCTGGAGGGGCGGAGGCCACGGCTAAGCAAGTTCGGGCGGCCTTCATTTATGGCGAGATCGGACTCGCTTATTTTGTTCTCACGGCCTTGTTTTGTGTGCTTGCCGTGACGCTGTGGCCCCTAACGATAGGTGTGGGAATAATCTTGTTTCTTACGGTCCTATCAGCGCCGACTGCTCACCGCGTCCCTGTTTCGCGCGACCCAGTTATGACGAACCATCCGGTATTTTCCATCCGTCCCTACCCAGCTGTCTCGCAGGTCAAAGGCACGAGTTCCTTCCATCTCCCTACTGAAGCGGAGGAAAACTATGAGCGCCGTTTTCACTTCGCGATGGAAATGCAGCACAATACTAATCATCGCGGATAGGGCAGGGTATACGGCCCGGCATGGGGCGATTACTCGGCCATGGGAAACTCGGGGACAGACAGGACGCTTCCCCGGTTTTCGGCGTCGAAAAATAAGGAAACGCCCTGTCCTGTCCCTGGTTTTTCTGGTCCGCTCACGACTTGTCAAATCCCAGGTCCGTTAATATCTGAACGATGCGGGGGCGTAGCTCATCATCGAAGTGGGGGTCGATGTTCAGCATGATCGGCCAAAACATCTCTAGACAGAAGCTCCCGGCACCGATGTCTTCCAATATCAGCTTCATCGGGGCACCCTCTTTGACCTCCTGTTCGTAGTATTGGGACGATCCAAAGCTCATGGGATCACCGTGCCCAATCGCTTCTTCGAATTCGGCTCTAGGCCTAGCGAATGCTGGATGCACGTACTCCGAGTATCGCCAATACAGGAACGAGAATCCCTTGTCCCCCTCGTGCGCGGGCTTCAAAATCTTGTTTAATCGCGGAAGTCCAATAAGTTTCTCAAAAAATTGTCTCGCGTCCTGTGGCATGGGCTCGCCGTGGGTCTCCTCCCACACGTGCTCCCACTCGTACCAGCCGCCCACAGCGAACGACTGTCCCAGCAAGAATACCTCGATCAGCCGGTAATCGCTTAGCCTGTCTGGCTGATTGAAGAACTGGGCAAAGGCGTACATCTCAAGCATGCAACGGAGCGATGTCCCAACGCCGACCCTGTTTCTGATATTGGCGTTCGCCACGAGGCTTCGTGTATGGCCGAGTTGTCGGATGATAATTTGATACGCAAGCGCTCTCCTCGCGTCGAGCAAATCGGACCCGAAGGTGCAGACCTCGAGGGGTATTATGGGGTGCGCTTCCATCAAGGCCATCATGAACTCGAAATGATCGACTTTGCTCGGATCAGCGCGATTCCCTTCTCGGATGTCAGCGGCAAATCTAACTCGCGGAGGGTGAGCTCGGAGGAACTCCTGCTGGAAGTGCAGCCTCCCTTCCGGCCTCGGCGTGGATTCCAATGGTGGACTCACCTCAGATGATGTACCGGAGACTAATGTTTCTGCCGATTTCTTCTCGATCATGATAGTCCTCTGTGTTAGCAGCTGCACAACACTTCGGCACTGCATCTTCCGATAGAATCAAATCTTCCTATGAAAACATTCGAACAGATCGCAGACTTAGAGCGGCAATATTTGCTGGGGACTTACAACCGATATCCCATTGTGTTGACGCGGGGGAAGGGCGTGTTTCTTTACGACCTGGATGACCGGCGCTATCTCGACTTTGTTGCGGGGCTGGGGGTGAATGCGCTGGGGCACGCGCATCCGCGGATTGTGAAGACGATTCGGGAGCAGGCGGCGAAGCTGATTCATGTCTCCAATCTTTATTACCACGAGTATCAGGGGGAGCTGGCGGAGAAGCTGTGCACGCTGTCCGGGCTCAGCCGGGCGTTTTTTTCGAACAGCGGGACCGAGGCCATCGAGGGATCGATCAAGCTGGCGCGGCTGGCGGGACATCGCGCCGGAGGCGAAGCCAAGAGCAAGCTGGTGGCGCTGCAAGGGTCGTATCACGGACGGACGTTTGGGGCGTTGTCGCTGACGGGGCAGGAAAAACATCGCAAAGGATTCGAGCCGCTGCTGGAAGAAGTGACTTTCGTGGAGCAGAACGACGTGGAAAGTTTGCGGGCGGCGGTGAACGACAACACCTGCGCGATTGTGCTGGAGCCGATTTTCGGCGAAGGCGGAATCTATGAATGTTCGGTGGAGTTTCTGCAAGAGTGCCGGTCTTTAGCTGATAAACACAAAGCTGCTTTGATCTTCGATGAGATTCAGTGCGGACTCGGGCGCACCGGAACAATTTTTGCGTTTCACAGCTTCGGCGTGACGCCCGACATCGTGGCGATCGCCAAACCAATTGCTGCCGGACTTCCGCTGGGGGCATTCATCGCCAGGGAAGAATTCGCCAATGCGATTTCACCTGGGCAGCATGGAACAACTTTTGGAGGCGGACCTCTGGCGTGCCGCGTCGCACTTGAGTTTCTAACCATCGTGGAGGAAGAAAAGCTGCTCGACAATGTGAAGAAAGTGGGAGCCTACCTGCAACAGGAGTTGAAAGCAGTTGCCGAAAAAAGCGCGGCAGCGAAGGAAGTGCGCGGAAGAGGATTTATTCAAGGGATCAATTTGGCGATTCCAGCGCGTCCAATTGTGGACGAGGCGCTGGCAGAGGGAGTCCTCTTCAACAGCACGCAGGATACGGTGGTGAGGTTCCTGCCTCCGTTTTTGCTGGAGGAGAAGCATGTGGATAAGGGAATACGCGTGCTGAAAAAACTGCTGCGTAAGAAGCGGAAGGAAGCTGCGTGAGGTTGTTGTGAGCGCGCCGCTACAGCAGGAAAGTATCGAAATGCCTTGCCAAGCCAACTATGCTGTGAGCGCAAGGGGATCCTTCGACTTCGCAGATGCATCGCTTCGCGATCCATCTGCTGCGCTCAAGATGACAGGGCATTAAGGAACGCCCCAAAAAACGGGGAGCCGAAGCTCCCCAAGTGAAGTGAACAGAGGCGATGTTCAGTTAAATAGAATCTGGCGGCGGGAAAAGAGTTGTCCCGCGGCAATAAGATTAGACCGATAAGATTAACACTGGAAACATCCGGAGTGAGCGCATTCGAGGTCAAGAAATTGTCCGTGACGCAATCGGTCGGGGAACTTTCGAATGCACCCTTCCCAGGCGCAAGCGCAGGCGTTGAAGAATGCTGGATGCATTTCGACGGTGCGCGCCTGCGTTATCTTCGCGCGGGTTCTGGACCTCCGCTGATTCTGCTGCATGGGCTTCTGGGATATTCGTTTTCCTGGCGGTACACAATGCCGGCGCTCGCGCCCTACGCGACAGTGTATGCGCCAGACATGATGGGTGCGGGTTTCTCCGATCGCCCGAAGGGGATCGATCACTCCATGAGTGGAACGGCGCGGCGCCTGCTGCGTGTTATCGAGTATCTCGGAATATCTTCGTTTGATCTGCTTGGAACTTCGCATGGTGGCGCCGTGGCAATGATGGCGGCCGCGGAATGCCTGAGCCGCAATTCTGGTCTGCGGATGCGGCGGCTGATTCTGGTTGCACCGGTGAATCCGTATTCGGCGCATGGCAAGCGCCTGGCGCCCTTTGTTGGCAGTGATCTTGGTTCTGCTTGGTTCCGGTTCTTGCTGCCGCAAATGAGTTTCATGTATCCCTATTGGCACGCTCGCATGTATGGCGACCGCCGCCGGATTCCAGAGGAAGCTCTCGATGGCTACGAGGCGCCGCTGGCCAAGCCGGGGCTGTTCGAACACGCACTGAGCATCGTTCGTACCTGGACGCAAGATTTGCGTGAACTGCAAAACACACTGCCGAAGCTAGCGAGTATACCTACGCTGCTGATGTGGGGCAGCAAGGATCCTGCAGTGTATGCTTCGTCGGCTGCGCCACTGGCCAAATACTTCCCGCTTTCGCAATTGGTCATTTTTCCTGGCGTCGGCCACCTGCCCTACGAAGAATGTCCGGAGGAGTTTAACCGTGTTTTGATTGAATTTCTGACACGGGAGGAGCCTCCGTCCTGAGCGGGACGCAATTCGTACAAGACTCAAATCAGGAATCATTACATCGTCAATCATCACATCATCGATCTGGCGCGCGGCGCGCTCGTGCATTACGGCTACTGGGCCGTGGCAGCGGCGTTATTGCTGGAGAATCTTGGCCTGCCTTTGCCTGGTGAGACGGTCCTGTTGTTGGCGAGCCTGCTTGCGTACACTGAGCGCGATCTCCAACTCGGGTGGATCATTCTCGTTGGAGCTGTGGCCACCGTTGCGGGCAGTAGCCTGGGCTATGCGATCGGCTATTACGGAGGCCGTCCTGTGCTGGAGCGGTACCGGCATACCTTCCACATTCGCGATGGAACTCTGGCGAGAGGTGAGGAGCTGTTTGGCCGGTACGGAGCGCTCACTATACTGGCTGCACGATTCGTTTTCGGACTGCGGGTGATTGCTGGACCTTTGGCTGGGGTCTTGCGTATGCCGTGGAGGAGATTCGCCTTTTTTAACCTGCTGGGAGCGGTGCTCTGGGTAATGGTGATTGCCTTTGTGGGATACAGCTTTGGCAGCCGGTGGCGAGTGCTGATGCATTTTATGAAGCGCTTCGATCTGGCTCTGGCAGCCGCGTTCGCGTTGATTCTGGCCATTCTGTGGTGGCGAAGCCGTCAGAAGAACACCCCGAGTTCGCACTGACCGAGTATCCTTAAGGGTCAACCTAATGCGCAGGGAATTCTCAGAAGCGCGGCTATACTGTGCAGGTGTCGCGGGTGCCTTGCCCGAAAGTGAGGTCCGTGGCCATCCATCTTGCCGGTGTCTGCGCCGGAATTCGGTCAAGGAGAACCGCATGAAGAAAATTGGTTTTTTGACTTTGTTGATTACAGCAACTCTTCTATTCACTCTCGCCTTCCCGGTGGCGGCGTCTGGTCCAAAGAGCGCCGCGGTCGTTGCAGCCGCTCCCGCGAGTCCAGCAGTTGCTGCTCCGGCGCCTCAACCCCCGCACCCCCGCGTGCATGAAGCAATTGAAGCGATGCGTCACGCCAGAGAACACTTGGAGCACGCCGATGGCGAATTCCATGGCCATCGCGCCAAAGCTATCGAGCATTTGGACCGTGCCATCCACGAAGCTGGGATTTGCCTGCAGGAACCGTAAGTTTTCATCAAGAAAAGTAAAGGCAGCGTCGATAGGACGCTGCCTTTTCTCTTCAGCATTCCGGCTGGAAAATCTATTTAAACGTGTACCCTATCGAGGCGCCGACCCGGAACACATTGTTGGAATTGAACTCGGCGTAGTTTTGGACGTGGTAGTAGTGAATCTCCGGGCGCACAAAGAATTGCCGCCAAACGCGGTAGCGAACACCGCCTCCCAGATGTTCCATGAAGTGATTGCTGCTGGTGTAGTTGATGCATCCGCTCGCCGTGCACGAACTGCCGCTGGGCAGGTCGAAGGGTGTGGTGGCAACTCCGACGCCACCCATAAGGTCGAGACCGATCTCCCTTCCAGCTAGCTTGCCCAGACGCGGTTGAAAGAGCGCGTTAATGTCGGTAAAGATGGGGCGGTAGGTTTCGCCATTGTAAGGGTAGGTAGCCTTCCTATATCTCCAGGCAGTTTCGATGTTGAGGCCGAGCCGGCGTTTCTGGAAACCAACAAAGTCGGCGTTGACACCGACAAATGTCCCGCCCTTCAGGACGGGCGGGTTGAAGGTTATCAAATCGCTGGGCCGCGAAGATGCCAGTAAAGTAGAACCGCTAAGGGCAATGTCAAATTGTTGGGCACGGGCGAGAACGGCCGAGAGCGTGCATATCGATGCGACGAGCGCCAACTTTCTCAATACAGCCCTCCTGCTGAATTCATTCCGGCTCGGATGCTCGCTTCAATGGTGGATTCCGTTAGGCAGCCGCGAGCGGCTGCCTAACAGGATACCCTAGGCAGCCGGAGCTGCTTGCTCCAGACTCGAAAAAGCTTGCGGTTTGGACATTGACGGGAAGGGAGCCTATTCCGGACCGCCGATGGTGTATCCGATCGAGGCACCGACCCGGAACAAGTTGTCAGTGTTGAACTCGTTCACGTCATTGTTCTGGACATGATAGTAGTGAATTTCGGGGCGGACAAACACGTGGTGCCAGACGTAATAGCGGATGCCGGCACCGAGATGTTCCATGAAGTGATGGCTGCTGTCGTAGTTGATGCAACCAGTAAAATTGCACTGAGTTATTTGCGGCAGATAGAAACGCGTCGTGGAGATGCCGATTCCGCCCATTAGGTCGAGGCCGATTTTCTTGCCCAGGCGGGGTTCATAAAGCGCGTTGAAGTCGGTCAAGATCGGACGGAAATTCTCTTGTGCGGCGTAAGCGCCCTGACTTGCCTTCCATGCGGTCTCCCAATTGAAGCCGATTCGCTTCTTGAAGACCACGTCAGCGCTGACGTTGAGCCAGGCGCCGCCCTTTTCCGATGGAAGAGAGCCGTTAGAAGCGGAGGACGATAGTAGAGTTCCGCCGCCGAACATAGCGTCCCCCTGCTGACCAGAGGCAAACTGAGCAAAGAACAGGAATGCCAAGACAGGTGCAAAAATCGTTAACTTTCTCAAGACAACCTCCTATCAGTTCGTGGTATGCAATGAGATGCGCTCACGAAATCGGTAAGATGCACTTAACTCGCTAACAGCTCATCATAATTTCCGTGAGTTGTTGATACAACTAGATCGTTGTGCATGTAAAGAAATGTCAAGAATCGCACGCAATTTCGCACTTAAGGAGACATGTACCGCGTAGACGATGTAAACCCATACATTAGCAAAAGTTGCGCGGTCCAGAAGGAAAAATCGGAAACCTGCAATTTACTTCGGTTTCCCCCCGCCGCCAGGAGCGCGAATGTGGTCGAGGGCGATCGCTCCTCCGCCGAAAAAAATAAGAGCAAAAGCAAGAGCGGCAAGAGCCAGAGGAAATTCGTATCCGTGCTCACCCATCAGTCCGTTGTGCAAGTGAACTTTGGCGATGGCGACGCACAAATCGATACAGATGGCAAAAGCCGCCGCACGAGTGAATAGGCCAAAGAGAACGAGCAGGCCCCCAAAGAATTCGGCAAAGGCAGAAAGGTAGGCAGTCCAGCCCGGAAGTCCCAGACTGGCGACGAATTGAACGTGATGGTGGAGTCCTCCGAAAACCTTTTGATATCCGTGACCAACCATGACAGCGCCAAGGGCCAGACGCATGACGAAGAGCGCAAGCGGCTGCAGACGATCAAGGTAGCGCAAGTATCTCCTCCGCTAGAAAGAAAGACAGATAGATTACAGCAGCGGACCGGCGGTGGGAAGCATTCCTCCCAAGAGGGTAACGAGAGGGTAATTCGCTTGGGACTTCGGCAGACTCAATGATTGCGCGCAGGACAAACTTCTGGTAACGTTTTTTCGCCCAAGATATCGAAGCCGGTTGTCATCGATCGCCACCGGTTCGCAGGTCTTGCGGTCTTCCTTCGGGGCCTTGAAATTAAATATTCAACCACGCGCGTGGAATCGGCGGGCTTTGTGTTATCGCAGATAGGGTCCGGAGCTAGCTCCTTACTTCGTCAAGAGGCGTTGTTTTCGGGGAAGACGAACTGACGACAAAGTTTTCAATGGCCAGGAGGCCGTATGATTCGAATTTCGAATACTGAAAAGACGTTGCGGAAGTTGGGAACGCTTCTTCTGCTGATGATGGCAACTCCGATATTTGTGCTGGGACAGCACAAGACGAGCGAACCCAGCAAACCGAGCGCTCCTGCCCATACCAGTGCGCCGCATGCATCGGCGCCGAAGACGAGTACGCCTTCGCATGGATCAACCCAGAGTCATGGTTCCACGGCCTCGCACGGTGCGACGACGAGTCACGCCGGTACCACAAGCCACGGCGCGACGACGAGCCATGGCCCGACGACGAGTCACGCCGGTACTACAAGCCACGGCGCGACGACGAGCCATGGCGCGACGACGAGTCACGCTGCTACCACGAGCCACGGCGCGACAACAAGCCATGGCGCTACGACGAGTCACCCCGCTACCACGAGCCACGGCGCGACGACAAGCCACGGGACCACGACGAACGCTAGTCGTGGCACCACGCATCAGCCGGCGGGCACCAGGAACGTCAGTCTGAAGGGTGGAGGCACGGCGAGCGTCCGCGCCAACGGATCCATTCGTTCGATCAATCGCAACGGAATGAGCATCTCGCACGGAGTTCACGGCGGACGGACCGTGGTGAGTGAACACAATGGAGCTCGCGTCGTCACCACGGGACATGGCGGCTATGTACAACGTGCCTACGTGACGCGTGGCGGGCACGCCTACTACTCGCGAACCTTCTATGCCGGTGGGCGCTACCACGTTGGGCTCTATCGAGGCTACGGCTGGGGTGGACACACTTACTTTGGCTTTTACCCGGGTGTCTGGTACAACCCCGGATTTTATGGTTGGGGCTGGCATCCGTGGGGCGCACCGCTTTATTGGGGCGTCGGGGCCTGGGGCTGGGGTGGAGCGCCGTGGTGGGGTTTCTACGGCGGGTGGTGGAATCCTTATCCCTATTATGCCGCGCCGTACTTCTGGCTGACGGACTATCTGATCTCAGAACAATTGCAGGCAGCGTACGCGGCGCGGGCCGAGGCTAACGCGAATGCCATGGCAGCGGATGCGCAAGCCAGCGCTGGCGACGGCGGTGGAGGCGGAGGTGGAGATGCTGCTCCGGCGCCCGCTTCGGCGGGAGTGGCACTAACGCCCGAAGTCAAGCAGGCAATTGCCGAGGAAGTGAAGGCGCAGTTGGCGGCGCAGGAGAACCAGGCGGCGACCCAGGGCGGTGCTGCGACTCAGGGTGGTGCGGCGGCTGGTGCAGCGCCCGCGCCAACCAACGCGAGCGACCAAACTCCTCCACCTGCGTTGGATCCGGCACAGCGCACCTTTATTGTGGACACTGGTGTTACGGTGGTGGCCAATGGTCAGGAATGTGGCCTCACGTCAGGCGACGTGGTTACGCGCCTGACGGATACTCCGGATCCCACCGACAACACCGTGAATGCCAGCGTCTCAGCGACAAAGAAAGGGGACTGCGCTTCGGGAGCGACCGTGGCCGTCAAAGTGGATGACCTCCAGGAAATGTACAACCACTTCCAGGAGACGCTTACCAACGGCATGGGCGAACTAGCCAAGAAGCAGGGCACGGGTGGTATGCCGAAGGCACCGGACACGGGAACCCAGGCGTCGGCCCTGCCGCCTCCTGCGCCGGATACAACCGTGGCGAAGACTCTGCAGGACCAGCAGCAGGCGGCTGACCAGACCGAGGCCCAGGTTAAGCAGGAGACTGCGGCATCGGGTGGCGGCGGATCGCAATAGGGTAAGACGCGTCACTGAGCACACGGAGCGTCGCTATCGGCGCTCCGTGTTTTTCCTTTTTTGTCTTCACGCTTTCATGAAGCCTGGCAAAATTGAGCTTTGAAAGCCGCAGGGAGGGGCTGATGATGTCGAAGAGAATCCACCATCTCATTCCAGTTATCGCAGTCATGACGGCCACGGTATGTGTGTTGCCGCCAGCCAGCGCACAGGCTCCCACACTGCAAGAGCAACTCGCCGCGCAGTACAAGCTCGTAAAGATGGGATCGGATACCAGCGGATACTCCGTCGTGGATAAGGGCACGCTGCTCGCCATTCAGAAGGGAGGAGTCTTAGGGGTGCCATACGGCGATGCCAACGTTCCTGCCACTAAGTACGAAGGCGGCACGGTCAAGGGACCGAGCGGCCTATCGTTGATGGGGCGAAAATCCATCATGGGAAAATTTGGCAAGGAACAGACAACTCATCTTTTCCAGGTGGGCGACAAAGTGTATCCCATGAAGATTGATGTGAACGTCCCCAAAGATGCCGTAACCCTGAGTGTTGTGGCTTGCGACACCTGCAATAAAACCGATCCTCCGACCTATAACAAGGCGCAAGTCGTCTTCCAGTTTCCCAAGGGTACCTTGGCGACGGCCAGCGCCGGTCAAGTGGAAGATGTAATCGGACAATTGCTCTCCATCAGCAGCGAGGACGGGCAGCAGGCCGGAGATCAGGGTGCGCAGCAGCAACAACAAGGTGGAGATCAGGGAGGCCAGCAGCCTGCCGCTCAGCAACAACCCGCCGCGCAGGAGCAACCAGCAGCCGAGCCCCAAACCATCGAAAAGGGACAGACGCCGGATCAAGTAGAGGCTGCGATGGGCAAGCCCGACAAAATCGTGAACCTCGGATCAAAACAGATTTATGTCTACAAGGATCTGAAAGTGACTTTTCTGAACGGCAAAGTTTCCGACGTGCAGTAGTAGCCCAGAGATGGATCGTCAGAAACAGTCCATCTTTGGGCCGTGACATCCCCCTGCAGCTGCCTCGCTTGAGGGAAGTTAAACTCAGCAACCACAGCAACTTGAGCCAGCGACTTAGTACTTCGGTACCGTCTCTAGTACTTCAGTTACCGCCATTCGAGTGGCTGCCTAAGCGCCCTTCATGCGCTACCACATATTGTGACAATTTTGGAATAAACCACAATATGTAGATTTTCCCCGAGAACGGCCCTCTGGCCGATTCCAGAAAACCCGCATAAAACGCCACAAAACGCGGAGATTCGCTTGGACGAGGGGCTTTTCGGGGCTGATATATGCTCGGAACACCGAAAGCCTACCGGACAGGCATGGGTGGCAAGGCTCTTTCGTAAGTAGCGGCGAACTGAAACGTGGAATAGGTTCTGATTGACAGGCAAGGAAACATGGCCGACTCACGGGAAGTGATGAACATTCGCCAGGCCTCCCAGTATCTGGGAGTGAGTCCGGACACGCTCTACAAGTACGTCGGGGAACAGATCATTCCCGCCTTCAAGCTGGGCAATCGCTGGCGCTTCAAAAAATCGAAGCTCGACCAGTGGATGGAAGAGAAGTCGAGCCAGATGGAGTCGGGGGGCAGGCACAAACCGAAGGCCGCATCGAAGGCTGCCGGGTCGTAGTAGTTAAAAGGCCGGCGGTACGCCGGCGCTACAAAAGCACGGGAAAAGGCGGGCACACATGTTTGGAATGGGGTCGAAGACGATAGTAGGTCTGGATGTGGGCTCTTCCAGTATCAAGGCAGTGGAGTTGAAGAAGAAAGGCGCGCAGATAGAAGTGGCGCACCTGGGGCTTGAACCGCTGTCCTCTGACATCGTGGTCGACTCGATGATTGTCGACTCGGGTACAGTATCGAGCGCGATCGCAAAGCTATTCGCCGACTGCCTGATCAAAACCAAGTCAGTGGCGACGGCGGTCAGCGGTCACTCGGTGATCGTGAAGAAAATCTCATTGCCATCAATGAGCGATCAGGAACTCGCCGAGACCATCGAGAAGGAAGCGGCGCAGCATATTCCCTTCGATCTCTCGGACGTGAGTCTCGACTACCAGATTCTGTCGGAAGAAGCGGGCAGCCCGCAGATGGACGTGTTGCTGGTGGCCGTCAAGAAGGACAAGATTTTGAACTACACCAACGTACTCTCGATGGCAGGACGCACCCCGGCTATCGTGGACATCGATGCCCTGGCGCTGCAGAACTGCTACGAATACAACTACCAGCCGGCGCCCGGCCAGGTGGTGGCGCTGTTGAACCTGGGCGCCAGCGTAATGAACATTAACATCGTGAAAGGGACGACGCCCCTGTTTCCGCGCGACGTCAGCGTGGGCGGGCACCAGTATACAGACTCCCTCCAGAAGGAACTCGACCTGAACTTTGAGGACGCGGAAAAGCTAAAGTTGGGCGAGAAAGTCGGCACGGTAAGCGAGGACGCGAAAGCGCCGATCCTGCAACAGGTGACAGAGATCATCGTGCTCGAAATTCAGAAGACGTTCGACTTTTTCCGGGCCAGTGCGGCGGGCGAGCACATTGAAAAAATTTATCTGGCCGGCGGGTCGGCGAAGGTGCCGGGGTTGATGGAGGCTTTACGGCAGGAATTTTCGATGCCGGTGGAGTTGCTCAATCCATTCCAGCGCGTAGTGCCGCCAACGGAGGGTCCAGGAGCGGAGTTGGTGGAGCAGAATCCGGGCCAGCTCGCCGTCGCCGTGGGCTTGGCTTTGAGGAGCTTTGAATCCCTATGATCAAAATCAATCTGCTCGAAAACTCCAAGGGGAAAAACAAACGCGCCGGAGGCGGTGCCGGACCATCCTTGCCCACGATGGAAATGGGCGACTTGGGTTCGCCCAAACTGAAAGTCCTACTCGTGGTGCTCGTCGCCGGGCTATTGAATTTCGGTTACTGGTATCGGCTGGACCGGCAGGCTAAGTCAATCGCAGCGCAAATGCAGGCTGCAGAGCAGAAAAACCGCGAGCTCAGTGACGTGAAGGCGCGGTATTTGGAGCGCCAGACCCAGGCTAACAACTACAAGCGGCGGGTGGACGTGATCGATCAATTGCGTGCCGGCCAAGCCGGGCCGGTGAACTTGCTGGCCATGCTGGGTGAGACCGTGAATGGAACCGAGGCAATCTGGTTGCGCAAGATGGATGCCACCGGCGCCAGCGTAAGTCTGGAAGGTACTGCGCTCAGTTCGGATGCGGTAGCCAACCTGATCGCGAACCTGCAGAAAACCGGATTCTTCAAGACGGTCGAGATGAAAGAGACCTTCCAGGACGATCAGATCAAGGACATGCAGGCGTTCCAGTTCACTCTGACCTGCGAGAAGGGGAAGTCGTAGAGGCAGACCTATGGCAACGAACTTTAACGAATTGTCGGGGCTGAAACAGTGGGGACTGGTGCTCGCCGGAGCGGTGGTGGTGACGGCAGCGCTCTATTACACGGTGTTCAAGGGCCAGAGCGATAAGAACGCGGCAGCCGAACATGCTGTCCAGGACAAGGTTCGCGAGAACAACGAACTCGAGTCTTACCGGCCCAAGTTGAAGGACATGGAACGCCAGTTGGCCAACTTGAAACAGCAGCTGGAAATTGAACGGCGCATCGTTCCCGACGAAAAACAAGTGGACACGTTCATCGAAACTATGAATGGCGAAGCGCAGAAGGCAGGTGTGGAGCTGCGGCGTTATTCCGCCCAGCCGGTCAGGGCCCAGGAATACTACACCGAGGTCCCGTTCGACATCGAGCTGGATGGGCCGTATTACTCGATGCTGAACTTCTTTGACCGGGTAGGGAAGCTGGAACGTATCGTGAACGTCAGCGGCTTGATGGTATCGACGACGAAGAACGCCAGCGATGCCAAGGTGAAGCACCAGTACCAGTATGCGCCGAACGAGAGTGTGGCTGCGACCTTTACCGCAACCACTTTCTACAGTCACGACTTGAATCCGGGACCTGCAGTCAAGCCCGCAGGCGCGAAATAGGAATCGCTTATGAAGCTAACCACAAGCATTTTGGCAGCGGCGCTGATGACGGGCGCAGTCTGGGCACAGAACCCGAACATCATCAATAACGTCCAGAGTAAGATGACAGCCATCCAGCAGAAGCAGACTGACGATTCGAACGCTGCTCTCGGACTATCGAGCGCGCCCACCTCAACTCAGGCAACCAAGCCGGCGGCGGGTGCTCCAGCGTCCACAGTGAAGCCAGCGCCGATGCCGAGCGCGAAGCCGGCCACGGCGGCCCAGTCAGGCGCCTCGGCGAGTGCGAAGACCGCTACTGCTGCCACGCCGAAAGCAGCAGCGGCGACGGGATCGACCCCGAACAACAAGCTTGAGCGGGTGAACGTCATCCGCCACGCGGATGATATTCAGATCGAGATTCACTCCCGCGACACCGTGATCGCACGAGTGAGCAAACTCAAATCGCCCGAGCGCCTGCTGGTGGAACTACCGGCAACAGTGGTAGGGACATCCCAGAGCAAGATTCCAGTCGATAGCGCCGGGGTCAAGGGCGTGCGTATCGCGATGAACGGCAAGATTCCTCCGACTACAAGCGTCGTCGTAGATTTGGATCACACCCTCAGTTATGAGTTGACGCCAGGCCCCTCCGACAAGTTTGTTTTGACGCTGCATACGCAGGCAGTAGCGAAGGCCACTCCACCTGCAGCTCCGGTTACGACTCCCGCTCCTCAGATTCAGATGAAGACAGCCGCAGCCAAGCCGGTTGTGGTGCCACCCGCGCCCCCTGCGGCAACCGCAAAGGTCGGAAAGCCGGTTGTGGCGCCGACTGTGGCAACCGCAAAGCCGGTTGTAGCGCCTCCTGTGGCAACCACGAAAGCAGTAAAGCAAACAACGGCGCCAGCGGCGCCGAAAGTTGCGGTAGCGGCAGTCCCAACGTCGAAGGCAGCAGCTGCCACCGTTGCGGCCAACAAGGGAAGCGCCAAGCCTAAGCATGCCGCGGCGACGAAGATTGCGGCCGAGGAAAATTCAGCCACACCTGCTTCGGCTGGCGTGGAAGCCGCCAAGCCGGCGCCGAAGCCGGAGGAGAAGAAATGGGCGATGAGCGGCAAGCGCGATCCTTTCTTCAGCCCGGTTGTGCAACAGGCTTCCGGTTCAGGTTGCTCGACGGGCAAGAAATGCCTGGAGATCGGACAGATCAATGTGCGGGGCGTGGTGAAGTCGGACGGCGGCTTCATCGCGGTGGTGACCAACAGTATGAACAAGGCTTATTTCCTGCACGAAAACGATCCCGTATTCAACGGCTACGTGATGCGAATCACGGGAGACTCCGTTGTGTTCCAGGAGACGGTGCAAGACAAGTTGGGCAAGCCGTTTACGCGCGAAGTCACGAAGCGGATTGTTACGCCGGCAGTCTAGCGGTTGGCGGCAGCGTACCGGGAAAGCCGGAGCGCGAAGAAATTGATTTCAAAGAAGGACACGCGGGTTAGGCCCGCGGGTCGGGGGAAGCGAAATGCGAAAGCAATTGCTGAGTGTATTCCTACTGTTGCCGCTGCTGGGGCTGGTAGCTTCAGCCGAGACGCCGGCATCACCGGCGGCTGGCCAGCGCAACGAACTGCAGCGAGTGAATGTAGTTCGAGGCACGGATGAGATCCGGGTCGAGATCAGCGCTCATGGCGCGGTGACGCCCAAGCTGAGCGCCGCCGACTCTCCGGCGCGTCTTATTGTGGATCTGCCGGCAACCGTTATGGCGACCGGGCAGAGCCACATTCCAGTGGGTAACGCTGGCGTGAAAGGCGTACGCATCGCCATGGACGGCAACCAGCCTCCGACCACTCGTGTGGTGGTCGACCTGGAGCGCGCCTGCCGGTATAAGATGAATGCGTCTCCGGATGGAAAGCTGGTCCTGACGCTTTATGTTGACCAGACTGTACATGCGGCGAATGCAACCGCAGCGGCCGAGACAGCTACGAAAGCAGACCCGACGACGCAGGCACCCCTGGCCTTGAGCGCCCCCGCCCAGAAGGCCGATGCACCAGCTTCCTCGAGCGACTTTGTTTTCGTCGAACCCACCTACGCGGCCAAGAAGGCGGATGACGCAGCCGAGCCCGCAGAACGATCACAGGATGCGGCGGCGAAGTTTTCTGACAAGACCGCCGCAGAATTGCTGCCCGTGAGCATGAACGCCGCGCAGGCGACGCAGAACACCACTTCCAGCACTGGCATCACGCCTGCGGTCAACCTGGCTGCGGAGCAGAAAGCGCAGGCAGCGCAGCAACCGGCTGCCGTCGGACCCCGGTACACCGGCGAACCGATTTCTGTGAATTTGAAGGATGTGGATCTGAAGGACTTCTTCCGCCTGATCCACGAAATCAGCGGCCTGAACGTGGTGCTCGATCCTAACGTGCACGGCACACTCACCATCGTTTTGGATGACGTTCCGTGGGACCAGGCGCTGGACATCGTACTCAAGAACAACGATCTGGCACGCGAGTTGGAAGGCAACGTTCTCCGCATCGCCACCGTCGACACGCTGAAAAAGGAAGCCGATGGACGGCGCGCCCAGGTAGAAGCGGAAGCGCTCGCGGTCGAGAAGATTTCGATTACGCGTTTCCTGAGCTATGCCCACGCCAAAGATGTGATGATTACGGTAAAGAAATTCCTCTCGGTGCGTGGTGACGTGGTTGCAGACGAACGTACCAATGCGATTATCGTCAACGACATTCCCAAAGTGATCCCTGTGGTGGATCGCCTCCTTACCCAGCTTGATCGCAAGACTCAGGAAGTGGAAATCGAGGCACGGGTGGTGGCCGCCACCCGGCAGTTCGCGCGCGATATCGGCACGCAGTTTGGCTTTGGCTGGGGCGATGGCCACAGCGCAATCGGCGGAAACGCCGGTGCCGGCGCCTCGCCAACCACCGTCACTGGCGGAAGCCCCGGCTATATCACGATCCCGGGTACTGGATCAACCACTGGAAACTCAATTCCGTTGTTCTCCAACCTGGGCTCGACCTCGCCCAGCAGCGGCTTGACCTTCTTGAACGCCAGCAACACGGTGCGCATCGACGCGATCCTCTCCCTGGCCGAGTCTCGCGGCTTGCTGAAGGTTCTGTCTCGGCCGCGCGTAGTCACGCAGAACAATATTCAGGCGCTGGTAAAGCAGGGCGTGCGCGTGCCTATCGTTACGCAGGCGCAGTTGGGTGGTCCTCCGACCGTGACTTACGTCGACGCCTTTCTGCGGTTGACCGTTACTCCGCAAATCACTTCGGAGAACACAATCTTCCTGAACGTGGACGTGGAAAATACCACGCCGAACTTCGGTCAGGAAGTGCAGGGCAACCCCGAATTGATCACGCAACAGGCGACGACTCAGGTGCTGGTGACCGACGGCGGCACGGTGGTGATTGGCGGCGTCATCCAGACCCAGAACTCAATCAACATTACGCAGGTTCCGTTGCTGGGCAATATCCCGGTGCTGGGCAACCTGTTCAAGCACGTTCAAGTTCAGACTTCCAACCAGGAGCTGATCTTCTTCATCACGCCGCGAATCATTCAGACGTAAACAGCGTCAGACCTAGCAGCGCAGTTGAAGATTTGAAACCGCCGGCCCGACGAACCTGTCAGGGCCGGCGGTTTTGCTTTTGGGCAATTCGAGTCCTCCTCCGCCTGTTAAACTCAGCGGGCATGGATTTTCTCGCGCGCCAGAAGAAACTGCGGGAGCAACTTGCTCCTTCCCGCCTCGATGCATTGCTAGTCAGCCATCTTCCCAACATCCGATATCTTTGTGGCTTCACCGGTAGCACCGGTTTCCTCCTCGTCGGGGAAACCGGGAACGTTTTTTTTAGCGACGCCCGCTACACCAGGCAGGCGCACGAGGAGGTAAAAGGTTCGAAAGTAGTGATCTCGCGCAAGGCAGCGTTAACTTCCGTTGGCGAATGGATTCAAGCCCGCCGGAAAAAAAAGAGATCGATGGGGTGGACGCTCGGAATCGAAGCCGAACATTTAACCCTGGCCGACAGGAAGCGGCTGGCCGATTTGCTGCCTTCAGGCCTTCGGCTACGGAATGCGCCTGCGCTAGTTGAGCGTGCGCGCATGGTGAAGGATAAGAATGAACTGGACCTCATTCGGGCGGCTGTGCAGTTGGGAGCCAGTCTGTTCGATCGCGCGCTCGAAGTATTGCGGGCGGGCATAAAAGAAACGGAAGTGGCGGCCGAGATGGAATACGCCGCGCGCCGGGCTGGCGCGGAAGCAATGTCGTTTCCAACGATCGTTGCCTCAGGCGCGAGGTCGGCGTTTCCCCATGGCAGGGCGACGCCTCAACCCGTCGCTGCGGGAGGATTCGTGGTCTGCGATTTCGGTGTTATACTCGCTAGTTATTGCTCGGACCAGACCCGCACTGTGTGGGTGGGTGCATCTTCAAACGCGAATGGAAAAGAAGCGCGCCAGGCGTACGAATCGGTAAGGGAAGCGCAAGAGGCCGCGATTGCTGTGGTGCGCCCCAGTGTAAGCTTCGCGGAGGTCGATGCGGCAGCCCGCAAGGTACTGCGGAAAGCTGGGTTGGGGCGATATTTTACACATTCGACCGGGCACGGCGTGGGTCTTGAGATTCACGAACTGCCCAGAATCGCTGCCGGACAGAAGGAAACGCTGGCACCCGGAATGGTCATCACCATCGAGCCGGGAATATACTTCCCCGGCAAATGGGGTGTGAGAATCGAGGACATGGTAGCCGTCAACGAAAACGGCTGTGAAGTGTTGACTCCAACCCGTAAGGATTTCTTGGCAGTTTAGTCTTCTTAAAGGTGTTTCAAGAGCGGGTTTTGGGAAGGACACGGTTTGGTGAGCCTGCCCTTGAGCGGAGCCGAAGGGTGGCACCTCGGAGCCCGAATATTTGCGGCTTTAGCCGCTGAGGGAACGCCCCTCAAACCATGAAGTCTCCGCCTCGGTTCTGCACGGCGGGCGGCAAGCGGTCCCACCATATTCGAATGAATCAAAAAGAGCTGAAAGAACTCATCGAGTTCTTAATCGAAAAAGACATTGCCGAATTTGAGTTGGAGCGCGGCGACGTCAAGGTAAAGATCAAGCGGACTGGTGAGCACACCGTCGTGCATACGCACGCGGAAATGCCTTATGTGGCCGCGCCCGTCCAGGAATCGAGGCAGGCTTCCACCGTGCCTCCCGCTCCAGCGCCGCCTTCGGCTGCCGCGCTTCAACCGCCGCCGGAAGAGAACCTCCACATCGTGAAGTCTCCCATCGTAGGAACTTTCTACGAGGCGCCGTCGCCCGGCGCGCCGCCATTCGTGAAGGTCGGGGACGTGGTGGAGGTTGGCCAGGTATTGTGCATCGTCGAAGCGATGAAACTGTTGAACGAGATTGAATCGGATGTAGCCGGCGAGATCGTAAAGAAGATGGGAAGCAACGGCCAGCCCATTGAATATGGGCAGGAGTTGTTCGCCATCCGGGCGAAATGAGCCCCGCAGTTCCTTTGGAGCCCGGCCAAGCCGCGCTGTATGTATGGCCATTTCAAGCTGACAGGAACAGTTTCCAACCCACGATGTTCGCAAAGAACGGCAAGCTGAGAGCCGACGGCTGAGAGCTGAAAGCTGATTCATGTTTAAGAAAATCCTGATTGCGAATCGCGGAGAAATCGCTCTGCGCGTCATCTGCGCGTGCAAAGAACTGGGCATCCGCACGGTTGCTATTTACAGCGAGGCCGACCGCCATTCCTTGCCGGTACGCTTTGCCGACGAGGCCATCTGCATTGGGCCGCCGCAACTAGCCCTCAGTTATTTGAACATCCCGGCCGTGATCAGCGCGGCCGAAATCGCGAATGTGGATGCCATACATCCCGGCTACGGATTGCTCGCAGAGAATGCCAACTTTGCCGAAGTGTGCGAGATCAGCGGGATCAAATTCATCGGGCCGCGGCCGGAAGTGACGCGGCTGATGGGAGAAAAAGAAAAAGCCCGCGCCGCAATGAAGCGAGCGGGCGTGCCGATTCTGCCGGGATCGGATGGAATCATCGCCTCGGAAAGCGAAGCCGTGGAATGGGCGCGACAGGTGGGCTTTCCAGTGATCGTGAAAGCATCCGCCGGCGGCGGCGGACGCGGCATGCGCATTGTGCGCAGCGAGGAAGAACTGCCGGCATTGTTCAAGGCTGCGCAATCAGAGGCTGCGGGAGCCTTTGGCAATGGCGACCTCTACATGGAAAAGTATGTTGAGCACCCGCGCCATATTGAGTTTCAGGTGCTGGCTGACGAGCACGGCAATGTGGTGAGCCTGGGAGAACGTGAGTGTTCAATTCAGCGGCGTCATCAGAAGCTGCTGGAGGAGTCTCCTTCCACCCAGGTTTCGCCGGAGTTGCGCGATCAGATTGGCGCCGTTTTGTGCACATCGCTGGCGGAGATCGGTTACACGAACGCAGGGACAATCGAGTTTCTGATGGACCAGGATCGCCGGTTGCATTTCATCGAAATGAACACGCGAATCCAGGTGGAGCATCCGGTCACGGAGATGGTCACGGACGTTGATCTGGTGAAGAGCCAGATCATGATCGCTGCCGGCGCGCATATGAGCGAAGTGCTGCAAGGCCCGATTGTGTATCGTGGACATGCCATCGAGTGCCGCATTAACGCGGAGCATCCGGAAAGGTTCACCCCTTCAGCCGGGAAGATCACAGCGTTCAACCCGCCCGGAGGGACAGGCGTCCGCGTGGATACCGCAGCATACGCGGAAGGCGTGATTCCGCCGTATTACGACTCTCTGATCGCCAAGTTGATTGTGCGCGGCAAGGACCGTGGCGAGGCTATCTCGCGGATGAGCCGGGCGCTGGAGATGTTTATTGTCGAAGGAGTGTACACAACGATTCCCCTCCATCGAAAGATTCTTGCCGATCCGGAGTTCCGCGCGGGCGAGTTCGATACAAGATTTATCGAGCGATTTTTGGCTGCGGGTAGAAAGGATTCCGCGGCATGATCTCGATTCCACGTCTCTACGCTATTGTGGACGCGACAAGCTGCGCAACAACGGAAGAGGTAGCAGTTTTCGCGGAGCAACTCGTTGCCGGCGGCAGCACGCTGCTGCAGTATCGCAATAAGGGCGGAAGAACGCGACTGATGCTGGAACAGGCGCGGGAAATGAGACGGCGCGTCGGCGAGGCGGTCAAGCTCATCATGAACGATCGCGCCGACCTGGCGCTCCTCGCAAAGTTCGACGGTGTTCATGTCGGGCAAGATGACCTGTCGCCGGAGTCCGTTCGAGCCATCATCGGAACCAGTTGCTGGATCGGTGTTTCGACGCACAATCCCGAACAACTGCAGGAAGCTGATCGAACCTCAGCCGACTACGTGGCCATCGGTCCCGTATTTTCAACTACCAGCAAAGACCGGCCCGATCCAGTGGTGGGACTCGAAGGGGTGCGCCGGGCGCGGCAATTGACCCGAAAGCCCCTCGTTGCCATCGGCGGAATCACGCGCGCCAACGCCGCCACAGTGATCGAGGCGGGGGCCGATTCCGTAGCCGTGATATCCGATCTGTTACTGGATCCCCGCAAATCAGCAGAGGAATTTTTCCGCATCTTGAGGTAAAGTCATCACGAGTCGTTAGTCGCTGGTCGTTCGTCGTTCGCCAAGAAAGCTCGCCAAGAAAGCTGACCGATGAGGGTCTACACCCAACAATCAACGACTAACGACCGGCGACGCTCCAATCTGGAGGCCTCCTGAGCACACCGACGACGCAACCGGTTGCGGGCAGCGACTGGGAAATTCATAGCCATCAAGATCAGGAACTGATCAAAGGCCTGGGCCTGACCAGCGCAACCATGCTGGTCATGGGCTCGATGATCGGATCGGGCATCTTTATTGTTTCGGCAGAGATTGCTCGCGAAGTCGATTCACCCGCGCTCCTGATTGGCGCGTGGGCGGTGGCCGGATTCATGACCATCGTCGCCGCGGTCAGTTACGGCGAACTCGCGGCCATGATGCCGCGTGCCGGTGGACAGTACGTTTACCTCCGCGAAGCGCTCGGGCCTTTATGGGGCTTCCTTTACGGCTGGACGCTCTTCCTAGTAATTCAAACCGGAACGATTGCGGCTGTTGGCGTAGCTTTCGGCAAGTTCCTCGGGGTTTTCTTTCCCTCGGTTTCATCTTCTCACTGGATTCTGCATCTCTGGAAAGTTCCGCCGATTCCTCTCGGTCCCATGGTTCTTGGCAACATGGACGTAGGCATCAACACGCAGAACCTGGTCGCCATGCTGCTGGTGATCTTCCTCTCTGTGGTTAATATCTTCGGTTTGAAAACTGGGGCGCTCATTCAGAATGTATTCACCACGGCCAAAGTCTCGGCACTCTTGGGGTTGGCATTGTTCGGATTAGCCTTGGGACGAAATGCCCTGGCGTTGGCCGCGAACTTCATGGGGAATTTTTGGCACAATGCTGGACTAGGTGCGCAGCATGCTGTGCAAGTCGGAGTTGGTGGTCCGGTTGTGATGGTTGGCACGTTTACGATTCTGGCCGTGGCACAGGTGGGTTCGCTGTTTTCCGCCGACGCGTGGAACAATGTGACCTTCACCGCCGGCGAAGTGAAGAATCCTAGCCGCAATCTGCCTCTGTCGCTGGCTCTGGGCACAGGCGTGGTGATCGCCCTCTACATTGCCTGCAACTTCATTTATCTGATGGCACTGCCTCTTGATGGAACGGCAGGAGCAGCAACGATTCTGGGCCGTGGAATCAAATACGCCGCCGAAGAGCGTGTGGGTACCGCCGTGATGACCCAGATGTTCGGCGCCGTGGGCGGGCTACTTATGGCGGCGGCCATTTTGATTTCCAGCTTTGGCTGCAACAACGGTCTGATTCTATCCGGTGCGCGCGTCTATTACGCAATGGCTAAGGATGGTCTATTCTTCCGCAGCGTTGCCAAAGTGCATCCTACCTATAAAACGCCGGCGGTTTCGCTGATGGTGCAGATGGTCTGGGCATGCTTGCTCTGCATCTCCGGCAGTTATGGACAGCTCCTGGATTACATCATTTTCGCGGTGCTGGTGTTTTACATTTTGACGATTGTGGGATTGTTTGTGCTGAGGCGGACGCATCCGGACGCCCCGCGGCCCTACCGCGCCATCGGCTATCCGGTGCTGCCAGCGATTTATATTGTGATGGCTTTGTTCATTGATATCGTACTATTGCGCTACAAGCCGCAATACACGTGGCCGGGACTGATTGTGGTGCTGCTTGGCATCCCGGTATATTACGCGTGGTCGCGGAGCGCAAGCCCGAACGCGAGGGGAGGACCGCGTGATGCCTAGCGTAATTGTTAAGGGAGAAACCAAACGAATGGTGAATCTGTTCGCAACCAAGCCCATGAACCTGCTGATGGAGGAAGCCCGCGAGACCGGCGAGCACAGCCTTAAACGCGCACTCGGCCCAACCAATCTGATCACGCTGGGTATCGGAGCGATCATTGGCGCGGGAATCTTTGTGCTGACCGGGGCGGCAGCGGCTCAGTATGCGGGTCCCGCGATCGTGCTCTCGTTTATCCTGGCGGGTATTGCGTGCGCATTCGCCGGTCTTTGCTATTCCGAGTTCGCCTCGCTGATTCCCATCGCCGGGTCCGCCTACACTTACGGCTACGCTACTTTAGGTGAGATCTTCGCCTGGATTATCGGCTGGGACTTGATTTTGGAGTATGCCTTTGGAGCCGCGACGGTGGCGTCAGGTTGGAGCGGGTACTTCAACAGCTTCCTGCAAGATTTCGGGATTCACCTTCCACCCGCATGGACGGCTACACCGGGAACTGACCTGGTGTTCTACAGCGCCCGTTGGGAGCGGTTGGCGACCATCCTGCCAACTCTTCAGGCGCACGGGGTAGATCCGTCCACTCTTCCGCATGTGCAGGGCGTTTTCAACTTACTTGCATTTCTGGCCATCGCGGCCGTCACCACAGTGCTGGTGATCGGCATCAAAGAATCGGCGAACCTCAACTCCGGGATCGTGATTATAAAAGTTGCGATTGTACTTACCTTCATCGGGATTGCGGGCATTTTTGTCGGCGCGCACCCCAGTATTGCCGCTGCCAACTGGCATCCCTTCATCCCTCCGAATACAGGTGAATTCGGACACTATGGGTGGTCGGGCGTTGCCCGGGGAGCAGGCGTGATTTTCTTTGCCTATATCGGCTTTGATGCGGTGTCGACCGCCGCACAGGAAGCCAAGAATCCGCAGAGGGATATGCCCATTGGCATTTTGGGTTCACTGGTAATCTGTACGATCCTATACATTCTGGTCTCAGGACTGCTGACGGGTGTGGTTTCCTACACGACGCTCAACGTCCCCGATCCGGTCGCGGTCGGCATCGATCACACGGGCGTCCGTTGGGGCAGCATCCTGGTGAAATTGGGTGCGATCGCCGGACTGGGGAGCGTAATGCTCGTCATGCTATTAGGCCAATCGCGGGTTTTCTTTTCCATGTCGCGAGACGGTCTACTTCCGGAGTGGGCGGGCGCTGTTCACCCTAAGTTCCGCACTCCCTGGATATCCAGCATCCTGGTGGGCACCTTTGTCGCCATTTTCGCTTCGGTTATCCCGATTGGAATTCTTGGCGAACTGGTTAGTATTGGCACGCTGTTGGCTTTTGTTATCGTCTGCGCCGGAGTCTGGATTTTACGACGGAGGCGTCCAGAGCTCGAACGTCCGTTCAAGACTCCGTGGGTGCCGTTCGTTCCGATCATGGGAGTTCTGGTTTCGACGGCTCTAATGGCTAGCCTGCCGGCGGCAACGTGGATCCGCCTAGTCGTCTGGTTGATCCTCGGAATGGCCCTGTACTTCGGATATGGACGACACCATAGCCGCGTACAGGCTGCTTTGAAGAATCCCAAGAGGGCACCCTCCATGGCGGATTAGGTTTCTTGCTGCGCAAGGCCCTCCGCACAGCGCGGGGAGCCTTTTTGTTTTATAGTCGGGGGTCGAAGAAAGTGGTCAAGGGTAACCTTCGTAGTAGGTGGCCGCGTGGCCGATTCTTACGGGAGAAATCATGGAGAATCTATGCATGATCTGCAAAATAGTTTCCGGCCTCGCGCTGCTGCCCGATGAGTGCAAGAATCATTGATTACGGGACTGCTCGGAGATCATCCATGCGAGCACTACTCTCCTTCCTCTTTCTTGCGGTATGCGTTGCTGCGCAGAATCCGCCTGCGCTCGATCCGGCTAAGGTCTTCGCCTACGACGCGGGTAAGCCGCTCAATGTGAAGATGGGCAAGACCGAAGAGGTCGAGATGATGCAAGTCACCGAGATCTCCTACGACTCGCCGAAGATCGGACGCGTTCCGGGTTATCTCGTCGTCCCGCCGGGCAAGGGACCGTTCGGCGGGATCCTGTACATGCATTGGGGACAAGGAAACAGGGGCGAGTGGCTGGCAGAAGGGGTGGAAATGGCCAAGCGCGGCGCAGTCTGCATCATGATCGACGCGCCGTACTGGCGACCGGACGTGCCTCCGCCCGGCCCAAACAATAAGGCGGAAGCCGAACGTGATTACTACATTCAGATGGTGGTGGATCTGCGCCGGGCCGTGGACGTGCTGGCGGCGCGCAAGGATGTCGACCTCAAGCGCATTGGATACGTCGGCCACTCCCTGGGCGCGACCTGGGGCGGGCCGCTGGCAGCGGTGGAGAAGCGGATCAGGATGTTCGTGCTGATGGGCGGCTTACCGTCGCTGACGGATTACGACGATGACAGTTTTTATGCCGAGGTGCAGCGAGCTTCGACGCCAAGGAATGAGTTCCAGAAATACGCCGCCGTGATCGAGCCGTACAATCCCCAGCACTTCGTCGCGAACACCGGGCCAGCGAAGATCTATTTCCAGTGGGCGACACACGACATGTATATCAGCAAGCATTCTGCGGACGAATACTACAAGGCGGTAGGCGGCCCGAAAGAGCAACACTGGTATTTCACTAGCCACGAATTCAACGATTCTCAGTCATGTCGCGACCGTCGTGGATGGCTGACGAACGAGCTGGAGTTGCGCGCGACCCGGGAATAAAGGCATTCCAGTCATGAAAATCGTTTGCGCGGAAGAAATGCGGGCTATTGACCGCGCCACCAGCGAGCGCTTCGGCGTGCCTTCACTCACGCTGATGGAAAATGCGGGCGCGGCAGTGGCGGACTATGTGTTGCTGCACCATGCTGTGGTCGAGCGCATCTTAGTTTTCTGCGGCAAAGGGAATAATGGCGGCGATGGCTTCGTGGCGGCGCGGCGGCTGGATGAGCACGGGAAGAAGGTTCAAGTGGTTCTGCTGGCGGATCCCGCCGATCTGAAGGGCGATGCAGCGGTGATGTTTCGCAAATTGCCGGGCCCAGCAATTGCCGTGCGTTCCAGCGAAGAATTGAACAGCGAACGGGTGCGGCTTGCGCTTGAGGCCGACCTGTACCTGGATGCGATTCTCGGTACAGGTTTCAAGCCTCCGGTCAGCGGAGTGTATGCCGATGCGATCGCGATCATGAATGCGAGCAAGGTTCCCGTGATCGCTGTCGATATTCCTTCCGGCGCGGATGCAGATGCAATGAACGCACAGACGGGAACGATTTCCCGCGCCGAAGCCATCGTCACGTTCACTGCGCCGCGCCCGGCGCACGTCTTCAGCTTGTTGACTACTGGGCTGACCGAGGTGGCTGAGATCGGTTCTCCGGAGGAAGCCATCGTTTCGGCGTTGCAGCTCAATGTGATATTGGCGCGTGATCTCGCTCCGCTGATCGGACCGCGTCCCCCCGACTCCAACAAAGGCAGCTTCGGCCACGTTTTGGTGGTCGGCGGATCGCTGGGGAAATCAGGAGCCGCGGCGATGGCTGGGATGGCCGCACTGCGAGCGGGCGCAGGGCTCTCGACGGTGGCGACGCCCAAGTCTGTGCTCGGAACCGTCGCGGGATTCCATCCGGAGTTAATGACTGAGCCTTTGCCGGAGACGGATGCGGGCACGATCTCGACCAACGCGCTCGATCAAATCGAGGGGCTTGCGAAAGGCAAGAGCGTGCTCGCGATCGGGCCGGGGATTTCGCGTGATCCGCAAACTGCGGAGTTAATGCGAAACTTGATTGCCAAACTCAAAGTTTCAACCGTTCTCGATGCCGACGGCCTGAATGCGTTTGAAGGTCGCGCCGATGAGTTGAACGGCAAGGGTCGCACGCTGGTGATTACCCCTCATCCTGGAGAAATGGCGCGGCTGGTGGGAGGCACAATCGCCGGTGTGCAGAACGATCGATTAGCAGTGGCGCGCAAGTTCGCCCGCGAGCATGAATTGATTGTCGTGCTCAAGGGACATCGCACGCTGGTCGTGAAGCCGGACGGCGAAGCCTGGGTCAATACTACGGGCAATCCTGGCATGGCTACGGGCGGTACGGGGGACATTCTTACGGGTCTGGTTGCGGGGATGATCGCGCAGCATCCGAAGGATGCCTTCATGGCCGTGCTCGCTGCAGTGCACCTGCATGGACTTGCCGGCGACGTAATGCGCGAAAGCGTCGGCGAACACTCGCTGGTCGCCACCGACCTTCTCGCAGGATTGCCCCAGGCATTCCGGCGCACGCGGACGGCCGAGTTCGATAAGTTAGTTTGCTGGTAAGCGATGGGTATTTTCGTACGGAAATGATCGAAAAGAAAGCACCCTTGATTGCTACGTGGGACATTATCTCGCCAGTTAATACCGGTTTATGTCCATGCCACGGCAGAGGTTAACCCTGCTAAAACCCTTGTCTGGCGCGGGAATTCGGACATCTGCTTCCGTAATCTATTACCGTCCAGGGGGCCATGCGATATTGCGCAAGTTATGACCCACTTCCCCCAACCGCACCCATCGCGGCGCGCGGCCCGGGTCCAGCTAGGCGCATCTGTCCTGGCTGCGATCCGTTTAGAAGATGGCCGGCGCACAAAAGCCAAACTTCACTCCATTTCAACAACCGGCGGACTGCTGCAGCTGCCGCGTTCACTCGGGCAGGGCGCCTTCGTCGAACTCGCGTTTCAGACCCAATCGGGCCCCGTGCGCGGCATGGCCGAGATGCTCACTCCGATGCGCAAGAACACGGATGGCGTGCTTCAGCCTTTCCGCTTCGTCGCGCTCGACGACGATGATAACCGCCGCCTGCGGACATCACTGGACCATGTAGTGGACCGTAGTTGGCTAAGCAAATCGTCGGTCTTGAACGTGCCGCGGACGATCTAAACCGTTGCCGGAAAGCTCAATTCTTGTACTTTGTTTCGGGTGGCGCAGCGCTTCAGCGCTGCGATCGCCAGCCTCTTTTTCACCACTGGCTTTAGCCCCTGCGGGCTGCGGCACCCTCTCGCTATACTGGTCATGTTTTTTCCTCCATGGATGCGACCAGTAGAGCAATGACGCGAGAGATCACCACACACTCTGCGGAAGAGACAATCGCCTTCGGCCGGACACTTACGGAGTTGCTGGCTCCTCCAAAGATCGTTCTGCTACGAGGCGATCTCGGAGCCGGTAAAACCACGCTGGTCAAAGGAATCGCCGCCGGATTCGGAGCAGCCGAAGAAGAAGACGTCACCAGCCCCACCTTTACGCTGGTGCATGAGTATCGCGGACCGCGCGCCAATCTTTATCACATCGATCTCTACCGCATCGACACGCCTCGCGAACTGCAAACGCTAGGACTGGACGATCTGCGCTCCGACAACAGCATTTTGCTGATCGAGTGGGGAGAGAAATGTCCGCGCTTCGTTCGCGAACGGGATGTGGAGATTTCTCTGGAGCGCGAAGGGGAAAACGGACGACGGATCAGGATTGCTGCCTAGCGGCTCACCTCTCTCGTTTGCAACTTCGGGATGGGTGGTGGCTAGCGCCTGGTTTCGACACCTAACCAATGGACGCGATCTGACGCTATCTCTTAGACTTGGTGTGCTCTCCAAAGTTACGGTGAACAGCAATGTTTGAGCGATACACTGAAAAAGCGCGTCGGGTTATTTTCTTTGCTCGTTACGAAGCCTCACAGTTTGGTTCTCCCTACATTGAGAGCGAGCACTTGCTCCTGGGAATCGTCCGGGAAGATAAGGCACTAACCAATCGGTTTTTACGCTCCGAGGTAGCATCCATTCGAAAACAAGTGGAGAGCCAGACCACTACTCGGGAGAAAACTTCTACTTCAGTGGACCTTCCTCTGAGCAACGAATCGAAACGTGTGTTGGCATATGCAGGAGAGGAAGCGGAGCGCCTGGCCCACAAACACATAGGTACGGAGCATCTGCTGCTTGGCCTGTTGCGCGAGGAAAAATGCTTTGGCGCGCAGATCTTGACGGAACGGGGTGTCCAGTTGAGCCGGGTCCGCGAGGAGCTCGCACGGCAGCCGCACGAGGCGGCGCTAGGCCAAAAACGACCTTCCGTGCTCGATGAACTCCGTCCTTATGTCAGCGATCTGGTGGACCAAACTCAGACGCTGATTGGGCGCGAAAAGGAACTTGATGGTCTCATGGAGCTTCTGTGCCGGTTCAGTGGGAAGAATCCTGTTCTAGTGGGAGAGCTGGGAGTCGGCAAGAGAACCATCGTCGGCGGATTGGCTCGGCGCATAGCGGATGGAAATATTCCTCAGTCGCTCGCGGAAAAAGCCATTCTCGTCCTCGATCTACCTCCGCTTCGAGTACTAGAAAAGGATAGTTCGTGGCACGAGAGACTGGATCGTGCCTTGGTAGCGGCAGCAGAAGATGGGAAAATCTTTTTTGTGAACCGGATGCATGACCGGCCTGGGGGAGTTTCTCCGGTAGCTTCGTTTCACGTAACCGAACTGCTGCTGCGGCCGATCATGGCGGGCAAAATTCAGTGCATCGGTACGTCCACACCCTCCAAATTCGCGAAGTTGCAGGCAGACAAGCACTGGCTCGCGGAGTACTTTGAACCCATCGAGGTCGCTCCGGCCAATGAAGAGACTACGATCAAGGTACTGCAAGGCATCAAAAGGACTTACGAAACTTTCCACAGTGTTTCTTATACGGACGAAGCCATTGCACATGCCGTTCTCTGCGCCAAAAAGTACATCAAGAACAAGAGGCTGCCGGGTGCAGCCGTCGATATCATCGACGAGGCGGGCGCGGCTGCCCAATTGCTGCAGGGTTTATTGCCAGAGGAGGTCGTCGAAGTTCAAAAACGCATTCGTTTCATCGTGCAGCGAATGGAGGCTTGCATCGCGAATCACGAATTTGAGAAAGCTCGCTTTTATTCACAGGAAGAACGCAAGGAGCGTGAGAATTTGAAACAGATGCGAGAGAAATACAAGATCGACGACAATCCCGCCTTAAGCCTTCGTCGAGAAGAGATCGAGAAAGCTGTCAACAAGCTGGTTGGCAATGCCAACGATTGAGATTCGACAGTTAAGTTAGAGCGGTCTGATTTGTCGAGTCGGGGTTGGCGCGAGTTTGATGGTTGTCGAAACATCCCCATTTCACTAATTGACCGCGCCTTCCCAGTAGATGGCCCGTTTGCAAAACGAATCTTGTCTGGTTAGGAAGGTCGAGACAGCCTCACCTCAACGCCCATAGCGCCCCATGAGTTCCGCTTCACCCAGGATATGGCCTTTCATCGCACGTTCGAGGTCCGGTTTCGTAGCTCCGGCGCTTAGATTGATCTTGGTGTCGAGCGCATAGAGCTTGAAATAATAACGGTGCGGCTTGCCCGCCGGAGGACATGGACCTCCATAGCCTATCTTGCGAAAATCGTTGTGTCCTTGCAGCGCTCCGCTGTCAAGCTGTTCTTGCTTTTCCACTCCCTCCGGCAGCTCTTTCGTGTTGGCAGGAAGGTTGTATAACACCCAATGCACCCAAGTCCCCACTGGCGCATCGGGATCGTCCATGATGAGTGCAAAGCCCTGAGTCCCGGTTGGCGTACCCTTCCAGCTCAGTTGCGGGGACACGTCAGGCCCGTCGCAGGTGAACTTCTTCGGAATCATTTCACCGCTGGAGAAGGCGGCGGTCGAAATTTGGAAAGACATAGCCCCTCCCGTGGCTTGACCGATCAAGGGAATGAGAATCTCGCGTGCGCAAACAGCGGGTGCGCTCCATTCGCGCACCATCGAGAGTAGGATGGCGGGGGCGAAAAGGGCGAACATGAGGCGGTTCGTTGGCACGATTCGATTATCCCATGGCAGATCGCGTTAAGGCCGAGCGTTTCCAGGATGAATATCCCACCGGCGAAGAAAGCAGGTCCCACCACTGCGCTGGACGATCTGCGCTCCGACAACAGCATTTTGCTGATTGAGTGGGGAGAAAAATTTCCCCGCTTCGTTCGCGAGCGGGATGTGGAGGTTTCGTTGGAGCGCGATGGTGAGAGCGGGCGGCGAATAAGAATCGCAAGCTAGAGTCGACTCCCTAGCTATTCCTTCTTTGGCAGATCGTCGGGATCTGCGGGGCTTTCTGCCTGCACCTTAGGACTCCCGGGTGTACCCAGGATATAGCGGCACGGTCCTTTGCAGTGCGCGCTAAAGCGCACGGTATTCCCGTCCGACGCCGACAAGTAAGCCTGTCGGAATTCCTCGGGGCGAATCAGCGTAATGTTTCGCGCCTCAATCGTGATCGGCCCTGGGTCTATGTTCTGATCGAAAACCTTAAGTATCTTCCATCCGGCCGGATACTCTACCCGTATTGAGTCTTCGGAGAATTCAAGCGCGCGGTCCTGGGCCGAGTCCTTTATGAAAGACCCGTTTATGTATTTGTCGAAAAACGGTTCCCCGGTCGCTATGGCTTTGAGTATCTCTAAGTTATCCACGTCAAGCCGGAAGTATTTTTCTGGGACGCGCATCTCGGTTCGAAAGAACCGAGATACAAACGCAGCATCAGCGACAATTTTTTTGAGATCGGAGGAAATACTAAGGCTGCTCGAGAACTCACCGATCACCCTTGCCAGTGGCCCAGGAGGGTCGAGGCTGGCCACCTCAAGTTCCCCGGATGACTCGAGTGCATCCAGGAACTCGATCACCCGCTGAAGACTTTGCACTTCCGCACCCTGCAGCTTGGGGCGGATATTTATCGTAATGCCGCTCTCTGTCGGCCGGAGCTTCAGGGTGACCTCAAGCGGCAGAGTGCCGCCGCTCGTCAGCGTGATTTCGCGCCTTCCCATTTGTGCAATTTTGAATGGTTTGTAAGGAATCTCTTTCGCGGCCGGTCCCGTCCCGGCGATCAAGCGGAGTGCGAGGGTCTTGGTGGCAAGCTCCACTGGCAGGGAAGGTCGTACGTCCAGCTGGAGGTGTGCGGGATCCTGACTCCCAAAAACCGATTGCAGCAGTGGAGAAGCGGAACTAATCTCCAGTAGCTCGCCTGCGGGCAGAGTGAACGGTAGGCCCTTATCGAAAGCATCCTCCAGGTCCCTGGATCGATCATTTCTAGTGGCCAACGTGAATCTTATTGGGTCGAGGTTGAACTCATTCACGTCTCGGGCCAAGAAATGTGTAGTACGATCGCCCTCAACGATGGACATTACAAGTCCCCGCTGCGGAAGAACTTGGCGGGCTTTTGGGTCGCTGCCGACGCTAACCACCGCCTTGAGGCGGGGGTCGAGATCAGCCTTACCCTCGAGATATTGCTGGGCGTGCTCGGTAGCCAAGGCCCCTCGTTCTTCTGTTGTTAGATCCTCGGTCTTGGTGGCGATCTCCCTAATTTTCACCGCGTTGGACATCGAGTTCTCCGGAAAGAAGGCATCTCGGAGGGGCCTATTGTTTATCAATTCGGTTAAGATGTCGGATGCCTGATATAGCGCAACCGTCGTCGGGAACCATTCGGGCGGTTAATTGATGCAAACAGATGGGATGAGAAGGCCGGTCTCCAGACGGGATGCGGTGTACGCTCCC
>DAIUEW010000004.1:0-128613 GCA_036844925.1 Candidatus Sulfotelmatobacter sp.
ATTCGCATACGCGGCTTTATTTTGCGGCGAACAAATTGTTTCGCAGCGACGATCGGGGCGACACGTGGAAGGCAATCAGCGGCGATCTGACGCGACAGATCGACCGCAATCAATTGCCAGTGATGGGGAAGGTGTGGGATCCGGATGCGGTGGCGAAGAATGCATCGACGTCGTTCTACGGAAATATTGTGGCTCTGTCGGAGTCGCCGAAAAAAGAAGACCTGATTTATGTGGGGACCGATGATGGGCTTATTCAGGTCACAGCTGACGGCGGGCAGAGTTGGACGAAGTACGAGAAATTTCCCGGCGTGCCTGATACGACATACGTCAGCCGTCTGGCGGCGTCGCATCACGACGCAACTACCGTCTATGCCGCATTTGACAATCATAAGAATGAAGATTTCAAGCCGTACCTGTTGCGATCGACGGATGCAGGAAAGACGTGGACTTCGATTGCGGGGAACCTGCCTGAAAACGGGACTGTCTATGCTTTTGCCGAGGATACGGTAAATCCCAACTTGCTGTTTGCGGGGACTGAGTTCGGCGCTTTCTTTACGATCGATGGCGGCCAGCGCTGGGTGCAACTTAAGGGCGGGCTGCCGACAATTGCGGTGCGCGACATGGTGGTGCAGGCGCGCGAAGGCGATTTGGTCATTGCAACTTTTGGGCGCGGCTTTTATGTGCTCGATGAGATTTCAGCGCTGCGGCAGATCAAGGCTGAATCTTTGGAGCAGGCCGCGGGGCTGTTTCCGGTGAAAGATTCCTTGTTGTATATCGAGCGCCATCCGCTGGGCGGTCCGAAGAAAGCTTTTCAGGGGGACGCGTTTTATACGGCGGATAACCCTCCCTATGGAGCGGTATTCACGGCCTACCTGAAAGAGAAGCTGAAGACGAAGAAGGAAAAACGTCAGGATGCAGAGAAGGAAGCCGCCAAGAAAAATCAGACGCTGCCTTATCCGACGAAGGACGAACTGCGGGCCGAATCGGAAGAAGCGAAGCCAGAGATGTACTTCATTGTGTACGACGAATCAGGTTCGCCGATTCGCCGTGTGGAAGGCGGCATTGATTCTGGCTTTCAGCGGGCGGCGTGGGACCTGCGCTATCCTCCGGTTTCTCTGCGCGAACATACTGAAGAAGGTGAAGATTTTCCGCCGGCGGCAGCGCTGGGGCCACTGGTGATGTCTGGAAGTTACTCGGTGCGCATGTTTCAAAGGCTGGATGGAGTAGTGACGGAACTGGCGGGAGCGCAGAACTTTAAGGTGGTGGCGGATGGTACTTCGTCACTCACTGCTTCGGACCGTGCGGCGCAAGAGGAGTTTCAGCGCAAGGTGGCTCGTATTTATCGCGCAGTCTCCGGCGCAGTGCATACGGCCGAGGACGTGGAGACGAGGCTCAAGGATATTCGTGCAGCCTTGCGGGAGGCTCCCGCTGAGGAAAAGCAGCTGAGTGCAGCGGCGGATTCGATTGAGCAGAAGAATCGCGAAATCCTGCGGGCGCTGCGTGGAGATACGGAAATGCAGAAGCGTAATGAACCGGTGCCGTCCTCTATCAACGATCGCATGCAGGCCATTATGGAGGGTGAGCGCTTTTCTTTGGCTAAGCCAACACAAAGCCACGTTGACGACTACAACATCGCTGCGGGGGAGTTTGCGGACCAGCTTGGAAGGCTTCGTGCGCTGGTTGAAGTTGATTTCGCTAAGCTGGAGAAGGATATGGAGGCTGCCGGCGCGCCTTGGACTCCGGGACGAGTGCCGGAATGGAGTGAGAAATAGAACGTGGCCGCGGATTTCACGGATTTGCAGGGATTCGATGCAAAATCTTTAACACAGAGGACACAGAGGAATACTGGGGATTTCTGTTTTCATTTCTCGTGTGTTGGGTTATCCGGTTTTGGGTTATCCGGGGAAATCCCTGTGATCTGTGGCAGATTTTTCTTTAACCACCCATGGAGCGCATTCTCTTATCGTGGAGCAGCGGCAAGGACAGCGCTTGGAGTCTGTACATGCTGCGCCAGCGAGGGGAGTATGAAGTGGTTGGGCTGTTGACTACCTTCAATGAAGTGGCAGATCGCGTTGCCATGCACGCGGTCAGGCGTGAACTGGTGGAGCAGCAGGCTGTGGCGACCGGGCTTCCGCTCTGGGCCGTGCCGTTGCCCTGGCCCTGCTCGAATGAACAGTATGAATCGTCGATGGCCCGCGCCTGCTCGATGGCCGTCGCTGAAGGGATAGAGGGAATCGCGTTTGGCGATCTGTTTCTCGAAGATGTACGCGCTTACCGGGAAAGGCAACTGAAAGACACGGGATTAGCGCCAGTATTTCCGCTGTGGGGAGTGCGAACTCGTGACCTGGCGGAGGAGATGATCGCGTGTGGTATGCACGCGAAGCTGACTTGTATCGATACCGGGAAACTGGACCGCGGCTTCGCTGGCTGTGAGTTCGATGAAGCGTTCCTCTCGGCTCTGCCCGATGAGGTGGATCCCTGCGGCGAACGGGGCGAGTTCCATTCTTTTGTGTATGCAGGCCCCATGCTAAATTCCACGCTGCCGGTTTCGGTCGGCGAGACAGTGGTTCGCGATCATTTTGTGTTTGCTGATCTGATTTCGCAATAAGCAAATTTCGTAAACAGATTTTTGCACCGAATTTGTAAAACTCGCGGCAAGTGTTTATTGAATATGATAGTGGTGCAGTTTGGCGTACGTGGCAAGGCGGTTGAGCGGGAGATCCTTTCGGCTTCGCTCAGGGCAGGCTCTTCGCTCCGCCTGAAAAACGGCTACGCTCAGGATGACAGTTTCGTGCAGAAAACCAAACGGCATCACTACCTTGAATAACTTCGCTTGCAAAATCTTAGTGTAGCTGTGGTAAACTCGCCGCCGACTGTTGCTTTCGCTGTGGGACGCGGCAATCGGCGTGGGAAATCATCGATTGTCGTCGTTAGCATACGGAGGACTGGAGAATGGGTCTCGCGATGTTGCTCGTTATCTGGCTGATTACCATCGCCAGCACATATTTTTTTGTTGCGAAAACATGGTGGCTGCCAGTGGGTGCTTCGTCGGCCGCGGGATTCATCGACGGACAGTTCGCTCTGACCTTCGTGCTGATGGGAATTGTTTTCGTGACAGCACAGCTCGCCCTGGGCTATCTGGCATGGCGCTACCGGGAGCAGCCCTCTTCGCCTGCGGTGAATTATTCGCATGGCAATGTGAAGCTCGAAGTAGTGTGGACGGCCCTCACTACAGTTCTATTTATCGGATTAAATCTGATGGGCAGCCGCGTCTGGGCCAGCCAGCGCTTCGATCCTGCGGGGCCGGGAGCGGTGCAAGTGGAAGTCACGGGCATGCAGTTTGCCTGGTATTTCCGTTATCCGGGGCCGGATGGAAAATTCGGCGGGACCAGCGTTAAGCTGATGGATCCGTCCGCCGGCGGTGAGGCTGCGGTCGGACTCAACACTTCTGATCCGGCGGCGAAAGACGATGTGGTCACGGGAACGATGTACCTTCCGGTCAATCGCGAGGTCGACTTGAGCTTGCGCTCGGTGGACGTGATCCACAGCTTCTTTGTCCCTTCGTTGCGCTTCAAGCAGGACGCGGTGCCAGGACTCAATATTCACATGCACTTCACACCGACACAGATCGGCGAATATGAAATTGCCTGCGCCGAACTCTGCGGGTTAGGACACTACAAGATGCACGGCATGGTTCACGTCGTCAGCCAGGAGGATTACGACAAGTGGCTGGCGGCACGGGAGGCGGAGAAACAGTAATGGCGACGTCAGTAACTCCTCATGCGCACGCTGGTCCTCAGGGGTTCATTCGAAAGTATATTTTCAGCCTCGATCACAAAGTGATTGGCATTCAATATATCTGCCTGGCGCTCACGGCGGTGTGGGTGGGGATGTTTCTGTCGCTGGTGATGCGCATCCACTTGTACTGGCCGAATGCCGTTTTGCCGCTCGTGGGCGAGATTAAGCCGGAGGCGTATCTCAGCTTGCTCACCATGCATGGAACGATCATGGTGTTCTTCGTGCTGACCACAGCGCCGCAGGGGGGATTTGGAAATTACTTTCTGCCCATTCAGATCGGCGCGCCGGATATGGCGTTTCCGGTGCTGAACATGCTTTCGTTCTGGACGACGTTTGTGGCGTTTGTCGTGATGCTCGCGGCATTCTTTGTCACTGGTGGAGCGCCGCTTCATGGATGGACGGGATATCCGCCGTTGAGCGCGGTGCAGCAAGCGGGGCCGGGCGAAGGGCTGGGCGCCGATTTGTGGATTACGAGCATCGCCATTTTCTGCTTGGCATCGCTGATGGGTGCGTTGAATTTTCTCACGACTACGCTCGATATGCGGGCCAAAGGCATGACGATGATGCGCATGCCGCTAACGGTGTGGTCGTGGTTCATCACGGCGATTCTTGGGCTGCTGGCGTTTGGCGTGCTGCTCTCGGCAGGCATCTTGCTGCTGTTGGATCGCAATCTGGGTACAAGTTTTTACGTCCCGCTGGTTGTCGTAAACGGGCAGATCATGGGGCACAAAGGCGGGTCACCGCTGCTGTGGCAGCATCTGTTCTGGTTCTTCGGGCATCCGGAAGTGTATATCGCGATCCTGCCCGGGATGGGTGTGACTTCGCAGATTCTGTCGACGTTTTCGCGCAAGCCCATCTTCGGCTACAAGGCGATGGTCTATGCCATGCTCGCGATCGGGTTTTTCGGATTCATGGTGTGGGGCCATCACATGTTCATGAGCGGGATGAGTCCGTATTCAGCGTTCGCCTTCTCGCTGCTAACCATGTGCATCGGGGTGCCTTCAGCGATCAAGACCTTCAACTGGCTGGGTACGATGTTGAAGGCGCGCATTCGATTTCAGACGCCGATGCTCTATGCCATCGGCTTCGTTTCCCTTTTCGTCTCGGGCGGATTAAGTGGGCCGTTCCTGGCGCAGCCGGTGCTCGACATTCAATTGCACGACACTTATTTTGTGGTCGGTCACTTTCACCTGATCATGGGCGTGGCTGCGATCTTTGGAATGTTCGCAGCGACTTATTATTGGGTTCCGAAAATGTTCGGGCGCATGATGAATGAAACCTGGGGCAGGATCCACTTCTTCATCACGCTGCTCGGGACTTACGCGATCTTCATGCCGATGCATTACCTGGGCATCGCCGGCGGGACGCGGCGGTACTCACAATATACGGAAGTGGCCTATCTGCAGAAGCTGATGCCGATTCATCAGTTCATGACGTACGCGGCGATTATCACGATCGCGGCGCAGTTTATTTTTGTGATCAATCTGTTCTGGAGCATATTCAAAGGGCCGAAGGCGAGCGACAATCCGTGGGAGTCGACTACGCTTGAGTGGACGACGGCGACTCCGCCTCCGCATGACAATTTTGGGGGAGTGACGCCAGTGGTGCACAACGGCCCTTATGAATATGGGGTGCCAGGAGCGGCGCGGGATTTTGTGATGCAAACCGACCCGGCGGTTGGGACGGCGCATTAGGGCGACCGCAGCGGCTAAAGCCGGGAAAGAAATGGTGAGCGGTATCGCAGCGCTGAAGCGCCGAGCCACTCAAAAACGAATGGAGAAATGAACAGGTCTGCAGCGGTGGACCACGCCCATACCTAAAACCGAGCAAAGCTTTCTGGCATCTGAAGTATTTATGGCGACGTATACACCAAGTACTCCCGTAAACCGGTTGGGGCGCGGCGGCGCTGTGCCGCCTCGGAATGGCGGCGGAGATGATGGACGAGTTCCGGAATCGAATCTGCCGAATTATGGAGCGAGGCTGCGCCGGGCGCGCCTTGGTTTGATCTGTGCGATTGCGACTGTCAGCATGGTCTTCGTGTCGCTGACGAGCGCATATGTGGTCCGGCGGGGCTTGCCGACTTTTGACGACGCTAGCCGGGTTTACATTCGCGACTGGGGTTCGGTGCAGTTACCGTGGTTGTTGCTTGCCATCAATACCGCCTTGCTCCTGGTCAGCAGTTTAACGATGGAACGCGCTCGCCGCGATATCGCGCAACAGGCCGCGCTGGCTCCGGTGCGGTCGATTCCAGGAATTTCGCTGGGTGAAGAAAGAAGCTTCCCGTGGCTGGGCGTAACGATTGTGCTTGGCTTTGGATTTTTGGCGGGGCAATGGATGGCCTGGCGCGAACTGCAGGGTCGAGGGTTTTTTGTAAACACGAATCCGAACAGTTCTTTTGTTTATCTGTTGACGGCGACCCATGCGGTTCATCTGGCGGGAGGGATCATTGCTTTGCTGTGGGCTGGCATTACTTCCCTCCAACATAAGCCCGTTGAGGACCGCAGAATTGTGGTTGACATCGCAGCATGGTATTGGCATTTCATGGCGGTGCTGTGGATTTATGTGCTGGCTCTGTTAGGGTTTGTGCGATAAGGATGCGAATAAAGATGCGAGCCGAACGCGCGAATTACGCATCGCAAAAAACGCGATGCTTCGCGCGGCTCGTCCAGATCCCTCGTCGGGCAAAGAGCGCCCGCCTCGGGATGACAATGCAGCGATGACAATGCAACAGAGAAAGGGGAAACTGGGGAATGGCTGACGCCACTCTGCAACACACCGTCGCGGTCGAGCACGGAACTGGAGGCGAGTTCGAAGCTCCCCTGTTTGGGGCTTACTCCAAGAAGGTTGGCATGTGGCTATTTCTGGCCTCCGACTCGCTAACTTTCGGAGCCCTGCTGTTTGCCTTCAGCTACAACCGCATCTATACCGCGTGGCCGACGCCATTTGGTAAAGAGAGCATCATCAATGCGACCATAATGACGGCGTGCCTGCTATCAAGTTCTCTGACCATGGTGATGGCAGTCTTCGCGGCGCAGCGGCACGACAGGGCCTGGACGCGGAACTGGTTGCTGGCCACGATGGCTTTCGGCACCGCGTTCATTGTGCTGCACGCGATGGAGTGGACTCACTTAATCCACGCGGGATTGACGCTTCCGGGATTTCCCACGTCCGTTGAGCACGGCAATGGTGATTATGCAACCATCTCAGCCGGAGTACCGCAGTTCGCCGCGACATTTTTTGGACTCACTGCGATGCACATGCTGCACGTCACGATTGGCGTGATTTACCTGGGAGTGGTGGCGCTGAGGAAGTGGTTTTTGCCGATTCTAGGGTTGCTGTGGCTGGGGGGATACTTTCTGATTCCATCGGATAACGTTTTTCATTACGGCGTCCAGGTGCTGCTGATTGGGTTGATTGTCGCGAGCATAATTCTTTTCTTGAAGCCCAAAGACTACGACGCGCACGATGTCGAAGTCTCCGGGTTGTATTGGCATTTTGTGGATTTGGTTTGGATGTTTATTTTTCCGCTGGTGTATTTGATGTCGACGAGGGTATAGCTAAGTCAGGCGGCAAAACACTTAAACACAGAGCCACAGAGGACCACAGGGAAACACGGATTCAGCGAGGAACTTTTCCATGCACGATGTTGCGAAGCACGACGACAGTAAAGGGCAGTATTTCTGGGTTTGGGGCGCGCTGCTGGTCCTGACCGGAGTGGAAGTCTGGTTGGGCTACCGGCAGGTCTTCGAGCCAGTGCGCATGTTGCAGGTGCTGCTGATTCTGTCGGTGATTAAATCGGCGCTGATCATTGGCTATTTCATGCACCTGAAATTTGAAAAAGCGGTGATGCGGTGGGTGCTGGTGATCTCGGTGGTGGCCTGCTTTGTGATTATGTACATGTTCTTTTTTCCGGACGCAGATCGCATTTTGCGGCTGGGTGTGAAGTAGTTTTGCTGGCGTCGTTATCGAGAATCGTCATGAAGTCAATTTGCCGTAAAGCTCGCGCGTTCGCCCTGCTGGCATCGCTCAGCCTTTTCGCGTTGCCTGCCTTCGGACAAGGCTGCGCCATGTGCAATGCGAACGCTAGAAGCACACCCAAGGAGGGGCAGCAGGCGCTCAATCGCGCGGTCCTGGTGCTTCTTATTCCACCGATTGGATTTATGGTATTCGGAGTGGGATTGGCCTTCCGCTACGGTAAGAGGCGCGATCAAGATCCAGATTAACTTGATCCGGATCAACTTGCACTCGTTACGCCGAGGCTGCGGAGCTCATCGTCGTCATTGTCAGTTCCAGATTTTCCTGAAGCGTAGCCGTCTCGCGGGCGCCGGTGTGGCGTAACACCTCTTGCGCCCAATTGGTTTTAGCGCTCTCCGAGCAAGAGACGTAAACCAGCGCTCCAAGATGGCGAAGCTGATCCTCATACCGCTCCGCTTCGTCTTCTGAAAGGCCCAGCCCGACCAGTGTCCTGGCGTTACCACAAAGCGCTGGAGCGTCCTGCGCCATCAACGCGTGAAGAAACGCCCGCGAGCGGATGAAGAAACCCACAGAAGGAATCAGCACTGCGCCGAAGGCCGAGAGCCATCCAATCATACCTTCAGTAGCTGCGTTGTCGTCCCGTTGCGAACTGAAGAGGCTGGCTTCACGAACGATGGAAGCAATCGGATGCGCGGGAGAGAGCATCATGCAGATATCTTCGTTTTCAAAGCCAGCTTCGTTCAGCGTGTGAACGATATCGGCCAAGGCGGCGTCTTGGGAGTAAATTCCGTAGGCAGCTGCGGTGTTGACTGGCATTGGAGTCTCCGCACGAAGGATTTAGTGGACGTTACACCTTTCGACGATCCATGGCACTCGGGTAAATCATGTAGACTCCGACGTTTCGTTTTGACTTGAGAAGTGCCATTGCCCCAGTAGCATTTCTTTCGATCGGGTGTAATTTTGACCCTCCGTGGAGGTCAACTTTTTTGCTAAGGCGCTGGATTTGAAAGCGATAAACCTGTTTGACGGGTGTGGCAAGGTTTTTGCAGCAAACCCGGTGAATCCAAAGCCTGATTCTAGGAGGTGGCTGTGAAAAACTTTTTGCTGCGTCTCTCACTGGCTGCGGCGCTAACGTTTCTAGCTCTCGCGCTCGGACCTTCCCTGCAGGCGCAACAGGGCGATCAAGACCCCGCTCCCGCGACTCCTCGCCAGCCGCAAGCAGCGGGACAGCAATCTAACGAAGCGCAGATACCGGCTTCCGGGGATGCCACGACGCGTGAAGCGAAGACCTTCACTGGCCATATTGTGAAGGAAAATGGCGAACTGGTCTTGAAGGATCCAGTGACGAAAGTGAGTTACAAACTCAATGACGCAGCAAAGGCGAAACAGTACATTGGGAAGCAAGTAAAGGTGACCGGTAAGCTGGATCTGGACAGCAACACCATTCAGATAGAGAGTATCGAACTGCTCTCGTAAAGGTTTGTCTCGGCAGAGTTTTGTAGAGCAGAGTTTTGTAGAGATGTGCGGGGGTTCATAAGCTTCCCTCCGCGCCATGGATCAGATGTAGGAGAGGCGACTGACTTCTCAAAAGGTGATTGAAAAAACGATGACTTCTGAACTTCGATCTGGCGAGCTTCGATCTCGATTTCGCTACGATTTTCCGACTGCAGTCACATTCCTGATTTTTGGATTCGGAGCAGGCTGGCTACTGGCAATGCTCCAGTCTCCTCGCTTGCATCAAGCGGCAGTCCTGCGGTTCGCCGCCAGACCGCGCGCATCCTGAGGAAAGCTCTGCTTTATAATAAAAGATTCGGCAGACCCTCTGGAGGCTACTGGGCAATTCCACTAGACATCGGAGGCACTGCCGGCCTTTTACTCGATGTCCTCCCCGCTACCTACGGAAAGCATTATCGTTCGCGGCGCCCGCGTTCATAACCTCAAGAATATCGATTTTGAGGTTCCTCATAACACTCTGACGGTGGTTACCGGAGTCTCGGGATCGGGCAAGTCTTCGCTCGCATTCGACACCATTTATGCGGAGGGTCAGCGGCGATATGTGGAGTCGCTTTCGGCGTATGCGCGCCAGTTTCTGGAGCGCATCGAGAAACCCGATGCCGATTCGATCGACGGCATCGCCCCGGCGGTGGCGATCCGACAGAAGAACACGACCCGCAACCCTCGGTCGACGGTGGCCACGGCGACCGAGATTTACGACTATCTGAGATTGTTGTTTGCCCGGATTGGCCGCACCTATTGCGCCAATTGCGGACGCGAGGTGAGGAAAGACACCGTCGACGAAATCGCAGACGCAGTATTGGCGTTGGATCCGGGGGCGCGGGTGCAAATTGTTTTTCCCCTACAGACGGCCGCTGCCGCGTCGCAGGAGAAGGAAAAGGAAGGTCTACGAAAACGCAAGGCCGGCAAGAAGGCCGCTGCCCCCGATGCAGGGCTGACTGATCAGCTTAAGACTCGACTGTTCGAATTGCGCAAGGCAGGATTCAACCGGCTGTATCAGTCGGGGCAGGTATTTGAGTTTTCCACTCCGGAATCGCTGCTGGATATTCGCTTCGATCAGCCAGTGTTTATGTTGGTCGACCGGCTCAGCGTTTCGGCCGAGTCGCGCTCGCGCATCGTGGATGCGGTGGAAACCGCGTACCGGGAATCAGGCGAAGTGATTTTTGACCTGCCGCCGCATGATGACCAACTGGCGCAGCGGATGCGATTCGCGCAGCGATTCGAGTGCAAAAACTGCAATCTGCGCTACGAAGAGCCGGAGCCGCGTCTGTTCTCCTTCAACAATCCATACGGAGCTTGCGCGCGATGCCAGGGATTCGGCAACACGATTGATTTCGATCTTGATCTCGTGATTCCGGACAAAGCGAAATCGCTCGGCGAAGGTGCGGTTGATCCATGGAACAAGCCGAAGTACCGTTCGGTGTTTACGGAGATGAAACGCTTTGCCAAGCAAGAGGAGATTTCGCTGGACGTGCCTTGGGCAGAACTCGACGCAGAACAACAAGAACTCATTCTGGATGGGGACGGGAAATTCCTGGGAGTGCGCGGCTTCTTCCAGTATCTGGAGCGCAAGAAGTACAAGCTGCACATACGGGTTTTCTTGAGCCGCTACCGCGGATACTCGACGTGTCCTGAGTGCCGGGGCTCGCGGTTGCGTCTGGAAGCCCGCCAGGTGAAGATCAACGGGAAAAATATTTGTGAAGTCTGCGCAATGACGGTGGAGGATGCGGCGAAATTCTTCGCTGACCTGCAGTTGAGCGCGGAGGAAGCCGAGATTGCGGAGCGACTGCTGCAGGAAATTCGCGAGCGTTTGCGCTTTCTCAACGATGTAGGACTGGAGTATCTGACGCTCGACCGCTTGTCTTCGACGCTTTCTGGAGGCGAAGCACAGCGCATCCAGCTCGCGACGTCGCTGGGATCGCGGCTGGTGGGCACGCTCTACGTGCTGGATGAGCCGTCGATTGGACTGCACAGTCGCGATACGCATCGGTTGATCAAGATCTTGAAGGATCTGCGCGACTTGGGGAACACGATCCTCGTAGTGGAACATGATCCCGACATTATGCGCACTGCAGACCGCATTCTTGACTTGGGTCCGGGGGCGGGAGAGAACGGCGGCAAGTTGGTGGCTGCGGGAAACTACGAAGAGATTTTGCGGAATCCCGCTTCCCTCACTGGCCGTTATCTTGCTGAAGATTTGCGCATTCAGGTGCCGGCCGTTCGACGCCAGCCGGGAGCGCAGCAGATCAGGATCAAGGGTGTGCGCGCCAATAATCTTCGGGGCGTTGACTTCTGTATTCCCTTGGGAATGCTTGTGGCGATCACGGGGGTGTCGGGATCGGGGAAATCCACCTTGCTGCATCAAGTTCTTTATCAGGCTCTCGGTGAAAGCAAGAAGCAGCAAACCGCTGGCTCGGCGCGCGGTTCGGCGACATGGGAGAGTCTGGAGGGAGATCAGTTCATTGACGAGGTAGTGCTGGTCGATCAATCTCCCATTGGGCGGACTCCGCGGTCGAACCCCGTAACTTATATCAAGGCATTCGATGCGATTCGCGACCTTTTTGCGTCGCTGCCCGAAGCCAAGAAACGCGGCTTCGCTTCAGGGCATTTCTCCTTCAACATCCCTGGCGGTCGCTGCGAAACTTGTCAGGGCGACGGCACGGTTACGGTGGAGATGCAGTTCCTGGCCGATGTGGAACTCATCTGCGAAGAGTGCAAAGGCACGCGCTATAAAGCACAGGTTCTCGAGGTTCGGTACCATGGCAAGAATATTCACGAAGTGCTGAACCTCACGGTGAAAGAAGCGCTCAAGTTTTTTGCGGAAGTGCCCAAGATCACGGAAAAGCTGCGCGTGTTGGACGAAGTTGGCCTGGGATACCTTCGGCTGGGACAATCGGCGACAACGCTTTCTGGGGGAGAAGCGCAGCGCATGAAACTGGCGGCGCATCTGCAGCCGGCGGCTCGCGAAATTGGGCGGACCGGAGCGTCGCGGCAGGACGAAGGGCGCCGTGGGCGACGGCTGCTCTATATTTTTGACGAGCCTACGACTGGATTGCATTTCGACGACGTCAGCAAACTGCTGGCGGCCTTCCGCCGTCTAATCGATGCAGGCGGCTCCATCCTTGTGATCGAACACAATCTGGAAGTCATCAAAACCGCCGACTGGGTGATTGACCTGGGCCCGGAGGGTGGCGCGCGCGGCGGAAAGATCGTAGGAATGGGTCCGCCCGAGGTCATCGCCAAGCTGCCATCTTCTTACACCGGGAAGTATCTGGCGCGATTGTTGAACGGCAGAAGCAATGACATGGTTACGAGTAACGAAGCGTCGCGTTCCAATGGGAGCAAATAGACTTCTCGCATTATGCCTGGTGTGGTTGGCTCTGGGCTCGGGTTCGCAAGCGCAGGACGCAAGCCCGACTCCGGCGCAGCCGCCGTCAACATCCACTTCGCAGTCGTCGGAGCCTGCAGACCCCGTTTCCGATAAGAAAGAATCCAGTTCCCGCCATTCCGCTCATCGCATTCAGGTTCCGATAGAGGATTCTCAGCCAACGGAACTCACCAAGGCGGAAGCGGCGATTGCAAAACAAGACTACGCCACGGCAGAACCACTTCTTAATAAGCTGGTTGAACAGGAGCCCGCGAGCCATGTGGGGTGGTTCGATCTTGGCTTCGTTGAGAACGCTTTGGGCAAGGTCGATGAGTCGATCGCGGCCTATCGCAAGTCGGTTGCCGCTAAGCCGGATGTCTTCGAGTCAAATCTGAATCTCGGGCTGCAACTCGCGAAGACCGGGCAGCCGGATGCAGAGAAATTTCTGCAGGCCGCGACTCATCTGAAACCATCCAGCCATGGGGCGGCAGGTCAGTATCGGGCATGGCTTGCGCTGGGGCAGACGATTGAACAATCGAAGCCGGAGCAGGCGCTGAGCGCCTTCCGACAGGCGTCGGCTCTTCAACCGAAGGAGGCTGAGCCGCATCTTTCTGCCGCCGAGCTTCTCGAAGAGGAAAATAAGTTTGCCGACGCTGAACAGGAATACAAACAAGCGCTCGCGCTCGACTCACAATCTTCCGGTGCGGTCATTGGGCTCGCGAATATCTACATGCACGGACGCCGCTTTCCCGAGGCGGAAGATTGTTTGCGGAGGCTGCTTGCGGAACACGCGGACTCGGCACCGGTTCACATCCAGTTGGGAAGAGTTCTGGCTGCCGAGGGCAGGCTTGACGACGCCGCCTCCGAACTGCAGGCGGGGATCAGACTCGCACCAGGAAACGACGCCGCACAGCGTGACCTGGCCGATTTGTATGTGAGTGCCGGGAAGAACGACTTGGCCGAAGCCAGCTACCGAACGCTGCTTGCGGCTCATCCTAACGAGGCCGAACTTCACCGCCGTCTGGGCGAAGCGCTGCTGCCGCAGAAGAAATTCACCGAGGCTCAACAGGAATTTGCCACTGCTGTAAAACTCAAGCCTGACCTTGGAGAAGCCTATAGTGGCCTAGCCTTCGCCGCCGGCGAGAACAAGAATTACGAGCTTGTAATTCGCGCGCTCGACGCCCGCGCCAAGCTGCTGCCGGAAGTTGCGATCACATACTTCATGCGGGGATCGGCTTACGATCATCTGCACGACTTCAAGAAAGCCGCTGCCAGCTATCGCCTCTTCCTCAACAGCGCCCACGGGAAGTATCCTGATCAGGAATGGCAGGCGAAACACCGGCTCATAGCCATTGAACCGAAGAAGTAGCCGGGGAGCGAACGGGGCGGGGATGGAAAGTTTTCGAATCTGGTGGATTGCGGCCGCGGGATTATTGCTTGCGATGGTGGTCGCGCCTTGCACGACGCTGATCGGACGCGATGAACCTACGATCGAAGAACTGAAGGCGCGAGTCGCAAATACCAGCAATTCAGATCGTCCGCCATTGTGCATTCGCATATCCGAACGCCAACTGGAAGATGCAGACAAGCTTTATGCGGCGGGCGATATCGAGAAATGGAAGGCCGCCCTGGTTGACGTGGCCGCCTTTGCCGAGCTGGCTCGCGACTATTCGATTCAGTCGCACAAGCACGAGAAACAGTGTGAGATCGCCATCCGCAAAGAGGCTCGCAAGCTGGCCGACCTCAAACATACCGTCTCTCACGATGATCAGGAGCAGGTGCAAAATACAGTCGACCGATTGGAGAAAGTTCGCGACGACCTGTTGCTGGCGATGTTTCCGAAGGGTGGTAAGAAATGACTGCGTTCCAATTTCCGGGATTCCGGTTTCTAGCATCCGGTTTGCGAGCACAAGTGTGCCTGGGCTTGTTATTGTTCAGCGTCGCGGGGGCCTCGGCGCAGCAGCACCGGGATCCTTTCACGCAACCAGAGATCGATCAGATTCGCGATGTCAGTTGGGAGCCACAGCAGCGTCTCGCACTCTATGTGAAGTTTGCACGAGCGCGCCTGGTCGCTCTTGAGCAGATGCGCAACGATCCTAAAACAAAGAATCGCGCACAGCAAACCCACGATCGCCTGGATGACTTTGTGCTCATCTATGACGAATTGAACGACAACATTGACACCTACATCGATCGGAAGAACGATATCCGCAAGCCTTTGAAACTGATCATCGATGCGGATAGCGAATTCCAGGCCAAATTGCTGGCGTTGAAAGATGCAGCCGATGTCTCCGCGGAAGAGGCGAAGCAATACGAGTTCACACTTACAAATGCGCTGGATACGTTGGCGTCATCGGCGGACGACCACCGCAAGCTCCTGACCGAGCAAGAAGAGGCTTCCAAGCATAAGAAATTCGCTAAGGCATCGGGTAACAAGTCGGAGTGAAGGGTTGGCTGGACTCCCACGGGGGCTGAAAGCCGATGGATTATTAAGGGCCTACGCGGCGCTGAAGCGCCGCTCTTCCACGGTCGAGGACGAATTGATTGTCTTTCGAACCGCATGAAAGCGCCTTACGCGAGGCTATTCTTTGGGCGAGCTTTAGTTAAATCTGCGCAATGCATGCGTGATAATCTTGTCCTATCGTGCGTGAAGGGCTGCTTGACATCTTCCATGATGAACACCGCCGGCTGCGTCCGGATGCCGCCCCGCCGGAGTTGATGATTGAGTTTTTTGCCTTCGCCAACGTCAACAACACGATTCGCTTGCGCGAGGGCAGGTTGCTGGTCCGGCTTTCCGATCTGCTGGAGGGTGCGCCTGACGGCGTTGTGCGCGCCATCGCCCACATTCTGCTGGCGAAGATGTACCGAAAGCCTATCGATCGCAGCCATTCTGCCCGTTACCGAAAATATGTGGGCAGCCACGAAGTTGTGAATAAAGCGCATCTGGTCCGGCAGATGCGCGGACGCAAGCGGTTGCACTCTCCCAAAGGCCGCGTCTACGATCTCGACATTATTTTCGAGGACCTCAACCGGCGCTTCTTCCACGGACTGCTGGGCCGCCCGCGCATGAGTTGGAGCCCGAGCAAGACGCGCCGTATTCTCGGTCATTATGATCCCGCGCACAATGCGATTGTCATCAGCCGGATTTTTGATCAGCTCTCAGTTCCCCGCTATGCGGTGGAATATATCGTCTACCACGAGATGCTGCACCTGAAGCACCCAGTCAAGCTGCGCGGGAGCCGGCGGTGTGTACACTCGGCGGAGTTCCAGGCGGAGGAGAAACTGTTCCCGCAGTTGGAGCGGGCGAACGAATTTTTGAAAAGGTTGTGAACAAAGTCGCCCGATTGCTACAGCCGTCTCGCCGGAAATCTCCCGACTCATGATTGCCGAAAACCCATTCCGTCGCGCAGTGCGCTTCTAGAGATCCGCCGTACGTGTCCTCGGGCCGCTGCACCAAGAGCAGAAACTCCATTCCAGAAACTCTTCCGCAGACAAAACACTCGCAAACGCGCTGTTGTGCGTGTTCAGCAATGGAACCTCAGCTTCACGATTTCAATTGTGATCCGAGTCAGCTATCCGTTTCATTCACGGTGCGTCTCACACAGCAAAGATTGTCACCCGAGTCGCTTCGCTCCGTGAGCAGGGTTCCAGGCAGCAGCGATTCTGCGGAGGGGAACTATGGCGGCCCGCGTTTGCATTCTCTTCCTTTTTTTGTCCGGGTCAGTTTCTGCGCAGGTTGAAGTGGATAGAAGATCAATCAGCGCGCTCGTGAGCGTCGTTGACCTCAACGCCCCTCCCAAAGCCCGCAAAGAAGTCGTCCAAGCGAACGAATTCATTGCAAAAAAGAACTGGACAAAAGCAATTGAGAAACTCCAGCATACGATCAAGATTTATCCGGACGTCGCTGTCGCTTACAACAATCTAGCGGTAGCTTACGCGCATCTCGGCGATCAGATCCGGGAGCGCGAGGCCCTCGAGAAGGCAATCAGTATTGACGATCACATGAGCCTCGCTTACCTAAATCTTGCTCGAATGAATATATCGGTTAGCGACTTTCCTCATGCTGAGAGTCTGCTTCTGAAGGCTTCGAGCCTTGCTCCTACCGATGCAACGACGCTCATTCTCCTGGCTTATGCCGAGTTCATGAATCGACACCTGGATGAGGCCATCGCCACGTGCAGCAGAACCCATTCCATGCTGTACGCTCATGCTTTCGTGCATCGGGTAGCCGCACGCGTGTTCGAACAAAGAAACCAGGTGGCCGATGCTGTCGCCGAGTTGCAGCTTTTCCTTACTGAAGAGCAACCCGGTCCCAGTGCGGAAGGAGCGCGCCAAGAGCTAGCAATGTTGCAATCGATTCCGAATCGTGCTCTTCCTACCACTGCGGAGAGTTATCAACCCCGTTTTTGTCGACCTGATCGTTGCGTTCTCCCCTAAGCTGTCGATGACTGGGCACGGCTGTTGAGAGTTACACGAAGAAGCGCCCCTCGAAATCCGTTCAATCCCCAGATTCCGCCGTGTGATGCAGATCACGCACGTTCGTGATGAAGCGGATTGACGCCCCGCGCGCTCCGGGCATATCCTTGAAGTTGAAATTGAAATTCATTTTCAAAATGACAGGCTATTCATAATGCTACAAGCATTCATTATCACATTGCGCGAAGGGGTTGAGGCCGCGCTCATCGTGGGAATCACGCTGGCCTATCTGGCGAAGATTGGCCGGAACGATCTTCGCAAGGCCGTCTACGCCGCGCTGGGCGCGGCTTTTCTCGGCAGCATAGGGATCGCAATTGTGATCTCCCGGCTGAACTGGAATGAAGATGTGTTCGAGGGGTGGATCATGCTGGTCGCCGCCTTCTTTGTCGTCACCATGGTGATTTTCATGATGAAGACGGGGCGGAAGCTGAAGGGCCAAATTGAAGGGAAGGTTGGCCTGCTGGCGGGCGACGACGCCTGGATCGGCCTGTTCTTTTTTGTGTTTTTGATGGTGCTGCGCGAGGGCGCGGAGACCGTGTTGATCCTCTCCGCCGTTTCGCTGAACTCGACCGAACTGATGAGTTTTCTGGGTACGCTGCTGGGTGTGCTGGCGGCAGTTGCCTTCGGGGTGATGTTCGTGAAAGGCAGCGTGCGGATCAACCTGCAGAAATTCTTCAAGGTCACGACCGCTATTTTGTTTCTGGTGGCGTTGCAGCTGGTGATCGCCGGACTACATGAACTCTCGGAGAGTGGCGTACTTCCCTCTTCCAAGCGCGAGATGGCCATCATTGGGCCGATCGTGCGCAACGATCTTTTTTTCTTCGTCACGATATTCGCCTTGGCGGCGTTGATGGTTTTATTCGATGCCAAGCGCCGGCAGCCGGTGCCTGAGTTGTCTTCTCCGGCCGAGCGTCGCAAAGCAACATGGACGGCCCGGAAGGAACGTCTGTGGATGGCTTCGGTTTACGTCTTTTCATTCTTCTTTATCGCGATGCTGACCGCCGAGTTTGTCTACGCCAAGAGCCAGAGCGCCCTTTCACCGGCAACGCAGGTGAGCTTCACGAACGGCCAGGTGAAGATCCCACTGGCACAGGTCTCCGATGGAGACTTGCATCGTTACCAGGCGGAAGAGAACGGCACGCCGGTGCGATTCTGGCTCTACCAGAAGCCCGACGGCAAGATCGCTACGGTGTTCGACGCTTGCGAAATTTGCGGTGCGGTCGGCTTTTACAGATCAGGTAATGGAGTTATCTGCAAGAATTGCGCTGCTCCGATCAATCCGCAGTCGGTTGGAACGCCGGGCGGGTGCAATCCCATTCCGCTCAAAATGACCCAGACTGCTGATTCGGTGATTATTCAGGAGGCGGACGTTGCGGCCGGAAGCCACACGTTCGAGAAGCAATAGCGGATGTTTGCCCGGCTCGTTTACGAATCGTTCCGGCGCCAGAAACGCCGTAAACTGCTGGCCGGGGCAGCCGTTACTCTTGGCGTTACTGTGGCGACGGCGATGATTGCGGTCGCCACCGACATTGGCGATAAAATCAACCGCGAGCTGCGTACCATCGGCGCCAACCTGCTGGTAACTCCCCAAGAAGATACGCTGGACGTCGAAATTGGCGGCTTCAATTTGAAGCCGCCGAGCGATGGCGCGTTTCTAAACGAAGCCGACCTGCCGAAGATCAAGGGCACGTTCTGGCACAACAACATCACAGGGTTTGCGCCGATGTTACCGGTGAACGTCACGCTGGAACGCGACGGTAAGAAGGAAGGTATCACCTTGCTCGGCACTTATTTCGCTAAGCAAGTTTCCTTCGGCAACGAAGAGTTTGTTACGGGAGTGCGATCGACGCACCCATGGTGGAAGGTTTACGGAGCGTGGCCAAATGACAGTTCCAGCGACGTTCTGCTTGGAGAGCGGCTTGCAGCGCGGATCTCGGCGAAGCCTGGCGATGAGATCTCAGTATCGGGACGCGAGTTGCGGGTGAGTGGGGTCCTCTCCACCGGAGGCAGCGAAGACGAGCAGATCGTCGCGCCCCTAGGGCTCGCGCAAGGGATTCTCGGCAAGCCTGGGGCGGTTCGGCGTGTGTATGTGAGCGCCCTCACCAAGCCGGAAGATGCACTCGCGCGTCGTGACCCTAAAAGCATGTCCGGCGCAATCTATGACCGCTGGTATTGTTCGCCGTATCCGCAGTCGATCGCTTTCCAGTTGCAGGAGGCGATTCCGCACTCGCACGCCGAGCAGATCCGCCAGGTCGCGCAGAACGAAGGAGCTTTACTGACGCGCATCGAGGGGCTCATCTTTCTAGTCACGCTGGCTGCACTGTTTGCGTCGGCGCTAGCGGTTTCTGCCGCGATGGCTACTTCCATCTTCGAGCGTCGCGCGGAAGTGGGCCTAATGAAGGCTCTGGGCGCTGGAAAGCTTGCGGTAGCGTCCGTATTCTTTGCCGAGGCGACGCTGCTCGCATTGATTGGCGGCTTCGTCGGCTTCGGTGCCGGAGGATTTCTAGCCCGCCAGATCGGCCGCTCGATTTTCAATTCGCAGATCACGGTTGCGCCCGTACTTTTTCCGGTGATCCTGGCCATTGCGGTGGTGGTCACGTTTGTGGGAAGCGCCGCTGCCATCCGCAAAGCAGTGCGGCTTGACCCGGTGTACGCGCTGCGGGGTGAATTGTGAACGGCAGCACATCCAACTCCGCGCGGGACGTGGCGGCGGGGCGCGCGCAGTCGCCGCATACGTCCATGTTCCTTCGCATGCTGATCCGGGCCGCCGTGCTGCGTCGCGGACGCGCGGCCTCGGCTCTATTCGCCATGGTCGTGGCCGCGGCGGTCGCGACCGCCATGCTGAACCTTTACGTGGATGTGCAGGTTAAGCTGCGCCGCGAGTTCCGCAACTATGGGGCAAATATTGTGGCGGTGGGCAAAGATGGCGCTTCCCTGCCCTCCGGCGCTCTGGCGCAGGTAGAGTCAGTTCTTGCGGGTCGGGGTGTGGCAGCACCTTTCGCGCTGGTAGTTGCGCGAACCGGCGATGGTCAACCGGTGGTGGTTGCGGGAACGGATTTCGAGCGGGTCCGGCAACTCGACCGGTGGTGGTCGGTGAGTAACTGGCCTCGGCAACCGCAGCAGGCATTGATCGGCGTGCGCGCAGTGCCGGTTGTCTCGCGGAAGAACCAGCCTTTCGATCTCAGTTTTCGGGGACACACTGTTCACCTCACACCTGCAGGCACAATTCAGACCGGTGCCGCCGAAGATAGCCGCGTCTATCTGGCGCTGGCGGACTTTGTTTCCTGGACAGGAGTTCAACCGTCCACGATTGAAGTCGCGGCCGCCGGTTCACCGGAAGAGATCGCAGCCATTATGCGCCAAATTGGGCAAGTGATACCGGCAGCGGATGTGCGCCCGGTGCGGCAGATCATGGAGGGTGAAGCGCGCGTGCTCGGCAAGACTCGCGCCACCCTGCTTGCGGCCGCAGCGCTGATCATTCTGACCGCCGCGCTGTGTGTTCTCTCTACGCTCATGGGATGGGTTTTCGACCGCCGCCGCGACTTTGCCATTATGAAGGCGCTGGGCGCTTCCAACCGCCTGCTGAACGGATTTTTGGCCGCGGAAGCCGCGGCGCTGGGCGCGACTGGGGCGGTGATCGGATTTGTTCTCGGGATCGGGATCGCCGCTTGGATTGGCCGGGTTAACTTCCATAGTCCGGTGGTGCCACGTTTCAGTGTCCTGCCGTTTGTTCTGGCTGGTAGCATGGTGGTGACGCTGCTCTCGGCGATCCTGCCCATTTCGATGTTGCGGAAGGTGCAGCCGGCGGTCATCTTGAGGGGAGAGTGAAATGATTCAAATCAAGGACGTAAGCAAACTCTTCCAGGCCCAGGCCGCGGGGAACGACTTGGTGAGTGGTAGAAAGAGTGAGAACCGCCCCATTCATGCCCTTGACCACATCTCGCTGCACGTCGCGAAGGGTGAATGGCTTTCCATCATGGGACCGTCAGGCTCGGGCAAATCGACGCTGGTAAATTTGATTGGCTGCCTCGACCGGCCGACCGCCGGCGAAATCTGGCTCGATGGTCAGAATGTTGCCGGCCTCGCGCCAGGCGAATTGAATCGCATACGCGCGGAAAAGATTGGATTTATTTTTCAGCAGTTTCACCTCATTCCCTTTTTAACCGCGGTCGAGAACGTGATGCTGGCGCAATACTTCCACAGCATGACCGATGAGAAAGAGGCGGTTCAAGCGTTGACCAGGATCGGCCTGGGTGAGCGCGCCCATCATTTGCCGTCGCAACTTTCCGGTGGCGAACAGCAGCGCGTTTGCATTGCACGTGCGCTGATCAACGACCCGAAAATTATTCTGGCGGATGAGCCTACCGGCAATCTCGATGCGGTTAATGAAGAGATCGTGTTGCGCCTACTGCGTGAATTTCACCAGCAAGGGCGGACGATCGTGATGGTGACGCACGATCCAGTGGTGGCGCGCCTCGCGGATCGGCGCATCGAGTTCCATCACGGCAAAATCGAGTCGCAGGAAGTTTTTGCGATGGCCGACGAAGAGCAGTTCGACGAGGTGCTGGAAGAGCTTTGGGTGCTGGCTGAGCATGGCGAGATTGCCGAAGTCGAACGCATGGAAGTTCACGGCGCGCTGCCGGTCAGCCTCGCGATTGAGAAAATGATTCAGATGGGCTTTGTGGTTTCAAGCCCGCATCCGCCGCTGGCCCACGACCACAAGCCGTTTACAAATCCCTGTCACGATGCGCTCAAGCCAGTGGCCGCATCGATCGGCGACGGTACGTTGATTGTGGAACTCACGCCACGCGGCCGCGAACGCGCGGGGAGCATCATCCGACGGCATCGCCTGGCAGAGCGGCTTTTCACCGATAGCCTGGCCATGGACAGCGAATCTGAAATTGAGCAGCAGGCTTGCAAGTTCGAGCACATTCTCTCGCTCGAAGCCACCGATAAAATCTGCACCTTCCTCGGGCACCCACGCACCTGCCCGCATGGCGCGCCGATTCCGCCTGGAACGTGCTGCGGCAGAAGGTCCGAGTTCGCCGAGGCAACGGTTTTGAGTTCGACCCGCCGAGAATAAACATGACTTCCGATTAAGACCTTTAACCACGAAGGGGCACGAAGTCTCACGAAGGAAAACTCCACAATCCAGACTCATGAGCCCACGGCGTCCCACCATCGGCGTATTCGATTCCGGCTTTGGCGGTCTTACGGTTCTTAAAGCTTTACTTGAAGTCATTCCAGATGCGGAATACCTTTATTTTGGCGACACCGCACGCCTCCCTTACGGCTCCAAGTCGGTCGAAACTGTGGCGCGCTATGCGGTCGAGGCTGCCCGTTATCTCGAATCGCATGGAGCCGAGTTTCTCGTCATCGCCTGCAATACGGCAACGGCACTTGCTCTCGACCGCATCAAGGCTGCGGCCCACGTACCGGTGGTGGGAGTAGTTGGGCCCGGCGCAGACGCTGCCGCTTCGGTCAGCCAAAATAAAAAGGTCGTTGTCATCGGGACCGAGGCCACGGTCAGCAGCCATGCGTATCGGAAGGCGCTCGAGGCGCATGGACTGGAAGCGCGGGAGAAGGCTTGTCCACTGCTGGTGCCTCTGGTTGAAGAAGGATGGATTGAACATCCTGTGACCGAAGAGGTGGCGCGGATTTACCTTGGCGAGGCCTTTGCGGATGGCTTTCGAAAGGCAGACACGCTTGTTCTGGGTTGCACGCACTATCCGCTGCTGAAACCGTTACTGCATCGCGTCGCGCCGGCGCACGTAAGCATTGTGGACTCCGCCGAATCGACCGCGCACGCGGTCGCGGGCCGGCTGCAGAATCTTCTAAAGCCCGCGCCAGTTCTCCTTGAGGAACGCCGCGCGCGTCCTCGCATCAAGTTTTTCGCCACCGACTCCGTGGAAAAATTCCGGCGGCTTGGTGGAAGCTTTCTTGGGCATCCCATCGAGGATGTTCAGCATGTGGATTTAAAAGAATAAGACCGCCTTTTTCCCTCGAATATCGTTTATCTTTGCGCGCAAGGTTCGGATAGCGCGCACCGGCAAGACAAAATTAGTGTGTCTTTGCCGGCAGGCGATCAATCAGATGGAGGTCGGTTTCTTCGCTTGCTATCAATGGCTTACTATCAATGCATCCGCTTGACAACGTCATCTGGAAGGCGCTAACCACGCGCCAAGCAGAGTTCGCCGAGTCGTTCGGCGAAGCTCGCAGATTCATTCCGGAGATCTCGCCACTGGGCGGTTTTTGTGAGCCCACTCTGGAGGGCTACGAGTCGCTCGCGGGGCTGCTTGGAAGGCGTGCGACAGTCGGGTTGTTTTTGGAGATGCCTTACCAGGAGCGCGCCGGCTGGACTCTTATCGCTGGAGCCCCGATGCCGGAAATGGTTTACGAGGGTGCCAACGACGCGATCTCACGATCCTCCCCTGGGTCCGACCCGGAGATTGTCGAATTGAGCGCCGCGGACTCGCCTGACATGATGGCGCTTACGGCGCTCACCAAGCCCGGTCCCTTCAGCCAACGCACGCATGAACTAGGCACCTATCTGGGAATTCGCTTTGACGGGAAACTTATTGCAATGGCCGGCGAGCGGCTAAAGGTCCCTAGCTACACTGAAGTGAGTGCGATCTGTACCCATCCGGAGCACACCCGGCACGGTTACGCCCGCATCCTGACGACCGAAGTGATGCGGCGAATCGTTAGCCGCGGGGAAACGCCGTTTCTGCACGTTCGTAGAGACAATGTGCTGTATCAAAGGCTGGGGTTTCGCCAACGTGTACTGCTGCACTTTGCAGTGCTGAGGAAGGAATAATTAAAACCGGGACGTAAGAGCGCCTCAGTACAAATGGAAGTCGACTTCAACCGCAATCTCTACTGCGACGTCATGTCCATCTTTCTTGCCGGGCTCGAACTTCCAGTTCCTGACGGACTCGATGGCCTTTTCATCCAAGCCCATGCCGAGCGCGTTAAGCACACGGATGTTTGTGGGGCGCCCGTTCGCATCGACCACTAGACCGAGAACACAAGTCCCCTGATACTTTGCCTTGCGCGCCTCTTCGGAAAATTCAGGGTCGGTTTGATAAATAACGCGAGGCGCGGTCACTCCGCGGCCCGGACGGAAAACACCGCCGCCCATGCCGCCGCCGAATCCGGGTCCGACGCCCGCTCCTGTGCCGGAACCAACGCCGCCGCCAGAACCGGAACCAATACCGCTTCCTGATCCGGTGCCGTTCGATGGAATGATCGCCGAGGATTTTGGATCGCCCAGGTTCGGCATATTGTTCATCGCCACCTTGATATCGGGCGGCACAATAACCGTGGGCTCAACTGCCAACTTCGGATTCAAATTCCGGATCACAGCGGCCGGAGGTGTAATCTGCTGCATTGAAAACTTCGGCAAACGTCCCTTTGACGCTTGCAGTACATCGCGATCACCACCGCCTCCACCACCTCCGGCCTGCGTCTTTGCGGGCTTCAAAGAATAATCGCCGGGATCGATCAACGTCGTGGTGGTGCTAGGTTTGGCTGCGACCTGGGTCACAATGCGGCGTCCAAGAATCGTGCCACCGATAATCAATCCGAGCACGATAACGTGCGCCACGGTCGAGCCGAGGGCGCCATTCTTTTTATAGTTGTAGAAGCCCCAAATATCTTTGACTGGGACGGGCGTCGATTCGAGCTTAAGTGGCGGAAGTTTCTTGGGAAAAAAGAACTCGTCCAGGCCGCGGAAAAGCGACTTCCACAACGGCTCAAACGTGTCGGGAGCCAACAGGAGGTGAAGTTCAGGCTCGTTGTTGGGGTTCGGATTGACTTCTGAAGATGCCATTATTCCCCGGTTCGGTTCTCGCTCGTGGATATTACAGCAGGTTTTCTTGCCGACAATCCCTCTACAGAGATGAGCAGTCTTTCCAACAAGTTGCCTGACTTATCTTTTCCAGGTTTCCTTTTGCTGGCCAGAATCGGATTCGCTCCGCCCACGGACGAAATGGATCCCGCACCTACCTTCTATCGAAATTGTACCTCTTCTCGCATTGTTTTACTCAGTCTATTTACAAGCGACCGCGGCGGAGACGCCTCGGGGGCATCTATAAAATAACGGATGTCTATTGTTCCTACGGGTGTTCCTACGCGGCGCATGGACGTTCCTGCTTCCCTGTCCCTATAATGAAAAGATTCAATCATTTGGAGAATCCAACCGAGTGCCGCTCGAACTAAAAGCGACCATCAATCTGCCTAAAACCGCCTTTCCCATGAAGGCGGACCTGCCTCGAAACGAGCCCAAAATGCTGGCCCGCTGGGAACAGATGCGGATTTACGACCGCATCCGGGAGGCCCGCAAAGGCTCGCCCACCTACATTCTGCACGATGGACCACCATACACGAGCGGCCCCATTCACTTGGGAACGGCGTTCAATAAGTGTCTCAAGGATTTCATCGTCAAGTCGAAGACCATGTCGGGCTTCGATGCGCCCTACGTGCCGGGTTGGGATTGCCACGGTCTCCCAATTGAGATCAAAGTTGACAAGGAACTGGGCGGCAAGAAGCTGCAGATGCGCCCGACGGACGTGCGCGCGGAATGCCGCAAATACGCCCAGAAGTTTCTCGACCTGCAGCGCGAGCAGTTCAAGCGCATCGGGGTTTTCGGACGCTTCGAGCGTCCCTACGCCACGATGACGCCGCAGTATGAATCGGTGGTGCTCTCGACTTTCTTTTCTTTCTACGAAAATGGATTCGTCTACAAGGGCCTGCGCGCGGTGTACTGGTGCATGCACGATGAGACGGCGCTGGCTGAAGCTGAGGTCGAGTATGAGAATCACACCAGTCCAACGGTCTGGGTGAAGTATGGATTGCTTGACGATCCGACAAAAATCGATGTGGCGCTGGCGGGGAAGAAAGTTTCAACCATCATCTGGACGACCACTCCGTGGACGCTGCCTGCGTCGATGGCTGTGGCCTTTCATCCCGACGAAGAATATGTGGCGCTGGAATCTGACGGCGAAGTTTACGTAGTGGCATCGAAGCTCGGGAAAGAGGTCGCGGAAAAGTGCAATCTTTTGGATCCCCTCGAACTGGCGCATTTTCCCGGGCGCAGAATGGAGCACCTGAACGTTCAGCATCCCTTTCTCGACCGCACAATTCTCGGCGTGCTGGCTGAGTACGTCACCATGGACACCGGCACAGGCGTGGTACACACCGCGCCTTCGCACGGCGCCGAGGATTTTATTACCGGCGTCAAATACGGTCTCGACGCCACGAGTAACGTCGACGAAAAGGGCATCCTGCGCAACGGGCTGCCGGAATACAGCGGGAAACGCGTGTGGGAAGCGAACCAGCCGATCGTCGATTTGCTTAAGAGCCGAGGCGCACTGCTGCATGCGGAAAAGACCGAGCACTCTTATCCGCACTGCTGGCGCTGTCATAATCCTGTAATCTTTCGCGCGACGGAGCAGTGGTTCATCTCGATGGGAACACTCATGCCGGCCGGGGGTGGAGGTTCGGAAAAAGACACCCTGCGCACGCGCACGCTGGAAGAGATCAAGCATGTGAAGTGGGACCCGGCATGGGGCGAGGAGCGGCTCTCGAACATGATTGCCACGCGTCCGGATTGGTGCATTTCGCGGCAGCGCGTGTGGGGCGTGCCCATCGCCGTTTTTTTATGCGAGAGCTGCGGCAAGCCGCTCAACGACAAGGCCGTCAATCGCAAAGTTGTGGAACTATTTGCTAAGTCTGGCGCGGACGCGTGGTTTACTGCCGAATCCGATTCTTTTCTTCCTGATGGAACCAGGTGCCCGCACTGCGGCAGCACGAATTTTGAAAAAGAAACTGACATCTTCGACGTCTGGCTGGAATCGGGCGCGAGCTATCTTGCGTTAGTCAATGATGAACCAACATATCCTTGGCCGTCCGATCTTTACCTGGAAGGCGGCGACCAGTACCGCGGCTGGTTCCAGTCGTCTCTCCTCTGCGCCATGGGTACGCACGGAACGCCACCGTACAAAGGCGTAGTCACCCCAGGATGGACACTCGATGAAAAAGGCCAGGCGCTGTCGAAGTCGCGGGGCAACGACGTCGATCCAGTGGATATCGCAGGGCGGCTTGGTGGAGAAGTGGTGCGGCTGTGGGTGGCGTCGGTCGACTTTCGCGAAGATGTAGTGGGATCTGAACAGTTGATGCAGCGGGTTGCGGAAAATTACCGCAAGATCAGGAATACGTTTCGCTACATCCTTGGCAACCTTGGGGACTTCGATCCGCAGACTGACGCAGTTCCTTTTGAGAACATGGAAGCGCTGGATCAGTACATGCTGTGCCAGACTCTGGCTTTCGCATCGGATGTTCGTGGCTCTTACGATGAGTTTTCTTTTCACAAGATTTATCATCGCCTGAATCGTTTCTGCATCGTCGATTTGAGTGCGTTTTATTTCGATGTGCTGAAGGACCGGCTGTATATTTCCGCACCAAAATCGCAAGGCCGCCGGAGCGCGCAGACCGCAATCTGGCGTATCGGAGAAGCGTTGGTGCGGTTGCTCGCTCCTGTCATGAGTTTTACGTCGGAAGAAGTGTGGGACTATCTGCCGAAAACGCCGGGGCGTGGGGAAAGTGTGCATTTGGCGCTGTTTCCTTCAAAAGTGGAAATTCTAGGCGATGACAGTGGCGCATCCTGCGATGAGAAATCTGGCCAGGATTGGGTGACCCTCCGTTCCGTGCGCGATGAAGTTCTCAAAAAGCTTGAGGAAGCCCGCAACAACAAACTGATCGGCACAGGGCTCGAAGCCCAGGTCAATGTAGCTGCTGCCGATCCGATTTATTCGGTGCTGTCTCGGAATGCTGAGCAGCTTCGGTACTTGTTTATCGTTTCCGCCGTTACACTGGCGCAGGCCTCTGGCAACGGTACGGGAAGCGTGCACGTTGAAGTGAAGAAGGCTGATGGATTGAAGTGCGAGCGGTGCTGGAATTACTCGACTCATGTCGGCGAAGACAAGAAGTATCCGACGGTGTGCGAGCGCTGCAGCGCTGTGGTGAAGGAACTTGGTGGGGCGTAGTTTTCTGCACCCCAGCGGCTAAAGCCGCGAGTCGTTTGGCCGAAAGGCGGCACCCTTCGGCTTCGCTCCGGGCAGGCTCTTGAAGCCGTGCCCTTCCCAATCGTCTGAGGATCAAACTGGTTGTGAAGTGGCCAAAACTGCGAACGTTTCTGCTGACGGCGTTGATTCTGTGTCTCATCCCCGCCACTCGCTACTATCAGATCGATGTTCCGCTGTTGCGGCTATTGAGGGGCTCGCACCGCGTTGACCCGCTGTCGCTTCATCTCACTGGAGAGTTCGTCGAGAACAATCTGGGAACTGAGCAGAATCCCGACGGTTCTGTCACCGTACGCATGATCGCGCAGCAATATCTTTTTATTCCACACTGCATTCTGGTCCCGGCGGGAGCGCCGGTCCATCTTCGCATCACCAGCGCCGATGCCGTGCACTCGCTCACCTTCAACGGGACAAGCTATGCCGTCAAAGTGCTGCCGGGCACAATCAGCGAGACGCAACTTAATTTTCCTACTCCGGGTGAATACAAGACCACGTGCCGCGAGTTCTGCGGAGCGGGGCACTACGCCATGCGATCCGAGTTGAAGGTGGTTCCGCGAGAACAGTTCCCTGTCCTACATCAGGAAGAAAGGGGGAGTTGTGTTGCGCAATAAGCTTCTTCAGCGCACTCAGAAGTTCTCGCGGTGGTTAAGCGCTACGACTTTGGCGCTCATCTTTCTAGTCGGAGTCGCGCTAGTCGGAGGCGCGGCGACTTCCCTTCTCGAAGCCGGCGACAATCCTCCCGATCGAGTGCCCTCAAATGTGGCTTGGACGCCAGAGACGATCGCTGCTGCTTCCGCCGGAGACGCATTTCGCGGGATGCTGCTGGCCAGGCGCTGCGATCACTGCCATGGGGCAGAGGGCTTTAGCGCTGTCGGGTACACCCCAAATCTAGCCGGCATGGATAAGCTTGCAATCTGGAAGCAGTTGGAGGATTTTCGAGCGCGCAAACGGCTCTCCCGCACAATGGGACCAATCGCAGAATCTCTTTCTTCTCGCGACGTGGCTGACGTGGTGGCCTACTACGCCAAGCTGCCGGTCTTCCATGATTCACAGGACAACAGAATCTTTCCTCAAAACCCGCCCGAGGCAAACCATGCCGGCATTGCATCGCACTTGGTTTCTTTTGGAGACGGAGACCGTGGCATTCCACCTTGCCAGGCTTGTCACGGACCGGTGGCCTATCGCCCAGGGGTTCCGTCACTCGCGACCCAGAATGTTGAATATGTTCTGAACCAGCTTGAGGCATTCGCGAATCGCAGCCGAGCCAATGACATTAACGAGCCCATGCGGACGATTGCTACCCTTCTCAGTGAGGATGAGCGGCATGCGCTTGCGGAGTATTACGGGTCGGGGCTTGGGCTGCAGCCGGGAAGCGCGAAGTGAAACCGACCTCAGCGGCTAAAGCCGACATAAAAAAGAATAGTGTTATCGCAGCGCTGAAAGCGCCGCGCCACCCCAAAGCGGATACCTGGAAGGGCAAAATCCTGTAACGCATCAGCTTTTGCCGAAGCCCGATGGTTGAAGCCAGACACTCGTTTACCGCAATTCTTCCATGGCCGCTTCGAGCGCTTCCCCGCCGGGGCGCGTCAGCGATTCAGGCAGCGTGGCCAGCGGCTCATCGACCATGTTCAACATATCGAGGAAGCTGGGCGACTTGGTGTTGACGTAGAAAAGTCCGGTCAAAACTTCGCCTTTGTCATGTGCTTCAGTCAAGCGCGTGATGGCTTGAATCCGGTCGGTGGGATCGTAGTCTTCCTCCAGCTTGCGCAACTGCAGATGCGAGCCATCGTGCATGGTGACGTTGACCGTCGTTCCCGGATCGTATTCCACATCGATTTCTTCAAAGTGGGGTACGAAGCTCATTTCCTGCAGGGTTTCTTCGTGATCTTTCACGTACTTGTAGGACTTGGTCGAACCCTCGTGATCGTTGAAGGTGACGCAAGGAGAGACCACGTCGAGCATCACGGTCCCGTGGTGCGCGATGGCAGCCTTTAGCATGGTGCTGAGCTGACGCTTGTCGCCGGAGAAGGAGCGGCCAACAAAAGTCGCGCCTAGTTGGATCGCCAGAGTGCAGGTGTCGATCGGTGGTAGATCGTTCAAGACGCCCGATTTCAGCTTCGATCCCAGGTCCGCTGTAGCTGAGAACTGGCCTTTCGTAAGTCCGTAGACGCCGTTGTCTTCGATGATGTAGATGACGGGCAGATTACGACGCATGAGGTGAATAAACTGTCCGATGCCGATGGAAGCCGTGTCCCCATCGCCGCTCACGCCGAGCGCAATCAGATTGCGGTTGGCCAGCATCGCGCCCGTAGCCACGGAGGGCATGCGTCCGTGGACAGAGTTGAAGCTGTGCGAACGATTCATGAAGTAAGCGGGACTCTTGGAGGAGCAGCCGATCCCACTTAACTTCACGACACGCTCAGGCTTCACGCCCATGTCGTACATGGCCTCGATGATGCGCTCGGAGATGGCGTTATGGCCGCAGCCGGCGCAAAGAGTAGTCTTGCCGCCCTTGTAATCGATCACGCTCAGGCCGATTCGATTGGTTTTCGGTTCGGCTGGTGTCGTCGCCATTTACTTTCCCTCCATCGTGCTGACTTCGTCGGTGACCGAGCGCGCATCGAGCGGCAGCCCGTCGAGATGCGCGATGCTGCGCAGCCGCGTGGTCAATTCAGGTTTCACATCAAGCTTCAGCAGGCTCAGCATTTGCGCATCGCGGTTTTGTTCGACGACGTAAACGCGGTCGTGCTGCTCGATGAATTCGTGCACTTCGCGTGTGAATGGATAAGCTCGCACGCGAAGGTAGTCAGTTTCAATTGCATACTCATTGCGCAACTGGTCGCGGCTTTCGATGATTCCCCAATGTGAGGTTCCGTAAGCGATGATCCCGATCTTTACTTTTTCACCCCCGACTTTTTCACCCCCGGCATTCGCACCTTTGACGATTTCCGGTCGCGGAACGAAGGAGCGCGCGGATTCGAATTTACGGTTGAGGCGCTCCATGTTGTCTTCATAGTCGTCGGGCCGCTCGCTGTAATTGGATTTATCGTTGTGGCCGCTGCCCCGGGTGAAGTAGGCGGCCGCGGGGTGATCAGTGCCGGGCAGGGTGCGATAGCCGACGCCATCCCCGTCCAAATCCTTGTAGCGAGCGAATCCGCCAAGCTTCGTCAGTTCGTCTTTGTCGAGCACCTTGCCACGCTTGATTGGCGCGGTCGGATACTCGAAGGGATCTGACATCCAGTTGTTCATCCCGAGATCAAGATCGGACATCACGAACACCAGCGTCTGAAATTGCTCGGCGAGATTGAAGGCCTCAGACGCCATGGTGAAGCACTCCGCCACCGAGCAAGGGATCAGCATGATGTGCTTGGTATCGCCGTGCGAAAGAAAGGCTGTCGAAAGAATGTCGCCCTGCGACGTACGCGTGGGCAAGCCGGTCGACGGGCCGACGCGCTGAATGTCCCAGATTACTCCCGGAATTTCCGCGTAATATGCTAAGCCGGAAAATTCTGACATCAAGGAAATGCCGGGACCGGCGGTCGCCGTCATGCTGCGCGCGCCTGCCCAACCGGCGCCGATCACCATACCGATTGCGGCCAGTTCGTCTTCGGCTTGCACGATCGCGAAAGTCGCTTTGCCGTCAGGACCGATGCGATACTCTTTCATGTACTCAATCATCGTCTCGACCAGCGAAGAAGACGGAGTGATGGGATACCAGGTGACTACGGTGCATCCGGCAAACATGCAACCGAGGGCGGCGGCGGAGTTGCCGTCGATGATGATCTTGCCCGCGGTCTTGTTCATGCGCTCGATGTAGAAGGCTCCCCGCTTCGGCAGGCTAGCTTTGGCGTAGTCGAATCCTGCCTGCGCCGCGGCAAGATTCAGGTTGGCAGCTTTCACTTTCTTGGCAAATTGCTTGCGGATTGCCTTCTCGACCTCGCCCATGTCGATTTCGAGGAGTTGAGCGACCACGCCCACGTACACCATGTTCTTAACCAGCTTGCGCAGCTTGGCTTCAGGACAAACGGCCGCGACCAGTTTGTCGTACGGGACCGAATAAAAAATGAGATCGTTGCGCAGCTTATCGAGAGCAAGAGGCTCGTCATAAAGGACGGACGCGCCAGCGGCCAGCGACATCACGTCGTCTTCGGCGGTTTCGGCGTTCATCGCGACCAGGAAATCAATCTCCTTCTTGCGCCCAATGTAGCCATCTTTGTTGGCGCGAATCGTGTACCAGGTCGGCAGGCCGGCGATGTTCGAGGGAAACAGGTTCTTGCCCGAAATCGGCACTCCCATTTGAAAAATGGCACGCAGCAACACCGTGTTCGAACTCTGCGAGCCCGAGCCATTCACGGTGGCAACCTGAATGCTCATATCGTTGACAATGCCCTTGCGCCCCAATTGCCCGCCCGTACCCTGAAGCGCGACATCCGTAGTGGCCATCCCAACACCTTCCTTTAATTTAAGAGACGGAGTGATCCGTCCGAATTGATCTTGGGGACACAGACAATTATACGGCGGAGAACGTCTCCCAACATACTAAATTGGCCGCCGGAAGCCGAGAGTAACCTAGTTGGGGAACGGGGAAAACCCGCAGCTTAAGATTCGGTCTTGAAGAACTGCGCCATGGTGCGGAATTTATCATATCGCGAGACGATTAAATCCGACGCCGGGATTTTCTTTAACTCGGAGAAGTGCTTCTGCAGGCTGACATCGAGCAAATTCGCCGCGGCTTCATAGTCGCGGTGCGCACCGCCCTCTGGTTCGGGCACGATATCATCGATACAGCCGAGTTCGCTGAGATCCGTAGCCGTAATGCGCATCGCCTCAGCGGCTAACTCTTTCTTGGTGGCGTCGCGCCACATGATGGCGGCACAGCCCTCCGGCGAAATTACCGAGTAGATTGAATTCTCCATCATGAGCACACGATCGGCAACCGCGATCGCCAAGGCACCTCCGCTGCCACCGACTCCGATAACGGTTGCGATGATGGGCACCTCGAGACGAGCCATTTCGCGCAGATTGTGCGCGATTGCCTCGGCCTGGCCGCGTTCCTCGGCATGGATTCCGGGATAGGCTCCGTCGGTATCCACCAGGGTGAAAATTGGCCGCAGGAACTTTTCCGCGACCTGCATGATTCGCAGCGCCTTGCGATAGCCTTCTGGATGAGGCGTCCCGAAATTGCGATAGACGCGCTGCTTCATGTCCCGGCCCTTCTGGGTGCCGACTACCAGGATCTCCTCGCCGTGAAAGCGAGCCATGCCGCAAACAATCGCGGCATCGTCCCCAAAGCTGCGGTCGCCATGAATCTCGCTAAAGTCGGTGAACACGCGTTCGATATAATCGAGCGTTTGCGGGCGCTGAGGATGGCGGGCCAGTTCCGTTTTTTGCCAGGCGGTTTGGGATCCCTGCATTTCCTCCCTCAGAATGTGCAGGCGTTCGTGAAGCTTCGCCAGTTCGCGGTGAGTCTCTTCATTCTGCCCAGGGGAGGCCTCAATCGACGCCACTTGTTTTTCGATCTGCTCCAATTCTTGCTGGGCCTTCTGGATTGGCTTCATAGTGGACCGTGGTTTAACTGATCACGCGGACACTGCCGCGTCCGCATAGCTGCTCGACCCTGGAGATGAAATTGCGATCCGGCAGCACATTATAACCTTCAGCCTCCATCACGACCATGAAATCTCCGGCGCGCTCCACGTCGAACAATACACGTGCTTCGCCTTTGCGGTCCTTAAAAAGCGTGTGCAGGTCGTCCACTGTGGCCTCACCCGCGGTTTCAAGCGGCACTCGAATGCGAATCGCGCGCGGGAGAGGAACTTTGGCATCTTCGAGCGGCATGATCTCTGCGGCGGTGATCTTAGGATTCGTTCCTTCCTCGATTCGAATACCGGCTCGCACCAGCACGGGGACTTCGAGTTTCACTTTGTCCTGCAGGCGCTTGTAGGCTTCCGGGAAGACAATCATATCGATGGTGCCCGACATATCTTCGAGCGTAGCCTGGGCATAGAAATCACCGCGCTTCGATTTGAGCACTCGCAGATTGGCAATAATGCCGGCGGTCGCGATCGTTTCATCTTTTCCGGTCGACTTGGTCATCGCGCCGATTTCGACGATGCTGAGCGCCTGCAGGTCTTCGAGCTTGTCTTTATATTTCTCAAGCGGATGGCCGCTGATGAAGAAGCCCAGGATTTCTTTTTCCGCGGCCAGACGAGTTTGTTCGTCCCAGTCGGGAATGTTTGGCAGCTTGTCGTTGTGGGCCTCAGTCTCTTCCTGCTGAAAAACACCAAACAGTCCGTGCTGGCCCGACTCCGCGTCGCGTTGCGCTTTCTGGGCGCGCTCCATCGCGCGGTCGAGCACCGTCATCAATTGCGAACGGCGGCCGAGCGAGTCCATGGCTCCGCTCTTGATCAACGACTCCAGCACGCGCTTATTCAGCAGCCGGAGATCGACATTCTCGCAGAATTCATAAATCGATTTGAAGCGGCCTAATTTCTTTCGCGCCGTCACAATCGATTCGATAGCGTTCCCACCGACATTCTTTACCGCGGCCAGCCCGAAGCGGATGGCTTCGCCATGCGGAGTGAAGTTTGCATCGGAGACGTTAATGTCAGGCGCCTCCACCGCGATGCCCATCTCGCGGCATTCATTGATGTATTTCACCACGTCATCCGTGCTGCCGGTCACCGATGTCAGCAATGCGGCCATAAACTCGACCGGATAATGAGTTTTCAAATATGCGGTGTGGTAGGCCAGCAGCGCGTACGCGGCTGAGTGCGACTTGTTGAATCCGTAGCCGGCAAATTGGGCCATGAGATCAAAAATCTTTTCGATCTTTTTGGGCGGAAACTTACGCTGCGCCGCGCCTTCCACAAAGCGCTCGCGCTGCTGTGCCATTTCTTCGGCCTTCTTCTTGCCCATGGCGCGGCGCAGCAGGTCGGCCTCGCCAAGAGAATAGCCTGCGAGACGGTTCGCAATCTGCATCACTTGTTCCTGATAGACAATGACGCCCAACGTCTCTTCGAGAATCTCCTTCAGCTCCGGAAGCTCATACTCCACTTTCTTGCGCCCGTGCTTGCGGTCGACAAAATCGTCGATCATCCCGCCCTGAATGGGGCCGGGACGATAGAGAGCATTCAGGGCCGTAAGATCCTCAATCGAGTTAGGCTGATATTTGCGCAGCACATCGCGCATGCCATGGGATTCAAACTGGAATACGCCGGACGTTAATCCCTTGTAGAAGACTTTTTGGTAGGTCTCGGCATCGTCCAGTGGAAGATTTTCGAGAGTGATCGGCGTTCCGCGCGTCTGCGTGATTAATTTCAGTGCGTCGGTGAGAATCGTAAGCGTGGTGAGGCCGAGGAAATCCATCTTCAACAGGCCCAACTTCTCGATGGCAACCATGTCGAAGGCGGTGACAATTTCGTCGTTCTTCGTCTTATGAAGCGGAACTAGCTCAGTGAGGGGACGCGGCGAAATCACCACGCCCGCCGCATGCACTCCAGAGTTGCGTACCATGCCCTCCAGCTTTTTAGCAGTCTGAATCAGCTCGCGGATCTGGCCCTCTTTCTCCATGGCTTCGCGCAATTGAGGCGAGTCTTCGATGGCCTGGTCGAGCGTGATGTTGAGCTGCGTAGGAATCATTTTGGCGATGCGATCCACATCACTGTAGGGGATGTCCATAGCTCGGCCCACGTCTTTGATCGCGGCCTTGGCAGCCATGGTGCCGAATGTAATGATTTGAGCCACATTGTCGCGTCCGTACTTTTGCGTGACGTAGTTGATCACTTCGCCGCGCCGGTTCATGCAGAAATCAATGTCAATATCCGGCATGGAAACACGCTCAGGATTGAGGAAGCGCTCAAACAGCAGCTCATGCTGCAGCGGGTCAATATCGGTGATCCCGAGCGCGTAAGAAACCAGCGACCCTGCCGCTGATCCGCGGCCGGGCCCAACGGGAATGTCGTGCTCTTTGGCGTAACGGATGAAATCCCACACGATCAGAAAATAACCTGGAAACTTCATCTGCTGGATGATCGCGAGTTCGCGCTCCAGGCGCTGCTCATACTCTGCCAGCGAGTGCTTGAGCTTGCCTTGCTCATGTAGCGGGCGCAGCGTTTCCAAGCGGCGTGCGAAACCCTCGCGAGATGCATGCACAAAATAGCTGGCAATGGTGTAGCCGGGCGGAACGTCAAATTGCGGAAACGGAGTCGCTACTTTTTCGAGGCGCAGGCTACAGCGCTCCGCGATATCGAGGGTGCGCGTAAGAACTTCGGGCGAGTCCTTGAACACGCGATACATCTCATCGTGACTCTTGACGAAGAACTGGGTTCCATCGAATTTCATGCGCGCCGAGTCGCGGATTGACTTCCCCGTTTGTATGCACAGCATCACATCCTGGGCGTGGGCATCGTCTTCGCATAAATAATGGCTGTCGTTGGTCGCGACCAGAGGCAAGCCGAGATCCTTCTCCATCTGGAAGAGGCCGGAACGAATGCGATGCTCCATCTCCAAGCCCTGATCCTGGATCTCAAGATAGAAATTATCCTTTCCAAAAATGTCACGGAAGGTTCCCGCCGCGGCTCGCGCGGCGTCGTAGTTCCCCTCCATCAGCCGCTCGGCGACCTCGCCTTTCAAGCATCCCGAAAGTCCGATCAATCCTCGAGAATGCTCCGCCAGAAATTTCTTGCTAACGCGCGGCTTGTAGTAAAAGCCGTGCAGCGAGGCTTCCGAGGTAATTTTCATCAGGTTGCGATAGCCCTCGTCGTTCTCGGCCAGCACCAGCAGATGGTTATAGGTGTCGCCCTCGGGCGGGGTGCGCTCGATGTTGTGATCTTCTTTCTTGCAGATATACAGCTCGCAGCCCACGATTGGCTTTACGCCGTACTTATGCGCGGCGTTGACGAAGTGCACTGCACCAAAAATATTCCCGTGATCGGTCATTGCGACGGCCGGCATGCCCAGTTCTTGCACGCGCTGGCACAGCTTTTCTACGTCGCAAGCCCCATCGAGCAGTGAGTAATCGGTATGAAGGTGCAGGTGGACGAATTGGGACATATCGATTTTGATTTTACGTCCAGTTTGATTTCACGTCGGCGTCATTCTAACGGGAGCGCCTGCTGTGGAAGAGTTAAAGTTATCCACAGATCGAGGTATCCGCGAACATTTACAGCGAGATGTTATTGACCTGTCTCCGAGGTGGGCACGCGGAAGTCTACGCCTCGCGCGTCGTTGGCTTTCTGAGTGGCGTCGATATCAACGTCCGCCAGCGGGACTTTCTGGGTACGCTCCGGAGAGAAGATCCAGAGCGTCTGGCCAACGATGGCGTAATTCTGCACTTCCTGTTTCCGTTGATCGCGGAAAACCAGAACCGTCGCTGGTACGGCGGTTGTCGCTTCCTGATGTGAGGCCCGAGGCGCCAATCTGGCGTATCCATCCGGATCGCCTTGATCCGGCATTCGCCTGGGATAAGGGCGCTGCTCGTTCATCTGGTTCGCCAAGCCATCATCGTAGTATCGCGGGTTCGGGTCCGGGCCGTATTGCGGGTCCGGGCCGGGATCCGACGAGGAATCCGAATCCCACCACCAGTAGGGATCGATGCCTCCGTACCAGGGATATCCGTAACCCCACCAGCAACCGTAGCCGAAGCAATTATTGCGGAAGCCGCGGCTTCGAATCCGCAGGCCAACACCAGAGTGGTTGAAGCCGCGAGAGGATCGCGGTCTATTGAAGGAGCCGCGCCCGAACGAACGCGACGTGAAACCCGCGCCGGAGTGCATTCCGCCGATAGCGTGTCCACCACCAATGTGGCCGCCGAAGCTACCATGCCCCGCAAATCCGCCGTGCCCACCGCCGGAGCCGTGTCCTCCACCATGCTGCGCGGAAAGCGGAACCGACGCCAGAAGGAGCGCGAACGCCGCGATGAAAAGCGGACGATGCATAGGGCTATTATAGGCCCGAATCGGGCTCTTGGATCGGGAAATTGCAACTACCAGGAACGACTATCGTTTTCTGGACTTTGCCTTCTTGGGAGCCGTTTTCCTGGCCTTGGCCGGGCGCTTTGCGACCGGCTTTGCGGCCTGCTTCGTAGGTTTACTCTTAGCCTTAGGTGGCTCCGGCTTCGCCTTAGCGTGGGTTTTTGCAACTGGCACTGAAGCCACCGGTGCTGGGGCAGGCGCTGGCTCCGCTTTTCCTTTTCCCTTCGTCTCGCTCTTTTTTCCAGGAACTTTTCCCGTGACCAGGGCAGGAGCACCCGTCACAGCTTTAGGTCCACGTCCGCGCCTCGGCGGCGGCGGCGGGGGCGGTGGTGGCGGCGCAAACGGCTTCAGGAATTTTAGCGTCTCGGTACGCGAACGCAGTTTTCCGTCGAGCAGCAGCATGAACACGTCACGCGCAATCTTCGGATACTCGGGAAGCTGCGGAGTAATCAGCAACTCCGTCATCTCAGGCAGCGGAATGCGCTGCTGCACCTGCCGCCATTTCGTCAAAAAGTTCTTGATCTTCTGGGCCACGCTTTGATGCCGCGCTGTCACTGCCAGAAAAAGGATCATCTCCGGCCGCGCCGAGGACAATAAATTCCATGTCCGCGAGGGCGTTGCCGCTTCCTTGCCCATCAGTCGCTTGGCCAGGTCCTTGGCATGATCCTCGATGTCGCGCCAGGCTTCAACCAAGTCCTTGCGCGGAATCTGCCGCCGTAAGTCAGCGATATCTTTTTCGGAAAGCCGCGCCGTCAGGAAGTGCATCACCGCAGCCGATGGATCGACGGTGTAGCCCAAGTCCACCATCTGTTGCCGCGTTTTCATCAACTGTGCAAGGCCGTTCGCGTCCACTTTGGCTGACGACCAGTGGGGATGCAGCACCTTGAGCCAGTCTTCTCTTTCGAGGGAGCGCACCACGTTGAGCGGATCATCCTCGTGCGCCAACTGCGCGATCTCGTGCCCCACCGCGCTGCGCGAGATATGCTCGATGTAGTTATTTTCTTTGGCTGCGTCGTAGCGTTGCTGCGTGCGCTCTTCCATCGGCCAGTGAAAACGCGCTGCAAATCGGGCAGCCCGAATTAGCCGCGAAGGATCCTCTACGAACGAATAGTTGTGCAGGATTCGAAGCAGCTTGGCTTCGATATCCGCGACACCGTTAAAAGGATCGAGCAGCAGACCGCGCGAACCTTCATTCAGCGAGAGCGCCATGGCGTTCACGGTAAAGTCGCGGCGGCGCAGATCCTCCTGAATACTGGCGGGAGCAATTTCCGGCGGCTTGCCGATCTTGTCATATTGCTCGGTGTGGGCCATGCCGATTTCGGCGCGCACATTACCCGGCAGCACAAGGAATAGAGTGCGGACATCTTCGTCGTGGCCCGCAATCTGTGCGCCCGCCCGCTCGAAGTCCTTTTGCAGTTTAAGAGGATTGCCCTGAACCGTGAAATCGAGATCGCGGATAGTGAATCCGCTGATGATGTCGCGAATTGCGCCGCCGGTTAGGTAAAGAGTGATTCCCGCAGCGCGGGCCACGTCCTGCACCAGATTGACGCCTTTCAACTGATCCGGCGTCAACCGGATTTCCATTGTGTAAATGTAATCAGCCATTCGTCGTCAAGCGATCTGGAACAAACGCCGAGGCATCTTTCGGTGCACTGCGGTGTACAACCTCCCTGAGGTTTTCCACAGCATTTCCACAGGACAGACCCATCCCGGGCGGCCAATTGTAACCACGACCGACACAAGCCATTCAATACAAAACACTTATATATATTTGAGCGGCATTAAAGCAACTTAAAGGAATAACACAACGTTTACGATTTGGCTACTGCCAACGTTGATTCGCACGATTTCCTCCTGATTAGTGCGAGAATCGGGAGGTGGCGTCGAACCTCGGACTTCAGTCGAACCCGAATCTGCAGAAATGCGTTTGAGTTCAAAGGCTTTGGCTGTTTCTTGCTGACGCCCGACGTCCGAAGCCGTTTGTTCTCATGCCTTCAACTCATAAGAAAGTGATTGTCCGCAAGATGGACCGGGATTCCGTCTCAGGCTACGTGTCTCCGGCGCAGTTCGTGAGCGAAGGGAAACTGGAACTTCTCAATACTGCCGGGAATGTGGTCGCAATGGACTTGCGCGAGATCAAAGGCGTTTATTTCGTACGCGAGTTCGGCGACTCCGAATCGCTCACGCGAAAGACCTTCACTTCGCGACCTCGCTCCGAAGGTTTGTGGGTGCGGTTGCGCTTCAAGGACAACGAAATCCTTGAAGGACTCATGCCTTCTGACCTCACGCAGAATTTGCCGGAAGGCTATCTCGTAAACCCTCCCGACCAACGCTCGAACACGCAGCGCATCTTCGTTCCGCGAACTGCCCTTGAATCCCTCACCGTGCTCGCCGTCATCGGAGCCACGCGCCGTCCGCGCCGCGGACCAACGGACGATCAGCGCCAGGTGCCCATGTTTGAAGAGTGAGTTCCGAACAATAGAGTTGCGGCGTTCGAAAGACGGAGCGGGCGCGGTTGCCAGAAAACGCGGCACTTATTGCGGTGCCTTCTCAGGTGGGCCCAGGGACTTCAAATAGGTCACAATCTGCCAGCGTTGCGGTTCCGGTAGCTTCGACCAGACGGGCATGCCGTGGCGCACCACTCCGTTCGTCAGTATCCAGAACAAGGTACCGGGCGTAGATTGCTGCACCTGGTCAGCGAGCAAACTGGGGGCCTTGCCTTCGCCTTCTGCCATTTCGCCATGGCACTCGGCACAGTGCATGCCGAAGAGCTTGGCTCCCGCGGCCTTCGCATCCGGATCTTTTTCCATCGGATTGCGCCGAGCCACTGCCTTCTTCGGTGCCTTCGCCAGCACCGCATAAACGGAGCTGTCTTTCTTCGAGGATGCGGCGGTTTTCGTTTCGGCGGAGACCGGAACGGCCAGCAGCAGTGCAGAAACAAGGACAAAGACTAGCGTCATTGAAATCACGAGAACGAATGTCGGTTTAACCGGAGCCGGGGTCATTGTTTGCGGCCCCCGAGCAGTCGAGCGACGGCAGAACCAAAGCCAGAGAACTCGCGCGAAACTCCCCAACGCAACAGAAAGCGGTGGCTATTGTCGTTCAGGCCGAAACCGGGTGACAGGCGCAAAGTCCAATCCGAGGGAAGATTCCACGCCGCCACTGCCGCGAGGTAATGGGAGGTTTCATGCAACCCGAAGGTGTACCTGTCTCCGAGACCGCCATACATTTCAACTCCGGCGATGAAGTTCTCTGGACAAAAATTACATTGGTTGGGCGAAGCCTTCAGGGCCAACGGACGGCTGGCGCCAATGGCATAGCCGAATTCCCAGGGATTGCCACCGGTGAGATTCTTGGTCGCGATCGTATTTTCCGCGATGTTCCAGCCTTTGAAAGTTTTCGAAAGAAGCAGCTTGGATTCAAGTTCGTGATCATGCTCCTTGCGGGCGATGAAGTTGGGCACAGCGTAGTCCGATTCCACGTCGTGGCCTTCGACTTCCTTCAGGATTTTGTCGGCGCCACTGGTCTGCTCGTATTCGATGTAGAGGACAGGATTGATGAAGTGCTCGAGCTGCAGCAGGCGAAAACGATTCTCCCAGCGAAAGCCCGTGAAAATTGTGCTGTCGTTGAACGTGGTTTGACCGTCGAAATAGAGTTCCGTCGTCCACCATGCGGTAGCGCCATATTCGAACTCCGCCCAGAAGGCATGAAAGTCATTGCTGCGACGTTGCGTACCGAAGGTCGAGAAGTATTCCACCTCAAGGCTGCCAGGCTCCTCTAGATAATGATCGTAAGTCACGATGTAAGGGCTTTCCTGTGCGTGTGCGGTGAATGCGGCCAGTCCGGCAAACGCCAGCAGGCAGCGGAGCAGGAAGGATCGCGGGCCGCTTGACCGGGTCGAGGCAAGGCGGGTCGAGGCAAGCCGGATCGAATCAGGGCGGATTGAATCAAGCCGGACCGAATCAACGGAAGATGCAACTGATTCGCAACTAGGAATGTTAATCATCGACGAAGGTGGAGTCCGCGTAGTTGCAACCGAGTCGCAACTAAGAGTAATCTTCACAAGCATGCCGGAGCATGCCGGAGCAGGACGGCGCTTGTCCACTTCCGGCGCAAGAATTCGTCGCAGGACGATTGCGACCAGTTGCGACAGTCGAGGAATAGCTGTTATGCCACTCCCAAAAACAGAGATGCCAGGCCGCTTGCAGGCTCATTTCGCTGCTCGTGGTATCCGCATGACCCAGCAGCGCCGCGCCATCCTGAGCGTGATGGAGACCGCCGCGAAGCACCTGGATGCGGCCCAACTTTTGCGCAGGGCTCAAGAGCTCGATGCCAGCGTCGACCGCAGCACGGTCTACCGGACACTGCAACTGCTGAAGCGCCACGGACTGATTGACGAACTTGACCTGATGCACATCCACGGCGAAGGTCACTACTATGAGCGCAAAATGAACCGTGACCACATCCACATGGCTTGCCTGCGTTGCGGGAAGATTATGGAGTTCGTCAGCGATATATTCGAGAGGCTGAAGGGTCAGGTAGAAAAAGACTGCCGCTTCCACATTGTTGTGTCCCGCCTGGAGATCGGCGGTTACTGCTCCGCCTGCTCGAAATAGAGAAGCGTCGCTGCGGAGAAGGAGAATTCTGCAGCCACGGCAACGATTCTCGAGTCGCCGACTGACTACTTTTGTTGCATACCGACGCAGAATCCATTTGCTACACACTTCTCTCTGTTTCGAGTTGCAATCTGGGAAAACTTGGGGTAAAAAGGCAGAACTCAGGCGCAGGGCCGAACCTCCTACGCGGCGAGAGCTGTCGGGTTAATCCCTTCCTTCTTACCGGTCTGGTCTCGACAGGTGTGGCCACATCCCAGGTTTAGGTGGCATTTCTATGAATGTGTTGTCGTTCGCTTCGAAGTGTCTGCTTAGCGTTACAGGTCTGGCAGCGATCCTTTCCTCTGTTTCGTTGGCGCAGCAAGCTAGCGTCTCGCCCCAGGTTGCGCCACGGCCGCTTATTACTCAGCCGGTCGATGAAGGCCAGCTGACGGTGCTCAAGGGCAACACGCATATTTTGGCGCGCCCGCAGTTCGATCTCGGCACTGCGCCAGCTACGTTGCCCATGCAGCGCATGCTGCTGGTGTTGAAGCGCAGCCCCGAGCAAGAGTCCGCCTTGCGCCAACTGCTCGACGACCAGCAGGACAAGCACTCTCCCAACTATCACCAATGGCTCACGCCGGAGCAATTCGGCAGGGAGTTTGGCCCTACCGATGCAGACATGCAGACCATAGCCTCATGGCTGGAATCACACGGATTCCAGGTCGGCACCAGCAAGGGCCGCACGGTGCTGGAGTTTTCCGGCTCCGCCAGCCAGGTGAAGGAGGCGTTTCACACCACGATTCACAAATACATTGTGAACGGTGAACAGCATTGGGCCAATGCTAGCGATCCGTCGATTCCGACTGCGCTAGCACCAGCGGTGGCTGGCATTGATTCCCTGCACAACTTCAACGCGAAGCCCATGAACGTATTTCACGGGATTGGAATACGAGAAAAGAGCACGGGAAGAATCACGCCGAAAGCCAAACAGGAATTCACCTTCGCCCCCGGCGGAACTAATCCCTGCAACGGGCAGGACAACAACTGCTATTCAGTTGGCCCCTTTGATTTCGCGGCAATTTACAACGTCTTGCCTCTATGGAATGGAACTCCCGTCATCGACGGAACCGGTCAACGGATCGCGATCGTCCAGGAAACAAACATCAATATTGCCGACCCGCACGCCTTCCGCGCTCTGTTTGGCCTCCCGGTCAATGATCCCAATATCATCCTCAACGGTCCTGACCCTGGCATTTTTGGGCCCGGCTCGTCCCTCGAAAGCGAGGGCGATATCGATGTCCAGTGGTCCGGAGCGGTGGCAAAGGGCGCGACCATCGACCTCGTGGTTTCGGCGACGACCAACACCACCGCAGGTATCGATCTCTCCGCTGGCTACATCGTGGAGAACAATCTCGACGGGATCATGAGCGAGAGCTTCGGGGTGTGCGAGCAGTTCCTGGGGTCCGAAAACCAATTCTACGACTCCCTATGGGAACAGGCTGCGGCTCAGGGAATCAGCGTATTCGTCTCCGCCGGGGATCAAGGTTCGGCGGTCTGCGACGAGGGAAATGCTCCCACACAACCAGCCATGAACGGACTTGCGGTAAACGGATTTGCCTCGACCCCCTTCAATGTCGCAGTGGGCGGCACCGACTTCCAGGATGCTTTCAATCCCGAAACTTACTGGAACTCGACGAATGATGGGAATCAGGCTTCGGCTAAAGGATACATCCCGGAAACTACCTGGAACAGCACTTGCACGAATGCGCTGTTCGGCCAGATGTCAGGATTTAGTACCGACCCCGAAACCAACTGCAACAATTCGAAGCTGGCCGACTTTCTTGCCCCTGTCGGAGGAGGTGGAGGTGCCAGCACCCTCTATTCGAAACCGTCCTGGCAGACCGGTCTCGGTACCCAAGCCGACACGGTTCGTGATCTTCCCGACGTGTCGTTGTTTGCCAGCAGCGGATTCTCGGGAAATAGCTACCTCTTCTGCGAGCAAGACATCTCGGCGGATGGCGCCTGCGACCTGAACGCCCCCTTCACCGACATCGGCATGGCGGGAGGAACTTCTTTCGCTTCCCCTGCCTTCGCCGGCGTCATGGCACTGATCAATCAGAAAACCGGCAGCCGCCAAGGTAACCCTAATTATGTTTTCTATAAGCTAGCCGCACAAACGCCGGCTGCCAACTGCAACTCCACAACTGGGCCAGCCTCGGGTTGCATCTTCAATGACGTAACAGCAGGCACGATTCGTATGCCGTGTGCGACGGGTTCGCCGGACTGCACCACGAAAACCGCTGGCGACCAAGTCGGCATCCTCAACGGCTACGACACGGCTACGGGTTACGATTTGTCGACTGGTTTGGGGACAGCTAACGTGAACAACCTGGTAAACCAGTGGGAAACGGTCACGTTCACAGCCACGAAGACTACGCTCGCGCTCACTCCTAGCCCCACAACTGTCACCCACGGGACCGCCGTGACCGTGAATATCACCGTTGCACCCAGTAGCGGGACGGGCACGCCGACGGGTGATGTTTCATTGGTGGCAGCAACCGGACCGAGCGTAAGCACGCAGACCGGAGTAGGCTTCTTCCCGCTAAACGGTGGAACCATTACGGGGGCATCGACCACGGAGTTGCCCGGCTCGACGGTTCTAGCCGGCTCACCGGTACCGTACAACGTAACCGCCCACTATGCGGGGGACGGCACTTATGCTCCCAGTGATTCCGCTCCGATGTCAGTCACCGTCACCGCGGAGCCCAGCACGACTACGCTTTCCAATTTCACTCAAGATAGCAACGGAAACATAATCCTGCTAGCCAACGGCGCCTCGCTGCCTTTCGGAAGCCTAGTGTTCGTCCGCGCAGATGTCGTCGGAAAATCAGGCGCTGGCGTGCCCACGGGACAAGTTACTTTCACGGATAATGGTTCCAGCAAGCTGCCTGGACCGATTTTCAATCCCGTGGCAAACCCGGTCGCGTTGAACAGCGAGGGAAACACCTCGATCGGCGCCGGAATCTTCAACTTCGACGGTGGCAACCACAGCATTTCCGCCAGCTACGCAGGCGACAATAGCTTCAATGCAAGCAGCAGCACACAACCGGTCACTTTCACCATCCAGCCAGGGTTCACCATCGTCTCGGGTTTGGGGAACGTCAGCATCGCAAGCCCAGGTGGGTCCGGCACGACAACCATTGGCATCATCGCTTCGAGCAACTTTTCCACTGCGGTGAGCTTTGCCTGTTCGGGCCTGCCCTCAGAAACCACCTGCGGTACGGCTTCGGCGACAGGAAAAGGGCCGAACACGATTGTGACAACCACTATCACCGTCACCACAACAGCGCCGCACACTACTATGCTGCAGCGTGGTCAGCGTCGCTATTATTTCGCGATACTAGGGGGTGGACTGCCCTTGGTGGGTATCTTCTTGATTGCGGTGCCCCGCCGTCGCCGCTGCAGCATGTTGGTGGGAATGGTCACAGTAGTAGCATTGCTCGTCGTGCTTCCGGCCTGTGGCGGTGGCGGAAGCCATACACCACCGCCCACGCAAGATCCCGGGACACCGGCAGGCACTTCCACCGTCAACTTAACTGCAACCGCCGGAAACCTTTCAGAGCAGGTCTCTTTCACCCTCACTGTGCAATAGAGCGAAGACGGATTTCACGCCAGGCCAGGTAGACATTACTGGCCTTTTTTCTTCAGCGTAGACCGAGCAAATCAGGCTCTAACGACAGTTTCCGCTACAATCTCGCTGATCCACTTTCTTTGAGACTCTTCCTATGAAACTTTCAGCCATTGCATCTGCCCTTAACGCACGCCTGCAAGACGGAGACCCCAACACTGAAATAACTGGCCTCAATGGAATCGAGCAGGCCGGCAGCAAAGAAATCACCTTCGTCGCCAATCCGAAATATGCGGCCGCCGCGCGACTCACCAAGGCCGCGGCCGTGATCGTCTCCGAAGCCTTTCCAGTTATTCCAGCGGCCACATTGCGGGTGAAAGACCCATATTTAAGTTTCGCGAGTGCCCTGGAGCTTTTCCATCATCCCCCGCGCTATGCGCCGGAGGTTCACGGTTCGGCAGTCGTTCATCTCACGGCCAAGATTGGAAGCAACGCTCACATCGGCCCTTATGTAGTCATCGATGAGAATGTCGAGATCGGCGCCAATGCCGTTTTGCTGGCGCATGTGGTCATTTATCGCGGAGTAACAATCGGCGACAATTTCTTTGCTCACGCACACGCGGTGGTGCGAGAGAACTGCCGCATCGGAAATAATGTTCTGCTTCAAAACGGCGTTGTGATCGGCGCCGATGGCTTTGGCTTCGCCAAGACTCACGAGGGACATTGGCATAAAATTCCCCAGCCAGCCCCGGTTATTATTGAAGACGACGTGGAAGTGCAGGCGAATTCTTGTATCGATCGCGCCAGCGTGGGCGAAACTCGCATCCGGCGCGGGGTTAAGATCGACAATCTGGTGCAGGTGGGGCACGGCTCCCAAGTCGGCGAAGATGCGTTACTTTGCTCGCAGGTTGGACTCGCCGGTTCGACAGAGATCGGCAATCGAGTGATCTTAACGGGGCAGGTTGGAGTCGTCGGACATTGCAAGATCGGGGAAGCTGCCATCGTCACGCCGCAAAGCGGGGTCGCGAACGATGTTCCGGCAGGAGCCTTGGTGAGCGGCGCTCCTGCCGTCGATCACAAATTGTGGTTGAAATATTCGGCGCTGCTGCCCAAGCTGCCCGAGATGGCGAGGGCTTTGCGGGCCAAGATTCGGAAGTGAGAGGATGAACTCAGCTTCAACAATGTACTTAGACGGAGGTGTTTCCTTCGTGAACCTTTGTGTCCTTCGTGGTGAACGGATTTCCCCGGAGTTCTTCCGGCAGCCCGCTATCGATAACCCTGCGCACTTTCTCCATCAGGCATTCGCGGCTACCAAAATCCTCCGGCTCGATCGGTGGGTGAAAAATTACAGTCGCGGTTCCGGGCTTGATTGCGAATCTTCCCTTTGGCATCACATCGTGGGTGCCGGTGACCGTCACCGGAACCACGGGAACTCCGCACTCCATCGCCAGATAGAACGGGCCCTTCTTGAAAGGCAGCAGCTTGCCATCGAACGAACGGTGGCCTTCGACGTAGATCGTCATGTTGAGGCCCTGCCGCACGACCTGCTTGGCGATCTTCACCGCCTCAATTCCAGCATCACGATTTCCACGATCGACCGGGACCAGTGAACCGATTCGCATCGCGCGACCCAGAATGGGGTAGCCGAACAATTCTTTTTTCACCATCACGGAGGTGCGCCGCGGAATCAGCGGAACGGTGATCGGCGGGTCCAGGTTCGAGACGTGATTCGACATGAAGATATAGGTGCGCTCCCGGTCCAGTTTGTCGAGGCCGACAGTCTTGACTCGAACTCCAGTCAAGCGCACGCCATTCCACGCGCCGAACATGAACATGCGATAGAGCAGGCTGACGTCTCCCGTGATAAACGTCCAGGGAAATCCAATCAGCGCCGCAAGCGGTGCAGCGAGGGTCCAGAAGCCGAGCATAGCGAGAGTTCGGATCATGTTCGGATCATTTTCGAATCATTCACAACCATTGGCGGATTGCACGTGCATCCTTACCTCCGGAGTATGGTTTATCGCTCGGCCTCGCCCTTCAACCATGCGGCCCGGTGTGCCCGCTGCTCCGTGGTGAAGTTCTCCATGTCGTTGAGGGCGTAGGAAGTTTCCTCGCGGCTCCCGACTTTCCACTTCAACTCGCGTTCTCCGCCGCGTCGTCCACGCACCCTTACGTTAATGCTATCGCCGGGGATGAGCCGGGCCACGACGTCGGAAGACCCCTCTCCCGCAGCGCTCCCATTGATTTCGAGAATCGTATCGCCCGCCCGCAGGCCGGCCACTTCGGCCGTACCGCCCGCAGTAACCGACTCCACGGTCATGGGACCATCAAAGTTTCGCGAAGCTACGAATCCTGCATCCGCTGACGTAACTTTTCCTTCGATCAACCGAAGTCCGACAAAACGAAAAAAAACGTTCCACGGAATCTCTTCCGTCCCCGCAACGTACTTCGCGAAAAACCAATTCAAATCGCTATGGGTTACCGCCTCAGCCGCCTCGCGCACGCCTGCCGAATCCGGGAAGAACCGGCCCTTTTTCGCGTAATTTTGATTCATCCACTGAAAGACTTCCCGCAGGGACGCTCGACCGTGGCTGGCCTCGCGCACCGCCAGATCGAGGATTATCCCCAGCAATTCGCCTTTGTTGTAATACGAAATGCTGCGCTCGGGGCGACGGTAGTATGGGTAGCTTTCAAGCCAGGCATCCAGGCTGGAGTCTTCCACCGACTGCGTCAAATGCGCGGGGCGCCGCTGAAGTTCGCCGATATCCGACGCTAACTCCTGCTCGAAGTGGCGCTCGTCGAGCAACCCGCTTCGCAACTGGATGATGTCGGCCGCCGTGCTGGTGCATCCTTCGCTGAACCAAAGCGCCCGCGTGTAATTCTCTTTCGTGTAATCGACAGGTTCGAGCGTCTGCGGACGAATGCGTTTGACGTTCCAAAGATGAAAAAATTCATGCGCCGTCACTGAAGCCAGCACGCCCGGAGACTGATTCAAAGTATCAGCATTCACCGCAATGGCGGTCGAGTAAGCATGCTCCATGCCGCCGCCTGCGGGGCCCCGCGGAAAGTGATAGACAAACATGTAGCTGTCGAAGGGACGGTCGTCCATCCAGCTTGTCGCAGCTGCCACGACCTTGTGAAGCATCGCGCTAATCTTTTCCAAGTCGTAGTCACCGGGAGCCGCGTCGACAATCACGCGATAGTGCGCACCACCTTCCTCAAAATCGGATTCCTTGAAATCGCCAATCTCTACCGGCGAATCGGCAGCCTGGTCATAACTTTCAGCGATGTAAGCGTCCTCGTTCGCACGCAGCGGTGTGGCGATGTGCCACGGTGGCGGTACATGGCTGAATCGCAGTGTCAATGGCGAGTCTCGCGCATCGACGGGATACATTAAGATCTGAGCGAGGTTGAGAAATGCATGATGAGAATTCAGCTGCGCGCCGAACGGACCGGGTGAATCCACAAAGATCTGATATTCAACGATGGCGCCATCCTGTGCTTCCGTAACCTGCCATCGGCTCTTGTTCAGTGTGTACACAGAAAGCGGCTGTCCTGCGCGGTTTTTCGCCGTCACCCAGTTCAGGTTTTGCGCAAAATCACGGATTTGGTACAGGGCATTCCATACCGGAAGCTGCAACTCCCGCAGCGCCGGCCCTTCCGGCAATAAAATCTGCACCCTCATTAGATGCAGCTCTGGATTTTCCAGGGAAATCGTGTAGTTGGTGGTGGCGCGGGAACTCGCCAGACCAATCCACAGAAAAAGACACAAACCAAGACACCGCCCGAAAGGACGGCTTCTCGCACTGCGCCGGTTCATTGCTTCCCTGCCGCTCTCGCGGAATTGCTCGCGCCTTCCCCTGAAAGTGCTCTCAACCGCGCAGGCAGTTTTTCGTAGATTCCGCCAAAGCCACCATTCGATAGAATTGCGACCACATCGCCGACGCGCATCTCGGGAGCGATCATCTCTACAATCGCTTCGGCATCGGCCGCCAGCCGGGCGCGTCCTCCGTGCTTCTGAACATCCGCCGCCAGTTCGGGCAATTCAAGTCGCTCATTCTGCGGTACGGCCTCCGAGCGGAACACAGCCGCGACCACTACTTCATCTGCGAGGGCCAGACTCCGTGCCAGATCCGCCTGTAACACGCGCCGCCGTAGCGTGTTTGACCGCGGCTCGAGAATCGCCCACAACCGCGACCTCGGATAACGCTCCCGCAATGCCTTCAGTGTCCCCGCAATTGCCGTAGGATGATGGGCGAAGTCGTCGATGATCGTGATGCCGCCTACTTGGGCCTTTACTTCTAACCGTCGTTTAACGCTCTTGAATGTTTTCAGCGCTGCCGCAATTTCTTCTTTCGAGATGCCATAGTCGGCGGCCAAGGCCGCTGCCGCGGTCGCGTTCCACACGTTGTATTCGCCCGCCAACGGGAACTCAAAGTCCGCCCAGGCTCGATCGTTCTGTAATACGGACCATGAGGTTCGTTCCGCGTCGAATTTCATGTTCGTGATTTGCCATTCGGAGCGCGCGCCTGTTCCATAGCGCTCTACCGGGCAGAACGCCTTCTGCAGACAGCGTTCGAGGCTGGCGCTTTCCGAGGCTGCGCCTGCGACCCCATCAAAAGCGACGATGCGGCCACGCCGCGGGATCAGATTTACCAGCCGTCTGAACGCTGTCTCGACGGCGTCGAGATCTTTATAGATGTCGGCATGATCGAACTCCACCGATGTCAGAATCACTGAATCGGGGAAGTAATGGAGAAATTTCGGCCCCTTGTCGAAAAACGCAGTGTCGTACTCGTCGCCTTCGAGAATGAAATGTTTTCCATTTCCGAGATGAAAGCTGGAGCCAAAGTTTTCCGCAATTCCTCCAATTAGAAACGATGGCTGCATGCCTGCGGTATGAAAAATCCACGCCAGCATCGACGTGGTCGTGGTCTTGCCGTGCGTCCCGGCTACTACCAGCACTTCCCTGCCCTGTAGGAATTCCTCATGCAGCACTTGCGGCAGAGAGCAAAATGGTATGCGCTCGTCGAGCAAGTGCTCCAGTTCGGCATTACCTCGCGAAATCGCATTGCCCACGACCACGAGATCGGGACGCGGATCCAGATTTCGTGCGTCAAAGGGTTGCGCCACTGGGATTCCAAGCTGAGACAAAAACTCAGACATGGGCGGATACGCCGCCGCGTCGGATCCTGTCACACGAAATCCGCGCTGCTTCAGCATTCCGGCCAGCGAAGCCATCGCCGTGCCGCAGATGCCGATCAAGTGAATGTGCTTCCCTGCAATCATGATTGTTGTCGTGCTACCGTTGCCGTCGGTGCTGCCATCACCGCGGCTTCGAGAATTTTCAAACTCACTTTTCCATCACGCACCGTCAGCCCAGCCTGCACGCCGATGGGCAAAGTAATGTTTCCAGCAGTTACATGCCCCGACCGCAAGCCATAAGCCACGGGTATCCCTAACTCGCCCACAATGCGCAGCACAACTTCTTCCAGCGTATATCCCTGATTCGCATTCTGCACGCAATCTCGCATCTCGCCAAAGATAATTCCGCGAACCCCGTTCAGTTTGCCGGCGAGTTTCAACTGCATTAGCGTGCGGTCGATCTGATACGGCTTTGCCGTCACATCCTCGACGAACAAAATTGTTCCCGCCGTCTTGATTTCGTAGGGCGTTCCCAGTGACGCCACCAAAATCGAAAGGCAGCCTCCGTAAAGAATTCCTTCTGCCGCACCTTCCACCAGGCCACTTACTCCCGAACGCGCATCGAAATTGAGCTCCCAAGCCGCGGCCGCGCCTAGCGCAGACTGCCACGAAACGGGATCAACTCCACCTTCATGCGCCCAATCTTTTGCCACCATCGGGCCGTGGAATGAAATCAGCCCTGCGGCGTCCGCAAAATAAGTGAGCAGCGTAGTGAGGTCGCTATAGCCTACAAATATTTTGGGATTTGCTTTAATCTTCTCCAAATCCAGAGCTTCGAGCAGATAGTTCGCGCCATACCCACCGCGCGCGCAGATAATCGCTCGTACCTCTTCGCGGGCAAACATTTCTTGTAGTTCGTGCGTGCGGCGCCGCACCGATCCTGCAAAGTAAAGATCCTGCTCAAGGATGGAATCAAAATAATACGGCCGATAGCCCGCACGCCGTAGTGCCTCGCTTCCAGCTTCAAGTTCAGTACGCTTCACGTTGCTCGCGGGCGCCACAATGCCGACTGTATCCCCGGGCCGAAGGGCAGGTGGCTTCACACGCGAGATTGTCGCTGAGGACATGCAATTAGAAACCCAGATAGAAAAAATCTCGAGACCGGTACAAAAAAGACTTCGGCCGACGACGCAGCGCGCCGCGAACGCAGCCTAGCTCAGAAAAAATTCTCCCCGGCAAACCAACCGCGCTTCCCCGCGCAGAAAAACACGATTTCTTTGCCTACGTACCGTTTGCGTTCCACCCGGAGCATGCACCCGCACCGGCGATTCGGCCCTGCCCGTCGCAATCGCAGCGAGTGCCGACGCACAAGAACCCGTCCCCGACGATTGCGTCTCTCCCGCTCCGCGCTCGAAAAAGCGCGCCCTCAAATCGTGTTTTCCATCTACAGCAACGTATTCAACGTTCACCCTGTGAGGAAACTCAGAACTGCTCTGAATCTCTGCCGCGTTGACTTGCCAATTCGAGGAAAACTCCTCCACGAACACCACATAATGCGGATTTCCCATCGAAACGGGAATGCCGCTTACCTCGCTCGCTTCCACTTTCAATGTGAGTTCCGCGCCCACCGCGGCCTCCCCCATTTCAACTTCAAACTCATAGCTGCATTCGCTCCGTCCCGTGAGTATGCACGTTTTTAGTCCAGCCCCGGTCAGGATAGAGATTCTCTCTTTTCCTTGCTCTGCGCAAATGTACGTCGCAACGCAACGCGTGCCATTCCCGGAAATCTCTGCGTCCGAACCGTCAGAATTGATTAACCGAATCTCCACATCCGCCGAAGCATGAGGATACATCCACTCCACGCCGTCGGCTCCTACGCCCTCGTGCCGGTCGCAAATACGCCGTGTGAACTCCGAGCGCTCCGCAGCAACGAATTTCCCTTCGATTTCCGCGCCACCAATGAGAAGAAAATCATTTCCGCACGCACAAGCCTTCACAAATGGAATCGTCAGGTTCTGCCGGCTCACTCCAACTCCACCGGCCCCAGCGAGGTCACATTGCCGAGCAAAGACGATGCCTTCAAATCGCGCAGCAACTCCTTCTGCTCGCGGTTACAACCGGAGACATCGAACTGCAGGCGCACGTGCTGGCCGGTGCTACCGCTCAGCACGTTTTGCATCATGCGATGGCGCCGTTCCAGGATGCGGTTCACTTCCTGCGTGATCTCATCCACGCTCGCGCCCGTGACTTCATAGGTGGTCAAAAGAGTCTTCAGATTAAACGTTAGCTCGAGGTGGCCCAAAGAGAAGAGTGCGGCAAGAACCAGGACCGTAGCAAAAATTGCCGTCAGATAAAGCCCTCCGCCTGTCGCCATCCCCACTGAGGCCACGACGAAGAGCGTCGCGGCGGTGGTCAGGCCAGTCGTTAGCCCGCGCGCGTGCAGAATCGATCCCGCGCCGATGAAGCCAATGCCAGGAATAATCTGGGCTGAAATTCGGGTGTGGTCGCCGAGATGTTCCACGGCCAGCGCATCCGAAAGGATTGTGAACATGGCTGCGCCGAAGCAGATGAACATATTGGTGCGCAGCCCCGCCGGCCGATGTCGCAGCTCGCGCTCCAGCCCGATAGCGCCGCCCAGCACCGCGGCCAGCACCAGGCGCGCCAGCGAGCTTGCGACGATCCCGCTAGCCATCTCCTTTTGCAGCAGCTCGACAATCTGTGGCCAGTGCATGAATTTAATCGAACGTCTCAGATCTCTCGGATGGCCGGATTTTATCACTGGAACGACGGGTCTCCGGCCGCCGCAGCCATTAACCCGGCTGATTACCGCACTTCATCCTTATGGCCGCACCGGCACATGTCCCTGAAAAATCGCCGCGCGAGGTTGGCCTGTAGTGTGAATTTCGACTAATGCGGTCAGACGCGCGTCCTTCGCCGCGTTCCACACGGGATCACCATCGAAGCCGACGGCGTAGTTCGCATACTTTGCGGGGTCTGCCAACGCACGCTCCCACAAGCCTTCTGGATCGGCAGGCTGTCTCCACACACGGTGATTCCCTTCATTGATGACCCGCCGCAATGGAATCGCCGCTTGCTCCAGCGCACCCACGTGCTCACCCAGATACATCAGCAATGTGGAATCTGCAGGCAAGGATTTAACCCAGTTTGCAATTTGCATATCCAGCGACACACGCCCGCGACTGTTGATTGACGCTTCGCGATAACAGATTGGGTCTGCCCGCCAGATCGCGGCGTAAGCTACAACTGCGAGCAGCACAACGCTCAGGAAAGTTGCGGCACTTGCCCACTTGCGCCAAGCGGCATCCACGAGTGGAAGTTTGGCCACGGATTGCACGACAAAAGAAATTCCCAGCGGCACAAACACAGCGAACGCCGGAAGCAGTTGCAAGCCGTAGCGCAAGTTGTAATGTGAGAACGGCCACCAGGTCGGGACAAAAATCGGTACGCTGCCATAGGCTACCGACAATGCGTAGAACGGCAGCGGCGTCCACAACAGCAATGCGACGCGACTGCGGCGATTGACCAACGACACCAGGCTTCCGAGCAGCGCCAGACCCAGCCACAGGCGGCCTTGCCAACTCGATTCCGCCACGTTCAGTTCGGCCGCTTTCAGAAAATACGAGCCCGCGGCCCACAGATCTCCCTTCGCCGGATTCACTGTGGCTGTCTTCTGCTCAATCGCTTTCGCTGAGTACGGCCCGTTGGCAAACTCCAGCGGATTTCGATAGACCGCAGCGTTATACCCCAGCCAAACAACGGGACCGGCTCCCGCGATCAAAACGAATTTCACCAGTTGCAATCGCGAAGGCGCCAACCTCGGTGCCTTATCGTGGCTGGGTGCCGCATCTTTTCGTTCTTCGCAAAGGTAGGAGCGGACTACCACAGCTCCAAGCACCAGAACTAATGTCAGGAACCATCCGTCGTATCTCGTCAAACAGGCTCCAGCTAGACAGAGGCCGCATTTTGCCAGAGACCGAATTGTCGTTGCCTCGCCGCGGGCAAACTCTGTGAAATACACCGCGGCCCAAATAAACCAGGCCAGGTAGAGCGATTCGCCCATCGCGGTCGCCTGCATATAAATCAGGTTGGGATTCGCGCCATACAAAATCGCCGCACCCCAAGCTCCCACTTGAATTGCGCCATCGAATTCTCCGTCGCGGCCGAGCACACTCCGCACGAGACGGAATATTCCAAATACCCCGAGCACATACGCAGCCATCGATGGAATGGAGCCGCCAGCGCCGCTCTGCCACATCCGTGTCGACACGATGAAGGGCACAATCAGAAGATGCGGCAGCGGCAGCCACACCGTTCCCAATTGCAGAAGCCCGGGAGTTTTCGAGTCGAAGACGCGGCGCGCGATGTTGATGTGCGCCACGGCATCGCCGTAAAGCAGCACGTCGCCATGACGCTGGTAGAAAAGAAACGAGAATACCGACACGAAGATTGCCAGCCAGATCAGCCGCACGGCCTCAATGGAATGGGTTTTGGGAGGCGGAAGTCGCGGCTTCATTCGAGGTGAGTAAGTTCGCGGAAAATCTGAAAGCGGGCGTCAATCTCTTCACGCGTGAGCGATTGCAGCCGCTCGGTGCCAAAACTTTCTACGGCGAACGATCCCATGACTCCACCATAGAAGAGCGCGCGCTTAAGAACTTCGCGATTTAATTCCTGCTGCGAAGCCAGATAGCCCATGAATCCGCCGGCAAACGAATCGCCTGCGCCGGTGGGGTCCTTCACTTCGTCGAGCGGCAAAGTCGGCGCGCGAAAGGGATGGCGTCCAATCCCAAAGGCTCCTTCGCGAAAAAAAATCGTCGCGCCATACTCGCCGTGCTTGATCACCAGCGCCTGCGGACCCATCGCCAGCACTTTCTGCGCGGCACGCGGCAGATTTCTTTCATTCGCCAGCATCTTCGTTTCGGTATCGTTGATCAGCAACACGTTCACCAGCTTCAGTGTTTCGGCGAGTTCCGTGCGCGCGCCGTGGATCCAGTAATTCATGGTGTCGCATCCGGTTAGCCGCACCCCATTCATTTTTCGGCGGACGTTGGCCTGCAGCGTCGGTTGGATGTTGGCTAGAAACAGATATTCGCTGTCTTCGTATTCCTTCGGAATGCGTGGCTGGAACTTTTCGAACACGTTCAGATCGGTAAAATCTGTTTTGGCCTCGTTGAGATTGTCCGCGTAGGAACCGCCCCAACGAAATGTCTTTCCCGAGGCGCGCTCGATGCCGCGCGTATCAATTCGCCGCTTCTGCAGAACAGCTTCATGCTTCGCCGTAAAGTCCTCGCCTACGACGGCAACCACACGCACCTCGGTGAAATAGCTGGCTGCGAGCGAGAAGTAAGTGGCTGCCCCGCCAAGAATTCCCTTCACGCTGCCCGAAGGCGAGGTGATGTCGTCAAATGCTACCGAACCGACTACGACAATGCTCATCTTGAGTGCATGCTTCCTCTCTTAGTTCTCAGTGTTCCCAGTGATCAGTGATCAGTGGTCAGCAAAATCTTGCCGCTCTTACTGGCCACTGGTCACTGATCACTGACCACTTGCTTTCACATATTTACCGATAATCAGTTTCAGCTTCTTCTTCGTCGCTGCCGGAATCTTTTTGTGGTCGGTCATGATTGCATGTGCCAGCGCCGAGCCGCACCTGCAGGACCGGGTTCGTGCCATTGCGGCAATCGTCTCACGCACGACTTGCGCCGCATTCGCAGCATTCTTCATCAGCACGCCAACAATCTGATCGACGGTCACAGAATCGTGATGCGGATGCCAGCAGTCATAATCCGTGACCATTGCGACCGTCACGTAGCACAGCTCGGCTTCGCGCGCCAGTTTCGCCTCCTGCAAATTGGTCATGCCGATGACGTCCATGCCCAAGCCGCGATAGACATTCGACTCCGCCCTGGTGGAAAACTGGGGCCCCTCCATGCACACATAGGTCCCACCGTGACGGCCCGTTACTCCCACTCTCTCACACGCTGCTTCGACCACGCCTGCCAGTTCTCCACATACAGGATCGGCAAATGATATGTGTGCCACTACTCCGTCACCGAAAAAAGTATCCACGCGATGGCGCGTACGATCGAAAAACTGATCGGGGATCACGAAATCCAGCGGCTTGTGTTCCTCTTTCAATGATCCTACGGCAGAAATTGAAACAATTCTCTCGACGCCAAGCTGCTTGAAGCCATGAATATTTGCGCGGAAGTTCAATTCACTCGGCAGAATTTGATGGCCGCGCCCGTGCCGCGCCAAAAACGCCACCTTGCGGCCTTCGAGTGTTCCACACACGTAAGCGTCCGAAGGAGCGCCGAATGGGGTTTTCAGCCGCACGTCCTTTACCTTGCTCAAACCCGGCATGGAATAAAGCCCGCTGCCGCCGATGATTCCTATTTCCGCCTGTACCAACCATCCTCCAAATTCAGCGACCACAGAAATCTCTTGTGCGCCCGAGCCAAACTTGTGATTATAGCAAGCTACCTCCCGCACGCCTCTGTACCCTTCTTTGGGTAGTGGGCTTTCAATTTCTGCCGCGTTCACCAAACGCTGAGAGTAACACCCGCGATGGAAGCAGGACTCGCGGATCACATTTGGAGTTTGGAGGAATTAGTGGGATTATTGGAGCGGAAAAGCGCTGAGGCATCAGCATGACGCGATCAGGAAAGCTAGGGACTGTCAGCGCAGTTTTGCTCGGAAGCATCTTCGTCCCACCATTCGCTAACTGGCGACAGCCAATTAGTTTTGCTTCTGTCGGATTGGCAGGGGTGCTTGGCCTACTTGCGGCGCAGCAAGGAAGCAAATGGTGGCTTCTCATTCCGTGCGTCATCGTGGTCGGGTTTGCTGTCGGCCTGTATCTCGTAGCGCATTCATTTTGATTCAAAAACAGCCCACTGCCCCTCTTGGGTTCAATTTTTCAGCCCGGACAACTCCGTCCCTCATATCACAACGCATTACAATCTTCTAATGCGGATTGCCGCTTGCCTCTTCATTTTGATTCTGATCACGATCGCACTCGCACAAAATCCTGCCCAATCTGCTTCCCCGGCTAATGCGAAATTCGTCACCGTTCCCGTCACGCTTGATCACAACAGGATTGTCATCGACGTAGACGTCCGTCTGCTCGACGGCTCGACCAGGCGGGTCCGCGCGTGGGTCGACAACGGCGATCCCGAACAGTGGATGAGTTCACGCGTGTCCACATGGCTGGGGCTCGCTGTTGGTCATTGCAACGGCCAGGTCTGCTCGGCCAAATCGCCAACCCCGATGGTTTCGCTCGAAATTCTGATCGGTGGAATGAAGATCTTCCTTTCTGCAATGGGAGAAATCAAAGTTCCGGCGGCTGCCCCTACCATCGCCCCTGGCATGAACGCAGAGATCAATATTCCATCCACCGTTCTACGCAACTACGATGTGCTGATCAACTTTCCCGGCCACGAGTTCACCATCGGCCAACCCGGCAGCCTGAAGTTTCAGGGGGTGAAGGCGAAAGTAATGGTGAACGACGAGAACGGTCTTATCCAGGTTCCCAGTCAGATTGAAAACAAGAAATACAATCTAGGCCTCGACCTCGGATCGTCAATCAGCTTTCTCACTGACGATCTCTTCGACAAGCTCACCTCTGCGCACCCCGACTGGCCGCGCATGACTGGGGCTATCGGCCCCGCCAATATGTGGGGATTACAGGACGAACCGAAATGGAAGCTGATGCGCGTTGCCCGGGTGCAGTATGGTCCGCTGTTTTTGACGGATGTAGCTGCGGTGGAGTTTCTTTCGGATCGGATGGAATTTTTCGAGAAGCGCGCCGGTGTTGCAACCGCTGGACTACTCGGCACGAACGCCCTCGTCAACTATCGCGTCGGACTCGACTATGCCCACTCAACCGTCTACTTCGAGATTGGACGCACTTTCAATTTTCCCGCGTTCGACGTAATTGGTCTCGTTTTGCTCCCTGAGATCGATGGCCGCTTCGCCATCCTGGGCGTCGCCGATTACGCCGGAAAGCCCTCGGTGCCTGAAGTTCAAGCTGGCGATCAACTCATCGCTGTCGACGCCATCCCTACTGTTGGTTCGACGCTGGGACAAGTATGGACAATGCTGGCAGGCGAGGCTGGAAAAGAACGCACCCTGACAATTGAGCGTGCGGGAAAGCAGGTTTCCATCATTGCAAGGGTACAGCACTTCCTGGGAGAAGACTCTGACAATCCGAATCAGCAGAGCTTTAAGAAGAAAAACTAAATCGGCAGCGTCAATCTTCGTCAATCGTGGCAATTGTCAATCATTTTCCAAATACATCCTTCTCCAGCATCTCAGTTGTCGCTGGATCCAGACTTTCGCTGACCAGCACGGTGTCGCCCTTCTCTTCGATCACGATCGTGCCTTCTTCCGTCGTCCACACATGGCGACCCTGCATTGTCTCAGCCTTGTTCTCTGGGTCTTGTGCGGCGGATGAAGACGTGCTCACTTCATCCGCCCTTTTGTAGCGTTGCCTGAGCGACCGGGCATAAATCTCTGCGAACTCAGAGGCCTTCTCGGCGCTTGACCAGCGGGAAGCGTAGAGCAGACCCAGCGGCGCGGTCGCGTCGTTTTTCGGTCGCGCCGCATAGTAATAGCCGCCGCGCCACTCGGGATACAGACGATCGGACACCTTCTTCCCAGCGTATTGCTCAAGCAGCACCGCGACATCGAACTCTCCCATCGCACCGATATCAAACTTCGTGTAATCCTTGAAATCGCGCTTGAATTCAGGCACGGGCATGGGCTCGATTTTCTCGCCCGTCAAATAAGCTTCCGGTTGCATGATCTGCCGTGTGGTATGCGGAGGATTCGCCAGCACGGCGGCAAACGCCTTTTCTTTGCCGCCCTTCTCCATTAGCGTCACAATAAACTTCAACCCGTAGCTGTAGGGAAAAGTCAGTGATTCCCTCAGAAATATCGGGGCGTCCTTGAAGACGGTCGAGCCGTCGTCCCCGTTCGTCATTTGTGATTCCATCGTTTCGACGAGATCGGGGGAATCCACAACCGACCGGCCCACTGGGGCGAGTTCGTATTCCAGCATCATGGCCTCAGCTTGTCCTTCAACCACGGCCTGCCGCGAATCGTCCATCTCGTCGTTCTCGATGTCGTTCGGCGTCGGGTCTTTCCTGATCTCGCCCAGATCTTTGTCGCCCTTCTGCATCCACTTATCGAGATGGATCGTCTGGTCCTGCAATGCATGGGTCAACTCATGCGCCATGACCGGCTCCTGCTGATCCATCGGAACCCAGTCCAGCAGGTTCACGGTTTTGGTTTTAGGATCGTAATAGCCCGCGATCTGCTCGCGTAGCAGCGATACTAGAAGTTTTTCTAAATCAAAATCGCGCGGCAGCAGCCCAAACTTTTTCAGCACCAGCTCCGAGCGCTGCAGCCTTTTCACATCTTCATCTTTCATGTGCTTCGTAAGATATGCCACCACTTCATCGCGGCTGGTGAGTCGGCGCTTGACCTGTTTCTTGATCGGCAGTCCGGTGTGTTTGCTGTCGAAGGCCAGAATCTCGTCGACGGAGTGAAAAAGTTCCTCCGCCTCCCGGGGCGTGATCTTGACTTCGTCTTTCTCTTGCGCGGCAGGGGGAGGGGTGGAAGGCCCTTGAGTGGGGGCAGCACTCCCCTGGGTTCCGCTCAGGGCAGGATTGTCCGCCTGCCTTTGACCTTGCCCTTGAACCTGACTTTGGTCTTGACCCTGGCCTTGATCTTGCTGTTGTGCCGGCGCACTCTGTCCCCATAGTGCGCCGCTCAGCACAGAGGAAAGCACAACCGCCAGGAACCGCGTCAGAAACTTCTTGCCCAGCAGCCTGACTTTAATCATCAGGAACGAGTCTACCCTGTTTCCCAGTCCGTTCTTCAAGCACAAACATCGCAATGAGAAATCTGACGAAAACCGCATCGCCGTACTCAGGGGGTAGAATCGACATAATGATCAGGCTCCCGTTCGCGATGTTGCTGGTGATGTTGCTGGTCAGGTTGGTGGTTATGATCGTCTCGATTGCCGCTGTCGGGGAAGATGTCCATTCAATAGCTGAGGCCGTCGATCAGCACTACAACCACCTTCGGACTTTACAGGCGGAGTTCACCGAGGTGTATCGAGGGTCAGGGGTGGAGCGGACGGAATCGGGAACCCTTTGGCTTGCCAAGGGCGGATCGAAAAAACCTGGCAAGATGCGATGGGAGTACCGTTCTCCAAGGGAGAAGCTGTTTGTCAGCGACGGGAAAGACGCGTGGTTTTACGTCCCTGAAGACCGGCAGGCTCGCAGAACGGAGGCGCGAAAGCTGGATGATATTCGCTCTCCGCTTGCGTTTTTGCTAGGCAAAAGCAAGCTGGAGAAGGAGTTGCGGGGGCTGTCGTTAGCACCTGATGTTAAGCCGATTGCCGCCGACAATGTGGTGCTGCGGGGCGTACCGGAGGCCATGGCCGAGCGAGTAAGCGAGATCTTGCTGGAAGTGACTCCGGAGCACAAAATTATGCGAATTCTGATCGACGAAGTGGATGGATCGGTCACCGAATATCGCTTTAATAGTGAGAAGGAGAATCTGCCGATCCCAGACGGGCGCTTCGAATTCAGTGCGCCTCCGGGGACGGAAACGGTGGAGGGTAATTTAGAACCTTAAGGCAATTGGTTTTGTACGTTAAGGTAACGCGATGATGGGATTGGATTTACCACTGAAGTGCTCCCGGTCAGCCTGAGCGCGGGCTTCTGAGGTCGCTGTTTCACGGTTACGGCTGCATTAAGTTTCGGGCGGAGTGGAGGGTATGCACCCGATCCAATCTTCGAATGGGGTTACTTGCGATACTGGAACGACATAGTGTTGTGGCTGATTGAGCGTCACGGCGACAAGCCGCAATGTTAAACTGACGGGTACGACTCCTGAAACTAAGTTCTGATCTAAAAGGGATCCGAGAGCAGCGAAAAGAACGAGAGAATGGCGGAATTCGTTGTAAAAATCGCCGATGAACGCGGGCACACCCACCAGCAAATTGAGCAGGGTTACTCGGTGGCGGAGGTACGTGACCGCTTCGCCTCACAGGGCTATCTGGTCCATTGGGTTAAGCCTCAGGGCCTGCTGACTAGCGGCTTTTTGATGAGGCGTGGACGCAAGCTAAAGCAAAGTTCGTTTCTGGTATTCAATCAGCAATTTCTGACGTTGCTCAAGGCCGGATTGCCGGTTTTGAACTCTCTCGATCTGCTGATCAAGCGGCAAAGGGATTCCAATCTTCGGCAGGTTCTGGAGAATGTGCGCGAACGCGTTAAGGGTGGAGAGCTGCTTTCAGATGCCTTCGCCACGCACGCCACGGTGCCGAAAATCTATACCACCACGCTGATGGCGGGAGAGAAAAGCGGAAACATCGACGAAGTGCTCACCCGGTATATTAATTTCCAGCGCCTGGCAATGACCTTCCGCAAGAAGTTGTTTGTCTCGCTGATTTATCCCACGTTGCTGGTCACCGTGGTGACGATTATGGTGATGTTTCTGTTCACCTATGTGGTGCCGAAATTCGCGGACTTGTTCAACAGCCTTGATGCCAAGCTGCCGGCGGTCACCTTGTTTATGCTTTCGGTGGGCGTAAATGCGCAGAAATATTTTCCGGTCTTGGCGATAGGCCTGGTGGTGGCCGTCTTTGTATTGTGGCAATGGCGGAAAACCGATCGCGGCGGCGATCAAGTGGATCGTGTAATTTTGAGTCTGCCATTGCTGGGAGATATTCGACTGAAACACCAGGTCGCAACTTTCTCGCGCATGCTGGCGACTCTGTTGCAAGGCGGCCTGCCGCTGGTGCCCTCGATGGAAACGGCGGGCAGTTCGATGTCGAGCCGCCGCGTCTTAAAAGGGATCATGCGCGCGAGCGTAAGGGTGCGCGAAGGACAAGGCTTGGCCGGCAGCCTCGAGGAACAGAAGATTTTTCCCGACCTCGCTGTCGAAATGATTGAGGTAGGCGAGTCCACTGGAGCCTTGCCGGCGATGCTGAATTCGGTAGCCGAGTTCTATGAAGAAGATGTGCAGACGGCATTGGGCGCTGCCATGGCGTTGATTGAGCCGCTGATCCTGATGATTATGGCGGCCTTCGTAGGTGGAGTGTTGATCTCGCTGTATTTGCCGATCTTCACCCTAGGAGTCCAGGGAGCCCACTAGGCGGGGCGGATACGAGATTGGGGTTTTGAGAATGGCGATGGCGGAAAAGAAATCACTCTTCGTGAACGGCCAGAACGGCGGGCAGGTGGTGGCAACGGGGAATCCCATCACCGACCTGGAGCGCGCTCAGGACGTGGCTCGACGCTATCGCTGCGAGTTCGTGGATCTAACCGACTTCCAGCTTCATCATGAGCTGTTCAAGAAATTCTCGCCGGAGCTGATGTTCCGCTATAAATTTGTGCCGCTCGAAGAGACCGCCGACGGCAAGCTGGCAATCGCTATTGCGGATCCAAGCCAGCTGATGATGATCGATGAGATCAGCTTGCTGCTGCAGAAGCGGATCGTCACGAAAGTTGCGACGCTGAAGCAGATCGACAACATTCTTACGAAGACGGAGCAATCGCAGCGCGTTCTGGAAGAGGCCAGCGAAGGGTTCCAGATCATCCGCGAAGACGAGAACACGGGCGCGGAAGAGACGCTGACCATCGACAAGCTGACTGCCGCGGGCGACACCAGCCCGATTATCCGGCTGGTCGATACGACCATCTTTACCGCACTGCAGCGGCGCGCGTCAGACATTCACATCGAGACGCGGGACGATTCGGTCGTGATCAAGTTCCGCATCGACGGCGTGCTGACGCAGGCCATGCCGCCCATCGGCAAGGAGCATCACTCCACCGTAATCTCGCGCATCAAGGTAATGAGCGAACTGGATATTTCCGAGCGCCGCGTGCCGCAAGACGGCCGCTTCCGGGTGAAGTACAACGGACGCGCCATCGACTTCCGCGTCTCCATCATGCCGTCGATTCACGGCGAAGATGCCGTACTCCGCGTGCTCGATAAGGAATCGATGAGCGAGAAGTTCCGCACCCTCACTTTGGAGGTTGTGGGTTTTGATGAGGACGACCTGCGAAAATTTCGCCGCTACATCAAAGAACCTTACGGCATGGTGCTGGTAACCGGACCGACGGGTAGCGGCAAAACCACCACACTTTACGCCGCAGTGAACGAAATCAAGACCGACGAAGACAAGATCATCACCATTGAAGATCCGGTTGAGTACCAGCTTCGCGGCATTACGCAGATACCGGTTAACGAGAAAAAAGGACTGACTTTCGCCCGCGGACTGCGCTCGATTCTGCGTCACGATCCCGACAAAATCATGGTCGGCGAGATTCGCGACACGGAAACGGCACAAATCGCCATCCAGTCCGCTCTCACCGGCCACCTGGTGTTTACCACGGTCCACGCAAATAACGTGGTCGATGTCATCGGCCGCTTCTTGAACATGGGCGTCGAGCCCTATAACTTTGTTTCGGCGCTGAATTGCATTCTGGCGCAGCGGCTGGTGCGGTTGATTTGCGAATCCTGCCGTGTGCAGGTGAATTATCCGCCGGACGTGCTGGAGGCCAGCGGCCTTGACCCCGTACAGTGGTCCAAGGTCGCATTGTATGAAGGACCGGGATGCATCGAGTGCGCGGGCACTGGCTTCCGCGGCCGAACCGCGATTCACGAATTACTGGATTTGAGTGACCGTATCCGGGAGATGATCTTGGCCAGAAAACCAACATCGGAAATCCGCCGGGCCGCACGGGAAGAAGGGATGCGATTTCTTCGTGAATCGGCGCTCGATAAGGTCCGGCTGGGCCTGACCACTTTGAAAGAGATTAATAAGGTCACCTTCATTGAGGCCATGCGGTAAGAGCAGTATCCGGTGATCAGTGATCAGTGCCAGTAGACTCAAGGGTTGACACCGACCACCAGCCACTGACCACTAGCCACTGCTTTTGTGCCCCTTCAGCTATTGCATTTCTCGAGGCGGAGCGTTTGAATTGTAGCAGGAGTTTTTCCTGAAAATGAGTTCTGGTTCTAACGGGGCCAAACCGCGGCTGGCGTGTGAGATCGCCGCCGATCGTGTGCTCGTGGGCCGGCTGGGTGAAGGTGGGCGAAGTCTCGAAGCCTGCGCCGCTCGCGAACTGGCCCCGGGCAGTGTGGTTCCCGACCTGGTGGAAGGAAATCTGCGCCAGCGCGAGGCTGTGAGGGAAGCAGTTTACGAGGCTCTGAGTAGCGTGGCGGGGCGCACTCACGATGTGATTGCCGTAGTACCGGACGCAGCCGTGCGCGTGGTGCTGCTAGAATTCGATACGTTACCTTCAGATTCCGAGGAAGCCGCCAGCGTGGTGCGCTTTCGCATGAAAAAGTCTCTACCCTTCGATGTGGACAAAGCTCGAGTTTCCTACCATGCCCAAAAATCGAATGACGGCGTGCGGGTGGTGGCCGCCGTCGCCCTGGCCAGCGTGGTCGAGGATTACGAAGTTGCCTTTCGTGATGCCGGATTCAGCCCCGGAGTGGTAGTGCCTTCTATGCTCGCGGCTTTAGGGGCTGCGGAAGGAGAGCGTCCTACGCTGGTTGTGAAGGTGGATGCGCGCACAACCAGTATCGCAATCCTCAACGCAAACCAGTTGCAACTGTTCCGCACGCTCGAAAACATCCGCGGGGTCACAATCACAGGAGATCAGTTAGCCGAGGACATTTACCCGTCGGTTGTTTTCTTTCAGGACACGTATCATCTGAATATCGATAAAATCTTCGTCTCTGGGATATCTGATATTAGCAGTGCAGCTCCCGCGCTGCGTTCGCAGACCGGAGCGGAGGTGGAGGAACTGGTTACGGCATCGCAGCTAGGAGTCAGCACCGGAGGTTCGGTTCCGCGCTGGCGGATGGCCGCAGTTGTAGGAGCCTTGATTTCGTAACCGCGGTGGCCAGTGGTCAGTGATCAGGAAGATCTACTGAACACTAACCACTGATCACTGGCCACTGGATTAAATATGCGTCTCGATATCAATCTCGCCAGCCAGCCTTATGAAGACGCGCGGCAGTTCTGGCTTCGTTGGGGAACGGCGGTTGCCGCGGCATCCGTACTGACTCTGGCGCTGGTCACGATCACCATTACCGGCTGGTTCGCTGCCCGTCACGACCACGCCGAGATTGCCGACTTGCGCGCACAGATCGCGCAGCGTGACCAGACTCGCCGGCTGGCTGAAGAATTTCTCAATCGGCCGGAGAATCGCGCCACACGCGACCAATCCCAGTTTATTAACGAGTTGATTGAACGCAAATCGCTTTCCTGGACGCACGTGCTGGAAGATCTCGAAAAGGTCATGCCTCCGCGGGTTCACCTGGTTTCGATTCGTCCCGAACTCGATGAGGATAACCAACTCACGCTGAAAATGGTGGTCGGGGGAGACTCGCGCGATCGACTCATAGAACTGGCTCGGCGCATGGAAGAGTCGCGCCGCTTCTCCCAGACCTATATCGGAATTGAGCATATTGACAATGCGGCCGGCGCGAACGGTGGTGATACGGTTCAGTTCGACATCAGCGGAGTCTACGTACCCGAAATGGTGACGGCGCCGGCCCCGGCGCCAATTCCCAAGGCGGCGGAGAACTCCAAGCGAGGTACGTCCTAGTGCCAGACTTGCGCCAGGCCCGAAAAAAGCTCCAGACCGCGCTCGCGATTTTGTTGGGCGTGGATGTCGTGGCAGCGATCGTGCTGTTTTCGCCCCTGGTGGGGTCGACCGCGTCGAGGCGCCAGGAACTGAACCAGTTGTGGATCGAATTGCAGAGCAAAACCAACCAGGTTAAACCGCTGAGTAACCTGGATAAGAAAGTGATCACCGCGAACGGACAGATCGCCGATTTTTACAAGAAGCGCTTCCCGGCTCAGGATTCGCAAATCGCCACCCAATTGGGCCAACTGGCCGCTGCCAACGGGGTCGCGATTGATCAGGCCCGGTACAAAGTGGGAGTGCCCGAGGTGGGCCGCTTGCAGCCGGTGGAAATGGAAGCGCAACTCTCGGGAAATTACGTTTCGTTGGCGAAGTTTATCAATGCGCTGGAGCGCGATGAAATGTTTTTTATCATTGACGGCATCGCACTGGCCGGGGAGCAAAAGGGCCCGATCAGGCTGCAATTGAAGTTTGAGACTTATCTGAAGGCGGGCGCGTAGTGAAGCTGGGAACAGAAAACCGGGGCCAGAAGATCGCGGCGATTACGCTGGGCGTTGTGCTGCTGCTGGTCATCGCCTACGAGGTCATTCCTTCTTCCTCGACCAGTGCCTCGACGAATCTTCCTTCTGCGGCGACGCCGCTAACGCAGCCCCCGAGCCCCGCCAAACCAGGGTCGCACCGCGGTTCGCGTTCGACCTCAGGGAAAAAAGAGCGTGCTCCGCAGAGCCTTGACCCTACCTTGCACCTGGTGCAACTCGCCTCGACTGAACAGATCAAATATGAAGGCTCAGGGAGAAATATTTTCGTGGCGCAGGCAGCGGACGTTGTTATTCCCACACCGGTAACCCCTGGCACTGCTAAAGGCTCAAACGACACTCGGATATTCCAGCCACCGGCGGTGGCTGCGCCTCCGCCAATTCCCCTGAAGTTTTTCGGATTCGCCAGCCATCCGGGAGAACCCAAGAAAATTTTCCTCTCCAAGGGTGATGATGTTTTCATTGCGGGCGAGGGCGAAATCGTTGATCGCCGCTACAAGGTTGTGCGGATATCTCCGACCTCGGTGGAAATTCAGGACGTGGTCGGCAGCGGTCCGCCGCAAAGCATCCCGCTGACCCAGGGATAGGGAAATTTCGAAATTTACTAGTTTTGTAATTGGGTAATTTATCTTGGAGAACAATAACTTTCAATGAAGTTAAATTACAAAATTCGCCGATTACCCAATTATGAAATTCCGCAGCGCGCGCCAAAACGGGCTCGCAAGGCCGAGCGCGGCTACGTCCTGATTACGATCCTCCTGGGGTTCAGTCTGATGTCCATAGCTGCACTCGCGGTTCTGCCGTCATTTATTTTTGAGCTGAAGCGGGATCAGGAAGAAGAAATGATTCACCGCGGAGTGCAATACACGCGCGCGATCCGCGTTTACTACAGGAAATTAGGACGCTATCCCACCCGGCTCGAAGATCTCGACAATACCAACAATCTGCGCTATCTGCGCAAACACTACAAAGACCCACTCACAGGCCAGGATTTCAAGCTGCTCCATTTCGGCGACCCTGGACTTACGCTTGGGGGCAGCTTCGGCGGCGGTGTGATTCCCGGCGCAAACCCAATCGGATCGCCGACAGGAGCAAATGGTTCCAGTGGCTCAGCCTTCGGTGGTAGTTCCTCTTTTGGAGGTAGTTCAACTCTTGGTGGCAGCAGTTCAGGATTCGGTAACTCGGGGGGACTGAGCAATTCCGGGGTGAACAGTTCCGGAGTGTTCTCGCAGTCATCCTCCTCGTTCGGTGGCTCGTTCGGGGGAAACTCAAATAGCAGCTTCGGATCAAGCTCTAGCCCACAAACCGGCACTGGCCAGCAGGCGACGGGGCAGCAGGCGGCGAGCCCGTCGGGATCGGATCCCTCTCAGGCTTCTACCCAGGTTGCCGCGAACGGTGCGCAGGGAGACACGAGCTCGAGCAGCCAACAAGTCTTTGGCGGCGGACCGATCGTGGGCGTAGCCAGCCTGTGTAAGAAGACCACCATTCGCGAATTCAATCACAAGAAGAAGTACAACGAGTGGCAGTTTATTTACGATCCTACGGCCGATCGCGGCGGGCTAATCAAAACGCCGTACCAGCCTGTGCTGCAGGGATTCGGAAGCCCGCAGAATGTGAATGCGCAATCCGGAAGTGGCAGTGGAAGTTCCAGCGGCAGTTTTGGTGGCAGCTCAATCGGCGGTTCGTCCGGAAGTTCATTTGGAAATTCCTTCGGGCAGCCGAACGGCATGGGCAACAGTCCATTCGGCCAGACGCCGCCTGCACAACCACCCTCAACTTCTCCGCAACAGCAGTAATTTCGAACTCACAGCAAGCGGTAAAAACGGCCTCATCAGAGATGAGGCCGTTTTTACTGCCAAAATCTTTGCCCTTTGCCGAAAAATTTCCCTCGGGCAACGGAAAGCGAATCGCCGAAGGCTACACGCTAAACGAGGATCCGCAGCCGCAGGTGCTCTTCACGTTCGGATTCTCGAACTTGAAGCCCGCACCTTCCAGCGTCTCGACGTAATCGACAATGCAACCGTTCAGATACATCACAGAGGTGGCATCAACGAATACCTTCAATCCGTCCATATCAAAGGTCTTATCCATCATTCCAGCGGCATTTTCAAACTGCATGGAATAAGAGAAACCAGAGCAGCCGCCACCCACCACGCCGATACGCAGGCCTGCGGGAGCGGGAGTCTGCTGTCCCATGATTTCTTTCACCTTGGAAACCGCATTCGGCGTTAGCGAAACCGGCGGCGTCTTCTTCACTTCTACAGCGTTAGTCTTCACTTCAGGGACGGTCGTGGTGGCCATTCGTATCTCCTTGGCTCAAAACTCACTAAAATTATAGCAGAGGCAGACAGCGTCAGCATCGGTAAATAAGGTACCCTGCCAGGTGCCAATTGCCTCAACCGTTTGATGCCGGCCGCGCTGGTGGAGATTCCTGCATCGGGGGTTGCCAACAGGGCTATAATGTTTGCGTTAGGCCGTTCCTCCAAGTTGAAGATTGCGGGCTGAAGCCTGCATCTTGAATTTTGGAGCAAGTTGCCAACAGGCTTTGCAATCTGTCGAGGTGCCTATGACGTGGACTTGGACTCCCTTAATGCTTGGGCTAGCGGTCGTGTGGGGTATCTTCACCGTAGGCCTGATCATTCTCCTTATCTACCGCAGCACGCTCACCATGCACGAGGAAGAGTCGTTGTATCTCGACGACGCGAGCGCGCACATGCAGAAGGAACAAACGGAACTGATCACGAAAGTGAATCGTCTTACGGTTCCGGTGTGGGTCTTCGGCGCCGGCTCCGGAGTGCTGCTGCTGGTGCTCGCTGGCATGTTCATCTATCAGGGGCTGAACGCCGTACAGTAGTCAGGGCTGCCGAACCGCCGAGTCTGCAGGACCTAGAGGCTCCAGGCCGCAGATAGTCGCGTCTGCTCGGCAGTCTAACATCGAGATGCGGTGACCGATCAGCCTCTTGGGCATAACAGCACACGACACCCTGCCATAATTTATTTCTGGGTGAGTTGTTCTCCAAGCCCAGACGAACACTCACGAATCGTCCATTCGTCTTTCCTGCTTCCGCCGAATTGCGTACGGCACTGAAGATCTCTCGCCCATAACCGCATGTCTATAGCTCGAAATGAGGAGTCATTGTGAGGACCCTGTTCAAGAAAACAATGCCCTGCGCGACTTTAGTTCTTGCGGCTCTCGGAGTATGGAGGAGTTGGTAGCCCTCTTGGAAACCTGCGAACAGCGGAGGACGGAAAGAGCGGCATAAGTGAATACTCGCGTCATCATCTGGACAGCAGCACTGGCCTTCGTCGGGTACATCTTGACAACCAAAACGGCAATCGAAAGCGATAGCCGCATGTTGCTTGGCACAATTGGCGGCGGAATTGTGGGTTTCGTCCTTGGGAATCTATTCGCTAGATTGTCAAAGAAATCAAGGTAGCCCACTACCGACACAACAGATTCAATGAATAGCGCACAACCGCTTTGTATAATTGTCTGTGCTTGCGAAAGTGGCGGAATTGGCAGACGCACCAGACTTAGGATCTGGCGGGTAAAACCGTGGGGGTTCGAGTCCCCCCTTTCGCACCAATCATTTTAGGGCCGACTGCGAAGTCGGCCCTTTTCTATTCTGCAATTTTGCCGATCCGAACTTAGCCCTCGTGTGTTGATTACGAAAGACTGTGTCCCATCGAACATCCTGAAAAGGGACTACAGGGGTTAACCCTTCCTAACAATTTGGAGTTAACGTGGTTGGTATGTGACGCTCGGGCCGTTGATCGGGCCGAGTGGCACCTACTCCTCGCAACAAGGCAGAGGCAATGCAAAATACAAACCTTCCCACGTTACGGCGCAGCTCGAGAATACCAATCACAGTCCCAATACTGGTCACCAGCTTAGAGCCGGGAGCCCAGTTTTCGGAAGTCTGCGAAACCATGGTGGTGAGTGCTCATGGTTGTGCGATGCGCTCTCCCACGAAGTTGGCAGCCGGAGTTCCGCTACACTTCCACAGCCAGGAGGGCCGTGAGACGACGGCACAAGTTGTCTACTGCCAGCCGCTCGGGACCGAGCAGGGTTGGAGGCTGGGCACGAGATTTGAACGGCCGGAAAATTTCTGGGGATTGAAGAGTTGTCCCAAAGATTGGACGCGATTGCCGTCGCCTGCCGAGGGAAAGCTTGGCCCAACGCTCTCGTCCAAGAGCATGCAGGTAATGCCGCCGGATCAGGCCGCGGCCTCTGTGAAAATCGCGCTGGACAGAATTCGAAAGCAACTCTCTGATGACCATCTCAAGGTTGTGCTTGCCGAGCTGGTTCAGCCCATTCAGGCTGAGGTGACGGAACTAAGGGAAAAACTTGCGCAAGGGTCCAAAAAGAGCCGGTTTGAAGTGTCACTATCGCAAATTCCTCCTGAGCTTGAACAGCAGTTGGAACTCCGCTTGAGGAACGAACTGGGGCCACAGGTGCTCAAAGAGGCGCGCGAGCAGTCGGAACAGGTGCTGCAGGCTGCGAAGACGGCCATCGAGCAGAAGACTCGGGAAACTCACGACGAATTTCGGCAGCGGGTCAAACGGGAACTGGAAGCCGTTCAGCAACAGGCGCGAGGCCTCTCGACCGACGTCGCTCAGAATCTGCGAGAGCATCTGAATCGTGGGTTGGGAGAACTTCACCAGGAAGTCGTAGATGCGGGCAACCGTCTCAAGGGCCTGAGTGAGGATCTTCTGGGAGTTATGGAGCGTAAGTTGGGGGAGGAACACGATGTGCGCCGACAAGACCTGGAACAAGTTCAAGCCGTGGTCGCGTCGGAATCTTCTCGCTTGCAGGAACAAATCGCAGATCTCGACCGCCGCATGGCGGCTCTGGATGAGTCCGCACGCCACCTGGAGTCAGGCCTCGACCAGCGCCTGTCGCGTCTGGCAAGCGACACCATTCGCAGCGCCCGCAGCCAACTGGAAAGCGCTCTTGAAGTAGCTCTGAATGAGTTGGGCACGCGTAATGCCCAGGAACTCGGCCATCAACTCGATGAGGCGAGCGCGAACTTGAAGATTATCCAGAAAGGAATTGAAGGTTCGGTTTCCCAATCTCTGAGCATTCAGGTCGCTGACACTCTGCGATCATTCGAGCACAGCATGGAAGAACTGGCACAGCTTTCAGTGGAACGCTGGCGGATAGCATTCGCCGGCGGACTGAATTCCCTCGTAAGAACTCTTGGCGAGCAATTCGTCTTGCAAGCCGCGGCCGCCGATGCGGCCAGCCCTTCTCGGAGCAAATGACTGGGCAAGGCCTCACGCTTTGTGGCCACATGAGTGTCTGCCGGTGGCGTGTGCGTTGACCGCTGTGGGTCAAGTGTTTTCACCGACCCACAATCGATCAGCCGATGCTAACCAAGGATCGCCGCTAGCCGATCCACGTTCGACCTATTCAGAGCATATTCGCAAGGCGCGGAACAGGGGTCTGCGCGTCTACACCTATCACAATAAGACTTTTCTTACCTTATGGTCACAAGGCGCAATGCTCGCGTATTTTCCTTTGAGAGCGACCGATCTACGCGGTAATGAGACCGCGTGCTGTCCATCATCCTGCTTCGAAGTGAACCAGCGACTAGCACAAGACACCGAATTCTGAGTTACGCTGAGATCACCTCATCGTAGGAGACCACAATACATGACACCCCCTTGGTTAACCCGCCTCCTGGAAATGTTTTGCCGCCATCAATTTTCCTGGCCCCATACTGGGGCTCAAGGCCATGACTACCAGGTCTGTCTCATTTGTGGGGCGGCCTACGAATTTGATTGCAAAACCATGCAGCGCACCGGTCGGCGAGTTCACGTTCAGGCAGTAGCATAACTGAACTCGGATCCCGCTCGAACTCTTCGAGACGATTTATTGCCAGCAGTTGTCGCGCCTCCCCCGACAACGAAGCCGCCTTGTGAAAGGCGGCTTCACTGTTTGTATTTCGAACGGCTCGGGGTCGTTGTGACGGCGAAACTGGCGGTCCTCAACTCAGTTGCTCCCAACAGATTACGGGATCCTGAACTCGACGTTGCTTTTGAGCGTGCCGCTGGGTGTCACGACGGTCACGCTGCCAGTGCTCGCGCCGGTTGGTACGGTGGTCTTGATTTCGGTGGCGGAGACAACGGTGAATGCTGCCTCTGTACCGTTGAAGCTGACCTTGGTCGTGCCCGTCAGATTTGTTCCCAGGATGATGACGGCCGCTCCGACCTTGCCCGAAGCGGGGAGTGCCTTCACGAAAGGACCCAGCCCAACTGAGAGACTGAATATCGTGCCGATGCCATCGGTCCCACCGTAGTAAGTCGTCCCGTAGAAGTTGCCGTTCGTATCCTGAAGCAGCCCGCCCTGGGGCGAACTACCGTCAGTGCAATTCGATTTGGCGCAGAAGTTGTACAGCGTGGTCAGCTTGCCCGCGGTTGTGATTTTGATGAGCGTGCCGCAACCGCCGTTGCAAGCGGTGGTGTTGGCCCCGCCTGAAAAAGTTGTCCCGTAGAGGTTGCCGTCGGTGGCTTGAATCAATCCCGCGTACGGGGTGGATCCATCTTTGCAATCCGATTCAGAGCAGAAACTATAGAGCGTGGTGAGCTTGCCTGCCGGCGTGATTTCAAAGACCGTACCGCCGCCGAGGTGGGCGCCGCCGCCGACCGTAGTCCCGTAAAAGTTTCCGTTGGTGGCCTGAATCAGCGCACCCATGGGACCGCCACCGTCCAACGTGTGGAATGTGTGTAGGGTTGTGAGCTTGCCTGCTGGTGTGATTTCAAAGACGGTGCCGTCGCCCGAACTCACTTCGTAAGTTGTCCCGTAGAAGTTTCCGTTCGTGCCCTGTAGCAGCCTGGCATCTGGATAATCGCCGTTTGCACCATCGAAACTAAGCAGCGACGTGAACGTGCCAGCGGGGGTGATTTCGAAGATCGTGCCAACGTCGCCGGTCCCGCCACTGGAAGCGGTCCCATACAAGTTCCCGTTGGTGGCTTGAATCAGCCCGACTTCCGGCTCGGCGCCGGCCGTGGAGTCGAAGCTGTGCAGCGTAGTGAGCTTGCCTGCGCTGGTGATTTCAAAGACCGTGCCATCGCCATCGGCTCCGCCGTTCATGGTTGTCCCGTAGAAACTCCCATTCGTGGCCAGCATCAGTCCTGCGTCAGGCTGGGCACCGTCCGTGCACGGCTCACCTTTGGAGCAAAAACTATAGAGCGTGGTCAGCTTGCCCGCGGTGGTAATTTTGAAGACCTTACCACCGTCGCCAGTGCCCGAGTAGGTCGTCCCGTAAAGTTCCCCGTCAATGCCCTGCACCAGATCAACATAGTGTGGGTTCGCGCCGTTTGTTCCTTCGAAACTAAACAGGCTGCTGAACTTGGTTTGTGCGGGAGAGATGATCGCCGTGGCGGCACAGAACACGGAGACGATACAGACCATTTTCGATAAGGTAATTTTCCTCACATTGTCGGCTTTCCGGCTTCGGGCCGGTGCGATAGTAGAGAGCTCGCTCGATAAGCTCGTCGCGGCCAGGGTCGCACTCGGTGTTCTGTGAGTAGAGGTTTTCATTTTCGGCTCCTTAATCTGAGGTTGGAATCAGCGGTCACCTAATAACGCGACACGCCGTGGGAAATGGGGTCATTCCTAGAAGGCGGCGGTTGGGCAACCGAAGGCTGGTGGAACCTCAACCCCGGTGAAGGTGTCAGCACTGACGTTTGGACGGACAATCGGTATTTCTGCTTCTATGCCGAAGCAGAGGATGGTGCCGTATGGGGGGGCGATTACGGGCCGGTCTATGCGACCTACAACGCATTCCAAGGGTGCGTAGACATAGGGAACACTCAAGACTACCTCATGCTGGGGATGGCAGCAGTCGATGCCGGATGGTGGTTTTGGTCCTACATCACTTACACAGTCAATTTGGACTAGCGCGTTTCGCTGGTGGGGGCCAGCGAAGTCCTAAATCAGCTAACGGCGCAAGCGGAGCCGCACTCGACCGGAGTATAGCCATAACAGGGTGCGAGTTACCTGCGAGCCGCAGAGCGAAGTATAGGAACGAACGGAGAAACGCGTTCCGGGCATTTGCAAATCGGGCATGCAACTAATTCTGCGGAATAGTAGAGGGTGCAATTGGCGCACGGGAGGCCGTATCTGACCGGTTGGCCGGCTTCCGACGCTAGCCGGCCACGTGGCGTTGCTAATTCCGGATGCTCAAAAGTAGTTTCGTAGCTCATAAGGTCACCCCTGGTTCATCTGATTTTCTAATCCACTTCTTTTCCAATCCACTGCTTTAGGCCGCTTCTTTCCGGACAACGCGGGGACGTCTCGCATCATCGCGGCAAACAAAAATCTTGAGCTGGCCGTCGGAGGTGAGCAACGTCCATCCATCTGGATATTGCGGCTCGCGCCGGGGCCCTGGGTTTCTGAAAACTATTGCTAAACCTGCTGTATTGACGGGTTGCATACCATTGCTCCTTTCGACTGTCATATTTTCCTGCTCACTCTATAAAGCGCTAAATGGCGGCAAAACGTCCCACGCCGCGTGGCTGATTTTGCAAATAAATTGAACTTTGAGGGAACTCAGGAAACGGCCGGCAGCCCATCCTTCTTTCTACCGTCCGATTCAAACCCTGCCTACCAGTCTTTCGGGTACCTCCGCGAAATGATTCCGATATGACCCCGTTTTAGTCGGCGCGTCGCCTTACCTGGTGAGCGCTGAAAATCGCAGCCCTCAAATTCTCAGACCGAACGGAGGCAGACTATGAATTCCAAGAACAAATTCTCCATGATGATGGCGCTCGTTCTTTCTTTGCTGCTGATTTCGGCAGCACAAGTGGATCTGCAAGCGCAAGCGCCCGCGCCAGCCTATGTCGAGCTGGATGCGGTGCAACTGGATCAACTGGTGGCCCCGATCGCACTCGATCCCGACTCACTAGTCGCTCAAATATTGACTGCATCCACGTATCCAGATCAGGTTGGCGCGGCGGATAGCTGGCTCAACCAGAACATGAATCTGCCTCCGGACCAGCGCGCGGCTGGGGCAAACAACATGTCATGGGACCCGGCTGTGAAAGGTCTCATCGAGTTCCCCTCCGTGCTCGACAACCTGGCGAAGAACACAGCATGGGCCTCACAGCTCGGCAATGCCTACTACAACCAGCCTGGTGACGTCATGAACGCCGTCCAGGCCATGCGGTTGCAGGCGCAGCAGTCGAACGTGTTAGTGACGACCACGCAACAGCGTGTGGTTGTAGAAGCGGGCTTGATCGAAATTGTGCCGGTGACTCCGGCTGTGATTTATGTTCCTTATTACAATCCGTGGCAGATTTGGGGAACACTGTTTGTCGCCTACCCCGGCTTTGTCGTGCTGCCGCCTCCGCCCGGCATCGTGGTGGGATATGGACTTGCCTTCCCCGTTGGAATCCCAGTCGGCGTCTACGCGGCGTACGGTTGGGGCTTTGACGCATGGGCGCCGGCCTGGGATGGCGGCACCGTGCTCTTTAACCACAGCACCTACATTTCCAGCAGCGTGACCGTCTTCAATCATGGCTATTTTGGCGGCCACGACAGGGGCGTATTCGAGCATGGTGGTCGTGGCGTCCCGGGAGGATTCCATGCCCGCGCTCACGCGGGAGCGGCTCGGGCAGCCGCCGGCCGTGCAAACGCTGGTCGCATGAACGGTGGCAAGCCAAGCGCCGGTCGGTCGAGCGCCAGCCATGCCGGAGCCGCTGGCAGCCATTCGGCCTTCGCAGGCCGAGGAGCAGCCGCCAGTCACGGAGCAACGGCAGCGAATCGGGAACCGGCTGGCTCTCGTGGTGGAGCAACCGCCAGCCGTGGCGCAAGTGCCAACCGAGGAAGCTCGATGGCGAACCGCAGTGCTGCCAGTCGTAGTACGGCGAACCGTGGAGCCACGGGTGCGAGCCGCAGTGCGACTGCCAACCGCGGAAGTGCAAGTGCCAACCGCAGTGCGGCTGCTAATCGGGGAAGCGCAAACGCAAACCGCAGTGCCGCTGCCAACCGAGGAAATGCAGGCGCAAACCGCAGTGCGGCCGCTAATCGGGGAAGCGCAAACGCAAACCGTGGTAGTGCGACCGCTGGTCGCGGAAGCGCGAGTGCGAGCCGTGGAAGCTCCATGGCGAATCGAGGAAGTGCAAACACGAGTCGTGGAAGTGCGATGGCGAATCGGGGAAGCGCGGGCGCCAGCCACGGCGGAGCAATGGCTAGCCGCGGTGGGTCACCGGCCGGTCACTCTGGTGGTAGCGGCGGTCACGCCTCAGCTGGAGGTAGGGGGGGCCACGGCCGGTAGAGCTGTTCTTGATCTTAGCAAGCATGAATAGACAAATATTCCGCGCCAACTTGCAATTACCACATCGAGCGGGTTGGCGCGGGATATTTCGAAACGAATTTTAGAGAGACTTCAAATCTGACAAAGGAGACGACAATGACCAGAAAATCAATCATCACATTACTTGCGGTGGCAGTGGTTACGGGAGCTCTGGTCTTCGACGGCCTATCTCGCCGCCACGGCAATCAGTCAAGCTCGCAAAATCCACCGATGACGGCTACCCCAGCGGGCGCGCCGACGGGCGCCTCAAACACAGGGACTGATGCTCAGCCCACCGCTCCTGCTAGCGACACGACGACAGCGACGGATCCAGGACAAAACGCAGGACCGGCCGGCGCTTCCCAACCCGTCCAAGATGGCGCCATTGCGGACGCGGCGCAACCCGCGACGGATGATGCACCAGCCGCGACGCAACCGATCATCGTACCGGCGGGGACCACGCTCACAATTCGCCTGGGCGAAGATCTCGGCTCAAGGATCAGCGAGATGGGCCAGAGATTTTCCGCTACTTTGGATAACGACGTCGTGGTCAATGGAGAGACCGTGATTGCCGCTGGGGCGGCTGTTTTCGGCAAGATCGTCCTGGCGAGACCGGCGGGTGCCGTGGCGGGCGAAGCGATTCTGCAACTGAAAGTAACTGCGGTAAACGTCAACAACGCGAATCTGCCTGTCGTCACTTCCCTTCGGAGTTTCGGCCCCCAGATTAAGGGAAAGAACAAAGTGGGCAAGTTTATGAAGGGTCTGGTTAAGCGGGCTTCGGGCGAGGAAAGGGAAGTTCTCCTCGCTCAACAATCGGCATACAACTTCACTTTGCAGCGGCGCCTGGAAATCCAGTAGCTGTTCTCGAGGCGGTGTGCGTCCGTATCGCACGCCGCCATACCTCTTTATGCTGCACTCCTATTTTGATTGGGGGGTTGCTGCGTTCGCCGACGCCCGCGCCGCAGTGTTCGCGATTAAGCGGAAACCTTTCAGCTGCGCCTGTTTCCGGACCTCGGCAAGAAGGCTCAGCCCTGCTGCAGGCTTGCTCGATGCTGTCTGCACTTCGCCCAGCGCAAGCTGCGATTCCAGCTGAAAACCCACATATCCAGACTTCTTTGCGCTCGTAATTGTCTCCTCGAGAATCCGAACCCCGTCATCTTTCTTCCCGGTAGCGGCTTGCACCTTCGCTTCCAAAATCGATGCTCTCAAGCGAACGGAAAAATCCTGGCTCTTACCTAGCAGATCGTGAGCTGCCGTGGTTTCTTTCTCCGCTTCGGATACCTTTCCCTTGGAAAGTAAAATGCGTGCGAGCAAAATGTCAGCGAGGATCTCGTCATCTCCTAACCCCTCTTTTCGAAATTCTTCTCTCGCCTCGCGTAGCGATTTCTCCGCATCGCCGGCGTGACCTTCTTCTATTAAGAGAAAAGCCAATCCCATCTGAGTTTCGGCAACATTTCCTTTTTCCCCCATCTGGGTTCGCATAGCCATCGATTGATTGTACTTATCACGAGCAGCGGCCAAATCGCCTTCGGCGGTGGACACGTCTCCCAGGCTGTACAGAGCATATGCGACGCCGCTCTGGTCACCGATCTGTTTCGACAAGTCCTGGGCTTGCTCATACATTTTGCGAGCACCCTTCAAATCGCCCTGCCAGCGCAGGACTTCTCCAAGGTTGTAAATCGCTGTGCTGGCTCGTTCCTGGTCGCCGAGTTCCCTCGATGCCGCGAGGCCGGCTTCCAGCATCTTCTTTCCTTCTCTCAGGTCGCCTTGCTGAATGGTACGCGCGGCAATACTGCCTAGAACCGCGGCCGCGCTGTGCTTATCGCCCACTTCTCGAAACATGAGCAAGGCTTCGTTCAACATCTTGATCGAACCGGAGAGATCTCCCTGCTCACCCAGAGCGTTAGCAAGATCATTGAGTGTAGTGGCCGAGGCTCGCACGTCTCCGATCTCTCGTTGAATGACTAGCGCGCGGTTGTAGACGTTTGCCGCTTCTGCAAAGTTACCCTGGTCAAATCGAACGATTCCGGTGATGGTTAGCGCTTTCGCCACTTCCGCGTGTTCGCCGGCTGCATCGGAGATGCGTGCCGCTTCTTGAGCGCTGCGGAGTGCATCCTCAAGTTTGCCCTGCTTTTCGAAAGCGCGCGCTTCCTGGTCCAGAGCGCGTGCCAGGACCAATGTCGCGCCCAGTTCTCTGGCACGGCTGGCGGCGGTCTCGGCGGCGGATTGCTGCTCCTTGTACGCTCCCTTGATATCGTAGACGTCAGCTTGCTGCAGTGGGATGCGCGGGTCGTCACGATCGGGAGCCGGCAGCTTTTGCAACGCTGCCAACGTCGCTAGAGCCTCATCCACCGTTCGGGCCTGTTTTTGCGAGGCCGCCAAATGTAAGCCATACTCGACGTTGTCGGGGAAAAAATCGCAGAGTGTGCGGTAGATTTCGACTGCCTTGTCCCATTTGCGATTCAGTTCCCAATCCCTGCCTTCAATCCACAAACGCTCTTCGTGCGAAAGCCCGGAGGAAAGATCGCGAGCCTTTTGCGATTCTTGACGCGCTCTCTGGTCATAGCCCAAAGCGGCCCATGCGTCGGCCAGTGCGGAGTGCCCGAGAGCATAGTTGGGATCCGCAGCCACTGCACGCTCCAGCAGATCACGGGCCGCCAACGCATCCACTACACGAAGTTTCGCCAAGCCTTCCGAATACAGGCGCACCGCTTCGGGATTCGATGGCAGAGAAGCCCGTACCAGCGCCGCTTCACTGGATGTGACTTCACCTATTCCGAGTTTTTGCCGTAGTTCTTCTCCGGCTCGAGTTGCAAGGTCATCCAGATCGCTCTCGCTTCCCTTTTCGGAGACGGTTGCGGCAATCTCGCCGGTCTTGGTGTCCTGCAACCAGAGGTTTATTCGAACTTCTGACGCGCTACCTTGGTCCAGATAGGAACCTAGGACTACATAGTCATTTCCCAAATATTTCCGAAGATGTGCGAGGGTATCGCGAGCCAAGGTTTGCATGCCCGTCAATCCAAGGTCAGCACTCGCACGGGCAATGTTCTCCCCCGGAAAGGTGCGCAGCTTCCCTCCTGCCGCCAGCTCTGCGGTCAACATTTCGGGAAGGGCGGTCGACACCCATTCGGTCTCCGACCGTGCCGAAAGGTTGCGAAAGGGCAGCACTGCAATCGATGGCCGAACTGTAATTGACGGTCTTGTTGCCGTGGCATCGGGAATGCGGCGTCGAATCCTCGGAATGAGAAGCGCTGCTCCCGCTATCACGAGTATTAGTACGAACAATCCCAGGACCACGCGAGGCTCAAATCGCCACGTGCTGTGGAGCTTGGTCTCAGCTCGCAATGCCTCGGCTACTTCGTCCGCACTTTGAAAACGATCTTTGGGCTCACGCTCGAGACACTTTAGGATCACCGACTCCCATCGCAGGTCAATATCCGGAACCAGCGTGCGGGGCGGGGGCGGGTTCTCCTTAATTCGCCGCACCGCCATCGAGAGCGGCGTGCTTCCATCGAAAGCACTAGTCCCGGTGACCATCTGGTATAGGACTAAACCGAGCGCGTAAACGTCGGAGGCGGGCGTCAGATCTTTTCCTTCCACCTGCTCGGGAGACATGTAGGCCGGTGTACCAAGTACTTCCCCGGTGCCCGTGACCGAAGCTCCCAGGCTGACCTCTGCATTCGAACGCAAAGCCAGCCCGAAATCCGTGATGACTGCCCGGACTCCCTTGGCGCCGGGAACCAGCAAGACGTTGCCGGGTTTGAAATCGCGGTGCAGAACGCCCGCCGAGTGCGCAGCTCCGAGGCCGTCTGCGATTTGCAGCGCTATCGGCCGTGCTTCATCAACGTTCAGACGCGGCCGGCGGCGGAGAAACTCTGCCAAAGTTTCGCCTTCCAATAATTCCATCGCGACGAATGCAACCGGACCGCGGCTATCTCCTCCGGCCGCAGAGGCAAGCTGGCGAAACAGGTCGAAGATGCGGCACACGTTGGGATGGGTAACCTTGCGGGCGAGATGAACCTCTCGCTTAAAGCGATCGAGCGCCCTTCCATCATGCAGCAGCTCACTGCGAATCGACTTGAGAGCTACGCGCTCGTGCAACTCTATATCTTCCGCTTCGTAGACTTCGCCCATGCCTCCACGGGCCACGAAGCGCGTGATGCGGAATCGCTCGGCAACCAAATCGCCGGGAAGAAAAGATTGACTCGGTGCGGGCACGACCGACGAAGCAATCCCCGCAACACTTCTCGGAATGTCTCCCGCAAATACCGGACCGGAAAGGAAACCGCCCGATTCGACGTGATGGGCCAGCAAACGCTCGACCTCGCGTTGCACCAGGGAATCCGGCGCAGACACGGCAAGAAACGAGATCCGCTCGGTAGGAGGTCTTTCGAGCGCAATCTCAAACAGCGCTTTGACGTTCTCCCATTGCTGCGGCGTCAATTCCATAGCGCTCTTTCAAGTCGGCGTAAAGCCAGGCTTTCGCAACGCTCCAATCGCGCTTGACGGTCTTGGGGGAGACTCCAAGCACTTCGGCTGCTTCTTCGACGTTCAAACCACCAAAGAAACGCAATTCAACCACACGGGCCTGCCTGGGATCAATCTTCGCCAGAAGATTGAGAGACTCATCAACTGCCAGAAGTTCGTCCGCCTGCTGCTCAGAAAAGACGAACGCCTCATCCAGAGATACTTTCTTCTGTTCACCGCCACGCTTTTCCCGCGTATGCCCCCGGGCGTGATCGATAAGGATACGACGCATCAACTGGGCGGCGACTCCAAAGAAATGAGCCCGGCTCTGCCAGTTAACCGATCGCTGCTCAATCAGCTTCAGGTAAGCCTCGTGCACCAAAGCCGTAGCCTGCAAAGTATGGTCGACTCGCTCTCGCCGCATGTAGCTGCCGGCCAGCCTTCGCAATTCGTCGTAAACCACCGGGATAAGCTTCGAAGCTGCCCAATCCTCCCCGTTCGTCAGGGCGGACAACAATATGGTCACTTCCTGGCTTTCGCTCATAGATGGACGACCATTCTACCCCTACCATTCCTTTTATGCTGAGGAAACTTGCCATAAAAGCACCGCACTTTCAGCGATTCCGTAATCTCAACCATGCAGGCGCGAATGCAGCGAGGACAGCAGCAATCCGACTGAACTAGCTCAATGGTGCTACGTCGAATTACACAAATGAACCCGATTTATGAGCTGACGAACGTTGTCCAAGGGGCTACGACCACAGAGAGCTACAGCCAGAATGGCGGCAGCAATAGACTGAGTTGTCAGAAATGTACACAACTAATTCATTTTGCAGAAATCAGCGTGGCTGCCGGCGACTCAATTCTTCCGGACCAGATCCTTGCGCTCTGGCCCTCATTATTATTGTTTTATTTGCCTGCGTCGGCCTAGTGAATTGTGGATTGTCCAGCTCTTCGAGTTCGCCCTCTGGAAAAGTTTCCATGCCGACGATCACTTCGTTTGCGGCGAATCCGACAAGCGTAAACGCCGGTGCCAGCAGCACACTGAGTTGGGCGACTGCAGGAGCCTCGAGTATTACCATCACGCCGGGGACATTCACGTCCGCATCCGCAAACGGTTCGACAAGCGTAAGCCCAACCGCGACCACCACCTACACGCTGACTGCAACCAATGCCAAGGGTTCGACCGCATCCACGGCAAAAGTTTCCGTGACACCTCCCGGTCGCACACTGCAGATCGTAACCACTTCGTGCCCCAGCGGGACACAAGGCAAGGCATATGCAGGTTGCACCATCGCTGCCAGCGGCGGCTTTCCGCCTTACACCTATTCCGTGAGCACAAATGCGAACTTCGCTCCGTTACCCGAGGGGATGTCTCTCAATCCAACTAGGGGAAATATCAGCAGCTCATTGATTGGTGGTCAAGGCACCTACACGCCCGAATTCATAGTCACGGATTCGACAGGTGCGCAGGCAACGCAGAACATCAGCATCGCCATCAACGGCAACAACGCGTTCCTCGCAAACATCTTTCCGTCAAATTCCATTTTTCACCACAGAGTGGACGCAGCCACGACAAGTTTGCCCGTAGATACTTCTCCCGCAGCGCCGATGTACAGCGGCTATTTGTCGGCGACGGTTAAGCCATTCTTCGGAAATAATTCCAACGCTCCCTTTCCGAACGGAATACCAGCCATTGAAGTTCCCTACAACCAGGCGGACGTATCGGTCACAACCACCGTATATCAGTCCTACTTTACGTCTGGCCCAATTCCAGCCAATGCTCCGGTGGAAGGCACCAGCAACTCAACGGGGGATAGACACGTTCTGGTCTACCTGGAGGCGGGCAATGGAAACAACCCTGCTCTTTACGAGATGTGGCAGGGGATCTATGAAGGCGGTCCCTGGACCGATTCCTCGAACGCGCTTTGGCCCGACGTATCTTCAAATAACCTGACACCGCAAGGCAACGGAACATCCGATGCTGCAGGACTTCCAGTAGGGCCGCTGCTGGCGAATGCCGACGACGTAATCGGCACGGGCACACCCAGCGCACCGAGCGGCACGATTCAGCATCCCATCCGATTCACGCTCAACCACATGTTGAACTACTGGGTCTGGCCTGCTACGGAAACAGCGGGCGTGGGGAGTTGCACGGAGACGGGAGGAAGTTCCATTCCCGTGGAATCGGAGATCTCCCAATCTTCTCCTCCCGCAAGCTGCACCATGTCTGGAGCCGCTGGCGAGATCTATCGGCTCAAGGCTTCGGTTGCGACTCCTTCTTGCACCTCTACAAGCCCGCAAGCGGCAATTATCATCACCGCATTCCGGAACTACGGAATCATCCTGGCCGACAATGGTGACAGCGGGGGGCTAATCGGCACACCCGACGCTCGCTGGAACGATAACGATCTCTCTTGTCTTACAAGTCTCACCTTATCGGACTTCGAGCCGGTTAACGTCTCGAGCCTCATGCTCAGTAATGACAGTGGGGCCACCAGCCATTAGACAACTGCTCACCTCCTTGTGGAGGCTGACAGGATTTGTGCGGAATGCGAAAGTAGTCCGTATCTCTATTCGAATCCTCAAGTGCCGCTGGGATGAGGACGTAACGCAGGAGAGGAATTGCTCAGCTTCATTTTTCCCGTGTAGATCGCCATTCCGACCACAGCATCAATCTTCATAGCATCAAGCCGATCGACTTGTTCAGAAGTGGCGATGCCACCGGCGACGATCAACTGTTTCGTGGTGGAATTTCGCAGTCGACCGACCGTTTCCAGCGGAATACCTTGCATCAGGCCTTCGGTGTCGATGTGAGTGTAGAGAAACGCCCCACAAAATCGCTCCAGGGCTGAGATCATTTCCAGAGGAGTAATGGTTGTGAGTTCACGCCAGCCCCCGATGGCGACCCGGTCCTGCCGGGAATCGATCGCAAAAACTAATTTGTCCGGACCGACGGCTCCGGCAATCTCTTTCGCAAATGCAGGGTCGGGCCGGCCGTCGCGGATCAGCGCGGATCCGAGGATCACTCGCAGCGCGCCAGTATCCAGCATCTCTTTCGCGGCAGGGATGGTGCGAATTCCTCCGCCTACTTGACAAGGAAGGCGCTTGGCAAATTCCTGCACGAGCGCGCGATTGTTGCCGGTACTGAGGGCCGCATTCAAATCGATGAGTTGGACTAGCGGCTGAGATGAAAACCGCGTGATCCACTCTTCGAAATCGTCGAATTCCAGTGCCTTGCGCTCGCCTTGCACCAGTTGGACGATCTTGCCGTCCATGAGATCGATGGAGGGAATTAGCATGGCCACCTCATGGGAATCCCAACGCTTTGCAGTTCGCGTTTAAGGTCGGCGAGATGGCGAAGCCCGAAGTGAAAAATGGAAGCGGCGAGAGCAGCATCGGCTCCTCCGCGATGAAAGACATCGACAAAACTCTGAGTATCGCCTCCGCCGCCGGATGCAATCACCGGTATGCGCACGGCCTGAGAGACGGCGAGGGTCAAGTCGCAATCGAAGCCGGCGCCCGTGCCATCGCGATCCATGGAAGTGAGTAAAACTTCGCCCGCGCCGCGATCTTCCGCCTCGCGTGCCCAGGCCACGGCGTCGCGGCCAGTCGGTCTTCTGCCGCCGCTCACGTACGCTTCAAATCTTGCACCTCCATCGGTATTGAGATTGAGTTTAATGCGCTTGGCGTCAATGGCCACGATCACCGCTTGCGAACCATATCGCCCTGCGATCTGCGTAATGAGAGATGGATTGGCCAGTGCGGCGGAGTTTACGCTGATTTTGTCGGCGCCGGCATCGAAGACGGCCATGGCTTCCTGGAGTGAGCGGATCCCGCCTCCGACCGTGAATGGAATGAACAACTCTCGCGCCGTTCTGCGCACCGTGTCGCACAGGGTGGCCCGCGCTTCGTGAGTCGCCGAGATGTCGAGCAATACCACCTCGTCCGCGCCCGCTTCGCTGTGAGCAGCGGCCAGTTCCGCTGGGTCGCCGGCGTCGCGCAATTGCTGAAATTGCACGCCCTTCACGACCCGCCCATCCTTGACGTCCAGGCACGCGATAATTCGTTTCGTCAGCATGGAATCGTAGTCAAGAGGCGCAGAAGTCAAAGCCCGCAGAAATTCTGCAGAAGTTTCAAACCGGTTGCTCCAGATTTTTCCGGATGAAATTGCACACCGAACAAGCGATCCTTCTCGACAGCCGCTGAGAATTCGCCTCCGTACTCACATCGTGCCACCGTTGCTTTTTCCAACGGCGCTCGGTAGGAGTGAGTAAAGTACACGAAAGAACCGGTAGAGATTCCACGAAGCAGACGCGACCGATCGTCGCAGACCAGCGTATTCCACCCCACGTGCGGCGACTTCACGCGTTCGGGAAAGCGTTCGCATCTTCCTGGAAACAATCCCAGGCCTGGAGTCTCGGGCGCTTCCTCGCTGGAGTCGAACATCCACTGCATCCCCACGCAGATGCCCAAGAATGGAATCCCACGTTTCACACTTTCGACAATTGCACTGCGAAGGCCTGTCTCATCCAATACAGCCGTTGCCGAAAAATGGCCCACGCCGGGCAGAATAATTTTGTCTGCCTGCGCAACCAATTCCGGATCGCTCGTGATGGCGGCATCCACGTGCAGATGGTCCAGCGCCTTCTTCACCGAGCTGAGATTTCCGGCGCGATAATCGACGAGTGCGATCATCAGAGCAATCCTTTTGTACTGGGAAGAAGGTTTGCCATGCGGCGATCAAGCCAGCAGGCGGCGCGCAAAGCTCGCGCAAAGGCCTTGAACAGAGACTCGATCTTGTGATGGCTGGATCGTCCGTAGAGCACGCGAACGTGCACACTGGCGCGAGCCCCGCGAGAAAAACCATCGAAGAAATCGTGCACCAGTTCCGCCTGCAAGTCGCCCACCAACCGTGCGCGAACCTTGGTGTCGACGACAGTGGCCGTGCGGCCGGAAAAATCCACAGCGGCCAAACCGAGCGTTTCGTCCATGGGCATCACAAAATAGCCGGCTCGCAGAATCCCGCGCTTGGCGCCCAGAGCCTTATCGAAAAGCTGGCCGAGCACGATGCCTACGTCCTCGACGGTATGGTGTTGATCGACGTCGAGGTCGCCATTGGCGTTGAGTTGCAGATCGAAGCCGCCGTGATGAGCGAAGAGCTCCAGCATGTGATCGAAGAAACGGATTCCAGTGGAAACCTCGTAGCCGCCGCGTCCTTCAATCACCAAGACGGCGTGGATTTTGGTTTCCTTCGTCGTACGCTGAATGGTGGCTTTCCTCATTTTGTGGCTGCCTTTTCTGAGTCAATTCCCTCCAGGGTCTGGCGAAGTGATTTGAGCAACAGTGATGTTTGCTCAGCGGTTCCGACGGTGATGCGCACGCAGCCTTCGCAACCGTGGTCGCGAGAGCGGTCGCGGATCAGGATGCCGCGGCGTCGCATCGACCGGATAAATGCATTGTTCAATCGGCCAAAGTGCGCCAGCACAAAATTAGCCTGACTCGACCAGTAACGAATCCCCCGTTTGCCGAACTCATTTTGCAGTTCTTCGCGTCCCTGGCGAACCTGGTCAACGTATTTGCGAATGTAGTCTTGCTCTTGTAGTGCCGCAGGAAGGCATGCAAGCGCCACACCATTTACGTTGTAAGGAGAACAAACACGCTGCACCTGAGAAATGTGCGCGGCATTTCCTGCAAGCACGCCAATGCGAAGGCTTGCCATGCCGTAAGCCTTCGAAAATGTCCGGGCGATGAAGAGATTCGGCAGGTCGCGCCATTGCGGCAGCAGCGTCTTCCCGTAGAACTCGAAGTAGGCTTCATCGATTAGAATCGCCGACTGCGCCGCGCGCCGTACAATTTCGACTAAGTCTGCCGGCTCTGCCACAGCGCCCGTCGGATTATTCGGATTGGCAATCGCGATCAGGCGTGTGCGCGGCGTAATGCGGGAAAGCAGATCCGCGGTCGGGAACAGGAAATCTTCTCCAGCAGGAATGGCGATGACGCGCGCGCCAGTCGCACCTGCCGAAATTTCGTACATGGCGAACGTCGGCACAACAATCAGCGCTTCATCGCCCGGCTCCAGAAACGTTTCGCATAGCAGGTGGATGGCTTCATCCACGCCGTTAGTCAACAACAATTCGTCGGCCTTGATGCCGAGGTGAGCGGCTACGACCTCTTCCACGGGTTCGCGCTCGGGATAGCGCGCAACCTCTTCCGCAGAGAGCGCACGCAATCGCACCAGCACCTGCGGCGAGCAGCCGACAGTATTTTCGTTGAAGTCGAGGCGCATGCCCTTGCGCCCACCCAACGGCGGACGATAAGTCGGCAGATTGCGAACGGACTCGCGAGCCTCAAGCGTGGCCATACTCATCAGGAACACCTCGCATCAGGAATCCGCCGTCGAATCGAATCCGCGTGAGCGCACAATCCCTCGGCATCCGCCAGCAACTCAACGACTGGAGCAATTCGCTTCAAGCCGGGTTTCGAAAGTTTCTGGATGCTGATGAGCTTTACAAAATCCAGGACGCTGAGCCCTCCCCGGAACCGCGCAGCCTGGCCCGTTGGCAACACGTGATTGGGACCAGAAGCATAGTCGCCCGCCGCCTGCGCCGAGTAGTCCCCGATGAAAACCGAACCGGCGTTTTGAACCAGTGCCAGGTCATTGCCATCAATCGTGAGATGTTCAGGCGCGATCTGATTGGCCCAGTCGAAGCTCTGCCGGCGCGAGGTGGCAACGAGAATCACGCCATTGCGCCGCAGTGATTGGAGCGCCACGGCGTTCTCGCGGCTAAACTCGCTCACGGAACTGGCCACGCGGCTCGCCAGATCGCGACGAGTAGTAATAAAAACCGCGAGCGCTTCCGGATCATGCTCTGCTTGCGCGACTAAGTCCGCGGCGATGAGTTCAGGCGAGCCAGTGTCACTGACAACAAGGATTTCCGTTGGACCGGCCAAAAAGTCGATTGAGCAATCGAAAACGACCAGTTTCTTTGCGGAAGTCACATAAAGGTTGCCGGGACCGACGATCTTATCCACGCGCGGAATGCTCTCAGTTCCGTAGGCGAGCGCGGCGATGGCCTGTGCGCCACCGACGCAATAGAGTTCGCGGATTCCAAGCATCGCCGCAGCTGCCAGCACGTCTGCTTGAGGCTGAGGCGAGACTACGCGAATATTTTCCACGCCTGCGACTTGAGCCGGGATCACAGTCATTAGCAGAGTCGAAATCAGCGGATATCGTCCACCCGGAACGTAACATCCAACGGAATTCAACGGTCGCACGAGCTGTCCCACCGAGATACCTCTTCGCGAGCGCGTCCATGCAACCGGTTTTTGCATTTCGCAGAAGGACCAAATATTTGCTGCTGCAGCCCGCAAAGCGCGCTTGAGATCGAGCCTGGCGGATCTCCACGCGGTTCGCATCGCCTCTTCCGAAACTCGCAACGGCATTCTCGGGCGCAGCCCATCCCAGCGCTCTGCATGCTTGAGGAGGGCGCGGTCGCCGCGGTCTCGCACATCGGCGATAATTCGTTTTACGGCAGGCTCCACTTCCGAATAGCGCGATGCTCGGGCCGCGATTTTGTGCACCCTCGCCACGGCCGCAGCTCCCGAAAGAATGCGCATCACAGGACTACCTTGTTGAGCGGATACTCTACAATTCCCTGCCCGTTGGCTTCCTTCAGCCGGGGGATAATCTGCCACGCCAGGGATTCTTCGATCACCGTGTTCACTGCCAGCCAATCCTCATCACTGAGAGGCGAGATGGTTGGCCGCTTGAGAGCAGGCAAAACAGCGAGGACCGCTGCCAGATCTTTTTTGCGCACGTTCAGCATCAGTCCCACGCGGTCGCGGGCATCCATCGCCCCACGCAACATCAAGGCCAGGTTTTCGATCTTGCGTCGTTTCTCCGAATCGCGCCATGCCCCCTTGTTGGCGATGATCTGCGTATTCGACTCAAGCACGGTATCACGGTATCAATGATGCGCAGACGATTCGCTTTCAGAGAGCTGCCGGTTTCTGTGACCTCGACAATCGCGTCCGCCAGCATGGGAGGCTTCACTTCAGTCGCGCCCCACGAAAACTCCACCCTCACGGCAACATTCTTGCTTTCAAAATACTTTCGAGTCACGTTCACCAGTTCGGTCGCAACGATCAGATTTTCGAGATCTTCGGCACGCTGATACGGCGATGTTTCAGGCACCGCCAGCACCCATCGGACTTTACCGCGGCTCTGCTTGGCGTAAATGAGATCGGAAACGGTCATCACTTCGAGTCCGCTCTCGATTACCCAGTCCAATCCCGTCAGCCCAGCATCGAGTACGCCATGCTCCACGTAGCGGGCCATTTCCTGAGCGCGAATCAGCATGCACTCCACCTCAGCGTCTCCAGTGGTCGCGAAGTAGGAGCGGTCGGCGATAAAGATTGGAAGACCGGCTCGAGCAAACAAGTTCATCGTCGCTTCCTGTAAACTGCCTTTCGGAATTCCCAGCCGGATCTTCACGATCGCACCGCCGGAGTGCATTTCTTCTCTTCTTCTAATCCCTTGCGGTTCGCGCTCTTCGGTGCTCGACCGTCCAGGACAAGCGGCTTGGTAAAGCAGGAACGCGTGCCCTCGTGGCAGACCACACCCGCCCCTTCGACCTCAACCTGGAGCAGAAGCGTATCCCGGTCGCAATCGGTAAAGGCACTCACCAACTTCAGCCGGTTGCCCGAGGTTTCTCCCTTGGTCCAGAGTTGGCTGCGCGTGCGGCTGAAAAATGAGACGTAGCCGCTTGAGGAGGTATTCTGCCAGGCTTCGCGATTCATGAAGCCCAGCATCAACACTTCACCGTTTGCCGCATCCTGCACAATGGCCGGAGCCAAGCCTTGCATTTTGTTGAAATCTATTTCCAGTTCCATAAATCCCTTTCCTGCGATCGCCCGAAAATTGTTTATCCGAAAAACAAAAAGCCCGCTGAGCCTAGTCGGCGTCAGCGGGCTTAAATCTCTTAGGTGTTACGCTAGCTCAGCCAAACACCTCCGCCGACGCGTTGTGCGCGTGATGATGGTGATGGCGATGAGCCGCTCTGATCATGTGCCTACGATAGGAGAACACCGCGAACGGTGTCAAGGGAAAAGCGTTTCATGCGGGCATGCATCTGCCGCAGCAGGACTATAATTGCGCGCACGCATGGCCCTTATCTCTGGCACAAAACTCGGTCCCTATGAAATTCAATCGCCGCTCGGTACCGGCGGAATGGGCGAGGTGTATCGCGCTACAGATTCGAAACTGGGACGAGATGTCGCGCTGAAAGTGATTCTGCAGGAATTTGCCCGGGACACGCAGCTGATGGCCCGGTTCCAGCGCGAAGCACATGTTCTCGCATCGCTCAACCACTCCAACATCGCTTCCATCTACGGCCTCGAAGACAGCGGGGGCGTGCGTGCGCTGGTGATGGAACTGGTGGAAGGACCGACGCTCGCCGATCGCATCAGGCAAGGCGCGATACCGCTGGAAGAAGCTTTGCCCATCGCGAAGCAAATTGCGGAAGCGCTCGAATACGCGCACGAGCGCGGCATTGTTCACCGCGACCTGAAGCCGGCCAATGTCAAGCTGACGCACGACGGCAAGGTCAAGGTGCTCGACTTCGGCCTCGCCAAGGCATTGCAAGGTGACGCCGGGCCGAGGAACATCTCTAACTCTCCCACCTTGACGTTGGAGGCTACCAAGGCCGGAATCATTCTTGGGACCGCTGCCTATATGGCGCCCGAGCAGGCGAAGGGCAAAGCTGTAGACCGGCGCGCAGACATCTGGTCGTTCGGCGTGGTGCTGTTCGAAATGCTCTCGGGCCGTCAGCTGTATGTGGGCGAAACTGCGACCGACATTATGGCGGCGGTGGTCCGCGCCGATCCCGACTGGAGCCTGCTTCCCAAGAATTTGCCGCGGCGCGTCCGCGAATTGCTTGAGCGCTGCCTAGTAAAAGATGACAAACGGCGTCTGCGCGACATTGGCGACGCCAGGCTCGCGCTGGATGATGCCATGTTAGAGGATGCGAAGCCAGCGGCGCCCGAAGCCGCAGCGACGCCCCCGCCAAAAACGCTGTGGCGCGCGCTTCCCTGGGCGATCGCCGCCGTCGCCCTTGCTATAGCAACCTGGGCATTCACGCACCGTGGCTCAAGCACAGCCTCGGGCGCGGCACTGCATCTCGACATCGGATATCCCCTGAACGTCGAACCGATTTCCGGGCTGCAGGGTGGATTCGCAATTTCGCCCGATGGCCAGAGTGTTGCGATGATCGGCGTGCGAGAGGGCGTGCGGCGACTGTATATCCGCCGGCTCGACCGTCCCGAGGCAACCGAAATCGCCGACAGCGCAGGTGTGAATGCCGCCTACTTTTCTCCCGACAGCAAGAGCGTCGCATTCGTGCCGGGCGGAGGAATCGTCACGCGCCTGTCGCTGACCGATCAGCAGCGATCCGTCCTGGCGCAGGGCGCAGATCTGGCAAGCTGCGTAGCCTGGGTCGGAGACGAAATTGTCTTTTCCCGCGCGGGCGCGTTATGGACTGTTCCGGCGCAGGGCGGCACACCGCGCCAGTTGACGGTGCTTGATGCCGCCCGCGGCGAAGTGCTGCACACCGATCCCACCGTCTTGCCGGGACAGAAAACCGTACTGTTCACCAGCTTGACCACCGACACCGGCACCGAACGAATCGAAGCCGTGACGATAGATGGCCAAAAGAACGACGGACAAAAAAGTGATGGCCAGAAGAACGACATCCAGAAAACCCCGGTCCCCAAACGCTGGCTCGTGATCGAGCACGCAGTCACTCCAGTATGGTCGCCCACCGGCCACTTGCTGTTTGGACGCGACGGCGCTGTTTGGGCCGTGCCTTTCGACGAGAGCCAAGCCACCACCACCGGTACAGCCGTGCCGGTAATACCGGCGGGCGTAGTCTGCACCGTGCGCTCGGGCAGTCTTGGATTCCAGTTGTCCTCCACCGGCGATCTAATCTATGTCCCTGACGTCTTCGGTTCCAAGCGCGTAATGTCGGTGGGTCGTGACGGCTCCGAACTCGCACTCAACCTGCCGCCAGATCGCTACAGCGCCCCGCGCCTTTCGCCCGATGGACGCACCCTTCTGGTCGAGAGCGAGGGCAGCTACCTTGAAACGCTCGACCTGGCGCGCGGCACTCATGCCAAGCTCACCGCGCCAACTATGGGGACAAGTTTCCCCACTTGGACGTCCGACGGCGCACAGGTCGTCTTCCGCCGCTTCAATGTGCCTTTCTGGACCGCCGCCGACGGCAGTGGCAAAGCCAGCCCCGTGCCCGCCGGACTGATCAACGACTTTCCGTCGTCGCCGGGGCCTGATCCCGATTCCTTTCTCGATGTTCGCATTCAACCGGAAACCTCAGGCGACATTTTCCTGATGTCCATCAGCGGCAAGTTCCCGCCCAAACCCCTTCTGACCACGCCCGCCTTTGAAGGCGACCCCGTGCTTTCGCCAGACGGCCACTGGATGCTCTATCAATCGAACCAGTCCGGCCAGCCCGAGATCTACGTGCGCCGCTATCCGTCGCTCGATCGTCAGTGGCAGGTTTCCGAAGGTGGCGGAGTGCAGGCTCGCTGGAGCACTACGGGGCGTGAAATCTACTATCGCGGAGGTCAACGCATCATGGCAGTGGCCGTCGACTTGTCTGGCGCCGAACCCAGATCTACAGAACCAAGATCTGCAGAACCAAGATTTGGCAAACCCTCGGCCTTGTTCGCCGATGAATTCGACGTCGGCCAGTCCATCTCGATTCCCAACTACGACGTCACCCGCGACGGCCGCTTCATCCTGCTGCGCCGCGATTCCCAGGGAAGCCGCCTGCGCGTGGTCATCCACTGGGCCGAAGAACTAAAACAGATTCTCGCCGCAGGCGGCGTTCATTAGCCTGTTGATCCAGGTCGGTTAGTCGATAGCAGTGCTGTCGGTTAGCGCAGATTCCTCCTGACGGGCAACCCGGCAGTAATCCGCCGTGAACGGAGGAACGAAGACTGGCCGCCTGAGAATTTGCCGATCAAGTGGTGAAGTCACGCTCGCTGCGGATTCAATCCGTCAACCGTGTGTTTGCTCTGACACTTACCTTCATCAAGCAGCGTCAGCCAACTGTCATAAGTGTCGAGATTCTGTCTCGACACGTCTCGACACACCATCCTTTGCCCGATTTCTCTTCCCATTAAATTCAGCGATTTACAAGCAGATCCCATAGTACCTGTTTTGGTCGGTCGCTTGCCTCGAACTGGTTCATTGGCAGATGTCGAAAATTTTCGTCACAGGAGAGCCGCAATGAAGTGGCGTGTATTAGCACTGCTGGTCTGCCTTTGCGGATCAAGGACTTCCAAGGCCCAGCTTCAACCGACCCTTTTGCCTGATGCGCCCAAGCCGCAGACCGCAATTATTGTCGGCACGGTAACGGATGTGAACGGCGACACTGTTCCCGGGGCCACCGTGTCTCTCGAAAGCTCTGAAGATCCCCGCACGGTCGTGACGAACGACAACGGATTCTTTGAGTTCAACGCCGTCGAGCCGGGAACCTATCACGTCACCGTCAGCGCTGGGGGATTTGCAAACTGGACTTCACCCCCCGTCGTCCTCAAGCCCGGCCAGTATGCCATCCTTACGGGCAGCAAGCTTCGTATTGCACAGGCGCTTACCTCAATCACTGTGGCTTCTCCGCCTGCTTCCTCCAAGGAAATCGCTGCCGGGCAGCTCAAAGTCGAGGAGCAGCAACGCATTTTCGGCATCATCCCTAATTTCTACGTTGCCTATGATCGCGACGCAGCTCCGCTTACGGCGAAGATGAAGTTCCAACTCGCCGCCAAGGTTTCCTTCGATCCCGTTACGATCATCGGAGTAGCCGCGCTGGCCGGCATCGACCAGGCGGGAAACGTCCCCAACTACAGCCAGGGCGCAAAGGGTTATGGTGAGCGCTACGGCGCCATCTACGCCGACGGCTTAACAGACATCATGGTCGGCGGCGCCATCCTGCCGTCTCTCCTGCACCAGGACCCCCGCTACTTCTACCAGGGCACGGGCACATCAAAATCCCGCGCGGTCCACGCACTCGCCAGCCCATTCATCAGCAGGGGAGACAACGGACGGTGGCAGCCGAACTACTCGACTATGGGTGGCGATCTGGCCTCCGCTGCCATCGCGAACGCCTATTATCCGCCGTCGAATCGCGGTCCGGGGCTGCTATTGGGGAACTTCTTTATCAACACCGGCCAGCGCGCAGTCGCGAACCTGGCGCAGGAGTTCGTCCTGCGTAAGGTCACGTCTAAGGCCAAGAGTCAAAACTAGGATGGTCCAATCAGTATCCCAATCAAGATAAGGCAGCAGTCTGACGTTAGAACCATTAACACGAAATGGAATAGGTGGAATTCTGGAGGGTGACAGTTTTCTGGCTATTTGAGATGTTGTTCTGTCGTCTCCAGTGTCGCTACCGAGACGCATGATCCAGCCCTCCGTGCGGTGGCGTGCGGCAGTGAGGGGGGGACTGGGCGGGCGCTTCCTCATCGGCGACGAGATAAAGAATCGGATTCTGACTCTGCGATGGGAAAGCAAATTGCATACAGATGAAATGTGAAGCAGAAATTACTACAAGTCTTTGAGTTCATCTTCGGTTGCTGGCACCGCACAGTCAGTCGGCCATTCACTCTTTCGGGACGGACTTATGAAGTGTGCCTCGATTGTGGAAAGCAGTTTCCTTATGTTCGTGCTGATCTTGGCTATTGCGTGGAGCGGCGAAATAATAATCGACCGATCGACAAATCCACGCCTACTAGAATCCCTGCGGAAAAGTTGGTGGCGACTTAAGGCAACGTCAAGCCGAACTTGAGGAGATTCTTATATTAGAAGGAATTTTTCAGCCGACCCAGGTTTAGCCGACCCCAGTTTATCCGCCCTATTCCGCCGCCGCGTTCTTAGCAATCGCCTTGTGCAGCTCCTCTGCCGATCCACTCAACAGATTCCGCAATACCGCCACTTCCGCTGAAATCCCGGTGTGCAGGGCCGGATCCACATCTGGCGCAAAAAGCGGAGAGTGATTCGAAGGCAGCGTCGTCCCTGCAGCCTTAGCCTGCGCTAGTTTTTCGGGATCAGCCCCGCCCAGGCTGAAATAAAAACCTGGAATTCCCTGCTCCGTAAAGTAGGAAAAATCCTCGGAGCCAGTAATCGGCTCCTCCATCACAACGTTGTCATTGCCCAGCGCCACCTGCAGCACTCCCTTTAACCGCAGCGCCAGGCCAGGATCGTTGAATACCAGGTCCGTACCCTCATAGTGTTCAATCGAGGGTTGACGCGGAGCGCCTGCCGCCTCGGCCTCGGCCTTCGTGATCCGATCAATCGCCGCCAGCACTTGCTTCCGCACTTCGGGCTTGTTGGTTCGCACCGTCAGTCCCAGCTCAGCATGATCCGGAATAATATTGTTCTTCGTACCGGCCTGAATGTAGCCCACCGTTACCACAGCCATTGCGCCAGGCTTCACTTCGCGGGATGCAATCGTCTGCAAAGCCAGAATGGTTCGAGCGGCGATCACAATGGGATCGATCGCTGTGTGCGGCGCAGAACCGTGCCCTCCTTTACCATAAATCGTGATCTTCAGCGAATCCGCATTTGTGTTGTAGACGCCCGGCACAATCCCCACTTGTCCCGCCGGAAGCAAGTTCCCAACATGCAGTGCCACGGCCACGTCGGGCTTGGGAAAGCGCGTTAGAAAACCGTCGTCGAGCATTCCCTTTGCGCCACTGATCGTCTCCTCGGCGGGCTGGCCAACCAGCATCAGCGTCCCGTGCCACGAATCTTTGCTGGCGGCCATAATCGCAGCCGTACCCAGGATCGACGCCATGTGCAGATCGTGTCCGCAAGCGTGCATCACCGGGACATCGCGCCCGGCATCATCTTTCGCGTGAACTTTGCTGGCGTACGATAGCGCAGTCTTCTCTTCCACCGGCAGCGCGTCAAGCTCGGTCCTGAGCATCACCGTTGACCCAGCCCCATTCTTCATGACAGCAACAATGCCTGTGCCGCCCACATGTTCCGTGACCTCGTACCCAAGATTTTTCAGCCGGCTCGCCAACTTGGCCGCCGTCTGCGTCTCGTGCGAAGAGAGTTCGGGATTTTGATGCAGATCGATGTACAGCGCGTGCGCCTCGGCATAGGCAGCGTCAACTTCCTGGGACGAGGACTTCGACGAGGAACCTTGCTTTTCCGGAGCCTGACCGCGGCCCAGGGCGACTAGAGACAAAAGCAGCGTAATTAATAGCGTTGCCTTCTTCATAGTGCATGAATATATCCGTCACCGCCCTGTGCTGCAAATAAGCTTGCTTTAACCCCAATTTCGCGAACATTCCGAAAAGCACGGTCCGCCGAAATCACCCCTGCGAATCCTCTTTTCCACTTCGCGTCCGGGTGTACAATCGCCTTAGAAAGCACTGGTTTGCGCTCTTCGTTTGCAAGCTTGAGGTGCTCATGAACGTCCACATCAGTTATCGGCTTCATAAAACTCCCGCCGTAGAAAAAGATATTCAACATCACATCGAAAAACTGCGGAAGCGGCTGCAAGTTTTCCGCCCGGAACTCGTTCATCTGAAAGGCATGGTGGAAGAAATATCTGTGCGCGAGGGAACCAGCGTTTCGCTTAACCTCCGCCTGCCATCGGGACAGATGGCAGTCCACGCCAAAGCTTCCACCGCTGCAACTGCGGTCAAGAACGCCTTCGACGATCTGCTGCAACAGGTCAACAAGCATAAGGAATTGCTGCGCTCCACTCATAAGTGGCCGCGCCGCCAGAATGATTCCTCGGCGCGCCGCAATAGTTCCATCCCCTTCGAGCAGACTCTGGCCGCAGTTTTTCCCGCAACCGTTTCTTCGGATGACGTCCGCTCGTACGTCAACGTGAATCTCTCCCGCCTGGAGCGTTTCGTGGAGCGCGAAATCTATTTCCGGGAAACCTCCGACCTGGTTGTGCCCGACTCCATCAGCAAGGAAGAAGTGATCGACGAAACCATCGCCTCCGCGCTCGCCGATGGCCCAGGAACAGACGGGCAGGAAAAACCTGAGCGCCTTGCGCTCGAGCCGTGGCTCTATAAATTGGCCATGCAGGCGCTCGATCAACTCTCCCGTCCCGATGAGAGCAACGGCGGCGCCGTGCACCTCGAAGATTCCGCCCGCAAACAGAACGTCAAAGCCAGCGACGAGCCCGAACTGCAATTCCACCAGCCCGACGAATCAATTACCGAAGAAACCATCATCGCTGACGACCGCGTATCCACGCCCGAGCAGATCGTGGGTTCGGACGAAATGATGCGCCTCATCGCCTCCGCCCTGCGCGACATCGTGCCGGCCCACCGCGAGGCTTTCATCCTGCACGCGATCGAAGGCTTTGGCATCGACGAAATCTCCGCTATCACTGGTGCTCCGCCCGAGCGCGTTTTGAACTCCATTTCTGCCGCGCGCGATCACCTGCGCCAGTCGCCTACCTTCGTCGGCCAATTCAAAGGGAGGCTCGCGTCGACTGGACTGCGGAACAGGCCCGCGTAAATCAAATTCCAAACGAAAGGGGTGGATCGCGAATGATTACGAGAGAACAAATCACCGAACTGGCACAATTTGAAGATCAGGCATCTTGCGCTCTTAGTTTTTACTTTCAACCCGCCACACCTCGCAACAAAGCTCACAAGGAAGAAGCCATCCTTACCAAAGATCTGGCGCGCGAAGCCTTGCGCCAGTTGGAGAGTAAGGGAAAATCCGATTCGGCGCGCGCCGACCTCGACCGCATCGTGCGCCTCTCGCACGAGTTTCGCGGCAACGGCGTCCACGCCAAGGCTGTCTTCGCCTGCTCAGCGCAGAACTTCTGGCGCGAGTATGACCTGCCTGCGCAACTGAGCGGCACGCAGCTTCTTGTCAATCGGCACTTCCATTTGAAGCCCCTTGCACAACTTCTGGGAGCGTTCCCTAGGCTCGGCATCGTCCTGGTCGATCGCCACCGCGCGCGCCTGTTCGATCTGCGCCTCGGCGAGTTAGCGGAACGCGAAGGATTTTTTCATCCTCTCTCGCGTCGTGGCCGCGGCGATGGCTTCGCCGGATACGACGGAGGCCATGCCCAGCGCCGCATCGAAGATGAGGCACTTCATCACTACAAATTCGTCGCCGACTTCATTAAAGACGCGCTTGAAAAAGGTATGTTTGAGAAGTGGATTCTCGGCTGCCAGGAAACGCACTGGCCGCAGATCGAAGCCCAACTGCACTCCTACGCCTCGCAGAAATTACTTGGCCGCTTTAATGCAGAGGTCGCTCACGTGAGCACCGAGGAAGTCCGCACGCAAGCCGAACGCATTTTCGCCGAGTCTCAAGAGAGGCGCTGCAACGAAATCCTCCGCGAAACCATCAGCCAGGCGCGCAGCAACGGACGCGGCGTCACCGGATTGCGCCGCGTACTTCACTCTATCGAGTCCGGCGAAGTGCAGACCCTGCTGATCGGCCAAAACTATCACTCCCAGGCCGTCGAATGCGCCGGCTGCGGCCACCTTGACGCCCACTTGGTAAGCTTGTGCCCAGTCTGCGGCCGCGAGACGCGCCAAGTCGTGGACGTGTCCGAAGCAATCCTGCCCTGGGTGATCCGTCGCAACATCGAACTTTTCTACGTCAAGGACGATCCCGATTTCGACAGAGTCGGCAACATCGCTGCATTGCTCCGCTTCCGCTCCGAGCAAAACAACAACGTGCGCTCGGTCACGCAAGCCCCGCCGAATCCTTCAGTCAGCCGACAAGAAGGCTTGGTAGGCCGCTATCGCGGCCTGGCCGGCGGCTGATTCTCGTTACGGACGCCGTTTTGAAAGGGCGCGGCTTCCAGCCGCGCCGCAAAATCCCAAGACAATCAACAACTGAGGGCACAGCAATGTGGAGACGGTCGCCCTCGGCTGTCCATTCGAGCGCAGCTCGATTCGCGGATGCCGGCAGACACAGAGAAAACCTCTCATTCTCTCTTGTTCCCTTTGAGTCTCTGTGTCTCGGTGGTGAAAAGCGTTTGTCTGCGTGATATGCTTCCCGCTTTCGTACAGGAGAAGCACTCATGCCATTCTCACGCCGTGATTTCGTAAAGACTTCCGTTCTGGGAGCAGCCGCCGTTGGAGCAGGAACTCTCGCCCAAGCCGACGACGCGAAGGCTCCGCAAGATCGCGTCGCTGAAAATCAGACCCAAACCGGATCGCACAAGCGCCCCATCATCATCTGCGCAAATAACGGGTTCAACTATCTCGACGATGCATTCACCTTTCTCAAAGGCGGCGGAGACACGCTCGACGCCGCGCTGCGCGTGGTCAAAGGCCCGGAAGATGACCCCAACGACACCAGCGTCGGCCTCGGCGGAATCCCAAATGAAGAGGGGGTGGTCGAACTCGATGCCTGCTGCATGCATGGGCCTACGCGGCGCGCCGGCTCTGTCGGCGCCGTGCGCAATATTAAGAATGTCTCGCTGGTCTCAAAGGCCGTAATGGAACACACCGGCCACGTCATGCTGGTCGGCGAAGGCGCAGAGCGTTTTGCCGTGGCCGTCGGCTTTCCGCGCGAGAACCTGCTGACCGATCACTCCCGCAAAGTCTGGCTGCTGTGGAAGGAGTTCCACTCGACCAACGACTGGTGGGGGCCCGGCATTGCCGATCCGCACTGGCAGCCTCCAGAGCCGGCGCCAGGTAACAAGCCGCAGGCAGAAGTCTGGCAGCACCGCATTCACAACTTGCAGGCGCGCGCCGCCGATCTCGGCATCGAGCCGGAGCTTCAACTGGATGCAATACGCAAAGTTTTGTTTCCGCCCACCGGAACGATTCATTGCTCCGCGTTGAATGAGAGGGGTGAGATTTCAGGTTGCACAACCACCAGCGGATTATCTTTTAAGCTTCCCGGACGCGTTGGCGATTCACCGATCATCGGCGCGGGCTGCTACACCGACCAAGACGTTGGTTCGGCTGGCGCAACCGGCAGTGGTGAAGAAAATATCAAGGTTGCCGGCGCGCATACTATCGTCGAAAACATGCGCCGCGGAATGTCCCCACAAGAAGCGGGAATCGACGCCCTCAAGCGCATCGTCCGAAACTACAATGACGATATGAACAAGCTGCGCTTTATCGACATGACGTACCACATCCTGCGCAAAGATGGCGCATACGCCGGCGTTTCCCTATGGGAGGGATACGAGAGCGGCAAGCCGCACAAGATAGCCGTGCACGACGGCAACCACCGCGCCGAGGTCACTTTCAGCCTGTTCAAGGGATTCTCGCAGGATTTCCCTCCGCCTCCTAATGTTCCCGAGGACCTAAAGAAACAATATCTGAAATAAGCGGGGTTGAGAGCGTACCTCAGCGGCTGAAGCCGCGCTAATCTGTGTGGCCTTACGGCACGACTGAAGTCGTGCCCTTCCCGCACCTTGGCCGCCGACCAGCGACTAACGACAAACGACCAGCCTTAAGCGAACCTCACCTTAATATCCGGCCCTTTCTCCAAATGGATGCTCTCGATGAATCGCACTTTGCCGGTCTGCAGCGTGAGAATCACAGAAGACGTCCGCGTGCCTTCTCCGAAGAAGCGGACGCCTTTGAGCAGCGCCCCATCGGTGACGCCAGTGGCGGCGAAGATGAGTTGCTTGCCGGGAGCGAGGTCTTCGGCCTCGTAGATTCTGTCTTTATCTTTGACGCCCATGCGGCTGAGACGCTCTTCCTGGTCCGGTTTCACGACCAAGCGGCCGAGCATGTAACCGTTAAGGCAGCGGATGGCGGCAGCGGTAATCACGCCTTCGGGCGCACCGCCAGATCCCATAACAGCGTGTACGCCGGTCCCGATCACGGCAGCGGCGATGCCCGCAGATAAATCGCCATCGCCAATCAAACGGATGCGGGCGCCGGCCGCGCGGATATCGGCAATCAGCTTTTCGTGACGCGGACGGTCAAGCACGATCACGACGAGATCCTCCACGTCGCGCTCCATTCGCTTCGCAATGTTTTTCAAGTTGTCGGCGACAGGTGCGTCGAGTTCAACGGCGTTCTTGCACGAGGGACCGACGACGATTTTTTCCATGTAGCAGTCGGGAGCATTGAGCAGCCCTCCACGTTCGGAGGCGGCGAGCACAGTGATCGCTCCCGGGGCGCCGGTAGCGCAGAGATTGGTGCCTTCAAGCGGATCGACGGCGATATCGACCTCGGGAACGTCGCTTCCATCGGGAAACTCGGCGCCGACTTTTTCGCCAATGTACAACATGGGAGCCTCGTCGCGCTCTCCCTCGCCGATGACGATAGTGCCGCGCATGGGAATGGAGTCCATAGTCTGCCGCATCGCCTCGGTGGCTACCTGGTCGGAGAGCTTCCGCTCGCCCTGGCCCATCGTGTGAGCCGAAGCGATTGCCGCCACTTCGACCACGCGCAGAAACCGCGACGCCAGGTCGCTCTCAATGTTTTCCCCAAAACTGCGAGCCTTGCCTTCTGGACGAGTTCGCGTAGCCATTAGAGCCTCCGAGCCAAGCGTATGAACCGGCTTTTTCAGCCGGCTTGAGAATATAACCCAATCGCAGGGTGAAGTGAAAAGAATTTCCGTTTCTATGGCTGGTTGCGCGGCGAACATCCCGGAGGTTTCCGAGTCGTCCCTCAATCGCAGTCGCGGGGGTTCATCCTTCGATCCAGTCTGCTCCCCAGAGCCTAGCGAAGCCGTCGGGCGGCCGCCAGCATATCGTCGGCGCGGGCGCGCACGCGGACGTCTTCGGTGAAGTTGACCCAGCGAACGGTCTTCGACGAGTCCACCAGAAACTCAGCTGGCCGCGCGATATCGTGCTCGTCCGGTCCGCCCGCTGGGTGCAGTATGTGGTAGCGGCGAATCACCGCAGCGTCGGGATCGGAGAGAATCGGGAAGGTGTACCCCGCCTTATTGGCGAGATTGCTCGACACCTCGGGTGAATCAACGCTGATCGCCACCGGGCGCACGCCGGCCGCCTCAAAATCCGCCAGCCGTTTTTCGACGCCTCGTAACTCGAGGTTGCAAAAGGGTCACCAGTAGCCGCGATAGAAAATCAGCAGTACCGCCTTAGGAGCGGGCAATCCGGACGAAGCGGAGGCGAGAAGTTGGTCCAGTGACACCGGCTTCCCAGAAGTATCGGGGAGGGTAAAGTCCGGAACCTTTTGCCCGACCTGCGGTGCAGCGGAGGCGCTGGGCAGTTTATGGGTGACAACGAAACCGAGGACGGAGAGTCCGATGGGAACCAGGGCAATTATGGCGAGCACAACGCTGAGGAGTTTGCCGCCGTAAAGGTGGGCTTGTCCATAGGATCTCCACAATCCGGCTACAAGAAATATCAGCGCCACGGCGGTGAACAACAGGCTCAGCCACACAATCGCGCCCTGCAGGGGAATATGAACAAAGAATCCGGCATTGCAACCTATGGCACAGAGGGCAAACAGAAGTCCCCACCAGGGCGCGGCGTTTCTGCGGCGTTCTGTCGTGTCGGGCACGCCACACAGTTTATCAGAGCAGCGCAGTCATAAGCCGGCTCGCACGCCATCCAGGAGTGGGCAAGAGCGGTTTGGGACAATTAAAATAATCGATCCGCGGCCCCGGTGCGGATCGTGATATCCTCGCAGCCTGCCAGCGATGAACACGATGCCGGAGTCGCGCCCACTCGCCTTTCTATGCATCACGACCTACGAAAAAGGCCAGGAGTTCATGCGCGAGTGCAAGCGCCAAGGTTGCCGCGTGCTGCTGGTAACGGCGGAGAAACTTCGGGATGCCGATTGGCCGCGGGACGTTCTGGATGACATTTTCTACCTTCCAGAAGAAATCCCTCTTGCAGACATTGTGAAGGCGGTCACTCATCTGGCCCGCACGCGGAAGATCGATCGGGTTGTTGCTCTGGATGAGTTTGATATGGAAACCGCGGCCACCCTTCGCGAACATCTCCGCGTGCCCGGGATGGGGCTGACCACAATGCGCTATTTCCGCGACAAGCTGGCGATGCGCATGAGGGCGCTTGATCGGCATGTGCGCGTGCCGGATTTCGTGCCGGTCGTGAACCACGGTGACATTCGCTATTACCTCGAGCATGTGCCGGGTCCATGGGTACTGAAGCCGCGGCAGGAAGCATCAGCGATCGGGATCAAAAAGATTCACGCCGCCGGGGAACTGTGGCCGTTGCTCGAGCAACTCGGAGACAAGCAGTCTTCGTTCCTGCTGGAAAAATTCATTCCCGGCCACGTCTACCACGTTGATTCGGTGGTTTCAGAGAACGAAGTGGTTTTCGCCAACGTCAGCAAATATGGCAAGCCACCCATGAATGTCGCGCAAGGCGGCGGAGTCTTCACCACATTCACCGTACCGCGCGGAAGCGACGAGAACACCGGCTTGCGGCAGATCAATCGCGATTTGATTGCGGCGCTAGGACTGGTGCGCGGCGTGGCCCATGCGGAGTTCATTCACGCGCATGACGATGGACATTTCTATTTTCTGGAGTGCGCGGCGCGGGTGGGCGGCGCCTACATCAACGAGATGGTCGAGGCCGCCACGGGAATCAACCTATGGCGAGAGTGGGCCCGCATCGAGGTTGCCGGTGGAGATGGAAGTTACCGGCTTCCTCCTGTGCGCGAGGAGTACGCAGGAGTGATTCTTTCTCTCGCGCGGCAGGAGAATCCTGATACCTCGGCATACAACGACCCGGAAGTGTTTCTGCGGATCAAGAAGCATCATCACGCGGGATTGATTCTGCGGTCGACCGATTCGGAACGCATCCCCGCGCTGCTGGGAAACTACGCGCGGCGGTTTGCCGAAGAGTTCCTGGCCGTTGAGCCGCCACGGGAGAAACCCACAGCCTGATCAGCTAGGCGACCCAGCCAACGACTTGGGACAAGAAATCCTTGCTTCCCGACCCGAAAAGAAAACCTTGGAGTGTATGTACATTTAATGTACACTACACTAGGTGGAAGGATCCCGTGAGTTCGAGTGGGACAAACACAACCAACTGCACCTTGCGCGCCATGGCATCCATCGATCGGAAGCTGAGGACGTCTTATCGGGGAACCACATTCTTCTGGAGGACGAGATGGTGGGGGACGAGCAGAGGTGGATTGCGGTCGGCTCGACCCGCGCCGGCCGCATATTAATGATCGTGTTCGCAGTTCGGAACGAGGCCATGCGTCCCATCACCGGTTGGGCCGCCGATAAAGAGGCAACTGCTTTGTATTTTAGGGAGTGGGGACCGATATAAATATGGCAAAAGCGAAAATGAAACGAGCGGCGATTCCTAGGTTTTCCAGCGAGGCAAAGGAGGCGGAATGGTGGGACGCTCGCCGGCCCGAAATCGAGATCGAAATCCGTCGGCGCATGAAGCAGAAGCCAACGGTTACGCTGGGCAAAGTAATTCAGGGAGCGAAGATCTCACAGCCGGTTACGCTGCGCATCCCGAAGGCAGACCTGGAAACCGCGCGCCGGTTGGCCGCGGAAAAAGGTCTCGGCTACCAGACGTATATCAAGATGCTGCTGCGGGAGGCATTGGCGAAGAATGCGGGAGCATCCGGGGAGTAGGACATCCCTTACCCACCTCTCCTGATGTTCAACGAAAGCTAAGGTGCTCAGACGCTGCTTGGCTTCCAGTTGTCATCAAAGCCCCAGCTGAGCCACGCGAGATAATCCCTTGCCAAGACGCTTGCTGCCCCTATTATGTCGAGGGCTTGCTCTCTTGATACCTCGCCACCGTGAATCGCTTGATTGCAGAAACTTAGGACTCGGCGCGCCAACATAACTTGGTCGGGGGTCACGGCATTCGCGTCACGAAGGCGAGCCAGGACGCGATTCATAGAATCATATGGTTTGGTGTCAACTTTGAAACCCTGCGCAACGTTGCGGAACCACGTCTCTAATTCGATCCGAAGCCCAGCAAGCGCAAGGATTGGATCTCTATCAGCGATCTCGCGATAGTAGGATAGGTCAAGGCCGCTAGGAGAAGGTCTGAGCCCAAGCTGTATCATCCGTGCGTTTGCCTCGGTCTTGGGAATACCGGGCGCTCTCTTGCGGTCCGCAGGTGGTGAAGCAGATTCCACCTTTTCGGATAGTTCTTTGACCTCGTGAACTTCCTCTTGAAGATCGACCGATACCCCTCCCGGCAGTACTGCTTTTTTCAGTCTGGCGAACGCGCGCTTTATTTCGCTTCGAAAGAAAAGCGAGAGAGTCAGCACTGTAATTGGCCAAATTAGAGCCTTGATGTATTCGAGGATTAACCTGGCGATCTCCATACCTGCTCCTGCGAATGCGAATGCTAGAACGCGTCGATCCCCGTAACGCTCTGCCCGATGATCAGCGAGTGCACGTCGTGCGTGCCTTCGTAGGTCTTTACCGATTCCAGGTTCATCATGTGGCGCATGATGGGGTAGTCGTCGGCTACGCCGTTGGCGCCGAGAATGTCGCGCGAGATGCGGGCGCATTCGAGAGCCATCCAGACATTATTGCGCTTCGCCATCGAGATGTGCTGGTGTTCCACCTTGCCTGCATCTTTCAGGCGTCCGACCTGCAACACGAGCAGTTGCGCTTTGGTGATCTCACTGATCATCCAGGTGAGCTTGTCCTGCACGAGTTGGTGCGAGGCGATGGGCTGGTCACGCCACTGTTTGCGCAAGATGGCATATTGCAGCGCGCAGTCGTAACACGACATCGCGGCGCCGATCGCACCCCACGCGATTCCGTAGCGGGCCTGGTTCAAACACATCAGCGGAGATTTCAGGCCATCGCTTTTCGGCAGCAGGTTCGATTCGGGGATGTGAACGTCTAGCAGCGACAGCCCAGAAGTCACCGAGGCGCGCAGTGACCACTTTCCGTGAATGTCGTCGGCCTTGAAGCCGGGACGGTCGGTCTCGACCAGGAAGCCGCGAATCTTGTCGTCTTCGTTCTCCACCTTCGCCCAGATGATAGCTACGTCGGCGATGGTGCCGGAGGTGATCCACATCTTTTCGCCGTTGATAACATATTCGGGGCCCACTTTGCGGGCGCGCGTGCGCATGCCGCCGGGATTGGAGCCAAAGCCGGGTTCCGTGAGGCCGAAGCAGCCGAGCTTTTCGCCCTTCTGCATGGGCGGCAGCCAGGTTTGCTTTTGCTGGTCGCTGCCAAATTCGTAGATCGGGTACATGCAGAGTCCCGACTGCACGCTGACGAAACTTCGCACGCCGGAGTCGCCCCGTTCGAGCTCCTGCGTCATCAAGCCGTACTCCACGTTGCCCATGCCGGCACAACCGTATCCCTTGAGCGAGGCTCCGAAGAAGCCGAGGTCGGCCATGGGCTTGACCAGTTCGCGCGGAAAGCGGCCGGCGCGGTTGCACTCCTCGATGATGGGGATGAGATTGTCTTCAATAAACTGGCGCGTGGTGTCGCGGACCAGGCGCTCTTCTTCAGTGAGCAGCGAATCGTACTGAATGAAATCGACGCCGCGGAATTTAATGGCAGGCATGATGGATCTCCTCGAAAGGCAAACATATGACGGTAGCAGGGGCGAGGGAACTGGGTCAACGCGGGCGTGCAGCGCGCAAGACAGCCGGCACAACCTTACTGTAAAATAGGCTCACGGAAGAGAAAAGAGACGCGGCGAAAAGGTCTTCCAGGGTGGATTTCGAATCCCGGCTTAGCTTTCTGAAACACCTCATCCACAATCACCCGCGCGGGAAATCAGGCGGAGTGCCGCGCACACATTGAAGAGTTCAGGAGAAACGAATCATGGCAGTAGGCGCAAAGATCGCAAAAACCGCAGACCGTAAGAAGGTTATGGATACAAGCAAGAGCACGGATTGTCCCAAGTGCGGCAAGTCGACACGCATCGTAAAGCGCATGAAAGATCGCGAACGCAGCGTACCGGGCGGGATTTATATCTCGTGTTCGGCGTGCGATTTTTACGAGAAACTGTAAGAGCATTTTCGAGTTTCAGTTTGGAATGGCCGGAGAAGAGGGAATCGACTTCCCTGCTCCGGCCTTTGTTATCTCGGCGCGCAGTTAAGGTCAAAGCACGGGCAAACGAGCGGAAGCACCGGCGGGTCCGAGTGATAGTATTGAATACTGGTATGTCGATGGAGAGTCGAAAAACATTCACGGTTGTGATCGAGCGGGACGAGGACGGTTACTACGTCGGAACGGTTCCTACTCTTCGGGGTTGTCACACTCAAGCAAAGACCCTGGACACGCTGATGAAACGAATGCGCGAGGCGGTTGCGTTGTGCTTCGAGGGCGAAGATGGCGACCGCGGTTCGCCTGAACTTGCTACACCAAGACAGTAACCGACGTTTCCGTTCGCGTGACCGGTCGATACAGCGTATCTCGCTCAATCGGGTCCCGCCCGGCCGCGCGAATAAGGCGCTCCAACTCTTCGCGGCGCATCCCTTGCGGCGTGGTCGCGCCCGCGTCGTGGTAGATCTTTTCTTCAATCACCGTACCGTCTATGTCGTCGGCGCCGAAGCGTAGCGAGATCTGCGCGATCTTGGCCGTCATCATCTGCCAGTAGGATTTGATGTGCGGGAAGTTGTCGAGCACCAGGCGGCTCACCGCGATCTGCTTGATGTCCAGCATGCCGGTAGTTTTTGGAAGATGCTGCAGCGGCGTATTGTCCGGGTGAAATGCCAGCGGGATGAAGGTCTGGAAGCCGCCGGTTTCGTCCTGCAGCGCTCGCAGCTTGAGGAGATGATCGACGCGATCTTCGTCGTTTTCGACGTGACCGTATAGCATGGTCGCGTTGGACTTTAGCCCGATCTGGTGGGCCAGTCTGGCGGTGTCGAGCCACTGATCGCCATCAATCTTGTGGTCGCAGATGATGTGCCGAACGCGGTCGGCAAATATTTCCGCGCCTCCACCAGGCAGCGAGTCGACGCCTGAGGCTTTCAGCCGTTCCAGTGTCTCGCGAATGGAAAGCTTGGCCCGCTTCGAGAGATACGCGACTTCGACCATAGTAAAGGCTTTGAGATGCACCTGCGGAAAACGGTGCTTCAGTCCGGAGCAGAGATCGAGAAAATATTGAAACGGCAGATCGGGATGTAATCCACCGACGATGTGAAACTCGGTGACGGCCTCGCTATAGCCAGAAGCCGCAGTCTCGAAGACCTCTTCGAGCGCCATGGTGTAGGCTCCGGGCGCGTCTTTCTTGCGGCCGAAGGCGCAGAGGCGGCAAGCCGCTACGCACACGTTGGTGGGATTAATGTGCCGGTTGACGTTGAAGTAGGTCTTGTCGCCGTGAATGCGCTCACGCACATGGTTGGCCATCCACCCGACGGCGAGAATATCCCCCGTGCGATAGAGAGCGAGGGCGTCCGCCGCGTCGAGGCGATCACCGGCCAGGACCTTGGCGTGGATCGGCTGCAGCCGCGAGTCGTCCGTTTGAAAAGCGTGTGTTTGAAAAGGGCGTGGCGCGAACATTCTGTTTAATGATACCGCAGGAGAATGGTTGAAGCCATGGAATCAGCGAACGCTAGTGGCAAACGTGTTGAAGCCTTGTTTGCGCTGCTCTGCCTCCTTGGGATAATCGCCGAGCCAGACGTATTCGGGACTGGTTTTGACCAGGGACAATTTGCGCAGATAAACCTCGGGTACCCCTTTCATGAAACTCTTTTTCTGTAAGGCTTCGCGCATTTCGGTAGCCGAACGTTGCATTTTAGCGATGTACGCTTCGAGGGTATCGTCATTCACCGGCGCGATCCCGAGGCCGAGGCAGACCTGGTCACGCATCTTCAGGAAAGCCTGCAGCAATTCCGAGGAGTTTGCCTCTGGCATGCAGATGCCCAGCGCCTTTCTGCGGCGTATGAGTGAACTGGCGGCCTGCGGCTTCCGGTCGGAGAAGGACAATGTCCAGCCGTTCTGCAGGCAGCTCTGGATCGAACTCTTCAACGGCAAAGGCTTCTTTCCTCTGGGGAAAATCTGGCTGAGTTCGCCAAAGCAATGATGGCGCGCATGCGCGAACAGCCGGCAGAAACTGGGCGGGTTCGCTTTAGAGTCAGATACGAGCGAGAAATCCAGCAAGCGGCTGAAGCCCATTCCTTCAAATTCCCGCGTATATCGATCGAGGGCATCGAGATCAAGCGCCGGAAATTGTGCCGGCGTCGCCGGAGGAAATGAGAAGGACGTTGCCATGTTCTTGAGCACCCGTCCCTTCATCGTGGCGAACGTAAACAGAATGTGGATCCAACCGCCGAAACGCCACAGGATAAGAAAAACCAGCAGCGCCAGCCAACCCAGCCCCGGCAAATTCTGACGTCGCGTACGGCCATACTGCCTGCGCAGGAGCTCGTAGTCTGCTTTGGACACCGTTTGCCAGCCAGCTTGACTCCAGAGGGTTTGCGATCCGGCGGCCAACTTTTCACCTGAGAGGCAAAGGCTCCGGGTGCCGAACGCAAGCACATCGAATTGCGTCGACCTGCTCTTCGCGATCGGCGAACTCTGGATTGTCAGATTGAAGGTTGCTTGGCTCAGGTTGATGGGAAGTGTAGCTTCTGCGCCGTTGCCCGCGTAGCCGATAAGAAACTTGTAGTGCCAGCCTGCATCCTTGAATTGCTGCCGTTCGTCCTTGGTGAGAAGGCCGACGTCGTGATCCTCGTCATTGTCGTTGTCATTGAGATCGTCTGCGCTCAAGTTCGAGTTTGGTGCGGCTTGCGGCAGCCGAGGCCTTGGGTCCCCCGCTGGAGCTGAGACAAACTTGTTGCCGTCCCAGCGAAATCCCGTTGACTTGTTGTTCGTAGTGGCGAGGGGCGCAAGCTGCAACTGGCCGTTAATCAAGCTCCAGGAGCCGTAGGATGACGTGTGCTCAGGAAGCGAAAACCGATCCAACTGTCCGGATGAAACTAGGTGATACGCTACAACATCCTGCTTAGAAAAGTCGGCGAAGCCGCCCAGCAGAATCGTCAAATAGCCATACCTGGTGTCGGCCAGCCTTTCCTGCAGAACATTGCGGGAGCGGCCGGTGCTGTTGAACGTCAAGAATAGGAAGGCTTCTCCATCGTGCCAGAAAACGACCGTCTGTGAGAGGTTCTGGCCGACCGCGTAGCACTTCGGCCACATCACAAACGCTGTGACTGCAGCCACAGCTAGGGCTAGTACGACCAGAATGGAAATTGCTTTTTGCCGGCTCATGTTCGCTCCCTGGCGAGGACGGTAACATTGGCCGAAGGCCGAAACAAAGTACTTTGGTAAGCGGGATCAGGCTCGCGGAGATTTCAGAAATTAACCGCGCTGGCCGTTGCGGGCGTTGACCTAATGCATGTCCTGTACAATTTCTCTTCCGATGAGTACGTGCGCAAAATTGTGTTGCGGTACGTTTGTGGTGCTGCTGCTGGTGCTTTGTGCGCAGGCCGAACCGGTCACACAACTCAAAGCTACGGACTATGTAAACGATTTTGCCCACGTTCTCGATCAGAGTGCGATCGTGCAGATGGACGACATCTGCCGGCAGATCGACCAAAAAGCCCATGCCAAGATCGCAGTCGTTACGGTGCGATCGCTTGATGGCTCCGATATCGAAAGTTACGCAGTAGGCCTCTTTCAGCAGTGGGGGCTCGGAACTAAGGCTACCAACCGGGGCGTGCTAATTCTGTATGCCATTGACGACCATCGAGCCCGCGTCGAAGTTGGCTACGGGCTCGAACCGATCCTCCCGGATGGAAAGGTCGGCGGATTTCAGCGGGAAGCTGTCCCGCTCATGCGAACTGGCAATTACAGCCAGGCGCTGCTTCTCGTAACATTGCGCGTCGCGAAAGTTATTGCTGATGACGCCGGTATTCAGCTTACCAACATACAGGCGCAAGCTCCGGTAGAACGCGATAATCAACCGTCGGGGGGGGTGTCGATCGGTGGGATCATCGCGATCGGCGTCGTCATCCTTGTCATTCTCTTTACGCCGTTGCGCGGAATTTTATTCTGGATGCTTTTTTCTGGAATGTTTGGCGGTGGCGGAGGCCGCGGTTTTGGTGGCGGCGGAGGTGGATTCGGCGGTGGAGGAGGTTTCGGCGGATTTGGCGGCGGAGGTAGTTCGGGTGGTGGTGGTGCGAGTAGCAGTTGGTAGCCAGCGAGGGTGCAAATGGTTCCGGAAAAACAAATTAACGATTTTGTCGGCCGGCTGCGAGCCGCGGCCGGTGCGAACCTGGAGAGCGTGATCCTGTTTGGATCGGCGGCGGGAGGAGATTTTCATCCGGAATTCTCCAATGTGAATCTGTTCTGCGTGATTCGCGACAGCTCATTCGCCGCGCTGCAAGCACTGGCCCCGGCCGTGAAATGGTGGGACTCGCAGAAACAGCCCCCGCCTCTGTTTATGACGCGTGACGAGATCGAGCGCTCGGCAGATGTGTTCACGATCGAACTGCTCGACATGCAAGAGCACCATCGGGTGCTGTTCGGTGAGGATGTTGTGAAAAGCCTGTCGATTCCGGCCAATCTGCATCGTGTGCAGGTGGAATACGAACTGCGCGAAAAACTCGCGCTATTGCGTCAGCATCTGCTGCTTGCCTCAGGCAACAATTCTCGGCTGTGGGAACTGCTGTTACGATCGGTCTCGTCTTTCGCCACGCTCTTCCGGCACGCCCTGATCGTACTCGGTCACGATGCACCCGTCAGCCGGCGCGAGGCGGTGCATGCGTTATCTAAGAAGATCGGATTTGATGCTTCGGGCATCCTGCGGGTCCTGGATGTGAGAGAGCGCAAATCGGATCGCAAACAGTTCGACGTGGAAGACGTTTTTTCCAGATACCTCGCCGCGCTGCAGCAAGTAACCGCAGCAGTTGATAAGATGCTGGATTCGGGTGTTGACGGCACCTCGTAAGGTTTGGGTGTTTCAGGAGACTCTCATGGGCAAGGCGCTGATCGCGGTCGTGGTTGTGATAGCAATCATTCTGCTTCTCGTGTTGTTTACCTTCGGCCAATACGTAAGTGTGAAGAATACGCTGGTGAGCAAGAACGAGGCGGTAAAGGCGGCCTGGTCGCAGGTTGATATTGTGCTGCAGCGCCGCGCCGACCTCATCCCCAACCTGGTCGAGACCGTGAAGGGCTATGCGCAACAGGAGCAGAAGGTTTTCGGCGATATCGCGAAAGCGCGCTCTGCACTGCTGTCCGCCGGTTCTCCACAAGAGAAGATCGCAGCCAATGGCCAGCTCGATGGGGCGCTCGGCCGCCTGCTGCTGGTTGTCGAGAACTATCCTCAGTTGAAATCCAACGAAAATTTTCTTCGCTTGCAGGATGAACTCGCCGGAACGGAAAATCGCATCGCGGTCGAACGCAAGCGCTACAACGATACGCTTCAGGACTACAACACTTATGTACAGCAGTTCCCTAACAGTTTTTTCGCAGGCATCGCAGGATTCAAACCGAACGAAGCTTACTTCGAAGCGTCGCCAGGATCGCGCGAAGTTCCGAAGGTAAACTTCTCAAGTCCCGGCGCTGCTCCGCAGGCAACGCCGCAACCTGCGCCCGTACATTAGGCCCACAATTGTTAGCTTCCTGCTGCGAGTTTCTTCATGGCCAGCGGCCGCGCGAATGCGTTGGTGGGATTGTGTGAGTTCGAGGCCAGAACTTTTCGGTAATAATCGTTGGCCTGCGACGAGTCTCCTGTCTTCTCGAACGACTCTGCCAATAGAGCTAGAATCATCGGATCGTGCTGATCGGCCTGTTGCAGATTGGCGATGGCGTTTTTGTAGTCTCCGGCGTAATAGGCGACGTATCCCGCCAGATAAGGAAAGAATCGCGCCTGGTCTGGATTGTTAGCATTTTCAAGAGCGGCCTTGGCCGCGGCCACGTGTTGCGCGGCCTCCGCTGGTTTGCCACTGCGGGCGGCGATGCGAGCCTCAGCACTCTCCCAGCGGAAGAGCCAAAGGTTTTTGTCGGCGCTGGTGAGATCGGTTTTCTGATGGGCCGTTTCGTATCCCGACTTGTACCATTTGTAGGCTCCGGCTGTGTCCCCCGACTCCAGATAAATACGGGCCAGTTCGTTCGCGATCTCGGCCGCCCCAATGAAATCGTGAGCGAACATGCGGGCGTCGAAAACCTGCTGCTCGAATTTCTCGGCCTCATTGGCTTTCGCTTCAAAGGCGTAGGAGACTGCCATCGCACGCAGCGCTTGTTGTTTGGAGTCGGCAGGAGCAACCTCGATAGCTTTCGCGAGCTGATCTCGAGCCTCGGCATAATCCCCCTTCAAGTCGAGTGCGATGCCGGATGCAAGATGCGCTTCATATAGATTCGGCGACAGCGCAAGCGCCTGGTGATATAACGCAAGGGCCTCGTCCTGCTTGCCTTCACCATTCAGTTGTTGGCCTTGCTTTACCAGATCGAGTGCGGCTGGTGCGGAAGTCTGGGCAGCCCAAAGACAAAGAGCGCTCGTGAGAATCACGAATGCGAATATGCGGAGCATAGCCGGAACCTCCGGGACAAAATGAATTCTACTCGTGCAAGGTTGGGTGTAAAACGGGCAAATGCCGGAATTCAAACTCGTTTGCTTTTTCAACGCTGACCGAACAATTCCGGCCGCTTGAGCCGTTCGTTTCTGAACACTGCCATCGAGGTTCTCTCCGGGACGGCGCACAGATCGCGATTTGGGGCACGCTTACCAAGCCACAGTTGTCACAGATGATTCCTTAGTAGCACTCTCGGGCAGTTACCTCCCGGTTGGTGCCATTGCCAACAATTGCAAACGGCCTCAGGATGGTTGTGCGCGGCGATTCCGCTCCCGGTTTTTCGCTAGCGCCCGTGACCCCCATGCGGACTGCAGACTACAAAATGTTCGATCTGAATCCAAAAATGGGAAGCCTGGGTCCTCAGCCCACGCCGCCAAACAAACAGCCTCGCAAGTTGCTAATCGCGCTCGCTCTTCTATTGGTTGTCCTGGCGGTTGTGCTGGTAAAGGATAGCGATTTCTGGTTTGGCTCGGACGAAGCCGAATCGGAGGCTCCGAACTCGCAGACGGTGGCGAGAGCGCCCGCCGCAGCTGCGCCGGCGCCAGCCAAACCAAGCGAGGCCGCGACTCCGACGGCGCCCGCACCGCCAGCAGCAGCACCGGTACCGGTGCAAATTGCGAAGAACCAGAAGAACCAAAAGAGCCCGAAGAACCAGCCTGCTCCAAAGACATCCGTTACACTGGCCGCTAAAGCGCCGTCTCACGAACAGGCTGCTAAACCTGAAGCCCCGGTGGTGGCTACGAACCGGGTTGTGCTTCCTCCGCTGGATGTCGAAGTGGTCGCTGGCGACAAGCACCAGACCGTTCATCCTGGAAGTAACGTCACGGTCGCGGAAATTACCGGCAATGCAAGCCGGGCGACCAAAGCCACGACTGCGATGGCAAGTCCGGCCACGAATGCGGCGGAACGCGAACCCCTTCCTGCCAGCGCCTCTGAGCTGCGTCAGCCGCTTGATTCGACCTATCCTTTACTGGGTCAACGTTCCAGGGTGCAGGGTTCGGTGGTGTTGGAAGCAGTTGTCGGCACGGATGGCGTCATCGAGAACCTTCGAGTGCTTAGCGGTCCTTCCATCCTGACTGCAGCGGCACAACAAGCGGTGCGGCAGTGGCGCTTCAAACCTTTTCTCCAGAATGGACAAGCCGTAGAAACGAAGGCCAGAATTACCGTCAACTTCACGATTCGAGTCGCCGACAATCCCACCAAGACGAGCTAGCTTCCGCCGGAAAACTAGCGAATCAACACCTCTCCGCATCCCAGTGAAGCCGAGTGTAAGTATGGGCGCGCCTCTGCGGCTTTAACCACCGGACGAGTCAGCCTTCCCTAAGCGCAAGTTGAATCGCAATCCGGAAAGTCATCATCCAAGAACGCCGGAGGCCGATCCCAATGGAGATCCGCGACATTGGCGAGTTCCTCAACTATTTCGATAAAGTTCATCAACGCACCATGAACGTGGTGCGCGCGATCCCTCGTGACAAAGTGGACTGGCAATTTCGCGAGGGAAAATTCACGGTGGGAGATTTGGTCCGGCACATCGCGACCGCCAATCGATACATATTTATCGAGATCGCGCGAGGCAACCCTAGCGCCTATGCCGGCTGCGGCAAGGCTCTCGCTGCAAGTCACGACGAAATCGTGCACTTCGCGGAACGACTGCATCGGGAAGATGTAGAAATTCTATCCGGTTTAAGCGAGACTGACTTGCACCGCAAGTGCACCCTGCCTGACGGGGCTTCCATCACATCCTGGAAGTGGCTGCGTTTGATGATCGAACACGAAGTTCACCATCGAGGCCAACTTTACATTTACCTGTCGCTAATGGAAGTGCCGAGTCCGCCGCTGTATGGCATGACGTCAGAACAAGTGCGGAAGCTCAGCAGTGCAACCCTCAACGTGAATCAAACTGGGTGAATCAAACCCACGGGTTCTGACTGGCATTTAAGGGGTGTAAACCCAGGCCTGCGCCGTACTCCGCTTCTTTTCGTCGGATCCTCCACTAACCAGGACTTTGCCGTCTGAGAGCAGTGTTACGCTCTGAAACCAGCGCGTGCGTTCGGTCTTGCCCCCGGCTGCTGTGAACGTCTTGGTCGCGGGGTCGTAAATTTCGTTGATTCCGGCCCCTCCAACCACCAGCACCTTGCCGCCTGCGAGCACGATCGGTTCAGGGATATCGAAACGCGGTTGAAGCATCGACCCGCCTTCCGAAAATTTCTTATTCTCGACATCGAACATCTCGGTCGTTGCAATGCCCTTTTGGTTGCGCCCGTCCATACCGCCAACAATAAGGACATATTGATCCGGAAGCGAAACTGCCGCATGCCGCTCGCGGGCGACGCTCATCTTGGGAAGAGGCATGAACCGGTTCGCTTCGGCGTCGTAGAGTTCGGCACTGTTAAGGGCTTCGTTTGCTTGTACCCCGCCCGCGATTAATACCCGTTCGTGAGGTAGTAGTGTGGCGCTATGAGAGGTGCGCGCCGTCGACATGGCTGAAGCGGAAACAAACTTCGCGTTTCGCTCATAGATCTCCGCACTGGCTAGGCTCTGGCCGTCGGAACCGATGCCTCCGGCAACCAGAACGCGGTCGTCCTGTAGCCGGGTTGCACTCGCCTCCGTTCGCGGAGTATGCAAGCTCGCCGTCAGTGAGAACTGGCCGGTGGTGGGATCGTAAAGCTCACAACTATCGAGTGCTCCTTTTGGTCCCGTGCCTCCCACAATCAGAACCGTGCCATTGGTTAATCGAACGGCGCCGTGAGCTGCACGAGCTTGGGCCATGGCACCGGTTGGCGTGAACTTCCCAGTCGCAGGATCATAGAGTTCGGCACTCGCGAGCAGACCCCCGCCACTTCCAATCCCACCGGCGATCAAAACCTTGCCATTGTAAAGCAGCGTCGCGGAATGCTTCGCTCGTGCCGAAGTCATTGCGGCAACAGGAGTCAGTTGGCCTCCGGCCGCCGCTATCAACGGAGCGGCCCAGAGCAGAAAAAACACAAGGAAGGAACCCAATGCTCTCATCCAGTTTCTATGTTGATTGTTGAGACGGTTGCGGTACTCCTATTGCGCATTACGGATTTGCGGTATACCCCGCCGTTCGGCAGTCGAACAGCTTACTTAAGACGCCCGAGCGTGTCGAAGTTCCCATCTTAACCATAATCAAGCGCAAGAACGTCTTCACCGTGTTAGGACTCACGTTCATCCGACATGCTATTTCTTTACTGGTCAATCCATCAAGTAATAGTTGAACTGTCCTCTGCTCACGGGGAGTGAGGTTGAATTCCTTGGAAACTTGAAATAGGGCGGCATCGGTCGAGGGACTTCTTTCGAACAATAGGGCGACCGGAGCGGATGAGCCGTTCCCTTGCTTCTCAAGTTGGAAGACGCGGCACTTGTATCTCCGATTGCCTGACGAAAATTCGGACGCGAAGCCCGGGGCCGGTGCATTTCGACGAATGAGTTGGGCGTTTATCAAGTCCGTGAGAAATACGTGCACGTGCTTGATTCCCCTCGGGTCGGCCGGGTAAGCGAGAATCTGAAGCACTTCGGAGTTGAATGCGAAGGGCTTCAGTGTAGTCGCATCGACCAACAGTAAGCCTGGTGCTGATTTATGCTCACGCAGCAAAAGGAACTCCTGAATGCAGTATTTGGGACTGGAAACTACCGTGGGGAGGTGTTAGAAGGCTTTGTTAGCCCCTCCTGCAGACCCTGCGGGGGCTAATCAAACGCCCCTCATTTTGCGCCCGGCGATGATCAATGTCAAGATGAACGAAATTGCACACCCAGTTAATCCCACAAAAACCTGTGCTGAGAAGTTCGCCGAGTCGCCCCTCCTGGCCGTTCCAGAACGTTCACACGATATCGGCTCTGGCACGGGGCGCCCAGCCTCATGGCATCACCGTCAAGCTGAGATTAGCCGCCGCGCTGAGGCCCCCAGAAGTGGCCGTTATCGTCACCGACGAAATGGTCGGGGTTGGGGTTGGAGTACTAACGACAGCAGGCTTACTGCCGCCACTACCGCAGCCCAACAGCATACCCATCAGCACAAACATCGTGATGACTCCTAAGGTAACCTTTGTGCGATACGAGCGTCCCTCCAACCCTGCAAACACGATACCCATGAGAGCGAAGCCGAACCAGAGTCCGCCGATCCCGTTGTGCGGTGCGGATAGTTTCGCAACGGAACTCGAACCGATCGTGACCATCACTTTGCCCGGCAGAGCACTGGGGCTGAGCGAAGAAGGACTGAACTCGCAAGTGGCATTCGATGGTAATCCCTTGCAGGCAAATGTGACCGGCACGAGCAGCTCGCCATTGGAGCTGACATTAACATTGAAATTAGCGGCTCCTCCCGCCGTCACACTCAACGAATTCTTTGAAAGAGCAAGTGTTAGACCGGGGGAATTCACAATGTCGTTCATTGGTGCTGACGTGCTTCCGGCAAAGTTCGCATCGCCGCTGTAGCTCGCCGTGATCGAGTGGGTGCCCTGTGTCAGGGAAGAGGCGCTGAAACTCACCTGCCCATTCGCGTTCAACGCCACTCCACTCGCCAGAGGCGCGCTTCCATCGAAAAAGCTGACTGTCCCCGTCGGAATTCCAGTCGCCGGCGCAGCCGCCTGCACCGCAGCGGTGAACGTCACCCCGTTGCCGAAAACCGAGGGATTCGAGTTCGATGTCAGAATCACGGCCGATGGTTCGTGAGCGACAAGCTGGCTGAAGGGAGTGGAGGTGTTACTTACAAAGTTTACATCGCCAGAGTATTGCGCCGTGATCGAGTGCGCTCCCGGAGTCAGGGACGAGGTCGTGAAACTCGCCTGCCCGCTCCCATCCAGCGCCACTCCACTTGCCAGAACTGTAGCACCATCGAGAAAGCGCACGTTTCCCGTCGGAATCCCGGTCGCTGGCGCGACAGCTTGCACTAACGCCATCAATGTGACCGATGCTCCATCAGAGGACGAACTCAAGCTGGAGTTCACCACAGTGTTCGCTTGCGCTTGCATTACCGTAAAAAAATACCCCGATATGCTCCCGACGATGTTTTGGTCCAATCCGGTAGTGGCGGCCGCTTGTCCATTCTCAGCAACCGCGTAAAGCACATGCGGCCCCAATGCCAGGGCAGATGTGCTAGCGGTGAAACCGGTCCCCGACGACGTTGCGGCCTGCCATACTCCCTCCCAAGAATCAACCTGGTAGCGAATTCCCAGAATCGGGGGGTTCGCGGGGGCATAAGAACCAGTGGCAGAAAGCGTAAAGGTTGGCGTGCGTTCGACCGTCACGTTGCCAGCAAGAGCCGAGATGGCAGTTGCCAACGGAAGGACTCCCACGCGCTGCTCCGCGATCACCGTCACGTTATTGCTGCCGGAGTTCGTGACATAGATCTGGCCCAAAATCGGGTTGATCGACAACGCCGAAGGATTCGTTCCCGCAGGCACGCTGCTCGTCTGGTTGCTCAAACCGTCGATCACCGTGACCGTGTTGCTCCCAGAATTCGCGACATAGATGTGATTGGTTACCGGGTTCACAGCCACTGCGATGGGTGAAGTCCCCACTGTCACCGTGGCGGTGTCGTTCGTTGCACCGCGAATTACGGTAACTGTGCCGCTGCCCGAATTCGCCACAAAAATCCGGTTGGTTGCGGGATTCACAGCGACGGCCACCGGCGCCGTACCCACCGGCACATTAGTGACTGCGTTAGATGGCCCGTCGATCACGCTGACGTTGTTGCTGCCGGAATTCGCCACGTATATTTGGTTGGTGACGGGATTAACCGCGACGCCGCTCGGAGTCGTTCCCACATTTACAGTTGCGGCCCGTCCTGTCACTCCGTTGATCACACTTACCGTGTTGTCGGCACTATTGGCGACGTAGATTGTATCGGTGGCCGGATTGACCGCGATCGCGCCGGGATTCATCCCCACGTTCAGCGTCGTGGTCTGCCCGGTCTTCCCATCAATCGCCGTAACTGTAGAAGCTCCCGTATTCGCCACGTATGCGCGATTGGTGACGGGGTTCACGGCAACTGCGGTGGGCTTCACTCCTACGTTTAGCGTATTCACCTCCGTGGTCAGCCCATCGATAAGCGTTGCCGTATTGCCCATGCTGTCCGCGATGTAAATCTGATTGCTGACTGGGTTCACGGCCAGCGCCGAGGGCTGTGTTCCCACATTGATCGTTGTGGTCTGATCCGTGGCGCCGTTGATCACGGTGACCGTGTTGTCGCCCGCGTTGGAGGCATAAATCACGTTTGCGACGGGATTCGTCCCCACAGCCTGAGGATTTCCTCCCGATCCTACGCTGATGAACTGATTGGTATCGGCGTCCACTGCTGTCACGGTGTTGCTGTTCGTATCCGCGGTGTAAACTCGGTTCGTCAGAGGATTCACGGCTACCGCGGAAGGGTGGGCCCCAACGGACACTGAGGTAAGTTGATTGGTCACTCCATCCAGAACAACGACCGCGCCATTGTTACCGGTCACAGTGCTAGCCACGTAGACCTGATTGGTCGAAACATTCACAGCCAATGCGTTGGGATTGTATCCAATACCCACTGTCGTTGTGAGCCCGGTAAGCCCGTCGATTACCCTCACATCCGAACTGAGGTTGTCCGCAACGTAGATCTGGTTTGTAGCTGGATTTGCTGCGATCGCGACAGGAAGGAATCCCACATTGATGGTCGCGCATGGATTCGCCTTCGTGCACCGGTTAGTCGTGCCATCTATCACGGTTACCGTGTTGCTGTCGCTGTTCGCAACATAGATCAAGTTCGTCACTGGGTTCACCGCAACCGCTTGCGGAAACACTCCAACCGGGACCGTAGCGACATGATTATCGGCTCCGTTGATAACAGAGACGGTGCCTCCTGTGTTCGCAACATAAATCAGATCCGTTACCGGATTGATCGCCACGGCAATGGGATTCGCTCCCACATTCAGCGTTGTCGTCCTGAACTCCAGACCATCAATTACGGTGACGGTGTTATCGCTGTTATTGGCAACGTAGGCGCGATTCGTGAATTCATTGATCGCAATGGAGCGTGGATTCGAACCAACCGCCACCGTCGTCGTCTTGAGAGTGGCACCGTCGATCACGGTGACCGTGCCACTTTGGCTGTTCGCAACGTAGATCTTGTTAGTGAGAGGATTTACGGCGAGGGCAGCGGGACTGGTTCCGACGGTAACGGCCCTGGCAGAGTTGTTGATGCCGGAGATCACCTCTACCGTGTCACCAAGGCAATTCGCTTCGATGATCTGATTGGTGAAGACATTGACCGCAACCGCGCAAGGCTGAACGCCCACGTTAAACGTGGTCTCGACCGTCTGGGCCGGCGCTGAAATGGAGAGTAACGCGATGAATATAGTCGCAAGCCCGAAGACCCGCGGCAGAACCACACCACACCTGCGCATATTGCTGGCTCCTGGTTTAAGGGGGGAGGGCCAACCGCAGATGGGCTGCTTGTGGAAAAGAACAAGACGCCCTTCAAATACGAGCCTGTATTGTGGGGCAAGACCTACAACGCGTCAATAGCCAATAACTAAATAATATAGGCTAATCCAAATGGGCTAGCCCACCATTGATTCGCTTGGGGGAAGGCTTACTTTGATGGCGTAACGTTTTCAACAATCGTCCAGCGTGCAAAAAGAACTTGGATGCGGGCGCGTTTTGCGCCCGCATCCAAACGTAGCCGTCATTTAGGAAATCACCTCAGGGAGGACTCCATTGGTGAGGTTTCCCCGATGGACGACTGCGATCCCTTGGCCTGCTGCGCCTTCAACTGCTGCGCGACCATGTCTCGAAGCGCGTCGTAACTCATCGCCCCGCTGAAGAAGTGGCCATTGGCAAAGAAACTGGGTGTGCCGGCAAGGCCGAGGGCTTTGCCTTCTCCCGCATCCTTCTGGACTACGGCTGCTTCCGCTCCCGAGTCCAGGCAGGCATCGAACTTCGTGGTATTCAACTGAAGGGCAGTTGCTTCCTGCTTCAGATCCGCGGGTTCCAGCTTCTTGTCCTCAAAAAGCTTGTTGTGGAACTCCCAGAATTTGCCCTGCTCTCCTGCGCAACGTGCGGCCTCTGCGGCTTTCTCCGCGAAGGGATGCGCCGGCAACGGAAAATCCTTGAAGGCAATGGCCAGTTTGTCCCCGAACTCTTTCTGCAATTTCTCGAGGTCCGGGTTAACTTTTTGGCAGTATGGGCACTGGTAGTCGGCGAACTCAACCAAAACCACAGGAGCGTTCTTGGGTCCAAGAAGCGGCGCTCCAGCGATACTAACTGAAGCTTCGGGTGGTGCAAGTTCAACCATGATCCGGGCCTGGCTGCGTAAAGTCTTGAGATACGCGGTCTTCAGTTTGGCGACCCGGGCATCGTGAATATGCTGCCGGATCTTATCCTTCATGTCCTTATCAAAAGGCTTGTCCGTCTCCAAGCCTTCGTAATACACCTGCAACTGGTCGTCAGTCGCATCCGGGGGAAGCTTGCTGTTCACTTCACGGTCGAGCAGTTTTTCGACCGTCAGGTTCTGCTTGTGGGCTTCGATCTCGAGCAGATGCTGATCGATCAGCTCGTCAAGCGCTTTGCGTTGCACCTCATAATATGCATAGCGGGACTGAAGAAGTTTGCTTCCTTCCTGGTGTTCAAGATCCGCTGTGGTTAGTTTGTCTCCGTTGACCTCGGCGACGACCGTGTTGTCGGCGAGCGTCAAGCTTTGAGCGAAAGCAGCGGATGTAAACAATCCGACCGCCAATAAGAACAGAATTTTACGCATGGAGTCCTCCCTCATTGTGTACGCGCGAGATTTTACTTCAAACAACCCGCCAGACACCGGTCAAGCGACCAGTGTCAGGCGAACTAGAAAAACCCAAGGGGCGGGGGAGGAGTGTCCCTCAAGGCAGGTTAAAGTTAGTCACCAAATCCGCAGCTGCAAACACCCTTGCCGCTACCTAGCTGGCGAAGCTGGAAGCATGTGTCCTGCAGGTGATTGAGTTCCGTCTGGGTCAGGGTAGCGTCGGAGAATTCCTCTTCGGAAGTTCCGCCATTAGCCTGAATGTGGGTAGCCCAAGCGCGAACGTCGGGGGTCGGAATGATGTTGTTCTTGAAGCCGCCGGACAAGCTTGCACCGCCCGTCGGATCGCAGCCCCTTCCACCGATGTTCGGAGCTCCCGAGACGATCTTGAAGACGCCGTTCGCGGGCTTGTTGAGCGGGCCGCTCGAAGGGTTGTCAGTCAAGCCGTTGTTTACTGAGATCGTACGCAGACCATCCGCAGTCAACAAGCAACCGCAGCATTCCACCTGCTCTTCAACGCTGTCAAAGACGTAGATGTAGGCGCAAAGGTTCTTACCAGCGTCCACACCAGGGTTGTCGATACGCACGGTGGCATCCAACGTGCCACGAGCGTTCGAGAAGTAACTGACGAAGTAAACATCGTCCGGAATCTGTGCCATAGCGGTACCGGCACAAAGTACGGTCGCGATTGCGAGAACCGCTAGCGTGTATATCCATGTTCGGGACATCGAAAATCTCCTTTTATCGCCGTATTGGCGTTATCTCCCCATTGGGGTTTTCAAGTCGCTACCGCATCGGGTCTCAGTTGTTGCAAGCCGGATTCTGCTCCGCGCAGACTCCTGGCCCGGTCTGGTTCGGGATACCGCTGCAGAGGACTTCCAGGTCGAAGAGTTCCTGAGCGGACAGCGGGGTCGGTTCAAACTCGGACTCAACCAGGGTGGCGTTGTTGGGATTTGAAGTCCAAGCGCGGAGTTCCGGAGTAGGAACCGGGGATGCCTCGGCGCAGTTCGCTCCGGAGTCGGAGACGATCTTGATCACGCCGTTCGTACCAAACAGTCCGTTTGCCGGATTGTTGGTCAGGAAACCAACCGGAAGAGTCAGCAATCCGTCCGGCGTGATTCTGCAGTGGCAACACTCCTTGAGTTCCTGGCGCGGGTCAAACACATAGATATCCGCGCACAAGGTGCCGCCAGAGACGCCGGGATTGACGACTTGAACTGTTCCAAGGCCGGGCCCCCCTTGAGTAGTTGCACCGCCGCTGTAGTACGCGACCCAGAAAACATCCGTTGAATTTTGTGCCCATGCGGTCCCCGACCCTGCCAGCACCAGGCCTGCGACCATCGCCACGAGCAAGAACGCCATAAGCGTAGGTGTTCGAAACATTTTAGTTTTCTCCTTAGTTGCGCAGCCGGTGGGGGAGGATACTCGGCCTTTTCTCGCGCCTCAACACTCTACACTGCACCCACGGTAATACAATCCCCCATGTGGCTTAACCCAATTAACTACTCCTGCCGAATGGGGAATTCCGTCAGGTACGCGACAACTTCCCAGAGAACTACGGAGTGCTCGCGCGTACATCGAGGGGCCATTTGTTGCTGTACCGCGAGGAAATCGCGGAGACATCCTTCATTGCCGAAGCTGAAGCCGTCTCCTCGGCAAGCAACGGAATCACAAAGCGGAGCGCCTCTACCTCTTCACGCACGCGGACCAGATCCATCTCTCTTTCGCGCAGAACCGCGAATACATTCTTCATTGCCGACTCCTAAAGAAGATTTCGATGGGCTGGAGTTGCAGAACTTATAGCAGGATATTTTCGGGGATGCAATCACAGATTTGGACACGACGCATTGCTGCTAGCTCACCGTGCTGGAATCATCTTAGTAACTATTGAATTCGCCTCTCCGCTTCGAGCATGCTCTTGCCTACGATCCTGCCAATGATCCCTGAGCGCGTCGAGACATTCATTTTGACCATCACCAGCCGAATAAATGCCTTTACCGTGTTTGGACTGATCTTCATGCGCTCTGCGATCTCTTTGCTGGTAAGCCCTTCCAGCAAGAACTGTACTGTCTCTTGTTCGCGCGCAGTTAAACCAAAGCGTTCGGAAACCTCGGCAATGGTGACCGCTTCATTGCTTTGCCTCTCGAGCATGACCACCATGAATCCCTTGGGAGATCCAGTACCGTTGCCTTGCATTGCGCTGCGGTCGAGGGTGAAGGATCGACACAGGTATGTCCGTTTCGCAGATCGAAATTCGCCGGCAAACCCGGATGGAGTTCGCCTCTCCACAAGGTTAGAGCGGATCTTGTTGCTCAGCCATGTGTCCAAGTGGGGAATCTCGTCCGGTTGATCTGGAAACGTAAGGATCTGTAGCGCCTCTCCGTTGTAGGCAAAGACGCTGAGGGAACCATCGATTACGATCAGACCTGGCCGGGCCGGAGCAATATGCACTTGATTCCCCTATTAGGCAACGCACTACTGAAGCTGTCAAACCGTCTGAGGCAAATTTGACTTTGGTTACCCACACCGATGGCCGTCTCTTGTCAACTCGAGACGGCAAAGCTGCTGAGCGCTTTTCTCTGCTTCAGCGCTCTTGCCGGCTGCTGGGCAAACTTCTCAATTTCATTTTCAAGGCAGACAAATGCTTTCCTGGACAGACAGAAAAGATTTCACATCCTCACCTGGGGAAGGCTAGGTCGGGATATTGTGCCACAAAAGAGTTGCGGGAATGAAGATATTCTTCAAGTATTGCGATACTTCGTAAGGAGTACTTCGTATGTACTCATCCAAACAGAGTAGCGCGTCGGGAGCAATTTCATGGAACCGAATCGAAGTACGAGAGAGATTGTGCGCCGTTTAGCTCGCAGTGCCTCGACCGCGATCTTCCGCTCGTGGATTTTTGGCCAATGCCTTTATGGCCGGCTTGCGGTCGGTTGCCTTCTCAAGTCGGAGGCCGGAACGTTTAACGGAGTTGCGCCCGGCCTGTGATTCTGTTTTCAGAGGTCCCCGGTCAACACCGCGGTTAAGGGGCGAAATCGCTTTGCGCCAAGCAGACCTCAGAGTCGCGCGGATCTTGGCCAGCCCTCGCTGCTGCGCAGGTATTTCATTGACGGCAGCTCTGTATTTCGCGATCCACTCATGTTCGGCGTTTTCGTTTTGAGTTTCCACTGCGAGAACCCAGCCGGAGGTCTTATTGCATGCCTTATACGCTGTTATGCGCCCGGGAGCAAACCCCCGAACGAATTAACCCGCGGGTTTAGTGTCCCTTATCCTCATTATGCTTCGTCATTCGCGCTATTTTTTTTGCAATTCTTCGATATGGACAGCGTCACATTGGGTGGAAAAATTGGGAAAAAACCAACAACCATAGTTGGTGCCGGGAGGGGGGATCGAACCCCCACAGAGCTTTCGCCCATGCGGATTTTAAGTGCCATGCGTGTTCTTGTAAATTATTGCTAATACATATAGTTAGGTTTACGTCATGTGAAAGTGTGTAAGTAACTGTGTAAGGCCCTTGCATCCGGCAATTCCAAGCCCTGTCGTTTTGAGCGCTGTCTGCATGCGCGTATCTCGCCAGCGCAAGCTATCAAATTATGATCCTTTGCGACAGTGAATTCAAAATCTGGTAGTGACTCAGTTTTCGGTTAATGCGTTAATCAGGCACTACCTAATGCGGTGTCCCACACTCGCGGAGCCAAAGACACCCGCGCAAATCATCTTTTGAATATTTTGAAATCGGATCTTCTTTTCTTCAGCGACTTCATGGATATTTCGGACATAAGCGCGAATTGTTTGCGTGGCAATCGGGCAAAGCAAACCGGAAAGATGATTGTCTGGATTGCCTAACGCTAACATGGCCGCTATTTTGTGAGCGTACAAATTGGAGAAGAAGACTAGTTTTTGGCTGCCGCAAAACAATATTCCCCCTCGCCATCGGTCTTAAATGCAGACATGACTTCTTCGGACAAATCAATATAAACCCCTCGCGCCATTCTTATCCTCAGACCGCGGGGCACGAAATGGGAGGAATCGCGGCTGGCATGTTTGAAAATAAGGGTTGTTCCCGAAAAGTCCTCGATGCTGCTCAACACTCCGCTATTGTGCGTAAGATCAAAATCCAATGTTCGTTCCAGTGCCAGCGGTTGAGAAACGTACTCTACCCAGAGCGCCGAGTTATCGGAGGCTAATGGTATCTGCCGTGAACCAAGAACCAAATCCGGGTCCACATCTTGAAAATCAGCGTCCGTCAATTTGTCGCAAGGGAACGCCCCCGGACGAAACACCACAACCTCAACATCTCCTGCATTGGATAAAGGCTCGGGAATCTTACCTAGATTTTCTGGAGAGCGTCTAACTGGAAGTGTAAAAGCTCCCCGACCATCCCTCATACGAAGTACGAAACCGTCTGGTCCATCTAGCTTTGAAGTCGTGAAGTAGTTTTGCAAGCCGGACATGTAAGCGTGCAATTCGGGAATTTCGCTTTTGTCCTGGTCTGGTAGGTCTTCTGTAATCGCCAGTGTGTAAGTCACTTGGAAATCCCCGAAAGGGTGAAGAAGTCGCTGGACTTCTTTCTCATGGGCAATTGCGTCTTCTTTGCTTTTTTCCAATTCTAGGATGTTCGTCGTAGCCGCGACTAGAAAACTCGCGAGGATTCCAACCAGGGCTATTTTGCCTGTTCTAGTTATCTTTTTGTCTTTGTCGCGGAATTCGGTCAGCAGCCCGAGAATTCCAAACGCGGCAGTAAGAATCTCAGAAAGCAGTTTAAAAATGCTGAGTAGGGTGCCGTACACTTCAGGCAGTGTACATCTGAAGTGCCCCCATTTGCTGCACCAATCGCAATGTAAGTTCTGGGTTGATGTT